>JAJZJR010000038.1 GCA_021810045.1 Thermoplasmata archaeon
GTCATGGGCGAGATCATAAGGGCGAAAAGAACGGATTACATGATCCAGGAAGTCGGCCTGAAGGTGCTCTATTACAATATCATGAGGGAAAACACAAGGGCATATGGGTAGTTATGCAACACAGTTTGGTTGTGGTTTACACTCAAACATTATTATTTGGTCCCCGCACCCATTATTGGTTTTTGATGATGCTATCTGATCGAGGCCGTCTTGTTTCTTCATTTCTAAATTAGAATAATGCCTGCATTCTGTCAACTTATTTTCTTTGGAGATTTTATTGCAATCTGACAGGCATGAAAGGTTTTAGATCATTAAGGTCCCTGGCAATCTTTTCCAACGAGAAATTGATCTTGTGCCACCCATGACTGAGTTTGAGGTATATGCCAATGGGGATTCTAGGAAGTTCACTTTCTTCCTTCCCGAGGCTGTTAATCCACCAGTCTACAAGGTCCTTGTCTCCTTTTGAAGAGTTGCAGTGTTTGCAGGATTTTACCATATTGTGTGGACCCAATGGACCTCCCAGATTTCTGGGAACAACGTGATCCCAAGCCTCTGCCGGAGCCCCACAATAAACACATTCATTCTTGCTCCTCATCTGCATCCTAATCTCTCCGTCAAAATCAGCCCATTTAATTTGACCTTTCTTTAGTCTGTTGTACTGATATGTGATAAAGCCCCATTCAGTCATCTTATTGGCTGCCCGGGCAATAACAAGCCATGAGTAATAGAAATTTATGACATCTGATACGGTTTTTACATATTTTGGAGGCATAAGATTTCATTGCTTTATAGAAGTTGACATATTATATATTTTCATAAAATGATTCAGTTGATATAAATACTTGCAATACTCCAATGAGGCCTGAAAAATGCAAAAATTAAATTACAAATTATTCGTCTGTACTCAATAATAAGAAATGCTGAAACCTGGAATATATGAACAACTTATTAACGAGTTATTAAGACGTGATCTTCTTTCTTTTAACAGAGTAGACACAACCAAAATCCAAAAGGATGAAATCCCCCAGATCCTCTCACAATATGTGGGGGAAATTCTAGAGAAAGTTCTCTACACCATGAAAGAGGAAAAAATTGGCATCGATACTCAAATAGGACTGGTGAATAAGATTGTCAAACTTGTATCAAATGAATCACCCAACCACCATCTTCAGGATTACCGTATTGACGAGCCATTGGAAAAATTGCTCTCAATAATTAACTTAACAAATTCAGGAAACGCAGAACCTGAACCTTTGCCAAGGCCAATGACGTCCATATCACGATCTTCTCTCTTCACTGCCTCAGAAGATGAACCAAAGATGGTTGACGAACTGAAGAAGGAGATCCTGTCTTCCGACAGAATTGATATTTTAGTGTCTTTCATAAAATTTAGTGGAATCAGGCATTTAATTGGCCCTCTGAAAGAGTTCACTGAAAGAGGAGGGAAATTGAGGATCATTACCACGTCCTATATGGGTGCAACTGATCCAAAAGCGGTTTTCAGACTAAGTCAGCTGGAGAATACCTCTATCAAGATTTCCTATGATACAAAGCGTACAAGGCTTCATGCCAAGGCCTACATTTTTTACAGGGAAACAGGCTTTTCAACTGCATATGTAGGCTCATCCAATCTATCGGATGCTGCCATTTCCAGTGGGCTTGAGTGGAATGTGAAACTCACAAAAAAAGACCTCCCCGGAACCATAAGTAAAATTGAGGCCACCTTTGAGAGTTATTGGAATTCTACGGAATTTGAACTTTATGGAGAGGAAAAACACAAGCAGTTGGCAGAGGCAATTAAAACAGAACGAAGCCGTGGAGATAGTACCAACGCAGATTTCTTCTTTGATATCAAGCCATACCCATTCCAACAGGAAATCCTTGATAAACTTCGGGCCGAAAGAGAATTCCTTGGTAAAAACAGGAATCTTGTTGTTGCAGCCACCGGAACCGGCAAAACCGTTATTTCAGCTTTTGACTATAAGAGATTTTGCGACCTCAACAAAGGAAAAACCAACCGTCTCCTTTTCATTGCCCATAGAAAAGACATCCTTGATCAAAGTCTCAAAACATTCAGGGCTGTCTTAAGGAATTACAATTTTGGCACCTGTATGCACGGGGAAGATAAACCTGATTCCTTTGATCATCTCTTCGTATCCATTCAATCGTTCAATTCCCAGAAACTATTCGAAAAGACTTCCCAGGATTATTACGATTTCATAATAATGGACGAGTTCCACCACGCATCAGCACCCTCATACAGTGATGTGCTTTCACACTACCATCCAAAGATATTGCTTGCACTTACAGCCACCCCGGAAAGAATGGATGGTATTGATATCTCCAGTTACTTTGATTACCGTATATCTGCAGAAATAAGACTCCCAGAAGCCATCAACAGGAAATTGCTTTCACCTTTCGAGTATTTTGGGATCACTGATTCTGTAGACCTGTCACAAGTAGCCTGGAAACAGGGTGGATACGATACCAATGCATTGACCGATCTATATGCGGAGAATGCAAATACGGCGAACGAAAGAGCTCTTCTGATAATTGAGAAATTGAACGAGTACCTTTCAGATATGGAATCCATTAAGGGAATCGGGTTCTGTGTCTCAGTGAAGCATGCCCAATTCATGTCTGATTTCTTCAACAGGATGGACATACCTGCAGCATATCTTACTGGCGATAATTCCAGGGAAGAGCGTGACACCACCAAGAACCTTCTAACACAAGGAAAAATCAAGTTCATCTTTACAGTGGATTTGTACAATGAAGGCGTGGACATACCGGAGATAAATACACTGCTGTTCCTGAGACCAACACAGAGCCTCACAGTGTTCTTGCAGCAACTGGGAAGAGGCCTTCGTCTTTCTGATGGTAAAGAATGCCTCACCGTCCTGGATTTTGTGGGACAGGCCAACAAGAAATACAACTTTGAGGAAAAGTTTGCAGCTTTAGTTTCAAAAAGACATGTGAGCATTCAGAAACAGGTTGAGGAAGGTTTCGTCAATCTTCCTCGAGGTTGTTTTATTGAATTTGAAAGAAAAGCCCAGGACTACATACTTGAAAACATAAAGAGATCATTCAGTGTAAGATCAGGGTTAAAGGAAAGAATAGCCAGTTTTGAAAATGACACTTCCCTCAAACTAACACTGGAGAATTTTCTCTCGTATTATCACTTGGAACCTCTGGACATCTATTCAAAAAATTCTTTTTCCAGACTGTGCGCAGATGCAGGAGTCGTCAAAGATTTTAGTGAAGAGTATGAGAAGATCTTCCTGAATGCACTAAAACGCCTGTCAGGTATGGATTCACACAGCATGATCTTGCAAATTCTGGATATCATGAAGGACTTAGATCATTATGATTTTACATCCCTTTCTGAAAAAGAAATTAGAATGATGGAAATGCTCCATTATACAATCTGGGGAAAGACCCTGTCAACTTCGGGATTCAGAGATTTCAGAGAAAGCTTCATGAGAGTCAGAAGATGTGAACCCGTCTTTGACGAAATCATTGCCTTATTGGAATACAACCTGACCAGAATTGATTTTGTAGAAAAACCCGTGGATCTGGGATTTGAATGCCCGTTGAATCTTTATTCCAACTATACAAAGGATCAGATCCTGCTGGCAATGGATTTCAAAACACCTGGAGATGTCAGAGAAGGGGTGAAGTATCTTCCAGAAAAGGAGATAGATTTGTTGTTCGTTACACTCAACAAATCGGAAAAGGACTTTACACCCTCAACCATGTACGAAGATTATGCAATAAGTGACAGATTGTTTCACTGGCAAAGCCAGAGCACCACTTCCGAGAGCTCGAACACCGGAGTCAGGTACATAAATCACGAAGGCACCGGCAACAGGATACTGTTGTTCGTGCGGGATTTCAAGAAAACAATTGCAGGAAACGGTTCGCCATATACATTCCTTGGCTCAGTGAAATACGTGAAGCATGAAGGCACCAACCCCATGAGTATAGTTTGGGAACTTGAAACCCCAATACCGGCAAAATATCTCAGAACCATGGAGAAATTGGTTCCCGCTTAAGTTCTATAGGAACTTACTCCCATTATTTCCCAATAAGCACTAATATGTGGGAATTTTGCAAAATAAAATAAATATATTTATTGATAGAAAGTATTAGTGAGTAGCTGTTTGAACCGTTTCACAAGACATTGACTTTAGGAAAATTAATTAATAAAAATGAATTATATTTTATTGGCGACATGAATGAACAAAAAGTTTCAATCGGTTTTGATAGTGGTTATCATACTTGTGGTTTTTGTATCCAGCATAACACTTGGCTTTGCTGAAAGCAGCCAACATTCCTCTTCCGGGTATTACCAGCTGAACCTGGTCATTGAAAAACAGTCAATGGACAACAATAACTCCAGCGGCATGTATTCTTTTTATGTCATGGAGAATGGTGCCCTTGAATCCTCAAGTGTAATCCAGGTACCATTCGGAAAGGAAGTAAAGATCACCATAATCAACCATGACAATGGCATAAGCCAGCCCTTTGTTCCCTCAGCTGATAATGTTAGCGGGGTTGTAGGCGAATCCGTCCTGGCTGCAAATGGTGTGTCTCACCAGGTCAACCAGAATGACGCTGTTCTGAATGGAAGTTACATAAAAGAAATACCTGCAGCGCAGATATCTCATACCTTCTCAACCAATACTGGCCTGAATATACCCATATACCCCAATTCCACAGAAGTGGCATACACATATTTCAACACGGTCGGTGATTACAGCTGGGGATGTATGTGCCAGTGTGGAAATCTTCCAATGGATTCTCCTGGATCAATGCTGGGACAGCTTATCGTTCTCCCACCATAAACTATTTTTTCAGCATCATATGAGTCTATCTATAATCTGATATTTGCTGGAAGGATGATTTGGAAATGGATGTACGGTATCACATGATGTACGATCATCAGAAAACAGATGACCTCATATCCAGTATCGTATCGTCAGTTGGAAAACCAGACATGGATATTATTTCCAATATTGTCACCATGTTGAAAAACCACATCTATCTGGAGGAAACTCTGCTTTTTCCTATGCTTCCAAAGGAACTAGAGGATGAAGTGGAGTATCTGGAGAAGGAACATGGAGAGATTTTCAGAATCCTTGTGAAAATTGAGAAGGATGATAATGATCAACGCATAAGAGGATTGTTTTCAGATCTTCTTGGATTACTCATAGAGCACAATTCCTACGAAGAATCTTTCATATACGACAGTTATGAGTCTCTTGAAAGCGGAATGCTGGAAAAAGTCCCTGCACGACCCAGGGACTGGAAATGCAGGATGCAATGAAATCCCTCTGTCGGAAATGACTTTTTTCCAGGCTTCCCTTAGGATTCAAAAGGCAACCTAAATTTTTAGGGAGGACACTTATGCTAAAATCAGAATGGTAGTTTTACGTCAACAAGTATTACTCAAGCCAATATCATGGCAGAAAAACGATCTGGTCCGCCACCTGTAGTTTACTTCGGAATTGGATGTTCAGTCATTTCGCTGGCTCTTGGCCTGATAATAGGCATTTCTGCACTGGCAGAGAACAATGGTTTTTCCCTGAACAATCAGATTGCTGGTTACATTATTTTTCATCCAGACCTGATGGTTTTTGGAGTTATTGGCGGCCTGCTTATCACTGAGAAACTTGAGCTAATGGAGAAGTTCAGTATATTGGGAAAAGCCAGGATATCGCGCCTGATTGTCTCATTACTGTTCCCTGGCGTGTTCATTTCATCAGCAGGGATATTGGTGGGAATGGTATTGATACAGGATCTTGGGCTTCTCCTTGTAACAGGAGCATCCATACTCTTTCTTTATTACATGACAAGCCGGAGGAACCCTGGACTTGCATATATCAAACAGGTATCAGGTGCTGCAATTCTTGCCATGGCGCTGGCAGCAACCGCCAACCTTAACCTCTTCATAACAGAAAGTACCGAGCTAGCATACATGACCCTCCTATTTCCAGTCCTCTATGTTCTGGCTGAAAGGATGGAACTTGGTTATGTGAGGGGGATGAAAACCTCCCTCATAAGGGTGCAATCCATTCTCTCCTGGATTCTTGTTATTGTGGCGTTTATGTCTGTAGAGATCAACATTGGTACCCTCCCCGGGATTCTTATGCTGATATCCATCACCATCCTCATTGCTCTGATTCTTGTTTCCATTTACTATGATCCAACATTCAGGCACCTGAAAAAGAAAAGCCACCTGCAGTCATTCATGCAAAAAGGCATCATTATCTCATACCTGTGGCTCTTTCTGGGTCTCCTGCTGTTCATACTGCAGGTTATCCGTGGCCACGGTTTTCTGGACCCTGCTGCACATTCCATTGCACTGGGTTTCATAGGTACCTTCATTGTAGCCCACAGTCCTGTAATATTCCCCCTCACACTGAAGAAGAAGGCTGTCCAGGAAAATGTAACTTATCTGCCGATTATTGTCATAACGGTTGCAAACGTAATGAGAATTTTCGGGGATCTCTCCCTGAATGTATCATGGGTATCCAGTGCTGTTTCTTATGCCTCCGGGTACGTCATACTCCTTGCAATCATCGCATTTGTTTACAACCTTAGAAGAATAATGTCCACAGGACACCCTGTGCATGGAGTGGTCAATGCATGACTGCTCCCTAAAAATACAGGGATTTTGTTCATTCTCAACCAGTAATGTTGGTGTTATGGAAACACAAAAAGAAAATGTTAAGGTAATAGATGCAGCCAGTCTTCCACCTCAAACAAGACATCAGAGAATATTTGAGGAATTTCTGTCACTGGAACCTGGAGAGGTACTAGAGGTCATAGCTCCGCATGAGCCTGAACATCTGCTTCAGCACATGACACACGAAGGTCTTCCTGTTGACATAAATGCATATCATTCCCATGCCAACCCGGACGGAACTCATTCTGGTTTCTTCAGGAGACTCAAGAATGCAGATGAAACAAATGGAATAAGGATCACAAGCTTTGAAAATGAAAGAAACTTTTCTGAAAAACAGTTCAACCCTGTGGGCATATACTCAGGAAACGGCTACAAAGTCATTCTTACATACATAAAGGCCGGGCAGTTTATTCCTGTTCATTCCCCTGGTACCGATCTCATATTTTCAGTGTATAAGGGAACAGGCACAGGCATATTTGGTGACAGGGAAGTACCTTTGAATCCGGGAAGTGTTGTCATAATTCCTGGCGGTGAGAAGAGAGGTATCAGAGCAACAACAGACATGGAAGGTTTACACATTGTCTCACCAATTCCGGACGGGAAAGACCACGTTGAAGTGGTCCATAAACTGGAAAGTGGAAGGTTTCAGTGATGTATCATTCTTCAGAGAATCCAGGAAATCATTCCGGACACCCATATGCAAGCAGGAGGGCTATTGGTGTTGACACAACACTGGTAATCAGGTTCATTGCAACCAGTTTCGTGTATCTCCTGGCAGGGCTGGTGTTCTTCCTGTTAAACATGCTTGGTGTGTTGAACCTTGAAAGAGATGCAATATTCGTTCTGTGGCTCTTCGGATTCGTTTCCATGATCATATTCGGCTTATCCTACATGTTTTCTTCAGGGCTTTCAAGAAATGGTGCCCTGATGAACAGGACTGTAACCAAGGAATTCTATCTCCTCAATGCAGGAATAATTGCCTTCTTCATAGGTTTTTCAAAAGCACTGCCCATGACTGCAGGCAAACCTGTTGCTCTTTTAGGCCTTGTCATGATCATAATTTCAGTAATACTGCACCTCATGAATCTTGTCCTTGTGGCAATCCCCAAAAAGGCAACAAAAGTTGAAAACCAGTCATTTGAGGATAATTACTGAATGTTAAAGCCTGGAACTTTTTATTCTCCTTTTTTCTTGAAGTATGAGGAGATGATTTTCTTCTCTGCTCTCCTCAGTATCTCAGCAAGTGTCACATAGGAGACGTTGAGCCTTTTGGACAGACCTTCCAGGTTAACCTTTTTGGGATAGTCGAAAAATCCAAGTTCCAGTGCAGTCTTAACAACAAATTCCTGCCTGGCGGTTATGTCACTTCTCTTTGACAGTGCCCTCTTCCTGAGAAGATCGAACTTCACCCCGTCCATGCTGAGGCGATCCAGGAATCCTGATACTGTGCTTTCATCCGGTACCAGCAGTTTCATGACTATGTCACCTGAATCGTTTGTATAAGCTTCAGTAAGGAAGAGATCCCAGTTCAGTATTGCTTTGCATACCGCACACTCATGGGCATTTACAATGGCTGTCGCATGACTATCATCTGTAACTGTGACGCTGTCTCTGTCAACTCTGTTTTTTGCAAGCAATTCGGAAGAAAATCCCTCTATTTTTCCTGATGGCATGAAAATTTCAAAAAGATCCTTTACCCCCTCACCGCTCATTCTGATATCTCTGATCCTTATGCTTGCAGAATGTGTTTCAACAAGCTCCTTTATCCAGTCCACTGGTTCCCTGAATTCTATCTCAACTTCCATCAAGGGATATCAATGGCCAAATTCTGCCTGGTTCATAAATACATTGTATTCCGATGAGATTCTGCGGGGTTGAAGAATTATTTACAGAAATCGAATACTGCCCACCTAATTCAACTGTGTTGTCGGCAATGGTATCAATTCACAATGCAAGGATCCTGGAGTACTTGCAGAAATACTGGACGAAGATACTTTTTCCTCCTACGGGAAAATACTTGAACAGGCCCTCGATAGAGAACTCTCAGTGAAGTACTAGTTTTCCAGACGAATCTGCACACAAAGAATATCTTCCTAAAAATGTCAAAATGTACTTTGAGAATAACAGGTAAAAGGTATATCCTAACAGGATATGTAACACACAGGCCGATTATAATAGGGGATGACTGACTTTGGCAATATTTGAGAAAGAGGAAATTGAGGAACGCCTGCTATCGCTCATGAAAGAGATCAGGAACTCCACTGTTGCAGTAAAGAAGATCGTTGACAACCATGGATCGCCATGGTCCAACCTCAGGGGCGAGTTATTCAATCTTCTGACCTCATTGAGAAAACTTCAGGATCTTCTGGGATACTTTCCCGATTTCGAGCAGATTACCGAATCAGCCCAGCCAGGTAAACCAAAACTTGATGAAACCATTGGTCGCCTGGTTCTCAAGGTTGAGGAACTTGCAAAGGAAGATGTTGATCCAAAGTTCTTCGAGTTCCCATATGAAGTTGAAATGGGGATAATGGAAACCTGCAGCAGTCTCACAGAAACCATGGATTACTATACACCAATAGTCGAAAAGCAGCTGAACAGGAGCTTTGGCTCAAGCCTTACACTCATTCATGATCTTATTTCCTCATCCGGAGGACGCTTCAACGGTAACTGGGCCATAGCGGTGGTTTACCTTTCCGCCATGGAGATCACAGTCAACAGGAGAAGAGCAGAGTACGGATTGGTCAAACCTGAAGAGGACGTTTCAGCAAAGGGCTTCCAGCAGACTTACCCGGAACTCAGGAAATATCTCCTGGAAAAGAACATAGACATTGAGTCTGGAGTGCACACAAAGGTTGATCTTCTCATGAATGTGAGAAACCAGATTCTTTACGGAGGCTTGGAAGTGGATGACGACTCACTCAACATGATCATAAAGTGGAGCCTTGCAGTGATCGGTGCACTGTCAGAACCTGGAAAATGAACTTTTCCAATCGAGACTGTCAACTCTCCGTTGATAGCCTGTGGTACCAGTATGATGTTTTGAGCAGTCCCTCATCTGTCTTGAATCTCTTCTTCAGCAGCTCGGATCGCATGGAAAAATGATGCTCTGCAACGTTG
>JAJZJR010000039.1 GCA_021810045.1 Thermoplasmata archaeon
CAGGAAGGCACAGAGGAACCTTTCGCGCAAGGTTAGGGGTTCAAGGAACCGGAGAAAATATCGGGTTAGAGTCGCCAGAGCTTATGAGAAAGTGAAAAACCAGAGAGATGACTTTGCACACAAGCTCTCAAATGAGATAGTGAGGAACAATGATCTCATTGTCTTCGAAGACCTGAATATAAGAAGCATGGTGAAGAATCACCATCTGGCGAAGAGCATTGCGGATGCTTCATGGAACACCCTGATACAATACACAACCTACAAGGCTGAAAGTGCCGGTAAGCTTGTGGTATCAGTGGATCCGGGAAACACATCACGCACATGCTCAAGGTGTGGATATAGGAAGGAATCACTGGAACTGTCAGAAAGGACATTCCTCTGTGATTCCTGCGGATATGAGATTGACAGGGACCTCAATGCCGCAATCAACATCCACAACAAAGGAATGAAAAAAGTAGGGAGGGGCACTCCCGAAGTTACGCCTGTGGAGATCGGTGCACTACCCGCAAGGGCATCCCTGATCGGCGAAGCAGGAAGCCCCGTCCAATAGGGCGGGGAGGATGTCACCAGCTACCCAGGTTAACCTGTTTTCTTCTCATCCTGTACAAAAGGTGAACATATGGCGGGATGATCAGCAGAATGTCAAAAACAATCCCGATCAATCCCAGTACGAGTATACTTGTAACTACTTCGATGACCATTATTGCTGTTATAAAGATTAAGCTCCCTCTTCCCCTGTTAAACCTATAGAATGCAAATGCATAAGCGATAGTAATAGCAATCCATAGCGGGGGAAGAGATTCCCTTATTATCAAAAGTATGCTAATAATGATCGCCATCATATTTATTGACCCTTAGATAGTTCCAGAGACTGTTTCTCACAGTATTCTTGCGCGAGAGAAATGGTAAATATTTACTATATATTGACAGTAAATGTAAATAGTATGTCAAATTATAAATCTTTCTCAGATAAATAATATATCAGATATTGACGCATTATAAATGTCTGCGAAGCTTTTTGATGAACTATAAACTAACATTCTATTTACTTAAATTCCTGCCTCCAAACAATCACGTAGTAAAAACTGTGATGCTTGCCATGATCTGCGATATCACATTGATGAGGTATTCCGACATCTGTGAACTTCTCTGCATGTGCTGCATCAGCAGTGTCGTCCCAACGCCTAGGAACATGTTGGATGCTATTCCTGCCTGATAGTTTGCAGCCGACTCAACCTGCTGGCTGTAATGGGTTTTCAGCTCTTCATTCTCCACATCCTTCCTGAAGTCATTGATTGTCTTTTCCACAACCCTGTTGTGTTCGTCAGCGATATAGGATGCTGAACCGGGCGATAGCGATGTACAATGGCACGAAACTAAAGGTTTTCAGGTTATCCAAAGAGGACATATTCCTTATGAAAGGTATGACTTCAAGAGACAAGGATTTAGAAGATGTGTTTTTAATGGCAAAATCCTGATTAAATTACGATCTCATTTTTGAAGAGTGCAAAAACCAATCACAAAATGATCCCACAGGTGCTATATGGGAATCATTCCTTAACGAACAATGCATTGGCCTGGAAACAAAATATGGTGTCACGGTCCCTTTCAGAAAGAAGCTTGAAAAAATTTCAACTGAAAAAATGTTAATCAAGAACCTAATAGGGGCTTTAGAAGAAACAGCTCTTTCAAAGACACAAATATTAGGCAAATTACCGGGTTTGAAGTCTCGAGACATTGAAGCCGGGTTGAAGATTATGCATGCTTCAGGCATGATTGTTCTCTTGAAAGCTGGAAAATACAAGTTACGTTAAACTTACCGGCAGGCATCCAAACAGGAGAATATTAAATTGAATAAACCTCACACCTGCTTCAGTAAGAGTGGACACAGTCTCCCATACTGCGGCTTACAGTGTTTTTATGAGCAGAGGGAAGGAAGGAAAATTCAACATTACTCTAACAGACTCACCAGATCTTCCTGAAAAAAGCACTGAAGTTCATATAGGAAACAACGGAGTTCGCGATATCTGATTCCTTTTCATTTCCAGGGATTATTTCCTGATGTTGCATAGAGCAGACTCCATGATTGCCCTGCATGTCTCATAATCCAGCCTCCTGCGGCGTACACCATTCTTCATGTTCCCCTTGAAGGGAGACAGCAGGATATCATCTGTGTCTTCCCTGAATTTCTCCAGTATCCTGTTGCACCGGGCAATGAATTCATCTATCTCACCGGGTTCCAGGTCAATCTCTATGGTGGTTATGATCCGTGAACTCGGCTTTATTGTTTCCAGGGGGTAATCCAGCTCTTCCCTTCTCATGAACCGGATTCTTCTCCCGGGATCAGTTGTGTCCACTGCACGTAGTCCTATTTCCCCATTCAGGGAATTAAACCTTATCTTCACATCATGCCCAGGCTTCAGCCTTTTTTCCTCAAGTTCCCCAAGAGTGGTCCTGAAATGGCCGTTCTTGTACACCTTTACATCTTGTGGAGACTTGGGATTCCCGTCAAAACATGCAACACATACAGGTGTTTCAGTTTCCCTGAAAGGATTCTCCTCCAGTATATTCACGGAATAAAGCCTGTCCTTGGGAAAAGGGGAATTCATGAATGTCTCAGGGATGATTGCCACCACGTAATCCTGGGCCTGCAGCATCCTTGTAAGTGCAAGAAGGTACAGGTCATCATATGCTGTGAGACCAAAGTATTTTTCCACCCTGTCAAGAATATTCCTTCTCCTTGCGCTGTAATTGGAAAGATAGGGCGGATTTGTGATGATTATGGCATCTTCAATATGGGGTATTTCCAGCAGGCTGTCATTGGATTTCCATCCAAGCTCTCCGTCAATATCCATGGCAATCCCTTCAGTAAAACCCAGTTCCTCAGCCGCATCCAGAAGGTCTCCAGAACCGGCAAAGGGATCATATGCTATACTGCACCCGGAAGAGAGAATGAATTCACGTACGTTGTCCTTGAGCCATGTCCTCTCCCTGGTGAAATACTGGCCCAATCCTCTCTTCCTGGATTCCGAAATCATTATCAACGGTTAAACCTGTATTTTGGTATAAAACATGTGAAAGTACCGAACAGCAGGCATAACAACACCATGAAGCCCTTATTATGCTGCTCCAATGACTATCCATCATGTTCCATACCTGTAATTCCCACCCGTAGCATGGATCTTAATTAATTTTTCTTTTCAGGAATTTGTATCTAGGTGTTGTATATAATAACGAATACCAATGGATAAACAGTTCAATTATTAGCCTGAATTCTCAAGCTGTTATGAACTATTTATAAATAGGATTTACAGGTTCTCAAACGTGTAATTATGATAGAGATAAGGTTCCATGGAAGGGGTGGCCAGGGAGCAGTAACTGCTTCCAAGATACTTGCACTGGCTGCTTTTGAAGAAGGCAAGTACGTGATTTCATTTCCATTCTTCGGGACAGAGAGAAGGGGAGCTCCTGTTACTGCATTCACCAGGATTGATGATGGCCCGATTTTCATAAAGACCCAGATTTACAATCCCGATATTGTGGTAATACTGGATCCATACGTGCTGAAAACCGGAGATGTCACTTCCGGAGTCAGGGATGATGGCATGTTCATAATAAATACAGGAAAGGACCCAGAGGAATTCAACCTCAACAGGAAGACCATGACGGTGGATGCCACATCCATTGCTGTATCCCTGGGCCTGGGAAGCAGGGCAAACCCCATTGTAAACACAGCAATGCTCGGTGCCTTTGCAAAGGCTACAGGCCTGGTCTCACTGGAAACAGTTGTCAATGCAACTAAGGAGAGTTCGCCAAGGAAACCTTCCGAGAATGCCATGGCAGTTGAGCAGGCATTCCAGTCAGTGAGGATGGGGTGATAAACATGGTTATGGTACCAGTAACTGATGTAAGTTCAAGAGCCAACAAGACAGATACATGGAGAACCCAGAAGCCGGTGATCGATTACGATGCATGCATAAGGTGCATGATATGCTGGAAGTTCTGCCCGGATGATTCCATTGCATATTCCACGGATGGAAACTTCCCTGCACCAAATGACAGGATAGCCAAACTGGAGGCTCCCGTTATCGACTACGATTACTGCAAGGGATGCGGCGTATGTGCAAATGAGTGCCCTGAAAATTGCATAGAACTCATAAAGGAGGAGGTGGAGTAACATGAACAGGACTGTCCAGAAATACAACACCATCATGACGGGAAACGAGGCCGTCGCAGTGGGCGTCAAGCTTTCAAGGGTACGGTTCATCTCCGCATATCCAATCACCCCGCAGACAACCATTGTGGAGAAGCTGGCACAGATGGTGGCAGATCGGGAACTCAATTCAAGGTATGTAGAGGTTGAAAGCGAGCACAGTGCCATGGCATCAGTAATGGCAAGTGAACTCACAGGTATCAGGTCATACACTGCAACAAGCTCCCATGGACTCCTCTACATGCACGAGATGCTTCACTGGGTGGCAGGGCAGAGGCTACCCGTTGTGATGAGCGTGGTGAACAGGGCAATCGGTCCGCCATGGAATATCTGGTCCGACCAGTCCGACACAATGAGCCAGAAAGACACCGGATGGATGCAGGTTTACTGTGAATCCAACCAGGAAGCACTCGATACAATAATCATGGGCTACAAGATAGCAGAGAACAGCGACATACTCCTGCCCCTAATGAGCATGGAGGATGCCTTTGTCCTTTCCCACACAACAGAACCGGTGAACATCCCTGAACAGAAAGTTGTGGATGATTTCCTCCCTGAACTGGACCTCAGTTTCAGGATAGACACGGACAGGCCAATGGGATACGGCTCATATTCGCCTCCTGACGGGCCATTCATGGAACTCAAGAAAGACATGCATGACTCCATGGAGAAATCAAGGAAAGTCATCAGGAAAGTAACTGAAGAGTTCGCGGAAGCCACGGGAAGGGATTATTCCGGACTTGTTGAGGAATATCTCATGGATGACGCTGAATATGCCCTGATTGCATCAGGCAGCCTGGCGTCAACAGGAAAGTATGTTGTGCAGAAGATGAGGGAGAAAGGGCTCAAGGTTGGCCTCCTGAGAATAAGGTTCTTCAGGCCGTTCCCCGGTGAAGAGATAAGGAAAGCCGTAAAGGGCCTGAAAGGCGTCGGTGTCATAGACAGGTCGCTTGCATTCGGGGAGAAAGGGAACACTTACCTGGAGGTTGCTGGCTCACTTTACGGGAAACGCGACACACCGCTCTACGGCTTCGTTGCAGGCCTGGGCGGAAGAGATGTAAAAATAGAGGATTTTGAGGAGATGATGAGCATCATGAAGAACAGGGAACCTGGAAGTTACTGGATAAATGTCAGGGGAGGTGAGTAAGATGCCTTTTTCCATTCCAAAGGAAGAATTCATGGAACCGGGAAACACAGCGTGCCATGGATGCGGGGCAACCATGTCCATGAGGTTCGTGCTCAAGGCCCTGGGAAAGGATACTGTGGTATCGGTACCAGCCTCATGCTGGGCTGTGATACCCGGGGCAATGCCGAACAGGACACTTGACGTTCCCATGGTATACACTCCCTTTGCCGCAACAGGGGCATCAATATCAGGTCTCAGGGAAGCACTGGATGAACAGGGAAAGGAAGACTACAACGTTGTGGGATTCGCCGGAGACGGTGGAACCTCAGACATCGGGCTGCAGTCCCTGAGCGGTGCCATGGAAAGGGGACACAATGTCTTCTACATAATGTATGACAACGAAGGATACATGAACACAGGAGTGCAGAGGTCAGGAAGCACACCATATGGGGCGGCAACCACAACAACGCCTGTGGGAAAGTACAGGCACTTCAAGAGGCAGAACAAGAAGATGATCGCGGATCTCATGATGGCACAGAAAGTCCCTTATGTTGCAACCGCCACCGTGGCCTATCCGGAGGACCTGGTCAGGAAAATCCAGAATGCCAGGAAGATCCAGGGACCGAAGTTCTTCCAGATACTTTCACCATGCCCCACGGGCTGGTATTTTTCACCGGAAAAGACTGTGGAAATATCAAGGCTGGCTGTCCAGACGCACATGTTCCCGCTCTTTGAATACATCAATGGAACATTCAAGCTGAACAAGCCCTCGAAGCCTCTCGGTGTCAGGGCATACCTGGAACAGCAGAACAGGTTCACCCATCTCACAGATGAGGAAATCGAGGAAATCCAGTCCCACACCGATGAAAGGTGGGCTGAACTTCTAAAGCTTGAAAAGGACCAGCTGACCGCATAAATTTTCTTTCCAAACTATTTCCACATTATTTCTTTTTGATTTAGTTATTGAAATCTGAAATATTCTTTTATTTTGATTTTAGAATCCATGTATAGGGTAAAATGTTGTAAAATATGGGAACAAAGGGGCACAGCAACAAAAAGAACTGTTAAGAAACTAACAGTGGTGGTCGTTCTTGGGATTGCCAGATACTGTTACCTTTTTTATAGTGATGGTTGTAAAGACTAGCTCAAGTACCCAGGGAATAAAAAACAAAGCGTCTATATCGAATAGGTATCCCATAGGTATTATCAATATTACAAAATATGCAACAACATACTTATTGAGAAACGACTTGAAGAGAAAGAAATACAAAATGGGGGCAAGAAGGAGAAGAAATACTGCGCTTATTATCGTATAGATACGCAAATAGCTGTCTGGATACTGCCCTATATAGGGTTGAAAAAGGTATATAGTTAAAGCCAATGTTATCACGATAACTATGGCTGTTAACGACCATATGTATTTTCCCTTTGCTGTAAATCCTTTTCGGTTTTCATCAATTTCAGCCATGTTTTAACCTTCCCTACTCAAACCACTTTGTTATTTCTTTTCTGAATATATACATGATTTATTGATGTAGGATGAGTTTTAGACTGCTTAATTTACTTCTTTTGCGATAAGATGATTGGCATTGATAACGAGATTAAAAACGGACACATTGTTTTAAGCAGTGAAAATGAAATAGGCAAAATGTCCTACGGGACGGGAAATATTCAATTCATTAGAACTTCTGATATTTCCAATTGGGAATTGAAAGCAGATCCGAAACAAGGAGTAAGTGAGGAAATCTATGAGACCTTCTTTCTTTTCAGAAGAACAGAAAATTAAGCTAAATGGTTATTTTCATGATATATGAAATACAGAATTTTTTTAGTCCCCCAGCTAGAGGGTGGGTATTATGTGGCAATTCCTGCTTTAATCGGGTGCCAGACTCAAGGTGAAAATAGAGAACATGCTATAGAAATGGCCAAAGAGGCAATTCAATTATTCACAGAAGGGATAAAGGACCCTGGAGTAGAAGTGCTTCCTGATTCATCAATGGAAGAAACTATCATCAACTGGAATGGAAAAGAATTCAGGAGTTTCATTGTACCCAGGTTAAATAGCGGTTTCACAATAGAGATACCAACTCTTCCAGGATGCGGTAAATACGGAAGAACGAAAGAACAGGCATTGGAAAATACGAATAAAGAACTGAAAAAATGTCTTGATGAAATTGAGGAAGATGGTGATCCAATCCCGGAAGATTCAAAGACAGAGGAAGTTATTGTGGAAGTTTGAAATTGAACTTCTGCAGTCAAGACACAATAAAAATACTGCAAGGTTAATGGGAATAAATTGTGACAAGCTGATTTGCAATGGGAAGTGTAATTTCTTAGAAATGAGTGCGGTGGCAATAGGGACTATATGCAATGTCACTTCAGTCATGATCAATTTTCGCAAGGCTACCCACTCGGTTTTAACTTATTGGAATAGCTCTTTCAATTTTATGGCTGCATAGAAGAGAATATAGTCAAAAAATGGTAAAAAATAAGGAAATTGGACCCTCTCTACTTTTCTTGCACTCACTCTTTTGTTCCCATAACTCCCTTGATTTGAGTGCCTTTCCAAACAAAACTCTCGCTAGCAAAGTAATTAACCGTAAAACCAAGAGTAATGCCTAAAAGATTCGCAATAAGGTAAGGAATGCCATAAAACGCAAGAGTCAAGAGTACAACAGTGTTTACTATCAACCCACCTAGGGCTACCGCATTGTAACTAAACAACCTCTTGATCAAGGAGGTACTTTTCATTTTACTGAATGTCCATGTATTATTCAATGCGAAGTTGGTGAGGATTGACGCCTCTACTGAAAGAACTGAAGACAATGCCAATATGCCGGTGAGGCCATGTAGAACATAGAGGGCAATTTCATTTACCAGAACGCCTGTTAGCCCTACGGTTATAAATTTGAACACCCTGTAATCAGAGAGTATGAGAAGAAGATCGATGTAATGACGCATCTCCTTAAAGCCAAACTTGCTGAATCCACCATTTCTCTTTCCAAATGTAAAGGGATACTCTGAAATCCTTTTGGGTTGCGCATTCACAAGTACTTCTAGAAGTACCTTGAATGTGTTGGAGCCTATGTGTTCTTTTCCCACAACACCCTCTCTGAACATGAAAAATCCGGACATTGGGTCCGTTATTTCCCGAGTTTCAGGAAGCATAAGGTGGGCCAACCAAGTTGCACCCGATGAGATGAATTTTCTAATAATGCCGAGGGCAGAAAGTGAATTTCTCTCTATAGTTCCAACAATAAGGTCAGTTTCTCCACCCTGTATTATCTTGAACATTCCTGTTAAAACTTCAGGCGAGTGCTGGAGGTCAGCATCCATTATTGCAATGAAATCCCCATGACAGTACGGAAGTGCATACCTTATGGCGCTACTGATTCCTTCTCCTCCTACACGCTCTATGAGGGTAACATTTGGATGCAGGTTTACAACATCCATGACTTTACTGAAGGTGTTGTCTGTGCTTTCATCGGACAAAGGATAAACTCAAATACGGAAATGCTCAATATTGGGGTTGAGATGTTTGGAGATTATGTTGATATATTTTCTGTAGTGGCCACACTGCTTAATATGGAAAATCAGCTTCCTGACGTCCACCAGAGAATTTTAAAGTGGATAAATTCCTAACCGCAGTGCACTTGTAAACAACAAAATAGCTATTATTCTTCTCAACAAGTTCCCGTGTTAAAATGTGACGGATAGATAAAATTAACTTTTGTGCCGTGCATAAGACAAACATTATATGTTTATTCTAAATAATAAAGGGTTTTTCCTCTTATGGTTTAACTCATCAATTATAATTAAAAATGATTTAGGCAAGGTCAACACCGTCCAAGATGATACTTAAATTATGTGCCATGAGTTGGAGATAAACTGTTATGGTATAGCTATCAAATCCTATAATTTTAGTCAAAATATAACACATTTTAACCACTCTCAACAAAAAGGCCAATAAAGTTTCTGGTTTGGTTAATTGCGTTTTCTCGGATAGAATCCTGGACGGTTTGCTTTCCTTCAATTGCCTGGACGAACCCAGGAGTTTGAATATAAGCTGTGAGTGAATAAATTTCAATACACATATTACTATATTACAAATCAATATTTAAACATTTATAAATTTGCAGGAGCAGTATTTTCTAGTCTCCGCAATAATCAAATTCCTTATAAGTTCACGAATAGAAAAATAGAAGGTAATACATACAAAATTTGACTTTGGGACATAAGTGTCCTAACCCTTCATGAGCATCATGTTGTGGAGCAGTCCCTTGCAGAATCCCGATGTCTCGATCCTGTCGTTTCGTCTCTGGAATATCATGTGTCCTGTTACTCTCTTGT
>JAJZJR010000040.1 GCA_021810045.1 Thermoplasmata archaeon
AATCCGTTACTGAGGATTTCTCTGCACGACTTACTCCTATATTTCATGAAGCAGTATTCGTGCCTGAAACTTCATTATCCGAACATATTTATGTGTTCACATTCATCCCACGACTTAAGTCTTGGGCTTTCTGCTCATATAATCGTAAAGTCCTTTCATTGCACATCAGGACTACTAATGCTAAAATAGTGTGAGCCCTTATGGAAATATGGGCTTTTTCAAGAAGGAAATCAACCTCACGACCAGCAAGAGCCTGAACGATGTTGTGGACCAGTTCTCGCAATACCTTCAGGAGCAGAAGTGGAAGGTACAGAAAAATGTGCAGGGATCAAAGGCAATAATCCAATCGCAGAAACCCGGGATCCTCAGGGATCTGGTGGCAGCTGACAGGGCCCTGACCTTCACCTTCGATTCAGGGCAAGAGGGTCAGATATATGTGGTGACAGGCGTAGGCAAGATCATCAAGAACCTCGCCATAGCAGCCATTGAGACCATATTGCTTTCGGAGTTATTCCTACTTGTGGACATCCCGGAGATACTGTTCACGGAGCATGTTGAAAAGGAACTCCTGACCCGGCTGCAGGCTATTGCTCAGTGAGTTCCGCATCGGCACTTTGAGGGCTTGGAGTCTGTTCCACATACGATGATCCATTGCCCTGAATTGCTTCCTCACACGAACGGAGAGGATTCCGGAGTTAAGTAACAGCATGTGCATGTCTTTGATTCTAAGGAATCCATACAGGCCGACGACTGCAGGTTCAGAGGTCAATTCGCAAAAGTATGGTTAGAAAAGTGTCGTATCCGTATATTACAGTTTTTCTGTTGTTTAATTCAAGTGTCCAAAAAAGATTTCCTTTTCGGGTAGTAGAATCATGGATATGGGTATATGGATTAACCAGTTAATTTTGAGGGGTAGGTTTTTCAGACACCGATTTCAGGATCCCGTGAACTGTTGATCTCTTTATCCCGACTAGCTGAGAGATCTCCTCTATAGATTTGCCAGAGTCTCTTGACTGGACTATCCTTGTGGAATCAATTCCCCTCTGTGTAAGGATTTCAGGCCTTCCAATCTTCTTGTTTTCTTTCCTTGCCCTGGCCATTCCATCCCCAACTCTTTCCGAAATCCGTTCCCTTTCAAACTCAGCAGCTGCTCCCAAAATTGCAAGCATGAAGTTATTCATTGCCTTATGTTCAGGGATCTTCAAGCCCTGATCAATGGCTTCAAAGAACTTTCCATTTAATCTTATTATGTTAAAATTCTCCAGGAGATTCTGAAGAGATCTCCCAAACTGGTCAAGTCTCAAAACAAGGATTCCGTCCAGTTGAGTCAAATCATTCATTGTTGATTTAAGGCCAGGTCGATACTTTTTTGCACCGGAAGCAGGAAGCCCCGTCCCATAGGGCGGGGAGGATGTCACTTCATAATCTTTCATTGTATGTTTGTGAAATATACAGCCATAATGCAGCCTCAGGAGGAAGGCGGATACACCGTCACTGTTCCCGCTTTACCAGGATGCATATCCGCGGGAGATACGGTAGAGGAAGCACTGGAGAATATCAAAGACGCCATCGCCGGATACATAATCGGCCTCATGAAGCACGGAGAACCCATACCTGTCTGGATATTAGTGGAAGTCCCAATAGATGCCAAAATTGCCAGTAATTTCCGGCATTCAGGTTGTATAGGTACCTTCTAAGTTCAATTTTTCCATAGTTCATCAAACTGGAAGCCATATAATCATGCGTCATGAGGGAAAGCCTGTTCGGACTGTTACCATTCCCCGGCACAAAGAACTGAAACCGGGAACTTTGAGGCCGATCATAAAACAGGCAGGCCTCACAGTTGAAGAGTTCGTGGGGAACCTGTAATCTTTTATGTCTGAGAATCCTGTTAACAATGCACCTCACATGAATTTTTTATAAACTTCCCAATATTGGTCAGCAGTCATGAATGAAATAGCTTCAGACCAATCTACTGAAGGAGAACTGACAAGACACCTGACCTTCAGGGACGTTTTCTTCCTCTCCTTTGGCGGAATGTCACCGCTCCTCAGCCTTCTCACCTATGGTGCGGTTGCCCTGTCATATGGAGGCCCACTTTCACCGTTGATAATGATCATCGGGACACTGCTCGTCCTCATCAACGGCCTGGTTGTGATGCAGCTTTCTAAGAGATTCAAGACTTCAGGCGGTTACTACACATATGCATTCCAGGTTCTTTCCGAAAGGGTTGGGTTCAGCACCGGATGGATATACCTCTTCTATTCTATCCTATTCGGCCTGGCATACGTAATGGGGGCAGTGTATGTGGTAGTGACAATATTCAATTTTCCTCTTTATCCGACGTTCTTCTTGATAGTGTTGCCGGCATCCCTCTTCCTCATTTTTGGGGTGAAGCCTTCGGCAAAGTATGCAATTTACACAGGAATTGCAGAAATTGGCATAATCCTGGCCATCGTATTTCTGTCCTTTTACCTTACGGGTGGTGCAGCATATGTTCCGAATCCCATATCTTACCACATTTCTGGCGGCTCGCTTGCCCTCGGCATACTGTTTGCCATGGGCATTCCCACGGGTTACGGTGCCATTGCCCCCCTGTCAGGCGAAATAAAGAATCCGGAGAAGGTGGTCGGAAGATCTGCAGTGGCTGTTATCCTCGCAGGCGGTATCCTGGCGTCGCTTTTCATCTATGCCATGTCCAACCTCATTATCCATTCAAGTCTAGGAAGCATCCTGTCCGCATCGAAACTGCCCATTCTTTCGATACTGTCCGGCCATTTTTCCGGCTACAGCAGATATATCGTGATTGCAGTTTCAATCGCAGCGATCAATGACGGGATTCTTGCAATCCTTTCCTTTGGCGCTGCCGCCTCCAGGACAATGTTCAGGATGGGCTACGACAGGACATTTCCGAGCATATTTGCCAGGAAACTCAAGGATCAGCCAATCGTCTCCAACATAGCGATCTCATCTGTCATAATAATCATCCCACTCCTGCTGATGAACTTCGTCACCCTGGCTGAATCGTTTGTTATACTCGGCACTGTTGCCTCGCTGGGTGGCCTTTTCATCCACATAATGGCAGGATCATCTCTCCTCAGGGTGGGAATGCGCAGGGGGAAACGGCTTCTTTTAAGGACAACAAAGAGCCTTCGCAACGTGCTGATAGATTACAGGGAAGTTTTTCTCGCAGGAACAGCAGTTCTAATAACATCCGTGGAGCTTATCTATTCAGCGTTTTCCACTCTACTCACATATTCGACATTCTTCCTTCTCTGGATAGTCATTGGATACGTGATAGTAGACATCAGGGACATTGTGATGAGAACCCCATACAGCATAAAGCTGACTAAGGGCGAGATTTCTGTTGCTGAGAAGATGAAGGATCTCACCAGCCTCAAGATCAGGAATGCACTGCCTGATGTGGTTGTCCGGCTGGACGACACAGTGGAGACTGCAATAAACAGATGCGTTTCCATGGATTCTCCAGGTGCAGCAGTGGTGGATTCCAGATCAATTCCGGTTGGTACGCTCATACTGAGGGATGCACTGCTGCTTTCCAGCAGTGAAATTACGAGGATGAAGGTCAGGGATCTGTGGCTTGAAAAGCCCGTGCTCATAGGAAAGGACAGTGATGTCACCGATGTCATACGATCGTTCAAGGAGAGCAGGCTTCCTATTCTCTCCATAGTTGATGAAAAAGGCGTATTCTCAGGCACTGTGAGGGAGAGGGAGGTCGTGCTGGCACTGGGCGGCATTGGACAGGAAAGCAGTGGTACCATACAATCCAGTGGATAGTGTGATCATAATTCCGGAATTACAGTATCCAGATGAGGAAATAATTTTCCCTCTTATACGATTTCTTTCACAACTAAGGAATCTGGATTCGCCTTTACCATTTTCCGGAGGGAACGCTCAAAGACAAAGGTGAACGATATGGCCATAACTATGGTCGCGAATATCGCTATTGAATAGTATGTACCGTTTATGAACCCCTTGGAAAGCGCAAGGGAAGCAATGATTATTCCCACTGCCCCTCTTCCGCCGAATATTCCCAGCGATACCTTCTGAGTGATGTTTTTCATATATTTTCTGGAGAACTGGTATGCTGCGACCCCGCCTATTGAGGCGGTTGCCAGCACCAGAAAAAAAAGATACGGAAGCGATGATGCAGGGATGATGGTCATATCGAGCCCTGAAATGCTGAAAAAAAGAGGGATGAAGAAACTGGAGTTCATCCTCTGGAATGTCCTCTTCAATATGCCGTAAGTTTCCTCTCCCACTGAGTTCTGATGGATGACCAACCCGGAAAAGAAAGCTCCCAGGACGAAGGTGATGCCTATGTATTCGAACAGTGAAGATACGGCGAGCCCCATCATTATTACTATTGCGAAGACTATTGCTTCTCGCCGGGTTCCGTTGATCTTCTTGAATATGCTTATCAGGCGCCCTGATTTTGACTTGAGGAACATATCCAGGAAGTAGAGCCCCACCATGAACAGGGCGAATGCCAGAACATCAATTGCTATGTTCAGGAATGCTCGGTGGAATGAGACAAGGATTATGAAGGCAACCGCATCACTCATGGCAACTCCTCCCAGGAGTCTCAAACCATCATCCATCTTGATTAGTCCGGACTTTATCAGAAGCACAGAGGTGATGGAAATGGAGGGGACACTCACAGAAAGCGAAACACTTACGGCTTCCAGATATGGCAGTTTGAACAGGTAAAACGAGCCCAAAGACATGATGATGAATGGTACAATGAAGGATGAAACCGCAAAACTTGTTACATACCTGATGTTCTTTGTGAATATATCAGAAGAAGCCTCAATTCCTATCTGTAGTATGATGAAAAAGAGCGCGAGCAGGCTTATTGTAGAGAGTTCCGGGGCGGGGAGGACGATACCTGTAACCGCAGGCCCAAGTATTATACCTGCAATGATTGCTCCCACGACCTCCGGAAGGCCAATGATGTTGAATAGTTCTCCTAGACCTATTCCCACCACGAGAAGGAGGAGAATTGAAGTTATGAGATCAGGCATTAATGTCTTCATATATTAGTCGTTATAAATAGTTGCGAACAGTGCCGGATTATTGACTGTGTACATTCATTTTCTTTTTTTATACCTATGGAAATTACTGATGGGAAAACACCTGAAAACTCCGGGGCGAAGTGAAAAAAGTGGGAACAAAGCAATAGGCATTCGTTCCTCTTTCGGGAGATAAATCGGCTAATTGAGAGAAAGACTGTAATACAATCTTTCTAATGATTTATGACTGCTAATGTCAAACGCGAGAGAAACCCACTATGACCAGTACCACCATGACTGCTATGTAAATCCTGATGAACCAGAATGCAATTTTTGTTCCCCTGTTGAATGATACCTTTGTGACAGCCACTTTGTCGTGGCTTTCTATCTCTTCCACGTTCATGAACAAATCAAAATCTGGAAGCGTTTCTTCTGATTGTTTCTTCCTCTTATTATTTCTTGACATATCGGAAACACACTCCTAAAACATAGAAATCAAATGGTCAAAAACAACGGGTAGTGCAACTGAAAGCCCATAGAGGGCATTCATTGCTATAAGGAAACCTATTATCCCAAATCCCACAGCATTCTGCCATTTTCTGTTTACGTGATCTCCCATGATCTCCCTGTCGTTCAATAGCAGCAGAAGGAACAGCATTGCTGCAGGCATGAATATTGTTGCTACGACCTGCACAGTGAGGTTGAGGTACCCCAGTGGTGCACCGGGTATCAGTGTTATGCCGGCCGCCAGTATAAGGGCAGAAAAACTGGGGATGTAAAACTTCAATGATTTCCTGTCTCGCACTGGGAGATTTAGGCTCCCCTTCCAACCAAAAGCTTCGCTAACCGCCCAGGATGTGCTGGCCGATATTGCAATGGCAGCAATGAAACCGGCTTCCACAAGCCCGGCCGCAAAGAGTTTCATTGGCAGGATTCCAACCTTTGCAGCGAAAATACGCAGAATTTCAGTAACTCCGATTGTGCCTCCAGTGTCTGAGCCATATACTGTCATCCCGGTTAGGATTATGATACAGATTGCGACTGCAACCATAATTGATGAACCTATCAGTGTATCTATCTGTCCTCTCCTGATATCACTCTTTGTGAGGCCCTTGTCCACCACAGATGACTGCTGAAAGAAAAGCATCCATGGGGCAATGGTGGTTCCAAGGTTTGCCAGCAGAACATAAATGAATAGGGAACCTACTCCGCCGCTTACTCTCCAAGTGAAAAAACTCCGTGAAACCAGGGACCAGTCCGGATTCGGAAGGAAAAACAACAGTGGAATGAAAACAAGGTTGAATGCTGCAATTAGGAGGGATACTCTCTCCCAGCTATAATATCTCAAGAAAAGCTGTATGGAAATGACGAGAGCGACAAAAACCACGGCCGAAATAAACGCGGGAATTCCAAAGATTGCCATGCCAACTGTTATTCCGATAAATTCAGTTATAAAAGTCAGGAAGTTAGCAACAACTAAGTCGGCAAGGGAGAATGACCCCCAGAATCTTCCATACCTTTTCCATATCATCTCTGCATGTCCGCGGTGTGTTACTGCACCAAGCCTGACTGTCATTTCCTGCACGAAATAAGCAACAGGAAGCATAAGGATCATGAAAGGGATGAAAAATCCTATTCCAAAAATGGATCCTGTTTGAGAGTATGTTATTACCCCTCCTGCATCATTGTCCGCAACCATTACTAGGATCCCCGGCCCAAGAAGCATGAGGAACAGTTCAAGCCTGGATGCAAAAGTGTGCTTTTCCTGATGGAGAAGCACATGCAACCTGTCTTCTGCCCTGAGTCTTTCCTCAGGTGGAAGAGCTTCTATTTTTTTGAAAAGTTCTGAATTAGATATGTCATGCTTATGTTTTTTCCAGAAGCTTATAATTCCCACCTTTTCCGTATGGAGGCAAAGCATCGTTTGCAGTCTGATTCACGGCACATAATAGTTTTAAAAGCGGTTCGTCCAGTAGTGTATGGTTGAAGCATTCCATTGAGTGAAAAATTCATTACTTGGTGGTTCATCTTTCAACCTCCTCACTGCTCCTAATGGGAATAGTCTAATGATATAAAGTGTATAGTATAACCCTCATGATAAGATGTCAAGTGCCTCATGGTGGCAAGGATTGTTGGAAATTATCTCTCAGCCAGATATTTGTACTTCAGACATGGGTGTAAATGGCAAATGAAATTCGTCACATGATGCAAATTCAGTTGCGTTTGACATATAGATAATGAGAGCAGCCCCCCAGTAATATTATTGGGTGACTGTTAAGTTTATGTCAAGACTTAATGGTTTTTCTATCCCCCCTAATATACTGACTTTTGAAAATGAGAACTTGCGTATTTAAAGGGCGTTAAGTTTTATCCTAAAAGTTAACTTTGACACTTTTGAAGTTAGAGCATCCAATAACCGAATCAAAAAGAAGATTAGGCGTTATGAAAGAAATTTATCTTGAACTCGTACCATCAGTCCTATTGAACTTATGATCAAGAACGAGATAAGACATTATGCCTATTACTATTGACAAGAGTGGGATTAACCCGTAAAAGACGATAAACACCAAGAATGAGTATGAAAAAAATGTAACTCCTCCTAAATAAAAAAATACGAGTTCCCCGAAGGAGGAAAGCGTAAGAAAAATGCCAATAAGAAATTTAAGGTTACCTCGACTTTGGGACAGAAGTCGTCACTCCTCATCTTTCTTTATGATCAGGAATACTTTCTTTCCAAGGAATTCCTTCGGGCAGTCCACTTTGGCCCCTGATCCAAATCTTGTGACGGTCTTCTCCATGTATGCCTGAATATTCTTCACCGTGATCTCGTTGGCTTCCCTGATCTCGACCTTCTTCACAAAGACATATATACTGAGTATATATTATACTTTCGTGATCACCCAGGATCAGTATGAAACATTCAGGGACGGCATAGATGCCCTTATGCAGGAGTACAGGGAGAAGTTCTCCCTCCCCGTGATCACGGACTGGAAGGAGTACGAGAAATCATACCGGACCAGGATGCTCTCCACGTCCAGGTACCTGAGGGAGATGATTGACCATGCCTCAGGCATCCTGGTTGACGAATTCGGCAGGCCTTCGTGATCCTCGTGAAGGAGATCACGAGGATGAGCAACAGGAGAATGGCATATTCCCTGCCACTGTTCGGAATCAACAAGGAGATATCGTACAAGACCGTGGAACGACTGTATTCAGATCCCCTTGTGAACATGATACTGAACAACCTGTTCATGGAAACCCTGAAGGCAAAGAACATCACGGCCTGCGATGCCGTCGGTGACGGCACAGGATATTCCCTCACTGTAACGAAGCACTACCGATCACTAAGACAGGCGAAGGGTGAATCCGTGAAGAAGGGACAGTTCGTCTATTCCTTTGCACTCATGGATCTCAACACGAGAATGTATGTGGGTTACGCCATCTCCATGAAATCGGAGAGGGAGGCCTATGACAGGGCCCTCATCATGATCGAGGGGATGGGGATTGCCGTGAACAGCGTAAGGCTTGACAAGTACTATTCAGGGCAGAGCATCCTCGATGACTTCAGCGAGAACACGAGGATATTCATCATCCCTAAGAAGAATTCACGCATCCGCGGCAAGATGGGATGGAGGGGGATAATCCACAGGTTCATGTCGGATCCCATGGAATACCTGAGGGACTACTTCAAGAGGAACAATTCCGAGGCTGGATTCTCTGTCGACAAGAGAGTAACAGGACACATGATATTCCAGAGACGAAACGACAGGATCGAGACATCGGGATTCTGCAAGGGACTGCTCCACAACATGATGCTCATGAAGGGTTAGGACACTTATGTCCCAAAGTC
>JAJZJR010000041.1 GCA_021810045.1 Thermoplasmata archaeon
AGAAAAGGCAGAGAGAAAAATAATCATTGTAAATTGAAGTTATTTTTTATCCCCAATAGAGGAAAGCCTCAACTTCATTTCCTCAAGCCTGTCCGCTAATCCTGCATCTTCACCCACTATTTCCTGCATGCTGTCCACATCATCGAGCATCTTTCCGACCTGATCCACAGCCTTTGCGTAACGTTTACCCTTTCCAACTGTTGTCAGCTTCTTTATGGTTTCCTCAAGGCCTGCAAGTTTCTCCTCGTATTCATTCTTAAGCTGTGCCATTAGTGCGTCCTTCTGGCTCTCAATCCTCTTTGCAATATCAGGATCAGATGCTGCACCCTGGGAGAAGATCTCTCTTAAGTCTCCCATCTCTGAAAGCATCTTGCTTAATGTCCTTGTGGAGTAATCCATTTCAAGAAATTTGAGATCCTCAGGTTCCAGCGAGGCAAGAGTATTATCATCGATGTTCAGGGATGGATACTTTGCCTTTATATCCTTGACAATAGTGGCCCAGTTTGCCTTCAGATAGTCAAAGGTTTCTTTTCTGGCCAATTCGAACTCACTCTCAAGTGATCGGAAGAATGAATCAAGGATGGGCATATTCTTCTGTGATATGACATATTTATCCTGTAC
Organism: Thermoplasmata archaeon; assembly: GCA_021810045.1. GTDB lineage: Archaea > Thermoplasmatota > Thermoplasmata > Thermoplasmatales > Thermoplasmataceae > JAJZOM01. Next base: position 622 of record JAJZJR010000041.1, read on the forward strand.
CTTGAAGCTGGATAAGGTTTGCAACTGCCGGTAGAATTGGACCTTCATTTTCCCAAATCTTGATCGCTGATCCCTGTCCAGAAGACTCACAGCCTGCATTACCCTGTCATCAATGTTCCTTACGGCCTTTTGGGCTCCCTTCATAGTAAGTTCAATGATAAAGAATTCATTGAGTGGATCCTTGCTCTTTTTCTTAATTCCAGATCCCAATTTCACCTGCATTTCTTCAAGCTGTTTTTTCACATCCTCTAATCCCTTCTTCTGTGGTTCTTTTAAAGTCACTTCGTTTTCCTTCATTTCCGTTTCTGTATTTTCCATTATTACACCTCCATCAGGAAGTTTCCTTCCAGCTTATTGACATGCTGAACCTTCAGGTATTTTTCCAATACGCCATTGCTTTCCTGAATCAGCACACACCTCATATCTATTTGAGAGGCTTTCCTTGCAGCTTCTTCCTTCACCACGTCGATCCCGTCCGATACAAGGATTACCTGTTCATCTGCGTACTGCAATGCATCTTCAAGGACACCGGTTATATTCGTGCCACCGTCAGCCTGTATGGACGTTGCAGCCCTTAGAATCTGGAAATTATCGGTTATTTCCTTGTGCACTTCCGTATCAAACAGTTTAAGCCTGAGGACCCCGCCCATTGCCCTTAACTGCTTTGCAAGGGCAAAGGCACAGCCCCCGGCGAATGCAACCTTCTCTATGTATTCGCCTTCAAATGGCATTGTTCCACCCATGCTTCCGGACTTGTCCAGATAGACAACAACATTCTTTATCCCGCTGTACCGCTGTTTAACCATTGCAGTCCTGGTTGCAATTTTATACGACATGAGATCATCGTCCAGGAATTCTGATGGCTGTAAGTCCACTATTTCACTGAAAGACCTCATAACTTTGGTTCCAATTGGAATGCCCCTTCTTGGAGAAGGTGCCGTCAGATTCTTTCCCATTGGAAGTGACACCATTTTTCGAAAGATCTTCAGCATATTGATTGCTATCCGGTTACTAAGAAGTTCCCTGACCTGATCGATATCGTACCTTTCCAGAGGCACTCCCATATGGCTGAACCCTGCGAAGGCATCTGCCATTTCCTCTGTTTGCCCTGCCTGATTTCCCAGTGTTGCAACCATGCCATTAATAATATTCTGGGTTTGCTGCTGAGGCATCTGATTAAGCTGCTGGAAGAATGACTGCATTGGATTCTGACCGCCCTGGTTGGAAGGATTGTTTCCCTGTTGATTATTTCCCTGTGAGCCCTGCTGATTGTTCTGCATCTGGGATCTGCTATCTTCGATCCCCTTTAAGATACCATCAAGAAAATTCTTTGTTGCCATCTTGGCCAGTAGTGGGTTGTTATGCACTTTGGAATTCATCCTCTTATATTCCTCGGTGTCGTAATAACCACGAAGTACTGATTCCCAGGAGCTCTTTGTATTGGGATTGAAAACAAGGGAGGACCAGTGCTTCATGTTCATCAGATGGGAATCAATCGCCATGTTGTGATCGATATTGACATTCTTCTTCTCAAATTCCTTCATGATGTCGTATGTGCCTGATCTTAGGGAAAGGTTGGAATAATCAGATAAAAACACATGCTTCTTTGCCTGGGAAGTGATCATATCTTTGACACCTTCTTGAACTGGCCGAGATTCTCTTGCAATCCCTCTATTTTCTTCACGAACTGATCAGCCTGGTTTGTCAGTTCCACGATTTCATCGGCATAAAGGGATACAACAGATTCCTTTGCGGCTGCGGCCTGAATCTGTGCCATTGCTTCGATTCCTGCATTCTTTGCATCTCCAAGGTTCCCGCCCTGTGCATGCTCGAATGCTTTCTCAAGTTTTTCCTGTGCCATCCTGAGCTCAGGAGGATATAGAGAATCAAGTGCCTTGGAATAGTTTGTCAATGCATCTTCGTTGTTTGTAAGGATGTATTTGCTCATTGATATGGCTGATTTCTTGACCGGTGAATTGAAGATATATGAATGTGCAGCTACAAGCATTGGAAGATAATTAGTGCCCATTGCGGTTCTGTCTGATATGAATATGCCGTGCTGCCTCATCACGGAAACCATACTGGAAATGGTTTTTGCGATTCCATCTGCATTTGATACCAGATGGTTGCGTATGGCACCATTTAATACGTCAATATCGCCCAGCGTTATGGGTTTCATCGGTTTTATGCCATTTATATTGGCAAGTATTCCTGCCTCGATTCCAGAGGGATCAATAGGCTTGACAAAGTGTTTTATCAATATCCTGTCAAAGAATGCCTGGAGTTCTTCGCTCTCCGGAAGTTCATTGCTGGCAGAAAACATCGAATACAGGGGCACATTGAACATCTTCCCATCGATATCAACAAAGGATCTCTCATTCATTATGTTAAGCAGCGTGTTAAGAGTCTCTGAGGAAGCCTTGAACACTTCATCGATGAATGAAATATTGGCAGTTGGCATTCTACCTGCAACCATCCTTGTGAACTTCCCATTCTTATACTCGATTGGATCGATTGGCCCTATGATCTCATCAGGTATGGTATATTTTGACATGAGATAGTAGTAGTATTTTCCAGAGACTGCATCTGAGAGCCTCCTGAATAGTGCTGACTTTGCAGTTCCCGGCTCTCCGATAAAGCATGCATGCCCTTTCACTGACAGTGCAATTACGGCCAGTCTCGCCTCTTCCTCTCTGCCTATGAAAGCGTCCGAAAGGCTGCTTACAAGCCTCAGAGCCATATCCCTTGGCGTCTCGATCACCTCATCATTCTCTGCCTTTGGAGCAGGGGCTGTTTTCGATGTCTGTTTTACTTCTGTGTTATACATTAATTATACATCACATAGTAGTATTTAATTTTTGTTACCATAGTAACAAAAATGAAAAAGTGAGTTAAAAAGTAGTAAAACGAAGATAAAATTGAATATTATATAAAAATTAAGACAAGAAATATAAATTATAGTTGTGTTACTAATAACATAATCGTTATTGCAGTAACAAAATTAAAATGAACATGAAGATAGGAGTCATTATCAGGATTTGGTTATCTCTTCGTATTTCCTTCGTATGAGGTCCATCACAAGTTCAGCATGACTCCGGTATGCAAATTCCGGTAGTGCTTCAATTATTTTGTCCATCATAACAATTGCTTCCTTAGGGAGCTGCACGGTTTTATAATTAGTTTTCTTCTTAGGATCTTTCTGAGGCATCTCAACGTCATTGATAACAGATATATGAATTAAAACTCAACCATTGCCCCTATGTACATAATTTATTGCTTTATCTCTGGTGGCCTAATGTTGGCTATGTTCTTTTCGTTTAATATTTTCTCGCAGATCTCGCACTTTCCCTTAATAGAAAAGCCAACACTGTAAGTGTCAATAATTTCCTTTATGCTTTTATTCCACTGCAATTCCTTATCGATAATTTTCTTCTGCTCGTCTTGAAGTTCTTAAATTTCGTTTATGGTTTATAATAAAGCATTGGGTAATTCAACTTCCGAGCACAGAGTACAAGCAGCCTTTCCGTGGACTTACCATCCTCCGTGATTCTTTTTATTTCCTTTTCTATGCTCTTCCTCCATGTTTCGAGATCTCCCTCAAACTCTTTAACCACCTTCTTTGGATCTTCAGGCTCAGGTATCTCTTCCAAGCCCCTCAGCATACAGTAATATACATATTTGGCCATTTCAAGTGAGTCATGTGTTCCGCGGTACTCTGGTACGTTATCGACAGATACATAGCTGCCGTCTAAATCGCTTCCCAGAGAAATTTTCGAGCCCTTTCTTACCTTTGTCGTCCCCTTTATGCTGCTAACATAGTCGTACGGGAAGTCTTTTACATTGATGTGTGAGATTATGTCATCCGCAACTTTCGTTAGGGATACCTTACCTCCCTTATTGACCATCTTGACGCTTTTCGCCCTTTCCAGCCTCTCCTTCACGATCCTGACAACCGAAGGATAATAGGACATGAGGAATTCCTCCGGGTTTTCGAAGCCAAGCGCTTCCAATATCGTGCGGTCTAATTCTAGACGATCCTTTTGGACCGCATTAAGGCTGAATTTTTTCTTCCCATCCCAGACTTCCTCGAAGACCGACCCGATCCTTCTTTTCTCCATTCTTTCCATTATGCTTTCGAGCTTCGGATAATAAGGCCTCATTATCTCTGGATCCGGCACAGGGATCTTCTGCATTTCATAGACCTTAAAGCCGGCTGCGCCACCGCCATAGTTCCTGCCGTATAGATCTGGATACAGGTAACTGAGCGTGGAATTGAGAAATGAAAATACGGTCGTAAGATCCTTTGAAAATTGTTCGCGCATCTTGCCAAAATTCATAGCATTATCCAATAGGTACGTGGTTTTTGGGAATAGGAAATTAGAGGAAAAATACATACTAAGAGCTAAGTCCGGCTGTACTATCGGCGACAGCTTCCACCATGGGCTACGTGCTTTGCATGTAGATCTCTCTGAATACGGCTCGCCTATCGGTGTCTTTTCGCCGTATTCAATGTATTCAAGGGCGTGTTTCTTTATATTTCTCCTTTCCGTTTCCTCTATTAGGACAACGTATTTCTTTGTAGGATTGCTGAATACCAGATTTCCAGGAATCGTGAACTCCTTAGGGCCTTTCAATATTGGCTTCAGGTAGTCTGCCTCCATTAGATGGACAGCACCGAGTCCGTCCTTTATAACCCTTATTCCTTTTTTCTGGCCACCGCTAAGGCCAAAGAGCTTCTTCAACTCCTCATCACTGTATTCGTCGGTAACATCCTCTACATAGAAGAACCTATTGGCTCCAGTCTTTATGCCAAACTGTACATCCATCAAAGTTTCAAGGAGAGTCATGTTCTCGTTGTTAACAATCTCAAAGAATTCATCTGGACCCCTATGGTAAGGGAAGAGTTTCCCCTTCATTGTATCGTTGAAATCTATGTCGCCCTGCCTAACGCATCTCACTATCTCCACTCCATTAACGTTCTTACCTTTATCCAGCGCTTGCACAATCATGATTGCATCATCGATGTCCTTAACAATCTCAGATATTTTTCTGTTGATACGCACGAATTTTATCATATTGTTCATTCTTGCTTCATCACTGCTGGTCCGTTCCAAAACAGTTATGGCTGTATTCACAAGTGCATCTTCAAACCATCTTTCCACTGAAGAATCTATGATATATTTTATTTTGAAATATTTATTCAGAAACTTCTTAAATCCTTCCCCATACTCAACATTCATCCAAGTATCTGAAGTAAGGAAACCCACCATAGATCCTTCGTCGAGAAACGGCAATAAGTAGTACCAAAAATAAACATGCAAATCTGAGCCTGCGTCGGGGATATAAAAATGTTCCTCTTCATTTTGAGTGGCTCCTGTAAATCCATATTCGCTAAGAAAGTTCTTCACCTTCTCTCTTTCTTTTTCCTTGTTCTCTATTTCCTCTTGTCTTATATATGGTAGGTTGCCTACAAACGCATCCATTGGTTTAAATGAGACAGGTTTGGACTCACCACTAAGCGTCTTGGCCTCGTTTTCATTTTCATTCTCTACTAACTTTCTTTGCCTGGGTATTACATTGCTTGTTCTCAATTCGAGGAAGTCTTTTCTTAGTATATTGGGATAAACATCTGGTTTGTAAATAAGGAGCTTTGATGCAAGAGCAACTGTTGCCAAATGTGCAGGATAGGGAGATATATCACATCCAAATATTTCTTTCATCACAGTCTCTCTTGTTGATGCATCATCATTTCCATACAGCCTTAACTTAAGGTCGAAGGCTCTTGCCAGAAATGTGCCGGAACCACAAGCAGGATCCATAACCCTTGCATTTTTACTCTTTATAGTCAACGCATTTATCAGATCCACTACGGGAATAGGGGTATAGTATTGCCCATTTGCATGCCTTTCCTCAGGATTGATGAGCCTGTCATATATATTACCAAGAATTCCCTGTGACAGTTTTCCAAAATCATAATCGCTCAGAAATCTAATTAATGATCTTACAACATTTGTATTTTCCTCATTCATAAAGGGAATTTTGTCTGCATCGCTATTCTCAAACACAGTTTCATAGTCACCAGATACCTCCTTGGCACTATCAAAGCATGAATCCAACTCACTTTTAAGGTCTGAGATATTATTCTTTTTGTAGTTTATTCCTTTGATTTTGGGAAACATTCTCTTAAGAACATAAAAAAATACAATCTTGTTTGCAAGTACGTACAGGCTGTACTTTGCTATTCTCTCTCTGTCATAACCGTCAAAAATCACTTTTGGTAGATAGTTTTGTTCTTTCCACCACTTCTGCAAAATATTATTTGGAACATTCTTCTTTATTATGGTCGAAGCACTTTCAAGGTGTGCATTTAACCCAAGTATGAAGCTCTCTCCCAATGGCTTATATTGGGCTTTCTTTACACCTGTTATTAGATCATAGATATAAAGTGCAAGTTCCTGCATCTTTGTTTTTATTTCCTCCTTTGTCTCATCTAAATTAAAATCATCATCATTTTTTACTCTTCTTTCAAGAAATATTGTATATACATCTCTTGCCATAACCGGCTTACTCGTGTCATAGTTGTCCCAAATGATGGTTTCATTGAAATTGGACGTCACGAAAAACCTTGGAGGATTTTTGGCATGGTTTGCCTTATTATATGCATCGTCGACTACATCAACATTCCTTGGAGTTGCACCTTCCAATGTTGTTGGTCGTTTAAATTCCGCAATGCATATTAATTTGTCATCGTGATAAATTGTGAGGTCTGCCCTTTTTGTTCTTGCAGAATGTTCTTCAACTTCGGCCCTAAAGCCTTCCAGAGAATCAATATAACTTTTTACATCTGCAACTAATGTGCGTTCATCAACACTCAATTTCATCTCACCCTTCCCATAAACTCTGAAGTATCCATTCCGGTTATTTGAGTATATATGGACGTTGTGAAAACAGATGAATGGCCTAACCATTGCTGCAATACATTTAATGGAACGTTATCCATTATGGCCTTAACTGCGAAGGTATGCCGGAACTTGTGAGCATGAATCTTAAAGCCGAGTTTATCCTGCATCTTTTTGAAATAAAGATCTACAACCTGCCTTGACATTGGAAATAAAGGATCCTCAGATTTTGTTGAAATGTTCATGTCGAGGAGATATTGCATGTATGCATCCCTTAATTCTATATGTAACGGAATAACCCTGTACTTCTCCCTTTGAACACCATTCTTATCTTTCCCTTGTTTGAGAGTCTTCATCCTGATCGAATTTGTCGAGAGATTCACATCAGAAGGTTTAACCAGGAGAACTTCATCAATTCTACCTCCTGTTCTGTACAAGAATTCTACCAGGAGAAAATATCTCCTGTGTTTATCTGTTCTCTTTTTGTCTGTGCTGATCTTGTTGGATATCTCATGAAAGATCTTCTGAACTTCATCATCTGAAAAAAAATCTATTGACAAAGATCTTCCACTGGATTGGATCATCATGTTCTTTGGTACGG
>JAJZJR010000015.1 GCA_021810045.1 Thermoplasmata archaeon
ATAAATCAATTCCAGGCAGCAGATGAAATGGGTGATTGGAGTTGGCACTGAATGCTGTATAACCTATGTTATACGGCATCACTTTATTGCAATGATGACTATCACATCACAGTTTAAATCTGTTATATTATCTATTGTTGACTCGGTCAACCTGTAGTTAGCATAAGAATCCGGTTGCGATTGTTCTGTTTTTTTGGTAAGATTACTCTTAATTTTTGAGGTTATACTGATTAATTTTGGAGGAAATGACTTGTAAATAAATTTCTTGATAAATGGCAATCTATATCCATTCGTCACGATATTCAATTTTTTATAGATTTTTAAGATGTTAAAACTGCTGGAAGTGAGCATTTCTTCCAATTCTGATGGGTAGTATTCTGTTATGTGATACGGTGAGTGACTTTTGATTATCCGTTTATCTTTTTTTGCTATCAATCCATTAGGAGTAGTGAGTATTAAAACTCCCTTTACTTTCAGAATACGATAGCATTCGGCTAAGTATCTTATTGGGTCAGGAACATGCTCTAATACGTCAGCAGAAAGTACAACATCGTAGGATTCTGCGGGCATATTAGTATCATACCCATCAAACACGGAAAAATTAACATTACTAAGTGAATATTTTTCTTTCAGATAATTCGCTCTTGTGATAGCATTTGAATCTACATCGAATCCATCCAATCTTTCTACGTCTGCAGAAAGTGCGATTGACATATACCCGTGTCCACAACCCATCTCAGCAATATATTTGCCTTTTATTAATTCAACGTTGGAGAAACTATTCGAATAGTCATACCCTCTATAATTTCTTAAATAGTTGATGAGATCTTGTGCACTATTAAACTCTGGCATCCTAAATAAAACGTCACCTAAACTTCCACCTGAATTGATATTGCCGACCAATGTACCCACTTACCATTAATTCCATAGCGTCCCTAAATTTGTGTCAACTTAAGGATACCTTTTTTGGAACATTTCCCTGATTTCATCCTGGCATTTATAGAATTCTCTCAGCAAGCAATGGATGCAGATTCAGTATCAATGGAAGCACAGACTGCCATTGATAAGCTCAGGAAAGATTCGATTGCAGAACCTGTCACACAGTCGGATAACGGATCATCATTTATCGCAATGGAGTTCAGGATGGTGCTTAAGCAGAACAGTCTCACACAGAATATCATCAGGACACACACCTGAACAGAACGGCATCATTGAGAGGGCAAGAATATTAAGGAGGGAAAGAAACTTGAAAGAACGAAAGGGAGGGGAAACGGCAGGAACCGTATCATAATTCTTTTCGTGAATTGTCCAGAACTGTGAGAAACAGTACAAATTTTTGGATTATTCCTTTTATTTTTTCAATGTCAGTCCTGTTTGTCCTGAGAAAACTCCATAATGATAGATCAGGAAAATAGTGTAATCTAAATTCAGAAATAGTAAGGGTCCTAACAGACTAAGAGGCTCTAAACAGTTTCAGAATACTATTCTATTGGTACATAACAAATGGATAAAAATAGGATGTAAAGTCACAAGAAGACTATAAAATCTTAAACCTCATATTTTTTTTCGCGTTCTCATCTAGTGCGACTTTCATTTCTAATTCCAAAATTTTCGCTTGATCTTTGTAGTTATATCTTTTGGCCGTCTTTATTCCATTCTCCCTAAGTTTATTTCTTAGCTCCTCATTGTCAACAAGTGTTTTTATTTTCTGGGTCAGCATATCTACATTGTTTGGCTCTACGATCAGAGCATTTTCTTCATTTACAGCATAATCCTCAGTACCGTATGGTGTTGTTATCACTGAAGAGCCACATGCCATTGCTTCCAGTGGTGGAAGCGGAAAACTCTCTGCAGTTGAAAATGTTATTTGGATATCAGAGTCCGAATATAAAAGTGCTAAATCGCCATCACTAAGGTCCTTATGAAATACAGTAAATTTTCCGTCAAACGGAATAGACTTTGGTGGGGTGTGCCCAAAATAATGAAGTACAATGTTCTTATTGCACCCACTAGTTTTAACATTCTTTACAGCGTTGTATATACCCACGGCGTTTTTCCACCCACCCTTTCCCAAGGCAACAATATTTATTTTATCAACAGTCTCACGTTCCTTTTTCATTTCTTTAATTCTTGGGTAAAAGTATTCGTGTTCAATAGCTGGATTTACTACTTTGAAATTATGTCCAGTTAATTCCAAAAGCTTGTCACGTAGCCAAGATGAATTCGCAATTTTATAAATAGGTAGAAAATAAGTATCACTGATGAACTTTTTCATCTGAGGGTCTTCAAAAAAAATAGTTTCAAAATGTTGCATATGATAAAAAGGGGTGGATCCTTCTAAACTTCTCCAACTAGCTAAATAAGCTGTCTGTGCAAATGTCGCAACATTGATATCATTTTTTTGAATAATGCTGTTTAACTTGTTTAACATGGAGACATTTAAAAGGATCCTTTTACTTTTTAGCATTCTTGACATTTCCCAAAAATATGCAGCATCAATGTATGTTTTCTTAGAGATAATCTCGACATCTGAAGAGAGAGGAAACCACTTATTATAATGTAATGTAGTCATAGAAACCTCATGTCCCATTTTGGAAAGTTCATTCATAAAGTTAAGCAAAACTCGAGTTCCACCAGTTCTACCTGCGAAAGGAAGTAAGTAATTAATTCGAAAAGATTCCAATATTTTTCACCTCAACATATAAATTTCTTCAACTGCTTTATATACCATATCAGTGTTCCAGTAATGCCAAGATCCCCATCTGCCAACAGATTTAATTCCATAATTATCAAGTATCTTCATTGCTTCACGCCTCACCTCGTTGTGGTTCAAAGAATAGATTGGATATCCATATTTGTTGCACCATGCCCTTGTGAACAAAACTGAACTTTCATCTTCTATTACGTCCATATCAAGTAATCCAGTTATAACTCTTTTTACTATATTCTCAAAATCTATTTCCTGACCTTTTGGTACGGTTACCTCTGCAATGATATTGCTATTATCCTGTTCTTTTGGAGGAACCAGAGAGCTCATCCACGTATAGCGATGAAAAATTATTTTTGGATCGGGAACATAAACTGTAGTTTGGTTAGGCGTTTTTCCCCTTATGGCTACACCAACAACGACAACACTGTTATAATCGAATTTTCCAGCCAAACCTTCATAATTGCTCCCGTCGTCCAACGACAGTAGCAACTCCGGCAGCGGGATAGTACTTATGATTTTTTTTGTAATAATTTTATTATTTATGCTAAAGGTATTATTAGAATTAATTTTGACTCTAACAACTTTTTCGCCTTTTATGCTTTTCACACCATTTAAAGATAGTTTTTCATATAGAGAATTAAATAATGAAAAAATTCCACCCGTATTTGGATAGTAGAAATACGCCTGTTCTTTATATCCTGTATTCGGAATGCCAGCAACTGTTAACAACATATTCTCAAGTTCTGGAAAAGGTAATCTACCCGGAGAAAAAACCCAGTCTGCTGCCAATTTATTTAGTGGTCTTTTCCAAATCTTTTCATTATAGGGAATTAAATATTCATTCGCCATGTAATCTCCAAAAAAACCTGTAATCCACTCAAGAAAATGTGCTGGTTTCCAGTCTTCGTTTCCTGCAATATAAAGCATGCGATCGATAATTCCCTTTACTATCTTTACTCTCTCTTCTGGATTAAGCCTATAAACTCCGTTTTCAAACGGATATGGAATAAATTGATCTCTATAGTAAACATAATTGTTGCGAATTCTCTTAGAATAATTTGACTTCAGTATTTCCGTAATTTTTGATAATATCCTTTCATCCCTGCTAAACAATAGATGTGGTCCTCCACAGTCAAAGGTAAACCCGTCAATCTCCTCAGTTCGAAGCAGGCCTCCCAATTCACCAGGCTGGTTTGCTTCTATCAGTGCAATATCTTTAATGTTAGTTTCAGCGATTCTCTCGGCAACTAATAAACCTGCCCAGCCGCCTCCTAAGATACACGTGTTGAATTTTAGCATTATTTTTGAGATATCTTGGTATTAGTTATATATTTGTTTAACTAACCTAAACTCCCCCAAATTTAACCCATAGGTATCATGTCGCTGAACATGATCTGCCCCACTTAATTTTGGACAGTTGATATTATTATTATCAATTGAAATTTAACAGGAAAACACAGGGTTTAATTCGTGCATTATCGTCATGCCATATCAGCGTCTTTGATATTATATAAGATAATATGAAACCTGTGCGGTCTGTGATTGATATTATACGAAAATAGATCCTATTTGATTAATGTCGAACCAAGAAGCTCTAGAAAGGCCAACATAACCATACATCATTAATTATAATATTTCATTGATATTGTCAAAATGTTAGCGGGAGCACATCACCTTTCTCCTTGCCGATGTTGAATACCTGCATGTGTGGATCATGAATGAATCAATGGCGGCAATTGATTCCACTGCATAAAGAAAGGCAATTTCCCTGTTGATTGTGTGCATATCAAGTGATCCTGCCCTCCTGGAGAGTGTCTGGAACGATGGTATCTCACGAATTCCAATCATTTCCATATATTCCCCATGATTCCTGAGGAATATTGCAGATGACCTGTATGATAGACGGAATATCTGCAGCAGGATGAAAATCTTCAGTATCTGTCTGTCTGTGAACTTTCTCTTCCTTTCATCAGGCGAAACTATCTTGTCTATGATCTCCATAATCAACGGGATATGCTGTTCGGGCATATCCCAAAATTATGAACTGGTAGATAATGTTCGACATCAGTCGGACATTTCATGAAATGTGAGACTCCCTATTACTTTTCAATAAATTGTTGCTGAAGTTTGAAAGATTCAATATCGCCCATTTTACCTGCACAAGGCTCTGCTAAATGTATAGCCAATCCAGGTAAAGGGGCATATAATGTATATTTCTTTCCAAACAATACTTTGAATGCGTCTACAAGATACAGATTAATTGTACTTTTGATCCACCCCGTCCTTCTCTTAACATGCGTTAACATTAGCCATATTTGATAATCCCCCAAATTTTTTGTCATATATCGAAAGAAATATTTTTTTGTTTCTTTGAGAACTTTGACAGATGTAAGAAATGTTAGTGTAGTGGAAGATACAGTTCTATAATGCATACCTTGATAAAATTCTATTCTAGATTTATAGGTGTGTAAATATCTATTCGTACATGAAATACTCATATAGTAATCCGGATGGTCATATGGGGTGACAAAATCTGCTTTATTAGAACTATTTAGAAAATTCACTATCTTCAAAAATGTGTCTTGCTTATACAAATAATCATCCTCTGCGAAAAAAATATTATCAGAAAAAGTTTGATTCAACAATACTTCAATTTGCCTCAAGAAAGTATTTCTATTTCCCGCATTAGAAAGATGTTCAATTGAAAATCTTTCCATGGGAACTAGGCTTTCTATAAACTCTGCGTACACAGGCGGGCAACTATCCAATATAAAATGAATTTTATAATCAATGCCTCCTAGGGCAACGATGAAGCTGATTATACAATTTTTGAACATATCAAATTTATCAGCAAATCCTTCAGTAAAAGCGCTTTTGCTGAATCTTGGGTATACTCGATAGGCAATATACAATTTTTCTAACCTATCTGTTCCAGAGTTGGTCATTTAGAGAAAAATTAGTTCATCATTAATAAATTTGTGGGTTTATACAGTATCTCCGAACCGAGTTAATCTTTTAGACAGCAATGGCTATCCTTATTTGGAGAAAGGAAGAGAATGGCCCTCCTCAAACAGTCTTTATTCAGGACTGTTTGCGGTTTCTTTCCTTTCTCTCCACGTTATTGACCATTGTTGTGCATGCATCGCTCAGTTCCATGAGATACTTCTTGATACTCACCTCCCCATGATAGAAAAGATACCAGATTGATTCAACAAGCTGTTCGTATGCGAATAGAAAGTATCGAACGCGGATATCCTTGCTCTTTGTCTTGATTTTGCACTCATCCTGCACCCTGAACATGGCCTCAATGCGCCATCGGAACCTGTATTTCGCAATGATATGATCCAGATCAATGTCGGATGTGTTTGAGGCAAAGCACCAGTCATAGTATTCCTCAGTCCTGTGGCCGAATATCTGTTTCAGGAATGCAAGGTGGATGGAATCCCTGATCTTTTTGCCTTCACTGTATATGGAGAATTCATGCAGTATCACTTTCTTCTGGTTCTGGTACATGTATGAGAACTCTTCCTTCACCTGTGGATTCTTTGGCACGAATATGAGGTAGTTCATTTTCCGTTGGTTCAATGACATGATCAGTTCCTTTGAATAAAATCCCCGATCAAACAGTAACAGGTCTATATGGCCCAACAGAGATATGAGAAGATCAAGAATTGCTGAGATCTCAGATGGCGTGTCATTGCCCATTGGTGATGGTACTGACACCATGGGAAGCCTCAGGTCTTTGTTCACAATACTGGCAGTGAGATATGAGAATCTCCCAGTAACACCATGATCGCCAGTCCATCCATGTATCCACAGGGAATCACGATCACAATAGAAATCCTCGTGGGTGTAGTCGAATGCGATCATAATGGGATATGTATTATCAGATATGGATTTCCTGGACAGTGCTGATATGCGGGAAAACAGGGAATCCCTTATGCCTTTAACTGTATCATTGACAGGATAATGTTCTATTGCCAGATGTATTGAATCCGCACTGTCACCGACGGTTTCCAGATACGTGCTGGCAACTGCTGCTTTCAATAATTCGTGGTTGAAATGGAATCCGTTCAGGTATCCCGGATCATGCTTGAGTCTCAGGGCGTCGTTGGTGAAGCGTTCCAGAGCGCTCAATGATGTCAGGAGTCTGGTTGGATTGTTCATACCACTACAATGTATACGGTTCTCCAAAGGTATTCCTTGGGACAATCCACCTTGACAGGATAATCCATCACTGCACTGTCATCAACATCAAGGGCGAGTCATACAGGCTGAAGGACAGGGGAAAGAATTCTTTACTGACAGAAAGAAGAGGTGAAAAGAATGAGCGAAAAGTTATACGGGGTGGAGCAATTTTATCCCAGTGATTTTGCACAAATCTTGACCGGCGTTTACAGAAAAGATATCGTGATAGTAAAAGCAGGGAGATCAAGTTATTAACTAATTGAAGATTTAGCACATGATGCCTGTTGCTAGTATAATCATAACAGTTTACAGAAGAACAACTTTTTTAAGGGAATCTGTACAGTCCGTTATAACACAGTCAGGGATGTCTAGAAATGACTTAGAGATTATTATCATTTCAAATACCGATATTTCTTCCTTGAACCTTAATGCTGATAATGTGATTTACACTGAAGATAGAAGTGTAGGAGAGAAGTTATATCTTGGGATTAACGCATCTCATTCAGAACTACTTTTTTTTCTTGAAGATGATGATTGCTTCCTTCCAGCAAAAATTGAAACTGTTCTTCCATTTTTCTCAAATGAAAGAGTTGGTTATGTTCATAATAATGCCTTGGAATCTAATCACATCCTTCTTAATGAGAAAGCTGTTGAACGCATTGATTTTTCTTGGATGGATCATCAAAGCTTCATTAGTTTTTCAAAAAAATTCTGGCATTTATCTGGAAACATGAGTTCCATCGCTGTCAAGCGGAGCGCACTGGATGCTAAAGCGATCAGAAATATACAGATACTGCCAGATATTGTAATATTCCCTATGGTTTTGATTAAGGGAATGCAGTGCATCCATATAAATGAGCCATTGACCTTCATTCGGAAGCATTCCGACAATAGTACTTCTTTTTTGTTCAAGGAAGAACTAGCTGCGTTAGCTTTCAAAGAAGGTAAATTCTGGCTGGATTATTTCAAAGGAAAATCAGTTAACCTTGAAAAACAGAATAGAGCTCTTCTCTTAAAAAGATCATTAGCATTGGGTTACTCCAGTGTCAGATTAAATGAGTTTAAAGTTGAAGTCAAAGATATATTTCTACTGTTCCAGTACGAGTTTGCAACAGGCTTTATTTTAAACGATATTAAATTTTATGTTCGAAAATTTCTATCAAAGTTCGAATCCGGGGCGAAAGTCCTGATTCCGTAGTATAAAATTCAGGCTCTCTTTTCAATATACTCTCTAGCAACATCAACCATACTTGAATTCCCAAACCGTGTCGCCTCTTTATACACTATTACAGTATTTCTCCTTATTATCAGGACTTGTCCCTGAGGCTGATCTCTCTGTCAGTCAGTATTAAGGTATATCCAGAGGCGTACACTGTTAAAAGTCCGTAGTAATGAATTATTGAGTACTACCATCTTCCCTCTTAAGTTTGGATAATTAAAGAAAGCAAATATAACATAGGCGATATACCGGTAACGTGACAGCAACCCAGGGAACGGAAAGTTCAGACAAAAATGATTTTGACCTTTTATTTGCAGTGAATGGCCTCCCACTTGCTGGCTCAGGAGGCTCAAGAATTGTTGTTGCTCTGGTGAATACCTTACATAAGAAAGGATATAGGATAGGGGCAATTTCATTGCCGAGGGAGCCCTGGACTCGAGTTCTTAGCAAAGACGCCGCAACCCCTTGGATTCAGCGGTTTCTTCTGAAATTTAATGATTCTCCACTTACGTACAGGCTTTTCAATCCTCTCTTTAGATACCTTATTAGATCACCACTGCACATAAAAATCAATAGGAATGTGAAAATTATAAAAGGATCAGACATTAAAAAATATAGTTGCAACATGTTCATTGCCACCAATTTCATCAATGCCAACCAGTTGAAATCATTCGGTATACCGCTTGAAAAGATAATATTATTTTCTCAAATAGATGAAACTGCCAGCCTCTATTCCGGCAAATATTCAAATTTTGCCTTGGAAACCTATAAAAAATTCCCAAAAAGATTATTCATAAATGAAGATGTGGTTAAACGCTTTCCAGGTTCGAAAAAGATTAACATGGCAATTGATTTATCGGTTTACCGCCTCTTGAATTCAATTGATTCTAGAAACCCTAAGAAGGTCATCTTCATTGCGAGATCTGGCGAACAGAAGGATCCAGATACGGCTATTGCAACTATGATTGCGATTCACCACACAATGAATGATGTTGACATATGTGCTTATGGTAATCTTAACAAAAAAGATCTGCCAGATTTTGTTGATTATTATCTCACTCCTTCTGATGAAGATATTGTTGGTCTCCTGAATTCATGTTCAATATTTGTGATAACGTCAGTTCTGGAAGGATACCCTGCTCCGCCTCTTGAGGCAATGGCCTGCGGATGTGCAGTCGTTTCAACGGATTCAGTCGGAGTCAGAGAATATTTAAATCACGGTGTTAATGGGATCATATGCCCGATTAAGAGCCCTGATTTAATAGCTAAATCTGTTTTAAAACTTGTAGCTGATAATCAAGAAAGGATTGAGATTGCCAATAGAGGTTATAAAACTGCAATTAATCATTCATACGAAACGATGTGTCAAAATTTTCTGGACGCCATAAATTCATATTAATTCCAAGCAATACTACTGTGACAATTTCTCAGGCACTGTTGGCAGATTTTCATTTCCTCGATCTTCTGTACACTATGGATGCAATTAACCATAGTGGCACACCTATATCAATACCAATGGCTGTGATCCAATCACTTACCATATGAATTTGAGCACCACGAATGTGCAGACTGTAGTTTCCGAGACCTGGGAGTGCATAAACTTGCTGCCCAAGGGGATTGGAACCAAGAAACTTGGCATTTTGGCTAACTTCCCAGTTATATTGATCATTATAACTTATTTCTATGAATCTGCAGTTAATGTTATGTAATTCAAGTTTTGAACCGCCACCGGCATATTCAGGATAAATGGTCGTAATGTAATTGTGATCCGAAAATGCCTTGAAAATTGCAAAATTTCCAATATATTTAACCCCACTTAGATTAAAGTTCACAATTCCAGAAGCAGAAGAAAGGGCTGTCTCAGTATGCACACTGTGCATATCACTATTATTTGAGGCCAAGTATGAAATGGTGTAATTGGTGTCTGCAGCTCCCTTATACACAACATTACCGTAGCTTGAACCAGTTGTGTTTCCAGATGGCATTGTTCGCAGTTTAATGAGTGAGTTCTTTATAAACGTGTAAGAAATGTTAATGTCCCTGACAGTGAACTTGCCATTATATGAGGCGAATGAGAAACCTATGGCAAAATCGGATGTTCCGACAGACATTGACATATCACCGCTAACGTGACCGAAGGATGTTGAATTCGAGAGTGCCAAGTAATTGGGCCCTGAGTAGAAACCCACATCGCCGGTGGAATTAGACTCGTATGAAAATGAATAATTAAGGAGCACACTTTCACCAAATGGGACATGAATTGTCCCACCCCCAGTAGCATTAATATTTGTATAACCAACAAAAAATAAAGGCGGACTGCCTGTATTGTTTTGGGAGGGAACAGGTGCTTTGTAAATTGACAATGTACCATTGCTCATTGAATAGCTTACATTATAAGGTCCGTTGTATCGTACCACAGTGAAATTTTTCCCGATGTTAAAGATATCCGCACCGGAAGAACCACTCAAATTTCCTTTCAGATGTGGGATGGTTGCGGAAGGAAACATGCTTGCAACAGTATTTAAGGGATAGTACCTGTTCAAGCTGTGAGAACTGTAATTGCCAAACACAGCACTGGATATATTTTCAGGGGACAATACCAGATTCTGCCCAGAGCCGGACAGCAGGTACGAGAGATTCAGAATTTGTCCAGGAGACAGGCCTTCAGCAGAAAAGCTGTTCTCATAACCAAGAACAGCCGAGGAGCTGTTAAGGGCAAATACTGTGGCTGACTCTGTGGATTTATAAATGGAAAGGCCGGAGTTGTTGAGGAAAGACAGCAACTGCCAATCTGGGCTTACCTGGCTCTTATCAAAGAAGATATACTTGACTCCAAAATCCTGCATAATTGAAGGAAGCAGCCATGTCTGATTCTGTGAGACGATTTCATTAAGCAAGGTGCCAAATTCGGGATTGGGGGAAATCCCCGGCGATGATCCAATGTTGAATGAGGAATACCAGTTCAAGAGGTTATTGTACGCATCATTCGAATATACAGAATATGTAAAATTTTCAGTTTGGTACAGGGATTGGTAAGAAGATAACCATCCTGGTGGCGGTTGTACAGGGGTAAGGTACGTGTCATGACCCACAGAATTTCCAGGCAACTCTCCTGGAAGCTGCTGCCCAATGGCATATGACTGGTCAATGAACTGCCAGTTGGCGAACAGAAACATGAATAGAATCAGGGCAAACGGAAGGTATTTCAGCCCACGTCTAAAATTCACATTTAAATGAAAAAATTCCACATGTTTTTTACTCTTATGTAAGCTTGTTTCAATGAACTGCGTAAGAGTAAGTACTGAAAATAGAGCAAGTACTATAAGAAAACTGGAGAGATATTGATCAATGAACTGTGGGGTGGAAACAGTAACTGCCCATAACGGACCCACAATCGGGAGAGTTGAAAGGAAAGCAGATATCCTTACAACAGGCATGAATCCGATGTTCGTTCCAAGAGTAAGGATAAACAAAAGAATGAAGGGCAGGATGATTATACTGAGAGATTTATCATACTTACTTCTAAAAATGAGATATGGGGACAATATTGCAAAAAGTGAAACAACCGAAAGTGACACTGACCAGAAAATTGTAAGGGGTCCTCCAGGTACAATCGCTATTGCGTTTCCTGCGTAAATGGTTGGCATGAAATTCAGGCTCTTCAGACCAGTCAATATAACCGTGGGTGGTGCAACAACAAAGTTTGACCACCAGTTGGCCATGAAGTTAAAAATGAACATAGGCGCAGTGGAAGATGAAAAGGATTCTATGGTCAGCAGGTCACCAGCCCTACCGGCACTGGGCTGGAAGACCGCTACAAATGAAGTCATGAAATACATTATTCCGAAAAGGGGAAGAACGACAGCATATGATTTAGCCAGAAATTTACTCAGAGAGAAGGCTTTGTGAAAAAGTGGCGCCGAGAGCACCGTGCCTAATGTGATTATGAAAAAATATACAAGGGTTCTTGGATCACCAAACACTGCAAATGCCACTGCGAATCCAACCAATATGGCATCATCCGTTCTGAACCGATCATACTTTACGCTTTCATAAATCTTTGACAGGACATAAGCAATCATGATAGGTCCTATAATGAAAGAACTGAATCCCTCGGACCTGAAGATAAGATTAGCCAAAAAAAGGTAAGAAAACATTACTGAAAATAACGACTTGTTAAAAGATTTGATACCAATAGCTCTGTATAGTACAGTCGAAACAGCCGCTGTAAGAAAATAGTAGAAGTAAAGTTCAAAAATTATGAGTATTTTTTGATACAATAGTAAAGGCATGGGGATAAGACTCAGCAGATTGGGATAGAAACTCTGAACTATGAAACCCTGCCCATTTCCGGTGTAGCCGGAAATCAGGTTGAAAGGGTATATCCAGAGATTGTTGAAGACAGAGTTGGGATTTGAAATTCCTGTTAAGGAATCCCCGAAAATCACAAGCCGGAAAGAGATGAAGATAAGCAATGAAGCAGCCAGTGCATTGACGAGAAAGAAACTGGAAAAGGAAGGGTCCTTTAATTTCGTTTCCTCAGCGCTGTTTTCATCTGCGTTTTTCTTCGATCTTAAAACAATTCCTAGCAGCAACATCGCTGACGAGATTACCAGCGCGATGAATGATGCATATCCAAATTCCTGGGATAACGCATTATTCACTGTAAATAATACGGAGCCAGAAAATAACAGCACAGCCGATGCCAGTACTGAGAATTTTAAGAGAAGCGTTACCGTAATAGATCTCATCTTGCTTTCCAGCTTACTTCTCATTCTAGATCTGTGTTCCCCGCCCACAGATATTGTTATATTTACATATTATTAAGTATTATGGATGCCGAATCACTATATTTAAAGTTACTCAGACACTTTTCTCTGATCCTGTTTGCGATCCTATCTCTTTCATAAGTGTTATCTAAATAATAATCTATAAGATCTCTGAGCTCACCCGTATTCTCAAATGTCACAATATCAGGGAAGTACCTCCTTAATGAATGCATAGCATCAGATATCTGAAAGCCGCCACAACCTGCAAGTTCGAAGGTCCGCATGGTGGGTGCATCCGCTTGAACGCTTATGCTCGCCTGCAGGTTCAGGTTGATTCTGCTCTCATTAACCGTTTTAACAAAATCTTCCCCATATACTGGTGGATGAGAGTGAACACCAAATCCAAACCAGAAATCGCCGAAAACTTCAACTTCTCCGAGGTTCCGGATGATTCTTCGCCTTTCACGGTAAGCAGTGCCAATAAATGAAGCATTGTATTTCTTTTCAATTTCCATTTTCCTATGAAAATCCGGATCGCAAGCCCAGGGTACTGTTACAACTTTTCTTGCTCCCATGTCATAGTAAGGACCCTTATTGTTTGAGGCTGTGTAAATTGCAGTGAAGTAAGCCAATCTTCCCCTTAACAAGGCTGGAAATTTGTACGTGTCAGGATAAAAGAGATAGATGCTCCGGTTGTTGGATAACTCTGAAAGAACTTCTGTACTGATCATATCGCCCTTGAAGAAGATAATGGCATCAGGGTCAATTTTATCAATACGTGCTCTCAGATTCTTGTTGATCCATAGGCTGTTTATGGTGAATTTCAAAAAATTTGTACGCGTATGGATTATTCTGGACAGAAGCGGGTTACTGATACCGGTATAGGAATTAATAAGAAAAACTTCATTCCCAAGGTCAGAAAACGCTTTTTTGTAAAAAAATTCTGCGTTGTAAGGGGCTTCCCTTCCCACTATCAAAATTCTCATCTCAGTTCTCATCTCGTGAAACGATCATAATGCGGTGTTTTCTCAGGACTTCATGGCACTGCATATTTACTCAATCACGCTGTCATGACATCCTTTGAAAACTCAATGAAAGTTCTGTACCACATCTCTTTTGTTCCTATATCGTAACGTCTCCCGTTTATTATGTAACCAAATACATCACGCTCGTTGGCCATTAAGTTGACCGCGTCGCTGAGTTGCAATTCGCTGTTCCTGCCCAGAGATAACCTAGAAATGTAATCGTAGATTTCAGGGTGAAAAGCATAGATCCCAGTGATTCCAAGGTCACTTGGCGCTTGATTGATCTCAGGCTTTTCCACAACTCCCATGATTTTAAACATATTATTGTGTCGTGCTGCTGCATCTACGATTCCATAGTCGACAACCTTCTCTCTAGGTACCTTTTCCACAGCTATGATCGGACTTCCAGTTCTGGAAAATTCTTCAACTACATGAGATGTAACTGTTTTCTCATCATTTGACCTGTATATTGTGTCTCCAAGCAGTACAACAAAATCCTCGCTTCCTGTGAATTTCTGTGCATATTTAATAGCATCTGCAAGGCCTCTCTGCTCTTTCTGCCGAACAAAATATATGTCCGGAAGATCTCTGAAGCCGTAATCATCCATGGTTTCATCCAGTGTGTGCCTGTCAAAATAGTTTATTATGGAATCCTTTCCTGCCCCAACTATGATCAAAATTTCATCTAGGCCAGAGTTTACAGCTTCTTCAACCACATAATGGATTACTGGCTTGTCCAGTATTGGCAGCATCTCCTTGGGTTGTGCCCTGGTAAGGGGATAAAACCTTTTACCCATTCCTGCAGCAGGTATGACACACTTTCTAATTCTTTCCAATTCCAACACCCATGGTAAGCTTTACTTCTTTAGGATCAAGGATTCTTCTTAGATCAAACACCTCCTTACCTCTGAAAAGTGAAGGGTTGATTTTAGAAAATTCCGTCCATTCCGTTGCCGTGATAACAATTTCGGAGTCTGAAATGCACTTACTCAAGTCATCATAAAGATCAATGTCGCCGATGTAATGCACCACTGGATCATAAGCTCTCACAACAGCTCCACGTCTTTTAAGATTTTCAATAATCATAAGTGACCTGCTTTCACGCAAATCGCCAGTATTATCCTTGAAACTAAGGCCGAGAACGCAGACCCTTTTGCCGTTAAGTGTATCTAAATTCTCTTCGATTCTCTTAACAAGGAAAGGCACCCTATTGTCATTATATTGGATGGCAGAATTGACTATGCTTAAGTCAAGACCTTTTTCTTTGGCGAAAGATGACATTGCGACCGTATCCTTGGGAAAGCACGATCCTCCATACCCTAGCCCGGCCCTTAAAAATTCTCTGCCTATCCTCCTGTCTAGGCCCATGCCTTCGGCAACAACGTTAACATCCGTTCCTGGAATTTTTTCGCAGAGGTCTGCAATCTGATTTATGAAAGATATCTTAACTGCGAGAAAAGCGTTGCTTGCATACTTGATAAGTTCAGCATTCTCATTTGTGGTAACTATGATGGGTGAACCTGTAAATTCCCATATTTCTCGCACCCTTTCAACAGATTTTCCACCAATAACTATCCTGTCAGGTTTCTCCGTGTCATGAACAGCTGAACCCTCTCTGGTAAATTCTGGATTGGAAACAACATTCATTCCTGTCAGTTCTGACACTTTTCTTGCAGTTCCGGGTAATACAGTGCTTTTTATGACAAGGTCGGATGAAGCATTGTATTCTTTAATTTCTGCCGCAGCGGCCATAACATATCTTAGGTCTATCCTGTTATCTGTATTCGGAGTCGGGACGCAGAGAAATATTACCTCGCAGTCTGATAGTTTCGAATAATCCTCTGAAAATTCTATGTTACTTCTTGCATTCCCGATTCTCTCATCAAGTTGAGGTTCGAAGATTGGGGATTTGCCCCTTTTTAGCATCTGAATCCTTGAAACATCCACGTCAACTCCAGTCACTGAGTTACCTCTGCTGGCTAGCACTGCAGCAGTTACAAGCCCAACATATCCTAGCCCCACAACTCCTATCCTCACATGGCATCTCTCCTTATCCATTCTATAGTTCCATTCAATCCTTTATCCAGATTAGTTTCGGGTTTCCACCCCAATAGATTCTTTGCTTTAGTTATATCAGCTGACCTTCTTACTGGGTCATCTTCTCTCTTTCCCACATGGACGATTTTAGAAGGAGATTTGGTCTTTTTTACAATTAAATTAGCAAGATCAAGAATTGTGATTTCATCTGGCGATCCAATATTGAAGATATTGCCATCTAGGTCATCCATTGTTATCATTCGCCATGTTGCATCAACCCAGTCATCCACATACAAAAATGATCTTGTTTGTTTCCCGTCACCGTGTATCGTTATATTCTCACCATTTAGAGCTTGCTGAATGAATCTTGGTACAACTCTTCCATAGAGGCCGTCTGGCCTGATTCTGGGGCCATATACATTGAAAGGCCTCTGTATTCTTGTGTCAAGTCCAAATTTTCTGTGATATGCCATTGTGAGTGCTTCTGAATATCTCTTCCCTTCATCGTAGCAGCTTCTTATCCCCCAGGAGCTCACATATCCGTAATAAGTCTCTGGAGTTGGAATCGTTGCTGCATTGCCATAGACTTCAGATGATGACGTATAAACAAACCTGGAATTTCCACGTTTAGCCAGCTCCAAAAGTTTCATGGTGCCAATAGAGTTTGACATGAGTGTTTCCACAGGGTTAATTATATAATCTTCAGGAGATGGTCTTGCAGCGAGATGAACAATATATTCAAAATTATCCTGAATACTGGTATCTTCTACTCTCTCTTTGATAATAGTTACTTCCGTCGGAACATTCACTCTGTTGGATGTTGAAAAGTCATCTAAAACAGTTACCTTCAACCCCTCCCTGATTGCCCTTTCAGCTAGATGCGAACCAAGGAAACCATTTCCTCCAGAGATTAGTATTTTGTCCATGGATGCCACTATCAGACCGGTTTATTATAATTTTGTCACAAGCTATTCCACTGCACAAAAAACTTTAGTTTCATCACAATTATACTTGGTTATCTCATGAAAATCCTCTGGCTTGCGCACCGTGATCCCCTGAATCCTAGAGCCGGTGGTGCAGAGCGAATAATTTATGAGGTTGGAATGCGCCTTATAAAAAATGGTCATCAGGTCTCAGTTCTGGCAGGCGGCTGGAAAAACTGTGAGAGAGAGGAAATACTGAACGGAATCCGCGTAATGAGATTTGGCCACCGTGTTGGCCCCCATGTCGCCCTGACCGTGCACCTTTTGAAGCACAGGTATGATGTTATCATTGCAGATTTGGGTCATGCTGTGCCATGGATATCCCCAGTCCTATTGAGGAGGAAGACTATAGTTTCATTTCTACATCTTCACGCGAGATCACTTCCAGGACAGGTTGGAAGGTTACTTGCGTATTTTATAACTGCTTTGGAGAAATTGTATTTCATAATTTACAATAATTCACATTTTGTAACCATTTCAAATACATCATTTGCTGATCTAGAAAGTCTGGGAATAAAATCAAAAAATATCTCCATAATACGTCCAGGTGTGAATAGTGAACTGTTCCACCCTGCAATAAAAACTGGATATCCGTCAGTTGTTTATTTCGGTGGCATGCGTCGGTACAAGAGGCCTGAAGAATCGCTGTACCTCTTAAAGGAACTCAGAAATGAAATTAAAGATCTCAAGCTGACAATAATTGGCGATGGGCCTTGCAGGAGTAACCTTGAGAAATTGTGCGTGGAACTGGGTATAAGAGAGAATGTAAAATTTGCAGGTAGAATATCGGATAGCGAAGTAGCAGGGATTGTTGCATCCTCATGGTTAAACATTCATTCCTCGGTTACGGAGGGCTGGGGCATATCCATAATTGAAGCCGCATCGGCCGGCACACCTACCGTTGCATTTAAAGTACCAGGGGTTTCTGATAGCGTGGAAAACGGTTTAAATGGCATAACCGTTGAGAATGGCAACAGGCAATCACTGACTGAAGCTGCACTGGAGATCCTGAGAAATCCCGAAAAATGGCGGACATCCTCGGTCAAAGTGGCGCAGAAATATTCCTGGGACAAAACCGCGGAATTGTGGGAAAAGCTGATCAAAGAAATAACTGACGAACGCCATAGCAAAGAAGACGTGAAATCATAATATATATCCCTTTCAATTCCCCGTAATATGAAAGCAGTAATCACTGGCATATCAGGTCAGGACGGATATTTTCTTTCACAGCTTCTTCTGTCAAAGGGATACGAGGTGCATGGCATTTTGCGCCGGAATAGCTCAATGACCCAGGGCACTGTAGATCTCCTGCCGGAGAGTATCAGAAAACAGATCATCATTCACTACGGTGATATAACGGATGGAAACTTTCTCTCAAATCTTCTTTTGAAGGAGAAACCTGAAGAACTCTATCATCTGGCTGCACAGAGTTTTGTGGGATACAGTTTTCAGAACGCTCTTTCCACATACGATGCCAATATTGGAGGCACTCTCAATGTCTGCAATGCTGTGAAGGATTCATCTCCCGATACTAGAATGTATTTTGCTGCAACATCAGAACTGTTCGGGCAGCCAAAGGAGACCCCGCAGAACGAAATGACACCATTCTTCCCCAGGAGTCCCTATGCAGTATCAAAACTTGCAGGCATCTGGACAGTGAGAACATACAGGGAAGCATACAAACTATTCATGTCTAACGGTATATTGTTCAACCATGAATCAGAGGTTCGGGGACCTGAGTTTGTGACCAGGAAGATATCCCGTTCTGTGGCAAGGATATTCCATGGCTCAAAGGAACCAGTTGTACTGGGGAACCTCTCTGCAGTGAAGGACTGGGGATATGCCGGGGATTATGTGGAAGGCATGTGGATGATGCTCCAGCAGGACTACCCGGATGATTTCGTTCTGGGTACTGGAGAATCACATACAGTCAGGGAATTTGCCGAGGCTGCATTCAAGGAGATTGACATGGATATTGAATGGATTGGCAGCGGGATGAATGAGGTCGGGCTATCAGAAGGTATGACAAGAGTTAAGGTCAGCAGGGAATTTTACAGGCCTTTGGAATCTGATAACTATCGCGCAGACTATTCAAAGGCTAAACAAACCATTGGGTGGAAGCCAAAAACCGGGTTCAGGGATCTGGTAAAAATAATGGTGAAGAACGATATAGACCTCACGGGATGACATCGGGTCCTTTTAAGCATATAAACTGAAACTATCATTCACTATACCGGTATCCTTCCGGAATGCACAACTTTATTGTTTTCATTTCACATGATTGTTTTATTGCCCCGTACGGCCGGTATACGGGACACCGTACGGTTAAGCATACGGAATGGTGTACGGATATACCGGCGGCGGTGCCGGCCGGTGTACGAAAAATGGCACATGACGATGACCCCATCATGGGGGGCTATTCACTGCAACATCACGGGCTGAGAATTTGCAGTTTCTGCAAATTCACGCCGATTCGCCGGCGGGAATTCGGATCAGATTTCGGGCTGGCTGGCAAAAATTCCGTACATGCTTCCGGCATGGCATCTCCGATCGTGTTTTAAGAAATTCCGGAGCAGATTGGACATCAATGAAAACTGACCGCATCGGGACCGGCAATGGACGCTTGATCAGTAGAGCATGCAGTAGCAAATTCAATTATGCTCCGGAACTGCACTGTGCGATTATGAAAATTACAAGCTTTCCTTTCATCAATTGTACTGCAGACCCTGAAAATCTGGTTCGGAATTTCAATGTAAATATAAATACAATGAACTCTTATTTTTTACATGGACATTCAAACGCTTCGCAAGGTAATTGAGCTCTACCTCAGGGGATTCGGCTATCAGGAGATATCAAAGCGGACTGGCACTGCCAAATCCACGGTCCAGGACACAGTGAACAGATGGAGGGAGGGCCAGACAGACATATTCGACCAGGCTCTCAGCTATGTCGACGAAATCACGGAGATTGCCAGGGGCATGAGGCAGAACGGCACCAGGATTGAGGATTTGAAGATGCCTTTCCTGAACGCATCCGTTCTCAGGGGCCTCAACATTGATCTGCAGGAACTTTATTCATTTTACGATGCTGTCAGGGGCTATGGGCCTGATGTCGTTTCAGCGATGGCAAAGACTGTCATTGCGCTCCAGTCCCATGGCATGGATCCTGCAGGCATGGTGCAAAGGCTGGAATCCCTTGGCAATGAAATAAGGGAGATGGAGAACAGGAAGGATCAACTCCTGCAGGATGTATCGGCAGTAGATAAGGAACTGAAGGCAAAGAATGGGGTGAAGGCATCGCTTGAGAAAGAGGTATCAGAACTGCGCGAGTCGGTGAGTTCACTGAAGAAGCAGGGGAAAACCATGGCTGATGGCATAAAGAGGGACAGCGGCCGCATTGCGAAATCCGACAGATTCTGGTCAGCCGTGGAGGGCATGGGCATCGATCCCGCAAGCATAGGGGAATTCATGGAAAGCGCCAGATCCATGGGGTATGATGCAAGAACAATACCGGATATCAGGGAGATTGAAAAATACGGAATGGACCGGTCAATGTCACCGGATGACATGCGCACTCTTGTGGTGAGCCTGCGCCAGCTCAATTCCGCGGGATGGTCTCCGGACAGCATTGTCAAGCTCTCCATTGCAATGGGCGGTGTTGCCGATACTCCCGGCGCTGTGATTGAACACATGCGCAAATACTCAAAAAAGTACAGGAATGTGGATAAGGCCATTGAGGAACTGGACAGGCAGCTTTCCGCTGCTCATAAAGAACATGAACTGCAGATTGCCAACCTGAAAGCTGATGCTGAGGAAGTTGCAGCCCAGATCGGCGACCTGCAAAGGACACGGGATTCCATTGACAGCGAAATCACCGAACTGAACCGGAAAAAGGAGGAGGCAGAGAGCGAATACAGACAGGCTGTGGAAATATTGAGGCAGTACACAGGCTCTGTTGTGAGTATGATTGATCTCCAGGATACCATCAGCAGGCAGAACAAAATGAAAAAGGATCTGGAGACATCGATAGGCGCACTGAACAGAAAGCTTGCCGGGATGAAAATATCCGCTGAGGTTGCTGAGGCGCTCCCGTCCATCATAAAGGGAAGGGACATGAAGACGGCGGAGCTGTGCGTGGCCTTCACTGCCGGATCCAATTCCAATGCAGCCAGTGAAGAAATGATCAGGGATAGAATCATAAATGACATCATAGAAATAAGCGAGGGCGGCATTGTCCCGGTGCGTTACTCCTCCTATGATCGATTCATCTCCGGGTCCCAGTATGACAGCCTCATGAAGCTTGATAGGGAAAGGATAAAGATATCGGAGGAAAAAAATGAACTTGAAAACCTGCGTAATCTCTATGGCAGGGACATAGGATCATATCTGAATGATTATCTTTCAGGAAAACTTCCCGGCGATTCACCTGGCTACAGGATGATCAGGGAGATTGCCGAGAAGTCATTTCTCCATGAGGTGCAGAAAAGGCTCGACTTGAAGGCCATTGTGGAAATTGGGAAGGACAGCGGTGCCGGGAACCCGTTGATATTTTTCGTTGCACCCGGCGGATCATCGGGCAGGGTTGATGTTGGATCAATAAGCATACAGGATCTGGTGGCAGGGATAAGGTCAGGTTCCGGAACCGTGGAAATGCAGACCGGTAACGGAAAGGTATCGCTTGACACATGCACCGCGGTCATGGAGTTACTGGAAATGTATCTGAATCCGGCCACGCTGGAGATGCTCAGGAAGGCGTGGAGGGAATCCGTTATCAATAAGACTGATAAACACGAAAAGGCCGGTCTGCCAAGGTACGGAGGGCTGGTCAATAGGGATAAGATGGGGGAAAGGAAGAGGTCAGGATGACTTCATCTGCATTTCCTCAGCATGGGATGCGAGGATTGAAGCGGCCATGACACACGCATAGTCACCAGGGTCTGGTAATCCAATCCTCAGAAGCCTCTCCATGGTCTCAGCCGCAAGGTCAGGAATGCTGTCCTGGAATTCATGCAGAATTCCATTCATAATGGCATCATGGGATAGAATATCAACGAGGAATTCAACCGTATTCCTGAAATCTTCATCAACAGCATCGAGATCCCAATCCGCATTCCGTTCCGCCATTGCGAAATCAATACATTTATTTATATAAACTATACCCACGCAGCTTCTGCACGTCTGGAAATTCCTTCCTGACTGTGTCAAGAATGGATGCAATCCTCTTCCCCTTCTCAGTCAGCGATATGAAAAACACCCTCCTGCCCTGCATCTCCTCCCTCATGGCTGTGATGCCCTCATCCGTCAGTGTTTTCAGCAGCGCGTCAATGGTGTTTATGGAGGGGCCGAAATCCATGATCTGCATCTTCTTCACCTCTCCCCTGTCGTATATGCCCAGGATAACCGAAACTGCATGCTTCTCCGACAGCG
The DNA here is from genome assembly GCA_021810045.1 of Thermoplasmata archaeon. Classification (GTDB taxonomy): domain Archaea; phylum Thermoplasmatota; class Thermoplasmata; order Thermoplasmatales; family Thermoplasmataceae; genus JAJZOM01. The sequence goes on from JAJZJR010000015.1 coordinate 22,358, forward strand.
TCTTCAATATCATAATTCATGATTGAAGATGCATTCTTAATCCTTATGATGCACAATCAAGCTTGATGGCGGATACCTTATATACATGTATTACATGCATGAATCATGGACATCAAACTGGAGGGCTGGACATTCATGCCCAGCTATATGGCAGAAGCCATGAATGCAAGGCTTCGTGAGATATTTGCGGGAATGGCGGAGAACACGCACTTCATAATGAAAGGGGAGAAGCCCACGCTGCTCAAGGCAGGCGCTGAGGTTATCATGATGCAGATGGGGCTGACTTTCCACTCCCGCGTTGTGTCACACAGGCACAGCACGGGAGAGTTCATTGCCGAAACCGTGATCTACCGCGATGGCGTTGAACTGGGCAACGGTCTGGGCTATGCGGCCGCATCGGATCACGGCAGTGATGGGAATGCGGCACTGAAGATGGCAAAGAAGAGGTCATACATCGATGCTGTCCTGAGCGTCACGGGCGCATCCTCAATATTCACGCAGGATTACGGCGAATCCGGCAATCCCATAACAAGGAACCAGCTCTCATACATCTCCAGCCTCGCCAGGGGCAGCCAGATCCCCGATGATGTCATGGAGGCCATGGTGCATGCATGCGGCTCCGAAAAAATACAGGAGATGTCAAAGCAGCAGGCATCAAGGCTCATTGATTCCATGCTGAAGTACATCCACAGCGGGAACCATGGCGGAAACAGGTGAATTTTATATATTCTCCTTCCTATATACATGAGTGCAGAAGGACCGCAGCCTGAAGCTTCTTGACGATCTCGATCTGGTCATGGCGCAGATCATCAGGGAGAGCAAAACTGTCAGGAGGGATGCAAGGAAGGCCAGGAAGCTCATGGCATCCGGCAGGACACGTAAGGCGCTGAAGCGCATATCCCGCATCAGGAATGCGGACATGGATGAACTGATGTCATACATGAAGGGCATCATAAACCAGATGATCAGGTGAGTGAAATTTTTATCAGTGCTGGTCATGATGCACAATGGAGAAGAAGCGCATATCATTATCAATACCTGCTGATTTATATGACAGGCTGGAGGACATAAGGGAGAAGAGGCAGCCCATGTCCGGGCTGATATCTGACATCCTGCATTTTTATGCGGACAACCACGGGAATATACTGACGAAAGACGAGCACATGGCGATCATAGGAAAGAAGGACGAGGCCATTCAGGATCTGAGCAGAAGGATTGACGATCTGAATGCCACAGTGGACGGACTGACGGAGAAGATCAGGTCGATATCACATGAACTGGGCATGGCTCTGGATGAGGTAAAGCAGAAGGACAATGATTTCAGGGAGATGCGTGACGACCGCAACAACATTGCAAGCATAAACAGGGTGCTCCAGAGCACCATTGAGGAACTCAGGGAGGAGAATGAAAGCCTCCGTGAGAGGGTGAACGGCCGGAGGATCTTTGGCAGAGGCCCGGGAAAATAACATTCAGTTTGCAATGTTTCATTCACTGTTCCGGGGTGCATATGCCTGCCGCACCAGCACATGCAGCTGAAAGGTGGAGCAGGCTGATCCTGAGGGTCAGATCATAACCATCTGAACTTTCTGCGGTAAAGCTTAATGAGGAATTGCGGAACATGAGCATAGAGCGGCGAATTCCTGATCCTGAATGCAGCCAGTGAAATGCCGAAGCTCATTGCCATGGACAGGGGATTGAGTTTTCCGTTGTCGGCATGAGTGTATTCGGCCGGCGTTTCCGTAATCCGGCCGCCCATCTTTTTTATATGGTACAGCAGAGCAACATCATACGATGCGTTTGTCACAGTCACTCTGCGCATTGCATGAATAAAGAAATCGCTCCGGAACAGTTTATAGCCGCTCTGTGTATCGGAAACATTTAAGCCGGTAATGGATCGGACAATTATGTTGAAGCCCCGGCTCAGGAAACGCCTCAGCAGTGGTATCTTGTTTTTTCCGGTATAACGGGACAGAATTACGGCATCACACTTCTCCAGCAGTTGTACCGCCTCGACGATATCAAGGAAACCAATGCTGTTGTCAGCATCCATCAGTATGGTGAATTCGCCATCGATGTTTGGCAGCACCCTTTTTATTGCACCGCCTTTCCCACTTCTTTCATGGCTCTGATCGATACTTATGAAATCGTATGTTTCAGCAAAACTTACTGCAATATCGTAGGTGGTATCGTTACCGTCTATTGCAACAATGACATCCCAGGGAAGCTTGTTTTCAGAGACGAAGCGGCATATGTCATTCAACACCGGAGCAATGCGTTTTTCCTCGTTGTATGCCGGTATAATGATGGTGAATCTCTTCAGATATATACCAGGAATTTGTTTTTTCTTTTCCGATGTTGTGAAGTCTGCCCGGTGAACTGTTTGGTTTGTTTCCAATACTAAGCATAATATGGGCATTATTTAATAATTTTCCCTGTCTCATTTCAGATTCTGTTTCTTTTCGTGGTCTGGAACAGAATTTGTCATTCCCAGTGCTTGATTCCATATACGGAATTCTAGATATTATTTTAAGGGTATTAATTTTCCATATAAACATTAATTATCAATACATTACTACATGTTAGGGATGAACCGATTACATTGCCAAATATTCCATTGATAAGATCCAATACGATGTCTTTTGCTTTTTCATTTCCTTCTTCAGTGTTTGGCTGTGGTGTCATAACAGGAAATGACCACGTATTTCACCAACCGGGAGGAATTCTGCAACACACTTTAGGAAAATAAAAAAAAGACAGGTTAGGGATAATTCACACATACTTCAAAAGACAAGGAGAGATTCGAAGTTTCGATCTATAGCTGGCAAATAGCTATGGAGATATTAGAAAATGCATATAGTGCTTTACCGTTATTTCCAAGGCATTACTAAAGTTATATTTCGGCTTCCATCCTAATTCCGTTTCTATCTTTGTCGGATCAATGGCATATCTGACATCGTGGCCCGGACGATCCTTCACAAAGTCGATGAGTGAATAATCCTTATTCATAAGTGAAAGAATCATTTTAACGACATCTATATTTCTCTGCTCATTTCTTGCACTCACAAGGTACGACTCGCCTTTTTTTCCATTCAAAAGTACCTTTTCAATGGCTCTGCAATGATCCTCAACGTAGATCCAGTCCCTAATTTGCAATCCATTTCCATATAGTGGTATTTTCTGGTTTTTTGAAGCCAGAACTATGGTCTTAGGTATGAGCTTCTCTGCGTGCTGGTTTGGTCCGAAATTATTACTACAATTTGATATTGTTGCATTGAGGCCATAGGTATTCACATAGGAACGAACCAGAAGATCAGCTCCAGCTTTTGAAGCAGAATACGGATTGTTCGGATGATAAGAGGTATTCTCATTAAAAAGCTCTGCGGAATCTATGGGCAGCGAACCAAACACCTCGTCTGTGGAAATTTGGTGAAACCGGACGTCACTTTTTCGGGCTGCCTCCAGCAGTGTGAATGTTCCAACATAATTTGAAGATATAAACTGCCCTGGCATACCGATTGAATTGTCCACATGGGATTCCGCTGCAAAATTAACAATACAATCTGAGTCATTTACAAGCTGTTCAACAAGGTTGCTATCTGTTATATCCCCCTGCACTAGAGTGTATCTACCCTTGAAATGTTCATGCCAAACATAATTGGGATTGGCCGCGTAAGTCAATTTATCCAGATTAATTACGTTATCCTCAACGTGCTTTGATAACCAGTAATTGATAAAATTTGAGCCTATGAATCCAGCACCACCCGTCACCAGAATTTTCATTGTTCCGCCATCCTTAAATCAGCCAACCTTCCAAGATCTGCATCTTTTAAAGAGACTATTGGACTCTTTATCGGCCACTCTATTCCAATTTCTGGATCATTCCAAAGAATACCTCGTTCATGTTTAACTGAATATTCGTTAGTTGTCTTGTAGATCACATGTGAATTCTCTAAAGCCTGAAAACCATGAGCGAAACCCGGAGGAATCCAGAGCATGGTGTGATTCTCACCAGATAATATTTCAGACGTCCATTTTCCGTAGTACACTGAACCCGGCCTGATGTCTATGGCTACGTCAAAAATTTTGCCACATATAACACTAACAAGCTTCCCCTGTTCCTTAGGTGCGATTTGGAAATGAAGTCCTCGAATTACGCCTTTGTGTGAAAATGAATGGTTATCCTGAATGAAATCAATGTTTATGAAATTTGATTTAAAACTTGAACTCTTGAATGTTTCCTCAAAAAATCCCCTTTCGTCAGAATGCGGTTCACAGTGTATGGATATTACATCAGGTATATTTTTTCGTTGAAACCTAAACGTCATAAATCACATATCTGTTGGGAATATTACTTTTTTTCTTCAATCAAGGTTTCTTCCAGAAATTCCAGGTTATGTTCCATGGAGTAAAAGTCCGTTTTGAGAATGCTCTTTGCGTAACTTATGTCAAGGGATGAATCAAATGGCCGAGCAGCCTTGAATCCGGATAAACTTTCAACCTCTCTTATAAGATCGGTACTCAAACTGAATTTCTCAGCAATCTTTCGAGCGAACTGCAGCCTTGATATCTTTTCACCAGCAATATTAATTATTCCCGTTAAATCTTCGTACTGCTTAATAAGATCCACAATTGCCGAGGCTAACGATCTAGCGTGTATTGGTGAATAAAAACCTCTAATGACATTTACCTGTTTGTTGGCACGAAGAGATTCATAAGCAAACATGGGGAAATTCCTGCTGTGCCCATATATCCCTGAAGTTCTTATTATTAATGAGTTCTCATACGATAGTGCAAACGCATCTCCAATGGACTTTGAGAAGCCGTAATAATTTATAGGATTGAGCGTTGCGGATTCTTTGTAATCTCCAGATTTTCCATCAAAGACGTAATCGGTAGAAATTTGGTAAAGTTTTGACTTGTATTTTCTGCAAATGCTCACTATATTGCGCACTGATTCGGCGTTTATTGCATAAGCTCTGCTTCTGTCGGTTTCACATGCATCAACATCTGTGAATGCAGCAGAATTTATGACCACATCTGGATGAATTGATTTAAAGATCATGTTCAGTTCGTCTGTGTTCTCAACATTTATTTTTTTTCCCGGACCGGAATGCCCAAAGGCAGAAGCATTCGGCATCAAAGAGGACAGCTCTGTTCCAAGCTGGCCGTTTGAGCCTAGAATTATTATTCTTGATGTCATTATCATAGTTCCATCTTGGAATCCCGGCCAAGAACAAGCTTGAATGTTCTGGAACCAGATCCGTTCATCGTTATGTTGACATTGGCACCAATCAAAGACTGGCGGAGATTAAAATTCTTAGAAAGCGTAATTGTGGAACCATCCATAATGATGGAATCCTCTATCTCCGTGTCCTTAATGTGACAGTTTGATCCTATGCTTGTAAAAGGACCTATGTATGAGTTCTCTATCCTGGTCCCGTGACCGATAAAGCAAGGACCAAGAATTCTACTGTCATCCGATATGTACGTATCGTTTTCCATCAGCACCCTTCCCGAAACGTTCCTTAAGGAAGTAGTAACTGAAGATTTACCGGAAACTCTATCAAGGACAAGTCTGTTACAGTCAAGGAAATCATCGACGGTTCCTGTATCCTTGAACCAGCCGGATATTATTGAGTAACCTATCTTCAGTTTTCTGTCTATCATATCCTGATATGCTTCGGTGATCTCATACTCACCCCTTCCTGATGGCTTCAGTTGATCAATGGAATCAAAAACAGCAGGAGAGAGAAAATACACTCCGGCAATTGCCAGATCGGACTTCGGTTGCCTTGGTTTTTCCACCAGTTCTATAATCCTGTCTCCATCGATTTCAGCAATGCCAAACTGTTCTGGGTTCCTTACATGAACAAGTGCCAGCATGCCATCATAATTATGCGATTCGTAATTCCTGTAAAGTGTTGAGATTCCATCCTGCAGGAAGTTATCGCCTAGAAATACCACAAAATTATCATCACCAACAAATTCTCTTGTCAGTCCTATGGCATGGGCAATTCCAAGAGGCTTCTCCTGATAAGTATACGATATGTTGATATTCCATCTTTCTCCATTTCCGTAATATTTCTTGACCTCCTCACTGCCTGTGGAGCCTACGACAATATTCACCTCCCTGATACCAATCTCTATGAGATTTTCCAGTGCATACTCACTTATAGGCTTTCCGGCGATCGGAAGCAACTGTTTAACATCTGTGTATGTCAATGGCCTCAATCTGGTACCGGTCCCTCCATGAAGGATGATTCCTTTCATCATCAAGATATATGTAGGAATTTAAATTAATTATGCTATGTCGATGTTGGAGAAGAACAGTTCAGTAAGTTTATTATTAGTGTCTGATACAATTAACCCAGCGTTTCACTTTGTTCCAAATCATTACGTTAGGAAATGAGGTCTCTGAGGAATGGATATTGTCGGCATCAGGTAATTGAGATTGGAAGCTACTATAGCCGCGGGAAACCCAATTATTACAAATTTATTGTGAGTTATCACAATAAGATTTATAGGTCCGATCAAAATGAAGGATGCATTGCATGTGAACATTTTCAGCATGAGGTTGGCTTAGATGAAGCGCTTTGTTTCTAAAATGTTCTGTTATCGTGTTGTGAAGCTTTTGAACGAAGTAAATATTGATCATTTGAGAATGCAAGTTGCAGTATTTTCAATTATTTAAAGGAGAGATGAATGAAGATAATATGGGGAATCAACAGGGAGAGGAATAATGTAGCGGTAATTCCCACAAGTGATGTTAGACAGGACATGACCATGAAGTTATTGGAAATTCTCGATCGGGAAGGGGTAGATTCATTGCTGATCGAAGACAGTTTGCCAGAATTCAGATTTTCAAAAAGCATGAATAGGGGAATTGATGAAGTGCTAAAGAAAGACTATGTGGAGCATATAATACTCAGTAATGATGATATAACTGAGATCACATGCCTCGGTGAGATGATCAGTACTTTATCTGAAAATGCTAATGCTTACATTCATCCATTTGTTAATCATACTTCACCTTATGTCATTATTACAGGTTCTCCGTTGAGATTTCTCATAAATAACGGAATCAGGAACTTATCTCCATTTTATTCATTGAATTTAATATTGAAACTCAAATGGTACGGTAACAGAAATAAACTATGGATGGGGACTCCTGCATTCAATTTTCAATCGGATAAAATTGTTAATGTGCAGCCCTTTGGGGTATTTCCTGCTTACTTATTGCGTGATAATAGATTTGATGAAAATTTTGTTAACGGAGTTGAGGACATTGAATTTGCATTTAGGTTAAATCGGAAGGGGTTTAAGGGAATAACTAACCCAAGATGGAATGTTACTCATAAAGGAGCTGCGTCGTTTCGTAAACTTAAACTTGACAATAGCGCGACGGGAAATTATACAAGCGATGAAGAAACGTTAAAAGCGATGAAATATTTCAGATCAAAATATCAATAAACCGACAAACTACCACCAAGTTTTAAAATGGTTTGCCTTCTTAAAGTGGGATGGTATGCTTAAGAGCCCGGGAAAGGAAAAATTAGCATCCATCCTTTATTATTGGATGATCACTGTTGTAATCGCTAATTCAAATTCACCCATTTTCGGCCATTGAAAAGTGTCCAGAAAGGGCCATTGAATATTTACCACCCTCTGCATTTACATCCTGAAGATGATAAATGCGCTTCCATCGAAGGATTGGCATATGTTAAGGGCCATGAGGGAGCATGGAATGAGCATAAGTGGGATATCACGGAGAACTGGGGTGAGCTGGATATCTGTGAGGAAATACATTGCAATGTAAAAACCAGCGAAATACTGCTGATCCAAGGCGGTCTGTCATTGCCCCTTACACAGATTATGTAAAGGGGAGGATGACAAATTTAACCTCTCTGCTGTCAGGTTATATAAGGAGATCAGAGAAAGATGTTATCTAGGCTCCTCAGCAACTGTCAAGAGGCTGTGCGGGGAACTGTGAAAAGGTCGTAGTGTTGAGGCCGTATACCGCTATGAAACAGATCCGAGACTGCAGTCCCCAGTGGAAAATTCACAAATCGATATCAGTCTTCAATGTATTATATATTACTAGGATAATGCTTATTTTGGTTCTGAGTGCAAAGGGATCAGCGGCACCATGGGTATATCTTTAAGAGATTATCCATTTTCAGTAAAGAGAATGCGCAGGAATCTCGGAATATCCCGTATAATATTAACTGTGGAACATCCCTATGCATTCTGCAAGGGAATGTTTTACTTTGGTCATGTGATTGTCACAACAGTTCAGAGAGTAAAGGTGAAGACATACTTCACTATAGTATGCAATAACCTTGTGAGGGCTGGGTTTATTGACAGGAGAGTGTAAGCTATAGCAATTATGGGAAAACTAGAGAGAAAAACATGGTGAAACGCACCATGTGTTTCACAGCTATTCAGGTAAAATGGGCTGAGTTTACAAAATACACGAATGGTGTGGAGTTAAAGAGAAGGTTTTAGGAAAACCTCGTTGGTTTATTGCTCGAACTATAAGCATTTAAATTTCTTTATTTTCAAATAATACGACAGGGGTTAAAGCTTATTAGAATCTAGGCTCTGTATTGCACGGAACAATGACACTAATAATAACGCATCAGAAGCCATATAGTGAAAGACCTTTGTAAATCAACTATACTTTGGTCCACGAATGTCGATCCAATGGAGCACCTTGTCTCCCGCGAATGGAGAGGCAGATGAGATCAGCACTACGGTAAGGAAGAAAATATCTGACACTTTTCGGGGCGGAAACTTGGAGAATCTCCTGAGAAGTTTAAGCGAATAACTTCTGTTCAGATTTCCGGATTTGTATGCAGAGAGTACTGAAAGTCTCAGTTTAGTTCTTTCCAGGTCATCCAGCGCCTTCTTGTTCCGGATTGACTCTGCAAGGACATTTAATGTTTCAATCTCCCTTGCGTAATCATTTCTATTTCTCGAATGTATGGCACTCAGGCAGTGGATACGATAGCGCGTTAGTGGTTCAGGATCCAGGCAAAAATTGCACTCTTCCTCCTGTGCAAGGTAAAATAATGCCAGATCCGGAGCCCCATTGATTCTACCAATCACATCATATTTGTTTTCAATAACATCCTTTCTGAATGATATGCAACTGGCATTCATTCTCAGTTTGTTGCTCTGCATATGAAGTGCCTGGGCCCATCTCATTATTTTCAGACTGCCTGCACGATGTTTTGGTGATATTATGTTGCCTTGGCTGTCCATCTCATTGTATCCATTTCTGTAATAACATAAATTCTCATTTTCACTGAAGATTTTTTTCAATTTCTGGAGTTTCGCGGGTTCAAACATGTCGTCATCATCCAGCAGTGCAATTATTTCACCCCTGCATAATTTCAGACCGTCGTGCATCATTTCACCTATGCTGCACTCACCCATTAATAGAGATATAATTGAGTTCTTCTGTATAAGCTCATCAATGCTGGGGTCTGCAAAGTTCTTTACCACCACTATTTCGAATTCATCATTCTTCAGTGTCTGGTTTAATACTGACCGTACTGCGTCGGCAATGAAATTTCTTCGATTGTATGCCGTGATTAGGACACTTATAGTTACCATTCGAATATGCTGTTAGAAATAAAATTCTATTAAGCCTTTCCCATGCATATCCCCTGAACTCAGAAAGCATGCGCAGTATCTTTGTTTCGCCCTGTCGATTTCGGTTATTGGGAAAATCTATTAAAGCGCACAGAGATATAAACTAGTGAGAATTGCCTTCATTTATCCATATCTGACAAGAATCAGCGGCAGCAGAGGACCGCTGGCCATTGCATCCGCACTCTCCTCTGAAAATGAGGTGGATATTTTTACATATTCCGTGCGTGAAAACTTAATCGACAGTGTTAAGTTCATATCCGGCAAGGCATCATTCTATTATCTACATAATGTTGAAAAATCACGTTTCGGTATACTTTTTGCCATTAAGTATCAGGTTTTAAGGGGCATTGACCGGGAACTTTTCCGGATGATACACGAAAAGCATAGAGAGAATCCATACGACATGGTTATAGTGGCGTCCAATGAAGGCAGAAACATAGGGCAATATATGAAGAAGATTGATGAAAGAAAGCCTGTTACCTCATTAATCCTGATGGAGCTCCACGATCATGGTTTCCACATGTATTATGAAAGAAAATATGGGATGATAAGACTCTTGGCCTGGCCCATATACCCAATGATAAATATCATTGAGAGATGGAGATTCAGAAGCTTTGACCTCATATTCGCCAATTCATTGTGGACTTCAACAATATTCCAATATCTCTATGGCATTGAAGTTGCTGCATCTCTTCCTACTTTAGCTCCAGAAAACTTGTCAGAATCTCCATCAGATTCAGGATACATTGCTGTTCCCACAGTTTCCATTACAGCTGAGCAAATAAAAATCATTCAAAAACTTGCCAATGATGGATTCAAGTTGAAGTGTTTCGGTCCCAGAAAAGTAGATGTGGGCGAATACTTTGGTTTTGTGACTGACCAGGAAAGATTGAAATTAATGGCCGGTGCAAGAGCAACGCTGTTTTTGTTCGATTATGAGGCGTTAGGGCTTATACCACTAGAATCACTTCAGCTTGGAACACCTGTAGTGACAATCCCGAAGGAAGGACCCCTGTCGGAGCTTCGTGATTGCAGTGACGTCTATTTCGCAACTGAGTATGATCAGTTTCAGGAAATCCTTTCAGAACTTGTCAGCCGGCCAAAGGCAACAGAAACTGTGGAAAGGTGCAAATCTTATGCTTCGAGGTTTGCGCCTGAAAATTCTGTGAAAAAGATACTTCAGGCTTATACATACCACCATGTACAACGTTTTAGCGGTACTTCCGGGCAAAGCAAATAAACTATCTTAATCTTTAAACTTTTTTTCTGTTATGTCAATAATTTTCTGAAATAGACGTTCAGTTATATTCTTCCAGTCGTAAATTTCGGCACTTCTGGCTATATTAAACCTTAACTTCCTAATTGCATCCACAGAAGATATGGCAGCTTTCATGGCCTGTGATACAGATTTTAAGTCGGGATTAACGTATTCAAGAAATGACTTTGCTTCAAAATCATCAAATATACCGTGTAAGCTGGATGAACACAGTACAAACATCCCACTTGCAAGAGCCTCTTTGATCACAAGCGGATGCTGTTCTGGCTGGAGGGTTGGAAAAACAAACACATCGCACATTCTGTAGATATCTGCCAGTTCCTTGCCTGATTTATAACCCAGATAATGTATCCTGGTATCCAGCCCCCCTGCTTCTTTTATTTTATCGGCCAATGAGCCGGATCCCACAACATAAAGATCTATGTCTAAATCTTTCAGTGTCCTGAACGCTTCAATAACAATTTCCGTTCCTTTTATGGCTTCCAGGCGCGAAACAAAAAGGAACTTCATATTATTATTCGGAATAGATTCTGGCTTGAACTGAAATGTATCTACGCCACTTTCCTGCACAAAGTCAAATTTCTTATGAATTATGGAATTTTTCATCAGGTTCCTGTTGAGAAAATGGAGTGCATCCATTTTCTTTGCAAGGTAGCGGTAAACTGGTCTTAAGGCAGCATTAGAAAATTGAGCTTTTGGATTAAAATTTCTTCGAAGTGTGCCAATTCTTGCCTTCGATTTTACGAAAGGCATAAGTTTAACGAATTCTAAATCATAGTAAAGTATAGCATCTACTTCTCCAATCCTAGAAAGGGTTTTCCTGTTCTTGTAAAAGGAATATGGCGGAGCCAGGAAGAGTTTTACCGCTATGAAACCAAATCTTGCCAACGCCCTGACTATTATATTATTATTTTGTGAGGTATATAGAACCTCGAACTTAAATTTGGATTCCGGGGAAAATATGGTAAGAAGGCGTATCCCTTGTGTATAACTCTTAATATCATCATCTGATAGATTTCTGAAAGGAGAATAATCTGTCTGAACAACTGTCAGATTTACGGTCTCTCTGGGACAATACCTGGAATAATTCAGAATAGCCTTTTCCTCGCCCGCACCAAGGGTAAGATTCGTGTGAATGAAAATAAGAAGACGAAATTTTTCTTCCATGATATTGGTTCCTTATATTTTTGTGAATGCCCGATTAGATTTATCAATATATCTTTTTTTGCAAATTGTCAGTCTGTAGTCAAGATTAGCTGCTCAAAATATATATTTCCATCGACTTAACTCCATCCATTCTTAAAGTTGGAGGCGTTACCTCAAATTATGCTATAAAGTCCACAAGACTTTCTCGAAAATGGTATAGCCATGTTGGGAAGTAGAAGTATAATCCGAACCATTCCGGAAATATTGTTATAAATTAATTCATATCTTTTTCCGTGATTGTTATGAAGATTTCAAAACTCGAGATTATGGCGCGAGAAGGGTGAATCAGCCGCTCTACCAGTACGTAAAGCCAACAGACTATTACCTGGACATCCTTGGAGAGAAATCCCCAACAGAAGCTGCAATGATTGACGATGTAGCATTACTGAAAATGACCGCAGATGACGGTTCCAGTTCCTATTTCAACACGTCCTCCCTGGTGGCCGATTACGCCATTACATTATTCAGGAAGATCGAAAAACGGGATGCATCCGAGATCGGAATGGCGTGGGACTTTCTCTACCGTTATTCACTTCCCCTGGGAAAGGCGAGAGCCTCCATGCATGCAATCAGCGTAATCAACCTCATGATGTATGATCTCTATGCAAGGCATCTGAAAGTCCCGGTATATGATCTCCTTGGAGGAAAAACAAGGGGTAAGATCAAAGCATACGCCAGCCACCTTCACCCTCTCCCCCTGAAGGAACTGCAGAAGGAAGCCCAGGAGTATGTTGAAGAGGGATACAGTGTTTTATATATAAATGAGTAACAGATCGCCGGGAAGATCTGAGCCATTTTGAAACTAATGAGGGCATTTTGCCGAGAAATGAAATAATGTCTGGAATAACAGAGGTTCTCCAGCGTTCTCTTGGCTAATTTGATCATCGCTTACATCTAGGTTTGGACAAACTAGCAAATTGCTATTATGATAAGATTTATATTTTCTTAATTCTAACTCTTACTATGAATAAAAGAATTGTCATTGCAATTACAATATCACTTCTGATGCTTATACCAGCAGGAGCTTTCCTAGGTGTACATTATAGTTCCTATACCAATACTGGTAAATCCAACAGGTATAGCGGGGTTTCTGAATTAAACCCTTTTCAAACCCTTGAGAAAAGCAAAAGTATCATGACGTCTCACAAACTGCAAATTGAAGAATCAATTCTTCATGCTTCCAGTGGAGGCACAGAAGCAGGTTTCCAAAATATCTCCTCGCAGTATAAAGCTTCACTTAACGGCACCATAGGCATCTATTCTATGGCTTCAGATGGTGTTTCTATTGGCTATATTGGCGTTTATTCCTCTGATGTCAATTACATTGAGATAGTTAACGGTAGCCAGTCATTTAACACTGAGCGGAAGAATTTTAATTTTGAAGATATATATTCATATTCACCCAATAATTACCTTGTTCTCGGTTACAACTTTACAGCTCCAGGGGGAAAATTCCAGTACTTTGTGGTTTCAGATAACGGCATAAGCCCTATTTCTTTCCAGGGTCTGATCTCATCAGATTCTGATTTCCTAGGCTTTTATAATGGATATGCATATATAGAATCCTCATCGGGACCAAACAGTTATCTAAACGCTTTTTATCCGAACGGAACACTGTATGAAAATCTCACATCTGAGTACAATATCCCAACAGGCGATACTTTCAACACAATGGTGTCGTACAACGATGAATATTACCTAGGAGGCAGTAATATTACCTTTTCAGGTGGAAAGGAGATAAGCCATTACCTTGTATCCAGGATTCATAACACATACAGTACAATATCCAACGGCGGAAGTGCAGTGTTCACCATTGGGAAGAATGATACTGGGTCGGGCAACGCTGTAGGAGTATACAATTTAGTAGCAAATGGTAATAGTCTTTTTGCCGTAGGGGGAGAATATTACTTTGATGACCTTAACGGCTTTAACTCATCTGTATTCAAGACCATCAGGGATAATTTCACTGAAATTAACTTGGCCAATGACACATTAACCAACCTTTCCAATGAAATGGTAAATAATTCGATCCCCGATACACCTATTCAAGCAGCGAACCTGGGAAATTTCTCATTAATTGTTATGCAAACTTATGATCAGAACTTTTCAAACTACAATTTTGGCTATTATTTAGATTATGAGTACCTACTCAACAATACAAGTGGGGTGCTTCAGAATATTACTAATCTTTTCAGCTCAAACATTGCAGTCTACGGTGCAGCAGCACTGAATGGAGCCTTCTATCTAGGCGTTTATGATTCAAATTTGAATCCCAACATGGAGGACGGCAAGTATGCAAACATACAGGAATATATCCCCATAAAGGGCGCAAGTGTGACTCCGGCAAGTTTTTCCCCATCAACCGGACCTGATTCTGATAGCCCCACATATTGGGTTTCCCACAGCGTTGCTGGCGATAATGGAGTTCTTACAGTAGGAGGAAATGGATTCGATTTCTACCACAATGGTACGTTTGTGAGCTCGGGGGATATTTCCGCAGATGGTTTTCTACTCGGGGCGGCATGGAATGGGAAAGAGTTTCTTCTTGTCGGTCAGAAATATTTTGAAGAAAACTATCCTTCCCAGGGCGTTCTTGCCTACATCTATTATCCCGGCAATAATACAGTCGTGAACATTACTTCAGAGTTCCCATCATGGCTGAGCGTTAACGCCACACTTATATCTGTTGCTAACGTCTCTGGCAATTTCCTCGTTCAGGGAATAGAAAACACAAGCACGACGAGCAATCCATTACTGTTTCTTTATAACTCCACGTCTGGACAGCTTACCAGTGAAGATGGCTATATTCCAGCTTTCATTAAAGAAGTAAATAGTGGAGAGATAGTGTCTGCAAATGGCTATGCCTATGCAGCTTATGCTTGGTCCAGCGGCAGTACGTTTATTATGTGGTATCACAACAATACTTTTGGTGATATTGGGCCCAACGTTACTTACTATTCACTATTACCATCATATTACGCCGCCTATCAGATCAATTCCATGTATACAAATGGATCATCATTGTTCATATTTGAGCACGTCAATGGCATGTTTATTTATCAGAAATATTCATACAATACAAAGGAATTTGCTGCAACAAATGGATACGTTGACTATTTCGGCGGCCTTAATTACGTCACAGGATACGATGGCAATGTAATCATATTCGGAAATTATACCGGACAGAAATTTTCAGACGCATATGGATTTAATGTTTCAGATGGTATCTTTTCGATATACAATCAGGTACCGTCTGTAAGTACAGGAGAGCCATTTTCAGCTGTTCAATATGACAATTCAATTTTCCTTGTCTCTGGCGATTTCGGAAGCGTATATTATGGCGTCTGGAATGTCAACTTCTCGGCGTTCAACACCGGTATGTATAGAGTTACATTTAATTACCCAAATCTTTCAAAGATTGTTAAATCAAATTTTACTTGGACAGTTTACTTTTATTCTGATCCAGTGAGTTATGTAAATTCATCCAATAATGATACAATATCCATGGTAGTACCAGAAGGAATGCAGTCATATGACGTTTATCTGAAAACACAGAATGAAGATCTTTATCTTCTGCAGGGAACAGTGGATGTTAATCGGTCGATGGAGATAAATATATCGAACCCCATATACAACATAAGTTTCAATCCTTTGAACTACAACTCCAATTTAGAAGACTGGGGAGTATTCATTCAAGGCTTTAATGGTGGTGCAACTGTAACTGAATCTAATTCCAGTCCAATAGTTTTCTACGTACCTTCTGGAATCATTTATTATACGGTTTTAGACAAAGCATATGGCACGAACCACACACTAATCTACTATGACTATGATTATGTAAACTCAAATCAGACAGTCAATGTATCTTTCCCCACATTGTATAGGGTCAATTTTGTGGCCAATCCCGTACACAACGAATCATGGTTCATTTCCTTGAATTACGGACATAACTCTACATACAATATAACGACAAATAATTCTATAACCCAGTATTTGCCAAACGGCACATACTCAGCGCAATTCGGGATTCTTAACCTTACCATGGAAAACGATCATAGCATATCATTCAAGATTAACGGTTCGTCCACGCAGGTAAATATATCATTGCCAGAAGGTTATTCTGTAAAATTCCAAATGAGCAATCTCCCCTGGAATTTAAATAAGTTTTTAGGCTGGGATTATACCGTCAAAGTAAATTCTTTTACCGTATACACCTCATCTGACTATTCATCCAATGTTACTTTTGCGGAATTTACAAATGGAACCTACAATATTTCGTTTAGGCTCAATTTTCAGACTAATAATGGTGG
>JAJZJR010000042.1 GCA_021810045.1 Thermoplasmata archaeon
TACCACCGATGGTTGCTGAAAAGTGTTTTTTAATCACCATATTATTAGACATAGGTTTTAAAGCGCAGACAAATTAAAATATCCATAACCTTGACAGTAATGCCTTTTTTACTGGAATTACGGTGTATTGCCGTTTTTCACAAGATGTTTCAGCCTCAAAAATCAAATACAGCAGATAAGTTAATTCCACCAACAGCTTCAGTACTCTCTATTGTTAGAATTACCTCTCTCTTATTTCATCACTGTTTATCTTCTTCCTTAATCCCTTTGTATACCATAGTAAATATATTGTCAACCAGATCTTTCTTGAGGTTTTTGTTATCATTTATTTTTCTGTAAAATTCAAAATGTTGTGAAATGAAGGATAGCAGGACCTCATCAAACATGTGCCTGAACGACAGTTTGAAATTTTCCTCACTGTTTATCCTGGCACTGATCTTAAGATCCGCATTGTTCTCAAGGCTGTTCTTAAGTCTCATGAGAATAACCTTGTCAGTCTCGTTGAATTCTGTTCCATAGCGATCATTCATCTCCTCTATGATTCTTGAAAGTGGTTCCTCCTCCTCTTTTGGCGTCTTGTATTCGAGGCTCTGCTTCGGCTCAAGAGATTTATCGGATTCTCTGAGTCTTATTTCGCCCTGAGTTATGAGCTCTATGCGGTACGAGTCAAGATCAACCTGCCTTAGTATCTCGACAGGCAGTGATTCCCTCCTGACCGGCAGTTTCCTCAGCAGAACCTTCCCGAAGGCATACAGCTTCTCCAGTTCTCTATCATGGAAACTTATTATCTGTGAAAGGAATGAATATGTCCTGTTGTAATCTCTTAAAAGTTTTCTGAATTTGTCCTGTTCTGATACTTCAAGATCATTGAATCTTGTGACAACCTCATCTATGACGGGAAAGAGCTTTTCCTGCCTGTTCCTTCTGTCATAAAATATCTTTGCAAACTTTTCTATATCCTCGTCTGAAAAGATGTGAAAGTCAGAAAGCTGCCTCTGGAAATCATAGAGTATGTTCGGATCAGTCCCATGCTTTAGTGTGGTGTGACCGTAATATGGTTCAAAAGCATGTTCTATTATATCCGGATCATTGGCAAAGTCCAGCACCACAGGATCCTCCTTCCCCTCATATATCCGATCAAGCCTGCTTAGTGTCTGTACAGCGGCGACCCCCGCCAGCTTCTTGTCCAGGTACACAGCATACAGCAGCGGCTCATCGAAACCTGTCTGGAACTTGTTTGCAACAATGAGCATCCTGTAATCTGGCTTCCTGAAGGTTGCGGCTGTCATGGCCTCACTCATACCGTTCATCCCGCCTTCAGTGTATTCCTGTCCGTCCGATGGATCTCGGACAGTGCCGGAAAATGCAACGAGTGCTTTGAACCTGTATCCATGTTTTCTGATGTATGAATCAAATGCGATCTTGAACTTTACGGCATGCAGGCGGGATCTGGTGACGATCATGGCCTTGGCCTGCCCCTTCCCTTCTCGGTTGGGTATCTTGTTCTTTATGCTGGAATTGAAGTGCTCCACAATGATTTCGACCTTCTTCTCAATGGCATGATCATTGAGGTCAACAAATGCCTTCAGGAGAGCCTTGGCCTTTGCGCTCTCATATCTTGGGTCGTCCTCCACCTTCTTGAGCAGGGAAAAATATGTCTTGTATGTCATGTAGTTCTTCAGAACATCCAGGATGAATCCCTCCTCTATGGCCTGCCTCATGGTGTACAGATGAAAGGGTTCATAGTGCCCATCCGGTAACTTCTGCCCGAACATTTCCAGTGTTTTGGCCTTTGGTGTTGCTGTAAACGCATAGTAACTGACATTTTTCTGCCTTCCTCTTGCTTCCAGGTCCTGTACTATGAGATCCTCATAGGTCTCCTCCTCGGTGTCAGATTCCTCTGCATCTTCAAGACCGTTGGCAGTAAGCACAAGCTTCATGTTCTTGCTGTTCTCGCCTGTTGTTGAGGAATGAGCCTCATCGATAATGACAGCAAATGTCTTTCCAGGCAAATCCCTGATCTGGTCAACAATCCTCGGAAATTTCTGCAACGTGGTCACGATGATCTTCCTGCCCTTTTCCAGCGCTTCCTTAAGCTGTGCTGAACTCCTGTCAATTCCAGTAAGAACGCCGGAAACACGCTCAAACTGCTGGAATGTCTTCTGAAGCTGTCTGTCCAGAACCTTCCTGTCTGTCACCACTATGATCGAATCGTATACATTTCTGTTTTCTTCATCATGAAGGCTGGCAAGTCGATAGCCGAGCCATGATATTGTGTTGCTCTTTCCGCTTCCAGCACTGTGCTGGACTAGATAGTTATTGCCTGTACCGGCACGGGAAGCGTCAACTAGTTTTCTGACTGCATCCAGCTGATGATACCTTGGAAATATGATCTTCTTCTCGCCTGTTGGTTTCCCATTCTCATCATCCACATCCTGATAGTTTATGAAATTGGCGATGATATCCGATAAAGATTTCTTGGAAAGTATATCCGTCCAGAGATAGGCGGTCCTGAAGCCATTGGAAGGAGGATTCCCCGAACCCTCTTCGTATCCCTTATTGAATGGAAAAAATCTTGTTCCTGATGCTTCAAGCTTTGTTGTCATGTAGACCAGTTCTTCATCTAATGCGAAATGAACAAGGCATCTACCAAATTTGAAAAGCGTTTCATGAACATCGCGCCCCTTGTACTGATCAATAGCATCCTTCACGGTGTATCCTGAACCGCTCAACCGATCCTTCAGTTCCATTGTTATCAATGGCAATCCGTTTATGAAGATTGCAAGATCAATGGATTTGTTGTTCTTTTCACTGAAATATAGCTGGCGGATCACAGAGAACGTATTTGCCTTATTCAGCTTCATGAGAATTTCATTCAACCCCGATTCAGGCTTGGGGTAGAATAGATCAAAGGATACACCGTAATCCTTTATGCCTCTCCTCAGGACATCAAGTGTTCCGCGTTTTTCGATCTCCTCATGCACCCTCTTCAGGAACATTTCCGACACACGTTCATTGTGCTGTTCCTTGAGCTTATCCCATTTTTCAGGCTGCGTTGAAAGAATGAAACCTATAAGCTTTTCCTTATCCATACATAAGGATTTGTCGTAATTTGCAGATATACGCCTCACATATGATTGATCATCAACAAGGTAACCTTCAATGTGTGATTCCATGCTCTTCTCGGAAAGATCCATCTTATGTCAATAAAATATATTGGTAAATGATATAACCTTATCTCACAATCAGACATTGTTTGAAGTGGATGAGGCTGGAAAACCTCTGACATCTATTTTTCCTGTAACTGCTTGTGTAATGAGTGATGTTTTGTATTCTTTTAAAAGATCAATAAGTTTCAAATGTTTTGATATTAGACCATCTATTTTACTTGTTTCATACGCAAGAAACTGAGTTATAGTTATCTGTTCCCCAATGGGAGGGATTAGTGCTTGAAACATTTTAAGGTTCTCACTGCTTAACTCAGCGAATGTGCTACCCTGTCCAAGTGAGTTAAGAACACTCCCGAAGCATGACAAGTAATAGAAGAAGTACTTTTCGTTTGTTTCTGTCTTCTTTACTAATGAACGGCATCCTTGGTTTGTGCATATTTCGACCCCGGTAATCTTAACATATCCTATTGGTGCCCTTGTGGAAACTATTATACTCCCCTTTGGTACAAGGTTGGTCCCGCAACTGTCATAACCTTCCGCAGTGATTTGTCTTGAACTCTTGCATATAACGGAACTTACAGTAAGACTCAAGTCTTCCGGAGTCACCCATATAATATTTCCATTCCAGTAAAGTGGATTATCACTTCTTGGCGTTGAGCCATTTAAAACTTGGAAAATCCGTTTTAATTTTTGAATATTCCAATGCTCCGGTATCTCCCCAGCCCACTCAACACCGCTGTCCTTCATGGGCACGTTCCGGTCAAGACCCTTTGTAACAGCCTTGGTTATGATTGCTTGGCGTTTTTCCTTGAGGAGTTCCACATTTTTCATTATATCTTTAATAAGTTTTCCAATTTTCTTTGACACCCCATCCAAGAAATTCTCTATTTTCGCTTGATCTTCAATAGGTGGAATTGGGATTTTTTTAGCCAGTAGAGCACTTGAAGTAATCAATGGTTGCGCAGTATTGGATTTTTCAATTGAATAATCAAATAATCCTAGCAAATGATATAAGAACTGAAAATTTAAAACATTACTATTATGGCTAATTATAAGCACATTGTCAGAAATCCAACATGGAGGGTAGGCAATATTCACCGCACCAGATGAGCCTACTCTACCGACTAATAATTTCAACTCATTGTTCATTGAAAAATTGGTGTATCCTATTACCCCATTCGCACCGTATATTGGAATTCTCCCATCTGTTTCTATTAATGGAGGTCTTTTACCGCTGTTGGCTCTCGCAAAAATTCCCAGCTTTACAGCATTCCATTCTTTCGGTATTTCTCCAATCCACTCAACACCGCTGTCCTTGTATTCTGGGTATTTTGGATATTTCATTCTGTGACCTCTCTGAGAAGATCAATAATTTCATTTCCTAATTTCTTCAGATCCGCATCAATTTCTTCCAGTGGTCTTGGTGGAACAAATTTGTAAAAATATCTGTTAAATGGGATTTCATATCCAACCTTTCCCACTTTTCCGTCCTTAATATCCCTGACACTTTCGTTTATCCATGCATTAGGTACGAATGGCTTTACCTCTCTGTTGAAATAAATATTAATATCTTCCTTCAGGGGAACATTTTCGTAGTCTCTTAGATCTGTGTCAGCTTCTGACTTTCCATCTGTTCCTGTTGATATATCTGCATTTTCGTCCCGGACTCCAAAAATCTTCAGGATCGCTTTTCTCTGGGGTGCAGTAATCTTAATTCCATTACTTAGAAATAGAGATGATAGTTTCTCTTCAAAGTCACTTTTAGACATGAATTCCTCCCCCTTTAACTGAGATAATAAATTCACAATGGAATCCTGCATCTGCGATTGTTGATCAATAGTCGTCCGCTTTCCATTCTTTGCTTTCTCAAATGCCTTATCTGAGGAAACTTTTGAGATTCCCTCTTCGCTTATGACGAATTTCATTCTTAACGGTCTGTCTATGGTTAGCTTCCTGTAGCCGAAATCCTCATTGTCAAATATCTTGATTTTCTCTCCATCCCTGACACTGGTGTAAAGATTCCTGATCTCCTCTATCTGCTTATTAGATATCTCTTTCCTCTTCTGGCCAAGGCTCTTTTTCATTTCAACGAACATGTCCCTTGCGTCTATGAGTACGACCTTTCCTTTCCTATCTTGTTCCTTAACGCTTGATAAAATCCATAGATACGTGTTGATGTTAGTGTTATAGAAGAGTTGATCCGGCAATGCTATTATGGCTTCAAGCCAGTCACTTTCAATGATCCACCTTCTTATTTCCGATTCTCCTGACCCTGCATCTCCTGTGAAGAGAGGCGAACCATTGAACACTATTGCAATTCTTGTTTTTGTTCCATTTTCCAGTCTGTGCATCTTTGATATCATGTGCTGCAGGAAGAGAAACTGACCATCATCAATTCTTGGCAGGCCGGCACCGAATCTTCCTGAGAAACCTCTCTCATATTCATCCTCAATATATCCCTTGTCCTGATTCCAGTCCTTTCCAAAGGGAGGGTTGGAAAGGATGTAGTCAAACGTCATGTCAGGAAAACCGTCGTGTGAAAAGCTTGAATTTGGCTTTATGTTATCTGGATTCTCTCCCTTTATTATCATGTCTGATTTGCACACTGCATATGTTTCATCATTTATCTCCTGACCGAACAGCTCAATTTGTGCCTTCCCGTTTATTTCAGAAATGATGTGATCCTTTGCCACAGTGAGCATTCCCCCAGTTCCACAGGCAGGATCATACACTGTCGTTATTATGCCTGGTTCCTCCAGTCTATTCCGATCATTGGACATCAGAAGTTCAACCATAAGCCTGATTATTTCCCTTGGCGTGAAGTGCTCTCCTGCCTCTTCATTGTTGGCCTCATTGAACTTCCTGATGAGCTCCTCGAAAATGTATCCCATATCGTGGTTTGATATGACGGAAGGTCCAAGATCGATTTCGGAAAATTTCTGCACCACTTTGTAAAGAAGATCCTTCTCTGCCAGATAGTTAATTCGATCCCTGATCTTGAATCTCTCCATCACATCTGTAAGGTTTGCTGAAAAACCATTGAGATAATCGAAGAAATTCTGCTTTATATTTGCGGGATCAGAGAGTAGTTTCCTAAAATCGTATTTAGAAACGTTATAGAAATTATGTCCGGAGGCTTTCATAAGGACTGCGGAAGGATCTTCAAGTTTCCCGAAGTATTTCTGGTATGATGCAAGTACTTCATCCTTTGATTCAGATAAAACACAATCCAGTCGTCTTAAGATAGTAAAAGGCAATATTACGTCAGGATAGTCTTTTCTTTTGTACACATCTCTCAGTAAGTCTGCAACGTTCCATATGAAATTTGTAACAGAATTGAAATTATCGTTCATAAATATTATATGAAATCACATCTCTTATGGTTTTTGATCTGATCTAAATAAAAAGGAAGACTTAGGAATCAAGAAATACCGTCCATTCAATGTCAGGACGAGACTCTTATTAATTAGAATAAACCAAAGTATTTTATGTTGAGGTAAACTACAAATAAATGAAAGAAGAAAAATTTGAAGAAAAAATCCAAAATTTCTATTTACACTTGGCAGCAACCAAGCAGGATTACCTGAGTCTTTTTTTTAATCTTCAGATGCAAATAGAAAGATGGTTCATGGGTGAATTAATGAAATATATTAATGATCGGTTTTTTGAAATGGGAATAGAAAACAGAGAAGTTTCACCCCCTAACGACAAGAGAAAAAAGGTTGACCTAAAAATTGAATTGAATAGTGAAGCATACTGGATAGAATTAAAACACATATTTGTCGGCTGTCAACATGGGAATAAATTTGACTTAAAGCCTTATTTCTATAATGGTGAGGATAGTTCGAATATCGCAAAAGATATCAAAAAGCTCTTGAATATTCCAAACATGCTTGATCAACAAATTCAGAATAAATTCATACTAGTTTTTCTATCGGCAAATAAGTCGTTAGATGAGCGCTGTAACGCAAGTGATAAAAACATTGAAAATTATTATATTAAAGATAAAAATGATTTATGTATCAAAATCAATAAGATTTTATGTGACGATTCGAGGAAAGGAAACCGGTTTGAAGGAGGAAAATTACTCTCTTATGATTACAACCCTGAATATCGATTTGGATATTTCCTTATTGAGGTAAAAAAATAGCAACAGACTCTTCAGTTAAATGTACCGCAATATTATAGCAAGTCTCGTGATGGTTTATAAAATACCTATGTGATTTGGTAAAGTGAACAATGAGAGTTTTAATTATCAGAAATGCCAATTTTTTATGTTTCCTCTCTGGTTCATATATAATTCCTAAAAATAGACTAAACTTAAATTTTATAAAACTATTGTCATATTTTAACCACAGGTATAAGTATAAAGTTATTCATGCCCTATCTGATAAGTAAAAAGTGGTTTATTTTTATTTGAAGATTTATAAGTCCCAGAAAGTGACCCATTACCAATAATTTATCGTTTAAAGAAACTCTAAAATGAACATTTTTTAACATAAGGAAACAAAATTAACATAGTTAATAGTGGGTCTGCCCGGATTTGGACCGGAGTTTCCAGCTCCCGAAGCTGGAAGGATACCAGGCTACCCCACAGACCCTTAATGGGCTAAATCTTAAACA
>JAJZJR010000043.1 GCA_021810045.1 Thermoplasmata archaeon
GGGCAAACATATGGGCCATGAAAGAAGCGGGAGTGGATGAGATACTGGGAATAAATGCAGTAGGCTCGCTGAAGGAGAACATGAAGCCGGGAGACGTTGTTGTGCCTGATCAGTATGTGGACTACACGAAAAACAGGAAACTCACTTTTTATGATGGTCCCGATGTTGTGCACATATCATCAGCAGATCCATTCTGCCCTGTTATGAGCAATGAGCTCAATGAGGCATCCAGAAGATATGGCCCGACACACATGGGCGGGGCATACATGGTCATTGAGGGGCCAAGATTCTCCACAAGGGCAGAATCAAGGATGTTCAGGCAGTTTGCAGACATCATAGGGATGACGCTGGTGCCGGAGATCAACCTTGCCAATGAGCTTGGGATGTGCTATGGCATGATTGCCACAGTCACCGACTACGATGTATGGTCGGACACACCTGTGGAAGCTGCCGAGGTCATGAAAACACTGAAGGAAAACGAGGAAAAAACAGAAAAAATAGTAAAGGACTTTATTCAGGCACATGCATCTGAAAGAAAATGCAAATGCTCTGAAAGGTTGAAAGACGCGAGGTTGTAAATTACATGAAGATTAAATTTTTGGGAGGGGCAGAGGAAGTTGGAAGGCTTGGAATATTACTGGAAACCGATGGTTCGAAGTTCCAGGTTGATTATGGAGTGATACCGGAAAAGCCTCCAATGTTCCCATTGCCCCCGGAAGACATAAACGGACTTTTCATCACTCACTCACACCTGGATCACATAGGCGCCATGCCCATATATTACCAGGGGAGCGAAGTGGAGGTCTTTGCCACGGAGATGACAGCCAACACCACAAGGCCCATGCTAAATGATTCGGTGAAGGTGACTGCACTGGAGGGGTATGTGGAGAGATTCACCAGGGATGACATTGAGAAGATGTACACCATGATGAATATTGCACAGTATGGAAAGAAGATAGATTACATGGACAGCGAGATCACACCATATTCTGCAGGGCACATACCAGGATCCACCATGTGGAAGTTTGTCAACAGCCAGGAAATCATGGTCACAGGTGATCTCTATACAAGGGATTCCAAGCTACTTTCCGGTGCAAAACCGCAGAAGACGGAGAACCTCATTGTGGAGAGCACATATGCAGGAAAGAACCATGAGGATCGGGAAGATGTCAGGAAGAGACTCAGGGACAGGGTTGGAGAGGTGGTGGAACATGGTGGTAAGGTCATTATACCATCCTTTGCCATGGGAAGGCTCCAGGAACTGGTCATGTCACTGGCAGATCTTCCGTACAGGATAGGAACGGATGGAATGGGAAACCTCATCACCAGCATATACCTGAACACACCTGGCTATCTCAGGTCGGATAAGGAATTCAGGAAGGCAATTGGAAGGATAAAGGAGATCAGGGGCAGGAAAATGAGAGAGAATCTCGACAATATTGATGTCATCATATCCACATCCGGAATGCTGGACGGAGGACCTGTTCTTTCCTATATAGAGAAATATGTGAATGATCCAAAAAGCGCCATATTCATGACTGGCTACCAGGCAGAGAACACAAACGGGAGATCACTGGTGGAACATGGAACACTGAACATATCAGGAATGGAAGTCAAGCCTGAAATGCAGGTGGAATTCTTTGATATGTCCGCCCATGCAGGGCATGACGATCTGGTGAAGTTCATAAAGGAATGCTCGCCGACCAACGTGATGCTGTGCCATGGAGAAAACAGGGAAGCACTCCTTGAGGATCTGGGGAACTATAACGTGATACTCCCCTACAACGGGAAAGAATTCACCATATAGCCACAGTAAATCATTTTTATTATTCCCATTTTTCCGTTATTTGTGCGCAGAAAAATGTTTGCGTTGCAGCGGATCAGATAATTTCTTCACTGCAGTTTTCTCTGAACCACTGGAAAAAAAGACCAAAAAATGAAGTGAAATCATATAGTATTCATGGAAAATCTTTATATTGTGAAGGTGGATCAATATATCATGTTTGAGCCTGTTGCTAAAAATATTTTCAGGTGGGGGACCATTGATGGGGAATCAGGCATAATGATGTATTCTCATTTGCTGCTGAAAGAAGGCAAGGCAGTTCTTATTGATCCTGTGGCCATGCCGGGACTTAACAGAATGATTAAGGTGCTGGGGGAACCTGAAGCAGTAATAATGACATCTCACCCGCATATCCGCGGGTCACCTTTGCTTTCCAGGCAGCTGGACATACCTCTGTTTTTTCCAGATATCAAGGAAATTGACGAGGATGAGGCAGTAGTCAACATGTTCATCGATTTGTACAACATGAAGCACGGGAAACAATATGGTGGATCAACCAACCTGCCTTTCGGAATTAAAGCTCACAATATTCCGGGACAGCATGAATTTGCCCTGACTTTCGGAGATTACATGATAGTTGGCGATTCTGCCTATGGAATCAACGGTAAACTCAGCTATTATCCCTCAGGTATCTGGCCTGATGATACTGGCAGCAAATCTCGTGCCTCATTGGATGCCATTGCTCCGTTAATTAGAAAAACTGGTGCTAAGGGATTGCTTTCAGGGCATCTTGAAGATATCCCTTCAGGACTTCAAGGCATGATATAACAAAGAAACCTTGCATTCAATGGATTTCACAAATAAGCTCAAAATCATCGCATGTCAAGCCATTTTTTAAATTGTGTTCTCAATATCTTATTCATACTCCCATAAAAACTCACAATGTGAAAAGTCTGGAGATGCTGGAAGGCTTATAATTTTTTTAGTGAATTTAAACCGGGGACTGGCAATCCCCTCTCATCCCACCCATGAATAATGCGGGATTTCCGGCTCATGAATGTTAAACTTTATTCCAGCTAGTTTTTTGTTAATTTTTTTATCTCTTCCTCACATGTTTGTATGGCCATGACAATTTTCTCGTAGTTTTCTTCCAAGATATCCATGAAATTATCCTCGGTGATCGAATTTTCATAACCATAATCACTGGCTTGTCTGACATCCAGCAGATTACGAATTTAAAATTTCACATTTCTTGATCTGAAATTAAAGAATGCTTTTCAGATATTTACTATCCTGGAACGGGATTGTTTGATATTGAATGCTTCAAACACCAGCAATAATCAGAACTGCATCCAGTATGAACTGTATGGCAAAACCCGCAACAAAAAGCCCAAATATCCTTGTGACGGCTTTCATTGGTTTGTCACCGATGGCCCTGGATATCTGCCTTGAATATGAAAAAAGTATGAACACCATCACAAATATGGCCAGGACTGATATAATAGTTATAACTGCAGAAAGCAGGCCCTCTCTTGATAGTATTATGACGAGTGATATGGCCCCAGGGCCTGCAAGAAGTGGTGTTGCAAAAGGGACAATTCCAAGATCGGGATTGTTGAATGTCTTCCCTGTGGATTTTGGCCTGTCCCCTTCCCTCACCATTTCAATTCCCATGATCAGGAGAATTATTCCTCCGGCTATCTGTATGGCAGTTAAGGAAATGCCCATGAGTGAAAGTATCACGGAGCCCGTGACGGAGAAAAACACCAGTATGATGGATCCGTACACAAAAGCATCCTTTGCGGCAACCTTCTGTTCTGATACAGAATATTCTGTGGTCATGGTCATGAAGAGAACCATGGTTCCGAAGGGATCGATCACCACGAAGAGCGGAAAGAATATGTCCACAAAGCTTAAGAGAAAACTCACTTCACATTGATTGCAAGTGAATATAATATGTTTGGTGAACTGAATATTAAAGTTAGTGTGAGATTATCCAGAACGAGGCCATAGGCTCATACACATACGTTCAGAACACCATTGTTGTCAAAGCGATCACAATACTTTTCATTTAACACACATAATTAAATTGCCCACTCCTGCAGTACACTATGATTCTATGTCCGTGAAAAAAATTGCTGCAGAGCCTGAAAATGTTATACTTATTGATGGTGTGATTGCCGGAGGATAAACAATGTTAGCTTCTGCAAACAAATTAATCAGTGCTTTTCCCGGAATAAAACCATGGAATTTGGAGCAATAAGGGCTATAAGTGATGCAACATCCTTCAAAAATTTGATTGACACGGTAAATGGAACGATAACACTATGCCAGAAAGGAGACACGCTAAGATGTCCTTAGTCTATGGTTGCAAACAATCCATTCCGTTATCTATAACACTCTAATCCTCAGTGACAATAAGCCTCAGACCCTTCCAGCGTGTCCTGAATCCGGCTTCCTCAAGGGTTTTTTCCACCGGAAATCCCATGAATTCCAGATAATCAGTCATGGCTTCACTGTCAGGATATAGTGCATGCAGGTGCGCTTTTATCTTTTCCATGTCTCCTTTTGGTATGCTCTTTTCTGTTGCTGAAGGATTTACAGCCACCTGTTCCCTGTGAAAATCCCTGATGTCATTTTTCTTTGTTTTCGCTGCCTGATGCTTCGGCATTGAATTTTGATATTTTTCTGGCGAGGGTGGCATATCTTTTTTCTTCATTTTCGCAAACTGATCCTTCAAGGCAAACCATTCCACCGGGTCCTTGATGCATATTGCTCCTTCCGGGCATTTTTCTCCTTTCCCTGCAACGCATAACAGCTCAGCTTGAATTCCATGATCTTGAATGCCAGCAAAATCCTTCAGATCTTCAGCAAAATATTTAGGCGTTGTGAGGAACAGGTTAATGGTTGCGGATTCCAGTGAAATGGCGTAATCGGGATATAATGTACGGTTTCCTGTCTTCATTGGCGGTGGATTGGGAATCACGAAGGATGGTAGATTCTCCTGGGTCTGATCCTCTATGCCTGTGTACTCGGACACAGAATGATCGAGATGGTACATGAATTCACTCTTATCGTCTCCATTCTTCAACCTGACGGAGGCGTCGAGTTCCCAGTCGCTGAACCTGAGTATATACCTTACGAGCAAAGCAAGTTTCGAACCGTAGCGTCCGCTCTGCTCAAGGACCGAAACAGGGCCGCTTACCCTTATGACAGGAAGACCATTTTCCACTGATTCTGAGTATAGGAGGCCCAGTGACCTTACCCTCCTGATAAACCTGCCCATGTTGGAGGATGTGCGAATGTCTATCCAGAGTGATTTCAGGATCACGGTCTCAATCTGCTCCATGTTGTATATTTTGGATACCTTTTCCGGAGCAATTACAGGAACTTCCCTCAATATTTCATTATCCTCATTGTCAGCATACATTGCCATGTATATGTCAGAAGGTGTGGTGTGCATATCATCTGCAACGCTTTGTATGATCCTTTTCCTCTCCTCCTCTGTGATGGCAGGTGTTTTTGCCCTGGAAAAAATCGTGTTCCTCACAATTGCAGGATCCAGTTTTGAAGCCCTCTCCATCCCGGAAAGCCTGAACATCACCAGAGCAAGCCCTCTCAGTATCTTCGGGTTCTGGGACTTAAGCTCAACAACCTTCAGTTCCTTTTCTATCTCAAGCCTTGTCCTGCCGACGCTTCTTGAAAATACGCCCATTACCGATAGGCTGTAGTCACTGTTTTCATCGGAAAGAAAAACACTCCTGACAGTACCGTTCCTGCTACGCCTTACTGCCATCAACTGAACGGGGAACACCTTTTCTTCTCCTCCTTGAAGTTCCATATTCGCTTGTGCCGCTTGCGATGATCTCATAAAAGGTTGCATGTTTTCCCTCTGAGGGTCGCAGCAGACGGCCAAGCCTCTGTCTGAACTGTCTTGTGCTTCCTGATCCGCTGAGCACAATGCCCACTGAGGCATCAGGCACGTCTATTCCTTCATCCAGTACCCTTGATGTTGTAAGTGCAGTTATTTCACCATTTCTGAACATCTCGAAATATCTCTTTCTCTCCTTTCCTGGTGTCAGGTATGTAATACATGGGATCAGGAATTCCCTTGAGATCAGATATGCTGAAGCTGTGTCCTCTGAAAAGATTATGGTTTTCTCACCTCTGTGCTTTGACAGCACATAACGCACTGTATCCACCTTGACCCTTGCGTTGAAGGCTATTTCCCTTGCTGTCCTCCATGCTATCAATGCCTCCCTTCCCTCCGGATTCCATGAGGAGAGGATGAATTTTTCAAAATCCCATGGCCCCCTCATGGTGATACGGTGCCTTCTCAGGTATGAAGTGAAAATTTCACGGTTCCTGTTATATTCAATTTCCTCTTCCGGTTCAAGTTCAACAGGAATCCTCACTATTTCATAGTCTGACAGAAATTCGTTAAGCTCCTCATATCCGAGCTCGAAAACCTTTCCACCCATGAAGTGTTCAAGATTCTTGTGGAGCATATCAAGGCGCTCGAAGGTTGCCGTCAATCCCAGCCTGTAGGGTGAAGCATACATTCTCGCAATATCCATATATTTTTCAGCCGCAAGATGGTGCGCCTCATCCACAAGAATGAACTGAAACCTGTTTCCCAGTGTTTCTGCCATGAGATAAGCCGAGTCGTATGTGCTTACTGTAATATCCTTAATTTCCTTCTCTCCTCCGCCAAGCTGGCCCACTTCTATGCTTAACACCTTTGAGAGTTTTTCCTGCCACTGCTGCACAAGTTCTATGGTGGGAGCTATGACCAGGGTGCTGGTGCCAACCTGTGCGATGGCCTCAATTCC
This sequence comes from Thermoplasmata archaeon, assembly GCA_021810045.1. Classification (GTDB taxonomy): domain Archaea; phylum Thermoplasmatota; class Thermoplasmata; order Thermoplasmatales; family Thermoplasmataceae; genus JAJZOM01. Next base: position 6,616 of record JAJZJR010000043.1, read on the forward strand.
CACATGCGTCTTTCCTGCTGCGGTGGGCAGGACAACGATGCCGGAATGATCATTTGATGCCCATATCTTCACAGCCTCTTTCTGATAATTCCTGAGCTTTTCTTCATGTGCCAGTGATAATTTACATTTTTTAAAAACCAGATCATCCGCATCTGGAAAATCCTTCCTGAGAGATGAGTAACGATATCCCTCTGCAACATACCTGTTGATTCTTTCATCGAAAAGAACATAATCCGGTATTTTTGCTGGTGGATCTTCCAGAATTATCCTGCCTCTGGCATAGGTCATTCTCATAAGATATCATAGAAAAGGCACTCTGTATTTATATCTATCTTAATTATCAATGACGAGCAACTGCCGAACTTGTGGTTGTCATTCCATCTGAATGTTTTTTTTGAATTTTCATTCAGGTATCCTGAGCCTTGTTTCATTGCCATAGTTGAGAACAGAAATGTCATAACTCCTTTTCCTTCACTTATTTTTTATCTGCCCATGATCAATTTCCCTTGGCAAAGGATTAAATTCTTTTCTTTATGTCAAGGCATCATGAAGGTTGCGATCCTTGGCATTGATGGTTACATAGGATGGGCCCTTGCCCTCAGACTCATAAAAAAAGGTCACCAGGTTGTTGGAGTGGATTCATTATACACAAGGACAAGGGTGAAGGAGGTTGGATCAGAATCGGTCACTCCCATTGAGACCATGGAGAACAGAATAAAGACAGTAAAGGAGAAGACAGGAGAAAATATAGAATTTTTCCATGGAGATGTAAATGATCCAGAATTCATGTATTCTGTGGTTGAAAAGACGAAACCTGATGCCTTTGTTCATCTTGCAGAGCAGAGATCTGCACCATATTCCATGATTGGTCTGAAACAGGCAAGAGAAACGCTAATCCAGAACATGGGTGGAACCATTAACCTGGTTTACGCCATGAAGGATATTGTTCCAGAAGCACACTTACTGAAGCTTGGAACCATGGGTGAATATGGAACCCCTAACATTGACATTCCCGAGGGATTCTTCACCATTGAATACAACGGAAGGAAAGACA
>JAJZJR010000016.1 GCA_021810045.1 Thermoplasmata archaeon
CAACGTTGCAGAGCATCATTTTTCCATGCGATCCGAGCTGCTGAAGAAGAGATTCAAGACAGATGAGGGACTGCTCAAAACATCATACTGGTACCACAGGCTATCAACGGAGAGTTGACAGTCTCGAAAAACTAAAGGGAGAACTCTTAATGTTTTGCACAGAAACACTGGATACCTGTACGATTATCAAGATAGAAAACCTCATTCCCAAAAAACTTAGTCTATCAGATGCAAATTCCGTTTTGAAGGATGGTTTTATACTTGTTGCCAAGGAAGGCTCATCTTACAAATGTTATCTCAATCTCGGGTTCGAGCCTACAACAATAGAGAAAGAAGGATTGAAAAAATTTCTTATGTCATTGGGCAGAATAAATAATTCCGAGGTTCGAAACACTATACTTGAAATTGATTTTCCCGGTTTTATAGCACCATTTTTTGAAGCCCTTAACTCTATACCTGGGTGTTGTGTAAATCCAAATATGTTTCACTCAAATGGTGCGGTATACATAAGCGTGGAATACCATCACTCTGTTACCAAACAGGTAAACGACCTGGTTACTAAATTCCTCATAGAAGACCACATTTTTCCAAAGGAATTTATTTATTCAGGAACCCAGAAAGGGCAGCTGCCATATCTGCTGCAGCTCTATGCAAAAAGTGGCAATGATCTTGGCGATTTTCTTCTGGTTAAAACTGTATGGCTATTTGAGGCAAATGAAATAGAAACTCAAAACGAAGGTGTTCTGATGAACAGGGGTTCATACATTCTCAAGCAGTTTACGGATGGCGAAAGAGAGACGCTCATCTTCAAAACCGATACATCGGACATGAAAGGACAGGTTGAAGGGAAAGTAATAAGCAGAGAAGAAAACCTGGTGGAATTTTCGGTCAAGTCCCATTTCTTCCAAGATTTTTCAAATGAAGTCATAAAGAAATATTCGGGCCCAATATTCCTTCATACAGAATTGAGCCCTCAAAAACAGGTGTCATATTATATCTTTGAAAAGGAACTCCAGTCTGCATTTCTTAAGGGCATTATAAGCCATTGGAACAGGCCTGCCAGGTCTGAACACAAAAATTACATAGAAATGGTTGAGAGTTTGGACAGAGTTGCAAACCGATTAGCATTTCCGTAACGGTATTGGAATAATTGCTTCGCCAGTTCTTATATAATTGACCTATCAGTGTGAAAAAATTGCAGGTTGATTAAAATTAAATTTTAACAGCTGCCGATCGGAACATAATGTCTATGTTGCTGTTATTGGAACTCTACGCAATACAGCAAATTTTAAACAATAAAGGAATATATTCAGATGGCCACAGATGACGCAATTGACAGTGTCAGGGATATAGACCTTGACTTCACAGAAATGAGTGGGAAGCTAAACCCGCTTAGTATGAGACGCCCTGGCCGGGATTTGAACCCGAGTCACGAGCTCGACAGGCTCGTATGATAGGCCGCTACACTACCAGGGCTTTACCGTTGATTACACAGTTTTATAAAAGCTCTTTTGTGATATGGTGAGTCATTAAGCATTTTTCTTCCGACAGTAAAAATATGGGAGTTGAAACTTTTACACTTTCTAACGTCTGTTTGCCTGTAGATCTCTCAGATAACCAAAATCCACAAGTCCAAATTCCTCTGTGATTCCAAACACCCTGAATTTCCCGGAATCTGTGTGTCTGAGAACTGGTGTGAAATGTTCTTCACTCAAAAGGCTCTGAGCTACGTCCGTGCCAGAAGAAAAGAAGCTCATGGCAGGAGTTATAAGAACTTTGGATTCCTCGTTGAACACAAATGCCGGAATCTTGAACATGCCTCCAACCCTGTCCCTTAGAACAAGAGATGGATGTTCGTGACCTAATATTGTAATTTTTCTCAGCTTCTGGTCCCTGTCACCATGATATATGTAATATCTTTCGTTCTCAAAAGTCTCTGTGATTTCTATATTCTTTCTCTTAAGAATGGTGATGAGGTAATTGTCATGATTTCCCCTGATGAAATGGAGCTTCAGCTGTTTCTCATATCTGTTGATGAAATGCATGATGTCATCCCACTCCTGAGGGAGGTTTTTTGAGAATTCATGTTTGAAGTCTCCGTTTATAATGAGCCTTTCAGGGTTGTATCTTTCAATTATTTTGTCAATCATGCCCTCCACATGATCCAGCTGAAGTTTTGGAAGAAAGAGGCCGTGCAGATTCATTTCCTCTTCAAAACCCAGATGCAGATCAGAAACCACCGCTGTGGAAATATCCCTTAAGAATATGCAGTGTAATTCTGTTATGAAAACATCATCTGTGACCTGAATTTCCTTCAACATCACCGTAGGGGGATTTATAAATTAAGGTTAGCGATTATACATTTTGAAAAATGGTTTATTACGGATTTCAATGACATTTGAAGAATTCGGATTTTGAAAAAAACTTAAGAAAGTTCGAGCCTTATATATTCAGGAGTGAGAGGTAATGTTCCTTGAAGATGGCAAAAGCAGAGCAGAAATTACTGAAAAAGGGGCTTATGTCAAATCCCTGAAACTCAGCGGCAGTGAAATACTGAAACCCAGTGAAGACGGGGAACAGACTCATGGTGGGATGGCGATCCTCCTGCCATTTGCAAACCGTGTACGAAATGCAAAGTATCTGTGGGAGGGAGAGGAATATTATCTTCCGCAGAATAATGGGGATCACAGCATCCACGGTTTCACCAGGGACATGAAATGGGACCTGAAAAAAGCAGCTGAAAATAAAGTTGTAGGTACTCTGGACATGACCAATTCCGGATATCCGGTTGACCTTCGCCTCAAAGTAACATTCTTAATCAGTGCTCATGCGTTTACAACTTCAATCGAAGCCATAAACATGGGTAAAGTAACTGCTCCCTTCGTAGCTGGAATGCACCCATATTTTAATTTCAACGGTTCCTGGCATTTGGAGTCTTTTCAGAATCTATTAAGACTTAACTACGAATCGGAATATTTTCCGGATGGAAGCCTTACACCTGTGAAACCAAAATGCCTGAACTCAGAAACCGGCATAACATTCGACAACACGTATATCACGAACAGCATCCCCACTCTTGTTGCAGGCGACAGAAAAATAAGAATTGAAACATCCAATATGCCGTATCTGGTTCTGTATAACGGAAAATACGCAGGAAAAATATCCGTTGCAGCAGAACCAATGAGCGGTGCCCCAGACGCCTATAATAATGGAATCGGGCTGGCCACCATACAGCCCGGGGATAGTTTTCAATGTTCTGCAACCTTCAGAACAATTTCAGTTGCGTAAATTGAAAATATGTAGTTTCCAATCATGAGCTATGAAATTTGTAAAGGCTTCAACACTCTACAATGATGGGAAAGTACTGAGGAATGTTTACATAGTTTTTGACAAGGGCAGGATCATTGAAGTTACTAAGAATAAACCAGATGGAGAATTAATTTCCGAAGGCTTTGTAACACCTGCTTTCATTGATGCACATTCACACATAGGGATGGCAAGGGCAGGAGAGCCATCAAATGAGGATGAGGCGAATGAGCACATGGATCCAATTTACCCACTTGTAAATGCCCTTCACAGTGTGTATATGGATGATGCTGCCTTCCGGGATTCTGTTGAAAACAACGTTCTTTATTCTGTTGTACTCCCGGGAAGTGGCAACCCCATAGGAGGAAAGGCTGTACTTCTCAGGACATTTGCCTCAAACATAAAAGACGCATACGTGAAGGACATAGGAATCAAAACAGCTCTTGGTTACAATCCAAGAAGTACGAAAGATTGGGAAGGCAAGAGGCCTTCAACAAGGATGGGAGCGATTGCCCTATTACGGGAACACTTCATCAAGGCAAGAAAGCTGCTTTCACTCATTGAAGCAGGAAAGAAAGTTCAGGATGAAGTTGAACCTCTGGATGAAGTATTCATGCGTATTCTTAAGGGGGAAGACAGGCTGATGACCCATCTTCACAGAGAAGACGATGCATATGTTCTGATGAGCATGATGGACGAATTTGGTTTCAAGGCAATTGTGAATCATGGGATGGATTTTTACAGGCCTGAAGTACTTAAAGAGATGAAGGCAAGAAACATTCCTCTCATATACGGCCCACTGGATTCCCACCCTTATAAGGTGGAACTTAAACATGAGAGCTGGAGAAATTGCAAACTTATCATGGATTCCGGAGTGAAATTCTGCATGATGTCTGACCATCCTGTAATTCTGCAAAGAAACCTTTTCCTCACTATGAGGCATTTCCTAAAATTCGGCATGTCCAGGGAGGAAGCCATAACAAAGCTTACAAGGGAACCAGCTGAGATACTCGGCCTTCCGGATCTCGGCACCATAAGCGAGGGAAAACTTGCTTCATTCACAGTCTGGAACAAGGATCCATTTGAGATTGATGCCCAACCAAGTGCAATTGTGGCAGAAGGAAACATGATAGGTCCCTGATACTCTTCCTTATCTCGGGATGGAGGCCCATATGGATGACAATGTTGATCCCCGGTTATATTTCAGCGAGTTAATTAAAGACAATGTTTCAGGTTCAAAGGATCTTGCACTGAAAGTATCAGAATTCTTTCAAAAGTATTCCTATCTCGAGACAGAACAGTTGAATCAGTTTGGAGAAGTATTGTATTCCAAATTTGCAGGAATGGGTCTCGTCAGAAACACCATTCTTGAACTTCAGGCGGCAGTCATTTCCGGAAAAGACATTAAGAAACTATCTGATGAAATTCGGAAGCGTATACTTAAACAGGCCCGTATGGCAACAGAAAAGGTTGCCTCTTTATTCCTGGAGAGGACAAAACTGGTCACAATCAGCAGGAGTTCCCAGGTAGAGGATGCTATAGTAAATTCCCGGAACAAAATTGAAAATGTGTATGTTCTGGAAAGCAGACCAATGCTGGAAGGCACTTCTCTGTACAGAAGACTTATTAAACTCGGTATAAGGGCAACTCTACTCACGGATGCTTCTATGAATATTGCCTGCAGGAAAGCTGATTTTGCACTGGTCGGTTGCGACTCCATACTTGGCGACATGTCCCTTGTTCACAAGGTGGGAACTTTTCCGCTCTTCAGCATTATGCATTATTATTCAAAGAATAACTATGCATTAGGCATTTCCATGAAAGAGGAGAATCAGTACAATATCAATAATTACCCTGAATTCAGGAATAATGAGTGCAGTGAGCTAGGAATCCCTGATGGAAATTGCATAAACCAGTATTTCGAATTGATTCCCCGACATCTATTAGACGGTTTTTATAATGAAAATGGCTCAAAGATCTTATCGAAATGAAATAGTATGTAATCGTTTTCATAAGACAGAATTTCCTGCATTTTTTCCTACATGATTAAATACATAACTGGAAAATACTTTGTGAAACTGCCTTCCCTTGCATCATTAATGTAGGTAATATGGCGAATTTTTCGTAATAACTGTGCCAAGTTTTAAGTATAGAACTAAGGTATAGATTTTACTCTATAGTGTGGTGCAGATGAAAAAGGTCATACTTAATGATGACAAGGCAGTTTCGCCAATTATAGCAACAATATTGCTTGTAGCCATAACGGTGGTCCTTGCAGCAACTCTTTATACTATCCTTGGCGGTTATACTACATTCCTTGGTGCCTCGACACCTTCAGCTTCAATTGAGGTAACTACTGATTCAACATCGCCACCAATATATACTTTATATGTTCAGCAGTACAGTGGCAACATTAGTCTGTCACAGGTTGAAATGGTTATTACAACAACAAACAACACTGTAAAGGATGTCAATCTGATGACTGAATATAACAAGACCGTTGAAATTGGAGGGCTCTGGAACATATCAGTAAGCGGAGCTTCGTCTTATTTTGGAGTAACAACCACTGTCCTAATAAAATCCGTAAATAATGCCAGTGGGGATCAGAGTATCCAGCAGGTAAGCCTCAAGGATTTGAAAACAGGCGGCACGATAGTCACTTATCCTTTAACTCAACCAATATAATTTTTAAAAATTAATTAATTTGTTGTGAAATAAAGATCAATCATCGATCAATTTCTTCAACTGTTCCAGATCCTGTGCCGGCGGTAGACAGCTATTTTCAATGCAGACAAGCATCTTCCCGTAGGGGTCTCCCTCTTCAGGTTCTCCTATTATTCTGAGCAAATCCTGCTTTTCCTTCTTTACCAGAAGGATTTCGGAAAATGGCTGAAAACTCTGCCACAAGTATTGTAATGTCTTTTCAGATTGAGGGTGTTTGTCACCGATTCTAACAAGATAATTTGTTCCCATTGATTGCATTATCCCTATTCCCATGAAGCAGTGGTACATAGCACCCCTTTCTATATCCGATGCAAAGGCATTGGCAACCTCATCGGCCCTGTCCTTCATGGAAAGATCAGAGAGAATGGTTCCTATTCTGATTAGGTTGAGCATCTGTACGGAATTTCCAGATGGAATTGCCCCATCATGTCCCTCCTTCATTCTCACGGGCAGAACTTCCCCATCAGATGGATATCCAAAAAATCCCCCCTCTGCATCGTCCTTGAAAAGTTTATCCAATGTATCTGAAAGTGTTTTGGCGGTTTCGAGATATTTTACATTCATGGTGCTTTCAAAAAGCTCCAGAAGCCCAAAAGTGAAGAATGCATAATCGTCGAGATATCCATTGATTCCTGCCTCACCGTCCCTGTATCTGTGAAGCAATTTTCCATCCTTGTACATCCTGTTTAAGACGAATTCTGCTGATTTCTCTGCAGCAGCCAGAAACTGCTCTTCTCCAAAAGCCCTGTGTGCCTTTGATAGTGCTGCAATCATAAGGCCGTTAATGTCTGTAAGGACCTTGTCATCGAGGTGAGGCCTTGTTCTCTTCAGCCTCTGTTCGAAGAGTTTTTCACGGCTCCGATCAAGTATCTGGTTCAGGTCTTCCACTGATAACCCCAACCGGTTTGCTTCATTTTCCAGGGTCTCGTTTAGAAACAGGATGTTCTTGCCGGTACTTCTGCCAGTAGCTTCTTCTATGTAGTTTCCAGAAAGATCGCAGTTATACACAGACATGAATATTTCGGCATCCTCCTTGCCAAGTGTCTGGAGAATTTCTGCGGCTCTCCATGTGTAGAATTTACCCTCCTCGTTTTCACTGTCTGCATCTATTGCACTATAGAAGGGGCCATCCGGCGATGTCATCTCTCTTTCGATGAATGAAACTGTTTCGTATACCACGTCTTTGAATAGCTTATCACCCGTGGCCTGGTAAGCTTCAGTGTATGCCATAAGATGGAACGCCTGATCATAGAGCATTTTCTCAAAATGTGGGAGAAACCATCCGGCATCAGTTGAATATCTGTGGAATCCGTAACCTATATGATCATATATCCCGCCCATCCGCATTGAAACCAGGGTTTTCTTCACCATCTGGAGAAGTTCAGCGTCTCCGGATTTCCTGTATGCCCTCATAAGAAACATGAGATTATGGGGTGAAGGAAATTTGGGTGCGTTGCCAAATCCCCCATATTCTCTGTCATAACTTCGTTTTAACTGTGATATGATGTTGTCAAGCGTTTCCTGGTTGACAACCTTACCTTTCCTGCTCTGCGTTACCCTCTTCAGGTTGTTCAGGACATCCTCTGCCCTGCGTTCGATCTCTTCCTTTCCCTGGGTCCAGAGTTCCTTGAGCTGTCTTGTAAGATCAATGATGCCCACCATTCCACGGCGGCTTTCCCTGGGGATATATGTAAGTGCGAAAACAGGCACTTTTTCAGGGGTCATGATTATATTAAGTGGCCACCCGCCAGTTCCTGTCATCATCTGGCTCACGGTCATATATGCACTGTCTATGTCCGGTCTTTCTTCCCGGTCCACCTTTATACAGACAAAAAGATCATTCATCTCTCTTGCCACATATTCATTCTCAAAGCTCTCCTTTTCCATTACGTGGCACCAGTGGCAGGTTGAATAACCAATGCTCAGAAAAACCAGTTTATTCTCATCCTTGGCCTTCTGGAAAGCTTCTTCAGACCATGGATACCAGTCCACAGGGTTGTGGGCATGCTGAAGCAGATAGGGGCTTTTCTCGTTGATGAGCCTGTTTGTATATTCTTTTTCTACCATGATTTACACCGTAAATATTGGGTTCCGGGTTTATGGAAAAGTCATGCTGTCCTTATAATCATTATTGAATTTTATGAACCACATCTTCCATTTTTCCTGATCGTGTTGTAGTTTACTTAAATAGGATGTTTTCAATATACGAATGTGGCTGTAGCAATCCTCGTTAGACACGGTCAGAGTGAAACAAATGTGAAAAATATTGTCTCGGCCGATTATAGCGGCTACCCTCTGACCGATGAGGGGAAAAAGCAGGCTGAAAATGCAGCTACGCAACTTTCCGGCATTAAGGTGAATTTTATTGCCTCCAGCCCTGTTCAAAGAGCCAGAGAAACAGCCAGGATCATATCGGAAAAAAAGGGAATAGCAGAATTCATTGAACCAAGACTGGTTGAATCGGGACTTGGCAAATACAACAACACATCTTTTCATGAAATACCAAGGATGAGCAGAAAAGAACTGGGAATGGAGACATGGGAATCTCACCAGAAAAGGTTCAGGGATCTTTTCAGAGAAGTACAGGGAAACTGGATAATGGTCAGCCACGAGTTCCCCATAAGGGCAGCCATCTCTATGTTTCTCGGAATGGATGAACTTGAGAGTTATGGCCTGAATATAAGAAACGCAACTATTTCTGTAGTTGACATTGAAAAGGAAAAAGTTCTCTGCATAGGTTCCAGGCTTCTTTCAAGCAGGGTAAAGGATTACCTGAATACCAGTGTCATTTCAGAACAGTGATCAAACCTTGCCTTAAAACAAAAGAACAAATTTTTAGCAATGCCTCAATATATACCTCAATAAATGTATGTATATGACACTCTGTCCCGGACAGAAAAAAATCTTGATTTGAACCATGATCAGGTGGTCAGGGTATTCGTTTGCGGACCAACTGTACAGGATAGTTTTCATATTGGTCATGCAAGGACCTATACTTTTTTTGATGCTGTGGTAAAATATCTCAGAAGGAAAGGTTACAGCGTATTTTACCTTCAGAATATCACAGATATTGACGATAAGATAATCAACAGGGCCAATGAGGAAAATGTTCCCTATGATGTAATTTCCAGGAGATATACAGAGGAATTCTTTGATATTATGGAAACACTAAGGATAAACAGTGTTAATTTTTATGCTATGGCAACACAGCATATACATGAAATAATACGCCAGATACAGGTCCTTGTCAAAAAAGGCTATGCCTATGAAACAACAGACGGCGTATATTTCAGTGTTACCAAGTTCCCCGATTATGGGCAGCTTTCCGGCCAGGATCTGGAATCACTTCGAACTGGAGCAAGAGTCGAATCATCAGAAGAAAAAAGGGATCCCAGGGATTTCGTCATATGGAAGAAAATGAAACCCGGGGAACCTTTCTGGAACTCCCCCTGGGGAAATGGCAGGCCAGGATGGCATATTGAGGATACTGCAATAACCGAGAAATACTTTGGACCAACTTACGACATACACGGGGCAGGAATGGATCTGATTTTCCCTCACCATGAAGCTGAAGTCGCACTGGAGAGATCTATCAGCGGCGAGCCATATCTATCCAGGTACTGGATTCACAGTGCAATGGTCAACGTGAATCAGGAAAAAATGTCAAAATCACTGAAGAACTATGTCACAATCCGAAAGGTTCTGGAGGATTATCTGCCGGAAGAATTGAGATATGCCCTTCTCAATGTGCAGTTCAGGTCCAACGTAAATTTCACGCCGGATTTACTTAACGAGGCAAAAGCAAATGTTGGTGCCATAAACACACTTTACAGAAAACTCAAACTGAAACAGCCTTCACATGAAAATAGTGATGAAAACCCCGAAATCAGGAGACTTTCAGAACATGTGGAAAGGAATTTTGACTTCAGGCTGGTCTTCAGGGATCTACTCGAACTTGTTGGAAAATGGAATGTAAACCTTGAATCTCTCACTCCCATGGAAATTGCAACTGCTATCGAAACAATAGACTGGGTTGACAGTTTTACCTGTATAATACCAAGGAAGAAGGAAGACTCCACTAGCGATGAATTGATTTCTCTTCTTCTCAGGATAAGGCGGTCAATGAGGGAAAAAAAGGATTTTACTGGAGCAGATGAGATCAGGAAGAGCCTTAGGGACATGGGTATCACTATTGAAGATCGCGGTGAGGAAACAATCTGGTGGAAATCATAGGTGACAGAAATGAAACAAGCAGTTTTAGTTGTAGATATTGTGAATGATTTTGTATCAGGTATTTTCGGTTCAGAGAAATCCATAGAAGTATCATCCCGGATAGGCAGTTTCCTGCGAACACTGGAGAATAACACTGAAGTCATTTTCACTCTTGATACACATATACCAAACGACCCGGAATTCAAAGTATGGGGCGAACATTGCATTATGGGAACCTGGGGCAGCCAGCAGGTTGATCTGCTTAAGGAAATTCCAGGATACAGGATAACCAAAAGACATTTTGACGCATTCCACGATACGGATCTCGAAGGATATTTGAGGGCAAATGGAATAGAAAAGCTCTACATCTTCGGAATAAGCACGGATATTTGTGTACAGCACACAGTGGCAGGTGCATATTTCAGATATTATGACATCAACGTCATATCGGATCTTTGCGCTTCCATGTCGCCGGAAAGACATATTGAGGCACTTTCTTTCATGAAAAGAAACTACGGTGCAAGGATCCTGACATCTAAAGAAGCACTGGAGGAAATATAGGATGACATCAAAAACAGCATCAGAAAAGGATAAGGAATTACAACTAAGTTCAGCAACATACGAGGAGATCCTGTCAGGACAGGCTTCTGACGTTTATTTTGAAAGAAGTCTCAGTGCCGCTTCACATGTTAAGCACCACGCAAATGTTGTAGCTGAAGTTACGCTTTCTGGGCCTCTGGACCCCTGGGTAAATTTTACAGGATTGAATGAAGTTCTAAACGTCCTTCTTGGCAAGAACATTGATGTATATTCAATACCGGAAGGCACCATCCTTCCACCAAGGGATATGGTGGGAAATCCCGTTCCTGTGATGAGGATCGAGGGAAACTATGACGACTTCGGAGAATTTGAAACCTCGATTCTTGGTTTCATATGTCAATCGACAGGAATTTCAACCTACTCCTCAAGGATAAGGGAAGCCCTTGGAGACACTCCATTTTACTCATTCGGCATAAGACGGATGCATCCTGCAATTTCCCCAATGATTGATCGGGCCGCTTATGTCGGGGGTGCGGATGGGGTATCAGGAATCCTGGGTGGAAAACTCATAGGAAAGAAACCTGTTGGAACGATGCCGCATGCCCTGTCCCTCATTTTCGGCGACGACAAGGCCTGGGAAATGACCGTAAAAGCTGCAGGACCCAAAGGTATCAGGACAGTTCTGATCGACACCTTCATGGACGAAAAGTTTGCAGCCATAAAGGCAGCCACGATGTTTCCCGATCTGGACTTCATAAGGCTGGATACTCCCTCCTCAAGGAGAGGTAACTTTGCCAATATTGTTAGAGAGGTAAGGTGGGAACTTGATCTCAGGGGCTTCAATAATGTAAAGATCATGGTATCCGGTGGACTTAAGCTTGAAAATCTCCCTGAACTGAAAGCAGCAGGAGCAGAAGCCTTTGGCATAGGGACTTCCATCGCATCTGCACATCCATACGATTTCGCAATGGATATCGTGGAACTGAATGGAACAGCCATGACAAAACGCGGCAAGCATTCTGGAAAGAAGAATATCATGAGGTGCAGCAAATGTCACTCTATTTTATCTCTACCTGCTTCTATGAAAACTGAAAACTGCAGGTGTGGAGGGCATATGGAGAATATTATGGTGAAGATGATCGAAAAAGGCAGGCTTCTTGAACCCTATGAGCACCCGGAAGCTTTAAGAAAAAGAACTCTCAAGGAACTGGAAGCAATAAGGAAAGTGATGCAGGATTTCTGATCTTGTTCCAAATATTTTCCAATGACCTGTTGGAGATATTGCTCATTTCATTGGTTCACTCAGGGTTTTCCGTTCATACTGATAGATAAGAATATGAATTCTGCTCATTTCCATAAGTAAACTGTTATGTAATGTCGCACGCTCCGATCTTATGGGAAAAAAGATTGATCCAGTATGCGGAATGACTGTAAACGACGATTCAGAATTCAAGTCTGACTACCAGGGAAAGGAATATTATTTCTGCTGCTCACATTGCAAGGAGAAATTTGACCTAAATCCATTAAAATTCACCAGGTAAACTGACCTGTATTGGCCATTCCCGGGGTATGGCCCATGAGGAGATCCACAAATAAAAAGCAACTAAATACATAAAATGTTCCTGATTCATTTTGCTCTGGCTCTTGCCGTTACTACCGCAAGTAAACGTATCTTTCAAAAAATCATTGTACTTTTTCCTTTTCCACTTATAGAGAAAAAGGTTTTTAGAAGAGTGCCTCTCAATGAAGTGCAATGGAAGGAAAAATGGGTCCAAAAGGCACTGAGACTGGGGATGACATAGTTGAACGCCTGAAGAAAGTTTCAAACATTGATTATTGGAACAACCTGCGCAGGTTTTCAATCCCACAGAAAAACTCCCTTGGTATTCCCGTTCCTGAGATAAGAAGATTTGCCAGGCACATTGAACAATCCAGACCCATTGCCATGGAATTATGGAAAACAGGAATACACGAGGCCATGATTCTGGCAACCATGGTCTTTCCGCCTGAACAGCTCACAATGGAAGAGGCCAATGTAATGGTTGGAAACGTAGATTCGTGGGATTTGTGTGATCATTTTACAGGCAATCTTGTATGTAATTCCAGAGTTGCCATCGAGGCAGCAGAAGAATGGTATTCAAGGGATGAAGAGTTTGTAAAGAGGTCTGCATTTTCCATTATTGCTCAGCTTGACAGGAAGAATTTCACGGAAAAGGATGTAAAGTTTTTCCTGGAATGTATATTGGCTTCGGTTGAGGATGAAAGGAATTTTGTGGCAAAGGCAGTTTCGTGGGCACTTAGGGAAATAGGCAAGTCCTGCATGGAATACAACAGACTGGCAATGGACACGGCGATTAGAATTTCTGAAATGAAATCAAGATCTGCAGCAAGAATTGGCAGGACTGTCATCAAGGAACTCAGCTCCAGAAAGGTCAGAGCCAGACTTGAGAATTCCTCGGGCAAAGACTGAAACAGGTTTCCCAATCAGACTGGAAAACAGCTTTATCATATGCTGTCATGAAATATTATGAAACTACTCATAAACGGTGAATGGGTAAAATCCGGCAATGAAAATGAACTGAACAAATACAACCCTTCAACCGGAAATTTGTATGGTAAGTTTCCGGCAGCTACAAAGGATGATGTGAACAGTGCCATCGACGCTGCTGAGGAAAGCTTTGAAAAATGGTATTCCACGGGCTCAGTGGCACGTTCCAAGATCATATACAAAACGAAGGAACTCATAGAAAAATCCAGATCCGAGCTTGAAAAACTTCTACAGGACGAGAATGGTAAAACTACAATAGAGGCAAGGCAGGAAACCGATGGTGTCATCGATCAACTTCAGTATTATGCAGAATTTGCAAGAAAAATTACCGGAGAGATTGTGGAGGGGGATACACCATCCAGGAAGATTTTCCAGTACAAGGTTCCATACGGTGTTGTTGTTGCTCTCACTCCCTGGAATTTCCCTGCAGCAATGGTGGCAAGGAAATTGGCACCAGCCCTGATGACAGGAAATTCTGTCATACTGAAGCCAAGCAGTGATACTCCATTTACGGCAGAATGGATTGTCAGAAAATTCATGGAGGCTGGAGTACCAAAAGGAGTCCTCAATTTTGTTACAGGAAAGGGGTCTGAAATAGGCGATTTCATCGTTGAACACAGAAAAGTTGGCCTGGTGACCATGACCGGTTCCACATCTACAGGGCAGAGGATCATGTCAAAAGCATCTTCCAATATGGCAAAGCTTGTGCTGGAATTGGGAGGCAAAGCACCTTTCATGGTATGGAAAGACGCAGATCTCAAAAATGCCCTAAGGGCATTTATCTGGGCCAAATTCTGGAATACGGGACAGTCTTGCATTGCCGCAGAACGTCTCTATGTGCACAGCGATGTTTATGATAAATTCCTTGGAATGGTTTCCAATGCTCTTTCAAAAATTAAAGTGGGAGACCCAAGAAATTCAGATATGGGGCCATTGATAAACAAAAGTGCCCTTGAAACCACGGAAAAGTTTGTGACAGATGCAAAAGAAAAAGGTTACAGGCTGCTCACAGGTGGAGATAAACCACCTCTTCAGGGCGATCTCAGTAATGGATACTTCTACAGACCAACTCTTTTCGCAGGAGTAGACCAGAAATCCGAAATATTCCAAGAGGAAGTATTTGGACCTGTTATAGGTGCCATGGATTTTGAAAACGAAGAAGATTTGTACAGATACGCAAACGATTCAAAATACGGGCTTGCATCCTATCTCTTCACTTCTGACCCAAACATAATTTATAGGGCATCGGAGAGAATAAGGTTCGGTGAAGTTTACGTGAATATGCCTGGCCCAGAATCCTCACAGGGATACCATACCGGGTTCAGGTTAACAGGCCAGGCTGGGGAAGGAAGCAAATTTGGAATCGAAGAGTATCTCCACCTGAAGAATGTTTATGTGGATTATTCTGGAAATCAGCTAAAAATTGAGACTGTGAGAGAAGATTTACTACAGTAATTCCTCTCTCATACAAACTATATTTTTTTTTTGGATACGCACTTATCAGGAGTGTGCCTGCAAATAGTGTTTCCAGATATTTTATACGATGGAAGAATCCCTGGCCCTATTTCTTGAACCATCTTCTCCATACATGATTTTGACTCTTCTCATTTTGATGACATAAACTCTTTTGTATATTCTCCTGGAAGCTTTGTTGTAAAAGCGTTCGTGTTTTTCACAAAGATAAAAATTCAGTTTTGAACCGGATCTCAAGTGAATTCTGTGCCGTTTGAATTTCCCATGTTCGTTACACAAAAAACATACTGCCATTTGTTTTTGAATCAGATTTAGTATTATACCTCTTCCATTTTTCAGACAAATCTCATGTATTTACATACGAAAAAGGAGTTTTGGAACTGGTCAAAAACAGGTATTTTTCCAGTCTTATGCTGAAAACAAAGATAAGATGCGGGTGCCGGGATTTGGACCCGAGGCACGAGCTTGGCAAGCTCGCGTGTTACCAGGCTACACCACACCCGCTTGGCTGTGGATTGATCTTTTTGATATTAATTTTTGCTAGGATTTCTCTTAACTGAAAATTTGTTCATCGTCGTCATATATTCAGGAAAATGAGTCAAATTATCCTTTGTTTTGAGTAATTATTAAACAATTACAATAGGCATTGGATATCTGTTTTAATAAACATTCTGAAGATGCTGTCATGCTCGTATAAGTTCTTAGTAGTTTTTAGCTCCGATAGCGAAATATTTTTACAATTTTCTTGGGATTTGTGAAGAAAACCCTTAATTTTCTAAGGTCACAATGTAAAATAGCATGTGAAAGTCCTTTGTTGCAATTAAAGCAACAAAAACAAAAATAGTTAAATATAAAAAATTAGTAAAGACCGTAAAACACTGCATTTGCACATCATTAAAAAAGTGCTGGAAATGTATGAACAAATACTAATAATCTTTCAACTCAGTTCGCATAAAACACTACAAAACTATTTTAATAACTTTCTATCTTTAGCAATTAATAGGTGATTCCAAGAATGATAATGTCTGAGGAAAGAAACAGGTATCCCGAAATCAGATTCGCAAATGATTTCGAGATCAGTAAGAACGCACCGTTTACGACGGTGGATGACTTTGTCAACACCATGGGACACCTGATTACTCCAGATATGATGGTAATCAGAGTTACAGAAAGTCTTTGCCCAATTTGTGTTGATGACGAGAAATTTGATCAGATGCGGATACCTGCAGCAGTGTATGAAAACGCCGGTGAAGTCAAACTCATAAAGGAGTGCGCCGAACACGGAGTTACAAAGGAAAAATACTGGGAAGATTACGAAATGTACCAGGAAGCCAAGAAATGGCTGGACCCAGGAGTTAAAATCCTCAATCCTCATGTTGCTTATTTAGAATCTAAGATTGTTTGCCCCACACACTGTGGACTTTGCGTTAAACACAAATCACACACTGGACTTGGCAACGTTGTAGTTACAAACAGATGCGATCTGTCCTGCTGGTACTGTTTCTTCTATGCAAAGGAGAACGAGCCAATTTACGAACCAACTCAGGATCAGGTAAGAATGATGCTGAGAAGGATGAGAAATGAGAAACCAGTTGGAGCAAACGCAGTTCAGATTACGGGTGGAGAGCCAGCAATCAGAGATGATATCATTGATATAATCAAGATTGCAAGAGAAGAAGGCTATGAGCACATACAGCTAAACACAAACAGTATCAGATCAGCCTTTGATCCAGACTTCCCGAAGCAGATCAGAGCAGCCGGTTCAAATGTAATTTACACAAGTTTCGATGGTCCAACACCAAGATCAAACCCAAAGAACTTCTGGGAAATCCCTGCAGCTCTTGAAAACTACAAGAAGGCTCCTCTCGGAGTAGTACTTGTGCCAACTGTAATTGGTGGCATTAACGACAAGTACCTTGGAGATATGATCAGATTCGGTCTTTCAAACATTGATTCAGTAAGAGCAGTCAACTTCCAGCCTGTAAGTCTTGTGGGCAGAATGCCTGACAGGATGAGGGAAAAACAGAGAGTTACAATACCTGGTGCAATCAAGAAGATTGAGCAGCAGACAGATGGACTCATAGGAAGAGAAGACTTCTTCACAGTGCCTTCAACAGCAAAGGTTTCAGACTTTGTTGAGCAGCTCAAAGGAAAAGAGACATACAAACTGTCCATACACTTTGCCTGTGGAATGGGTACATACCTGTTCAAGGATGACGAGAGAGTTATCCCGATTACAAGGTTCATTGATGTAAGGGGAATGTTTGAACACATCGGAGAGCTTGCTGACGAAATAAAGAACTCTAACTTCAAGAGAATTAGCAAGGCAGTCACAGTATCAAAACTGCTCATGAGCCTGAACAAATTCGTCGATTACGACAAAGCACCGAAGGACTTCAAGCTCAAGGATATGATTTACAACGCCTTCACTGGTGGAGATTACCATGGACTCAAAGCTTTCCACTACAAATCCATGTTCATTGGATTCATGCACTTCATGGACCCATACACATACGATGTGGACAGAGTTGAGAGATGCGATATTCACTATGCTATGCCTGACGGAAGAGTAGTTCCATTCTGTGCATTCAACGTTATTCCTGAACTTTACAGGGATGCAACACAGAGAAAGTACTCAATGCCGGCAAAAACATATGAAGAGAGAACTGGAAAGATTCTCAAGAAGGACAAGTACTTCAGAGAATACACCAGGGAAGACAAGAAGAGAATTCTCGCTTTCTATGAAAAGAGCATAGGCAGAAAACTCACAGAAGACGAAATCGGTATCAACCTCGATGACCCAATACCGGTTATATCATCTGAGAGACCAGAGTAAATCTTCCAACCATTTTTATTCCCTTTTTTATTTTCCATTTATTGAAATTTGAAATTATTGAGCATACTGGAGATGTTGGGATACGCTATTTTGGCTCAACTTTGAAGGAATTATTCTCGAGTGCAATTAATGGCACTGCTTTTATCATAGGCGATCCAGGAAAAAATTGCTCAAGAAGGAAAACTGAATTATCTCTGGATTTTTCAGATTACCAGGATCTCATGATGCAGATTATTGATAAGGTTATTTTTTCATTTGAGGTAGATGAAATACTGTATGATTCCATTACAGATTTCTCACTTGACAATCACAGTGCAAGAATAAGCATGGATGGATGCACAGTTGAAGCCGACTTCCAGTACAGGTACATACTTAAGGCACCCACTTACCACAAAATGGAAATCAATCCTGAACAAGGATACGGAATACAGATTTTTGACATCTAACCTTCTGCGATGGTATATCTTTATTTGGGCAATGTTATTATGTCTTTGAAATGCCATCATTCGTAGCAAAAAAGATATTTTTCACAAGAGGTGTAGGAAGGGGCCAAAGCCAGCTGCAGTCCTTCGAGGAAGCACTGAGAGATGGAGGTATTGCTCCATATAACCTGGTAGGCATAAGCTCAATATTTCCGCCGTTCGCAGAGTCAATATCAAGAGAAGAAGGTCTCAAACTTCTCAATCCAGGCCAAATTCTATTTACAGTGCTAGCAAGAAACTCATCAGACGAGCTCAACAGGATGGTTTCTGCCGCAATTGGTTATGCAATACCCACAGATAGAAGCAAGTGGGGTTACCTCAGTGAACACCACAGCTTTGGGGAAACAGAAAAGGTGGCCGGTTTCTTCGCAGAAAAACTTGCAGCGGAAATGCTCGCAAGCACAGTGGGACAGATCGACCAGCTCAAATGGAACGAGGAAAATGAAGAATATGTGCTTCAGGACAAAATTCTTACAACCAAAAATATCTGTTCAACCGCAGTGGTCATGAAACCTGGTGAATGGACCACCGTGATTTCTGCAGCTGTACTGATCGTGGAGTAATCATATGGACCCCTCAGTGGAGAGGAAATGGCAGCAGAAGTGGCTGGAGGCAGGTATTTTCCAGTCGGAGCCAGATCAGGACAGAAAAAAATTCTTCATAACTGTTCCCTGGCCATATACAAACAGCTCTCTTCATGTTGGTCATGGAAGAACCTATACAACAGCAGACATAATTGCAAGATACAAGCGACTTACTGGATATAATGTGCTGTTTCCAATGGCTTTTCACCAGAGCGGCACTCCTATTCTGGCATTCTCTGAAAGAATAAGGCGTGGGGATGAAAAAACCCTTAAACTGTACAGGGACACCTTGAAAGAGTACGAAAATGAGGAAGATATAGAGGCTCGTATTGAGGAGTTCAAAGAACCGCAGAATATAGCTTCATATTTCTCCGAAAGGATTGTGAAGGATTTCACAAGTCTTGGTTATTCCATAGACTGGCGCACAAGATTCACATCAGGTGATCCATTCTATCAGGAATTTGTTAAATGGCAGTTCCATAAACTCAATTCTCTTGGCCTTATCAAAAATGGCCAATATCCTGTACTTTACAGCATAAATGACAGAAACGCCGTGGGAGAGGATGATATTGCAGACGGAGATATTGACAAGGTAACAGTAGAGGAGTTCACAGGGGTAATCTTCAGGGGAAAGGAGTTTTCACTAATAGCCGCATCCCTGCGTCCAGAGACGATATACGGAATAACCAATCTATGGATTTCTCCATCCTGTAAGTATGTAAAATTCAGAATGAATGGGGATATCTATGTTGTTTCTGAAGATTCTTTGGAAAAGATGGAGTTCCAGCATCAGAATCTAGAGAAGATAGGTCCTGTGAATGAAAGTGATATACTGTCACAGGAATTTGAGACTCCCCTTGAGCACAGGAAGATTAAGGCATTTCCATCCGGATTCGTTGACCCGGACAATGGAACCGGTGTTGTATATTCCGTCCCCGGTCACGCTGTCTGGGACTATATGGCTATCAAGGAGGCAGGACTGAATTTACAGCCAATAAAAGTTCTGGAACTTACAGGACAGGACAAGAGTACTGTTGAATCTCTAGTCAGTGAACTTAATATTACTTCCCTAAATGATTCTGATAGGATCAAGGAGGCTACTCAAAGACTCTACAAGCTCGAATTCTACGACGGAAAAATGCTCGGAAATAATGGAAGGTTCTCCGGTCTGGGTTCAGAAAAGGCCAGGGACGAGATCAAGAAAGAACTTTTCAACAACGAAGAAGGATTCATTTTCTACGAAACCTCGAGGAAAGCCCAGACTAGGGGAGGTTCCAAAGTAATCGTGGCTGTTCTTTCAAACCAGTGGTTCATAGATTATTCTGTAGGTTGGTGGAAGGAAGCTTCTCATGATGTTGTCAACTCCATGATGTTCTACCCGGAATTTTACAGGAATGCAATGAATGACGCCGTTGACTGGCTCAGGGAAAGACCATGTGCAAGAAGGAGAGGTATAGGGACTAAACTTCCATTTGATGAGGAATGGGTAATCGAATCACTTTCAGATTCCACACTGTATCCAATAATTTACACAAACCAGGAAATTATTTCCAGAATTTTCGAAATCCTTGGAAGGCTGCCGGATGAAATCATTGAATATGTTTACAATGAGGGTAAAGAGGAAATCCTCGGAAATTTCAACCAGGAAATATTAGAGCTGGCCAGAAAGGCCAGAATTGCAAAGGATTACTGGTATGGGGTTGATATACGATTGACTGCCGCCCCACACATAAGCAATCATCTGGCATTCTACATAATGAACCATGCTGCAATTCTTCCAAAGAGGGATAACCCACGTGGAATAATTATTTCCGGCCTCCTCCTGTCAAACGGGGCAAAGATATCCAAGAGCAAGGGGAATGCAATCTCTCTTTTAAAAATCTCAACAAAGTACACTGCTGATCTCTACAGGCTGTTCGTGGCTGTAAGTGCAGATATATCTTCTGTGCTGGACTGGAATGAAACCGAAATTGCAGCAGTAAAGAAAAAGTATGACTCTTTCGTTGATTACCTGACCAAGGGAGAAGAAGGAAAAACCAAGGAAAAAACGCAAGTAGAACACTGGTTCATCTCAAGATTCAACCTTCACCTTAAGGAATTTTTCACAAAAATGGATGCTTTTGACATTAGGGGTGCGTATATTTCAGTCTTCTATGAGGTTTTAAATGATCTCAAATATGTGGAAAACAGGGGAGGTAATGTTCAGTCCTGTATAGAAGCCGTTAAGGAACAGTGGTTGAAGGTGATGACACCAGTTATACCCCATACCTGTGAAGAGATCTGGTCCTCACTTGGGCATGAGGATTTTGTCAGTATCCGGAAATTTTCTGTTGAGGATGTTGGAAAATCAGACGAGTCAATAATTCTATCAGAAAATTACCTGCAGGAGACCATATCTGATCTGCGGGAGATCATGAAAGCAACAGGCATATCGCCCCAAACAATAAATGTGGAAGTCTGTGGGGAGGAAGTGAGAGAGGTTGCTGTAATCATGAAGGAAAACAGACTTAAGGATGTCCCACCGAACCTGAAATCCCTAATACCGGAGTTCATGAAAATCAGAAAAGGCCTTAAGATGGATGTAACAAATGAACTAGAGATTCTGAATGAAAACAGGGAATACATTGAGGGCCTCTTTGGTTGCAGGGTTAACGTTTCCAAAGCAAATGTCTACCCTGGTAAGAAGAATGCCTGGCCAGGACGCCCGCTAATCAGGCTGAACTGATTTCCATTCTACACATTTTTTAATATAATTTCCAGTTATCAGTGAATTATGTCAGTTCCTCATGACGAGACTTCATTTGAAACCG
Organism: Thermoplasmata archaeon; assembly: GCA_021810045.1. Classification (GTDB taxonomy): domain Archaea; phylum Thermoplasmatota; class Thermoplasmata; order Thermoplasmatales; family Thermoplasmataceae; genus JAJZOM01. The sequence goes on from JAJZJR010000016.1 coordinate 21,516, forward strand.
ATCTTCAGGAAAGGGTTTACTATTCACACAAGCTTGGATCAGATCCAACACTCGTTCTTCATGGTGGCGGCAATACATCTGTAAAGCATGAAGAAAAAGATCACACAGGGAAAACTATCTACGTTCTCAGAGTAAAAGGGAGCGGATCAGATCTTTCAACTATAACAGAGGCAGGCTTTACAGGCCTAAGGATGGACGATATGTCTGCCGGTGAGAATATTGAATCAATGACTGACCAGCAAATGGTTGATTATATGAAGCGAAGTATGGTAAATCCATCAGAACCTTCGCCCAGTGTTGAATCATTTCTTCACGCTTTTATTCCTCACAAGTTTGTAGACCATTCACATTCAGATGCCATTCTGTCGTTGACAAACAGTAACCTCAAGGCTGAAGATATTGAGAAAATCCTGCCAAAAGTCATAGTGGTTCCGTACTTCCCTCCCGGTTTTAAACTGGCCAAGGCAATTCTTTCAGGTATTAAGAAAATGGGCAGCGATGTTGAAGGCATAGTGCTTTCACAGCATGGCCTTTTTACCTTTGGCAGCACAGGAAAAGAGAGTTACGAAAGGCACATCAGGATTGTAAGGGCTGCGGAGGAATATGCAAAATCTGTTATTCAGGGAAGTAATATTTTCACGGAAAAATTCAAGGAAGTTCCCGACAGTGAGATTCTCGCAAAAATCCCTGCAATAAGAGGAATGCTTTCAAAGAAAACACACAAGATCCTCCACATTGAAAACAAAGGTATTGGAAAGATTATTGCCAGATCCCTGGAGGCAGAGAAATTCGCACAGCACGGACCTGCAACACCTGACATGATCATAAGAACAAAAATGGATTATGCATATATCTCTGAAATAGGTGAGACAGAGCAGATTATTGATAACTTCACTAAAAAATACACAGAAGAATACAGTAAATATGTCAGCGAATTCCCTATGCATGATCCGTCTCCGTCAATAATTGTCATAAGAGGTTTTGGATTCATCACATCAGGAGCATCCAAAAAGGATGCACTTATTATAAGGGATCAGTTTGTTCACTCCATGAGAGTAAATTCCACAGCTCTCCGGATTGGCGGTAACCATTTCATTACGCATAAAGAAGGCTTTGAGATGGAATACTGGCCGCTTGAGGAGGCCAAACTGAAGAAATCAAAACCAAGGCTTCTACAGGGAAAAGTATCAGTGGTAACAGGTGCAGCGAGCGGAATAGGTCTTGAAGTGGCAAAAAAACTTGCAGCCAATGGCTCTGTGGTAATTGCCTGCGATCTAGATCCTGCCGTGAATGAGGTGGCAGGTTCCATGGAGAAGGAAACAGGGTCGCCAGTATTTCCTGCTGTCGTGGACATATCTGACGAAAAGAAAGTAGTTGATATGTTCGGGGAAGTAGTTTACAGATACGGTGGTGTTGACATACTTTTCAACAATGCAGGCGTCCTGAAGAGCCGGCCCATTGAGGATCTTCCTGTGGAAGACCTGGATCTGCATTACCGGGTCAATTCAAGGGGTGCGTTCCTCATGACCCGTGAAGCATTCAAGATAATGATGGCACAGGGCCTTGGGGGAAACATGGTGTTCAACGTTACGAAGAATCTCACTAATCCAGGACCAGGTATGCTGTCATATGGTTCATCAAAGGCATTTGCCGCACACATAAGCCACTACGTTGCCAAGGAAGGCGGAAAATATGGCATTCGTTCCAACATAATCAATCCCGACAAGATATTCAAGGGTTCCAAGATATGGGAAAATGGCGTACTGGAAGCCAGAGCCGAAGCTAAGGGGCAGACTGTCGAGGAGTACAAGACACAGAATCTGCTCAAGAGGGAAGTTCTCCCCGAACATGTTGCAAATGTAGTGCTTTCTCTCGTCAACGAAGATATATTTGGTGCAACTACAGATGCCATGATCCCCATTGATGGCGGGATCAAGTGAAGGCAATCTGTTTGAGCACCCTCATTATTTCGAGCTGAATGCCAAAATTCTCAAAATCTTCCTTTGCACTTGAAATTGCAGAGAGATTTCCCAATTTCTTCAGATTCCCGCTGCGTGCGTTTTTCAGGAGAGAAAAGAGTTTTACATAACGCTGGAATTTCTTTTTAATATCTGAGGTGTATCTTTCCTTCAGATCATCCAAATCATCATATCTGGAAATATTCTGGAACAGTATTTCTGCAGATTCCATTGATGGTACGATCCCTTCTCCGGTAATAGGGCTCACGGTTCCGATTGCTTCCCCAACCCCAATTATGTTGCCTTTGGTTGCCTGGTCAAATAACGGGGACAGCCTTATGTTCCTTGACATTACTCTCAAAGGATCTCTCACGTCCTTCAGGGCGTCAGAGACAATTTCAATGGTATCTCCACCTGCACCTATATGAAATCCGTTTTTCAGTGGAAACTCCCAGTAATATCCTCTGCCTGAAGGAAAATACCTGAAGTAGAAATCGCCCTTTGGTGCTGTATTGGTCAGATACTCCCTGGTTCTCATGAGCAGGTCTCCTTTTGCGGGACCAAGGTAATATCTGGACACTCCTGTTGCGTCAATCATGACATCATTTCCATTGGGCAGATAAGGGGCAACTTTTCTCTCATACTTCAGATCCCGTAGGATATCATATTCCAGCCTGTTCTTGTCTATGGTGCAGAATCCGGAAGAAGGAAGCTTTATGCTTATTCCTGTGTCGCTGGCAAATGTAACGGAACCAGCCTTTATCTCCAGATAATCATCAGCATTCATGCCAACATTCCCGAGGAGGTCTCTGAGCCGGTTGAGGTTCACAGCATAACCGCAGGGTACATAGAAACCGGGTCTCTTTGGTTCATACCCTGAAACATCAAATCCTGACTGGCTCAATCTTCTGAGTAGGTAAGAACCCGATACACCTAGACCTGCAATGTGTAGCACCTTTGAGAAACCCACCACTCTTAAATATCCTTGTTATAACCAAAGAGTTGAGACTTATCATCAAGTTTGGATATTTCGGCTGGGAGTATTCCGGTTTCCAGAGGGGAAATGGAAGCAACAGCGTTGAGGATTCGATCATAAAAGTGCTTGAAAAAGCAGGCATAACGGATAAAATACAATCTGCTGCAAGGACCGACAGAGGCGTTTCTGCAATATCCAACGCATTCGTAGTTGACACAGAAAAGAAACCGTCCATGGTCATGGGAATCCTCAACGGCAGGATTCCTGGAATGGTTTTTCACAGCTACACCAAAGTGGACGAGGACTTCAATCCACGTTACTGTGATTACAAGACATACAGGTACATAGTCCGCAAGGATGAGGCAGGGCCTTACCTGAGACAGGCACTGAAACCCTTCAGGGGGAAACATGATTTCAGAAATTTCTGCAAGATGGATGAGCGCAACCCTATAAGGACAATCAGGTCCATAACTATCAGGACGAAAGGAGACAGAATATTCATAGACTACAAGGCAAGGAGTTTCCTCTGGAACCAGATAAGGTCCATTACGGCTTATGCGCTGGAGCACTCATTTTCTGAAATACAGGATGATCCATTTGCTCTCGAAGCGAAATACCCTAAACTGATGGGCCCGGAAGGCCTTGTTCTCATGGACATGGTGTATGAAAACATTGAATTCACTCAGTATGTTCCATTATCCAAGAAGAAATATCTCACATCGCTGTTAAGAAGTGAAGATATGCGGCATGAAATAATGGAGAATTTCATTTTCCTGACAAAATAAATTGCAGGTCCCCTATTCCCGTTGCTGGTATCATCATATGGTTTGTTTCAAAGCTGTGCACTCATGTTTCTTACAGTACATGAATAATGACCAGAGTAATCACGATTAATGGGGTCGCAATAACGATTCCTATTAAGATCCACACAAATCGTTTACCAAAGTTAAACGTATAGCCTAAACCGTATCTCTTAGGGACAAGCAGTGACTCATCTTCCTTATTGTGGTATACCAATCCTCCAGTCCAATATTGATCGTCATCAACCACTTGTTCTTCATTTGGCTTTTCCACTGCACCTGGGTAGAGTTTCCACCCTGTCTGACCCGTTCTCACGGTGAACAGAAGCACCAGAGGGACTATTACAATCACTGGAATTGTTGTGATGATAATTGGCAACCCCGATAGTAATCCCCATTCTTTTGCAGAGTCCAGGAACATGGACAGCCCCAAAATGCAAGCTATAATGATAAACAGCTGGTACATGGCTTTATTAAATCCCCTCATTTGCATTCCTGCCTTTCTCGGTGTTCGGGAATTCCTGTTTGGAAGCACTCGAAGGACTGCCATGGCAAATGCTTCTAAAAGTATAAGCGATGGAAGATAAACAAGAATCAGGAGCTCAAAAACTGTTAGGTATGATTTTACTGAAAATCGATTGGGCTGACCTCCGGCCCCGTAATGAGTGGCTAGAATATTGGGAATGTGCGGGTAGTACAAGACACCGATAGCAATGAATACTGAAAGTTCAATCCACGGTAATACAAACCATATAGGTGCCCACCTGATTGGATCTCTTACCATATATGCAATTATTTTACCCCCACTATGTTCGGATTGCTTGTAATGGCCCCTTAACCTTAGGGTTTTTCTTCTGGCCCGGAAATATCCAAAAAAACCAATTGGTACAATTAGAATTGGCATAAACGTTTCAAAGAGGCCAGGAATGCGGGAAAAGAAGACAACATATATTGTAAGGACTATGGCTTGTAGCAGAGCAACCAATATGGTGTACTGACGTCTTAAATGTAAGAATTCAGGCTGCTTTGAAAAATTATAAGGCACCCTTATGCCAAACTGAAGATCAGGTGTGGACAGGTAAGGCATCACAGCAAAAACAACAATTAATGGAAGAAGAGTAGCTGTGTCTAGTAAAATAAGGAAAGACAAGATTTCTACTCATCCTTTGTAGACTCTATGTCTTCGAGAATACTCTGTATTTTTACCATTATCATGTCTGAATTGAAACCTTTTGATACAGCTTCTGACAGGATCACTTTCATTCTCTCAACCCAGATCGGATCAAAACCGGACCTCTTGCCTTCAGGTATTTCATTAATAGTGATTCTTTTTCTTCTGTCAAGTGTCACATAGCCTTCCTGAATAAGCTGTGAATATGCACGGTTAACAGTATGGTAATTTATTCCTAGAGCTGATGATAATCTTCTAGATGAGGGTAGTTTTTCACCTGGTGTTAAAATGCCCATTGCTATCTGCGTGATTACTGAATCACATATTTGCAGATATATGGGTTTCGAAGAGTTAAGATCTATTGTTATTGTGTAACCTTCCTGTGATTTCCAGCCGGAAATTGCCGATGTCTTCATGGATTCTCCAGTTTCTTTTCTAAATACTTCGCCATTTACAGACAAGGTTGTTCAATCCAATGTATTCTATTAAATGTAGAATAGACATATAAACTATTACGGGTGGGCTTTGCAATATTGTGTTTCAGCATTCCTCCAGTGATCACAATAATAATTAAATACTTGTTCTATATGACATAGAACATATCACATACACTACTGAAATACTCAAGAATTGTGTTCAAAACCGATATATTTGCAAAAATTTGCCTCCTCAACCGCAAAAATCAATGAGGCTCAAATTTAACGCGGAACACGACTTGATTGGGCTGGTAGGTGTGTGAAAAATGCAGGAAATGTCCTACGGTGTATTTGCATGAAAGTTGAAGTGAATAATTTTTCAGCCGGATATGGGGGCACTAAAGTGCTTCACAATATTACTTTTACAATTTCCAAACCTGGCATTTATGTGGTTCTTGGAAAAAATGGGGCTGGAAAAACTACGCTTTTCCGGTCAATGACAGGGATGCTACCTCCAGCTACAGGCACAATAAAATTCAATGGAGAAACCCTTAATAACTCAAGGGTGAAGATTGCATACCTTGGCCATAAAGATGCCCTTCCAATTGGAATGAAGGTGAAACAGATAATGGAATTTTATGGCGCAGTTGAAGGTGCAGATGAGAATGAAGTGAACAATGCAATTGATCAATACAACCTCACAGATTTTCTTGGCAGAACATACCAGAATTTAAGCCAGGGGCAGAGGAAGAGGGTTGCACTTGCGAAATGTCTCATAGGCCATAAAGACATTTACATTCTCGATGAACCTACTTCTAACCTTGATCCAAGAGTCTCAGCCGATATAAGGGAATTTATGACTTCAAAATCGAATTCCAACATAATTCTGTACTCCTCCCACAACATGTTCGAAGCCACTGAGATAGGCTCACAAGTGATCGCCATTAATAATGGAAAATTGGTCTATTTTGGCGATATATCTGGAGTAGACGGAGGAAACTATCGTATTGGTATCAGAGGTACAGGAATTGAAAGTGCGGTTACAGAATTCCACAAAGAAGGCAGATTTTACATCTTTGACCTACTTTCTGCATCCGAAGCAGCAGAATTGATATCTAACTTAACTTCAAAAGGAGCCAGAATTTACGAAGTCAAAGACATGACAAATCCTCTTGAGAGGTTTTTCGATGACAGCAATTGAGTCAAATGGGTGCCTAATGAAACTCTTTTCAAAGAAAGGTACTACCGTCTTATTGAGGGTGTTTTGCAATGAGTAACGAAAACCATGGCTTCTCAACCCTTGTAAGATTCGGTCTGTCAAGATCTTTTAAGACCCCTTATGGTTTATTTTACCTGGCAATGGGCATATTCTTGCCTGTCATGATAATGAGTCTCCTTATTTTCGTTGGGTCAACCTCGACTTCCCATCATATTGCCAAAATACAGGGTGCAACAATTGGAATAAATAATCCTGTGGTTTACCAGATTTTTTCCACCATTCCCACAATACTTCCAATATTCACAATAATAGGTAGTGTGGGTTCAACATACCTGTTCTCGTCCGACCGGTCAAATGGAGTTTATGAGTATCTTATTGCAACACGCAGGGTAAGGATAAAGGACATTTTCATCTCAAATATTGTAACGGTAGTCATAGGCGTGAGCATTATACTCGGCTTGGATTTGCTCATAATTTTTAGTGTAGTTTCCAGAACAGATTCAGGGATTTTGGTTGATATGTTCAAGCTTATTGCCCTGGAATCTATACCGCTTTCATATCTAGGGGCTCTGCTCAGCATGTTGGCAATCCTGATCTGGGCATCACTCTCTAAAACATATGTAGGAATCAATTCGCCCGGAGGCATTGGAATCTTTGTTGGTTTTGCTCCAGTCCTGCTCCTCACAATCCTTGTGAATACGGGGACTGTGGCTGCAAAGGATCTCTATCTTTTCGGAGGGTTATATTCACTGGCATTATTCGCCATATTCGTTGCCTTTTTGATACTTGTGTCCCAGAAAATTTCAAACGAGAGTATGCTCACTTAATATACTGAAATTAATCCTGCAAGGATTAATTCCTTTTTCTTTACGTTCCGATGGTTCCCCACAGGATGCACCGTGGAATTGGATTCTCAACCCTTTATCAATTATCCTGAACTTTTGGAAAAATTAACCAGCTAATTATAGGTTTCAGTATCAAAAAATTATGTTTTGTAACTTGAACTAAAAAATATTTATTGATGTTTCAGACTTTGCGGCATTTATTTTGAGCCCCGAAACCCATCAGTTGCCTTCAACAGGGAGAAATTCGGATCTTCTGTGTTCTACCTTGCACTCAGGGCATCTCACGATCCCCAATCCCGGAATAGTTAAACCCAGGTGATCGTTCTTCCAATCCATATAAGGGCTGTTGAACTCCGCGCCACAATCAGGACATGTTATTTTCTTTCTCATGTTTGTCATAGAACAAGTAGAACAGATATAATAAACTTCTCTATCTTATCATAAAGGTTCCTGAAAATTCAATTCAAGGAAGATTCCATAGAAGTGGGATTAGACTCAGTTAATTTTTGTGAAAGCTTTTGAAAGCGTAATTATATGATGGTTTGGTAAGTTGTAGCTTGTGATCACACCAGTCAGCATCAAATAATAATATAAGTTGAGTATCAGAGTGAGAATGGGTTACAGGGTTCAGGCTGGCTCAATAAACGCTTCGAGGGCTGTTTATGCACTGAACTGGTTCAATGTAGCCCCCGGTTTAACATACATATCACATGATCTGAAACTGCAGCTGGTCCAGCTTGGCATTATCACAACCGCATTCTACATAGGCCTGTCAACATTCCAGATGGTTGGCGGGCTCCTTGCTTCCAGAATAGGAAACAAGGCAACTTCAGTCGTGGGGATCTCTATCCTCGGATTTTCTGTGATACTTACAGGGCTGTCGCAGAACCTGCTTGAGCTATTCAGTTTCAGGCTCTTCGCAGGCATAGGTTCAGCACTTTTTTTCTCCCCTGCACTTGGACTACTGGCAAATATTGTTCCCCACGAAAAATACAGCTTTTATGTGGGTCTCTTCAACGGGTCTTTCAATCTGGGAGGAGGTATGGGCATTATTGGATGGGATTTCCTCGACCAGATTTTTGGATGGCGGATTCCCCTTTTCTTTGCAGGTTCAGTGCTTCTGGCCCTGGCAGCTGAAAACCTCTACGTTCTTCGCAATTACAAGCCGGATCCGAAGAACAGGGTGAACATATTCAAAAGGGCAGGTGACGTGTTGAGGATACCCATTATCTGGATTCTTCCTGTAATTGCTCTGGCTGGAATACTGAGCGAGACAGTGATAGGACAACTCTTTGTGTATTACGGGGAATCACAGCTTCATATGTCTCCCAACATGGCCAGTTCTCTCAGCACAATCTATCTGATGGTTGGATTCTTGGGCGGCGTATTTGGCGGCTACCTGTTTGGAGTTGTGAAAAGACGCATTTTGTTGTTCCTTGGCTCTACAGTTGTTCTTGCTTTGCTTACGGTAGCCGTTGCGTTTGTGCACCAGTATTACCTGCTTGTGATTCTTATGATAATACTCGGAATCCTTACGGTAAATTCACTAAGCATGCTTTACACACTTGTTGTGGAGAGGACCCCAGACAGAGGTATGGTTTCATTCTCGCTTTCATTCGTTAATTTTGTCCAAAATATAATCGGGGCATTTTCTCCAACAATTTTCACCCTCATAGCATTTTATGGAGGGTATGTAAATTCATGGATTTTCTTGGGTTTACTGGGACTGGCATGTGCCTCTGCAGGTTTTTACATGAGATCTGAGATGAGAAGTCATCCAAAGGTTTCTGAAATTAACGTTTAATAGCCTGTGAGAATATTGTAATATGAATTTTCTGGAAGTCTCAGAGAGATTCACGGAAATGTCTAACACTTCCAAGAGGCTTGAACTAACGGACATCCTGGTGAGACTTCTCAAATCTGCCGATAAAGACCTCAAGAAACTTGTGTACCTAACTCAGGGAAAACTTCTTCCTGATTATGAGGGACTCGAGCTTGGGATGGCAAATAAACTCATCATCAAGGCCCTATCATCAATATCCGGCAAGAAGGAAGAGGAAATTGATGTCATGTTCACCAAGGAAGGGGACCTTGGAACGGTTGCAAAACTGATCTCTGAAAAGAAGACACAGAATTCACTTTTTACCAGTGAACTAAGCGTTGATTATGTATATGACGAACTAACGAAACTTGCCAGGATAAAGGGAGAGGGCAGCATCAAAAACAAGATGGGAATTTATCAGGACCTGCTCCTGAATGCAACACCTGATGAAGGGATGTATATAACAAGAATCATCACCGGCAGGCTGAGATTAGGGGTATCAGATGCCACAATACTTGATGCCCTGGTGCTGGCATTTGCCGATAAAAAGTATTCAGATGAGATAGACGAGGCATACAACTTTCACCCGGATCTCGGGGAACTGGCAGAGTTGCTCAGGGAGGGCAAGCTGGACAGAGTGCTTAGCACCGGCCCCACTCCAATGGTTCCTGCCAAAGTAATGCTTGGGGAGAGACTCAGGGAGATCCCTGATGTTCTGGAAAAAATGGGTGGTAAAGCTGCATTTGAGTACAAATACGATGGATTGAGGACACAGATTCACATAAAGGACGGCAAGGTGAAGATTTTCTCAAGGGGTTCGGAAGAAACAACATCCAATTTCCCGGATATTGTTGAGCATGCCCGCCAGACCTTCAATGTTGAATCCTGTATTCTGGATGGGGAGGCAGTACCATATAATTCGGAAACAGGGGAACTTTATCCATTTCAGATGGTGTCTCAGAGGAGAGGAAGAAAATATGACCTTAAATCTAAAGTTGAGGAGATTCCAGTGGTCGTTTTTCTTTTCGACATAATTTATCTCAATGGTGAACCGCTCAACAAGATGCCTTATCTTGAGAGAAGAAAGATGCTCGAATCCCTCTTCACCGAAAATGATGATTTTAAATGTGCAACAATGCTTTTATCATCAGATGTGGAGGAAATAAACAGGTTCTTCACAGAGGCAATAAACTCAGGATGTGAAGGCCTCATGGCCAAGAACGTGTCAGAGGATTCAATTTATCGGGCAGGAGCAAGAGGTTGGCTCTGGATCAAGTTTAAGAGAGATTACCAGTCCTCATTTGAAGATACTTTGGATCTGGTAATTATAGGTGCCTTTGGAGGCCATGGGCGAAGAAAAGGGACCTACGGAGCTCTCCTGATGGCAACATACAACAAGGATCAGGATGTCTTTGAGTCCATATGCAAACTTGGAACAGGTTTCACCGACGATGTGCTCTTCGGGCTTCCTGCCAGGTTATCTGATTTTGTCACCAAGAAAAAACCTGCCAGGGTTGAGAGTGGGTTGGTACCTGATGTTTGGTTCGATCCGCAGGCAGTTCTTGAAATAATCGGAGCAGAAATAACTATCAGTCCAGTCCATTCCTGTGCATACGGAAAGGTACAGAAAGAAGCCGGTCTGGCAATAAGATTCCCTAGATTTACCGGGAGATGGCGTGACGACAAAACACCTGAGGATGCTACAACTACTGAAGAAATCCTTGAAATGTACTATTCACAGAAAAAAGTTGGTTAATGGCTCCAAGGAGCCATTCTCGGTTTAGAAATTAATTGTAGATTTAATCGTTAAAGTCGTCTCTGGGCGGTCTGTTTCCACCATTGCGGTTATTGTAATATCCGCCACGGTTTCCACCTCTTCCTCCGCCAAATGATCTTCTTCTGAAGGTGTTCTCGTGTTCGGCTTCGCTCATGTCAAGTTCTTCGTTGACTTCTGCGAGTTCCTCTTCCGATTCCTTCAGTGAGCCGTATTTGCCCACGTTAAGTCTCATGTGACCTCTTACAAGAGATATGTATCCATTTTCTATGAAGAGGGTCTTGTTTTCTGATGCCTGACCGGTCTGCTCTCCCCAAAGAGAAAGTATGATCTTTCCGGTATCGTCTCCAATATAAACCTCGGTTACGGATTTTTCTTCTCCAAATCTGGTCTGTATTTGCTTGGGCTCGCCTATGCTAACAACCTTGGCCAGGACATTTACTCTCCTGGATTCTGGTGTAAGGTCTTTTATTTTGGTTGTCTCTTCCATTTTCTATTACTTCCTTTGTCTGTAAAGAAGACTAACGCCAATCCTCAATTGGTATTTGAACATATGTATGCGAATAAGGAAATCTGAGTCGTTTATAAGGTCTCTAAAGCGTTGACGGCCCAGGGGAGTACTTCTCTTATGAACGATGGACCATGGTGTGCGAAGAAATCCAGTGGCCCAGGAGAAACAAAAACATGGTTTTTCTTAACCGCGGTCATGGTATCCCAGCCCCGTGAGGAAATGAGTTTTTTCACATCATCCCGATGGAATTTCGAGAACATCTTGGGTTCGTAGAATATCACATCCGGATTGGATTCCTTTACAAAAGTGAGATCGGGTTCAACCCATTCACTTGATCGATCCGAATAAATGGATTTCACACCCAGAATGGATAAAGCGTCCGTTATATAACTCATGGAACCGAAACTTACGGGTCCTCCAAGATCAATTTCCAGGTATCCGGATACCTCAGGTCTCCTTCTGAGAGAACCGAGATATTTCATGAGCTCAAATTCCATGTATCTGGCCTCGTCTCTCTGTCCTGTAACAATGCCAATTTTGGAAACAAGATCAATGATCCCTGCAACGGAAGAAGGCAGTTCAAATGTATAAACTGTAAATTCCTTTCCAAGAGATTCAGCGAAATCTTTCTGAAATCCTGATATTGTCAGGATCAGATCGGGATTGATTTCTCTGATTACCTCTAATCTTGCGCTACCGTAGCTGCCAACTTTCCTTATTTTTGAAGTTTCTTCCGGTCTGGAACAGAACGCAGAAATACCTTTTATTCTCCCCCCCAGGTTAAGTTCGAAAAGTGTTTCCGTTATAGCTGGACTGAAGCTGATGATCCTCTTCGGTTCATCAGGAACATTTACCTTCCTTCCCAGGTGGTCAATCAATTCCGGCATCTATGGCCCAATTTCTTCAACATATTTGAAGTGCTAAGAGGAAGCAGTGCTCTGATCTCTTTCCTCTACCTTTTTCTTTGAAGGAAGGAATGGCAGGAAAACCAGTGAAACCAAGGCAAAAATGAACATGTAGTGAATGGCGGTGCTGACCGATAGGAAAAGGGTCAGTGCGGATACAACTGCGGCACCCACAGCTCCTCCAACTGTCTGTCCAATGCCCCAAACGATCGAATTAGATCTTCCAAGGGCATCTTTGGGCACAACCTGTCCCACATAACCAAGGAGTACAGGAAAGCCGCTGTAAGCGCTAAATGCAAAGAATCCGAATGATAGTATGGTGAATATGACATTCTTGCCAGCCAGAAGGAATAGGCCGAAGAATATGGCAGAAAGGATATAGGTGACGACTATGGTGAACTTCCCGCCCCTTCTTGATGTAAGTGACCCAAAGAATGGTTGACCGAAAACTGGAAGCAGATAAGTGATGAGTATTATTGAAAGTGTAACGACTTTACCATATTCTCCTGTAAGGTAAGTTGGAATAAATGTGGAAGTTCCAACCATGAACAGAGATCTGACGAAAACTGCTACTGTGAGAAGATACAGGAAGGGCATGAACCAGCTCCCCCTTAATCTGGTTGTTTGCCTGATCTCCTTCTTCTTAACAGGGGACGGGGAACCGGTTTTTCTCACTTTCACTTCCCTAAGGCCGAGATATAGAACAAGTGCGGTTATGAAGCTGTAAGCTGAATAAACCATCAGGCCTTGAAAATCACCGATGAAGACCATTATGAATCCAATGGTTGTTGGCATTATTGCCCTTCCAAGGCTTCCAAATGACCCGTTTATACCCATAACCTTAGGGGCACTTACACCATAGGTATTTCTAAGGATAGTTGCACCAAGAGGGTGGTAAAATGCCTGACCAGCACCCATAAATAAGGCTCCAATTAGCAGGAATGGGAGTAAAGAGGAATGGATGAGGAATGGTATCGAAAATGCAATGGAAGACACTCCAAGAAGACCTATTCCAAGACTGATGAGCACACCATAACTTCCTGTTCGGTCTGCATATCTTCCTATGGGTGTACTGAGTAGCCCTGATATGAGGTTATATACGATCACAATGCTCCCCAGGTAAGCAATCTTGACTCCCGGAAGTTCCTGGTAAAAAGTTATGAGGATTGGGTAAAGCAGCGCAGTCCCGTCATTTGCGAAATGAGCCAGTGACGTAAAAGAAAGGGCCTTCAGTGTGTCTTTCAACAGCACACATATCGTGTTCTTTTATTTAACTCTGAATTCTACCAGTCTGCTATTTTCCCGGTATTCAGACGTCATTCAAAGAATCTGTGGAAAATAATCAGGATCCCGCTTTAGGCGCAAGCTGTGAGCTCTGAAATTTCAGTAACATGTGAATTTCTCTCACGGATAAACTAACATTTTTCTATTCGGTGATGATCATGCTTGCCCTGCCCGAGTGGGGTAATTTGGATATCCTAGGGGCCTGCGGAGCCTCAGATTCGGGTTCGAATCCCGGCTCGGGCGTCACCAATGATACTGACTTTATCATTTCGAGCGAGAAAACCCATCCCATTCATGGGTGGGATGAGAGCGAGACAATGAAAAATTAACTACAACAGAAAGGACATAACAGTGTCCATCCCCTGAAACGGGAAAACACTCCCATGAGGAGAAAGACGGTTAAGATGGACTGTTCGCAAGAACATATCGGCATGGATGGCTTGTTTCCCGCGAGGGAAAGGAACGAATGCGTTAAGTCCTCCGTCCATGTCAGTCTGCCGAGGCGTAAAATAGTCAATAGTAGCCCTCTGACCCTCGCAAGGGAAGTCAACCAGCCAATCGTTGCGTTCCAGTGAAACCATGCTCACGGGCATGGAAGAGGACAGCAACAAGCCCATACCCTTTAGGGATGGGTAGTTGAC
>JAJZJR010000044.1 GCA_021810045.1 Thermoplasmata archaeon
GCACCTGGAAACCAGTCCTGACACTGTTGAAGACTGAGTTTGCCTTTATGCGGTATTCTCCCGGTATTATTGTGTTTGTGAAGCTGTCCCTTGCAGGTACATCCATCTGGCTTGTTGTCTGCCTCAGGAAAAGGAAGAGTTCGCTTATGACAAGGCTGTGGTAGATCGGTATGAGGATGAGGAACACATTGCTGACCAGGTGTGTATATACCATCGTTCTCACCACCCCCATCCTGTTTGACAGCTTTGATGAGAGAAGTATGGAAAGAGCCGTTACAATGTTCACGATCAGGAAAATTATGCCTGCCTCTGACAGTGTTATGTTGTAGACATACTTGAACCAGAGAGAAAGAATTGCGGTATTTACCAGGCCTCCCCCAAGGGCATCCATTGAGAAGAGGTATTTCATGGATCTTACATTTCCTGAAGTCTTTTGGTCCATTACAACGTTGATCTTCTTTTTCTCAACTTCAGGGAATTTCACCATGGCGTAAGGGATGAACTGGACAACTGCCATTACGAAGTCGATGAAGAACAGAAGATTGTAATCCGGTACCCGGTAAAGCAGCAGGCTGGCAGAAGCCGCAGCTCCAACACCGTAAGATGAGAAATTGTAAACTGAAAATGCATGGTTTTTGGACCTTCTGTCCGTTTCGTAATGGCTTATGGCATACTGCTCAATTGCAAGGTTGGCAGTAAGATCCCTTCCGCTCAGGGAAATGCCTCCCACAATAACGGCCACAATGTAGAATATAATGCTGTGGTACAGGATAAGAAGCACAAGTGAAAAAGAAAGGAGTGCGGCAAGGGTGAACGCCCTTGTTCTGTTTCTTATCTTTATTACGGGAAAAAGATACACGAACAGGGTTGAGGAAACCATGCTGACAAAGAGTGCAATTCCTATCTCGATGCTATTATAGCCGAGACTTGAAAGATAGAACGGAGATGACACAGCCAGGGTGGTGAATATGAACGATCTTATGGATTTCGATACAGAGAGTTCGTAGGTAGTCCGGTGCATTCCCATGCCATAGCAACTCATATTACATGTTTGTTTTCACTTTCCCCATTGCTGTTAGGAACCTCAGATCTTTGCAGAATTTTCAGATGTTTTTTCCGGTTCGCAAATATTTTAAGTCTTGATAAGATGCAATTTCATGTCAAGAACAGTATCAGATGTTATTATTGAAACACTAATTGACCTTGGAATCAGGAGAATTTACGGACTTCCTGGTGATTCACTGAATCCTCTTGTTGATTCCATAAGAAGGCATGACGATAAAATAGAGTTCATACAGGTAAGGCATGAAGAGGGGGCTGCACTTGCCGCTTCTTTTGAGTCAAAGCTGACGGGAAAAGTCACGGTATGCATGGGAACATCCGGACCGGGATCCATACATCTCCTGAACGGACTTTATGATGCAAAGATGGACCATGCCTCTGTCATAGCACTGACAGGACAGGTCGAAACCGATCTCATCGGCACAGACTATTTCCAGGAAGTAAAACTGGACAGCCTTTTTGCTGATGTTTCCGTATACAGCACCACCATCATGAGCCCTGAAAGATCACAGTCCCTTGTGCTGAGGGCACACAGGGAGGCACTCATGAGGAAGGGTGTTTCACACCTTACCCTCCCGGCTGATGTACTGCGGCTTCAGTCAGATGAACCGGAGAATGTCACGGACGATTTCTATCCCGTGCTGAAATTCAATCCTGACCTTGGAAAGGTGAATGATGCCATCAACCAGTCAAAGAAGCCCGTGATCCTCATAGGCAAGGGCGCAAGGAATTGTGGTCCGGCTGTGGAGGCACTTTCCGAGAAAATTGGGGCGCCCATCATATATGCATTGAACGGAAAGGGAATTGTTGATGATCTTGACAGGAAGGTCATGGGAAGCCTGGGGCTCCTGGGGACCCGGCCTTCGTACGACGCAATGAAGAAGGCCGACCTGCTCATAATGATGGGGTCATCATACCCATATATCCAGTTTATACCTGAAGATCTCAAGACCATACAGGTCGACATAGACCCGAATTCAATAGGGAAGAGAAGGAGATCCGACATACCTGTTATCTCCGACACAGGACAGTTCCTGGAAAGGCTTAATGTGGCAGAAAAACCAGAGAAATACTTCATGGAACTGCAGGATTCCAAGAAATCATGGATTGAGGCACTTGAGAAGGCGGAAAAGTCTGATGAGGTCCCGATGAAGCCTGAAGTGCTTGCAGCAGCAATATCAAGGCATGCTGACAGGGACGCAGACATAATTGTGGATACGGGCAATGTTACTGTGTGGGCAGTCAGGAATTTCAGGACAAATGCAGGAAGAAAGTTCACATATTCATCCTGGCTGGGAAGCATGGGCATTGGAATACCCGGATCTGTGGGAGCATCCTATGCATCTGATAAACAGGTCATAGCCCTCATAGGTGACGGAAGTTTCGCAATGACCATGATGGAACTAGTTACAATAAAAAAATACAACAGGCCTGTGAAGCTGTTTGTTTTCAACAACTCAAAGCTCGGAATGATAAAGTTCGAGGAGGAGGTAATGGGATTTCCCGAATACGGAGTGGATCTGCAGCCCCTGGATTTTGCAAAGATAGCTGCGAGCATAGGGATACACTCCATACGGGTTGAAAAACCTGGAGATCTGGATAAGGCAGTTGCAGAGGCCCTCTCCAGGAAAGGAGAACCTTCAGTTGTCGATGTGGTTGTCAGCTCCAAGGAAGCGCCAATGCCTCCTAAGCTACAGTTTGAGCAGATAAAGGGTTACGTCACTTCCCTTCTCAGGGAAAAACTTGACTGATCCCCCTTTTTTCCCATCATAATTTTTCCGGTACCAGAACCCTGTCGATCACATGAACGTTGAAATTCAGGACTTTCATGCCTGATCCTGTTATTTTTGCGTCGTTGATCCTGATTCCGTTCTTGCCTGATTTTCTCATTATTATTGGTGTTCCCTCAAGCGTGAGAACTCTTGCTGACTTCCTGTCCCTCAGGAGATTTGCTATGTCCGAGGTGCTTATCTCACCCCGAATCATGTGATATTTCAGGAGTTTCCTCAGCCTTTCTTGGTTCCCTGCAACAATACCGAATTCCTCATCAGGTGCCATGGAAAATGCATCGCAATTTGGCAGGAACAGTGTAACTGGAATTCCCCTCCTGATCTCCTTTTCCAGCCCGGACTCTTTGATTAGTTCGATGAATTTTTCAGATGGAGTTTCACTATGGTTTTCCAGCGATCTTTCGTACATCTGGAGTTAGAATTAATAACGGTTTCAAAAAGAGTTGTAAAAATTTTTTTTACGGGAAATGGTCAGTGGAAAAACTCGTATTCGTATATTATCATCACTTCAGCTTCAGAATCTATATCCCTGACTCTTGTAATCGCCCCCTTGGCGTTTGAAAGATTGTCTGAATAACATACAAAGATACCGTTTTCCTCATCCGATATAACAAAGAGGCTGTAGTCTTCGAGCACAGGATTCAGTATGCTGAATTTCCTGGAGAATATGGAGAAAATGACTATATCTCCCCTTGACAGATCCACAAGTGGGACAACCGATGCCATACCTTTTGACTTCATGAGGTCAAGTCTCCGCTTTGCGGTCATGTAAGGCACCCCAAGGTCCTGGGCTATGTCGGAGAGTTTTATCCGTGGGTCCTTCCTTAGTATTTCCAGGATGTTTTTATCCAGATCCCCCACGTTTATTCCAGGATTCCTTTGGGGAGGTATGTATTTCATTATGGGCTCTCCAAGCACCCTGACTGCATTCTCGATCTTTGATTCAACCTCATCAAGCCCCTGGCCGTCAAACTCATAGAGATTTATCTTCTCAAGGCAGTGAAACTTGGACACAACATCCCCGTTGTATTTTCCGTCTCCTATGAATGCTGCAAATCCGTTTCTCTTTCCGTAAAAATTGGGATGGACCCTCAGGACAAACTTCTTCAGTATGCCGTCATCAATCAGTTTTGTCATCCTGTAATTGAGTGCCTGAGCGGAAATTCCTATGCTGGATGCAATCTTTCTCTGGGGCGTTCTGCCATCTTTCAATAAATAATATATAATTTTTTTATCTGATGCGTCCATCTGTTTCTCGCATTCCCGTATTAAACATTAACCTTACTGATCCCTCTTGTTCACAACGGTTCTTTTTATTCTGGGCCTCATGATTGAAATCATTGCCGGGAAGTAGAATGTCCTCACCACAAAGGTGTCTATTATGAGCGATATAACGAAAGCAATTCCAAGCTGCTGCAGGAATCCCACAGGTATCAGAGCAAGGGAACCAAGCGATACTGCAAGTATTATGCCAAGTGATGTCACAACTTTACCGGAACCGACCATGCCCCTTGCTATTGCCTCATCATGACCGTGTGTTTCCTGGTATTCCCTTATCCTTGAGATTATGAAAACTGAATAGTCATTTCCCAGTGACATGAGAATGACAAACAGTATTATTGGAATGAGATAGATCAGAGATTCATGCAGGAGATAGCGGGATATGAAATACAGGATGGCTGTTGTCCATGATATGCTGAAGAAGACGCCGCTCAATGATATTATGGGATATTTGATGGACCTGAAGGATATGAAAAGGATAACAGCGATTACTGCCACTATCAGAATTGCCAGTTCCGAATAAGTGTGGTTGCTCTGGTTTCTTTCATCTATTACACCGGACGTCAGGCCTCCAACTATCAGGGAACTGTTGTCCCTGAGGCTGCTGACAAAGCCAATGGCCTTTGGCGAGTACGGATCGTATGATGTGTAAACAGAGAAATAGGCATATCTATCCTTATCTATGACATAAGATGAATAGTTCACAGATTGGGAAAATGATGTTCCTGTACTGTACGGACCCAGAACCTTATCCGTTCCCTCCATGGTGAGAAGAGATCTGGAGACATTCTGCAGCATTGCTGCATCGGTGGCTGAGTGATTCGAGCTGTTGGGCAGTGGAACTATGACATAAACAGGATAGAGGATGTTTGCCCCGAATTTTGAGTTTATCTCATTAAGTGCCGATACGCTTGATACTGATGAAGGCAATCCTGTCTCAAAGTTGTAAGTGGTTGGCAGGGTGAAGAAGAAATACATTGCAGGGGCTGCAACCAGAACTATTACTGCTGCAACCACGAACTTGTGTTTTGTTGAGAAGCTGGATGTTTTGTAGAACAGTGAATCCCTGTGGTAGCTCTCCTTTAGGGGTTTCATTCCCCGCTTCATGAACAGGTTGTTTCCCAATAAGGACATTACTGAAGGGAGAAGTGTTGAAATCAGGAGAAGGGTAAGGAGTATTGCCGTGAATAGGACTGTGCCCCATGTCCTGTAGCCCGGGACAAATGAAAACATTGCCAGGCTTGCTGCAACTGTTACTCCGCTTATGACAACAGATCTTCTTGAACGGGTGGATGCAGTCTCAAGAGCCTCCTCGTGCGATTTGCCCTCCCTCCTCTCCTGCCGGTACCGTGCAACTATGAAGACAAAGTAATCTGTTGCCACTCCGAGAAGCACCGCCGTGAGAGTATAGTTGACCACGTAGTTCACATGTGAAACCAGTATTCCAGTGATGAATATTGAAACGTATCCCAGAAGGGTTGCAATGGATACAAAAATAAGGTTTATAATTGCAGACTTGTATGAAACAAGCGTTATGAAGACCGCTATGGCAAGTGCCACGAATATGAAGCCGAAAAATGCACCTGAACTGGATGAAAGCTGCTGGCTCTGATATGATATTGCACCGTTTCCTGTAACGTTGACGTCATGCCCGAAATATGTTTCAGATATTGATCCGATCCTGGGAGTTGCTGCCTCAGCCGGATAAAAATCATTTGGACCAACATAACCGCTTTTCACGTTGAATTCTATTGAAATGAGGAATGTGGAATTATCAGGGCTCACATACTGTGAGGTTATGAAGGATGGGGCGCCTGAAAGCCCGTACATATCAACATAATTAACGCCCGTATTCCCAGCCATTATGACAGCATTGAGAAGGTATGGAGTAATGTTGTAACCTGTATATGAGGATATGAACTGTGCTGAACTGTTAAGCACGCCCTGAGGATACATGGAGACATTGATGTATTTCAGCACTGCGCTGTAGAATAATGGATCACTATTGAGAAGATTGCTGTCAGTGCTGTTCACAGCTGATTCCTGTACCCTTGACTCAATGGAGCTGTTGGGTGCCGTGTTGTTGAATGATGACAGGAAACCCTGTTCGTAGGCAGAACCGTTGTATCCTGATTTTTCCGCCACCTGCCGGACCGTTATGCTGGTGGAATAATTTTCCATGAAAGCCGCAGGAAAACTGTAAACCTGGAAAGCTGATGAGTTGAAGCTGTTGTAGAGGTCTGATACAGCCGACCTGAAACTTCCAACTTCGTCATTTATCAATGCCGCATACTGGCTGAATGGTGAGGAGATGCTGCTCAGGTTTTTGATGCCCGAATCCATAAGTTTTTCCTGTAGTGACATTGTTCTGGCACCCACACCGTTCTGGAAAGGATCCTTGTTGACAACTAGAGTGAGTGACTGGTTCTGTGGAAACTCAGTGGAGAGTATGTTCTGGGCCCTCTGTGATTCACTGCTTGAGGATGTGGATACAGAGTTGGAGTAACTCAAATAGTGCGAGTAAGACATAACTGCAGGTACAGATGCAAGTGCAGCCACTATCCAGATTATAATTACAGCTTTGCTGTGCTTTATGAGCCATTCTGGTACATTCATGTTATAATGTGCTATTGAACGGAGGTTATATCTCTTAATAAAAAAAAATTTTACATTCTTACATTGAAGTCATGGAATTCGCAATTGTTATCAGTCTTGATTGTATTTTATATCCATGCCACCGGCTAAAGAAAATAAGGAAATTTTCAACAAATTCTACGAGATCAGGGAAAGGACGCTGAAGATTGTTGAACCGCTTTCCGTGGAGGACATGGTAATACAGTGCGGTCAGGATGCAAGTCCAATGAGGTGGCACCTTGCCCATACAACATGGTTCTTCGAGAAGTTTCTTTTAAGGAAATTTATAAAGGATTACACCGTTTTTGACCAGTCCTTTGATTACCTTTTCAATTCTTACTATGAAACCATAGGCAGCTATTTCCCGAAAGAGTTGAGAGGCACACAGTCAAGGCCCATAGTAGACAGTATTCTGGAA
>JAJZJR010000045.1 GCA_021810045.1 Thermoplasmata archaeon
ACTGGGCCCAAGATAGCGAACACTTTCTTGTTGTGGGCCCTGTCGATAAATGCACCTACCACGATACTCAGAATCAAAGGTGCAACAAGCATTGCACTGGTTACTCCTGTTATTAAAGCCGACTTCGTCTCAGATATTGAAATCCAGAGAATAAGTACGGTGAAGAGGGAGGTTGTGAAAGTCGATACACCTGTTTCGGTCATAAGCAAAGAGAAATTTTTCTTGGTGTAATTATCACTAACTGACTCGGTCATTGGTACCACCTTCTGAGACGTTCATAAAGGTTTGGGTCATTAGGGCGTTCTTTATAGGTGTTCATGCATTCAAGAAGGTGCGCAGGTGAACTCGTTCCTACGAGTGCAGTGTCTATTGAAGTGTCGAAAAGGACAAACCCCAAAGCTATCCTTCGGCAGGTATTTATCCGGAACCTGGTAAGTGTGCTGAATTTCGGAAAATGATCCAGAGTCATATTCAAATGAGTTATTTTCCGCTTCCAGTAGATGGAAAAAAGGTCTTTCATTATACAGTCACCCCAATGTACTTATCTTTGCCCATGATTTTCGACACACAAATACAGGAAAGCCCTACCATAATATTTTTTTTTAACTTGTTACCGTGATCCACATATTTTCAGGAATATTGACATTTATAGCATCTTTCGTTTCTACAACGTGGCCTGCATCAAGCTTATAATGAACAGAAATGTAGAAATCAACGAGACCGAAACCTTTGTAGAATTTCCCATCGCCCCACCCTCCCTTTGCAAGTACAATTGCCCCTGCAGAATTTCCTATTATTACTCCCGAGAATTCAAGTAACCTGTCCTGCAAAGCCTTTCGTTTTAACTCGCGATAAAGGATCTCAGCGTTTCCACCTGGAAGATAAATGACATTTACTTCAGAGAATTTTCGTTGGATTTCATTTTCGGGATCAGTCTTGTCCAGAAACAATACCTCTTCAAAACCGCAATGTAAAAAATAGTTATGGAACACCTTAGAATATTCAGCTTCCTTCTCATGAGAATCCGACGTCCAAGGTATAACAAGGATTTTCCCTGAACTTGATAACTTCCTCACGTCCTTGAACAGGGTTTCGTTGATCCTCTGTTTAACGTCCTCACCTCCCTGCAGGATTATGATTTGGGTAGTCATATACCTATTAAGATAGTGGGATTGTAAAAATCTTTGGTTGTAAATATTCCCTTAAAACCTTAATCTGATTTCGAACTATCCACCAGAAATTAGGACTTACTCATAGCTGTAGATGGGCTCGACCGACTTTATTATAGGTGTAAGCAAGTCCAAGATGGAATGCATAAGCCCAATTGCAATGATTACAGCAAAATACCCGTTATGTCTAAGGTTTGATACTATCCATAAAGTTAAAAGAAATCTAGACATTGCGATTGGAGATCATATCGGAAACGTAACTCTACGGCAATGTTTGGCAGATGTTGACACAAAGTCTGGAGTTAACCGCAAAATCGCCAAAAGTTAAAATGCGAGATGATAGATATCAAGAAAAATGATGGGAGAAATCTCTGTTACACGTTACCCACGGTCGACTGAGGAGTGTCTCTGAATTCCTTGAAACGAGTCACAGAAAATTTAAGCTGGGATCCAATAGAAAGCAACTTTGGGCTTTTAAGCACTATATGTTCGCCGCTTTCAGTTCTGCCGAAAACGTAGTAAATGTCTCCGAAACTCTCAGAAGAATCAATGATGATTGAATATGGTCCTGATCCTATATTTGCCCATTCAGGTCTAAAGCCTTTGCCATCAACAAAATTCATGGGGAAGTCACCAACAAAGTCACCAACCCAAGCAGTAGCCGGTTCTTCATAAAGTTCCTTGTATGGAGCTATCTGCTGAAATTGTCCCTGATTCAGGACAGCAACCCTATCGCCCAGTGCCTCAGCTTCTTTCTGATCATGTGTTACGAAAACAAAAGTTTGTTTAAGGTCCTGTTGAAGGCGCTTAAGTTCTGATCTAGCAGAGAATCTCACTCTGGCATCAAGATTGCTAAGGGGCTCATCAAGAAGAAACATTGCGGGGTTTCTGACCATCGCCCTTGCAAGTGCAACTCGCTGCTGCTGACCACCACTGATTTGGTTGACTCTTTTGCCGAGAATCTCAGAGATGTTAAGTTTTTCAGCAACTTCTCTAACTTTCTGAGTTATGTTACCAGAATGGTGCATTTTCAGTGGGAATGCAATGTTATTGAACACGTTCATATTGGGATAGAGCGCGTAGTTCTGGAATACCATTGCAAGGTTTCTCCTGTTGGGTGGCATCGCAGTAACATCCTTTCCGTCAATTAATACCTGGCCGCTGGTAGGCTGTTCAATGCCTACTATAAGTTTTAAAAGGGTTGATTTGCCAGTCCCTGACGGTCCTAGAATCACAAAAAACTCCCCCTCTTCTACAAGTAGTGAGAGGTTCTTTATGACTGTAGTTTTCCCATATGCCTTTGTGACATTCCTTAATTCGAGTTTTGCGGTCATTTTTTCACATTCCTGTATTTTTTTTAAATATGCGTCATTAGCCGGTGACACCGGAGGTTAAGTAGTTTCCCTTTATGAATTTAGAAAGCACCAGAGTGATTATTATGACGGGTATGGTCACAAGGAGAGCGAAAGCGGATGCAAACAGGATATTGCCCCTGGCCGTGCTATCAATATATATAAGTATAGGTAAAGTCGGATGTACTGGGGAGAGAATAACGGCGAAGGTAAACTCATCCCAGGACATCATCCAGGAGAGCAGAAAAGCCGCAAAAATGCCTGGTTTCGCAAGAGGCAAAATCACTGTGTACAGACTCTGCATAAAACCCGCCCCATCCACTCTTGCCTGCAGTTCCAGCTGTTTTGGCAGGGACTGGAGCGTACCTGTGATCATGAATACAGTCATGGGTAGAACAACAAGTTCCTGTGCAAGTGCAAGCCCCAGTGCAGAATCATAAAGTCCCAATTTCAGAAAACTCACACTTATTGGTATGGCAATGGTTAGAGACGGTATCATGGTGGAAAAGAATAAAACAGAGATTATGAGGGCACTCATTCTATTTGACATCTTGCTCAGACCATAGGATGCATGGAATCCCAGAGCGACAGCAAGAGCTCCAACTATCGTGGCAGTAATGAGACTTTTAATAAATGCTGCTTGCAGAATGCTGCTGTAACCAGAGAACGCACCTATAAAATTCGATAAAGTGAACTGCGATGGAAACAGTGGGGGGTAGTATGCAGCGACAGTCTGTGAAGGGACTGCAAATGCTATAATAATCAGAACGTACATCGGTATAAGGGTTACGATGACGAAAATAATTGCGATAATGAAATAGAATTTCCTGTTTCTCGGATTGTTATATTCGCTTACCAATCAGCTCACCTTCGAAGATCTACTTCTGTAAAGCATTACAAAAAAGGCAAAAATAAGGACAAAAGCCAAGAGTATTGTCGCAGAAGCATAGGATGGGTGAGGATTTACAATGTCAAAAAGTGAATAGGTCATTGTTGTAAGCAATGGATGTGGAAACAGGCCATCCTGAGCAATAGCAAAGATATTGAATTCGCTGATCCCACGTATCATAAGCGCTATAGCAATAAAAGGTGCAAGATTTGGTAAAGTAATACGGAAAAATCTCTGGAATGTACCAGCTCCATCCACCATTGCCTGGCTGTATAAATCCGGAGGAATGGTTGTCATTCCTGCCAGTAAAATAAGAGAGACAATGGGCGTGTTTTTCCAGGAATCAGCAAGAACAGTTATCAAAAGGGATGTTCCAAAGCTCCCTGTCCAGTCAATTGCATGCCCGCCAAGCAGTTTTAACATGGTATTGGCATAGCCTCCATAACTGGAGAAAATATCATGAAAAATGACTGCCGTAACAATTGTTGCAACTCCGAATGGCAAGAAAAGGATTGCAGAAAATGCTTCTCTTCCTTTGAAAGGCTTTGACAGAAGGCTGGCAACCACAAAACCAATGAAAAACTGGAGGCCCAAGGCTGATGCAGTTACTATAAAAGTGTTAACAATTGGTGAAAGGCCGAATGTGCCAATCACAAACTGGTAATTATAAATGGTGTTATGTGCCCTCAGGGTGGAAAAACTTCCATAGACTGATTGCAATGCCGGGATAAATGCAAGGATCAAAACGTATAGCACAGCCGGCAAGATCAATAAAAGGGCAATCCATTCATCATTTCTCCACTTCACCAAAGATGATCACCTAATAAAATAAAAAAAGTTTGGTATTTTGGTCGGGCTAGACAGATATCGGTGCGTAGTTTGCCGGGTTATTATACAAAGTTGCATTCGCCTGCCCATAGTTTTCTTTGATATATGAATACATTGTAGAATGTACACTGTCCAGTGCGGCGGTAATATTTGCTACCGTGTTCCCCTGGTGATCGACGATCAATGGGTTAAAAGCTTTTTCATCCAAGACGGTCTGCCATTCAGTTATCCATGGTGTTGGATTCCTAAGGAATATACCTGTCTGTATGGCCTGTGATTCCGCAAGAAACACGGGGGACTCAGCAGCAGGAAGGTCAACATACGCAGCGAGGTTTATTGCTGGCCAGGACATTGCAATCATATATTCTCTCTGTGCCTGTGCTCCAAGCAGGAAAGTTATAAATGATTCCAATTGTGGGACATCCGTTGCGCCTTTCGGGATGTAGAGAACGTCTCCACCAAGCAAATGGTTGCCGTTGACTGATCCGTTGGGTCCAGCATACACGCCCAGTGTCTGGTTTGTCATCTTGTAACCAGTGGTAGTGTTCGTAAGCTGGTTGTATATGTATGGCCACTGATAGTCAAGTACTGAATAGTTACCCACTGCAAGACCATGGTAACTGCCCCAGTAACCGGTCTTGTAACTTTGTGCGAAATA
Source organism: Thermoplasmata archaeon (assembly GCA_021810045.1). Classification (GTDB taxonomy): domain Archaea; phylum Thermoplasmatota; class Thermoplasmata; order Thermoplasmatales; family Thermoplasmataceae; genus JAJZOM01. The sequence goes on from JAJZJR010000045.1 coordinate 4,897, forward strand.
GTCTGAAAGATTGTAAAGCATCTCAAAGGCATGTATGTCTCCTGTATCATTGGCATACAATGGATTTCCACCATACTGCACCATCATCTGGTACAGTTCTGTTGCTGTGGAAGATCCTCCTCGTGGCGGATTAGTGCTTCCACCCTGTATCATCAATGCATTTTGGCTTGTATTTGCCTTTATTTTTTGTAGATCACTCAGGAGGGCAGTATAGTTCGACGGTGGTGTTGAGATTCCAGCTTTTGAAAAGGCCGTCTTATTGTAAAACACCAGTGGTATGTTAGCCCTGAATGGGAAGAAATATACTCCACCAAATACCTGTTTCTCGTAGTTTATCATGCTCTTTGCAGCAGGTATGATTGTTGTAGGGAGCATCTTTGATGATACATTAGTGAGATTCATCATAATATTCCCAGAACTGCTGTAAATCAGCTGTCCTATTTCCAGATTATCCTGCCCAACAACTACCGGTCCAACCTTCCCAGATTGTTCTAGAGCAAGAATGTCCTTTGATGTATCGCCGCTTCCAACATTAACCAGTGTAACGGTGGTTCCAGGATGCTGGGCATCGAACTGTGGTATCAGTGTGTCGTTAACAAAGTTCGCTTCAGAGGTGGCTAGGCTTTCGTAAAAAACTATGTGCACCGTTGAGGTCTTTGCTGTGGTGGAATGGAACGGTACATAACCGCCAGCAAATCCAAGTATAAAAACTACAACCAATGCAGCAATTATGCCCCACGGTTTCTTCTTATATTCAATGTCGTCTGCCATTTTGTTTCAAACCCCTATTTATATTATTTTACTTAAACATTTCTTTGACAATATAGTGTTTTGCTCAAAATGATACACTCATGTTCGGTTCCGTGCTTGGAGATCATTCAAAGTTGTTTTTAAATCAACCGGAAAGGCTTATTTCAGATCTTTAGTTTGCATTATCCCTGGAGATTTAGGTTATATGCAATTCGGATCCAGAGCAATTAAGGGAAAGAACTCTTGTCAGGTACTCCTGGAAAAACGACATTGTCAAAAATTAGTTGATTTCTCCTCAATTCATTATGCCTGACCAAAAACATGAAATATCATGGAATCATTCCATTACATGCGACTGCGGAAAGCGCCATACACTGAGTTCAGGAGAGTTTCAACATCACTTGACAACTTCACTTTTATTGATTCTTCACCTGTATTCATCCTGAACAATACTCCCCCCATGAATCTTGAGTTGAAGGAGAATGATCTTATCAGCTTCATGAATCCCATATGCCCTCAGTGCCGATCAAAGAATGTGGTCAGGAACGGAACATGTTCCAGGAACATGGAAAACGGCACAGTGTTCAGGATGCAGAAGTATACCTGCACTGACTGCAGATATTCATTTGTGGCAAGGCCACCCAATTACGGCTATGGAAAGCATTTTCCCGATGATATCCGTAATAAAAGCATGAAATCAAGGGTCAAGACATCACTCAGGAAGGCTGCAGATCTGTTCCGCATAATAGGAAATACAATCATATCACATGAGACTGTCAGGAGGAATGTTCCACCACCGGAAAGAGTCATGATGGAATCATCAGGATACTTTGTATATGACGAACAGTATGTTCACATTGACGGTACAGAAAAGTACCGTGCAATGCTGAAGGATTCGAAGAGTGGAAACTTTGTTGAATCGATCCTGGATGATCTCCAGGAATCCACACTGACAGGTTTCTTCACAGATTCCATTGGAATGTTCAATGTTCCGGATAACATATTCATTACTACCGATGGTTATCATTATGAATCATCACTCATTGAAACTGGAAGAATCCTTGGAAAGAGGATAAGGAGGCAGAGATGCCTCTTCCATATTGAGAAGGATCTCGCTCACAACATAAAGGATTCACATAAGGAAGAGGAACTTGAACCTGCAAAGAGGCTTGTGAAATACATGTTCTTCCAGAATGATACAAATCTGAACAAGCTTGGAAAAAATAAAGAGGCAGTTCTGAAGCTTACAGAGGGTAAGATTGAATCAGAGAAGGTTGATCTTTTACTGGAAAAGATAGAAAGCATGTATGGTGAATATCCGGAAATAAGGAAGTTCCTTGATCTTATAAAGAAGCACAGGAACGAGGTGTTCCTGTACCTGAAGAATCCTGAGGTAGAGAAGACATCTGACAAGGCTGAACAGCATTTCTCCATACAGTCATGGCTGTTCA
>JAJZJR010000004.1 GCA_021810045.1 Thermoplasmata archaeon
AATATTACCTGGATAGTCTTATGGTTATCATTGAAACTCTTCAAAGCCTTTTTCTTAATTCGACAGATACAATCGACGCATCAGATAATAAAATTTGCGATTCCATTGTGTAGTACCGGCCAATCTTTTTCTTAATCAGCGTGACCAGACCTAGGTTCTGCAGGTAGTTGACGCTCTGGAAGAATGTTGACTTGCTCATTCCCTTAACCAGGAAGCTGTTGATATTCGTCACTTCAGCATAGGCTTTATTCGTGTCCTGGTTCTTGATCAATGACGCCAGAATCAATAAGTCCCTGTCTCCAAGATTCCTTAGAGTTTCTCCCTCCACCTCCACATAAGCCTGCCTCAATGCTGATATGACTGCCTCATCAGTCCATTTGTTAACTCTTCCAAGTATCTCCAGTGCCTTGAGGCCGATCCTCGCATCGCTCCTGTACTCCCTGACAAGCATGGCGGATAAGAGGCCTAAAGCAACCTTGTCGAATTTGTTAAGACCTTCTTCTGCCCTCATTTTCAGTATCTCGCGAATCTCATCTGCGTTGTATTCATGGAACACTATGTGGTCAGGCTGCAGGGAACTCTTCACGCTCTCGTCGTTCATGTCCTTGTACCAGTAGACTTTCTGGGTCAGCAGGATAAGGTTAGCTTTTGTATGTCTCGTTATGTGGTATAGGACATCATAGTCCTGGAGAAAATCAACTTCGTCCAGTATAACAATTGACTTTCCAGACAGCAACGAGTCAAATTTGTTCTTTACTTCATCAATGTCATGGCCTCTGCTGGATATCCTTGTCAGATACCTGTATATCTTTATGGAGGTTGGGTTCTCTCTTACGTTTATGTAGTAATATGGCACAGATTTGCTCTCCTTGAGGGCCTTTGCCATGATCAAGGCGCTGAGTGTTTTGCCGGAACCCTTTGAACCATAGATGATTATGTGCCTGGGAAGGTTTAGGTTCACGTAGTCTGCAAGGTCATTGGTAACCTTGTCAAGTTCCTTTCTTATGAGGATGCGATTTGGCTTGAAATCCATGTCGAATAGCTGTGCATTCTTTATGTTGCTCGTCTCCTTTGCCCTCTGCTTGACCTTGCTGTCAAAGAACGCATATGGATCTTTCAGAGCCATGCGATCACTGCACTTTTATGATTCACTGGTAAGATTATTAAAAGTTCCGAACGAGTCGAATCATTGAGAGTCATAGAACAGTCGTTTTCATTTCAGAAGAGAGAGTGTTAGAAAACGAGTGGATGTGTTTGTTTGGTTTTACTTTAGAAAAATTGAAGAAAATTCCATTTTTTTAAAATGTTATGTTCATTGTATCAGGTATATATTATATAAGAAGAACGCTGACGCGTTCGGCGACTCTCTCTTTCACTGAGAATCAGTGGCTTGCCTTCAGGATTTTCAGTATTGGTGTTATTGAGCATTCCATGGACTTCGCTATGGCTCTTGCAGAGAGGCCTCTCTCTTTCAGTTCAATGACCTTTCTCCTGTCTATGAAACTCCCATTCCTGGTCTTCAGTGCTGGTCTCCCGAATTTGACTCCCCTGTTCATGGCCTGTTCCCTTCCTGCCTTTGTACGGGAATTGATCATATTCCTCTCAAATTCAGCAAAAGCGCCCAGAATTTGCAGCAGGAGCCTTCCATTGGGCGTTGTGGTATCTATGCCTGGGTCGTTGACGCTGATGAATCCTATGCTCTTCTGGTCCAGATATTCAAGTATTCTCAGCAGATCTGAGAGGGAGCGGGCAAATCTATCGATCTTTGCAACGATGATGACCTTCGGCTTGGCACCAAGGGATTTTAGCATCCTCTCAAAATCTGGTCTCTGGATGTTCTTCCCGGACTTCGCCCGGTCTTCGAAGAAATCAAGTTCATAGCCCCTAGATTTCGCGTACCCTCTGATTATGGCCTTCTGCCTCTCGTTTGAGCCCTGCCTAACCTCTTCCTGGGTGCTGGCACGAACATAGGCGAAAGCGAGTGTCATTTAATTCATAGAATTTAGGGGCGCATATGTTATTAAAATCCAGTGTTTAGTAGCGTTACTAAAATTACAAGTTTAGTGACAGCAAAATCAGGATGGCGAATGCCTGCTTTTCAATGCCTCAATGGACCGTGAGGTTATCTCAAGGTTGCAGGAGTTGTTATGGCTGCACCATTCCTGGCATTTTTCGGCATCATCCCTATTGTCGTAATGGAGTTTGCAGATCTCGCACTGGTACGTCTTGGACTGTTGCTTTTTCATAATCATGACCTACCCATTTTTCCAAAGTTTTCTCTTGCTCCCTTTAAGGCACGGAAAATGCGCTCTTCCTTTGGCGTATGCTCACCTACTACTGAAAAGAACTCCTCATCGGAGTTTATTTTCCCTTGAAGGTAGAGGTCGGAGGCTTCCTTCAGCTTTTGCTTGTAACTGTCAGTGTCAGAATCGTCAACTATGTTGCTATAAATGAAGTTAGGCTTTGATCTGTAAACAACTCTTCTTCCAAAGCCTGTTTTAAATCTGATGGAATGGCCCGTAAGAACTACAGCAGCGAAGGTCAGAGCCCAAACGATGTAGTAAAGTGGTGTGTAATAAGGAGACGAACTGGGTACGAAATAGAAAACTGAAACGAATATTAGGAAGTCAACAACCGCTACGATTAATAGCGGAATCCATCGCGTAAATTTACCGGAGAATGCCATTATGCTCCCTCTAATGTCTGGAGTAGTAATACCCTCATAATGTTAACCTTTCAACGCTTTATAACTTTACGTTACCAGTTAACCATCACTTGGTTAACCGTTTCCTGATTTCAGTTTCTACACTTTCCATGTCCTTGCCTTTCTCGTGTTCTATCCTATCAAGGTCTGAACGCCATTTCTTTATCAGGTTGTCAGAACCAAAGTATTTTGAATATCTCTTGTAGGTTTCGTACTGCTTCTCGGTTACCTTGAAACCAACCGTCTTCGTGAATCTCTCCTCCTGTCTATTCGACTCAACATCAGAGTGTGAGTTCTGTGATATTAAGCTGTCCAACCCTCTCTTCTTGATATCTGCCATCATTTCACCTTCAAAATTCTCTCAATTTCCTTTGTGAGTGCAACATAAGACTTGGAAGCAGGAGCGTTTTTCCTGTATTTCACAACAGGAGAGCCTGCCATTGTTGAGTCTGTTATAGTGACATTCCTAGGGATAACCGTCTTAAGCACGTTCTTTGAATAGTGTTTCCTGACATCCTCAAGAACTTCCCTGGAGGATCTTGTTCTTGAATTGAACATGGTCATGACCATTCCAAGCAGTTTCAAGTTTCTTGAAAGTCGTGAGTTCACGAGTTCTAAGACTCTCATGAGTTGAGTCAAACCTTCCAGAGCGAAGAACTCTGCCTGCACCGGTATGAGCACGTAGTCAGATGCGACTAGCGAATTGATGGTAAAAATTCCAAGACTGGGCGGGGTATCTATTATAATGAAGTCGTATCTCTTGGCAATTCTCTTTAGCTCATTGTCCAGAATGTATTCACGGCCAATCTTTCCTGTTAACTCAACTTCCGCACCTGCAAGGTCAATAGTGCTTGGTATGATGTCGATTCCATCTTTCTGGATGATTGCGCCTTCTATCCTGCCATTAAGCATGACATCGTATATTGTGCGCTTTTGGTCTGATTTGTTGATTCCAAAATGAGTAGTTAGATTTCCCTGCGGGTCGATGTCAACCAGAAGCACTCTGTGTTTCTTCGCTAGCAATGCTCCAAGATTCGCTGCAGTGGTTGTCTTTCCGCAACCTCCTTTCTGGTTAGCGATGGAGATGATCATCAATCAAACTTGTCTGGAAAGGGTTATAAGTTTATGGTTAACCTGCTTGGAGTAACGGTTAGTGGTTAACTCTCGCTAAAATGGAAGATTATTATCTGCTTTCTACAAATAGAAAACATGGCAGTTCCAATTTCACCGATTGAAGCATCGATTGGGGGAGCACTGATTGTGTTCTTCATCCTATTCGTTATTTTCAAGAGTCTAGTCAAAGCAGGTATCGCATTCGTTATAGTCTTGGCAATCCTCTTCATGCTTCATTTATGAGCCTCTATTTTTTTGAGGCTCTTCAAGAAGGACCTTGAAGGAGTCAATGGTAGCAACAATTACGTTCTCTTCTAATCCTATATACTTCTCCATTAGTTCCTTGTTCGGTACAATAATGATCACTCTAAGGTTTGTGCTCTTTATTCTGTCTTTCAGGTCTTCCATGCTGTGTTTCAAGCCCGTCTCAATCTCTACCATGAAGAAGTCGGTTTCAATGTCAAATGCGCTTCTTTCTCCCGTGGTGGATATCCTGTTTATGGTTACACCCAGGTCGTTCAGGATTCCCACCACCTGGCTCTGCATTCCTGTGTGTAGATTCGACAGATTCGGATTCCTGGAATAATACATCACTATTGGCTTTCCATCCCTGAGATACTTGACCCTGCCCACTTCGTTGTTGTTCTTTAATTCCTCAAGAGCGGATTTCAGCTTGAGCTTTGCCTGATCTTTGGTGATACCATACTTCTCTGCGATTATCTTTCCCATTTCTGTTGCATAAGACATCTTCTCACTGAGGATTTCCAGGGCCTCCCTCCTGTAGTCAGCGTTCTCCCCTCTCCCTCCGACTCCCACTTCCCTCTTTGGCTCCGATACCACTGCCGCGACCTTTCGTGTTTCCTTGTGCTCCAAACCGTTCGAAACGTAGGTGAACACGGGGGAGAATGATGAGCCTTCTGGGAACTCCACGTCTATGAACTGCCTTGGCTGCAGTATCTCAACGGCAAATCTCATCAGCGGATTGTATGATAGAAGGTTAAGGTCGGCATCACCCAGCCTGAAGGTGAACTTTGTTCCAAAGTTTGCCCTCATTTCAGGTAGTATGTCGATGAGATTTTGAGTGATGATCCAGAGCATTCCTTTGTCCCTTATCTCCCTGGACATGACATCAAGGATTGTATGATATGACTTGGTGAGTCTATGAGCTTCGTCTATGAGTATAAGAACGTCTTCCCTCTTGTGCTCCTCCATTTCCCTGTATATCTGCCTCAGCATAAGCTCGGCATAAAAATTCTGGGCTTGCTTTGTCGGTAGTGAAGAGAAGTCAAAGACAATACTTCCATTGTCCAGAGTGACGCTATCCATGTCCTCAATAACGAGAGTCTTCACGTTCTGCTCTATGGCGTTTAGGGCCTCAATCTGATTCTTTGACGCGGTTCTCTTTCTTGCAGAGAGGCATTTCATGAAGTCTTTCCATGTGTTACTTTCAGAAGCTATCTCCTGCAGAAATCCAGGAGTCTGCTGCAGCTGTATGCCTGATGACGTCTTCTCTCCAAAGAAAGCCGTCATATAAGCCTCTGAAAAAGCGTTCACGTCCCTGAAGGGATTTGGCAAACACTCCTTGGCGTCGATCACAGGAATTCCAAGATGCAGTTCATGATCATTGGGCTTGAATGAGAATATGATCGTCTCCTTGTCGCTGAATATGGATATAAGATGCGTGGTCAGATAGCTTTCCCCTGTCCTGACACTCCTGTTATTGATACGTTCCTGTTTCCCTTATGAATCACATAATCTCTGAGAGATGAGGCCTTGGGAGAGCACTCTTCTCTCTTGAACTTCCCCCTCTCACTGTCGGGTATGATGGCATACGCAATAGCAGTACGGCCAGAGAATCTCTTCAGCCTTTTCTCTGGATGATAAAATAGCCTTTCCTCGTTCTTTAAGGGCAATTCGATTATGGGTCTGGATAGAACCTTTCGTGCATTGATAAGTTCAGAAAAGCCCATTTCTCGCATAATTTGACTTGGGCTTTTCAAATATTTATCCATTTTTCCCTACCTTTTAATTACGTATCGCCTGTTCAAGCCCACGGTGACTGTGTGGCGCTCTACTCTCACTGTTCTTGTCTCTACAAGGTATAGAATGATGGCCGCTGCGACTACCAGAGCAAGGATGATGGAATATTCCAGCCCAAGGAAAAAATAAAGTGCAAAAGCTGGTGCTCCGAAAGTGAAAAGGATGACCAATGCAAGGAAAATGTAGGAAATTACGTAGTAGAGGATTATCAGGAATCCGATGAGGGCTACTGCTATGCCTATTCCTCCTATAATTTCCAAAAAGATGTTTCCTGATGCCAGAAGCCAGAGGAAAGCATGCCAAACAGATGGCATGAAAACAGCCGACAGTATCAGAAATATTTCCCAGATCACGCAGATAAGACCTGCCTTCTCTTCAAGTTCCATAACTCACCTCTGGGCCCTGAATCTTCTGTTTGGTGTCAGTGTCGCTGATATCGACGCCTCTTCCCTCTTGAAAATTAGGCCTCTCCTCGTAATCACGAGGTCCATCCTGAGCACCGGATTGGACTCATATTCCACATAGCTGATGTCGGGATTCCGCTCCATAAACTCTCTTATGGCTGCTATCTGTCTCCGGTCCTCAATCTCGTAACGGTTAACCGTATTATCGATAACCGTTTCCTGAAGCCTCTCTATAGTGCCTTTCTTCTGCGGGGCTATTTCGTAATGCACGATCTCTTGCGGTACACTTTCGCCATAATCCGGTTCATTCTTGCTTACAACAACTCTCTGTTTCCTATTCATTCTCGTCATCTCCCTTGAAGAAAGCCAGCCATGTCTGAGCCTTAGCCAGGAGTTCTTCCACCGTAAGGCTGTCCGGCTCTGCAGAGAGTATTTTTGATAATTGATGTGAGGGAAACTTCCCCATGAACCCTGTCTTCAGCTTGGAAATGTCTATCCGGTTGGCCTCTCCCATAAGTTATGAATGCTTCCCTGCTAATACGTCGATTTACGAGACATTACGACGGCTGTCTGCAGCATCATGCAATTTCGAGAATTCTTCCAAGGTGACTGGATCAAACATGTCGACCGCGTTGGAATAAGAATATCCACAGTCGCAGTTAAATTCGATCGTGAGACTTTTCAGCAAAATATCTATGTGAAGTTCGTCGTTGACTTTGTATCTTGATGCTTTGTTTCCTGAGACAGACAGAGAGATGAGTTTTTTATTGTGACACTTTGGGCACATAACTTCGTCATTGGTTTCTCTAAATCTGATAAGGAAGTAAAAGTATCCTTTTTCCAGTAGGTTCCAGAAAAGCATTGGTTCCGACTCTATCATACTGGTGTAAATTTCCTCTGGCTTTGATCTTAGCTCTATTCTTCTTCTGTCCGTATCTACCGGTAACCTCTCTATGAAGTTTCTGCGCTTTAGTCTTTTGATGCCGTTATCAATCCATTCATGTTTCACACTGTTTATAGATTTTATTTCTTCTTCCAGAAGGCCCGAAAATGCCACATAAAGGTCTCTGGTATAGGTTGTCTGTAGATTCCTTTCCCTGTCCTGAATTGTCCTGAGGATTTTCTCCGCCTTTAGATCGCTTGAAACACGGTAATCTACGGGGGTGGGTAAAAGCACGTATCTAAAACGGCATTTTCATTATAGCCTTTCCGTTTGGCAGAACTGCCTGGAATTCGTATCCTTCGCTGAGGAGCTTCTCAATCTCGTTCATGGGAACGAGCCTCTGCTTCGAGCCATTGCTCGCCATTGCACCTGCAACCTTGTCCCTGAGAAGCTTCTGGAAATCATCGTTGCTTATCTCGGTTAGGTCCATCTTGTCTATCTCTTCAGGTTTGTAACCCACTGCTGATAAGAGCTGCTGCTGCAGGTACATTCTTGCCTTATCTTCCTCAAGTTCGCTGTATCTTGTTTCTATGAACTTGGTGCTCTTCCTGTATGCTTCCCTCATCTCCTCTATCACATCCGGAGGCAACCGCTTGTTTGTGCTGTATCTCGCTTCGATATCGCCCTTGTGGCCCATGATGAACTGTCTCCAAGGATGGGATATGAAGCCTTTTGCCTCTGCAATATCAAGGGCAGTGCTGAAATATGCCCTGAGAACGTAAGGACGCATCTTCAGTCCTGAATTCTCTATTGCTTCCCGTATATCTCTTGTGACGAGAGTAGTGCGCAGAAAGTCGTTTTTCTTTACTCCTCGGACATCGAATTGTAGCAAGGGAGACTCGTATGTCAGATCCTCTCCGTGCTTTCTACGCTCTTCCAGATACTCTTTGATGTAAGTGGTTCCTTCTTCTCCTATGAAAGAGAAATACTGGTGCCTTGCCTTGCTAAGCTTGTTCTTTACCACGATCATCGCTGGCGTCTTGTCAAACTGGATTTCCTCCGATATCCTCAGGTCTTTGATATCTTCAAGTCTGAGGCCATCTGTGCCCTCGTAGTCTCCCAGGGACTCTGGCCTGAGTCCTGAAAAGGCCATTATGGCAATGGCAACTCTGCCTCTTGATGTGGCTTTCCTTAATATTCTGGCCAATTCTTCCTTGCTCGGTACTCTTTCGTTAACTATCGTCGGTGTTTCGTTTTCCCCGGATATGTTAACGGTTAACTGCAAACTGATACCATTAAACTTCAACCATGACAAAATGACCTTCTTGAATCTCGCTATGTATGATCCTGCCTTGCCCTCTTTCTCCATCTTCCTGACAAAATCTGTGAATTCGTACCTGAAATCCTTCTCATCTGCCTGCGCCTTTTTCAAGATTTCCTTGGGATCAGTGCGAGTAAGTTCACAATAATGGCCCAGGTTTCTCAATGCCACTGTTGCAGTGAGAACTGACTTTGCCCTGAGGTTCTCAAACCATCTTCGCACGTCCTCATCAAGAAGCAGTTCCTGGTACTTCGGCTGCATGGTCATGAGAACATAACGAGTGCCGAGATAAAAAGTATTCGATTAATAAATTAAATGGACCGGTCGGGATTTGAACCCGAGGCCTCCTGCTTGCAAAGCTCCAAAACGCTGCCTAGAGTATCAAAGTACCAATATGAATTGAAGAAATGGATGATTCAGAAAGGATTTAGTGAAAGTTACAAAATTGAAATCAAAACCTACCTGAAACCTCTTGAAAATAGGGATATTTCAAGCATCACTGAATTGAGGGAAGTCATTGCATCTAGTCCATCGAATATGATTCTTACTGTTGCCAGAGCATATATCAATTTCCTCCTGGAGAATGAACTAATCACTGAGGAAACAGCAGTCTATTTCAGAAAAGCTTTACCTTCAAGGAAAACGAATGTTGACAGATATGTTCCAGTGGACCAGGATATGAAGAATGCATACCAGAAAATCAGGAAGGAAAGAGATCGCACGTTGTTCCAGGTCTTGGCATTCTCCGGCATAAGGGTAACCGAATTTGTAAAAATGCTTAAGGAATTTGACCCTAAAAAACTCATAATAGAGAACGGTATTTCTAAATGCCCGCTGAATTATAACAGAGGAAACAAGCGATCCCAGTATGTTTACATGCCCCTGGAACTGGCCACGAAGCTTCATAGATTCTACATCAATAAGGATACGGTTTCAAGAGAATTACGGCAATATGGGGTAGCTCCCAAATACCTTCGTAAATGGTTCTACAATTTCCTCATAATGAACAACGTGCCGGAGCCAGTGGCAGATTTCATTGAAGGTAGAGCCCCGGAATCAGTAAGTTCTATGCACTATCTTGCAAAGGTGAAACAGGCGGATTATTGGTATGCGACTATAGTCTCATTGGCAAAGAAACTGATGTTTTAAGCTATCTTTTTCTTTTCTCAAGCAGTACAGTGATTACTTGTCTCCTTGATGTTTCTGGCTTCTTTCCCATAGGGCTTGTCCTTGCTAAAGACACTATAAGAATCAAGAATAACGAAATTGCAAATGGAATTATAATCATCTCGTTCTGAAACATAATGAATAGTGCATGCAACAAATCATATTGGAGTATATAGGAGTTAGAAGGTACTGCGAATCCAAGAATCAAAGGTCTTGGGAGGAATGGTCCTCCTGGGCCTAAAAGAACCCCAGAATCTGGAATCATTGAAATTATGGCCCGAAATTTTAAAAAAAGAACGAGGTTGAAAATAAGAAATGAAACTATCATCACAGTAGCCATCTTTAGCCATAGGCTCTTCATGATTATCCACTATAATCAACAACAAACTGATACGGTTCGGTAATGTAGCCACAATAACTCATCTGATTTCCATTGATTTCCGTGAAAGAAACAATTTCAGAGAGAAGATTCCCTGAATTAGACGAAGCTAATGACCAAGTCACGTCTCCATAGTTAGGTACTGTCGGATGCGAGACTGAGCCTGGATCTTCCACAATCCATTCAGCTGTGTTTGTGGCCGGAGTGAAACTTACACTTTTTCCCCAGAACTGTCCAGTGGTGTAGTCCTTTATCTCAAAGGTAGAGACTCCATTACTGTAATTAGTCCAAACCTGCACCAAGTTACCGGGATTAAGATGCATGTTATTGTTATAAATTGGAATTGCTGGTGGCATTTCATACCATGGTGTCACGGTCTCCACGCCACTGGACGAAACGTTCACAGCAACACCCGCCTGCCATATGGCGGAATTCTGGCTAAAACCACCTATTCCCACCCAGATCCCAATGGAGTTTGGGTTAGTTCCTCCACTGACAAAGCTTGCGCTTGGTACGTAAAATTCACCGGTTACGCTATTGATAGAACCAGATTGAACAAAGCCTGCCCAATTTGATGAGGTGCCATTCAAAACAAGAACAAGAGTCCCAGCGTTTGTGCCAGTATTTAGATAGGTTGGCGTCCTCTCATAATTTGTTATGCTTCCTGAATTGGTTTCCCACTGGAAGAACTTATAGCCGCTGGCAATGGAAACGGCCTGTATTTCGTATGTTGTGGACGCATCAAGGGTGACAGATTGCCCGTTGGAATAAGTGCTACTGTCAATCTGGATGTTTGCATTTCCCCCGAATACATCGATCTTGTAATTGACCGTGGCTGGTGGGCTTCCTCCTCCGCCACCCCCACCTCCTCCACAGGTGGAGCAGGGCGTAGGTTCCTGAGGAGCAGCAGAGACTTTGCTTCCAAGGTTTCCAAAAATGTTGGCAGAGGAATACTCACCTGTATTGACACCGTGGTTTGTAACTGAAGATATACTGGGAGTAAAGTACATTGCAAGAGGAAAGACAAATAGTAAAATCAGCAACAGTGATAGTACTTTTTCCAATCGCACATTAAATTTATAAAGTCATGATATTTATATTTTGTTCAATGTCTCTACACTAATTGAACCCTTGCAAACCCCTAACCTCTTGCTTTACCCTTATTTACCTCATTATTATGATATTGAACTATGAGCAATGACATACAGAGACGTGTTGTGGGTTATGCCCGTGTCTCAACAAAGGACCAAGATCTAACATCACAGGTTGAGAGAGTCCGGAAACACATCACTGAAAATGACCTGGTTCCTGCTGTGGAAGGTGCATTATTCCATGAGAAGCTTTCCGGAGCTTATAACCATAGACCAGAAAGGGCAAGGATCCATCATTCCTTTTGCATGCGGAATCAGAAAATTTCAAAATGGACCGGTTGGGATTTGCTTATTGTTTTAATCGAATACTGCCTACCTCGACAAAGCAATGGAACCTCCCAGGCTTAAGTCGATACGTAAGTCATAAATACTGTGGCATACTATGGTGCAATATAGTGAGTTAAAGTGCCTACGACAATACAAGTAAGTGAGAAATTGCAGAAAGAGCTTGCAAAACGCAAGATGTATGACAAAGAGACATATGAAGAAGTGATCTGGGATATGATAGAAGACACCATTGAACTAGACGACGAGACAAAGAAAGAACTTGCTCAGGCACGCAAAGAGATCAAGGATGGCAAGTATCACACCTTAGAAGAGGTCAAGAAGGAACTGGGCATTTGACATATCGGGTGATCTTCTCTGATCTTGCCCTCAAGCAGATGAAAAAACTTGACGAAGAAATCAGGCGGAGAATAATTTCAACGATTGAACGGATCAGGATAAGACCAGATGCTTATGTCAGGAAGCTCGTTGGTGATGAAGGATACAGGCTGCGGGTGGGAGATTACAGAGTGGTATTGGATCTCGACAAGGAACAACTAATAATTCTGGTGTTAAGAATAGGACATAGGAAGAATGTTTATAATTAGCAGGATAGCTCATACTCGCACTGGATCATTTCTTGAGGGTTTTATTGCGACCATAGAAACTCTACTGGACAAACGAGTTATGGATCAAATAAATATGAGCAGACAGGACATCGAGAACGGCAAGGTAAGAAATGCGAGAGGCTTTCTTGACGAACTCTGATGTTAGTAGCAAGGCTACGTCAAGTGTGTAAAAAAGTTCCCAAAAATAGACTTGAAGAGAAGCTCATTAGTTTCTTCCGTGCAGAGAACAATCGCAATTGGAAAGTTTATGAACCATATCTCTCGGCAGATGTTGAGTGGGTTTTGTAAGGTCCACCCAGGCGGAAAATTTTGGTTGGAAAAGAAGAATATGTAAAGACAATGATCTGGGCCTATCGAAATATATCTGCAACATTCAAGGTTTTGAACATGGTATCGTACTTAGAAATGGGCCTTGTGATTTCAGAGCTAGAACTCCCCTCGAGAAGATATGTAGATGTCTTCGGGTTTGAAAATGGCCTGATCACGAGAGAAAGAGAGTACTATGACGAAACTGTATGGTTAGGATCCAAATGCAAACCATGAACGCATAACCAGAAGTCGGTGACAAACTCGGCACTAATTGGGTTCGTAAAATGGACCGGTCGGGATTTGATTAAAGTTTTAAGCGAATACTGATATTTCACAAAAAAAGTTTATCTGACCTCATGTCGATACTTAAGCCGAGTGTTTGTAAGACTTCAACTCCTATTACGGCATCATAATCTATCCCATCAAATACAATGAATTCCGGCTCTACTAGACGAGTTTCGAGTAATTTCAACTCTTTAAAAACAAAGGCGGTCTTAATCTCCTTTTCTCTGGATCCGGCAATTGAAACTTCCGTATCATAAAATCTTAGCACGCCTATCTCTTCGAATCTATCGGCCAATAGCTCATTTATATAATTTCCTTCAGCACCAGTGTCGATAAGGGCTTCAACCTTAATTGTTCCCCTAACTCCTGTTACTTCGACGGTATCGGTGATAATGCCCATGTCGTCAGGTTTCCTTATACTTCGTGCCACCAATAAACTTGACTTTTCTCATCATCGACAACTACTAGACATGATTTGCTAAGGCTCATCTTTGGTTCGAGCTTCAAGTTTCCGAGTTCGGCAGTCTGTGTTATTTCGATATTATAGGAAATAACTAGAGTCCACACTTTGTTTGTTTCATTTGGTACAGCTGAGTTTATCCTGAATTTCTCAATCCCAAATTCTTCCTTCATGAATCCCTGGACTATTTTCCTCAGGTCTGAAACAGTTAGCTTCATTGGTTTCAAATAGCCTAACCCAATATAATATTTAGCAAACACGGAGTACTGAGTCGTTTACCCCTCTCATCTTAACTGATGTATAAAATGACGCTGTAAGATAAGTGCAGAATGGACCGGTCGGGATTTGAACCCGAGGCCTCCTGCTTGCAAAGCACGTCAAATACCAGTTTACAGCGAATTTAGGGATAGATTGCTAAAGTGGATGAGGGAGAAGAAATACAGTGTGGCCTACCAGAAAGATGCAGAGAGATACTTATCACGCTATCTTGACGGTAAAACCATCACTGAAAATTCTGAACTTCGCTCAGTTATGGCGGAATGCAAGTCAAATTACATCTATACAATGGTGAGGGTTTATCTCAACTTCCTGGAAGAGAATGAATTACTGTCAGGTGAGGATGCTGACTATTTCCGGAAGGCCATACCATCAAGAAAGACATCTCCTGACGGATTCATACCTTCTGATGAGAAAGTAAGGGAAGCATATTCTAAGATAGAAAGTGAACCCATGAAGACCGCATTCTCCGTTCTGGCAGCATCCGGAATACGCATAATGGAACTTGTGAAGATGATGAAGGAATATGACAGGGACAAGCTCATTGTGAACCATGATATTGCAAAATACCCTTTGAACTATTTCAGAGGTCACAAGAAGGCGTTCTATGTCTACATGCCAAAAAATCTGGCCCTCTCTTTGAAGGAAGTGGAATTTAATGACGATACAATTTCTCATTACTTCAGCGAAATCGGACTTGCCCCAAAGTACCTCAGGAAGTGGCAATATAATTTCCTCATTTACCAGGGAGTGCCCGAAGGTGTTGCAGATTTTATCCAGGGAAGAGCTTCTGAATCTGTAGGGTCCATGCACTATCTTTCAAAGGTTAAACAGGCGGATTACTGGTATAAGAAGACGGTTCACAAATTGGTAAAAGCCTTGAAATAAATTTTAAGGCTCTTGGATTCTCTTTCCCAATCTCCCAACATACTCTTGAAGCCATACACTTTGGTTAACCCCCCTATCAAATGAGTAAAACGATGTAGATTTATCGTCTGAGCAAAAGGCAGCCAGGGCAAGTTTGTCTCCTTTCTGTATTATGGAATCTTTTCTGTCTATATCGCTGTAATGACGTTGAAAAACTGAACTGAGCGAATCCATTTTGACAGACACTAAGTGGCCCTCTTGCATCCATGTTCGGATATGTTGAATATGCCGCTGTATTTCCGTACTAGCTAAATTTACATAATCGCCATTTCTAGGCTCTAAGAGCCGCTTGAATACTTCCCCTAACGTATACACAAAAATCCTGACTTCGAACTCTCCCCTGTTAGAGGGGTTAAAGAATTTGTTGACCCTCTTCTTTCTATCAGGGTCTTTCAAGGAGTTCTGCAAAACATAATCCAGAAGTATGTTAGCATCTATCGATTTGACACCGTTTCTGGTGGTCATTGTAAATACCAAATATTAAAAGATATTATGGTTAGAAAGTTCGCTGAGGACATCCCTCAAGTAATTTCTATCCTTACTTTTTTCGCTGAGTCTTGTAGACTTTAATTTTGAAACAACATCTATCAGCTTGTTGTCTCCAACTCCACTGTTGACAGTTCGAATAGAATCCAGTGTGGCTGCAATTTCAAGGAACAGGGCATCGTTCCCTCTCAAGTAGTGAAGGGCCTTCTCTATACTCTCCGGTACATCTATAGTTCCAGATTTCCACTCATCTTCGGACATGTTGTAATAGTCGTCAGCAAGTTCCGTCGAATAGGGACCATAGAGATAAAGGTCAAAATCATAACTAAGCGGAAGTCCAAGTTTTTTACCGAAGTATACGAACTTTTGAGCCTTGATGCGATTCTCTAGCTTTCCACTTACGATCTTATTCCTGTCAAGGCCCATGAACTTAAGAAATCCAGACAAGAGAAGTCTATCTTTGGCGTCGGACATTTTCTACCTCATTATAGTATTTCTTTAGTCATAATCAATTTTACCTCTATAGGTAAGTGTTCTATAGGTAAGTTTTCTCAATCAAAACCCACTCATCGACTCACAGAACCAGTAAAATAGCCCTGAAGATGATACTATTGAGGGGTGATTTTCTACTTGTTATTTCTGGACAGGAATTCTGATTAATAGCTGATGGAAAAGTAACAGTGAGAACATACCCCTGAACATTTTTCACAGAGGGCGTATTTTAGTTCCCCACAAAGTTGTCGAGGGGTAAAAGAAGCTATAAGTTCACTTCAATTAGTGTGGTCTTTAAGTGTCATTCAATTTCTTCATTGTTTGATTTAGGGAGTTTTTCAACCTTGTTACATTCCCCATTTCCTTTGGGTCTTCAAACGAAAGGTCAATTTCCCTATCCTCCAGTTCTCTTATTTTCACTTCTAAGAGTGCAGTAATTTTCTCCCTTCCATAGTGCTTGGAAAAAATTTCTGAAATATCTGAAATCAGGTTTGCCCTTATATCTGCCTGTTCCTTATTTATATTGACCTTTCTAGTGAAGAGGGATTCAACCAGATTCTTGGCCTCGTCTTCTGTATACACATAGCACAGGATTTCAAAGACGTTCTTTGAATGGTCATTTACAGTAGTTTCAGTTGCTCCCAGTAGTTGCTTTGTGCAAGATTCAAATATGGCCCTTAATGCAACCGACATACTGGTTCTCTCATCTTTCTTGAGCAATCTATTCAGTCTTCTTATCTGTGGTTCCAGGAACTTAAAGAGCTCTCTCTCGCAGTTGTAAAGGTCTCCATCAGGAATTTTTCGATGAAATCTTGCGATTTCTATAACATCTTCAGGTGACACCAGTGGATATCCGCTGAATTCTCTCTGAATAATAGTGAGAAAATAAT
Source organism: Thermoplasmata archaeon (assembly GCA_021810045.1). Taxonomy (GTDB): domain Archaea; phylum Thermoplasmatota; class Thermoplasmata; order Thermoplasmatales; family Thermoplasmataceae; genus JAJZOM01. The sequence continues at coordinate 16,181 of JAJZJR010000004.1, forward strand.
AGGGGGAGTTCTTTCCATTGTAATCTCTAATTTTCTGTAGTATCTTGCCCCATTTGTGTGATTTGCGCTCATCCTTGCGGAAATAATAAGTTCCCCTCAAAACATTGCCATGGTCGTCAACTAGACCAAATTCCCTTTTCTCCTCCCCCGAAATCACATATGTTAGAGGTAGTTTGAGCCTTCGAGCGGGCTTATCTTCCTCCTTAAAATTATCTGAAAGCAAACGATGGGCCCTGTAGAATGTGGGCCGAGACATCCTTCTATTTCGTTCAAGTTCCTGATATAGTTCTTCAGGTCTCCAAGGTTTTTCGGAGTATTTCTCAAGCACCAAGCTTTCCCTCCAATTAAGGTTGGTCTCATCAATGATATTCATTGAGTATCACAACTAGAATTTGGTATCATTATATCAATTTTTGTTTTGTTTTTAATATCATATTGAGTGACAGTTTAGTATCATAAATTTAATACAAAAATAGAAATGTAGGCTTTTACATGAACTATTGATAACATGCCAAATATCAGATTAGGTTTAAGAAAAGTCGGAAAGAAAGGAGACGGATACTGTATCATGCTCCCATCAGTCTGGATAAGAAACACAGAGGTGCACACGGGAGATCGCTTGCAAATTGAGATGCGTGGTAGAAAGTTAGTCCTTGAGCCAGAGGTGAAACAGAAATGAGTTCGACAGTTTCGCCCCCGCCGAACTCAGTCAAAGAATTCGTGGAACAATATAAGGCTTATGAAGTGTCATTCACAAAAAGAGTGGAAGCGGCCTTATTTTTTGCTGGCAAAGGTATACCGGTACTACCACTTCACACCGTTAAGAATGGAACATGCACTTGCAGGAAAGCCGATAATTGTAAGACTCCAGGCAAACATCCCATGCATAAGAACTGGCAGGATGAAGCCACAACCGATCCGGAGAAAATCAGGAGGATGTGGCTGGCAAATCCAGATGCCAACATTGGCCTTGCCATGGGAAACGGACTCGTTGGAATTGACATCGATGTAAAGAACGGTAAGGATGGTTGGAAAGAATGGCAGAAAATTCTGAAACACCATGACAGCGACCAGATAATTTCTTTGATGCAGCTCACTCCTTCCGGAGGACTCCACATAATCCTGAAGGTGAAGGATTCATCGGTCATAACAGGCGTGGCCGATGCTTTGGGCTCAGGAATCGACACAAGAAGTGATGGAAACCTTCTAGTCGGAGGCGGGTCTGAGAACGAGAAGGGCACATACAGGGTCTTAGACCTCCCAATCGCCAGTGCTCCAGGATGGCTCGAATCCATGATGATTGGAAAATCGAATTGGGTCAAGCCCATGATAAAGCGCATAGAAAATGGAGCAGTTTTCAATGAAGGTGAGCGAAACAGTGCGTGCCTTGCCTATACTGTCTTCTTAAGCAGAAGAGGTTGCACGAAAGATGAATTTGGTGAAAAACTCGCTAATTTTGCCTTAACACGTTGCATCCCTTCGTATGATGATCCATCAGTAGATTACATGAAGGAATATTACTGGCATCCAATAACTGAAAGTTCTCCAGAAATTCCTACTTTCCCCGACCTCGGCAAACCGGACTTCAGGATCTGGGAAATTAAAGAAGAATATGTAAAAGAGGCACTTACAACATTATATGAGTACATCCCTCAGGGCCCAGACGAATTATACGAAAAGGCAAAGAGAAATTTGCCAAATTTGTTGATGCAGTATCTTAAACACAACTTTCACGTTTCCAGGGAAATTGCCTTAGACAAACCTCTTGATTCACTGTTCTGGTACAATGGAAAGTATTACGAGTCAGAAGCAACTAATTGGTATCTCAGGGAGAAACTGGAATATCTAACTTCCAACCACATATCAGGAAGCGAAAAAAACGAAGCCATTAACAAGCTTATGGATAACGCTTACAAGAAGGAAGAACAGGAAAGGTATTTGGCCCTTGAAAATGGCATACTTGATTGTAAGGAATTCAATGTTCTGGACTTCACGCCAGATATTTTCGCAACTGTCAATCTTCCTGTTTCATACGAATTTGGAAGGGGGCACCCAACTCTGGACAAATTCCTCAGTGAAGTAGTTGACGCTAAGGACATTACAAGATTGCAGGAGTGGGCAGGTTATACGCTTATCCCGGGGTATCCCATAAAGAAAGGCTTTATTGCGATCGGGCCGACAGACAGTGGAAAGAGCACATTTCTATTGACACTCAAGGACATTCTTGGGGTAACTAATGTATCCTCGGCAACATTACAACAACTTTCCAAAGCTGACCAGAGGTTCATCACTTCGAAACTGTACAAGAAGCTGGCCAATATCGCACCGGATATGCCAACAAGCTCCCTGAGTGATATCTCTATATTCAAGGGAATCACCGGCAGAGACCTCATACCTGGGGAATTCAAGTACAAACAGCCGTTTGATTTTCAGCCAAGATCCAAACTGCTGTTTTCGGCAAATTCATTGCCCTTTGTAGGCGATGACGAGGAGGCATTTTTCAATCGCTGGGATATAATTGTCTTTCACAAGCCACCTAAGATCGATGCACGACTTCAAGAAAAACTCAAAGAAGAGTCCTCAGGTATTTTCAACTGGGTCATTGAAGGGGCTAGAAGAATAATTGAAAATGGACTGAAGTTCACTGATGCCACACCTACTGCAGAAGCAATGAGAATCTGGACCAGATCTGCAAATCCAGTGAGGGCCTTCTTTAACGAATGTATTGCAAAGGAAGGCGAGGAAGAGAGGCCAGCTTCAGACTTTTATGATGCTTATAAACAATACGCGGAGAGATATCACCTGAAATTTGAAGATGAGGATATTTTTGACATTAAGTTCTCCAAGGTCAGCAGAACCAATGTCTTAAAGCATCAACGGAATAACGTGACTCACAAGTACAGAAAGGGTTTGAGAATTCTACCCTTGGAAGATTGGCCAGATTCTGACTCCTCTATTCCTGACGAGTATACTGAAGATGAAATGGATTCAGATAAAATATTTGAAAAGGTCAGAAAAGTCTTTGCCGGAACAAGTGAAGTCGCCAGAAAACGCGACAACATTGAAAGATGGATTGCTTCAGAGAATGGTATATTGATAGAAACCGCTCATAACGTTATTGAGAAGTGGATATCAGAGGGGACAGTCGTCCCTAATGACAGATGCCTGGAATTTCCGGAGTGGGATGATTTCAATGCTTGAACAACGAGGTGCTTATCTTTACAGGAATGGAGATGTTGTGGGTAAACTGGAAAGCCCTCACTGTATTGCGGTTCGTGATAGAAGACACTACTTCAGGAAGTATGGTGGATTTGCCCTTGCCGTTGAAGCTTATGAATGGCTGCTCAACAAAGGGTTCACTTACTTCCGGGTGATATATAGGCCTGAAAAGAAAATCATCACATACAGAATTTCAGATTTTGCATCTGGTTACAGAATTGATTACCCTCCGCATGGTGAACAGTATGTGCTCCCTACGACAACGAGTCTTGAACCTGACGAGAAATCAGGCTTGAATGGGTAGCCTTCTCTGCTTGCCCCCGATGTAGCGCATAGCCATCTGAAATTTCTCGTCATGATGCTTCGAAAAAATATGGGCAAGCTCATGAACGAGAACCTCCCTAATTTCAATTCTGGTAAGTTTAATAGCATCCTCCCTAACCAAAATGGTTGACCCTTTGAGCATGGAGAGAATGGACCTATCCCTGAATTTCCTGACCAGCTCAAAATCAATTTCTCCAACAATGTAAAAATTTCCGTTTTTCTTCAGCTTCAGGAATTCTGATTTTAGGATTCGTATCAGTCTAGTTTTCATATACTCCATGAGAGCGTGTTTATCAAAGGAAAGCGGTACGTAGAGTATGTCACCGGAGTGTTTTGGTCTTTTCCTCTCGCACCTTACTATTGTTGTAGTCTTTCCTAAAATTATTGCATCAGAATCCAAATGTCTCCCTCAAATTCTTGTATATATTCCCGACAACCAAATCTTCTTCTCCAACATCTCTTGGGTTAAGTATTTTGATTGCAGAATATCTTATTGATTTCACAATCTCTTTTCTGTCTATTTTGCGTACAGTTCTTTCCCCTTTCAGAAGAAGTTTAATGCCTTCTCTGCTGGCCAGATCCTCACAGAATTGATTTAACTTATCATTTCCAATCTTGTCTATTGCAGTTTTTACGGCCTCTCTGAACGCAGTCTTTATTTCACCTTCGGTTGATTCAGCGGCTTCAATTGAGTCCAGAGTATCCTTTATCGCCTTTATTTCAGTCAGTATCTCTTCATTTACAGCCTTGGCTCTCATCAATTTCTGGTACGCATTGACTATTCTCTCCAGAAGGCTTGGATATCTGAATCTTCTTCCAGATACATCAATATGCCAGGTGTTCAAGGCCCTCAAGGCCGATGCATAATCCTTGGTTCTCCCTAAGTTGTTAAGGTATGCTCTGTCTATGGTAAAACTTCCTTTCTTTTCTACATCGATAAAGAAATTCTCACTTACGATCTTCTTCACTCTTTCATAGGCATCCTGTACCTTCTGCTCATTAACATCCCCCAATTTCAGGTTGTTGACATACACACCATAAGCTTTGGCAAGAACTTTGTATCTGTCCATGTGGCCCAACAGGTATGATTTTGCTCTCGGCAGGTTAAGAATTGCCGTGAGTTTCTTAAAATTCTTTTCAAAGTTTTCTGAAATCTCAGAGTCAGACAGGAGCTTCATCAATTGGTCAAGGTTCTCGTGGCTGTCACTTGAGAAATCAAAATCGCCGAAGAGTTTATAGGTTTCATTCAGTAATTCAACAAAGTCCTTCTCAATTTCCTCTCTTGATATGACTATGCCACGAATCCCCCCGTCTGATGACATTCCTTCATATTTTTTTAGGGTCTTGTTGAGGGTTTCAAGCAGATACACATAGTCAATGACATAGCCATAATCTTTTGTACTAAAAGGTCTGTCAGTTCTCCCTATGGCCTGCAAAAGGCGTTCCTCAAAGAGGGGTTTGGCGAGATACATTACCCACAGCTTTGAGGAGTCAAATCCCGTAAGAAGCATATCCGTCACTATGAGTATCTTTGGGTTTTCAGAGAAATCAAAATTTTCAGCGAATTCTTTGCAGGCTTTCCTGACATCTTTGCCCGTCCTCTTTTCAAGCTCGTCCCTGTATCCCTTAATGAGATCGGAGACCTCGTTATGTCCAAATGTCATCACAATCTCAGAGGCCTCCGGGGAAAGCAATGTATCAAGTTTCCTTTTGTACATGACACATGCCTCTCTATCCACTGCCACGAGCATGGCCTTTAGACCCGTGTTGCTGCCTTCAATCTCGCTCCGGAAATGGTTGGCAACATCTCTTGCTATTGTATCGACGTTTGCCTCCGTTTTATACAGCTCCTTGATTACCCTAATCTTTCTGTTAAGCAGTTCCTTTTCAGGTTCAGATAAATCCTCTGTTTCTTCATCGTGGTCGAGTGCCTGCTTTATTATCTGGTCTTTAACCTCTGGAATCGCAGCGTTGTATTCATAAGCTATGGGGACAGTGAAGTTGTCATCCTGGGCATCTTTCATGCTGTATCTGTCCAGGTACAGTTCTTCTGGAGGGCAGAATTCTTCGAAGGTGTTCCTTACCTTCCCCCCAGTGTTCTTTCTTATGGGAGTACCGGTGAATCCGAAAACAAAGGAGTCTGGAAACGCATTTCTGAAGGTTGCTGCCATCAGACCATACTGTGTTCTGTGGCTCTCGTCGACCAGACAAATTACATTTCTGCCCTTTATGTAAGAGTTTCCAGCTATGGATTTGAAATTCTCAGGGCTGAACTTCTGGACAGTAACGATGAAGACCCCAGGTTTCCCCTGGCCGTTGTTGTAGTCAATAAGTTCCGCCAGTTCCGTTGTGTTGTTTATGCTGTGAGTAAGCTCCAATCCCTGTATATCAGAAAATCGTGTTAGAGCCTGATTGTCCAGATCCTTTCTGTCAACAACAATGAGAAGTGTGGCATCCGGCATCTTCTTCCTTATCTGATATGCTGTGTATGCCATTATCAGTGTCTTACCCGAACCCTGCCAGTGCCATATCAATCCGGTTTTGACGGCCTCATCCTGCTTTCTGTCAATATTATCCTCAATTCTTTTGAGAATCTTCTCAGTAGCCCTGAACTGCATGTATCTGGCCATTATCTTTTCATTTCGGTCACCCTTCTTTCTTATGTGCAGATAATTGGTCAGAATTTTTATGAAATTATCAGGATACAAGGCCCCATATAGCAGTGTTTCAACCTCATTTTCTGGTGTTGGTTCAAGAGGGTACGAGGTCTTCCATTTTGCCCTGATATCCTCACCCTTCTTATTGAAGAACAGGGGGAAGAGTTCTCCCTTTACACCGTTGTTTATAACAGCCAATTGCAGGTAGGTGAACAGTTCCCTGACACTTTCCTCATATCCCTTTATCTGGTTATAAGCCAGTTCAAGGGTGCCCATATTGTAAGGGTTCTTGTTCTCCATAATCACAAGCGGAATTCCATTGACGAACAGTACAACATCAGGTCTCTTGTTGGACTTGCCTTTGACACTAAACTGATTTGTGACTATGAAGCTGTTATTGTAAATTCTTGACTCGTCAAGTAATTTTACAGTATGAATCTGCTTGTTTTCGTCCACAACGCTAACTCCTTGTTTCAGGAAGTCCAGAAATTTGGCATTTCCTTCCTGTGATGGGGTCAATTCTTCCAATTTTGAGATTGCATCGGAAATGAGCGACTCTTGAATGGGATTAATTTTCCTCAGGCTGTTAAGAAGATTCTCCATGAGTAAAAAGACACCATTATTTCTTTCTTCGAGGTCTTCCGGGGAGTTGTAGATCCATCCGTAATCCTGGAGTTTTCTTATAATCCATTCCTCGTTGGAAGCCTCGCTGACCATCAGACCTTCACCCTCATCTTTCCAGTCAGGAGATCGCCCATCAGTCTCTGCTTGATGGTTTCTAAATTTTCCCTCTTCTTGCTTAGAAGGGTTAACTTATCATCTATGCTGGATAGAATCTCAGTGATTTTGTTCTGCTCTGAGATAGGTGGGACTGGAAAAGCTAAGCTAAAAAGAGAATCTTTTGGAACTCTCTGTCTTCCCGTTGTCCCAACCATGCTGTCAATAAGCGGCTTCCTAAAGAGGTTTGTTTTCAAAAGGTAAAATGTAAATAAATTTGTAAGAGAATTTTCAGAGACAATAGGGTATACCTCTGAAGTTGCGAAAGCGTGTCCCGATGGTATATTTGGAACAATTCCCTGTTTTCCGTTTTCTACGGAGGGGGTTATTTTTGGGAGAAGTATATCGCCGGGTTCGCAATAGGTTGGAGGTATGACCTCGCCTTCTTTTAGGGACTTGTATTCACAGTATGTATTCTCGTCAGGAATTAGCTCCATGGGAATAGCATACAACGCATCCACTTCTGCCAGCTTCTTTTTCTTTCGAATTTCTAGTACTTCACAAAATGGCTTCAGGTCCCATTCTTCAGGTATTTCCCCAATCTCGGTTTCTTTGAATTTTGTGTGTCCTATACCTATAGTAAGAAGTCTCTGCATTAGCCCCTTCTTTAACTGTTCCGTCAGCGTTATCTGTTCGTTAACCTTCTGGATCGCATCATCTGCTGTTGTAAGGATTTCTGCAATTTTTTGCTGCTCGTTCAACGATGGACAAGGTATTTGCAAATTCTCTAACGTTGATTTTTTAATGGAAGGCATTGTCGTAATGTTTGATAGAACTTTAAGATCCACTCTGGAAACAAAGTAATAGTATAGAAATTCATCGTGAAGTCTCCTTGGGACTATACCTGCTACATTATTGTCAAAAGTGGCTTCCACAGAGAGAATTCTGAATTTATTGAGATAAACTGCCATTCCAATTTTTGGAAATATGGTAGTGCCTGCAGGAAAAACTTTCGCATGTAACAGTTTGAGTTCTTCTCTTCCAACAAAATTGCTTGCTGTGTTAACATATTTATTGGACAGGTTCATATCTCCTACCTTTACGAATGGGTAGGTACCTTGATCCTTTCCTTGATATTTTAAAGGAAATCCATAACCAGAAACCACATCGGCCACTTCAGAAAGCTTTACAATTCTCCATTCCGGAGGGCCTGTTTTATTAATTGTTAAGTCGTCTCTAGCCCCCTCTGAATTATTCAATATAACCTAGCTCCCTGAGATAACCGTTGAGCTTGTACTCAACTTCAGTAAGTTCGATATTTATTTCATTAAGCCCCTCAATAGTGCCTGAAATATCAATTGAATTTTCATCGTTAACTGGGTTTACATAAGTGCTGACATTCAAATCGTAATCTTTTGCTTTTATTTCCTCCACACTAACAACTTTTGAAAACCCCTCTTTGGATTCGAAGTCTGTATAGGTTGAAACTATGTTATTGATATTTTCTTCGTTTATTATATTCAATTTCTTGATATTTTGGTGCTTCCCGAACTCTTTAGAAGCATCTATAAACAAAATATCATCTCTGTGGCTCTCTTGTTTGTTCTTATTGAAAGTGAGGACAACTCCAGCTGCTCCGGTATTGTAGAATATTTTGTCTGGCAACAGAATAACGGACTCCAGAGTCTTCTCATCAACTACCTTTTTTCTTATGACTTTCTCGGAATTTCCCCTAAATAGTACTCCCTGGTCCATGATAACTGCCACTTTTGATTTCGAAGTGTAAAGCATATGCTGTATCCATGCCCAGTCTCCGTACCTCTGAGGAACAAAACCATCGGAGTATCTATCCTTGAATTCTGCCTGTTTCAGCGTTTCTTCCCCATAGCCTTTTTGGGCCCACGGTGGATTGGCCAGGACAAGATCGAAAGGCCTCAACCCAGAAGCTGTTTTAAATTTAGGGTATAGAAGGCTGTCACCTACTTCAAGATGAGATTCAGAAATCCCATGGAGAATTGTGTTCATTTTTGCCAGAGCATAGGTCGTTGGACTTCTCTCTTCACCATAAAGGCCGACACGATTTGCACCATCTTCGCCGATTTTCCGTTTTACATGTTCATATGCCTCAATGAGCATACCGCCAGAACCGCACGCAGGATCGTAAACGCTCATTCCAGGCTGCGGGTCCAGTATGTCAACCATAAGCCTGACAACCTCTCTAGGTGTGTAGACTTCACCTTCCTTGGCCTTTTCGGGTGCGAATCTCATGAGTATGTGTTCGTATGCATCTCCCATGGCATCGCCTTCAATACACCTGTTTGAAAAGGTGTATTTGTCAAAAAGAGCGATTAACTGCTCAAGGAGGATTCTGTTTTCCCTGCTCTTCGTGAAATCAATGAAGTCTATCCTGTTTATGACCCCATCAAGCTCTTTGTTTTCCTTTGCAATTTCATTTATGGCCTTTGACAGGTTTTCCGTGAGCTTTTCCTTATCCTTTCTTATGTTATCCCAGAGCACATTCTCTGGAACCATGAAGCTGTGGTATTCCTCTCTCACTGCACGTTTGATTGCTTCAGATTCATCAATTCCCGTCTCCTCCATGATTTCAGTCTTTGCGTCCTCTACTTCCTCTTTCCATCTGTCACTCAACCTTTTTATGAACAACAAAACCAGAATGTACTTGTAATCCACTGATGTCCTTATCAAATCTGCAGCATCATCCACCAGTTTGATAAGGTCAGCTTTTGTGACTTTTCCAAAGCAATCAACCATAGCCATAGAATTCAGAGAGATAAACATAATAAAATAATATTAAAGTTACGTGACAAATCGGACATGGTTACCATTGAATCCGAACACATGTATTACAGACACAATAATAATGTGGATTAGGAAGAATGATTTGCAAAATTTATAAATATGTAAGAATGTATTATTTTTCTAATGACCACATGCTGTCACTGTGGGAGAATTCTATACTATCGCCAAAGTGTGAAGAGGCATAGCGGTTCATGGTGTTATTATAACAAAGGTGCTTGCAGTTTTGACTACAATTATGCACATGATGAGTCAGAGGAAGGGCAAGAAGACTTCAAGAGAAAACTAATCAAGGGAATCGCCAAAGGAGCCATCATCGGTGCAGCACTAGGTGTTACGTGCTTGTTGGTGCACGTCGCTTGCATTATTACTGCATTCATACACCAGCATTATTATTTTAAGTCAGCAGCTTCATCAGTATATTCTGTTCTGAAAAACAAGTCTGAACACGATAATCATCCAGTCAAGGAAGCTGCAATATCCGGAACACTGGAAACATCAAATGCTGCCGGTACCGATGCGCTATCTTCTAAGCTCGGAGCTAAATTTGCTGAAATTGCCCACGCAAGGTCCGGAGCATCATTATCTTGGGCTGGAGAAATAGGAAAAGAAACAGGCAGAGGAATGCTTGAACAGGGTTCTAGTGCCGTATTTGACTGGGGCTCAAAGGTAGTTGTGTGATAAAAATGGAAGATACCAATGATAGAGATATGAATTTCTCAGAAAATTTTGTTATAATATCATCCAGAAAGACTGATTTTCTGACCCGGTTCATTGAGAAACTGAAATCTGAAAGTGAAGAACGCATACAACCAGACACCATTTCGGAAGTTGTGCATATAGTAGCTTCTCTGGACCCTTTGCTGTTTGTTAGTCAAAAAGAAATCAAAGAAGGCCATCTTCACCTCGACACCAAGCTTGAAGACCTTGATAGAGAAAAGATCGGAGAGGAGATAGCCAAAAAGATGAACGGGTTTACTGAATAGGTAGATACAACCCAGGAATCAATCTAGTAAGTGAATACTATCCTAACCCCTCAACAACCTGGAAAGCCTTTGATATAGCCTTCCAGTGAAAGATGTTGAGGGGTGGCATTTCATTGTTATTCTATGATGCCTAAATGTTTTATTTTGCTCCAGGAAACAACAGTAGGAAAGCACCCCTCGACATGTTGGTACAGAGACGCTATTACACTGATTCAGAGAGTTGTCGAGGGGTCATCTTGACTGATTCAACTCACATTTCACTATGTCATTTTTTACGGTCATTTTTCAATTTTCTCCAAAGTGGTAAGTCACAGATGACTTTGGAAGAACTGCAAGGTCTAAGAGCATCACTTTCGCATGAATACTACACTTTCATAGGTTTAAGGTGAAAGGAAAATTACCTTACAAAATGCCTATTTTTGATGAAATTTATACCTATAGAACAGATATATGATTTATAGATGACCACTATGTGATTTTGTAAATGTTAATATAGATGATTTTAGTTAGTTCTTCATGTCAAAATCCAGGCACTATCCTCCTTCTTATATGAGATATCAGATCGAACATCCTCCAGTTACAGTTCACCTAAGCAAGAAGGTCAAGGAGAACTTAGATGCTGTCAGGGGAAACAGGTCATACGCGGAAGTAATCAATGAAATTCTTGATGGAACGTTCAACCTGGAAGATGAGGTTAAGAGACTCCCTCTAAACGAATCTGTAATTTCATACGCACGCGGATTTGAAGAGGCAGAGGAGCGTTACGCGCAACTGGGCACCTGTCTCAAATGCAAAGGCGAATACAACTACCTCTGGAAAGACGGAAAATGTGACAAATGCCATAAGAAGACTGAAGGCCCGGATTTCTCACATTTCAGGGACAAGATACCAATCACATGGATTGATGAGAGCGACTTTGAAAAGGCAAAGATAAAACTTCCCAATCTTGAGAAGATATCGTATGAAAACGGATACAAACGTGGCTCCAAAGAAGGAAGGGATGCAGGTTACAAGTTAGGTTATGATGAAGCAGAAAAAAAGTTCAAGATAACCTATCCCTGTGCCAGGTGTGGAAAGTCTATGGAAATGCACCCAGGTGATGAGGACCATAAAGAGATGATGACATATATGAAGGACCATGAATGGCACCATTCTAAATGTTCAAGTTAGTAGATGAGACATTATTTAGCTCAAGGGAATGAGTTTAATCGGCGAAATCATTTGTGCAACACTAAATCGTTCCTCACGAATGGTGCGCAATAATCTATAATTTAGGCCAGTTTCGTTCTTTCTTTAACTGTAAAAACAAAAGTTAATACTTATCGAGTACGAATATAATTAAGCCATTCTCCGAGGGTGGGTTTTACTTCCCTGACATACTCCCTTACCTCGCCTTGCTGGGCGAATTTTTTACTGAAGTGAATTTCATCTCCACTTCTTTCAAGCTCATGAAGCTTAAGGGCATAAGAGAGAGTTTCTGACATCTCTTCATCCTCCAAGATTTCCTTTATCGTATAAGTCTGAACTATGGTTAATATTAGTTCTTTAAGTTCAGTAGATCTAAGACTCCTTATAGATTCTAATAAACCTTCTATTCGTTCTTTATCTCCTAAAATGGCTTTAAGGTGACTTATAGTGAGAACATTCCCTTCAAATGCCTTGATTACTTGTTCTTTTTTTGTGATAATATCACCATTTCCATTTTGCTTGGGTGGAGGCATTCTTCCGCTTCCAAGCGCCACTACATCGCTCATGAATATTTCTTGGCCATGTGGCCCGCTGAGTGACTTGTACCGGCTTTCTCTTTCAATTCCAGTGGTTATTATAGCGACATCTAGGTCCTTAAAAACACGAATCAAATCCCTTAAAATTGGCTGCATTTTTACAGGGCTACTGTAATGCAATCCAATGGCCGGAATGTGCCCTGAACTCACTGAGGATTTCAAAAAAGGCGTAACATATTGAAAAGCAGTAAAATCCTCATCGGACGGGTCCAGAAAAATCATAGGATAGGGTGCATTGGATTCTCTGTCGATAACGTATCTCTGCCATAGATCTTTTATATCTTCTATTGGTATAAAATGCGGAAAAGTAAGTCCCCAGAACTTTGCTCCAGTGTTTGAGGCTATCATTGCAGAATAATCATAAATTCTCTCATATTCTTCTTTTCTTGAAGCTAATACATGTTTTGCTTTATTCTGTGGTCTGACAATGAATCCGTGCAATGGTGAGTATTTCATTTTAGACATATGTCGGTCGACTGAGGCATTCAGGCTTACATAACCATTCGTACCCCGCAATAACTTCCTTAGCTCTGTTTCTTTAAGGGTCTTGTCTACTATCGAGACGTCAGATGAGATCTTCACTATTTCTTTCAATTTTGAATTAGCATTGTATTCTACTGTTGTTGCAGACCTAGTTGGAGATGTTATCTGCTTTCCATCTACGTAAATAGTTCCCGACCTAAAATAATATGGAACCGACCCCACGTAGTTAATATCTGCACCAGGGGACTCCAATTTGAAATTTATATCTGACAAATCAATCACCACGCTCACGTAACTTGTTTTTTCGGGAAAGATACCTATCTCTCACCGCTGAATTTACAGTATAGTCTGGAAACTCTTCGTATACAACTTTCATGATTCCATCAGTGCCTTTTTGATCGAGTCTGATTCTAAACTCAACGAGATCCTCCCATACTTCAGGCTTATATTCTTCTCTCACTTTCTCTAGTACATTGTGTCCTCGACCGTTTAGCCCGATTTTGTTTCCATCGATGGAAAGGACTCCATCACCATGAAGCTCTCTGAGTTTGTTTGCAAGATATCTGCTGTATGGCCCATATCTATGCGGGTAGAATGAGATATCAGGGGGATTTATCAGCTTACTCCTCATAGTTTTTAGAAAAAGGAATGCTTCTTTCACGATTAGCGTCCTTCCCCTTATCGGGATTCCTGTTGTTCCAAGTAACATAACAAGGAAATTCTTAGTTCTATCCTCTAATATCTCTTCCCCTATTTTCTCTATATATTCGTCATAATACTTGGGGTCGATAAGCACACGACCCTCATCGGTTTCATAGGCTGGAATACCAAAATAGTTTGTTAATTTCGTGTCATTCCCTCCAATTTTACATAAGCTGATTCATCCATTCCAACAAAGCATGTCAATACATATTGCTTTCTTCTGATTTTAATTCTTACATCGAATTCGAAAGGATAAACTGGGATCTCAAACCTTCTCAGTTCAGCTGATAAACTTCTTGGAAGCCTCTTCTTGAGTTCTGGGAAAAGAAGCGTCATATCACTTAGTGCAGTTATTCTGTAGTAATCTGAGAAAAACTGATCCCCCATCCAAACTCTGTGCCCGGATATCATAATTGGCTCATTAGTGTCGAACGAATTGCCACAGTCGTGGCAAGCCCACCTCTCTTTTCTTGGAATTATTAATCCAGAATTTATTTCCTCACCTTCAATGTGGCTCCTGTTTATCTTTATCCTGGAATCGAAACCTGCCTCAGTATGAACCTCATTAGAATTCTTTTTCTCGAAATTCTCCTGAAACCGTTCAGTTATGTACTCGGTTCTTCCAGAACCACAAATTGGGCAAATCAACTTCTTTACCTCGTCCTTCAGGGAAGTATTCTCGATGTCTGAATTCTTTATGAGTATGAAATATATTCTAACCTCAGACTGCGTTTTTTGCAGGATTGGAAATTATGCTTTAGAATTTCTAAGGCAACTTTTCGAACACAGTCATATGTTTTAGTGATGTTCATTTATAAATATTATCATATGTATTATAGAGGCAAGAATGAGATTAGTTCAGAAGTTGCAGATTATACTCATTAAGAAACAAAGTGAAAAAGTAATTCACATAATGGGGGGCGATAAGGCTTACACTTGAAAAGGAGCCGCTGACTTGAATATATTTAAATGCATCATTCAACATGTGCATGCACATGCAAAGGAATCTGACATTGAAAGTTGATGATGAACTCGTAGAAAAGGCACACAGGTACGGCATCAACATCTCTAAATTCCTTGAATATGCACTGGACAACGCTTTCAAGCGTGGTTTTGAAGATCTCTCACAGAATCAGGAAAATTCAGAATGGACCGGTCGGGATTTGAACCCGAGGCCTCCTGCTTGCAAAGCAGGCGATCTACCGCTGATCTACCGGCCCTTCCCAATAAAGGGATCAGGGAATCGGTTCTATAGTATTAATTTTTGACGATCAATCTTTATGAGGTAATTTGATAAGATAACCCCAACCAGCCGAACAAACATAGTTTATTAATCCAAAATAGAAATCACATTGTCATATGTTTCTTGTCAAGCTTGGTGGCAGTGTCATAACAGTCAAGGGAAGATACCGTTATTTCAGGCCCAAGGCTGTACAGGAAATAATAGGGGAACTGAAGAAGAAGGGCGAACCCTTTGTACTCGTACATGGCGGAGGATCCTTTGGGCACATCAAGGCAAAGGAATATGGAATTCCCGGAGCGATTACAGAAGTCAGGAAAATGGGTTATTCCATCATCCACCGAGACATGGTTGAACTGAACCAGAGGATCATAAATTCTCTTCTTGATAACAAAATAAGGGGAGTTGGTGTGCCTCCAGCCTCCTTTAACGGGGATCTGGAGAAAATAACACAGGCAATGAAAGAGCACATGGAGGCAGGGCTTTTTCCTGTTTCATTTGGGGATGTTTACATAAACAAGGCGGAGAACAGGTTTGAAATCGTGTCAGGAGATGATCTTGTTCTAGAACTTGCCAGGGTTCTCAGGCCAAGGGAAGTATATTTCCTGACAGATGTGGATGGAATATATGACAGGAACCCAAAGAAGCATCACGATGCTGTACTTCTTAGAGAGTTGAATGACACTGCAACCTTTGAGCATGTGGGCACTGATGTCACCGGCGGAATGCTCAAAAAAGCCAGTACAGTAAGAGATATTGCAGGACTGGGAACTACAGTTTATGTCCTAAATGGCAATGTTCCCTCAAGGTTAAACCAGATCAATTCAAAGAACTTCATTGGAACAGTGGTTAAATGATAGAGAACAGGAAGGAAGAACACATACGCATAGCGGAAAATGAAAAAGTAGATACTGACCACAATTACTGGGACGATATTCAGGTACTTCATCAGGCCATACCTGAGATAGATTTTGATTCCATAGACACAAAGGCCAGATTCATCAGCCACGAGATAGGATACCCCATGATCATTTCCTCCATGACAGGAGGAACAGATCTTGCAAAAAAGATCAATTACAATCTTGCCACCGCAGCCGAAAAATTTGGCCTTCCAATGGGTGTTGGCAGCATGCGTGCAGCTGTGGAGAAGAAAGAGCTTTCAGACACGTTCTCCATAATTCTTGAGAAGAAAGTGCCTGTGAGAATAGCAAACGTGGGTGCACCACAACTTATCAACCAGGGAAAGAAAGCCTTCACGGACAAGGACCTTGAATACATATTCAATCTCATAGATGCAAATTACCTCATCGTCCACTTCAATTTCCTCCAGGAAATGGTTCAGCCTGAAGGTGACAGGAATGCAAAAGGCATAATGAAAAGACTTCAGGACGTCGCATCCAGTTATCCGGTAATTGCAAAGGAAACCGGGAATGGCTTTTCCAGGGAGGCCGCTCTCCAGCTCAGGGATGCCGGAGTCAGGGCAATTGATGTGGGTGGCCTTGGCGGGACCTCATTTGCTGCCATAGAATATTACAGGGCCAGAAAAGCAGGCGATGAGGAAAAAATGAGATCAGGGCAATCCTTCTGGAACTGGGGAATACCAGCACCTGCTTCTGTGAAGTACTCTCAGGTAGGCATTCCGGTCATAGGGAGCGGCGGCCTCAGGAACGGCCTCGATCTCTTCAAGGCAGTTCTCATGGGTGCCAGTGCGGGAGGATTTGCAAGAACACTGCTGAAAGGGGCTGACAATTCGGAGGAACAGATCCAGAAAGAAATATCCTATATTCTCAGGGACTTCAAGACTGCAATGTTCCTTTCAGGTTCCAGGAATCTCAAGGAAATAAAAAAGGCAAGACATTTCATTAAGGAGCCTTTAAAATCCTGGCTTGATGTATATGACTGATGAAAATATGGATGAGGAAATACCCAGTGAGTTTCAAACTGAAACACCATGTCCTTCCTGCGGGGAAAAGCTTTACTTCATATTCTACAGGACAAAGGTAAGTTATGAGGAAGCAGTTGAAATTGAGACTTTCTTCTGCAAGAAGTGCCTATACAAATCATCCCAGATAAGGCCTCTTGAAAAGGAAACCCCAAAGAAACTTGTACTGGAGATCAGGAATTATGATGATCTCAGGACAATTCTATACCGGTCTCCTGAAGCAAAGATTGAGATCCCCGAACTTGAGGCTGAAATTGAACCCGGTGAAATTTCATCTGGAGAAATTACCACGATTGAAGGAATTCTTACAAGGTTGCTGGAAAAACTTGATCTCTTTGACGAGGAAGATGTTGATCTGGAAAGCCTCAACAGGGTCAAATCACACATACAGGCAATAATCAATGGAAGTGGGGAACATTTCACATTTGTTATGGATGATCCTCTGGGAAAGAGCAGGATAAACAGCAGCAGGGTCATCATTCTTCATAAGTCTGAGGACTAGTTGATTTACTCTCTAAAGGTATAGAAGAACTTCCTATGTACGTGTATCTTTTATATACCCTCCAACAATGATCCGTCGGAGTATTTAGCATGACAATAACGGACTCGGCACTCTTGGCAATTGCGGCTGCAATCTCAATAGCCGGAGGTCTTATCGGTACAGGTATGGCCCAGCAGGGTATTGGTGCAGCAGGTATGGGAATAATCGCAGAAAAACCCGAGAAATTCGGTCAAGTTCTAGTATTCTTCGTGATTCCAGAGACACTATGGATTATTGGATTTGTTCTAGGTATCATCCTTCTCAGAGGAATTCTTTAAAGATAGAACATGTCTCTTGAGGAAATACTTAGGGATATAGAGCTTCGAGGGAAGCAGGAACTGGATGAGCTTAAGCTCTATTATGAGAAGAAGATCGCGGATCTTCAGGCAAAGCAGGATCGTGCTATAAGTGCACAGAATGAGAAAATCAGGAAGAGCACCGACGACGAGAAACGTTCTGCCGAAAGAACCATCATAAGTTCTGCTGAAATGGAAGCACTTAATATTCTCAGGAGCAGGGAAGGTATCCTGGTAGAGGAAGCAGCATCAAAAGCTGAACTTTACCTTAAGAATATGAGAGATCGCAAGGATTATTCTGAAATTCTTGCCAAGATGGTTGACATATCTAGAAAGACACTGGGAAATGACTGCAGGATATTCGTTTCAAAGGAGGATTCCTCCAAGGTAACTGCAGATGGATCAAAGGTTGTTGTGAAAGAAGTTGATCCCTTTGGTGGCATTAAGGCAGAGTCATCTGACGGTTCCAGAGAACTGGATCTTACAGTTTCTGCCATTGTTTCTGAACTAAGGGAAAAAATTACTTCACAGTTCTACCAGTATTTAGGGGAGTAGTTTATGGACCCGACATACACGGGGGCTTACGGAAGAATCAAGGTTTATGGGACAGAGTTTCTCTCTGAAGACTTTCTTAGCCGGCTTGTTAACTCAGCCAATGTTGATGAGATATCCTCCATGCTCTATACAACATTCTACAGAGAAGACATGGACCTGTTCTCAGCCCTGAACAAAGGCATAGACCTCCTGAATATGGCAGTTAACCACAGAATTATCTCAAGAAACAGGATATCACTTTTTGCCGCTCCAACACCAGGAAGAGAGACAATAAGGGCATACCTTTCAAAGTGGGATATTGAGAACATAAAGTCAATCATATCCTCAAAGTACATGGGATATGAGATAAAGGAATCAGAAAACTTCCTCATCAGTTTCAGAGACGTACCGATTGGTATGTTCAGCGGAGCGATGACTCATGATGATTTCAAGAACCTCCTGACGCTTGGCTCAATTGATGAGGTTGTAAACAAGCTTTCCAATTTCGGATATGGGCAGGAACTTCTCCAGTACATGGACAGGTACAGGAAGAGCGGGGACATCGCAATTCTTCTTGCAGCTCTGGACAGCCTTTATTATTTCAGACTTCACAATTCACTGAAATTCTACAATGGTGATGAGGGCCCCATAAGGAGGTTCATAAGTGAGGAAATTGACGTAAGGAATATCATGGTCATTCTCAAGGGCGTGGATATGTCAGTAGAGTTTGACAGGCTCAAGGAGGCACTTATACCAATGGGAAACATTTCGCTGGCAGCACTGCAGGAGATATATTCTTCAGGCCTGCTGGAACAATCAGTCGAAAAGCTGAAGGCATATTACCCGGGACTCGAGGAGGCCTTGAAGGATTACTACCAGAACAGGAGGCTTGAAGTGTTCGAAAGCCACATGCGGTCGGAACTTTACAGGAAATACATGGCTATCTTCTCGCAGCAGTCACTTTCTGTTGGTTCGGCATTCCATTTCATCATGCGATCAGAGAGGGAAAGGGAACGCCTGAGAACAATTGTATTCGGCAAATACTATGATCTCTCACCGGAGAGCGTTAGGACACTGGCATCCCTTTAGGTGTGATTTATGGCAGCAGTTAGTGAAAAGGTTGGAAACATCGCAATAATAGCAGAGAGAGAACTGGTGCTGGGGTTCAGGCTCATAGGTGTGGAGCATTCCTTTATTGCAGAGAAGGAGGAAGGCGTCAAGAAACTTTACGAGCTCCTCAACGAAAAGAAATACTCTCTTATCATGGTTTCAGAAAGCATTAAACACTATATGGACAACAAGACCCTGAGGTTCACAGACACTTCCACAGATCCGGTTGTTGTATTCATTCCGCTTCCCGGAGGAGTTGATCCAGAATCGGTGAATGCACTTGCAAAGAGGGTCCTTGGTGTGGATATTGGAGGACAGCAGGCTAGCTCTCAGAAAAAGGAATCGGAGGTGGCCTGATAGTGTTAAGTTCACTCTTTACATTACAAAATGAAAAATTCAAGTTAAGGATAGATGAGCAATCGTCTATATTCAGGAAATGCAAGCAGGAAATTAAAAATCAGTTTGATTTAGAGGTTTGAAGATGGGAATAATAGTTAGAATATCCGGTCCAGTAGTGATAGCAGAAGACGTTGAAAACGCCAAGATGTTTGACGTGGTCAGAGTTGGAGAACTGGGTCTAGTAGGAGAAATTATCAGGATTATTGGAAACAGGTCAACAATCCAGGTTTATGAGGATACAAGTGGTATCAGGCCTGGAGAAAAGGTGGAAAACACAAACAGGCCACTCTCCGTGGATCTTGGTCCAGGACTGCTTACATCAATTTATGATGGAATACAGAGGCCTCTGGACGTAATCAGGGCCAAATCAGGTGATTTCATTCAGAGAGGTTTCACAGCCTCCCCTCTCGACGAGGAAAAGGTATGGGAATTCAAGCCACTCGCCAAAAAGGGCGACGATGTGGTCACCGGCCAGATAATTGGAACAGTTCCTGAGACAGGAATCATTGAGCACAAGGTCATGGTTCCATATGGTGTTTCAGGAAAGATTGCAGATATCAAGGAAGGCAAATTCAAGGTATCAGATGTTATTGCAATAATTGACACAGGATCACAAAAGGTTGAAGTCAAGCTTAAGCAGGAATGGCCTGTGAGGATTCCAAGGAAAGTTCTCAGAAAGCTTCCTCCTGATATCCCACTTATTACGGGACAGAGAGTCATCGATACATTCTTCCCTGTGGCCAAAGGTGGAACTGTTGCTGTACCAGGGCCCTTCGGATCTGGAAAATGTGTTACAGGCGACACGCCTGTTCTGCTCGGAGATGGTTCCATAAGAGAAATAAAGGATCTGTATGAAGAGGGCCTGAAAACCGGCTTACGCATGAAGCTGAAGGATGAAGAGTACCTGTCCCTTCAGAAGCCAATTGAATTGATGTCTTTCCACGAAGGGAAAATTCAGAAGAGCACTTCCTCCATGCTGTACAAAGGCAAGTCAGATACTGTTGTTAAGGTAAGGACAAGAACCG
This sequence comes from Thermoplasmata archaeon, assembly GCA_021810045.1. Classification (GTDB taxonomy): domain Archaea; phylum Thermoplasmatota; class Thermoplasmata; order Thermoplasmatales; family Thermoplasmataceae; genus JAJZOM01. The sequence goes on from JAJZJR010000004.1 coordinate 36,957, forward strand.
GAAGGGAGGCAAGAATAACCCCGGTACATAAACTATTCAAACTGTCAGAAGAGGGGGAAATAGTGGAAACAGAAGCCAGAGAACTTTCTCCCGGCGATTATATTGTTTCTGCCAAGGCCACTTCAGTGAAAGGCAGGAATAAGAAAATTGATATTTACGGACTTGGAAACCTCAGGGTACTGGATGAGGATATCCGGGAAGAGGTTGCAGAACTCCTGAAACTCTCTTACCAGAAAGGTATCCACATTGAGCTTCCTTCATCAGTTAAACACAGCTTATCAAGATCTGAGAAGAGGATGTCCCCAAGACTTTCCTGGGTGAAGGAAATCTATTCCAAAATGGGAAAAACTCCTCCCAATCCACGGAAGCTTGTTGGCGATCGTTCAAGTAACCCTGTATCAATACCAGAATCCGTTAGTGAAGAACTGGCTGAATTCCTTGGCTATTATATTTCTGAAGGTTACATAAGGGAAAAGGGAACAGTTGTCTTCACAAATGAAGATGAACAGCTGCTTGACAGATTTACTGTACTGGCAAAGACCCTATTTTCCCTGGACGGAATCAGGGAAATACAGAAAGGAAAAGTGCCAAATGTTCTCCTTCACAGCAGAGTGCTTGTCCAGTTCCTCGAGTACCTGGATACAGGAGAGAATGCATTCAGCAAAAAGATCCCTGAAATTATACTAAAATCCAGCGATTCTGTTGTGTCTTCACTCCTGACATCGTACTTCATCGGCGATGGATCATTTTCCAGGGAGAGCGTTGAATTCTCCACTGCAAGTAAATGGCTGTCAGTTCAGTTATCCTATGTACTTACAAGATTTGGCATAATAAACACAAGATCCGTAAAGAATGTCAATGAGAATGAGTACCACAGGATTTATGTTAGAGGCAAGACAAACGTTTCGAAGCTGAGCAGACTGATGAAGCCTGTACATTCTAAAATCCAGAAGATTTATTCATATTCTGAATCATCAGGATCCGCATATAATTCCATAGACATTGTTCCACTGTCGCCATCCTATGTAGGATCTCTATACAGGAGATATACAAGTTATTCTGAGTTGCTCGATGAGGGCATAGAGATATCCAACTACATTGGAAACAGGGAAAATATGGGGATCGAAACATTCAGAAGATTCTCTGAGGTAATCAGCAAATCAGCAGGCTCTCAGATTCTTGAAGAACCAATAAGCCAGCTTTCCGAATCGCTAGATTACATATTTTTTGACAGGATCCTGTCAATTGAGGAAGAAGCGGGACCCTTTGATGTGTACGATGTCACAGTCCCAGATTCAGGAATGAATTTTGTGGGTGGATATGGTGGAATAATTCTTCACAACACAGTGGTTCAACACCAATTGTCAAAATGGGCAGATAGTGATATTGTCGTTTACGTAGGATGTGGAGAAAGGGGGAATGAGATGACTGAAATTCTCACATCGTTCCCTGAGCTCACCGACCCTAAATCTGGCAAGCCTCTCATGGAACGCACTGTCCTCATCGCAAACACATCCAACATGCCTGTGGCAGCAAGAGAAGCAAGTATCTACACAGGAATCACGATCGCGGAATATTACAGGGATATGGGATATAACGTTGCCCTCATGGCCGACAGTACCTCAAGATGGGCAGAGGCACTGAGAGAAATTTCAGGAAGGCTTGAGGAAATGCCTGGCGAAGAAGGATATCCAGCATATCTTGGAAGAAGACTTTCGGAATTCTATGAAAGATCAGGAAATGCAATTGTGGTATCAAATGATGAGAGAAACGGTTCCATCACAATTGTAGGTGCAGTATCTCCTCCAGGAGGAGACACATCTGAGCCGGTTTCACAGAACACCCTTAGGGTTACAAGGGTATTCTGGGCACTTGATTCATCGCTTGCATCGAGAAGGCATTTCCCTTCAATCAACTGGCTGAACAGCTATTCACTTTATCAGGACGACCTCAGGAAATGGTTCGAGGAAAACGTGACCAGGGACTGGGGAGAACTTTACGACGAAGCAATGGGCATACTCCAGAAGGAGGCTGAACTCCAGGAAGTGGTTCAGCTCGTTGGTTATGACGCATTGCCTGAGAGGGAGAAAAACACCCTTGATATTGCAAGAATGATCAGGGAGGATTTCCTCCAGCAGAGTGCTTTCGACGAAGTAGACCAGTACTGCTCCATCGGAAAGCAGTACAGGATGCTCAACGCAATTATCACACTGGGAAGACAGCAGTCCGATGCACTTGACAAGGGACTTCAGATGGCCCAGATTCAGGGTATAGGCGTAAGGGCAAGAATATCCAGAATGAAAGAGGTCAAGGAAGAGGAATTCCAGGCTTATTATGACTCAGTGATGTCAGAAATGACAGAACAGATTGGAAAACTTCTGGAGGTGCAGTAAATGCCGCAGGTAAGTTATAAAACAGTTTCACAGATATCCGGGCCACTTGTTTTCGTTGAGAAAGTGGAAAACGCCGCCTACAATGAATTGGTTGAGATCACCCTTGAGAACGGTGAGAAGAGAACAGGACAGGTTCTTGACACAGGGAGAGGACTTGCCGTAGTCCAGGTCTTTGGGCCCACATCAGGAATGGATGTCCAGGGAACAAAGGTAAAATTCCTTGGAAATACCGCCCGTGTATCAGTATCAGATGACATGCTCGGAAGAATATTCAATGGACTTGGGGAACCAATCGATGGCCTCTCGCCAATTGCCAGCAAGGAAAGGGTCGAGATTGTGGGAAACGCAATCAATCCATACTCCAGGGAAGAACCTTCTGAGTTTATAGAAACCGGAATTTCAACCATCGACGGAATGAACACACTTGTGAGGGGACAGAAACTTCCAATATTCTCAGGTTCCGGTCTTGCACACAACAGGCTTGCAGCACAGATTGCAAGGCAGGCCAAGGTTCTTGGAAGCGATGAGAAGTTCGCCGTTATATTCGGTGCAATGGGTATCACGAGCGAAGAAGCAAACTATTTCGTCAACGAGTTTACGAAGACCGGTGCAATTTCAAGATCTGTACTTTTCCTGAATCTTTCTTCAGATCCAAGCATGGAAAGGATCATTCTTCCTAAGGTTGCTCTCACGACAGCAGAATACCTTGCCTATGAGAAGGAAATGCATATTCTTGTTATCCTTTCAGACATGACAAATTACTGCGAGGCCCTCAGGGAAATATCCTCTGCCAGGGAAGAAGTGCCCGGAAGAAGGGGTTTCCCAGGATACATGTACACAGATCTTTCAACAATTTATGAAAGGGCTGGAAAAATAAGGGGCAAGAACGGATCAATCACCCAGATTCCAATTCTTACAATGCCTGGTGACGATATTACAAACCCAATCCCTGATCTTACAGGATACATCACTGAAGGCCAGATTGTGCTTAGCAGGGATCTTCAGAGAAAAGGTGTTTACCCGCCGGTGGATGTACTTCCTTCTTTATCAAGACTGATGAACCAGGGTATCGGAAAAGGGAGAACAAGAGAGGATCACAGAGGTGTTGCAGACCAGCTTTACGCAGCCTATGCAAATGGTAAGGATCTCAGATCACTCAGTGCAATTGTAGGAGAAGAAGCCCTTGGTGCAAACGACAGAACCTATCTCAAGTTCGCAGACGAATTCGAGAAGAGGTATGTGAACCAGGGGATTTATGAAGACAGATCAATTGAAGATACTCTCACAATCAGCTATGATCTAATGTCCATGCTCCCTGAAGGTGACATGAAGAGGCTGAAGACAGACTTCATATCCAAATACGGAAAGTGGAAGAAGGAGGAATAATGGCCCAGGCTGAACTGAAACCCACAAGGATTGAACTCATCAGAACCAGGAGAAGAATCAAACTGGCCCAGCGCGGGCTGGACCTCCTGAAAATGAAGCGTTCATCCCTTGTAATGGAGTTCTTCAACATAAGCAGGAGCGTCAAGGGACTCAGGGAAAACCTTAGAGCTGATATAGAGGAAGCACTGGAGACACTCAAGGCAGCTGAAATCATCTCAGGAACAATGAATCTTGAGAGGATAGCTTACATGTCTGCGGATTCTACTGTAGGAGTCAACCTGAAGAATGTCATGGGCGTCAGGATCCCCGAATTGAGCAGGAACTACAACCAGACCATTCTTTCAAACCAGTACAGGGCCATATCTGTGCCTACTGCTGTCAACGACGCAATAAAGAAATTCGAAAATATTTACACTCAGATTGTGGAGATTGCGGAGAAAGAGAACGCAATGAGGAAGCTTCTCCACGAAATAGATAAAACAAAGAGGCGTTCCAACGCCATTGAAAATATACTGATCCCTCAGCTGACATATTCGGCAAAGCTCATAAGAATGAGACTTGATGAAATTGAGAGGGACATGTTCACCACATTGAAGATGGTGAAGAGGAAGATTAACAGGAAATCCCAGGAGGCAGTTGCCTGATGAAGTACTGGAAACAGCACCTTAACCTGGACACAAACAGGCAAATTACCGTGGAGGAACTCATGAATAACAGGAATCTCAGGAGGTTCAAGAAAATAAGGACCTTCTTCCTGGTCTTCAACCCCATGGTTGCAGTGGTGCTGCTCTCCATGTTCTTTACAGGGGTGATCTGAAATGGAAGATCTGGAAACACTTAAAATAATCAGGGAAAAGGAAGATTCTATCAACAAAGAAATAGCACTTCTCAAGTCAGAGAAGGAGAAGCAGCTTCAGGAAATGGAAACACAGTTTTCATTGATGCTGAAGGAGAATGAGGAGAACCTAAGGCTTCAGGCCACAAAGGAAGTTGCCGAAGTTTCAGAGAAGGCAAAATCAAAGGCTGACAACATGGTTCTTGCAAGCAGGGAAAAGGCTGAAAACCTGAAAATGAAACTATCTGACAGGGATATTGAGAAGATCGCTTCTGATTTGTTAAAGGACTATCTCGAGGGTATATAATGGCACTGATGCCTGAGAAGATGCACAGAGTCAGGATAATCGGATCCAATCTGCGAAAGGATCACATCATCACTGCACTGCATGATGCAGGTGTAATACAACTTGAAACCGTACCTGCAGATCTCACGAAAATTATGGGGCAGTCCAAACCGGGAGAACTTTACAGGAAGGTCAACAGATACCTTCAGATTTACAGGGGTTACGAAAACATACTTCCACCTGTCCCTGTAAAGACATCTAGGGAATTTGCAAGCATTGATGAGCTGCTTGATGAGGCCTCAAAGATTGATCTTGAGGAAGAGCTCAGGATCATAAAGGCAACGGAATCCGATCTGCTGTCTGAAATGAAGGAAATAAACAACCGTCTCGAAGCTGTGGCCTCTCTTGATGGTCTTAATTATGATCTTTCGATTTTTAACGGTTCAACTATTTCTTCATATATAGCAAAAGGGTTCGAAGATGAGGGTTCTGTTCCAATGATCAGGGAAAAACTTCCCGATGCAACGGTTTTCAGACTCCCGAACCAGGCTGTGATAATAACAATTCCGGCGAAGAAAGATGCAGAGCTGGCACGTGTAGCCTCTGAACTCAAATTCTCAATTTCACACATCCCAGAAATGTCAGGCAAGCCAGAAGAATACAGTAAATCCATGAAGGACAGGCTTGCCCTCAAGACCAAGGACCTTGAGGAACTCCATAATGACCTGATGGATGTTTCCAAAGAGCACTACGAATCAATAGTACAGATAAGGGAGCAGCTTGAAATAGAAAACAAGAAGCTTGAGGTCTCAGACAAACTGGCTTCAACACAGGATTCCTTTGCTCTCGAAGGCTGGATTCCCCAGAAACATTACGACTCTCTTGTATCGCTGGTAAACAAGGCAGCGGATAACAGTGTGATAATAAAAACAGTTGAAACCAAGGAGGATCCACCCACACTGCTTTCAAATTCAAAGAGGTTCAAGACATTCGAGTTTTTCATAAATTTCTATTCCCTGCCAAAGGAGTATGAATTCGATCCAACAATGATATTTGCCTTCATATTCCCATTCTTCTTTGGCTTAATGGTCGGAGACTGGGGATATGGTCTTGTAATTCTTGCTGCAGCGCTGTGGATGAAAAAGAAGCTCACCACACCTGGAGCAAAAACGATCATGCCTAAGGCCCTGACGAAGTTCGCATTAACCGTGTTTGGCCGAAATGCTCTACTTGTTCTTGCCAAGGCACTTGTTCCCGCATCACTTGTGGCTATTGTAGTTGGTCTGCTGTTTAACGGCTTCTTTGGTTTCCCTCTCCTTCCAGTAACGGTGTTCGAGGTAAGCTCCTCATTCCACAACATAAGCATTTTTGGCTTCCCGCCCACACCTTCCGTCACAATATTCCACTTACAACTGATGATTCCAAAACTGCTCCTGTTCACAGGTTATGTTGGCCTGGCCATGGTTACCTTTGGCCTTGTACTGGGACTGGTAAACGAAACAAGGCTGAAACACAGGAAAGGTGCAGCATCAAAAATAGGATGGCTCCTCATGGCATGGGGACTTGCTCTTTTCGGTCTCAACCTCATTCACTCAAGTGGAAGCTTCTCACTTAGCTTTGCAACAAACCCGGAGGCACCCATATCACTCATAGCGTTTGTTGTGGGAATCGTCGTTGTTGCACTTTCAGAAGGGGCGATGGGTCTTATAGAAATACCGTCAATCATCAGTCACATCCTTTCATACACCAGGATTCTTGGTATACTGCTTTCTGCAGTGTACCTTTCCTATGTGATTGACCTTATATTCCTGAAACTGGCCACCAAGGATCCATTAATGGCAGTTGTTGGAGCTATTGTACTCATACTGGGGCAATTATTCACCCTGGGTATAGCAATACTTGAACCGGGTATACAGGGAGCGAGACTTATCTATGTGGAATTTTTCTCAAAATTCTACTATGGAAACGGAAAAATATTCAGGCCATTCAGGACCATAAGAAAATACACAACACCAAAGTTCAACCTGGAATCGGCAAGAAAGTAATCTTCTATCCGGGCGAACCCATTCTTTTTTCTTTTTTCAGCTTGACAAACTTCCTCAGTGCAATTACTGTCCAGACAGCTTCTATAACACCAAAAGGCCATGTACCTGAGAGGAAGCCGTAGGTAGAGGAACCAATGCATGTAAGTCCGAAGAGCAGGGTGTATGTGCGTGACTTGGGTTCAAGAGCATAAAAAACCATCATAACGGCCAGATCAACTGCACCAAGTATATTCAGGGTAGAAAAGGCATCCATAATCAGCAATTAAAAACAACTTTAAGAAAGCAGGGATTCCAGCCTGATCCAATTGGAAGAAGAAAGGATAGAAAGCATATCCCGTGAGATAGCGGCAGGGATCACGCCCAAAAGGTTCCCTGATGATTTTCTGGATCAGAACCAGAAAGGTGAGATAACCAGAATTCCTGCTGGAACAGAAGTCAGTATGTACAGGGAACTGGAAGGGGTCTTTGTAATGATTGATGGGGAGAGACTCTTCTTCAACCAGCCCATATTTGCAAAATTCATATTCTACTGCGCAAAGTCAGGCATAACAGAAGTGCACGTTCCGGAGGCAAAGGATGCCAAAAAAGCAATAAAAGGACTGGAACAGGAAATAAACGGAATCCTTTTCAGCATTGACCAGGAAATGGAAAAGTACAGGGTGCCTGAAATTAACAAGAGAGAAACACTCTTGAAAATCCTGGAAATCCTCAGGCTCTCATACTATGACGATATTGTGTCATCAGAAGAAGACTTGTGGTAGTCCCATGAATGGATGGCAGTGAGTTTTCCCCAAGGTAAATACATAAAAATACCAGTGATGGATGCATTCACATAAAAGGTGCAGTGGAAATGAAACATAGGCTTGTGGTGGCAATTACTGGCTCAACGGGTGCCATTTACGGATACAGGTTGCTTCTGGCTGCAAGCAAAATCAAGGATCTTGAAACACACCTCATTTTCTCCAACGGGGCTGTGAAAACCATGAAGATCGAAACCGGTCTTGATCCTGAGGAAGTGGTGAAACTTGCAACATTTGCCCATGATGAATATGATTTCTCTGCAAACATTTCCAGTGGCTCTTTTGTTACCTCAGGAATGATAGTCGCACCCTGTTCAATGAAAACACTCTCCTCAATTGCAACAGGATATGAACAGAATCTTGTGGCAAGGGCAGCAATGGTAACACTGAAGGAAAGAAGGCCCCTGATACTTATGGTAAGAGAAACTCCGCTGAACCTCATCCATCTTAGGAACATGGTTACGGTGACAGAGGCAGGGGGCATAATTATGCCACCACTTCCTCCATTCTACTTCAAGGTCAGGAACATCAATGAACTGGTGGATCTCACAGTGGGAAGGGCTCTCAATATGATGGGTATCCAGAACAGCCTGATGAGGGAATGGGATTCTTCCGATGCAGGCACATCTCAGGACTGAAGCTTCTCTATATGTTCCCGGATCCTCAGAAATGAATTCTGGTAAGCATCTTTCACTTTTTCCTCTTTGAACCTGAGATCGGATATGATTGGTGATTTTTCTGCATAATCCCTTGAAATATCAACAATTGAGGCGGAATAAAGGGCCTGTTCCTCATCTTCCCAGGAATTGACCCTCTTAACATTCAGTTCCAGATACAGTAGGGAAGGGAGATCCTGTATTATCAGGGTACATCTGCCTCTGCTCCTTAAAAGAACCTGTGATTCTGTTTTTCTGTATACGAGAAGGAAAAGCTTCTCGTGGTTGTGAGCCACAACCTGATAAGGAGAAAGCAGGGCAACATGTGGAAATTCAGAATGGTCGACGGTGAGCATGAATATGATTGAATTCTCCCTGTCTTCATTTGAAGAAAGCAGATTTTCCATGACAGATTCCGGGAGCTTTGTTCCCAATGATTCCGACATGCCTTAGGATTTTAACTCCATTAAAATGTTTTATCAATAACATAAAATTGGAATTTGTGAGGAGTTCATTCCTCAAATTCAACAGGAAGCTGCTCAGAAATCCATTGCTGCATACCTCCCATTACGGTGGCAGCGTTCAGTCCATTATCTGCAAGAAACAGGGCTGCCACCTCGCTTCTGTTTCCATGGGCACAAATAACTGCGTACCTGTCACTCCTGTTAAATTCGTGAAGCCTGGAGGGGAGATCATTCATTGGGACCTTAATGCTGTTTTTTATTGTTCCGGACATCCATTCGTAAGGTTCCCTGACATCGATAACAGTATACCTGTCAAATTCCCTGTAGAGATCATCCGGGGTTATTTCGCCCACACTTGAAAGAAAACGCCCTTCTTCTTTCAATTTGGCAAGGCCATCAGAAATATATTCCTGTACCTCAAGCTCCACATTTTTCAGTTCTTCAATGGCTTTTGAGGCGAATTCCTGGGTCTCGGCAACAAGTGCCAGGCCTATTTTCGTTCCGCTAAGCCATGACTTGATGGATCTGGCCCATCCATAGGGACTGAAAGGAGCATTTACTGATCCTGGTATGTGGGCTTTCATGAATTCATGGTTGTTTCTTGTGTCAATAACCACTATTTCCTGATTTTGAATTTTTTCCATTAATGATTCGTAATCCATAGTTATAACACATAGCGAATTTATTTCCTCCTAATAACCTTAACATCCTAGGAAATTACCGGCGGTAAGTATTCCTGCAAACAGGTTTACCTGAGTTGTTTCTGGCATAAGATTCTAAAAAAATGCCATATATATTCCATAACGGCGAAAGAATTTACGATAGTTAAAATTATATGCGACTATAATCTCTTCTATCGGCAAATGTTCAAACCCACTGAAGAAAAACAGTTAGGACCCAGGCTTGGTATAAGCATCTGGTTCTTGGCGGCTGTATTCTTCGCTGTGATGTTCTTCGTTATCGTTAACGTAAGTAATACGTGGAACATTTTCACAATCTATGCAACCTTGTCCTGGTCCTTTGGAATGCCCATTGTAGTTGTCAGTTTCCTTGGAGCAGTCAGGTCAGGCAGCCTGAAACTCTCCAGTTATACAGGAAGGGTTTCAAACCTCATTGTTTTCCAGATACCAACAATAGGGTCCCCAGATGTTCTGGGTGCCCTTTACCGTGTAGTGGACTCAATTCTCAGGTGTGCTCCAAAGAATCTTGACAACTGGAGGGTAGATGTTGTTACCGAAGAGCATTCAAAGGCCCTTGATGAGATAAGGGAGCATTATTCATTCGATCCCCATGTGAACATAGTTGTTGTTCCAAAGGGGTATGAGACAAACAACAGGTCAATCAACAAGTCAAGGGCAATGCAGTACGGTCTTGAGTATCACATAGAAAGAGGAGAAGTCAATGACCAGATCTGGTACTTCCACCTTGATGATGATGCTTCAGTGGGCCGGGATACTGTGGCTGCAATTGCAGAACACATCAAGTACAAGGGAGACCAGTATTACATAGCCCAGGGTGTTCTTGCTTTCCCCCATCACCTTTCAAAATCCATCATTGCGAAATTTGCAGATTCCATGAGGCCTACGGACGACCTCACAAGATTCTACTTCTTCACTTCCCTTGTCAAAATACCCCTTGTGGGCCTTCATGGTGAAAATCTCCTTGTGAGATCAGACATAGAGGCCCAGATCGGGTGGGATAACGGGAACAGGCCAATCTCAGATGACAGCTGCTTTGGACTTCGATTCTCAGAGAAATTCCCTGGAAAATCCTCTTTCCTTCCAGCATTCACATACGGGGCATCCCCATCATCCGTGAGGGATCTTCTCAGGCAGAGGAGAAGGTGGCTCGTAGATCTCACAAACCTTGGACTTTTTGGTCCACTTCCATGGAAATACAGACTCATCTTCATCTATTCAGTGCTGTTCTGGAGCAGCATGGTGACCCAGAATGTGATTCTTGGCGCCATGATCCTGCAGTTCTTCCATATCATAAGTTTTACCCTCATCACTCCTCCTATGGGTGTAATGTGGGCGTTCACGTTCAGCTTCTGGATATGGTTCTACTGGAACGGTCTGCACATAAACCACAGCGTTTCCGAAAAAAAGACTCCATTCTGGAAGAATGCGCTTCTTATGATACCGCTCTTCTTCCTGGTCATAGGACCACTGGAATTCATAGGCGGAGCCTGGGGAATTTATGCATTCGTGAGGAACGAGAGAAGGTTTGAGGTCATAAGCAAACCTTCCTGATCCGGTTAAAATTCATTCCAATTTTTCAATAAGTCCAAAAATTTTAACAACGTCCCTGCAGCTAATCTGCCCTGGACTTGTTTTTTCTCCAGCATGGCAGTATATCAGTCCTGAACCAAGCAGTGAATATACAATCCTTGAAGCAGGGGTTCCATCAGTTTCCATTACAGCAAGATTCCTGTATCGGTTAAGGAGTGAAATGAGATGCCGGGATGAAACCTCTGACTTGCGTAAAGCGATCTTAAGAAACCTGCATTTCCCACCATATTCTCTTACCAGGGATTCAAGCTCCTCATATGTTGGGTCTTCGTGAAGGTAATGCCTGGAAAGAATCTGATCCCCGTAATCCAGTGGTATGCTGCCCAGGTTGGATATTTCAATGTCAACCAGAAACCCATTCTGTATTGCGGATCTGAGAAGCCGGATCTTTGTCTCCGGGTTAACATCTCTTACCCCTCCTTCTTTCACATCTCTCACAGTAATGATGAGTCTTTCCCTGTATTCCCTGAATATTTCCATGGTGAGACTCTCCGGGTCACTGAAGTAATCAAGCCTCAGTTCCACAAGATCCGTGGGGATATCCTTTATTCTGTCAACAACATCTGTGCCGGTGAAAGGTAATGAGGCAACAGTTTTTGTTACGATCTTAATGATATTTTCCCCCCAAGCCTTATCAGGTCATCGTAGAACCTGGGATTACTTTTTGCAACGGCCTCAGCTCCATATATCATTCCACCGGATCTGAGGGAAAGAACAGTTCCAAGCATTGCAATACGGTGGTCTTTCCAGTCTTTTACTATGCCCGAGTGCCAGTTTCCATTATTTCTTATGTTCATGCCATTGTCGGTGGAAACCTCAATGCCAAAGGCCTCCAGTGTTCTGGATACAGACTGGATCCGGTTGCTTTCCTTTATCTCAAGCAGGCTTGTGCCAAGAATCCTGTATTCTCCTCCTGAAATGGCGGAAAATGCAGCAAGTGAAACGGCCATGTCAGGGGAATCCTCTATATCTTCAGTGAAAGACAGGAAATCCCCATTGCCTGACACGTGCCAGGTATCATCTTCGACATAACTCCCTGCCCCGGATTTTCCCACAATGTCAACTATACGGAGATCTCCCATGCTCCAGTTCCGGCTGGACAGACCTGTGATATTCACACTCCCTTTTGTTATGAGTGCCGCTGCAGCATAAAATGAGGAGAGTAGAAAATCACCGGGTACTTCACCTGAGAATTTCAGGGGTTCCATGAGGGCTTGAACACTTATGTCCAGTCCATGGTAATAAATGCTGCATCCAAGGCTGTTGAGAACACTGCAGGTCATTTCAATATACGAAGTGGATCTTACAGGAGGAAGGAGCCTGATCTTTCCTCCACCGGAAAGGAGCAGTCCGTAGATTATCCCACTGATATACTGGCTGCTTTCAGATCCTGGGATTTCAACGTTACGGGAAGAAATTTTTCCGGAGATTGCAAGTGGGAGATGATCGCTGCTCATTGAAACTCCATTGGCTTCAAGCCAGGATCTTATAACAGTAAGCGGTCTCTTCTGAAGAGTCTCATCTCCCATGATCGTGCATTTCAGTCCGAGAAATGCCAGAATAGGGAGAAGCATTCTCAATGTTGTGCCAGAACCCCCGACATCAATTATCCCAACATCGGTATCAGATGAATCAATTGTCTTCCGGACCTGGTCTATTGCACTCAAAGCTGCATCAACATCATGGGAATGCTCAAGTTTTTCCAGTCTCACATCTCCAAGGAGACTGGCGAAAAGAAGCCTTATGGCTATGCTCTTGGATTGCGGTGCCCTTATGGTGCCTTTGATTACTGATGGCGAAACCTGGGCTCTCACTCTTAGATTGGCCTCCTGGTTATTGGGGAACCGAGAGATGAAAAGATGTCCATGATCGGCCCCTCTTCTCCCTCCTTGACAAGTGCAAACAGTGATGGCCCGTTACCTGAAACACCTGCCGCTTTTGCACCAGAATCGATTGCTTTCAGCAGCAGATCTGTTTCATAGCCGAGTGCCTGGGAGACAGTCAGGCCATTATGTGCCATGGCCTCTATATATCGGCCATTGTAAACCATGGAGGCTATTCCCTTGAATGCAGGCCACCTCCTTCTTAGCAGTTCCGGATCAAAATTGACCCTGGGACCCCTTGGAAGAAGCACGAACAGGTAACCATCTGGAAATGGCACTTTTCTGACGATCTTCATATTGGTGTTATCGCAAATAGAAATTCCTCCATATAGGGATGCCACCACATCATCCAACGCACCGGTGATGGACACCCCCGCTTCAATGGACAGCTTTGCTGCCAATACAGGAATATCCACATCCATCCCGGTAAGGGATGAAAGTGCCGCTACTGCACCTGCAGCAACTGCACTGCTGCTCTTTAGCCCTCCACCCTGCGGGATTTCACTCTTCACCTTTACTGAAACCTCTCTTCCTGATTTGCTGGAGAAATACCTGGTTATGGTATCCAGCAGGATCGAATCAGGACTCTGTGGACCAAACGATGCTTCCACCTCAACTGGAAGATCAACAGCACAGGAGGAACCAAGGCCCAACGGGATGGCATTCAGTATTGAGACTCCTCCATGGGTTATCACTGACATTTTCCGGTATACTCCTTCCAGCGTTCCTCAATCAGGTCTGATTCACTTTCAGAAAGCCTGGCATGGGGAATAATGCCTGCAATCCTGGAATAATCTGCCAGCACAACTGCCATCATGGCTTCTGCAACAGATACACCTCTAACAGCAACAACGGGGTCGTGTCTTCCAGTGACGGAAATTTCTGCTGGTTCAAGTGTATCTAGATCCACAGTCCTGGCTGGAATCCTTATGGAGCTTGTAGGCTTGAAGGCACATCTTATGCATATATCATCTCCTGTTGTAAATCCACCAAGCATTCCACCAGCCATATTCTTTCTTAATTCCAGCTCTCCCTCGTCGCTCTTTATTATTTCATCGGCTGCTTCTGATCCCTTCATTCTGGACGCCTTAAATCCCATTCCATACTCAAAACCTGTAACAGCAGGTATAGAAAGCAAAGCCATCCCAAGCTCAGCCTTTATTTTATGGAAAACAGGTTCTCCAAGGCCTTCAGGAGGTTTTATGGCAAACACTTCGGCAACTCCGCCGTAACTGTCACCTTCCTTCATTGTGGTTTTGATCAGGTCTGTGTATTTTTTATCTGTTTCCCGATCCAGGGCTCTCGTCTGGAATTTCTTTGAGTTCAGCGATAACAAGGGATCTGTGCAATGGGATCCTTCCAGTGGGCCTATGGATTTCAAATATCCCGAAACATAAGTTGAGGTGTACATCAGCAGTTTCTTTGCAACAGCACCGGCCGCCACTCTTGAAACGGTCTCTCTTGCACTGGATCTGCCGCTTCCCCGGTAATCCCAGTTTTCCCTCCCGTACTTCTTTATGAGAGGAAGATCTGAATGTCCTGGCCTGGGTTTGTGACTGACCTGGGAATATAGGGAGGAAATGGCATCCACGTTCCTGAATATTATGGCAATAGGGGCACCAGTTGTCTTTCCATTGTAAAGTCCACTGATAATTTCAGGCTCATCTGTTTCCCTTCTACCAGAAACCAGGTAATTGCCGGTCTTTCTGAACTGGAGTTCAAAACTGATATCTTCGGGAGAGAGCATGAGGCCAGCCGGAACTCCGTCTATTACAACACCCATCGCCGGGCCGTGACTCTCACCAAAGGTGGTTACCCTGAACTGATTACCTACTGTGCTTGACATCAATGACCTCCAGTATTTCAGTAAATTCGGCTTCTATATTATTCCAGATCCTTTGTGAGTGTATTGCCTGAGATGCGAGAATATCTTCTCCAGTTATGAAAGCGGTTTCTCCCGTGAATCTGTTCCGGAAGTTTCCTGAACGGGAAGCATAATTGAAATCCACGGCAAGTTTCGAACGCATTCCCGGATACATGAACTCCGGATATGAAATGCAGTTGACAAAAACTTCCGATTCCATGGTCTCCTTTGATATCTCCGTCTTAAGGGTAACAGACTGTGCGTCTATTCCGGAACGGGTAAGATCATTTTCAAGTTTCTGTGCTTTTTCCAGGCTCCTGTTAATTATTGTTACATACATTTTCATGTTTCCAAACAGATATGAAGCAGTTCTTGCTGCCCCTCCTGAACCAAATATGGTGCATTCTTTCCCGGCAAGATCAAGATCCTGTCTTGATATCAGTTCCTGAAGTGCAAGATAGTCTGTGTTGTAACCCCTGTTGTTCTTTACAAGGTTAACGCTCCCCGTGAGTGATGCCTCAGGAGATAATTCCTGCAACAGTTTTGCAGCATTCTCTTTGTAAGGTGTTGTTACATTGAATCCGGATGCGTACTGGATCAGGGTATCCATGGCTGTGCTGAAGTCCTGTTGTGGGACATCAAAGAGGCCATAAACTGCCTTTATGCCAAACTTCCTGAAAATGTGGTTGTGAATTTCAGGAGAAAGGGAATATCTGATCCTGTAACCAAGCAGCCCGTATATTCCCGTTTTACTGTCATTTGAGAAGGCCAAGATAATCACTTATGCTACTGAGTTCCACTTCACAAACTTTTGGTATCCCGGGTTTTTCCGGAATGGGAAGTTTCAGTGTATGTCTAGTTGACTTTTTGTCCGATAAAATATATTGTATCAGCTCCTCCGGGGGACCAGGCAAATAATCCTCCCTTTTTACTGAGAAACCCAGATGGGTTACAAGTTCCCCGATCCTTTTCCGGACATCCGGTGTTACTAATCCTTTGGAAACAGCATAATCTGTTTCCATAAGCATTCCTCCAATAACAGCCCGGCCATGACTTATTGAAAAACCTGAGAGAGCCTCTATGGCATGTCCAATGGTATGCCCATAGTTCAGGACAGCTCTTATCCCCTTCTGGTCAAACTCATCCTGTTCAACCAGGTCCATCTTGTCCTTTACACACCTGGTGAGCAAATACTGGGTTTTCTCTTCATCTTCAAGAATTTCATTTACAGAATTATTCATGAGGAACTCCTGAAGTTCAATATCAAGTATTGCTGCGTATTTTGCTATCTCACCAATTCCATCTTCAATAAGGAATTTTGGCATTTCCCTGACAAGGGATGTGTCAATAATGATTTCAGAGGGGCTGTAAAAAGTTCCAAGTACATTCTTCACACCCTTGAAATTAACGCCATTTTTTCCTCCCATGGAAGCATCAACCATGGATAAGAGCGTAGTGGGAACAGAAATGTACCTGATTCCTCTGAGATAAATGGAGGCTGCAAACCCTGCAACATCAGAAACTGTGCCTCCTCCGAAGGATATGAGCATGGAATTTCGCTTGAAATTACCCACCATTAGTTTGTCCAGTACCTGTATAACTGTTTCCATGGTCTTGGATTCTTCTCCATCGCTGATTCCTATGTATTCAGCAGAACCATGGATATGTGATTTTACCAGATCCTCCAAGGATTCCGGAAACAGGACAAGAGCATCCTCTAATTCTCCCAGCGAACTTATTGCACCTGTTCCAAGGATTATTTCTGTAACTCCCCTGGAAAGTCTGTAGGAAAATCTCTGCATATTACACCTTTATGGCTTTACGGAGCGATTTAATGGCATCCGTGAGTTTCTTCAGGTCATCTACAGTAATCTGCTGTTGTGCATCACTCAGGGCATTCTCAGGACTAGGGTGAACCTCAACAAGCAGCATGTCTGAGCCTGCAGCAACAGAGGAAAGTGCCAGTGGCATAACAAGATCCCTTCTTCCAGCCGGGTGGCTTGGATCTGCACATACGGGAAGATGTGACTCCTTCTTTGCCCTCGCAATTGAACCAACATCCAGAGTGAATCTGGTGGCATTTTCAAATGTCCTTATGCCTCTCTCACAGATGATCACTGAACCGTTTCCTTCGCTCAATACATAATCTGCAGTGGCCATCCATTCAGTATAGGTGTTACCCATTCCCCGTTTCAGGAGAACAGGTCGCCCATCTCTGGCAACCTTTCTGAGTAACTGGAAGTTCTGTGCATTACGTGATCCAATCTGAAGGAGATCCACGCCATTGAAATTCCCGATGTTGTCGGAATCAAGTATCTCAGAAACAATAGGCAGATCTGCTGCTTCCCCCATCTTCCTGAGGATGTCAAGACCTTCGCTGCCTTTTCCCTGAAATGAGAATGGGCTTGTCCTGGGTTTGTAGGCTCCGCCACGTATGATATTGGCTCCGGCTCTTTTCAGTTCAATTGCAAAATCCTCGACGTTCTCGTCAAAGTCAATTGAGCATGGGCCTGCCGCTACGGTAACATCATGTCCCACCTCAACATCCCTGACATTGACCATGGTGTCTTCCTGTTTCCATATTCTTGAACTGAGGATAAATTCACTGTCAACAGAGGTCTGAAACTCTATATCCGGATGACTGAACGCCTGTCCTGAGTCTGGCCACATCAGCACAACAGTTTTTCCATAAAGCTGAATCTTCCTTATGGAAACCGTGTCGTTTCCGGGCGCCTCCAGGAATTCCGTGGAGGCGGAGTTGTTCTTTAATACAAATATCCTGTACTTTACCAAATAAATCCCTCAAATGAGGAAGATCATGCATACTGTATCCATGGAAAGAATAGAAATATTACCACAGTGACTTTTATATGCTCTTCCTCTATGTCCATGACACTCTGTATCACTGTAAATATTTAAACATTACTGTTTTGTATCAAACAATATTTATTCTATAGCACCAATATAGTGACTACGCAATCAATTCAAAAATTGGAAAAAATTAAAAAAGGGTATTTTAAAGACTTTAAGCAGAAGGTTCTTCCTTGCTGTTCTTTATGCCCATTGCCCTGGTCACGTATGTTCCAACAACAGTTATGATCACGTTAACCAGGAGTGCGAACAGACCAACGAAGACAAGGATTTCGCTTGCTCCCAGATGACCGAATAGGTAAAATGATGTCTGGATCTTACCGAATTTGGCATTTGCTTCAATCATCATGTATATGTCCAAAATCATACCGACTGCCCAACCAACGATCATGGAATGCTTGTTCAGCTTGGGGAAGTAAAGTCCCATAAACAGTGCAGGCAGTGTTTCAAGGATGAAACCTCCGGCGAGCAGCTGCAGCTGTATAGCAAACGTGTCATTGATGACCAAAGTAAAACCTACAGCTATGAAGATAAATATTATGGTGATTATCTTTGCCCAGAAAGTTTCACTCTTGGAGGATAACGGTACTTTCTTGTATGGTTTTACAACGTTTCTGATAAACAGGTTTGCAGAGGCAATTGACATAATTGCTGCAGGGACTAGTCCTCCAATGAATATTCCAAGGAAGGCAAATCCAGCGAACCAGCTGGGCATTGTGTACAGGATCAGGGCTGGAACCACGTAGACACCGCCAGTTCCAGATGGGAAACTGTTCACATAGCTAAGGGCTGGGCCAACAGCATATATCAGGACGCCGAACAGTGCAAGGAATGCAAGACCGATACCATAGACTGGAAGCAGTGCTGTACTCATTCTAAGATTCTTAGCACTGTTAGAGCTCAATGATCCATTCACGGCATGAGGATATAGATAAAGTGCCAGGGCACTGCCAATCCACAATGTTGGGTAAGCCACCGAATAAGTATTCAAAGGAAGAGTCTGGAATGCTGATGCCGCTTTTGCTGCAAAAGCTGTCTGAAAGCCCCCATATGCCATAGGCACAGCAATTATGACCACTATGACCGTTATGAAAATGATCGCATCCTTGAACAACGCAGTAAGACTGACACCTCTTAGACCGCTAATGAATGTGAAAGCGATCAAGATAATAACTGAAACAATCAATGCTAGGTTAATGATCAGACCAAGGTTTCCAGTATTAACCGGGAACATGACTGTCAGTACAGCTTTCATTCCTACAAGCTGCAAACCCACATATGGCAATTCTGCCACAATGCCTGTTACAGCAATGAGCAGACCAAGTGTCTTGCTGGAGAAAGTGTCAGTTACGTAATCTGCTGCAGTAATGTATCCTTTCTTCTTTGAAATAGACCACAACTTTGGCATCATGAGCATTGCCACAGCAAATGTTACAGCAACGTATGGAACAGCGAAGAAGTAGATACCGCCCTTTGCAAATAAGCTTGAAGGCACTGCTATGAAGGTATAAGCTGTATACAAGTCAGCCCCGACCAGGAACCACGTCAATACAACGCCCAGCTTCCTGCCGGCGAGAGACCACTCATGGAGTTGTGATTCATCTCCTCTCCTGAAAAATCTCCCCATAAATCCAATGACTGCAAAAACTACAAAAAGGACAATGAAAACGATAAAACCAGCAAGAGGCAACCCTCCATCAGGCCCAATCATTCTTCCTCATCCCCCTTTGCACGGCTAATCAGGAAAGCTGCCACTCCAAATAAAATAGCGGAAAGAGCCAACCACAGAGTTTGATACCAATAGAAGAGGGGTACACCTGCCAATTTGGGGTCAACTTTGTCGTACAGCGGGAGAACTATGTACGCAAAGAATGGTATTATCATTAAAATACCAGCCACCAAATATGCACTCTTCTTGCTCATTTGAGTATGAACTGTGCTATCACTTGGCATAAAGAATGATATGATGTTGGGTATATAATAACATTGCGGAAACCTAATACGGAGAGGCAAACGTATTTAGTTCATAAACTGTTTTTACATCCTTTTCTGAGCTCCTTCTTAAAATGTTGTTTCTTATAGGCAATTGTCTGTCTTTTCAGGTGAATCAGTAAATCATTACTGTTCCTGTAAATATCCCTAATATTAATGGTGCTTCAGGCAACTAATGGGGGAATCATATAAAATGGAGTTTTTCACGGGAGAAACGTTCTTTGCGAATGCAGAAAATATGCTTCATTGTAATCTGAAAAGGCTTAAATAAAAGCTAGATACCTGAATAATGGCGTATACGGTTAATCTATGCTGTAAAGATGCAATGTTATGAAAGTCAATGTCTGCCTTGTCCACCCCCCAAGCATTTATGACTTCAGGAAGAAAGATTTGAGGTACGGCCCCATAAGTGATGTTGTTCCCTCAACTCCCCTCTTTGAAATGTATCCGGTTGGGTTCATAAGCATGCTGAACTCCCTGGTTGAAAACGGATACAATGCAAGAATAAGCAACATTGCAGTTCTGATGCTTGGTTCTGGCAAATTCGACGCAGAAAAATATCTTTCGGGCATAGAGGCAGACATATTCGGTATTGATCTTCACTGGCTTCCCCATGTACATGGGGCAATCAACCTTGCGAGGATCATCAAGGAACTGCATCCTGAATCAAAGGTACTAATGGGCGGATATTCTTCCACATATTTTTCCAACGAGATAATGACTGAGTTCCCCTTTATTGATTTCATCCTGAAAGGTGACCTTCAGGAGAACACTATTGTGGCTCTTGCCGAGGCGGTTGAGGGAAACAGGGATCTTTCACAGATTCCGAATCTTTTGTACAGGGAAGGAAATAAGATAAGACAAAACCAGCCAGCCACTGATCCAAGAGCAATAGATCAGATCCTGTTGAACTACAATCTACTGATGAAGAACGCCATAAAGTACGGTGATGTAAAAGGTCATCTCCCATACAAAATGTGGATCAAGAATCCTTCAGCAATGACCCTCATCGAACATGGATGCCAGTACAACTGTGGTTTTTGCGGCGGATCAAACTTTGCTTTTTCCCACAATTATTTCAAAGGTTCTCCAATATTCAGGAATCCTGACAGAATTGCCGAGGAACTCGAGATAATC
The DNA here is from genome assembly GCA_021810045.1 of Thermoplasmata archaeon. GTDB lineage: Archaea > Thermoplasmatota > Thermoplasmata > Thermoplasmatales > Thermoplasmataceae > JAJZOM01. The sequence goes on from JAJZJR010000004.1 coordinate 57,860, forward strand.
CAGGACAGCATTGGAACTCCAGTATTCATTGCCGGTGACATATATGCAGCGGGTGAGGAATTCCAGGAGGGATTTTTCATGGCGGCAAAGGAACGGGGTGTGGATATTCCTCTACTGACAGAATACTTTGTACCTCCCGCACCGGAATATTTCCAGAAACTGAGCAGATATTTCCCGGATTTTACCGCAGAAATTTCTCCTGATTCATCCAATGAGAATATCAGGCTCATTGCAGGGAGAGGATATTCAAACCATGATCTAGAAAAATCAATACTGAATGCAGCTAAGAACGGATGCAGGAAGTTCGACGTGTACTTCACCATTGGACTCCCTAAACAGAAGAGAGAGGATGTGATCAGGGATGTCGAGTTTTCGGAATATCTCATGTCACAGCATATTGAAAGGAACATGGAAATGCATGCTTTCCTTTCTCCACTGACTCCATTCCTGGACCCAGGTTCCCTGTTTTATGAGATGCATGACAAATATGGAATCACTCTCAGGGCAAAAACACTGGGAGATTATTACATGCTGCTTGATCAGGGAAAGAGCTGGGAAGACTACCTGAATTATGAAACAAGTGAGATGACAAGGGAAGATCTTGTAAATGTTACTTATGAGGCAGGGAAAATGATGGCCCAGGTAAGGGAAAGGCTTGGACTTATCACCAAAACAGAAATGAACAGGATCACGAAAAACATTGATGCTTACAGGGATGGAAGTGCCATTTCTGTTGGCGATGCCATGGGAATGCACCTGAATTACATGATCAAGGAAATTGAATGGTCCAGGAGGCATAATATCACATACTCCTCCTTCCTCATATTCCTCTACAGATACTATGACGGACTGAGGAACAGGATACACCCGAGCTGATCAGGATGAGTTCTTAAGGTTCCAGTACGCCCTGTCAAGGGCTCTGTTCACTTTGTCCTGCAGTACAGTGAGATCCTCTACTGAGGAGAATCTCATTACCACAGAATATGTATTCGATCCGGAAGCTTTTGAGGTCAGGTATATCTCAGCGGTAAATTCCCTGTCGTTACCTGAAGAAACCAGCACTTCTTCCCTGGCCTTTTCCATGAATTTATCTGCAGGGATATCAGACGGAAGTGTTACGGTAATCGTGTATGTAAGTGCCTTCCCTGTGCCAAGGGAAGTGAAAACAGTGCTCCCCAGCAGGGCAGTATTCGGGACCATAACAGTCTGTCCCACAGAGTTTTTAATTCTTGTATGCAGGACTTTCACATCTTCCACTCTTCCGGTTATGGTCTGGCCGAAAAGCCATGAATAGATTGATATGGCATCTCCGGGCTTGATGAAGCCTCCTCCGCTGACCATTATACCTGAGAGAAGATTGGAAACAACTGACTGGACAGCAAAACCAATGACTACGCCACCTATTGCCCCTCCAACCAGTGCGCCCTCGAGGTTCACTCCAATTGAGGAAAGGAACCAGAAGATTACTACTGCGTAGATAATAATCCTTATTATGATGAAAATACCTCTGAAGTCCCTCTTCCCCTCAGTTCTCTCTGAGATATTCCCTATAAGATGACCTATGACTCTGACTGTTGCCACTGCCAGCCCAATGGCAACCACTGCAGATATGGCATCGTGGATGTAAGGCAGGTAACTGGTGAGAACAGGATAACTCTTTGACAGGAATGAGAAGAAATAATCTGCAGCATAGAGGATCGCAACAGAAACAACAATTGCAGCAATTATCCTTGAAATACTTCCCCTTATGGAGCCTGGCATGATACTGGATATTCTTCATTGTTTATAGCGATTGCCGGGAAATACCGTCCATAACAGGCATGTGTGACACGTGCCAAATACAGCAAACTGGCTCTGAAATATATAAAACGGGAAAAAGAAGCCTCCCGTTTCTTTTAATTATTTAGGTTCTTCCCACTTTCATGTGGGTAATTTTATCTAACATTTAGATATATTATTTCATGGACGACTGCCAGCTCTATTCTACACTTCTTGAATTGAAAATGCCCTGGAAGGTTGAGAAGGTTGCACTTGATTCAACGAAAAAGACGGTGGAGATATACGTATCTCATGAAAAGGGATCAAAGCTCCACTGCCCGGAATGCAGAAAGGAATGTATGGTTTATGATCATTTGAAGGAGAGGGTATGGAGAGACCTTGACAGCGTAGATTTCATGACGTTCATCCATGCATCGCCTCCAAGAATATCATGCCCAGAACACGGCATCATAGAGGCATTGCTTCCCTGGACAGAGAAAACATCAAGGTTCTCCATGAGATTCGAAACACGGTCCATAAGGATGCTCCAGAACATGGACACCTTCAACTTCACCGAAATCATGAAATTGTCATGGAAGCAGGCATGGAATATTATCGATCGTGCAGTGAAGAGAGGCAGGTCAAGGAAGAGCGGCCATCCCTCTGTGATCGGGATAGACGAGAAATCATACAGGAGGGGGCACAAGTACATCACGCTCGTATATGACACGGTAAACAATGGCGTCGATTACATTGCATACGACAGGAAGAAGAAGTCTCTTGACGAGTATTATAAGACGCTGACAGAACAGGAACTCTCCTCGATAACTGCAGTATCCATGGACATGTGGGACCCCTTCATGTCTTCAACGGTGAAGCACGTTCCTGATGCGGATTCCAAGATCGTGTTTGACAGGTTTCATGTGACGAAACATGTAAACGAGGCTGTGGACACAACACGAAAAGAAGAGAACAGGAAACTTGTGAAGGGTGGCGTAATGGATCTCAAGGGTACAAGGTACATATGGCTGTATGCCTCCGATAATCTGCCTGAAAAATACAGGGAAAGGTACAATGATCTCAAGAGATCTGACCTGGAGACGGGGAAGGCGTATTCGATGAAGGAGAACATACGGAATCTCTGGAACATGCCATCGCTGGAAGAGGGGAGAAAATACTGGGAAAGCTGGTATAACTGGGTAATCCACTCATCAATACGGGCAATGAAGGACGTTGCAAGGATGATGAAGGTTCACATTGAAAGGATACTGAACTACTTTATCCACAGGATCACAAATGCAAGGGCTGAAGGCATCAATTCCAAGATTGCACTCATAGAGAAGATGGCCTATGGATACAGAAATAAGGAGCACCTGAAGATTGCAATATACTTCAGGTGCGGGAATTTACAGCTTTACCCATGAACCCACATGAAAGTGCGAAGACTCATTATTTAAAAAATGAAAGATGAAAGATCATTTCCCTGTTTCATTGTAGATTTTTCCGTAGACAGATACAGTGTTGTGGAAATGATCAATTATCTGTATGTTCAGGTACAGAGAATCAACATAGGCAGTTCCAAAGAAGAACATTGAGTAATGGGTATTGTTGTGGATTAGTCCTGCAAGGTAAGCCATGGAAATGCCTGTCGAGTTGTGAATAACCTGGGCTTGGGCAAGTGCACTTGCCACTGTTATATCCGGATCCACTCCTGAAGCTGAGTCATTCCTCACGTTGAACAGATAGTGCGAGTTGTTTGTAGACTGCCCGATGAGGTAAGAGCCAACAGTGGTATTGTTCACCTGAGCCAGTTCCCCGTTTGCCTGGTAAGGGAACAGTGCCTGACCTATGCCAGTAATAGCTGCTGGAAACGCCAATCCACAAATTATGGCAAGGACTAGAGCCAACCTCATGGTGCCTGAAATCATTTTTCCAACTTTCATAATACTCCTCCCGAAAATACCAGGAATACAGCAATCAGCTTTATTGCCGCAAATGGCAGCAGCACCCCACCGACTCCATAAAGAAGCAGATTCTTCAGGAAAATTCTCATTGTGCTCTGCGGCCTGAACCTGGTGCCCTTCAATGCTATGGGTATCAATGCAGGAATGACTAGGGCATTGAATATTAGGGCAGAAAGCACTGCAATATGTGGAGACAGGCCAAGAATGTTCAAAGCATCCAGTGCAGAAATGCTGGCAAACATCACAGGCACTATGGCAAAGTACTTGGCAACATCATTTGTTATACTGAATGTCGTAACAGCGCCCCTGGTCATAAGAAGCTGCTTTCCAAGCATCACCACATCTATGATTTTTGAAGGGTTTGACTCAAGGTCCACCATATTGGCAGCATCCTTTGCAGCAAATGTTCCAGAGGCCATTGCTAGACCGACGTCCGCCGCGGCGAGGGCTGGGGCATCGTTTGTACCGTCTCCTATCATGGCCACAATCCTGTTCTCTGCCTGCTCATCCTTGACCTTCTGGTATTTGGTCTCGGGTTTTGCCTGGGCAACGAATTCATCAATCCCGACCTCTCCTGCAATGCTCTTTGCTGTGAGCGGGTGATCACCTGTTATCATGACAGGCCTGATTCCCATTTTCTTGAGGCCAAGTATCTTTTCCATTATTCCCTGCTTTATCACATCCTTGAAATATATCAGCCCTAAGATATCGCCATTAATGGAAACTGCAATGGGTGTTCCCCCGGTAGATGTTATTTTTGTGACAGTTTCATCATAACCTTCAGGCACGGAGCTTGCTGACTCCCTTATGGCATCAGGAGCGCCCTTGTGAATTATTGTCTCTTCAGTCAGGGGAGTCTGGAGCTCGAATTTCTTCCTGAACCTGTGCCTCTGGAAGAATTCCCTTCCGCCCTTGGGTAGGGTGAAGTCATCGGAGTCAACAAGGGTTATTCCGCTCCTTCTTGTGACCGCGCTGAACTCCTCATGAACCCCCTCCCTGAGGGCATCATACTCCCTAGGCACGAATTTTCTCTGGAATGCCAGTTCAACAATGCTCCTTCCCTCAGGCGTGTCATCATTCCACGACGACAGGAATGCAGCCTCTGCAAGTTCCCTTTCCGTGTGGTTGCCCAACGGAATGAATTCATGTGCGAGCCTGTTTCCTACAGTTATTGTTCCTGTCTTGTCAAGCAGTATTGTATCAGCGTCACCCGCAGTCTCTACGGCTTTCCCTGACTTGGCAATGATGCTGTTTTTCGACATCCTGGTGATTCCAGATATGCCTATGGCCGGAAGCAGTGCGCCAATAGTGGTTGGAAGAAGGCACACATAGAGCGCAATGAGCACTGAAAGGTCGGCCCCAAGATTGAGGAGAAGGGATAGTGCAATGAGTGCAACCAGTATTATTGTGAACACACCGGTGAGCCCAAGCAACAGGATCGAAAGAGCAACCTCATTGGGCGTCTTTGGCCTCTCTGAAGATTCAACCATCTTTACTAGCTTGCTTATATAGGTCTCGTCAGGGTTCACATTCACAACTGCAACAATGGAGTCACTTATAACAGTGGCTCCTCCAATAACAGTATCACCCTTTGATTTCCTGACTCCCGCCGATTCCCCGGTGAGAAGGGATTCATCAACCATTGCAATGCCTTCTACAACTTCCGCATCAATTGGGATCTGGTCTCCCTTCTCAATGAGTATTACATCCCCTTTCCTGAGATCAGAGGACTTTACCATTTCAATGGTTCTTCCACCGGCTTCGTTCTCCCGTATCCTCCTAGCGATCCCCTCCTTTTCCAGTTTCTTCAGGCTGGCGGCCGTTGTCCTGGATCTTGCCTCTGCAAAGGAGTCAGAAATGGTGCTGAACCATACAGTAACAATAAGGATTGCTGCAACATAGGCATAGAAAACCCTGTCACTCTGGTGTGCCATATGTGGAAAGGCTCCAGGCGCGATAGTCATGAGCAAAACCACTATGAATGACAGTTCAACAACAAACATAACGGGATTCTTGATCAGCCTGATCGGGTTCAACCTCAGGAGAGAGTCTTTAATGACATATGGCCAGCTGACAGATTCTCCGAGACTTTCAGGTGGTACATTCTTTCCTCTATTCCGTTTCTGATTAAAGTGCATTTTTTAACCCCCCCAGATGCATGAGAATGGGCCCAATGGAAAGGAATGGGAAGAACGTGAGGACAGCAAGAATGAATATGCTTGCAATCAGTACTACAGGGAAGACCAGGTTATCGGTCCTAAGTGCAATTTCAGCGCTTCTCTTCCTGTCCTGCATTCTTCCCGCTATAGCTAGCATTATGAGTATGGGAATGAAACGGCCAGCCCACATCACTATTCCCGTGGAAACATTGAAGAAGACGGTATTGGCTTCTGTCCCCAGGAAATCCGAACCGTTGTTTGCGGCAGATGACGTAAACTCATAGAATACCTGGGTGAATCCCACAGGTCCGTTTCCGAATCCAAGCGCATGGACAGCGCCTGTTGCATAGGCCAAAGCTGTGGGGATCAGTATTATTATGGGGTGCGACAGGAAGCCCAGAACGGCAAGCTTAACATCTTTTGCGTTTATTTTCGCTCCCAGATATTCTGGCGTTTTTCCAGCCATGAGTCCGACGATGAATACGGTTATAATCACATACATTAGCATATACATGGCACCAACGCCAATCCCTCCTGGAGTGGCTTGGATAATCATTCCCATGAAAGCAGACAAGATCACTATTGGATTCATTGCCGCAAGGGAAGTGTTAACCGAGCCCGTTGTAAACGCTGTTGTTGTAACGGTCCAAAAGACTGGAGAGAAACCGCCAAACCTTGTTTCCATTCCAGCTCCGAGAGAGAAGACAGGGACAAGTGCGATTGCCAGGTCGATAGCGTACAATCCGTAAGATGCAAGGACAATGCTTCTTCCTTCTCCCTTCTTTCCCAGCATACGCCCAAATAGGAATATGACCGATGTAGGAAGAAGCATCATCATGCCCAGTTCAAGGTAGTTAGTCAGCGGGCTCGGATTCTGCAGGGGATAGGCCGAGTTTGCACTGAAATATCCGCCTCCATTTGTTCCCAGCTGCATTATTGACACTAGTGATGCGACTGGTCCTACCTTTATGATCTGTGCCGCTCCAGAAAGCGTTTGGACAATGCTGTATCCGGAAAGGGATTGGGGGATGCCAAAGGCTATGAGAATTACGGCCGATATTAAGGATAATGGAATGAGCACTCTTGTGATACTTTTCACAAGATCGACATAGAAATTGCCGAGTTTTGCCCCATCTTTTTTCTTCCCCGAAAAACCCCTGAAAATGGCAACGGCCACAGCAAGCCCTGTAGCAGCTGAAGTGAATTGAAGGAATTGTATACCAACCATCTGGCTGAGGTAAGAAAGAGATGAACCTCCTCCGTAGTGCTGGAGGTTTGTATTTGAGGAGATGGACATGGCGGTGTTTAGTGCCAGTGACCAGCTCAAATCTGGAAATTTCATTGGATTAAGTGGAAGGAATCCCTGGAAGAACAGGACCAGAAATGAAATAACAGCAGTCATTATACTGAAGCTGAAAAGTGCAAGGAAATATTCTTTCCAGTCCATCTCCTTGTTTCTGTCAATCCCAATTATGCGGTAAATAAAGCTTTCAACGGGATTCAGGATCCAGTCAAGAAATGTCTTCTCGTTTTCATAAACTTTTTTCAAATATTTGGAAAGTCCCCATGCAAGGCCGATAATTATGGTCCAAACCAGAGCAATTATAAGGAGATATTCTGCCCCGATCATGATGGTTTTCCTTCCTTTCTCACAAAATAGCTCAGAAATGAATTTTCAAGTAAGTGGGAGCTTGCAAGGCCCCTGAAAATTCGTGGACCGTAAAGCATCTTATTCAATATATTATAGAAAATATATCTGATTCCTTTAATATCATATTCACAGTACATAGTGTTGCCTCCATATTCAAATTAACAACGAAAATGATCCTGAAGAGGATCAAATTACCGTTTTCTGTTTTCCAGTGAAACGGGATTGGCTCTAGGCCCTTTTGCAGCGCTCAGAACTATTGAGCTGACTACACTTTTGACACCGGGAATCTTCATAATTTTATTCTTCAGTGTATCCCGGAATTCTTCTATACTTTTGGAACTAACAACAGTGGCTATATCAAATTCTCCTGTCACTTCGTAAGCTTCTTCGACTGAGTCGAGCAGACGGAGTTCACCGATTACCTCTTCTACTTTGGTGGTGTCCACAAAAATATCGACTATTGCCGTGACCTGCTTTTCGTTTTCAAACTCGTTTCCGACAGTCATCGCTCTGCCCAGTGGATTATGTTGGGATATTAATATATTTGGTTATTTTTGTATCGATAATTAGATAATAGTTGAAAAAACAGATTTTCCAGATAACAGTATAAATACTGCAATCGACGTGATTTTTTATACCCATGGCACATCATTTCATGCATTATTTAATCTTAATTGAGCAACACAATTCTGCAAACTTAATCGATGCGATTATACTTATGACGTGACTTCTTCAAATTTCTTGGCAACGTGTTGAGAGGACGGCCAGACAATCTTTCCAATCATACTTGTTGGACATTTGTATGTACGTATCCATAAAAAAGTATGTTTTATAACATACAAATGTATTTACAACAGTGAAGAAGGAAGAATTCATGGATTATCTATCTTCCAATGAGATCAAGGTATTCAACATCCATGATGCTGCTAAAATATTCGGAAAACCTGAAAAATACGTCTCTATGAGGCTTACTTCGATGCCCAAGATAAAAAGAGCAACAAGAGGGGTTTACTATATTTATGATGCCGACGTGAGTGAAATTGCCACAAAGATCGTAGTTCCTTCATACATAAGCCTCATTTCTGCTTTCGCACTCCACAATGTCACTACACAGATGCCTCTTGAAATTCATGTCATAGCTCCGGTTCAGCATCGAACACTCGAAGTGGAAGGCTATAAAATCAGGTTCATAAAGTTCACGCAAGAAAGAATTTTTGGCTATTCCAGGATCAATGGCAGCATGGTCGCCATTCTGGAAAAGGCTATTGTTGATTCGCTTTACCTGAATCTGTACACAAATGAGGCTATGGAAGTAGTAATGGACAACATTTCTCTTCTTGACAAAGCGAAACTAATAGATTATGGGATACGGATGAGGTCCAAGGCCACCATAAGTCGACTCGGCTATCTTATGGAAATGGCAGGATACGATGCAGGTAGGCTGGAAGAATTGCGATCGGAGAGGTATGTGAGGTTTAGTGATACAGGGACTTCCAAAAACATGAAGTGGAGGGTAATCTATGCTGAATAGGGAGGAACTTATCCAGGCACCAATTGACTTCAACATGTACCAGAAAGAGAAGGATTATCTTCAGCACATCGTCCTTTCCAGAGTTTTCTCCAGGACAAGTTCAGAGCTGACATTCAAGGGTGGTACCGCCATTCAAAAGTGCTTAGGGCTGAACAGGTTCTCTGAGGATCTCGACTTCACCGCCTCTGAAAATTTTAGCAGCGAGAAACTTGAAAGAAGTCTGGAAGAAATGGGGAGGTTCTACCCATGTTCTGTGTCGAAGGTTGAAAATAATACCTCTCTCAGCTACAAGTTGAAGATAGAGGGGCCTTTGTTTCACGGTCCACTCTCACTACAAACCATACGAATTGATATAAGCTTGAGGGAAGAGATTCTGCTTACCCCGATAAATCGCATAGTCACCCCACTCTACATTGATCTCCAACCGTACATGGTCGTATTCATGGATCCAAGAGAGATTATGTCTGAAAAGATTAGAGCCCTGATGACACGAGCTAAGGCGAGGGACTTGTACGATGTATATTACCTGTGTCAGAAAAATGTGGCGTTTGATCTGCATCTGGCATCCAGGAAACTTGAATTCTACTCGTTGGAATTTAACAGGGATATTTTGTTGGAAAGGGCGAACAGATTAGAATTCCAATGGGAAAAAGAAATTCCTAGTCTGGTAAGGAATGTCCCCAATTTCGATCTTGTTATTTCAACGCTGAGCGAGTTTATCAAGACGTGAGAGCATGCTTGTAAAAACCACATTTGACCACAGAGACCAGGTTTTCAAACTGTCTGGTCAGCAACTGATTGATATTCTATTTAGTATTAGAGAAGTTCAGAATTTCCACTCCAATGAGCTGCCCTTTCTGGTTTATGTCGATAATGAGTCCTTCATTCACCTCAAGGGATTCCTCTACCTTGCCGCCATTTATCTTTATATACGCGGAATCAGCCTGGGGATCATGGTCGATGACATATTTTGACACAAATCTACATGATTCATTTGCCTAAAAACAATTTCTTATTCTGTCAGGACATCAGATAAATCGCTCGAACATTTATATTTCAAGGATGTGAAAAAATGACGGAATTGGGCACAAAGCATGAATCCGGACATAGAACAGATGGGGCTGCCCGGATTTGGACCGGAGTCTCAGGCTCCCAAAGCCCGTAGGATACCAAGCTACCCCACAGCCCCATTGGGAATTAGTAAAGTGCAAGCTCATTAAAAAATTAACGCAAACATGTGCAGTTAAGATTCAGGTTCCTTGTACTTGAAGGGAAGCAGGTCTTTCATGTAGACTTTTTTCAGGCCTTCTGCTGTTTTTATTATGACTTTGGTATCAGGATCGTAGTCAGTAATCATCTCCCTGCACATGCCGCATGGGGAAACAACTTCATAATCGGGCCTCCCCCGCTTTTCATTTGGATGCTTCACTGCTACAATGGTGTCCAGTTTCTCGTGACCCGCCATAATGGCATTGGCCATGGCAATGGGTTCTGCACATATGGAGATCCTTCCCACAGTAGCATCAAAGTGTATTGAGGAGAAAACTTCACCATCTTTCGTTCTCAGTGAGGCACCAATGCTGTGCCAGTTCTCTTTGTATCCCTTCTTGATGGTTCCTTTGGCAGTTTCAATGAGTTTCAGGTCATCATCTGTGATTGGAAGCTCTTGAGGCGCATTCATGTCATGTGTACCGCAAACCAAGAGAAAAGATTGTTCTTAGAAACAAAAAAATAGTGTCTGATAATTTACAGGTGCCACAATGATGAATTCAGCCTAGTCTGAAAAAGTGATGATCGACGGGCAGACTGAGTGGTTTTCTTATTTTTGTATGTGTCAGGATACTGGCTGTTCTGAAGACGATTAGAAATGAAATCAATAAATATAAGATATTTATTCAGGACTATCAACTGCGGAATGGCGTTTCCGCGTTAAATAAAACCGCCAGCGCGGGTCTGGCTAATGACGCCTGGCAAGCGCATGGTGGTTAACATAGACAACATAACGTTAGTTGAAACGCTACTACAGTATTTCTTCATTGTAGGGCTATCTCCGCTCTTTGCTGGAATATTCAGCAAAGTAAAGAGCATGGTGGAATCGAAGAAAGGGCCAAGCATATTACAGCCCTATTATGATCTGGCAAAACTCCTGAAAAAAGAGACACTGAGACCGAAAGGCTCGGGAATTGTTTTCATTTACGCACCCTACGTAATCTTCGGGATTTATTCCCTGATTTCACTGATCATTCCGGCACTCATTCCTGATCCTATTTATTTTACGGCCTCTACAGATTTCCTCGGGGGTGCCATAATGCTTCTGCTTGCTGCTTTCATAAAAATTGCGGCAGCGTTCGGGAGCAACAGCAATTATTCTGCCCTCGGTGTCTCCAGGATGCTGTCATTCAATTTCCTGGCTGAGGGAACCTTAATCACGGTTTTCTTTGCGGTTTCCCTGATCACTTCCACGAACAACCCTTATACAACAAATCATTTTCTAGCTGCAAACCCGCTGCAGAACATATCTGTTGTACACATTTTCTCAACACTGGCATTCTTCATGCTTTTCCTATATGAAACAGGGAAGGTACCGGTAGAAAGCGAAGGCCTGATGGAATTTGGAATGATAGATGCAGCTACAAATTATGAGTACAGCGGAAAACTGCTGGCCATAAGCAAGTGGAATGGATACATCAAGCAGTTTCTGCTGGGTTCCATTCTACTCAATGTTTTCCTGGTACCATGGTGGCTCAATCCAACATTTCCGTGGGTTTTCCTTAACATACCCGTGATGTTTGCAAAATGGCTTTTACTCATAGGAATAGTACTTGTCGTCGAGACAACACTGGCAAAACTCAGGCTGTTCAGGGTTCTGGATTATCTTGCAACTGCCTTCGCTTTCTCCATACTGTTTCTCATATTCACTGAGGTGATGCTGTGATACTTACTGCAGAAGACCTTCTTATCCCGATTTCAAGTCTGATTCTCATAACTGCATTCTACATGCAGGGACAGGAATTCATCAGGCCAATGATTCGCGGTCAGTTTGTACAGTCCATTCTCCTGGCAGTGGTGTCAGTTATAATGTGGTACCTGACGCATGACATTGATTTCATTGTACTTGCTGTCCTGATAGTTGTTCTTAGGGGTTTCCTCATTACATACTTCCTGGAGAAAGGTATCAGGAAGGATCAGGTACACCTCCATGAAAAGCATGTGAGTGTTGCATTTCCTTTCCTTATCAGCCTTGTCTTTGTTCTGACAGCTGTCCTGATCGTTTATTCAGTGGTTTTTTCAAGCATAAGGATAGAATCCATCACCGGGAACCAGGGGATTCTTGTATTCCCACTGGCACTGTTCTTCCAGGGGCTTTTCCTTATTGCTTCAAGGAGAACAACCTATGCACAGATAATGGGATACATAGAGGAAGAGAACGCAATCGTTCTCTTTGCCGTATTCCTTCTCCCAATACCGCTGCTTATTGAGGCCAGTGTTTTTCTTGACGTCCTGGCACTGGTTGTTATCTCATCGGTTGTGGTGTTGGAGAAATTCACTCATGAAAGAGTGGAGGAGTTGAAAGGATGAATTCAGTTTTCTTATTGCTTATAATAACACTTATCTTCCCGGTAGTTTCTTATCTGGGGTATCTGTCAAGAATCCCAAGGCTTGACAGTGCAATTTCACTGGCCAACGTTGCATTAGCACTGTATCTGTATGAATTCATACCATATGTTGGGACATTTTATGTGGATTTCACAACGTGGGTATTCATATTGATGGTTACTTCAATACATCTCCTTTCACAGGTTTATGCAAGGAGTTACTTCCAGAATCATAAGATTGGCATAGGGGAGAATCTGTTTTACCTGCTGATGGGACTGTTTACAACATCGATGCTCTTCTCTCTGGAGATTAACAATCTCGGTCTCATGTGGGTAGGTATAGAGGCTACCACAATATCCTCGGCACTTCTCCTGATGGCAGAGAAAAGTGAAACTTCAGCAGAAGCGACATGGAGATACATTGTTATTGTTTCAGCAGGTGTAACATTTGCATTCATCTCAATTATCCTCATTTATTATTCATTGGGAACCCTCCAGATTTCATCCATCCTGGGCATGAAAATCGTTCCCTCTCTTACCCTGAACGTGGCGGTCGCAATAGCCCTTATTGGATTTGGCACGAAAGTTGGTGTTTTCCCTGTGCACACATGGCTCCCTGACGCACACAGCGAAGCTCCGTCACCAATAAGTGCCATGTTTTCCGGGGTTCTCCTGCCAACCGCCTTATACGTTCTGTACAGGATTTACCAGATCGATCCTCTCAGGGATATATTTGTCTGGGCAGGGGTCATATCGGTCATTGCAGCATCCCTGTTCCTAGGATACCAGACACGATACAAGAGAATGTTTGCATATTCAACAATGGAGAACATGAACCTGGCACTGATCGGCCTGGCTGTAGGAGGGCCTTATGGACTCATTGGTGCACTCCTGCTGCTTCTTTCCCACAGTTTCGGGAAGGCTGGGGCTTTCTACTCGTCAGGAAGCATCCTCCGTTATACGGGAAACAAGAAAATCGAAGGAGTCCACGGCCTCTGGAAATCCATGCCGAAAACATCCGGTGCGTTGCTCATGTCATCCTTTGCCGTTACAGGAACACCTCCATTCGGCACATTCTTCGGGGAATTCCTCATATTCTATGCACTGTTCTCAATACATTATTACGCACAGCTTGTTATTCTGCTGTTCTTCATAATGGCGGCGTTCATTTCCGTCAATTACAACGTTACAAAGATGGTCTTTTCAGGGGAAGGTGAAAAGAACGGAAACGAGGATTCTGTCATGTCAGGAATCGCGGTCCTGTCATCAGTGATCCCACTTCTCATTGGTATAATATATGTGGTGGTGACAACAGTTGCATTATAAATTTGGTGAACCGGCAGGAAGGTACATTGGGCCCGGGGGAAACTATCATGTGTATTCCAGCACTATTTCTGATGTTCCTCCGGAAGGTTTCGAGGAATTGCCTGTGCACAAAATGGCCCCTGGAGAATTTAATTTCCAGTACGGTCCTTCCACGGGCGGCCTTGTTGAATCAGCAGGTCTGCAGTTTATCACGCCTGGAGAGATGATCAATTCAGTACAGGTGGATCCGACCTACAAGACAAGAAAACTGAAAATGAAAGGCCTGGACATTGAAAGGGCAATTCTGACGGTTGAGAGGATAAACGGATTCCACGCCTCAAGCAATACTATTGCCTTCATTCTCGCTGTTGAAGAGGCATTGGGCATGGAACCCGACGAGGAAGTGCAGAAGGCAAGGATACTCCAGCTTGAGCTCGAAAGGATAAGGAGTAACTTCGAGGTACTGAAAAGAATGGGCGAACCGGCTGGATTCGGGGTTCCTGTTAACCAGATCGGTTTTCTCAGGGAAAGGGTTTCGCGGATCATATCAAAGGCTGCAGGTCACAGGTTCTTCTTTGGTGTGAATTCACCGGGTTCAGCTCTGATATCAAATTCCGGCCTCAACGAGAAACTCTCAGAAATCAGAAAGGAATTTGACAGGATATTTTCAGGACTCCTTCAGTCAAAGATTTTCCTGAACAGGCTTCAGAACAGCTGTATCACAAAAGGGAAGTTCCTCACAGGTCCTGCTGCAAGAGCTGCAGGCCTAAGATACGATGCAAGGGAAGACTCAGATTCCCTCCCATATGATGAAACGCCTTTCGTTCCCGTCGTACATGAGGACGGGGACATATTCAGCAGAATGATTGTGAGGGGTGAAGAGATCTTCAATTCTTTTGATATAATCTCTTCCCTGGGAACGGTCAGGGAGACTCCAGGAATAAAGGTGGAGAAAGGAACCGGAGAAGGTTCTGCCAGAGTGGAAAGTCCTCAGGGCGATATTTTCTATTATGTAAAGGTCAACAATGGAACGCTGGAGGATGTCTGGTACGTTACTCCAGGTACACTAAATGTAAGGGCATTCATGGAATCAATGAAAGGAAACCTGTTTCCGGATTTCCATTTCAACTGGGAGAGTTTTGGCATCTGGATATCAGAACTGGGGGTGGAAATACAATGAGTAACTTCTGGTTTGGCGAAGGCCTCAGAAAAGGAAGGAAAACCGAGAGGTTTCCACATGCTCCGCCGGAAGAGCCGCCGTTGTGGCCATCTGTCCTGGAAGGGAGTACAGATACATTCTGCCCTACGGATGCAATAAAGGATGGAAAATGGGATTCAGGGAAATGTATATCCTGCAGGCTCTGCATGCCTGAATTCAGGCCAACAGGAAAACAGGACACATTCCTCATAAAGAAGACCGAGCCTGCGCTGAAAAAGTCATTTTACCTTTACAAGCTGGATACCGGTGCATGTGGTGCATGCAACATAGAGCTCGGAACAATATTTGATCCTCAGTACGATGCAAACAGGCTCAATATTTTCATAACAAGCTCACCAAGGCATGCAGATGCAATCGTTGTCATGGGCATCCAGACAGAAGGCATGAAGGAAGCACTTAAGAACGCATATGAGGCAATGCCTGAACCAAAGTTGATTATTTCACTGGGAACCTGTGCCATATCAGGTGGGATCCTTGGGGATTCACCCATGAGCAGGGATGAATACCACATTGAAATCGCAGGCTGTCCACCATCGCCATATACGATACTTGAGGCCATAGCAAAGGCCAGGGGTGAGTAAATGTTTACATACCTTGCAATAGCAATACTTGGAATATCTGCCTTGGCGGGAGTATTCTGGAGGCCCGGTGCATATGCGGGCACAATAATCGGATCCGCATACTTCATTCTTTCCGGCTTCAACCCGGCTGACCAGATGTCATATTTTGTACTCATAGCCTCACTTGTGTGGATCATTGTCTCACTTTATTCCATGTCATACGACAGGAAATACGGAAAGTGGCTCGCACCATCTCTGGCTCTTATGATTATGGGCATGATGATAATCCTGCAGTCTACAAATTATCTGCTGCTCATAACGGGCTGGGAAATAATGTCTGTACCTGCATACCTGATCGTTGGGCTGAACAGGAGGGAGAGTTCACCTGCCTTCACCTTCATGATGTTCAGTGAGTTCAGTACCATCCTCATAATTGCCGGATCAGTTTACGCTTTCTTTGTCACCGGGACACTCAGTTTCTCCTATGTGTCTTCATACGGACCTCTGTTGCTCATTTCACTGGGTGCAATAATAAAAATGGGGATGACACCGTTCATGATCAGTGAGTGGCTGCCCATCGCCCATGGAAATGCACCTGCGAACGCATCTGCGGTTCTTAGTGCAACAATGACTCTCATGGGTGTTTACGTTATCATGAAAATGATACTCCAGAGCCCTGACAATATGGGTGTGGGATATCTGTTCCTCGCAATAGGATCAGTTTCCATTCTCTTCTCATCCATATATGCTTACATATCCGAGAACATGAAGATGCTTGCTGGATTCAGTACAATCGAAAACAATGCGGCCATTTTGTCGGCAATGGGTCTCTATCTGGTGGCCTCTACATCTGTACTAAGGGAGTTCATTTTCATTACAATCATCATCTTTGCACTTGCCCATTCAATTTCCAAGACAGGACTTTTCCTCTCAATAGGGAATTCTCCGGGGGAATTTTTTGGACAGAGCGACCATCCCACCTCTTACACTCAGAGGGTTGGGACCATGCTTACGACAATGTCTCTATCAGGTCTGTTTCCAACACTTGGCGGCCTGGCTACATGGATGCTTCTTGAATCCTTTTTCATGGAAGCATATTCTGGTGGAGCAACAGGAATAACTGCCATAGTGATAGGTTCCCTCATTGCAATGGGCGAAGGGATGGCAATGGGTTCAATGATGAAGATCCTTGCCTTCGGAAACATATTCCGCAGGAAACTTGAAACAAAACAGGAACCCAATCACATCATAATATCAGGGGTAGGTCTTCTGCTCATCTTCCTTTTTGGAATTTCAGTACTCATCGTGTCAGGCACTTTTCTTTCAGGCATACCGAGCATACTGATATTCAATGGATACATGATAACATCAAGATTCGGACCTGCCGATTTTGGCCTTATCTCCCCTGATTATATCCTGATTCTCATAACTGTGTTCTCACTGGTGGCTTATGCAGTGTTCAGGAAACCAAGACTCAGGGAAGTTCCTGTATGGAACGGAGGTGCCGTTGAGGTTGATTCATACACTTCATTTGCCTTTTCCAACAATATCAGGTTAATGCTGAAGCGGCTGCTGAGAACAAAAACAGGCTCATTGGGGAGTTCTGTGACTGTAATTGATGTTTTCTGGTTACTAATGACTGACATAGGAAAGGGCTACAAGGCCATGAGCAAGTTCATCACCCTCAGGATCATGAACAGCTCAATCGGCTGGTACATGATCTACATGATTGCAGCCTTCATGGTGATAATGGTGATCGCAGTAAAGATGTGACCTCCTCCCACATATGAAGAAGGTGGGCTTTCCCGCTCATAGTGGTAAATCACCGGCTCTATTTTCTTAAGGATAATTAAATCGCCACAATCCAAAATATTATTTACTTTTAAAAATTTAAAGTTACGTTGGACAGACGTAAGTCGATTGCAGTAGTTATTTCTGTACTTTTTCTCACAATACTGGCAGGCTCAGTTGCAGTGGAATACAACAACGGGAAGGACATCAGCCATTTCCACCTTGACACATACTATTTCAATCCCATAGTGAGTGCCACGTATTTCTCAAAACAGGATTACCAGAACTTCACTTCCTTTTATACTCCAGATATAAAATCGCTTGAAGGCAACTACTCAGAGAAATCAGTTAATTTCAGCTTTGGAGAATATACAATTCTCGTGACCCCGAACCTTCAGCCCATACCCGTGGGCCCCATAAACCTCCATAATTTTTCATCAGCCAATCTCTCCTCTGTATCTGATCCTTTGGGATACATCGGCCCCGATTTTGGCATAGCAATGGTGAAAGCCACAGGGCAGTCACCTGGCTTTCTGGGTTTCACGCCAATCGATGCCAAAGTACTGGCACCCAATGGCTCAAATTACGTTTTCAACCTGAGAGGGGAAAGTTACCGGTTAATTGATAAAATCTACGGATATCCAATCAACATCGGCCCATACTACAATGTGGGAACAGGTGGCATAAGGCCTACCAACTATTCCATGAAACTTATGCCTGGCCAGTACACGCTTCAGGTCACGGTTTCGCTGTATCATTTCCAGAGCATTGGATATACACACCTCACGGATCTGAGCTTTACGTTACCGTACTACAATTTCATTGAAAAATAATGAAGTGTCAGTTCATCTTATTCTTTTGAGTTCGAAGGAACCAAGTGTAAGATCGTTTCCGTTATGAACAACCTCAATCCAGTCCCTGGATTGTGCCTCCTTCATTCCCCTCACCCTGAGATATTCGGCAGATGATTCCGTCCTGAATTCTACGGAGCCGTCCATGAAGTAATTCATGTTCTCATAGAGACTTCTCTGAAAAATACCGTCTTCTATGAGGTAAAGGGTTGTGGACCCTTCCATTTTTCTCCTCTGGGAGAAATGCTGCAGTGCCTTTGGAAACAGTTTATCATCAGATGACTGGGTGATCCAGGCTGTAAGTGAGAAAAACACCATCCGGTACTTCCCCATGCTGGAGAGCATCATGGAGCAGTTCTGATCCATTGCCTTGAGAAAATTGCTGATGTTGGAAACATTGTCAAGAACTATGGCATTGCGGTCATTGTTATCCATCTGGATACTCCGGGAGTAGGCGTCCACGAATTTCAGGTAACCGCTGTCTTCGTAGGAATCAGCAGAAATACCCATTGCATAAAGATCGGATTTGATCTCTGAAATAGGTTTGTCCATGGACACAATAACCACTGGATAGGATTCCTTCAGGGATGATACAATAAATCTGTTGGCAAGAGTAAATTTGGAGCTGTATGGCGGGCCGCTCAGAAGGATGTTGGAGGAAGAGGGATAACCTCCATGCAGGAGATCGTCAAGCCTTGCAAAACCGGTTGAGATCCTTTGGTTTTCATTATCAACATTGCTGGAACCAACAGGATCAGGCGATAACTCCCTTATGGAGCCATCTATCTGTTCAATGAGGCTCCTTGTTTCATTGAGTTTCTCCTGGAGCTTCCTTCGCTGATCCATGAGATCCTGAAGCTTTCCATCTGAAGATTCCTGCGGAAATTCTGTCATATCATCTTCCGTCTGGAGCCCTGTAAGTTCCTGAAACCACCCATGGAGGTTCCTTAGGATCGAAGGGTTCCATGCCCTCAACTGCATTGGTGCTTACAATCTTTTCGTCTACCTCAACACCTATGCCTGGTTTTCCGGATAGGGTAAATCTGCCATTTTCCAGCTTGTAACCTGACTTCACAAGATTTCGCTTCCAGTCAGGCCAGAATGCCTCAAAGCTCTCCTGTATGAGGAAATTTGGAAGTGTCTTGTCAACATTCAGTGTAGCGGCCGTCTGGATCGGTCCAAAAGCATTGTGGAATGCAACAGGCACACCCATTGAGTCTGCAATTGCCCCGATCTTCTTTGCCTCCAGTATTCCAAGTGAGTTTGTGAGATCGGGCTGAATGATGTCAACCATGCCCTGAGCGATGTATCTTGCAAAATCGGCTTTATTAAGTAGTCTCTCACCCAGTGCTATTGGGGTCCTCACATACCTCTTTACATCTGGAAGTGCAAATTCAAGTTCAGGGTGAAGAGGCTCCTCCATGAACAGCGGCTCAAACTGGTCAAGTGCAGTTCCAGCATCTATGGCGGCTTTTGTGGAAAATCTGCCATGGCACTCAATAAGCAGATCTACTCTGTCGCCAAATTCCTCTCTTAGGGAACCTACGATATCAACCGCATTTTTGAGGCCCTCTTTTGAAAGTTTGTCATAATTATTGCCGAATGGATCAAATTTCATGGCTGTAAAACCTTTTGAAACGACTTCCTTTGCCTTTCTGACAAAATCCTCAGCAGTGACACAATCTGAGTACCAGCCATTTGCGTATGCCCGCAGGTCCTGGTTGAATTCACCACCAAGCAATCTGTATACTGGTTCACCAACAGATTTTCCAATGAGGTCCCAGCTGGCAATCTCAAAGGCACTCAATGCTGCAGTTGATTCCATTGATCTTGAAAGATAGAATGAGTTTTTGTAAAATTCCCTTATATTCTTCTCTACATTGAAGAAATCAGCATCCTGGAAGACTCTCTTTACCTCCTCCATCTCTTCCTTTACGGGTAATGTCATAAGGGTTGTAGGGGCCTCTCCATAGCCTATAAGGCCATCTTCTGTAGTAAGTCTCACCAGAAGGATAGTGGAACTCCAGGGGCTTGATATCTCCTTGCCTTTCTCGCCAAGTTCCAGAACATCTATTTTCTTTATTTTCGACGACATATATGTAAATGGGTAGAATTGTACTTAAACCTATCAAATCTGACTTCCCGGTCATCTGAAGAGGGCATCGTTCATCCGACAGGTTAACAGATCATCAGTTTTCTGCATGAGGGTGAAGATATTGACTATCTGCCCATATCCAGATAAGCTTCAAGGGCAGGTATTGAAGGTAATAATGCGTAAATCTTGTTATGGAGTTCATCAAATATTATGTCTGAAATCTCGGAACTGCACTTTTCAATCTCTCTAACCCTGCTGTTCTGGAGATCAACTACTGCCAGCTGCCTGCTATCCCTGAATATTACATAGAGGTGGTTTACCAGCGGATTGAAGAGTATTTTCCTTACAGGTTCCTTGAATGAAATCGCAACCGTGAATGATCCTCCATTTAAACCAGAGACAAGTATCTTACCGCTTTCAGTGCCGGCAACAACTCTCTGGTCAACACTGCAAACTACTGCAGAGTTCACAATTTCATCGCCAAATTCTATGTCTCTAGTTACTTTCAGTTCCTCTCCCGATTTTATCATCATGAGGCGGGAAGGATTTTGAAATAGTATTATGAAGGAATCCTCAAGGTCGTCAAATTTTGTATAAATCACATTTCCTGCAATCATTGGAAAATTCATGTCTCTTCTTTCAGGATACCGGAAAAACTTGTATTCTCTGTTGGAAACCAGCAGAATGTCACGGTCACTGTCAAGGGAGATGTTGTGTGGGACAAAGTCGAATTTCAAGGGCAAATGTGGTTTACCGGTGCCTATTTTGTAAACACGGGCCTCGCCGTCACCGGATCCGGTCAGGAACAGAAGGCCGCGGTCCTGGCATACAGAAGCAATTGAGTTACTTCCGGTGCCTTCCACCGCTCCTGTTATCCTGTCTTCATCAGTGTTTATAATGAGAATCTTCCCTTCAGCGGGATCCGGCATGTATAAGGTCTCATTGCTGGAATGCACATCCCCTCGCCATGGATTGTCCTTTCCAGTGGAAGGATCCTGCTTCGGGAGCTTAATCTTAGAAATTCTGACGGTACTCATTTAAACCAATTGCCGGGGTAAAGACAGGGAATAAAACAACCTTCATAAATATTCTACCTGTACCAGTTCTTAATTTATCATGGTTTTTGTCACTTTCATCAATAAAAATAATTAATGGAACACAATAATGACAGGATACCCATGAGTTCCAAATTTCAGAATATAAAGAATTTTAAGGTAAATGGAAAGGAGTACAACTACTATTCACTGAAGGAGCTTGAAAAACAGGGATATCCAGTTTCAAGATTCCCCGTATCAATCAGAGTCATACTTGAGTCACTGATCAGGAATTTTGACGGAAAGGAAGTGCGGGAGAAGGATATTGAAAATCTCCTCAAGTGGAACGGAACAAACCTTGCCGATTTTGAGATACCTTTCAAGGTGGCCCGTGTTTTAATGCAGGATTTCACGGGAGTACCTGCAGTTGTTGATCTTGCAGTAATGAGGGATGCAGCTGCATCACTGGGTAAGAAGCCCGATATCATCCAGCCACAGGTTCCGGTTGATCTTGTTATTGATCATTCGGTACAGGTAGATTTCTACGGCACACCAGAGGCTATGGAAGAGAACAAAGAGAAGGAATTTTCAAGGAATGGGGAAAGATACAGGTTCCTCAAGTGGGCTCAGGGGGCATTTGAAAACCTCAGGATTATCCCTCCTTCAGTCGGTATCGTTCACCAGGTCAATCTCGAGTATCTGGCAAAAGTGGTCATGGAGAAGGAAGTGGATGGCAAAACCTGGGCCTTTCCGGACACTGTTGTGGGAACAGATTCCCATACCACAATGATCGATGGACTCGGAATTGTCGGCTGGGGAGTTGGAGGCATAGAAGCGGAGGCTGCAATGCTTGATCAGCCCGTTACTTTCAGGGCACCTGAGGTTGTAGGCGTACACCTTAAGGGGAAGCTTAATCCCGGCCTTACCGCAACAGATCTGGTTCTCACAGTAACTGAACTGCTCAGAAAGAACAAAGTCGTAGGCAAATTCGTGGAATTCTTCGGAGAGGGAATCAGGAATCTTGCACTGCCCGACAGAGCAACAATATCCAACATGTGCCCGGAATATGGGGCAACAGTGGCACTGTTCCCGGTGGATGAACAGACACTTGACTACCTGAGGCTGACTGGAAGATCAGAAGACCACATAAAACTCATAGAGCAGTACTGCAAGGAGCAGGGAATTTTCGGCTCACAGGAAAATGTGGAATATTCACAGGAAATTGAACTCGATTTATCTACAGTCAAGCCAAGTGTATCGGGTCCAAAACTCCCGCAGCAGAGGGTCAACCTGGGGAACATAGGCAACAGCTTCCTGAGTTTCATGGAGGACAACCAGGATCAGAACCACCGTGGCGAGGCCAGATTCGAGAATGAGGGAGGCCTTCCTGACGGCACCCATGGGGCAAAATCAGGACAGGTCCATCTAAAATCATCCAAAATAAATCTCAGCGGAAAGGAAGAGACCCTTACCGAGGGTGATGTGGTTATAGCAGCAATCACAAGCTGTACCAACACCAGTAATCCCTATGTTATGCTTGCAGCTGGTCTCCTGGCAAAGAAAGCAGTTGAGAAGGGACTAACGGTGAGCAAGAAGGTAAAAACCAGCCTTGCACCGGGCTCCAGGGTCGTTACAGAATATCTTAACAAATCCGGCCTTCAGACATATCTGGACCAGCTTGGCTTCAATCTTGTCGGTTATGGATGCACAACCTGCATAGGTAACAGCGGGCCACTCAATGAGAGTATTGAGTCAGCAATCGTCAGGGACAATCTTGCAACCGCTGCAGTTCTTTCAGGAAACAGGAATTTTGAGGCAAGAGTTCACAGGAATGTAAAGGCCAACTACCTCATGTCACCACCTCTTGTTGTGGCTTTTGCCCTGGCAGGAAAGGTTACAATCGATCTGGACAGGGAACCAATCGGAAAGGGGAAGGATGGCAAGGATGTATTCCTCAAGGACATATGGCCGGACAGCAATGAGATTACTGAGGCAATGAAAGGTTCAATCAGCAGGGAAATGTTCATTGAAAGATACAACAACGTTGACAACTACAACGAGCAATGGTCAGAACTGGAGGCACCAAGTGGCGTTCAGTATTCCTGGGAACCAGAGAGCACCTACATAAGGAAGGCCCCATTCTTTGAGAACTGGGATCCAAAACAGGTCATAGAAACAAAGGAACTCAAGGACACCAGGCCACTACTTGTTCTTGGTGACTCAATCACCACGGATCACATTTCTCCTGCCGGTTCATTCAGCAAAGAGACCCCGGCTGGAAAATACCTTATGGAACATAATGTCCAGCCGCTTGACTTCAATTCATATGGTTCAAGAAGAGGTAACCACGAGGTCATGATGCGAGGTACCTTTGCAAACAACAGGATCAGGAACAAACTTTCCACGAAGGAAGGCGGTTACACTGTTCATTTCCCAGATAAGAAGGATATGAGCGTTTATGATGCTGCCATGCAGTACATGAACGAGAAAAGAAATACCATTGTTATCGCCGGTGATCAGTACGGAACAGGGAGTTCCAGGGACTGGGCCGCCAAAGGTCCTTACCTTCTCGGAGTAAAGGCTATTGTTGCAGTTGGCTACGAAAGAATCCACAGGAGCAATCTTGTAGGCATGGGAGTGATACCTCTCCAGTTCAAGAATGGCGAGAATTTCGAGAGCCTGAAGATTGATCCTGAAAAGACAATCGACATTGTATTTGAGAAAGGGGTTACTGCATCAGGTAGAGCTACGATGAAATTCACTGAGAGCGGCACAGGGAAAGATAAATCCACAGAATTAATCATAAGAGTGGATACGCCTGTGGAAGAGGAATACCTCAAGATTGGCGGAATTCTTCAATTCGTTCTTAGAAGACTCGTATCCTGAGCAAATGTGCGAAATTTTTCGTACATTCTTTTCAACATAACCCTAATTTTTTTAAACATATGAGATCAGGGTATGCATAACCATGTACATAGCCGCACCTCCAGGTACCAAAATATTGGCCAAATATCTCATTCCCAACGATGAGTATAATTTACTGGACGAAGTGGATTTTAACGTATATGGTGAAGACAAATCCCTTACAATACTGCAGTTTATGAGAGATCTCAAGTGGATCTACATATCCTATGATGAAGGAGACAAAATCAGTTTAAAACCAACTGAGGTGGGTATTGATATCTTCGAGAGAGGACTTACGCCGGAATATATGGAGAAAAATGGTGATCTGGTTATTCTGGTGAAGAACTATCTTGAGAAATACCTGTCTTCTGGTGAAGATCTTACAGATGAGACTCTTAAACTATCAGAATTCTATCTTAAGTCAGGAAATTATACCAGAGCACTGGATCATGCTTCAAATCTCATAGATATTGGTAACAAAAACTCCGATAAGCGTCTTCTAGGAAGGGGGCATTATGTGTATGGTGCAATAAACCTCTACAAGATGGATCTTGATTTTGCAAAAAGCCATTTTGACAAAGCCAAGTATTTTGCTGAGAATGTAGATGATATAACTACGGTAGGAAAATCAGAACTTGGACTTGGCTCATATTATGGTTATAGGGGCGATGTAAACAAAGCTATGGAGATGTTTGAGCACGCCCTACTTCTTTTTAAGGAAGTAGGTGACGAATCCGGATTAAATCAAGTTAAGATGAATGAAGCATTCGCTCTTGCAAAACTTGGAAATCTAAAAGAATTCTTCAGTTTAAACCACCAAGCCATAGAATATTTTAACACTGTAACAGATAATTATCATCTTCAATGGTGCTATCAGAATGAATCTGCTGTTTTACTGTCTCTTGGAAAGTATGATGCCGCAATAGATGCAGTTGTAGAAGCCCACAACTTAGCTAAGGAAACAGGAAATGAGATGATTGAAAACCGTTCCGGACTTAGCATTGCCCAAATTTATATTTATACAATGAGGCCAGGAGACGCTTACGAATATGTGGAAAATGCTATGGGATATTTTAGGAGAAACTTCGACACAAATGGGCTAGCGGCATGTTATGAAATGTTTATGCTTTACGATATTGCAACAAAAAATCTTTCTGCTGCAGATGCAAACCTAGAAAAAACGAGACAAAACCTCATGGTAAAGAAGCAACTAAATTACATTGTAGAATGTTATACACAGTACATAAAAGTCCTGAAAATATACCGTTATGAACCCAGAATAATAGAGCAGAAAACAAAAGAGTTCTTGGATTTGTCAGTTAATATGGAACTAAAAGAGTTATTTTTACAATTATTGGATTAATTATTTAATCCACACAAAAGCCGCCAAGGAGTAATATGGTCTTGACTTTTACCTTTGTAAGATCGATTTCGTCTACTTTCATTTTAAGTTTATCGGACATTTTTTTACCTCAATCCACAGAGTCACTCTTACTGGTTAATGGTTCCTAGACACAAATTCACTTCCGGTTTAAGTTCCGTTATGGTATAAATCTGTATTTTCTCACCTCATGAATCAGAATTTAACTTATTTTATATAATGAATAAATGTATACTTCAGTCTTTTCTGTAGGTAGGACTATACGTAAATCCTTACTTTATTAATTTATAATCAATGCCCGATAACAGCCATTCAAAGAAGAAACGAAGTTATATATGTGTACCTAAAATCTAGCAGAGCATGGAAGACCAGGTTAAGGCTTCTATGGATAAATTAAAGCAGGATAATGCTGAGTTTCTGCAGCTTCAGTTCACAGATATTGTGGGTGCAGTAAAGACACTCACTATCCCAAAGAACAGGTTTGAAAGCGCTCTGACAGAGGGTGTTGTTTTTGATGGGAGTTCGGTGGCAGGATATGCTCAGATTGAAGAATCTGACATGAGGGCACATCCGGACCTCTCAACATATACCATACTTCCTGAAGGTAAAGATGGTTACAAGACGGTAAGGTTCATCTGCGACATTTACACCCCTGACGGAGACAGATTCCCGGGAGATCCGAGATATGTTCTCCAGAGAACAGTCAAAAGACTCAACGACAAGGGTATGGATTTCTTTGTGGGACCGGAGTTCGAGTTCTTCGTTTTCAAAAGAGACAAGGATGGCAACCCCACATCAATACCAAGTGATTACGGAGGATATTTTGACAATACCCCCATAGACTCTGCCAACGAGATAAGGCAGGAAATCCTGAAACATATGTATGATCTCGGTTATCATCCTGAAGCAGCCCATCATGAAGTGGCATATGGACAGCAGGAAATCGATCTCAGATACGATCAGGCACTTGTCATGGCCGACAGGGTTACAATGCTCAAGAACATAATCAAGAATGTTTCTCAGAAACACGGAATGTATGCAACATTCATGCCAAAACCGATCAATGGTGTAAACGGCTCAGGAATGCATGTTCACTCAAGCATTATGTCAATGGGGCAGAAGGAGAATCTGTTCTATGATGCGAATGCCAAATACGGCATGAGCGAACTTGGAATGAATTATCTCGCGGGAATACTGAAGAACATAAATTCCGCGTCAGCAGTTCTCGCTTCGTGGGTAAACTCCTACAAGCGTCTTATTCCTGGATATGAGGCACCTGTTTACATATCATGGGCAAACAAGAACAGATCTGCTCTGGTCAGAGTTCCGGCGGGCACCGGCATGAGGAAGAGAATGGAACTCAGGTGTCCCGACTCAGCAGGGAACCCCTATCTCCAGTTTGCCGTGATCCTTGGAATGGGTCTTGATGGAATTGAAAACAAGCTCAAAGCACCGGAACCCACAGAGAAGGACATATTCCACATGACCACCGAAGAAAGGTTAAAGGATGGAATACAGAGTATGCCTGAAAGCCTGGGAGAGGCATTGCACCACTTCAGGAACAGCAAGCTCATGAAGGATATTCTTGGGGAACACATATTTGAGAACTTTATAACAGTAAAACAGAGAGAATGGGATGCCTTCAGGTCACAGGTTACAACCTGGGAACTTGAAAGATATCTGCCAATTCTCTAATTTTTTTATCTTGATTCCCTAAATCTTCTTTCTTTTCTTCTCTCCACGTGCCTGGAATAATAATAGATGCCCACAAGTACCACTCCGCTGGGAAGGAAAACCAGGCCAGTTATTATTGTAAGAAGTGTGGTGTATCCAATTGTTCCCACTGAAACATCAATATTTATGGTCTGAGAACCGGTATTCCTGACTGTGAGGGAAAGCACGCCTGAACCTGGGGACACTACGACTCCTGTGAGGCTTGATTTCTGGGTTGCATTTTCAGAGCCGAAGTGGGAACCTGATGAAACAGATAGGTAAGCAGAAACGTTGAATGTTGTGAGTGTTGAAGTAATTGTATAGTCTATGTCGTCTCCAGCACTGACATTCCTGTCGGTGAGGGTATAAGAGCCTCCGGGACCTATGCTGATACTTTGTGCTGATGCAGTATTGCTTTCAACAAGATATACTGAAAGCGAGAAGAGGACAAGAGAGGCAATTATGAGTAAGGCTCCAATCCTGATTATACGGCTTCTTCTTGGCCTTTCCAACATATGTTTCAATCTCTCAATAGATTTTCTACAAAATAAATTATTGTGTTTCCCTGACCTCGAGGGTCTGAGAAGCAACTGCACTTATTTTGCCCGTACTCATTGAAACCCTTATGATTTCACTGTTTTCCAATATGAGATTCTGTTCTCCTGCGATGGTTATATCTCCTATCTGTGCACTCATTGAAAGCTTTCTTTCCGTTTTGAATGCCCTTATGCCGGCTATAACAGAAATAACATAGTCAAAGTCGGATATTTCCTTATCAGTAATCTCAAGAGCTATCCCTGTTGGCCATTGTTCAAGGTGAATGCTTTCCTTTTCCCCCAGATTATGTGAGTGATATATTTCCTCAGTTATGAAAGGAAGCACAGGTGCGTACATTTTCATGGTCTGGAGGAGCACATAATTCAGCGTCTTTGCAACTTCGCTCACCATCTCTCCGGACAGGGTGTCCTTCCTGTTGTTGACGCTTTTTGCAAGTTCCAGGTAATTGTCGCAGAAAACATTCCAGAAGAAGTTATCCAGTTCTGCCCTTGCTCTTGAAACCTGGTACTGATCCATGTAGGCAGTGCCTGTCTCAATCACAGAGTTGAGTTTTCCAAGTATCCATCTGTTTACAGGAAACTTAACATTTTCGGGAGCAAGAGGTGCTTTTTCCGCACCTGTGATGATCTTCACAAGATTGGCTGCATTGAGCATCTTTATGATTGTCCTTCTGCCTCTTACAAAGTCCTGTTCCTTTACCTTGATATCTTCACCCGGTATTGTGGTGGAAGCCCAGTACCTCACAGAATCTGCACCATACTGTGCTATGAGGGACGCAGGTTCCATTATGTTTCCCTTGCTCTTGCTCATCTTCTGGCCAAGGGGATCATACACATTGCCACTGATGGTTATGTTTTCCCACGGGGCGATGCCATCATGCAAATAAGATCTCACCAGGGTTGTGAAAGCCCAGAAATTAATGATATCATGGCCCTGGAACCTTGTATCCATGGGATAGAGAAGGTCGAAAAGGTCATCATTGATCAGGTATAGCCTCGGTGTGAGAGAGGAAGTGGCCCATGTATCCATTATGTCTGTGTCAGGTTCAAATTCCTTTCCGCCGCAATGCTGGCATTCCATATCTCTCTGATCAAGCCTGGGGTCAACAGGCAGCTCATTCTCTTCAGCAAAAACAGGTTTGCTGCAATTTTTGCAATACCAGACAGGGAATGGAACGCCGAAGAACCTCTGCCGTGATATGAGCCAATCCCATTTCAGCCCGTCTATCCAGTTGTCAAGTCTTATTTTCATGTGTTCTGGAATCCATTTTACGCTGGCTGCTGTTGACTTCAATTCCTCCTTCAGATCCATGTAACGCACAGACCACTGCTTGCTGATACTGATCTCGATAGGTGTATCGCATCTTTCATGGGTGTTCACGGAGTGCTTTACCCTTTCGATCTTTTCCACGAGTCCGGAATCCTTCACCTTCTGGACCATGGTTTTCCTGGCTTCCTGGATACTCATCCCTGCCAGATCGCCGGAAAGTTCGTTCATCCTTCCCCTGCCGTCGATTATCACTCTCAGGCCAAGATGACTGTATTTTCTCCATAGGGCCAGGTCATTCTGGTCTCCGAATGTACAGAGCATTTCCGCTCCGGTTCCCTTGTCCATTACTGCATACTCATCAGCAATGACTGGTACCTCATGCCCATAGAAGGGTACCTTTACATTTTTTCCAACCATGTTCCTGTACCGGTCATCATTTGGATTCACCACAATGGCAACACACGCCCCGATGAGCTCCGGTCTTGTTGTCGCTATAGTCAGATGGTTATCGGGAGTCCCAAAATTCAAGTAAATAAATTCCGTAGATAGGGTCTGGTCCTTAAGCTCAATCTGTGAAATCGCAGTTCTGCAGGTGGGGCATCTGAGAGTTGGGGCCTCCTCCCTGTAGACTCTTTCCTTTTTCACAAGGTCAAGGAACATTTTCTGGGAAATCTTCTTTGATTCTGGGGAAGAAGTCCTGATGGAGTTCCTGAAATCAGCACTGAGCCCAAGATTTAGCCATCCCTGAAGCAGTTCTGCCTCAGCCTTTTCGCTCTCTTCATTGCAGAGCCGTATGAATTCAAGGAGGTCAGTGCGTTCTCCTTTTATCCCCAGGGTTTTTTCTGTGTATCTCTCGGTGGGGAGTCCATTATCGTCGAATCCCCATGGGTAGTAAACCTCAAAGCCCCGCATCCTCTTGTATCTCGCAATAAAGTCCTGGTGCGGGTAAGAGAATGCATGGCCCATATGCATTTTGCCTGATATTGTGGGAGGCGGAGTATCGATGGCAAACCATCTGGATCGATCCCTGACGCTGGCATCGTACCTGTATATGTCATGCTCAAGCCAGTGTTTCTTCCATTTTTCCTCCATTGAGGGAAGGTCCAGTTCCATAAGAAAGGTTAATTTTCACTGCATTAAAACGATTTGCTTTGACTCTCTCCGTTGCAAAAATCCGACAAAATGTCTTTTAGCTCAACCTTTCTAATCCGTACATGGGGAAGACCATGGGACCGGTTTCAAAAGGAGGTAATACGGCATCTCCGGACGGAAATGATCTGGAGAAGGCAAGACTGGTTGAGATGGTCTGCCATCACATAAGATCAAACATAAGTTCAAGCCTTACCCTCATGGATCTTGAGAGACAGTTCGGGGTGAGAGGATACACTATTCAGAGGTGGTTCATGGAAATCATGGGAATCAGCCCACGGAAGTACATGGAGGAGCTCAGGATTCACAGACTTAAAAGAAACCTGAAAAAAGGAGAACCAATGCCTGGGGCTATTTACGACACAGGATACAGATCCCAGAGCTGGCTGTACGATGACTCGAGATCCAAGCTTGGAATGGTGCCGGGAGCATACAGGAATGGCGGAGAGGGTGAGGTCATTTATTTTCTAACGGGACAGTGTGTCCTGGGAGCCATCATCGTTGCGGAAACTGAGCAGGGGATATGTGCTGTCAGCATAGGTGACAGTGAAGAAGATCTGGAAAAAGCCATAAGGACGGAATTCAACAGGGCTGATCTCCGTAAGTCGGAAAGAGCCAGGGAAAGGCTAAACACACTTTTGCAGTACTTCGAAGGACGGGAACTGAAGCTTCCGGTAGCACTGAGAGGCACTGACTTCCAGCGGAGGGTCTGGTCTGCAATAGCTTCAATACCTTACGGAGAAACCAGATCATACAATGAAATAGCTGAGTTAATAGGAAAACCCCATGCATACCGGGCAGTGGCAAACGCCTGCGGTGCCAATCCTGTTCCCCTGGTAATACCATGTCACAGGGTGGTCAGAAAGGACGGCTCACTGGGAGGTTACGCTCTTGGTGCAGACCGGAAGAAATATCTTCTCGAAATGGAAAAAAGGAACTCTGCCAGAAGGTAATGGAAAAAATCATGATTGGTTCAGCAGAAACTGCAACAGTGAGCACAAAGAGTCATTCCACTGCAAGGCTGATGCCCCTAATCATCCTTGTCATGCTCAGCATAATCTGGGGAATGGCCTTTGTGGCAATAAAGTACGCAGAACCTTTCCTGGATCCTGTCAATCTTACCGTTCTGAGGTGGTTCATTGCAGGTGCTGCGTTACTGTTTCTGGCACCTTTCCTGGGGAGAATGAGGGCCCGTTTCCAGATACGTGACCTGCCAAGGTTTGCCCTGGTTTCTTTTGCCAACGTAGTGGCATACCACCTCACTCTCAATTATTCGGAAAGTTCAATCTCCGCAGGCCTTGCAGTGCTGCTGGTGGCAATGGGTCCGGTATTCATTCTTGTTCTTTCCTGGGTTTTTCTGGAAGAGAGACATGGGAAACGGGTGATTATTGCAGTCACAGTGGCGTTTGCAGGGGCACTCATTCTCTCCTTTGGTAATGGTGTTACTGCAGGCAGCAGTTCATTTTCAGGAATACTGGAAGCTGTGGGAACTGCTCTTTCCTATTCTGCGTTTGCAGTGTTTTCAAAACCGCTGGTCAGGAAATACGGTGCCATTCCTTTTACAATCTGGGTTGGACTTTTCGGCACAGTCATGCTTCTGCCACTGGTCTCAGGGAGTTTTATCTCACAGGTATCGGCTCTCCCTCTTGATGGATGGATTTCCATGCTTTACCTGTCCCTGGCGAGCACGGTTCTTGGGTACATGATATTTTATACGCTTGTGAACAGGGGTTCAGTATCCCGGCTTGCCGTACAGCTGTACCTGGTTCCTCTTGTGGGTGTCATTGGAGGAGTACTGATCCTGGGGGAAAGCATATCTGTCTATACAATTGAAGGGGGGATTGCAATCCTGGTGGCTGTTGCCATATCCACAGGGAACATGAGGATGAATATGACGTTGAAAAAACCGGAATAAATACCTCCTATTATCGGGATTCCCGGTTTTCAGGAATCCTATATAGTAACATTATTAGATATGAGTTAATATGAGTGATATTATGAAAGAGCAAAACAAAATTTTTGCTCCCCTGATAGACCACGAAAACAGCATCATAGCCAAGTACAGGGAACTATCAGAGCAGGCTGCACAGTCAAATATTATCTATTTTCTGAAGTTGTTCATAAAGGGTCATCAGGAGATCGTCAGAATTCTCAATGCGTATGTGAAAAAGGGCGGGAAGGTACCATTTACAAGTCACGATATTCCTCAGCCAATAGAGGCCACTCAGCATCTGCTTGATGATGAGCACATAGATGTAAACAGTCTTCAGAGTGTTCTTCTGCACATTGCAAAAGAGGAGGAAATGTCTGTGGGAGAATTCTCTGTTCTGATGGAGGAAGTAAAAGATCATGAGGCTCATGAATTCCTGGAAAAGATAAGGGACGAGAAAGTAACAATGACCACTCAGGCAGATCGCCTGTACCACGACATGATAGAATCTAAAATATCATGAACGATTAAACCACGATGCATCTTATAGTGGCCTCCAGAGAAGATGAGGCAAGCATGTCAATCGCCGGCAGATTGCTGGAAACAGTCGATTTCAGCGAATACGGTGATCTTGAGGGTATAAAGGTCAGCGGGGATTATCTCTTTTCATATATTGACATAAAGCACCTGTATCTGGAAAATTTTCATGAACTGTTTGGGAACATAAGGGACAGGGTAGAAGATATCATATTTCTTTCCAGACATTCTTCTAAAGCAGACATAAAGTCACTGACAGTACACCCAACTGGCAATTTCAACGGGGCACTCCTGGGAGGAAGGGAGAAGAAGCTCTCCGTAAGCGACCCCGGGAAGATGACTTCCACTCTAAGGGCAATGAACGAATTCTATAAGGGGACAACATTCAGCGTCACATTTGAGGCCACGCATCACGGACCCCTGCTGGATATACCAAATTTCTTCATTGAAATTGGAACAACTGAACAGCAGTGGACCGACATGGATGCTCTGGACACAGTGATCCATTCAATAATGGAACCCAATGGCATGGCATATCCTGCTTTTGTAGGGGCTGGTGGAGGACACTACATGCCAAAGGTAACAAGATATGCCATTGAGAATGAAGTGGACGTAGGCCACATGATATCAAAGCATTCCCTTGAGGGAATAACAGAGTCCATGCTTCAGCAGAGTGTTGAAAAAACCCCGGATTGCAAAGGTTTCATTCTAGACAGGAAAGGCGTGAAATCAGAGCCAAAACAACTCATCCTGAACATGGCAGATCAGTTGGGACTGGAGATAATAACAGTCTAGCTCCGATTTCTGATTAATTATTTGGTATAAAATATGTATTATATTTTATAGCGATATTTCAATATCTGCGAACCTTGGAAAACCCGCACTGGCAACGAAATTATTCTCTTAATAATCATTAAATATATTTATATACAGATAGGTATTATCTTTGATCAGTCAGGCACTTTTTGCCTGAGTGAAAAGAAATGGAAGGAATGGACGAAGAAGAACCTCCTGGAAAGACGCCATTTTTTAGAGCATCCAATCTTGAGCGTGCCCTCAACCTGAAAAAACTTTTTATCAAATTTGAGGGTGCTGGGCTTACAGGAACACAAAAGGACAGGATATCCAAGCTTCATGTTCTAAGGGCCAAGGAAAAGGGATATGACACCATATCACTTGCCACCTGCGGCAACTACGGAGCTTCAATTTCCTATTTCGCCAGTATTTACGGAATGAAGTCTGTAGTGGCAGTTCCAGGTTATTATGCGGGAGAAAGAAATTCCGAGATAAGGAGGAATGGGGCCGAGATCCTTGAGGTTGACAGGAAATATGAGGATCTGGTTGAATACATGCGGGTTCGTTCCAACGATGAAAGCTGGTATGACTCCAGTCCTGGGTCTGTCAATTCCGAACTGGACATAGAAGGATATGAGGGCATTGCCCATGAGATTGTTGCACAGCTTGGACATGCCCCTCAGTACGTTTCCGTGCCTCTTGGAAATGGAACAACCCTGGCAGGCATATTTTCAGGATTTGAGAAGATGCAGAGAAAAGGAGTAATCAGGAAAGTCCCCGCCTTCATCGGATCGAGTACACCAAATGGAAACCCCATAGTGGCTTCCTGGAAGAGAAGAAGGAAAACACTCATGGAACTTGATCCATCAGCAATAAGGGAAACCAAGGCCTCAGAACCCCTTGTTGCCTACAGGTCATACGACGGCCAGAAAGCACTTAATGCCTTGTACAGAAGCAACGGCCTTGCCACATATGTCTCAGATGAGGAAATGTACAGGTATTCATCGCTCATAGAAAAGGCAGAGATGCTTTCAGTGCTTCCGGCATCTGCCGCGTCACTTGCTGCTGTGGATAAGACCATAAACAGAAGGCTTGAAAACAGGGAAATTGTGGTTGTACTCACAGGCAGGTCAAAGATATGGACAACGCAGTAGTACTTGCAGAGGGTGTTTTTGGGTCTACATACGGAAAGACCGCAAACGGCCTGGTGAGATTCACAAGGAGATTCAGGGTTGTAGCGGTCATAGACTCGACAAAGGCAGGAAACGATGCTGGTGCTGTACTCAGCGGAAAAGCCAACGGAATACCCATAGTGTCCACAGTGGAGGAAGGCATCAGGCTCGGTGCAAGGACCCTTGTAGTGGGAGTTGCCACCGATGGTGGATACATACCGGAGGAATACAGAAAATTCATTTCTGGTGCCCTTGAGCATGGCATGAACATTGTGAGCGGCCTTCACGAATTCATTTCAGATGATCCTGAATTTTCAGCACTTGCTGCAAAATATGGCTCCTATATTACAGATGTAAGGAAGCTCTTCAGGGACATCAAGCCACCTTATACGGGAGAAATCAGGGAAGTCAGGGCACTCAAGATTGCAGTTCTAGGCACAGACAGTGCCATCGGAAAAAGAACAACCGCAGTGAATCTTACCAATGCACTCAGGGACAAGGGTATCAGGGCAACAATGGTCGGAACAGGGCAGACTGCCTGGATGCAGGGGTTCAAGCATACAGTTGTCGTTGACTCAATGATAAATGATTTCATTCCCGGGGGTCTTGAAGGCATGACTGTAGAGGCATGGAGAGAGGAGAATCCAGAGGTGATTTTCATCGAAGGCCAGGGATCTGTTCTCCATCCGGCTTATCCAGGGAGCTTCGAGATCATCGGTGCCTGCAGGCCGGATGGCATAATACTGCAGCATGCACCAAAAAGGAAGTTCTTTGACGGGTTCCCTGACATTCCAATACCTGATCTGCAGAAATACATGGATATCCTGGAGCTGCTGTCGGGAAGAAAAGTCATTGCAATCTCACTTAACAGGGAAGGCATGACAGACGAGGAAGTGACAAACGAAATAACCTCTCTCGAATCCCGTTTCAACATCCCTGTCTTTGACCCGCTTAATCTGAACCCGGAAATTGCATTGAATATTGTCGGGCACTGAACAGATATGTCTTATGCTCAAAAACTGGCAGTACTCGACGAGATCCGGGTAAAACCAACTTTTTACGATCAGAGAAAGGTGAAGGGAACCGTTTCCATCAGGTCAGGGAGCATGGAGAAATCCTTCGAGGTCATTTATTCATACAACAGTGATATTGTGGCTGACTGGAATATTGCAGGGTTACTCATGGCAATGCCAGCTGTAAATTTCACTTTGTTTGCAAAGAGGCTTGTTCTCGATTTCCCCGCATCCAAATGGGATGTGGATCACATAAGGGATTTTGTCCGGATCAACAACCGTGAAGTTTTCGTGAACAAGCTTGCAAGGAGACGTTATGAATTCTTCAGGAAGGCATATCTTCCAGGCGAGGATGATATAACCGAGGAAAATTCAAACGGGATTACCGAGGTTGTTTCCACTTCCGTCCTTGAAGACATGGGTGAACCTGATGTGGAATTCAGGAAGAACGCCGTGGCAGTACTGTCTTCTGGAGGAAAAGAGAGCCTCCTTTCCTATGGAATGCTTAGGGAGGCCGGTGCGGAGACACATGCCTTTTACTTCAACGAAAGCGGTTCGCACTGGTTCACAGCTTCCACAGCCTATGCCTACTATTCAAGTAATTTTGGAAATGTGCACAAGGTATGGTCAAACGTGGACAGGCTTTACAGGTTCTTTCTGAGAAATCTTGAACCCATAGACCAGGAAGCCATTAAAAAGAAAACCGACACCTATCCTGTGCAGCTCTTCATATTCCCTGTCTATGCAATGGCCCTTGTTCCTGTAGCACTGAAGCATGGGATAAGTTCAATGGTGCTTGGAGATGAATTCGATGATCCCAGGGAAATGCCGCCATATCGTGGGATAAGGCATTATTTTGGAATTTATGATCAGACTCACGATTTCAATTCTTACATGTCTGAATACCTTTCAGGCAAAGGTATTCCCCTTAGGGTATGGTCTGCAGTATACCCTGTTACCGGATCGGTTGTGGAGAATGTGCTGGTAAAAAGATATCCTGAACTGTTCAGGCTTCAGCGTTCCTGCCATTCCTGCCGGTCCGTTGATGGAAACATGGTACCATGTGGAAGATGTTCCAAATGCATGGGAATTATCATGTTTGTTCTTGCTGCCAATGGTGATCCCACTGAAATCCAGTACAGGAAAGAAACATTGGAAAACCTCAGTGTTCTCATTGAGAAGGAGAGAATGAGGCTGGATACAGATGAACTGAACTTCATGAAAGGAAAACTGAACCTTGCTCATGTTGATTTATCAGCCCTTATGCATGTGGACGGCATTCACATCCTTCCTGATGAAACAGTTCCATTTGAGAAGGTTCCGGAATACTTCAGATCGGATATAACAGGGATTATTTCACAGTATTCCGGGGGTGCGTACATCCTGAAGGATGGCCAGTGGCTCGAGAAAGGTGCCTAAAAGAAAAGTTCCTCTGCGGCAGGTACATCTTCCTGCCTTGTGCATTTCATGTATTCTTCAAGGGGCTGGATATTCATGGGAATGAAATTCTGTCCCCAGTTGAATTTTGACAGTACCCGATCTGCCTCATCCTGGAAACCCATTATGTAAAGGGACGCGGCCATTGCCTCCACTGATGACAGTTTCCCCGGTTTTCCAAAATTCACCGGATTCACAGGGACAAGTATAGGGAGTTTTCTGGCATATCTTAACCTGAGATTCTCAATGGAACTGATCCTGTTCCAGGACCCGTCTATGAGAACAAGCCCTGTCCTGCCGGCAATATCCCTGTCTGAGGGTAACAGATACAGGTTTGCAAAGGGAGTAAGGGAAAGGGATCTTACAGCCTTCCCAAGGGGAATTTTTGCGACCAGGTCAAAACGTTCAAGTTTTTTCATGGTTGATTTCTTCGGATCATCCTGGTTCAGGTATGCATAAAGCAGTCTTGGAGCCATCTATATGTATACCAAATTTGAAAATGGTATTTAAACAGGATATTCTAATTCCATAACAGGCAGAATAGCAAGAATAATCTATTGCAATCGATTCCAAAATTATGCAGTGGGTCATGAAATGCAGCAAGTGTGACACCACATTCAATGTGGAAGTTGGTGTTTCAAGCATCTTCAGGAGAGGTAACAACAATGCATCAAAATCTCCATGCCCAAATTGCGGCAACACATCCTTCAACAGGATAGTGGAGGCCAGGGACAAGAATGGCAGGGAACACAGGATATAAATATCCATAAAAACGTGCAAGCGGAAGACAGTGTGCGTAAAATAAAAACTGTCAGAAAAGTTAATTAATTTTGATTCCCTATCATAAGATGCATTACATTGTTATTACCGGAGGCGTAATTTCCGGGCTTGGCAAGGGGACGATCACCTCAAGTCTCGGATATCTTCTAAAATCACATGGTTATCGTGTCACCTCCCTGAAAATTGATCCTTACCTGAATTATGATGCAGGTACGATGAATCCGTACCAGCACGGGGAGGTCTTTGTACTGGATGATGGAAGCGAGGTTGACCTTGATCTTGGAAATTATGAAAGATTCCTTGACGTTGATCTCACCGGTGATAACAACATTACCACCGGGAAAGTCTACAAGGAGGTAATTGAAAAGGAAAGGCGCGGTGAATACCTGGGGAGTACAGTTCAGATCATACCGCACATAACAAACGAGATTAAGAGAAGGATTCGCCTCGTGGCCAGCAAGGGTGACTTTGATGTTGTACTTATTGAGGTTGGAGGTACAGTGGGAGACATTGAATCCATGCCTTTCCTCGAGGCCTTGAGGCAGCTGAACC
This sequence comes from Thermoplasmata archaeon, assembly GCA_021810045.1. Taxonomy (GTDB): domain Archaea; phylum Thermoplasmatota; class Thermoplasmata; order Thermoplasmatales; family Thermoplasmataceae; genus JAJZOM01. Next base: position 96,564 of record JAJZJR010000004.1, read on the forward strand.
ACGAAGAGGGAAAAGGTACCTTCCTTTTTGGGCATGTGACATTAATTCCGGAACTTGGAGAAAACGGAGAGCAGAAAACCAAGCCGACACAGCACAGTGTCAGGGACCTGAGAGAAATAGGGATAACCCCCGATCTGCTGTTTTGCAGATCAAAGAAGCCACTTTCCATAGAGACAAAGAAACGGGTGTCCCTGTTTACCGATGTGGCCATTGACGGAATTGTTAGCATCAATGATGTGCCAAATGTCTACCTTGTTCCCGATGCCATGGAAAAACAGGGAATAATTCCATTTGTAAGAGAGAAGCTTTCACTCCCCCAGAAGGAATATCACGATGCATGGGCAGAATATAAGGAAAATATCAGGCAACCAAAGGAGAAAGTGAAGATCGCACTTGTTGGAAAATATGTGGAACTGCAGGATTCATACATGAGCCATAAGGAGTCATTTTCGCATGTAACAGGAGTTACAGGGATAGATGTTGAGATAAAGTGGATAAACTCAGATGACCTGATACAGAATCAGGAAAAACTGTCTGATGTACAAGGTGTCCTTGTCCCGGGAGGATTTGGATACAGGGGAATTGAGGGAAAAATACAGGCAGCAAGGTATGCAAGGGAGAACAACATCCCATATCTTGGAATATGTCTGGGTTTCCAGGTTGCAGTTATGGAATTTGCAAGAAATGTCCTGGGTATGGATGGAGCAAACAGCACGGAATTCGATCCAAGAACAAAGTACCCCGTTATCGATCTCCTTCCGGAACAGCTGGGAATCAAGGATATGGGTGGAACCATGAGGCTTGGTGCCAAGAAAGTACTCGTAAAGGAGAATACCCTGGCAAGAAGGATATATGGTACAGACACAGTCTACGAAAGACACAGGCACAGATTTGAGGTTAACCCTGATTTTATCGAAAGGTTCAAGGAGGGTGGCATGCTTTTCTCAGGCGTGGACGAAGACGGAATAAGAATGGAGATTGCAGAACTTCGGGGAAAGGAAGGATTTATTGCAACACAGTACCACAGCGAATTCAAGTCCAGACCACTGAGCCCGTCAAAGGTACATCTTCACCTCATAAGGCAGGCACTTGAATACAAACAGAATGTCGTGGAGGCTACTGCTTGAATGGCGTGGCCATGAAGCTGCTCCTCAAGATTAATGAAAAGCTATCTGAGGCTGCCGGATTCAGGGAAAGGATCCTGTCTCTGGAGAGATATTTCCTCCTGGACACAGGCGTAAACAGGACTCTTTTCCATCTTTCTGAAGGAGTGGTTGTGGAAGCAGACATAAATTCCCACCCTGCGGACATTATCGTTACAACCACAGAGGAAGAACTTATAGGAATAATGGAGAAGAAAATCAATCCCCTGGAATCATATTCAAAGGGTAGGATCAAGATCAAATCGTCCTTTATGGACAAACTGCTGTTTTCAGAGTTGTTGACATGAGTCACTTCAAGGATCACGCGGAATATACGAAGTATCTGTGGGATCAGGTTAAGATTGGCTACGAGGTGGCCAAGAACATACGGTCCCTGGGCCTGGATGTAGTGGACACTGTTGAAATGCCTCTTGCTTCTGATATGGCAGACAGGATTGAGGAACTCATTGATATCAGGGGCATAGCAGAGGATATAAGGGCTCTGGCCAAGACCATGAGCAGGGAGGAAATCTCCATAGAAATTTCGCGCAAGGTTGCTCAGATGTATGCATCTGAAGGCAAGACCAAAGCCGTTGATAAAGCGGTAAGGGTAGGCCTGGCAATCCTTACTGAGGGAATTCTTGTTGCACCTCTTGAAGGCATAGCAGATGTAACCATCGGGAACAACAATGATGGCACTGATTATGTTTCAGTTGTATACTCCGGCCCAATCAGGGGAGCCGGAGGCACTGCCCAGGCACTCAGCGTGCTCATTGCGGATGTAGTCAGGAGGGATCTGGGCATAGGCTCATTCCAGCCTACGGATGACGAAGTTGAAAGGTATATAGAGGAAGTTCAGGCCTATAACAGGGTAAAGCATCTGCAGTATCTGCCTTCACCATACGAGGTAAGGCAGGTTATTCTGAATTCCCCGGTATGCATAGACGGCGAAGGCAGCGAAGAAGAGGAGGTCTCGGGACACAGGAATATGGAACGTGTCCGTACCAACAGGATCAGGGGAGGAATGTGCCTGGTACTCTGTGAAGGACTTATCCAGAAATCAAAAAAAGTGCTTAAGCACACCGCAAAACTGGGGCTTAATGAATGGGATTTCCTGGGCAAGAAGGAAGCGTCTCCTGTATCAGCAGGAGAGGAAGAAGCAAAGCCAAAGAAATCAGATAAATTCCTGAAGGATATTGTTGCAGGGAGACCCGTATTCGGGCATCCAAACAGGCCGGGAGGATTCAGGCTGAGATATGGCAGATCCCGTGTTTCCGGTCTTGCAGCTGCATCAGTCAATCCGTCAACGATGATAGCACTGGACAGGTTCATCGCAACTGGTTCCCAGGTAAAGGTAGAACTTCCCGGAAAGGCAGCTGCCATCACTCCATCTGAAGTCATAGACGGCCCTATGCTGTTGCTGAAAAACGGAAACCACGTAAGGGTGGAATCCGCCCAGCAGGCTGCCGATCTTCTCGATCAGATAGAACAGATCACGGATCTGGGGGAGATCCTCATAGCATATGGGGACTTTCTTGAAAACAATTATAAGCTTGTTCCAGGCTCATTCAACAATGACTGGTGGAAGCTTTACATAAATGACAGGGAGAAAAGGAAAGAGCTCCTGTCAAGAACACTTAACCAGTTTGAAGCTGTACAGATATCCAGGGAACTTGACATACCCCTGTATCCAAGATACGATTATTTCTGGCACGATCTCAGCGTGGGAAGGATTCTTGAACTGAGAAAAAAACTCTCAGACGCTACTGTTTCAGGGGAAACCCTTTTCATATCAGGTTATGACACAAAAGACATCCTTATTGAGCTGGGTGTGCCCTTCGAGAAGACGGAAAAGGGGCTTGAACTCAAGGAATTCTACCCTCTCGTTGCTTCTCTCGGGCTTGATCTATCAGATGGGATAATAACCTCAACCAGAGAAGTCCCGCAAACAGAAGATCCAATGGAACTGGTGAACAAACTTGCCGGTTTTCAGATCAAGCCAAGATCTCCAACACGAGTAGGCGGAAGACTGGGAAGACCGGAAAAGGCCGGCGACAGGAAAATGAAACCCAAGGTCCATGTTCTTTTTCCCGTTGAAAACTATGGAGATGCCAGGCGTTCCCTGAAAAATGCCGGCAGGAACACAAAGGGAACCAGTGTGGATATTGAAACAAAGGTCCGTTCCTGTGTCTCATGCTCCTTTGAAACTCCGCATACAATATGCCCTGAGTGCGGGTCAAGGACAGAACCCACCGGTACAACCAAGAAAATAAAGGTGGACATAAATCAACTCATTGAAAATGCACTCAACAGGCTATCACTGGATCTCCCGGATAAACTTGAGGTAAAGGGCGTCAAGAAACTCATGTCGAAGGACAAGGTGAGCGAGCCTCTTGAGAAAGGATTTCTCAGGGCCATACATGATGTATCCACAAACAAAGACGGAACATGCAGGTACGATATGTCAGATATTCCCATAACACACTTCAGGGCAGAGGAAATCGGCATAAGCAGGGAGAAGCTTGTGCAGCTGGGTTATCCGGACCAGGAAATAAATGAAATATTCCCTCAGGACATAATAATACCTTACGAATCAGCAGATTATATCCTTAATGTTTCCCGGTTCATCGATGATCTGCTCACAAGGTACTACAACCACCCTCCATTCTATATGTGCAAAAGCCGGGAAGATCTCATAGGACAGCTTGTCATCGGGCTTGCCCCACATACCTCAGGAGGAATTCTGGGCCGTATCATAGGTTTTGCAGATGTAAGCGGGTGCTATGCACACCCCTTCTTCCACGCTGCAAAAAGAAGAAACTGCGACGGCGATGAGGACTCAATCATGCTGCTTCTCGATGGTCTCATCAACTTCTCCAAGGAATACCTTCCATCCACCAGGGGGGGCCTTATGGACGCTCCGCTTGTGTTAACGGTACAGCTGAATCCCGATGAGGTGGACAAGGAAGCCATGAACGTGGACACATTATATGATTATCCACTGGAATTCTACGATGCTGCCAACCAGGGTAAATCACCATCAGAAATTGAGGAAATGATGCTCACCATGGGGGTCAGGCTAAAGAAGACAGGCACCATCCTGAATTCGGGATACAGCACGGAAACGCTGGATATCAGCAGCGGCGTCAGGACCTGTTCCTACAAAACCATAGACTCCATGGAGGAAAAGATCGAGAGGCAGCTGTCCCTGGCAAGAAGGATTAAGGCTGTGGATGAGAACGATGTCGCCTCCAGGGTACTGAATTCCCATTTCCTTCCTGACATGTATGGTAATTTCCGTGGATTCTTCTCACAGGAATTCAGGTGCACCAAGTGCAATACAAAATACAGGAGGGTTCCACTTTCAGGGAAATGCCATAAATGCGGAAATCCAAGCATTTCACTCACAATTCACAAGGGCAGTGTAATCAAGTACATGGCCGAGACAATCAAGATTTCAGAGGAATTTGAACTCCCATGGTACCTCCACACAAGGATAGATAATCTTGTCAGGACAATAAGGGGAACTTTTAACCTTGAAGAGGATAAACCGGACAACTCACTTGCAAGATTCATGGAGGAAGAAATTTGATTGGAAGCATATTTGTAACAGGCCCTGCTGGGACAGGGAAATCAACATTCTGCGGCGGCTTGAAGGACTGGCTCATATCTAACGATTACAATGCAGCCATTGTAAATCTGGATCCTGGGGCTGAATTCACCCCATATGAACCGGATGTGGATATAAGGGAAGCAGTATCCCTGAGCCAGATCATGTCTGAGTTCAACCTTGGGCCCAACGGAGCACAGATCGTAGGTGCTGATCTTATTCTTGAAAATACTGAATTCGTGGAGAATTACCTGAAGGAACTGGATGACTACTATGTAATTTTCGACACTCCGGGCCAGATTGAACTCTTCAGTTTCAGGCCAGGAAGTCCGCTGCTGGTGGACAAGCTATCCCATGGTAAGTCAATGGTGGCCTTCGTGACAGATGCTGTTCTTTCCTCATCCCCTTCAGGGTTCATTTCACAGAAGATGCTCTACGGTTCGGTAATGTCAAGATTCTTCAAGCCCATGCTCTTCATACTGAACAAGACAGATCTCATTACAGATGAGGACCTGAAGAACATCCAGGCATGGGAACAGTATCCGGATCAGCTCTATGATGCATTTATGGATGAGAAACAGGAAATGGTCAAGGATTACTTTTCATCGGTGCTCAATGCTTTTCAGGAAAGCAGAATGATCAACAAGGTTCTCCCGGTTTCATCGAGGGATTTCACAGGATATGAGGACGTATATTCCGAAATGTCACTTTTCTTCCTTGGGGGTTCTGACGCCGATACCATGTATCGGGATGACTGATCAAATTATTTTGTGCGGATTAAAAAAAGGGGGTCATGTCCCGTTTATTAACCCCCTATAAAAACCGGCAGCCTCGTGTTTTTAAAGCTTGTTATACAATTGGTACAGACCAGAAAAAAGCTTTAAGTAACCTTACCTCACAGGTTACATGGCGGCAAAACATCACTGCATTATTTGCGGAACACTGATTTATGGCGGGATGTATTGCTCCAGCTGTTCAAGGGAAATTATGCGTGCAAGAACCATGGATGAGGAAACCCTCGAGGAATGGATTTCCAGAATAAGGTTTACTCCTCTTCATCTAAAGAACAGCATGAGCCGGAATATTGTGCTCGAATCCTTTGATTCGGGACCGCATTATTGAGATTATACCTGCCCCAGACACCATTTGTAAACCAACCACATCTTTACGGATTGTGTTGTACACATTATTTCCGTCCTTTTTTTGCATCTGGTTTGACTTCCCGGTCTTTCTGATGGAGCTTTAATTTATAGTTATCCAAATCTAGCAAGATTTTTAATGGGTGAATCCATCATAAAAGAGGTGAAAGCGTGAAAGTAAACAACACCATAGGAAAGCTCTTTGGAGCTATGGAAGATAAGACAGAGTTTGACACAGCATATGCACACTGCGACTACCCATGTGGCATATATGACCCACACCTTGCCCAGCTTTCAGCGCTGACTGTGGTGAGAATGGTAGACCTTATGAATTCAATTCCAAAGCCCAAGCCGGAAAACCCCAGCGAAATGCTGGATTACGTGCATGACATGGCCAGAGCCGTGGAAGTCAAGGAAAAGCACGCCGAGCTGTGCAAGCATGAGATAAGGATCATATGGGGAGACTACATCAAGCCCCAGCATGTCCAGGCTCACCCTGAACTTCACGAAATTGTATTCAACATCATGAAGTTCGGTGGAAAGGCAAAGCAGGAACCAGACAGGGAAGCAGCAATGGCTCTTCTCAATGAAGTAAACAAGTTCGCTGCAATATTCTGGGAAACCAAAGGCATAAAGACACACAAGGCCAAATCCCCCTACGACCCACACGAGGAAGTAGTTTACCCAGACCTTTGAATTGTGGACTCCCGTTAAGGTATTCAAGATAAGCGGGAACAGCATGGTCCCATATGCCAGGGACGGGGACTTTGCTGTTTCCACTCGAATTTTTTTCAGCATAAGAACAGGAGATGTCCTGGTTTTTCGCAGCCCTGTTGACGGACGTATTCTCATAAAGCGCGTAAAAGAACTGGAACAGGTTCAGGATGTAACAAGATTTTTCATGGAAGGGGACAACAGGATGAGAAGCACGGACAGCAATGCATTTGGAAGCATAGAAAGAAGCTCCGTCATAGCAAAAGTAATATTTATTGCCAGAAAGGACAGAAATCAGTAGATTTTTTGCCGCGTAAAGTGACATCCTCCCACGACTAAAGCCGTGGGCTTCCTGCTTCGCCGATCAGGGATGCCCTTGAGGGTAGTGCTCCGATCTCCACAGGCGTAACTTCGGGAGTGCCCCTCCCTACCTTTTCCATTCCTTTATTGTGGATGTTGATTGCGGCATTGAGATCCCGATCGATATCAAGACCGCAGGAATCACAGAGGAATGTCCTTTCAGACAGTTCCAGTGATTCCTTCCTA
>JAJZJR010000046.1 GCA_021810045.1 Thermoplasmata archaeon
TACTTCATTGTGCTCAAGAAGTTTTTCTCCATCGAAGAGATACTTTCCCCTGATAACTGTTTTCATAGAGTCAATACATGAACATGCCTAATGAATTTTATCAATGCCATGATGCAACAGTAAAATTAAAGATAGTGCAGATCCATCTCAGCAGTGTGGGATTGGACCTCGATATTTGTTTTCGTGTGTGCCTAAATTGTCTATTTCTACTCGTACCACATCGCCGTCTTTCAGCCAGACTTTGTGCTCTTCAGGCATCCCAACTATCACTCCTTCCACCGTCCCGGTGAGTATTATATCACCAGGCTCTAATGAAAAGCATCTCGAGATATATGAAATAAGAGAATTGAAGTAAAATACCGTATCCGATGTGTTGGATCCTTGTCTCAGTTCATCGTTAACAAAGGTTCTGATATTAAGGTTGTTTAGATTCGATATTTCACATAACGTAACGACATAGGGTCCGACTGGCGCGAATTTATCGCATGTTTTGCCCAAAAGCCATTGTCCAGATATTGATTGAAGGTCCCTCTCCAAAACATAGTTGGCAATAAAGTATTCATACACGTATTCCAGTGCCTCACCTTCAAGTACATTTACCGCCTTCTTGCCGAAAAGAATCTCAAGTTTCCCTTCATAATCTATCTGTTTTGACATTACTGGCGTAGAAATATCTTCCATGTGTCCAGCTAGAGAATTCGAGAATTTGCTGAAAACGATCGGTTCGCTGGGTACTCTTGTGCCATTCTCCTTCGCGTGCTTCATGAAGGTGAGCCCTATGCACTATTTTTTCCAGTTTTGTTACACAGGGTAGAAATTTATCGATTTCATCTTCTGAAATAATATTTGGCTTTATTTCACCTCGCTTTTCCGTGAATCCCCATCATTTTCTCGATTATTGAAGCTTCGAACAATAATCGCTCAGCGTTTCTAAAATCTCCGAGATTTTTTGACAATTTCTAAAAACCCATGAAAACTAATTTGTGATAATCATTCATATAATTGAAAATTAGCTATAATACTAATTTCTCAGAGTAAAACGGTTTTTGATATTTGCAAGAAACTGGAGTTGATAGGAATCCTCTTTTATATATTTCGACAGTGAAGACAGAGATAACACTCCATTGTCAAGTTACACTAAACGTTCGCTTACCCCGTTAATAACAACATTTACGAATCTCATTGCATCTACATCACGAGGTCGGCTCTAACTATCATAAAGTGTGAAAGTGCATGAAAAGGACTCCTTCCCACCATCCCTAAAGAAATTGAAGTTAATGTCAATAAAATCACCATCCAAGATATGTGGTCTTCTCCTTGGTATAGAAATCCAAGGCATCCTCTCCCATTTCCTTCCAGGTATTTGCTCCAGACCCTTTGAAAGCTCCAAAGGGGGCCTGAAGTTCAAGTCCAACTGTCGGTTTGTTAACCTTTATAACTCCAGCATCGACTCCGGCTATGAACCTGTTTATCACAGTATTATTATCACTTATAATTCCAGCAGTGTGGCCATAAACAACTGAGTTACAGGCATCAATCGCCTCTTCTACACCTCCGACCAAAGTTATTGCTAGAACCGGCCCAAATATCTCTTCCCTGAATATCTTCATATCCGGCGTTACACCTTCAAAAAGTACAGGCCCAAGGAAAAGACCTTTGGGTCTTTCAGAGCCTCCGTGGATAATTTTAGCTCCTTCGGCTTCTCCATCTCTTATGTATTCCAGATCTGTTTTCAATTGCTCTTCGTCGACAACTGGGCCCATGTCGACGGTTTTGCTCATCCCTGATCCAGTTCTCCAGGTTTTCAACCTTTCAAGAATCTTGGCTCTAAGCGTTTCATATACAGTCTCATGGACGAGAAGTCTGCTAGTTGCCGTACAAGACTGTCCGGTGAGTCCAAACCCCCCTCGTATCGTGAATTCCGCGGCCTTGGAAAGATTGGAATCTTTATCGACGTAAAGCGCATTTTTCCCGCCCAATTCCAGTTGAACTCTTGTCATTACTCGCTTGTGTCCAACTTTTTCATAGATTTCGTGTCCGACGGACACAGAGCCAGTGAAAGATACAGCCTTTATGTGATCGTTTACAACGAGTTCAGTTCCAATTTCCTTGCCAGAACCCACGACCAGCTGAACAACTTCATCGGGCAGTCCAGCACGCCTCAAAATTTCGATCATTTTCGCAACAATTAGAGGTGTTTTTGACGCTGGTTTAATTATCACAGCGTTTCCAGATGCCAGCGCAGGCCCTATTTTCCATACTGGTATTGATAGTGGGAAGTTCCAGGGAGTTATAAGGCTGACTGTTCCCAACGGTTCTCTAACAGTCATAATCATAGTATCCGTGTCCGCAGAAGGTAAGGTTTTGCCCCCATATTTATAGGCAATTGCCCCATAGAACTTCAAGGTAAACGCGCTTCTTTCAACTTCAAGCATGCTGTCTTTCAAAGTTTTCCCTTCTTCTAGTGTCATCAACTCCGCAATCTTTTCCTTCTCGGACTCCATGAGTTCTCCAGACTTGAGAAGTATCTGCCCTCTTTTTGGAGCCGGATATCTCGCCCATGATTTCGACGTTTCGTTTGCTCTCTCTATTGAGGCACGTACATCCTCGGTGTTGAATGACCTTAACTTGGCGATAATTCCCGTGGAAGAGGGATCGTGGTCTGCCATCTCATCCCCGTGTCCTTTATCAATGTATTTCGCGAGTGCTTCGATTTCGCCTTTGAGAATCATAAACCATTATTTGGATTAGGAATATTAATGGATATACGAACACATCCGTATTTCATATTTTATACAACCCTCAGCATGTATACAGTATGAATTCAAAAGGAATCAAAGATCGTCTTTTAGGAATTATACCTCCGTTAGTAACACCTTTCAATGGGGATGGTGAGATAGATTATGAACTCTTTAGAGAAGAGATAAGAATGATGATCGCCACCGGTGTTTCTGGCATTTCTGTTGGAGGTAGCACAGGGGAAGGAGAGACGCTTTCAGACGAAGAACTTGCTGAACTCTGCAGAATTGCAAAAAAAGAGGCAGGAAATGATCTCCCAGTTGTTGGTGGCATAATAGCTGATTCCACTTTTCAGGCTATCAAAAGAGCCAAGATTTTACAGATGGTTGGTGCTGATGCTCTAATGGTTACCCCTGTTCACTATCTTTTTAATAGCGGAGACGAGGGGAATTATATGTTTTATAAGGAAATGCACGAGGCGGTGGATCTACCGATAATAGTGTATAATGTAGTAAAGTGGAATGTACCCTCTACAGAATCGCTGTTCGCGATGCTGGAAAATGGAATCATATATGGTGTTAAGCAAAGTGGCGGAGACATGCATGCCCTTGCTGATTTGCTTTCCAGAACTAAAGGGAGATTCCCGATTTTCACCGCCATTGATGATATGATGTTTCCATCTTTCATTATGGGTGCAATTGGTTCTATATGTGCTATAAACACTCTGATGCCCAGGACTTCGATTAAGCTTTTTAAGGCAGTGTCTGCAAGGGACTTACCATCGGCTCTAAAGATACATGAAGCAATAATCCCGTTTACCAGAAAAATTTTGAAACCGGACATGCCGGCAAGGATCAAATTTGTCATGAACAAAATAGGTTGGAAGGTGGGCTACGCAAGAAGGCCGCTAGTCGAACCTACAAATGATATTACTTCTGAATTGAACGCGTTGATTCCCGAATTACTTAGATTAGGGGAGGGAAGTTGATGGAGATACCAGACATGGATGGAATAAATCAGCTAGATCGTGCAAAGGTAGTAGGTAAATACTATTTATTTGCTATTGTGACTGCACTCGGTGGATTTCTTTGGGGATATGATACCGGGATAATTGGTCCAACACTTATCTTTGTGAAACCGTTATTTCACTTAGTCCCTGTGGATGTGGCTTTGTTGGTCGCAGGGACATCAGTATTCATTGCAATTGGCGCTCTGGCCGGAGGTCCGATTGCTGACAAATATGGCAGAAAGAAGCTGCTAATGGTTGATGGGGTTATTTATGGAGCTTTCGCAGTCTTGACGGCGGTCTCCACCGACGCTTTACAGCTCATCATCTGGAGATCTTTAATCGGATTGGCGATAGGTTTTGATGTAGTTGTAGCTGCCCCTTACATAGCAGAGTTTTCTCCAATAGGTGCCAGAGGAAGACTGGTTCTTACTCAACAGATAATGGTACTAACCGGAATTGTCGTCTCTTTCTGGGCAGGGTATTTTTTGTCCTTTTCTGGAAACTGGAGACTTATGTACGGTTTAGGTCTAATCCCAGCATTGATTCTGGTTTTGTTCAGAACATATCTTCCCGAAAGTCCCAGATGGTCCTTGAGCAAAGGCAGAACAGAAGAAGCCAGAAAGAGTCTCGCGAAGTTCGGCATCAGAATTGGAAACCAGGGAATAACGCCTCAAAAAGAGGGGACATTCAGGGCGATGTTTGCTCAAAAACCTATTAGAAAATCCTTATTAGTAATTGGGATGTGGTTCGTCTTTGCGACCATATCCGGCATAGATGTAATTTTATTTTACGGACCAAGCATCTACAAGAGTCTCGGTATAATTGGTTCCACAGCCATATTATATGGTGCCATTAGTGAAATGATTGGGTATTTATCATTCATGGTTCCGTTTATATTTGTTGATAAATGGGGACGAAAAACACTCAGCATAGTAGGGTATGGGGGGACTTTCGTAGGAATGGTACTTATTACGATTGGACTCAACTTCTACAATGGGCACTCCCATCTTTTTATCATCATTCCGTTGATATTCTTGGCAATGAACATTTATCTCATATTCTATAAGATAGGAGTAACAGGTGTAATATGGGCGCTTCAGACGGAGGGTTCTCCGACAGAGTTCAGAGGGAAATTTGCAGGCATAATGATGGCACTGAATCAGATAGGTAATTTTGTCATCTTGTTTCTTTTTCCAATCTGGTCCTCTAAGTTCGGCGTATTCTCGTTCTTTGTGCTAGAGGGAATAATAAATTTCATCGCAGTAGTTTTTGTTTTCCTCTTGCTTCCAGAGACGAAAGGTATACCGCTGGAAAAGACTAGCGAAGTGTTTTCTTGAAAACATTTGTGATGGGAAGTCCATTAATGGTGCGGCTAAAAACCTGCACCACACGTTCTTTCATACAGCGAAATCAGTGATTTCTCAAAATCATCTCCATGATTTTCTTCTCTATGTGTCGTAAGTAACTATTTACCGTGGATGGAGAAAGATGCAAAATTTCGGAAATGCCTGATGTGGTTGTCTTCCGTGGTGTTTCGTAGTAGCCGTTGTTGTATGCCGATAAAAGTGTTCTCCATTGTATTCCAGTCATATACGCTTTAAGTAGATGTTCCGATTCCCATCCAGCTATCTTTGCTACACTGGTATCTGAGACCTTTTCGGCGTATAGTGTGTATATCGTTGCCATTCCAGCCAAACGCTCTTTAATGGCATCTAATTGCCGATTTGAATAAACAGTGAAAGTCCAGTTTTCTTTACCATTCTCAAAAAAATACCTAAAAAAAGGGGAGCCCTCTTCATAAAGAACCGCAGCTATCGTACCCTCATAAACACCAACGAAATTTACAAAGCTGAGGCTGTGATTTCGGGCATTCGAAAGATCAACAATCTTCTTAACAGATCTCTCGGACTTACCATACGTGATGAAGTGCTTAAGTGTAGGTAAATCAGCGTGTTTCGGGACATTCAACATGACAGATGCATTGGTAATTTTCTGGGCGGGGTTTACAGAAAGGTTCAGATCAACTATGGTAGTACCCTCCAATGAATTGGTCACCTCAGACCAACACCCGTCGTGCTTAATCATCATTTGCACAATGTACAAAGACATCTATTACAATGCTCTTTCCAATACTTAATCATTTGGGTTCATGCTATGGCGACGAGGAGGAACATACTTCTGATAACACTGCTTCTATCAGGAATTTCCATCGGACTGACCGGATTGATTCCTGGCCATCTTTCAATAGGAGTCTGGGCAATTATAATACTTGTGATTTTAAGGTTCGTTTTAGGCTTTGGGCGTGGACGCGAGTGGGGAGGAGCAATGCTTCTCACCATGGAAAATTTCAAGGGAAGGAGAGAGTTCTGGTCTTCTTTTGTTGGATCTACAATTGGTACTGGACTTCCTCTGGGAACAATAGTTTTTCTGGTAGTTGAGTTTCTCGTACCGTCGGGTGCAATGCATTCACATGGCTGGAGGATACAATTTTTACTGAGTTTTGTCATAGTTGTCATTGGATTGATGATAAGATTTCGAATAAGCGAGACACCAACATTCTAGGCGGCAAGAAGAGAAAAACAGATCGTAGGTTTACCTGCAAAGATCTGTTCAAAAGAAACTGGAGAGAAGTTTTAGCCGGAACTGTGATGGCAGGTTCCAGTGGGAATTTCTTTTATTTTGCCATGGCACTGCTACCAACAGTTTTCTAGAGTACAAAAGTTGTAACTATTACTGAAGGCCTTGTGGCCATATTTATATTTGCCATAATGGACATCGTGTTTGTATTTGTTGGAGGTATTGCATCGGATCGTTACGGTAGGCGGTCTCTGATCTTTATTGCAAATGCAATTGCACTGATAATGTTTTACCATTCAACATATCTTGTAAGTCCGGTTGAGTTCACTGTAATCATTGCAATATTTGGCGTTGCCCATGGACTAAGTTATTCTCCTCTTGTGGCGTTCATTTCAGAAGTATTTCCAACAAATATGAGATATTCCGGGAATCCAATAAGTTATCAGTTTGGAAATGCCTTCATTGGGGGACCTGCGCCATGCGCATCAGATCTTCTGGGAACACTTCTATACTCACTCTATCCACTATTTACATCTGCATTCATAATAATTGCATTTGCTACTGTTATATCAATGAAGGAGACAAAGAACAGATCCCTGGAAGTTCCATCGGCTGAAGCATAATAATATAACCTACGCTTG
>JAJZJR010000005.1 GCA_021810045.1 Thermoplasmata archaeon
CAGAGGAATGTCCTTTCAGACAGTTCCAGTGATTCCTTCCTATATCCACACCTTGAGCATGTACGTGATGTGTATCCTGGATCCACCAGTACCACTTCTCTGCAGGAAATTCCGCCCTGAGCAGCCTTGAGGTTGTACCTTTTATCCTCCCAATTATGTTATTGGGTGCCACCGTGGGAGGTGTCTTGATGAACATGATCGGGCATCGTCTCCAGAGCTATGATTTCCCATCCATTTTCCCTCGAAATAGATGTTATCAACTCTTTGAGTCTCATTTCCACCTTCTCTGTGATGACTTTTCTTCTATACTTCGGGCACCATACAAAATGGTAGTTCATGAAATGAACCGATGTCTCCTAAGCAATATATCCATTTGAGATTATAAATATAGTTAGATGCCAGAATTATATAGAATGTTTGGTTCGCTTTCATCCCACCCATAAATGGTGTGGGATTTCCCGCTCACAGTGTTAAATATGGCCCGGATTATTTGTTCCAGCCTCATGGACAGGGAACACTGTCCTCAATTCTCCTGAACTTGTAATACGCCATGGATATGATCCAGGTCATTACGAATATGGTTACTACAATGTAGCCAATCTTGGAGAAATCCAATCCCGTTATCCATGACCAGAAAGGTCCGGTTGGTTTCAACTCAAGTGACAGTACCTGTATAACTTCCACTGTACCAATGGCAATGGCAATGAGCACGGATATAACCGTGAGTGTAAGATTGTAGTATATTTTCCTTATGGGTTTTATGAATGCCCATCCGTAAGCCCTCCTCATGGCGATTCCATCTGTTGTGTCCACCAGAACCATGCCGCATGTGAACATGAAGGGGAGAACAAGAATCATCCACAGTGGTATTGCACCGGAAACACCGGCACCCACACTTATTGCAATAAGTGCAACTTCGCTGGCCGTGTCAAAGCCCAGTCCGAAAAGTAACCCTACAGGGTAAATCTGCCATGGTTTGTTTACGATTTTGAACAGTGGATTGAGGTACCTGTTCATGAAACCTCTCTTGTTAAGGAGTTCTTCCATGTCCTGCTTTTCCTTTTCTCCGGTCCGCACATCCCTGTATATCCTGTAAATGCTCACTGCTGTTACTATGTTGAGCAGTCCAATAAGCCAGAGAAATCCGCCTGATATGGCTGTTCCTATTATTGCACCATCACTCTGGAGTGCCGGAATACCTCCAGCAACAGTCCTGGTGAAGAAGATTAATGCCACAATGAGGCCCACAACAATTGTTGAGTGGCCAAGGGAAAACCATGTCCCCACTGTAATTGGATCCTGATCCTGCTGCATCAGTTTCCTTATGGTGTTGTCGATGGCAGCTATATGATCCGCGTCAAAGCCATGCCTTAAGCCAAGGGTATAAGCAACAATTCCAAGCCCTGCGAGAACCACTGATACTTTTCCAATGATGGTGGAGGCAGCGAAACCTATGACTGTGGCAGCTATTATCGGTATGTAAAGGAGTGTAATCATGGTTCTGCCCCTGTTTACTGTTCTTTCTGGATCATTATCTGTTGATTTATCCGGGACCAGTGACATTGATTTCCTCCGTATTATGCGTATTTCCCCACCATATTAATAATCATTTGAATAATTCAAAAAAACGTTTTTATCCGTACCGGGATAGGGAGATTAATGGAGACTCTTCCTCATTCAGGCAGCCAGCAGGTTTCAATTATTGAGAAGGTACGCAACCTTGCGTCATCGCCATTTTCCAATGAAGTGAACAGAAGGTCGGAAGAGTTTCTTGAATTCAGGAAGGCATCTGGAGAGCAGATATTCGGGGAGCTTTGTTTTTGCCTGCTCACTGCAAACACATCTGCGGAAATGGGCGTGAGAACCCAGAAAGCTATTGGCCTGGAAGGATTTCTGCACCTTGACCAGCCGTCCCTGAGGAATGCCCTCAGGGATTCAAAATACAGGTTCTATAATCTCAGGAGCAGATTTATAGTGGATTCCAGGTGGATAGTGGATGAACTGCCTGATCTGATCAATTCGGGGAACCCTTTCAATGCAAGGGAATACCTGGTTGAAAACATCAAGGGTATAGGTTACAAGGAAGCTTCGCATTTCCTGAGAAATGTTGGAGTTTTTGATTTTGCAATTCTCGACAAGCATATCCTGAAGATGCTCCTGTCTGAGAAACCTGATCTTAATATCAGGGTTGCCACAAGAAAAAATTACCTGGAAACGGAACAGGTGATTCTAGGAATGGCGAGAGACATGGGGCTGGAACCCGGCATCCTTGATCTGTACATGTGGAAAATAGCCACTGGAAAACTAATAAAATAGCCCGGCATGTTATATTGGATTTATCATGTCTCTATCTTTCCTTGACGTGAAGAGAGCGGACTCAAACTACCAGTTCTTTTACGGTAATCTGTACCACCTGATGGTCAATGCCGGAACCAGGGTTGCCAATGCTGTACAGAAGGAGTACGGAAAGGGCAAGAGGATTTTTGTTGCCTGTGGCACGGGAAACAACGGGGGAGATGGATTCGTTGCGGCAAGACTGCTGTCCGCCTCCAACGAAGTGGTAGTCTGTGCAGTTTCAGGAAGAGGTGGGATGAAGACACACGAATCCCTGAAGGCTGCAGGGTATTACAAAGGGAAGATCATAGAGGTAAAGGAAGCCAAAAACGCCATGGAAAATTCCGAAATTATTATCGACGCCCTTCTGGGATCAGGAATAAAAGGGGACCCAAGGGAGCCATACTCAGGACTTATCAGGGCAATAAATTCTTCCGGGAAAACCGTGGTTTCAGTGGATGTACCATCTGGTTTTGGCTCAGGAATCTGCGTAAGCCCAAAGATGACAGTAACATTTACTGATGTGAAGGAAGGCATGGACGCAGATAATTCGGGAAAAATCGTTACAGCAGATATAGGAATCCCGGAAAAGGTCTTTTCGCATAACGGACCTGGTGATTTTGCGTATTACCGGCTTCCAGGAAGGGAATCCCACAAGGGAATGAATGGCAGCGTGTCCCTGGTGGCAGGTTGGACTTACTATGGTTCAGCGGTTATCGGGGCTCTGGGTGCCATAAAAGCAGGTTCAGATCTGGTCCGCATCTATTCCGGGCACGAGAACCGGAGTATCCTTTCTTCATACAGTCCTGACATAATTGTGCGTAATGCCGAAGACAGCAAGGTACTCCAGGATCTTGCAAAATGCGATTCTGTTCTCATAGGTTCCGGACTCGGCAGGAACCAGGCGATCAGCAATGTTATCAGGGCTCTGGACGGATACGGTGGAACTATTGTACTTGATGCGGAAGGCCTGGATCAGCTTGATGTATTAAGGAAGAAATGTCCCTCGGCAGGAATAATCCTGACTCCCCACAAAGGTGAATTCATTAGGATATCGGGTAAGGAACCCACTGAGGAGAATGCGGTGAAATTTGCAGAAGAGAATAAATGCACTGTACTTCTCAAAGGCGTGGTTGACATCATAACAGATGGAACCAGAACAAGGTATACTGAAGGCGGGAACCCACGGATGACAATGGGTGGAACAGGAGATTTACTTGCGGGCATAACATCAGCTGTATCTACACGCATGGAAGATCCGTTCCTTGCTGCATGCCTCGGATCATTTGTCAACAAGAGGTGCGGTGACCTGTGTTTCGGGGAAAAGGCCTACTGGTACACAATCGAAGACATGATAAATGCAATCCCTGAGGTAATGAAAATGTCACTGGGTATTTCCATGATCTCGTGATATTTTAAAAACAGGAAGATATTTTATTCGAATAGTTTTAAATCAGTTAAGGAGTTTTTAGTGGTAGCTTCATGGAATCTTCCAAACTGCTTGAATCCAGGAATGATGAACATCAGCACTGGAATAACCTTTACGAGATTTTCAAATCTAAGGTTGATCAGAACAGAAGCAGCCCTCTTATCATATTCCATGGAAAGCATGTCTCATACTATTCAATACTCTCAATGGCAGATTCAATGGCCGAATCCATGAAAAACCGGCTTAACATCAGGAAAGGGGATTATGTAGCTATATGCCTCCCCCTCTCACCTCAGTTTTTCGTTTCCTTCCTGGCATTGCAGAAAATCGGGGCCATCGCAGTTCCTCTCGATCCGGAAATAAAGATGTACGAGCTGAACAATGTCATGAGCCTGCTCAAGCTGAAGACAGTGATCTGCATTAACACCACAGATCTTGAACTGGAGCACAGCCAGGGTCTGGAATCAGTAATCCTTGTTAAAATACAGGATTTTCTCCCGTTCGAGAAAGCTGTTGCAAGAACTGCCAAGACCCTGGGAAAAAATGCAAGCAGGATTTCCAAGGATCTTACAGTTACAAGATTTTCAGATCTCATATATGACGTGAAAGGCGATGGCGAATTTACGGATCCAGAAAGAGATCCATCGGTTGCCATAATATCTGCATCAAGAAATGGTGAACTCCAGGCCATGCTTTTCACTCCGGCCAGTCTGCTCAATACTGCATCTTCAATTGCGAAATCTCTTTCACAGTCCAGGGGCAGATTCAAGATCGCATCATTTCTTCCACCATTTGTTCCCGCATCATTCCAGTTTTCAGTAATTCTCCCGATTCTGCTTGGTGGTACAGTAATCACTTCATTTGAACGCGTCAACTATTACAGGACATTCTTCCTGAGCAGCCTTTTTGACTGCGATTATATGTTTGCTTCTCCATGGGATCTCAGTGAGATACTGAGGGAAAGAATACCCAATATGGCAATAAAGAGCCTGAAAGGCATCATAACGAGCACCTATCTTCTGAGCGGAGAAATCCGGAATAATGTGGAAAAGATCTATGGAACCAGGGTCATAGAATACTATGGATTGCCTGAAATGCTGGGAGTTACCCATATACAGCCAACAGACAGGACCAAACAGAAGCCAGGAAGTCCCGGCATACCTATTCCAAATGTAGAGTCAAAGATACTGGAGGAAAAAACCCATGAGGAACTGGAACAGCCCGCAACCGGTGAACTTTACATAAGAGGACCGGGGCTGTTCACATCAGTGTTTCCGGAACTGGCAGATCCGGAAGAGTATTTCATTGACGATTACTTCGATACAGGTGATCTGGCCAGCATGGACCAGGACGGCCTTTATTACATAGAGGACAGAAGAAGGGAAGCAATAACTTCTCATGGTATACTGGTAAGCTCCAGGGAAATAGAGACCCTGATTTCCGGGGTGGAAGGGGTAAAGGAAGTTGCAGTGGTGGGTATTGCTGAAAATAATGCCAACGAATCGATCCTGGCGGTTGTATCATCAGACAATGCGACGGAAAGCCTTACAACAAAAATAATGCAGGTCTGCCGTAAATCCCTGTCTCACTACAAGGTCCCCCAGAGGGTTGAAATAAGGAAGGAATTGCCCAAAAGCATGTCCGGAAAAATCCTCAAGAGGCAGATTATTGAGGAGCACCATAAACAGGACCAGTAAGATTTTCAACAAAAATTATCCAGAATTTCATTATCAGTAAAAGAAAAGGTTTTTCAATTATATATACTGAAGAAGATTATGTTTAAGGGGCGAAAGGGTCCTGAGATCACAGCATTAGTTGCCCTCATAGTTGTTCTATCAGTCCTCATGGTAAACTTACCATTTCACAATACAGGCTCCAATACTATTTCTCATGTTGCAGATACAAATGAGTATTCACTCAGGCAGGTATCCTCGCTGGGAGGAACTACGGAACTCAACTCAAGTGCTTTTAATGGAAACATCGGTGTTGATGTTATTTTCAACTTCAGCAACCAGGCATCCCTGAACTCCCTTCTCAATAATCTTTCAAACCCGGCAAGCAGCCAGTACCAGCATTATCTCACAGCTTCGCAGTTCAACAGCAGATTTGCACCATCCCTTTCCACTTACAGTGCCTCCATATCATATTTCAGGGAATATGGAATAAATGTAAAGGAGACGTTTTCCAACAGGCTTATGCTTGCCCTTTCAGGCTCTGCAGCCAATTTTTCAAAAGCCTTCCACACCAGCATCGAGGGTTATAATAATGGAGGAACCGGATTCTTCGCACCGGATTCAGCTCCCATGCTCCCTGCCTGGCTTTCCGGTTCAGTCAATACCGTTATAGGCCTGAACAGCCAGTACAGTGATTCTTCCCTCAACATGAATATAGCAGGCCTCCATCAGTTCAGCAACTCCTTATCCCGGAATAATGGGTCAGCACCATCAGCTGATCTCCAGAACAATGTCGGTGTACAGGTCAAACAGGGAATACAGTACTTCTTCGGATCTGTTTTCCAGCATGCCTATAATGAAACACCTCTCCTTGACAAGGTGCTCCCTACCCATGCTGTTATTGCAACGCTGCTTTGGGGTGGCTCTTACAAATCAGGAGGCGTCACCCATTACACAGGAGCCTTCAACCCGGCAGATATTTCATACTACTTCAATTATACACTGCCGGCAGGTGAACAGCCTCATGTTTACGGTGTTCCGGTAGGAAACGCATTGCCTCCGGGAACCTCTGCAAACAACGACACATCAGGTGCTGTGGTTGAAAATACACTGGACCTGGAAATGGCCGGCAGCCTTGCTCCCGGGGCATCAGTTTATAATGTCTATGGCCAGAACAGCACTCTCCTGGATGTAACAACAGCATTCGAGGAAGTTCTCAGCCCTCCATCCCAGTATTCCGGCCTGGACAACGTTTCAGTAATATCAAACTCGTGGGGATCAAATGACACAGTAATCACCCAGTGGAACCAGCTGCTCAAGGAGGCTCAGGCCAGGGGAATATCGGTACTGGCCAGCACTGGAGACAGCGGAAACGACTACAACAGTGCCAAGAGCGTCAGCAACAGTGAATATGTCCAGTTCCCTTCAACAGCCGCATACAATTCCTACGGTGTCCTGGCAGTCGGAGGTACAAACATATCCCTCGATCTTAACAAGGCAAGCAGCAATTATCTTTCAATTTCCAGCCAGCAGGCATGGTATGAACCGGGCCCTCAGTTCTCATCTGCCACCCTTGGAACTGTTGGAGGCATAAGTAACCTGTACCCGGAACCGATCTGGCAGCTGGATTCTCAGGCGAACAGTGTTATAAAGGGCGGAGGAAGAGGAGTGCCGGATATTGCAGCTGTTGCCAACAACACAATTATTTACTTCTCCAACACAACAAAGGGCGACTTCTACGTGGTTTCCGGAACAAGTGTCTCGGCACCGGTTTCTGCCGGAATCATAGCAGAAATGAATGCCTACAGGGCTTCACAAAATCTTGGAAACCTAGGTTTCCCGGATCCCTATGTGTACTTCCTCGGGACCCAGCAGTACGGCGGTTCACACAGCACAGCATATCTGTCTCCGTATTTTGACGTTACAGCAGGTCACAACAAAGTTTACAGTGCCCTGCCGGGGTACGACCTTGTTACTGGAATGGGTTCATTCAATGCGTACAACTTTGTTGCAGATCTGTCCCAAAAAACTTATAACCTGACCTTCAACGAGTCAGGCCTTGCCAGGGGAACCACCTGGTCTGTGCAGGTCAATGGGGTGGAGTACAACTCAACAACACAGTATCTGAATGTCAGCCTTATCAACGGTACTTACATTTTCCAGGTTCTTAATTCGGGGAGTCTCGTTTCTGTGCCAACCGGTGGGCATGAAACCATAAGTGGCTCACCCATAATCAGGAATCTTACATTTGTGCAGGGTTACAAGGTAAACTTTTTGGAGAATCCACAGAAAAGCCTTCCATCAGGGACTTCATGGAATATACAGGTATGGAATTATACGCAGGTAACGTTCTCCAACCAGATCTCCCTGCTGTTCCCCGCCGGAACCTATGAATATAATGTAAGATCAGGCGACCCGAATTACTATGGTTCATCCGGACCGTTTACAGTGAAGGCATCTTCAACAGCCCAGACTGTAAGCGTCAACTTCACCAGGGGAATTTTCAATGTATCATTTGTTGAGACAGGACTCCCTTCTTCAGGACAGACCTGGTCTGTTACCACGGGAAATATCACCAACTCAACATCAGGCACTGCCCTCAATTTCTCACTTCCGGGAGGTGAGTATACATTCAGTATACCCCCATCCGGGCATTATGTGGGTAATTACACTTCACTTACTATGAACACGGAAGGCATGAACAGGACCTTCTACATCAGCTTCGGATATGGATATTATGTAACCTTCAATATGACAGGTCTTCCATCAGGTTACAACTGGAACCTGCTGATCTCCACCTATAATCTGTCCAGTTCTGCAAACAACATACCGCTGATGCTTCAGAATGGTACATATGCCTATTACGCATATTACACAACTACGCAGAATGGTGGCCAGACCACAGTATCATTCCATGGAAACGTCACTGTGAATGGAGCCAACCAGATAGTTGAACTTTCAACCTCCTACCATCCATTCGACATTTCATACTATGTCTTCTACGGTGCTCTTTTCATTGTGGGAATAGCTGTTCTTGGGATTGGACTGTTGCTGTTGAGGAAGAAGTAGATTATTCCTGTCATTATTTTTAATAATTATTACTTTCAAATGCCTAAAATTACGTATTCCTTAGAATATATTGAAGGGAAAAAATGTCTAAAGATTAATTAGCTGAAAAGGACTTCTAGAGAAACAGGCGTTAATTATGGCTGATACAAATGAAGTTCAATTCTCAAGAGGACTGGAAGGCGTAATTGCTGCCGAAACAAAGATTGGCTTTGTCGATGGCGTAGAAGGCAGGCTTGTATACAGGGGATACGACATTGGAACCCTTGTTGAACAGTCGAATTTTGAGGAGGTATCCTACCTTCTTCTATACGGAAATCTTCCAAACAAACAGCAGTACAGTGATTATGTGGCCAAACTGAAGAAATACCAGGTTCTTCAGAAGGATGAGCTTGATCTCATAAGGGACATTGCTTCGAGAGGGCACCCCATGTCCGCATTAAGGACAGTTGTCTCATACATAGGAGCCAAGGATGGCAGGACAGTTGAACCCGGGAATGATGTACAGGAGGAACTGGGTGTTGAAATTATCGCCAAAATACCCACCATCGTGGCTGCCATCAACCGTATACATGAAGGGCAGCAGATAATCGAACCGGACAATGATCTCTCTTACTCGTCCAATTTCTTCTACTGTTCGCTTGGCAGGAAACCCAGCACCATTGAGGCAAAGATGCTTGATGCCGCCCTGATACTGCACGCAGACCATGGGATGAACGCGTCCACTTTCTCAGGAATGCTTACAATCTCCACCCTGTCAGATATGTATTCCACTGTAACATCTGCCATATCAACACTCAAGGGACCGCTTCATGGTGGTGCCAACGAGAGAGCTCTTGCCCTTATACAGAAGGTCGGAACACCAGAGAATGCAGAAAACGTAATCGGCGGAATGATAGAGAGGAAAGAGAAGATCATGGGATTCGGCCACAGGGTATACAAGGTATATGATCCAAGAGCAAAGATTCTCAAGCAGTTTGCAGAGCAGATTACAAAGGCAAATGGCAAGGAAACACTTTTCAGGACCGCCAACAGGATTGAGGAAGTCATGATCTCAAAGCTGGGTTCAAAAGGAATCTTCCCAAATGTAGACTTTTACTCAGGTCTCATGTATTATTCCATTGGATTTGATCCTGAAATATTCACTCCAATATTTGCAGTAAGCAGGGCTTCCGGATGGGTTGCCAGGGCACTGGAATATGTAAGGGACAACAGGCTCTTCAGGCCTAAGGCACTCTATGTTGGCGAAAAAGGCCCGAGAAAATACACACCAATAAACGAAAGGGACTAAAATCCCAATTTATTTCTTATTTCGAATTGAACTCTGAAATTTTTGTACTGGACACTTCTGCAATACTTTCAAGAAAATTCAATCTTACACAGGAAAATTTAGTGATTCCCGAATCTGTTATGGAAGAAATCAGGCTTGGAAAGATCGCCAGAAATCTTTCATGGCAGGAAGAGGATCTGAGAATTTTTCGCCCCGGTGCATCCAGTGTCTCCAAGGTAAGGGAGGCCGCATCACTTACAGGTGATCTTGAAAAACTCAGTGCAACTGACATAGACGTGATAGCAGTGGCACTGGAAGTTGGTGGAACGGTTGTTACAGATGATTTCGCAATAGAGAACGTTTCATCCAGACTTGGGCTAAAATTTCTCGGGGCTGACCTGAAACCCATTTCCCGGGAGATCAAATGGCAGTTCAGGTGCACAGGTTGCGGAAAAAGATTCAGCAGTCACCTGAAGGAGTGTCCGGTCTGCGGCCACGATGTGAGAAGGATAGTAAAACGTTATAGCAAAAGGGACATGAACAAATAATGAAGGATATATCTCTCCCCCTGGACAGGAATCTTATAACCTATCCGGGAGACGCAAAACTGGAGCTTTATGATTATTTTACCCATGAAAAGAACGGAGTACAGATAACAAGAATTCTCATGGAAACGCATACCGGTACGCACATTGATGCACCATTACATGCCATAGATGGGGGTAGTACACTTGGCACAATTCCACTTTCAAAAATGATTGGCCCGGCAACAGTAATCAATGTGTCAGGAGATGCAGTTCATGCAGGGGATATCCCTGACAATACTGAGAAGAGACTTCTGATCAGAACGAAAAACTCAGGACTTTACCAGGATGAATTCAGGAAGGATTTCTGCTACATATCCATGGATGCTGCAGAGAAGATCGCTGAGCTCAAGCTCGATCTTGTGGGTCTTGATTACCTTTCAATTGAAAAATTCGGAACCACTGGAATGCCTGTTCACAAGAAACTCCTCGGGAATTCCGTGGTAATAGTTGAGGGGCTTTACCTTAAGGATGTTGAGCCTGGCAGATATGAACTTCTTTGCCTACCGCTTAAGCTGGATCTGGATGGCGGACCATGCAGGGCAATCCTGAAGTGAGAAGAAGAACCGGAAAGAAAATTTAAGGCATTCCTATATTATTCCTTTAAAAGGTCTAAATCTTGGTGGAATCAGAACAGGATCGGGGTATCATTGAACTTCTCAATGAGTTTTGCAGGGAACTGCTTAATGATGAGGAAACTCTTTCAGGCATTAAGGAGAAATTCAGGAAAATTGATGCTCCTGATCTTGAAAACCTTGACAGTATTACAAGAACTGCAGTGGAAAGGGAGATAGGGCAGATCCTGTCGTCAAGGACGATTGAAAGGGCCAGGTATTATGCCAGAAGTCTTCAGAATGGCCTGAAGAGTTATTCTGAAACGGAAAATGAAGCCATAAATCTCAATCTGTGGAAGGGCTACGATCACATTATCACCGACAGTCTCTGGAACCTTGGAGCCAGAGCCAGGGAAGGCCATCACAAAGCATGGTACTGGGGTAACTTTGTGCCGCAGATCCCATTCCAGCTCATTTCCAGATACACTAACCCGGGAGACTGGATCGTGGATCCTTTCTGTGGATCCGGAACTACCTTGCTTGAAGCAACCAGACTTGGGAGAAATGCCCTTGGTGTGGAACTCAACCCTGAAGTCTACAGGAAAACAACAGATGTACTGAAGGAAGTTACGGGAACTGAAGACTCGAAGGCTGTTCTTGAAAACCATGATTCCTTGCGGTTCGATTTTTCAGCTTTTCTGAAGAAAGAGAACCTCCCCGGATTCAAGCTGGCAATACTGCATCCTCCATACTGGGACATAATAAAATTTTCAGAGAATCCCAGCGATCTTTCCATGGCAGATAATGTGGAAGATTTCACGGAAAAACTGGCCAGACTTGCTGGAGGATTGCTTCCAGCAATGTCACCCGGAAGCCATATTGCACTGGTCATAGGAGATATCTACAGAAAAGGTGAGGTTATCCCTCTTGGTTTCAGGAGTATGGATGCCCTTTCAGGTCTTGGCCTGAAGCTGAGGGGAATAATCGTCAAGGACATACAGAACACCAGGGCCAAACGCAACTCAGAAAGCCTGTGGAGATACCGGGCTCTTAAGTCGGGATTTTACGTCTTCAAGCACGAATACGTCTTTGTGTTCAGGTATAAATGACACGAACAAATGAGGCATATACGGAACATCTTCGTTTTTCAGGTTCAAATCATAAGAGGCCACCACAGGACTGCTCCTGAATCAGTACGAGTCTGACTTATGCTATTTTTCCTGCATTGCTGGTAACATTGGCAAGGTTTTCAGATCAAAGCCTGAAGTCCTGAAGGAATGTCCTCTTTGTGTCCTGACAGGAGACCTTCTGCCCCGGTTTTCCTGATTACTGGTATCAAGGCATCGGCATTTAACCTGGCTTTGTTGCCATCTTCGTCAGGCCACATGCCGCTAGGATAAAAATGCAATTTTCCATTTATGCCATATGCGGTATCTCCTACCACAAGAAAATTCTCAAAATGCAGGGAAAATTCATGCCTGCTATGAATTAAATGTGCTTTAATTCCCATGGGAAGGCTGGTATTCTCGCCATATTGCTCCCCTTTCATTTTGTATAAATCAATAAACATCCTTGTAATTTCCTCGTCTTCATCTGCCTCTTTGATGTCTGGAATATACAAAGGTATGTTCCACTGCCTTGAAATCAACGGTGAACCCCTGATATGGGGGTAATTTGTCATTATTATTGCTTCAGGTTCACCTAGGACTTTCACCATTCTGATGAGGTTTGGCATCATAATTGGATCTATTAAAACCGCCTTCCCATCCTTCAACAGGAGATGAGAATACATCATTAATCCTGATTCCCCGTCTAAAGTCCCCCATCTAAAAATGTTTTTTGTGATCGGTTCAAACATTATTTATGGACGAATGGCAGATATATAATCATTTCAGAAACCAGGACTTATATGCACACTTTGTAGGAACAAGTCCATTCTATCATCTTCATGGGCCCCCACATTATGCTTCGTCTCCCTATAAGTAAAGCGTTCAGGAATCAGGGGTCCATATCTCCCTCCAGATACTTAATAAAACCTGCCACAAACTCGTGTATATCTGCAACAATTCCGTAATCCGAATACTGGAATATGGGTGCATTTTCATCATTGTTTACTGAAATGATTTTTCCTGCATATCTGATACCAACGACATGATTGGCCTGTCCTGATATCCCCAGAGCAAGGTAAACTCCTGGCGATATGGAAATTCCTGTAAGGCCAATCTGCTGCTGTCTTGGGATGAAATTCATGTCAACCAGCGGCCTGGTTGCACCTACGGATGCATCAAGGAGGCTGGCAAGTTTGAGAATATCCCCAACCTGATCTCTTTTCTTCACTCCACGGCCAAAGCCGATAACAACCTCTTTTGATCCGAGGGGAGCATATTCCGAGGGAACCGGAGTTTCTTCATGTTTCTCGTAAATCCTTCCCGGACTGTATTCAAGGTCGAATACCTTGGGCACATTAACGGGAACAGCCCTTGGAAACATTCCCGGCCTCACGGTGGTCATCTGTGGTTCAGTTTTTGAATATATCTCTGCAATAATTCCACCGCCAAAGGCAGGTTTGTACTGGATTAGTCTTGACTCCTTTATTTCAAGATCAACACAGTCGGCAGTCAGGCCTGTTTCAAGCCTGGCAGCAATGGTTCCCGCAGCTTCCCTGCCCTTTATGGTTGAAGGGAAGACCACATATTTCGGTTTCTTCTCTTTTATGAAATCGGTTAAGGCATCCGTGAACGCCTCAACACTTTCAGTATTGTAAAAATAATACTCATGGCCGGCCAGCCTGGCACCTGAAGGGTCTAGGTTTCCGAAAAGAACCGCCTTAAGGCTATGTTCATTGGCAAGCTGAGAAATCTTTGTTGAGATTTCCTCTCCCAGCATGGGTTCGTCCAGCATTATGCCAAGTATGGCTGCGGCATTCTCAGCCGGCTCCTTAAGGTCTATTTTTTCCGCCTGCTGTTCTTTGGCCCTATGGCTCTTTATTATCTCATAGATTTCCTGGTATACATTATGATCAAAGGGGAGCATCCTGACTTTCCTGGTACTTTCAAGACTTGATGTTCCTGTAACAACTGTTGGGCTGTATTCATTTCCCTTGAAGGGGATTCCCAGGGTTTCTGCATTTAGTTCCCTGATGAGATCAGTTTTATCGGGCACATCAGGCTTGACTGCCCTGGCCCTGTTTATTTTCTCGCTTACAGACAGCACTGCAGGAAGAGGGATAGTATATGTTTCAGAACCGCTTTCATTCTCCTGCTCCACCTTCAGGGTTCCCTCTTTTTCACCGGGTTCAATCCTCGATACGGACGACTTGAAGGCAAATCCCGAAAAGACAGCTATTTCCGGAGGAACCTGAGCGGTTTCACCGTCAAGTGAATATTTTCCGGTGAGCACGAGATCAGGCTTTACTTTCATCACGAGAGCAGAAAGGATCTTTGCCGTTGCCAGGGTGTCGGATCCTGCAAAATTCCTGTCCGTAACAAGGTAAGCTTCATCTATGCCCATCCTAAGGGAATCATTGAGAATTTCCTTTGCCTGAGGCGGCCCCATTGTAGCCACAGCGGTTTCCCACCCAAGCTTCTCCTTCATCCTGACTGCTTCCTCAACAGCTTTCCTGTCAAAGGAATTCATCGAAAGAGGGACATTTTCCCTCACTATTCTGTTGGTATGAGGATCAAACTTTACCTGATTGACATCCGGAATCTGCTTTGCAAAAACAAGGACCTTCATGGATCAAAAATAGAATTTTGTTATTTAGTTGTTGACTAAATTAGAACCTATAAAAATAATGGGAAAATCAGAGTTCAATCATGATTTCGCCGTTCTCAACCTTTGTTTTGTAGGACTTTAGAGGGTCAATGTCTCCAGCACTCTCAGGAGGACTGATGACAGAACCATCCTTGGGGTTGAACGTAGCAAAGTGGTTAGGGCAGATGAGCTGATGATCATCCAGGAAACCTTCGGCTAGATCATAATCTTCATGTGTGCAAAGATGTGATGTTGCGAAATAGTTGTTCCCATCCCTTATGATGAGTATCTCCTTTCCCTCAATATCCGCCTTGAAAAGATCGCCATCTTTCATTGCTCCTTCTTTCAGTACTTTGTACCAGGTCATGGTTAACGATTATGCAATCCTGCATTTATAGGTTTCTGGATTCTGCCTCTTGCGTTAGCTTTTATACAAATAAGCGATTTTTGGACAGGCGTTGATATCAGGTGGATCCGGAAGTTAAGGAAAAATACAGGCTGGCAGGTTCCATTGGAAAGAAGGCACTGGAGTACGGGAAAAGCCTTGTGGAACCAGATGCTCTATTATTTGACATAGCCACTGGCATAGAGAAACACATAATGGAGCTTGGTGGTAAACCATCATTCCCCGTTAACATTTCCATAAATAATGAGGCAGCCCATTATACGCCTTTTCAGGGAGACAGGAAGAAGCTGAGGACAGGGGACGTGGTAAAACTGGACGTTGGTGCACAGGTTGACGGGTACCTGTCTGATAACGCTGCAACCGTAGAGGTTGGAGAGAAGGGAGAATACTCGACACTCATCGACGCAACCCGGGAAGCACTCAATGCCGCAATCAGGAAACTAAGACCCATGATTCAGGTGAGGCAGATTGGGCAGGAGATTGAAAGCACAATCAGGAAATACGGTTACAAGCCAGTTAGGAACCTTGGTGGACATGGAATCAACAGGTACGATCTGCACTCCGAAATATTCATCCCGAACTACGATGACGGAAACAGCAAGACACTTCACAATGACATGGTTATAGCAATAGAGCCATTTGCCAGTACAGGAATAGGCATGATTCACAATGGCCCTGGAGGGAATATCTATATTCTCAGTGGAACAAAGATCCGGGAAGATGAGATACTCTACAGGAATTTCAACACCGTTCCATTTGCACAGAGGTGGGTTGCAGATCTCATGCCGGATCCTGACGATTATCTGAAGAAGATGATGAAGTCAAGAGAAGTAAGCGAATTCGCTGTACTCAAGGAACACAAAGGTTCAATGATATCCCAGGCGGAACACACCATTATGATACTTTCCGATGAAATTATAGTAACTACTGCCTGATTCTATCGGTCAGTATCCCATTTATTTCCTTGAAATTCTTTTCCACTGATCCGGAACCGTCAAGGGTAATTTTTCCCTCATAGGATATGGCATTGTAGAAATCCCGTACAGCTGACAGGTATTCCTTTTCCTCAAAACCTGTGAAAGCACCCCTCCTCGATATCCTTTTCATGGAGATCTCAGGATCAACATCGATGTAGAACGTAATGTCAGGCCTGATCTTTATTGCATCAGAAACTGCCGACATCCATCCTATTGTCTTGGCACGGCTTTGAAAGTATTTTTCCAGTAGGACTCCCTGGTATGCCATTGATGACAGTATGTACCTGTCACAGAGGACAATCTCGCCCTTCTCAAGGTGCTCTGATATTTCACGCTGGTGCACAAAACGGTCTTCAGTGAACCTGAAAAAAAGAGAAAGCCCTGAAACAGCATCTCTGGATTTCACAATATCTTCTGGAACATGGAATCTTTCAGTAGGTTCCCTGGTAGCAAATACCCTGTATCCTCCTTTTTCAAGTTCTTTTGTGAGCATGGAAACAAGGGTTGTTTTTCCTGTGCCATCTATTCCTTCAAGAGCCACAAACATTGGAAACCTGTGATTCCAATCTCAGATCACTTATTAAAATCATCCATAGCTCATGATTATATCCTTCTCTGCTATAGCACTGAACTCTTGGACAGGCATGAAAATACCCGGACTAAACTTCAGTATACTTTCGAACCACTACGTTGGAGCCATTTCTATGGCACAACTGATCAGGATCCTTGGAAGATCACAGGCCTGGGTATTCATTCCCCTTTACCTTTCTAACGTTCGGCACATACCTTATGTTTATGTCGGGGTCCTCTTCTTTCTAACGGCCATGGCAACATTGCCTTTTTCCATTTATGGCGGCAATCTCATAGACAGGATCGGGAGAAGGTTCGCAGCCATATGGCTCCCTCCCATAATCATTGCTCTACTTATGGCAATGACCCTGGCTGTATATCTGCACCTGCCTGATATCATCCTCTATATTTCCTTCATACTCATTGAGCCATTCAGCAGTATACAGGGTATTCTGGATAATGTGGTCCTGACAGACACAACAAGTGAATCTGAGCGAACAGACGCGTTCAGCATGATCAGGATCGGAGGGAACGTCGGTTTCGCCCTAGGCCCCGCAATTGGTGGTTTTCTGTCGGTCATAAATTACTCACTCGTCTTCCTTTTTCCAGCCATTGCATCAGTTGGGGAATGGTACCTGTATTACAGGTATGTTCACGAAACAAGACCGGCGGAATCCGAAAGCAAGGAGAAAATGCAGATACCGATCTCCGACAAGCCATTCATACTGCTGTGTTTCCTTATTGCATCGGTATGGTTCATTGCCGGTCAGTGGGGGACAACGCTCACATTGTTCTGGAGCAACGTGGATAAGATTTCCAACAGCTTTATCGGTATTCTGTATGCCATTAACGGACTGGTGGTGGTTTTCCTGCAGATACCCACAAACTGGCTGCTTGCAAGAATGAAGGATTACAGGAGAATTGCCCTTGGGGGCCTCATTTATGCCTTCTCATTCTTTGCACTGGTGTTCAGCAGGAACATTTTATTCCTTGCCATTGACGTGGTATTCATAACAATGGCTGAAAATGTACTTTCGCCGGTTGCTTACAGTGTTGTTGGGAAAATGGCCCCTTCAGATAAAAGGGGTCAATATTATGGGGCATTCCAGCTTATTATGGGGCTCATAATGCCTGTCGCACCAATAATAGGGACCATTCTGCTTACAAGATATTCCTCGGATCCTCTTTACATGTGGGGGCCCCTTATGCTTTTGGGCGTGGCACTTTCCCTTACTGTCCTTAAATTTGGAGGGAATACACTGGTACAGGACAGAAGAGAACCAACACAGACAAAGATCGGATGAATCTCTTCAACAATTTTCCTGTCAATGGGTGCGAGCTGTTCCAATCACTTTAATGGCAATTCATCCTGACCAGGATAATTTCCCGGAAAGTTTTCATCCTGATGAAAAGGTGAGCCATTTATTGATCAGCTGAATGTTAAGTACAAAAAGGGAAAAAAGAATAAAAAATTCAAAAATAGGGAAAATGGCTCAGGAAGTTTCCTTCTTGAACAGGTCTATTGCTGCCTTTACTTCTTCCACAGAGGCGGAATTCTCAAGTGTGCTAATATCGCCAGGCAGCTGGTTTAATGCTACAGCTTTGACCACACGCCTCATGATCTTTCCGCTTCTTGTCTTTGGAAGAGATTTTACAATATGGATTTCCTCGGGAACGTAAATCGGACCCAGTTCGGACCTGATCCTTTTCCTGATGGAATTTACCACTTCACCGTCTCCATCGTAATCATCCTTAACAACCACAAAGGCCACGATGACTTCTCCCTTTACCGGGTCAGGTCTTCCGAAAACTGCGGACTCAGCAACCTCAGGTGATGCTATAAGTGCATCCTCCACTTCTATTGTACCAAGGCGGTGTCCAGATACATTGAGGACTTCATCTGCTCTTCCGAGAAGCCAGTAGTATCCGTCCTTGTCCTTGATTGCA
Organism: Thermoplasmata archaeon; assembly: GCA_021810045.1. Lineage (GTDB taxonomy): Archaea > Thermoplasmatota > Thermoplasmata > Thermoplasmatales > Thermoplasmataceae > JAJZOM01. The sequence continues at coordinate 18,564 of JAJZJR010000005.1, forward strand.
TAGTCTCCACAGTAATACAAGCCGGGATATTTTGTGAAATAAACACTCTTGAACCTTTCCGGATCGTTGTTCAGAGTCATGAACATACCCGGCCATGGCCTCTTGTATGCTATGTATCCTTTTTCTCCAGGGGGTACTTCATTGCCCTTTTCGTCAAGGATCACAGGTGCAACACCTGGCATGGGGAATGTCCCGGATCCAGGCTTTAGCGGTGGAAGTCCAAGTGCAAGAGGTGGGGCAATCATGAAACCACCTGTCTCAGTTTGCCAGTATGTATCAATGATTGGGCTGTTGGAATGACCTATATGGTCGTAATACCATTTCCACGCAGCAGGATTGATTGGTTCGCCCACAGTCCCCAGAACTCTGAGGGAACTGAGATCATGCTTTTCAGGATACTTTTCACCGTATCTCATAAGTGTCCTGATTGCGGTGGGTGAAGTATACAGGAGATTTACCCTGTACTTTTCAATTATTTCCCACATCCTGTCAGGTGCCGGATAGGTTATGGCTCCCTCAAACATTATTGAGGTAAGGCCAAGGAAAAGAGGAGCAAACACGATGTAGCTGTGTCCGGTGACCCAGCCGATATCCGCAGCACACCACCACCTGTCATTCTCTCCAGGATTAAAGGCCCACTTGAGCGTATTGGCAGTCCATACTGCATATCCTCCGTTGCCATGTACTGCACCTTTTGGCTTTCCGGTTGTACCTGATGTATACAGAATGTAAAGCGGATCCGTTGCATCGAGCCATTCCGGCTCCACATAAGTTATTCTCGTACCTACAATGTCATGCCACCAGAGATCCCTTCCTTCCTGCATCTGGATATCATGTTTTGTTCTCTGGACAACCACAACAGTTTCAACCGTTGATGACTGTACAAGTGCCTCATCCACAATATCCTTGAGTTTTACGATCTTTCCTCCCCTGAATGCACCGTCTGCCGTGATTACAAGTTTTGCCTTTGAATCATTGATTCTTTCAGCAAGGGCCCCAGCTCCAAATCCGGCAAAAACGAAGGAGAAAACTGCCCCAATTCTTGCTGCAGCAAGCATTGCAACAGGTGCCTCCAGAAGCATAGGGAGATAGATAATGATCCTGTCGCCTTTCTTTATGCCCAGATCCAGTAGTGACTGAGCAAAGCTGTTAACCCTCTGGTAAAGACCATCGTAAGTTATGATCTTCTCGTTGCCATTTTCTGCTACCCATATGAAAGCGGCCTTGTTTCTCCTGTTTCCCTGAACATGTCTGTCAAGTGCATTGTATGACGCATTGAGTTTCCCGCCAACAAACCATCTGTAGAACGGTGGATTTGAGTCATCAAGGACCTTGTCCCATTTCCTGTGCCAGTCCAGAATGCCTGCCTGCTTCTCCCAGAATTTCTCGGGGTTTTCAATGGATTCTGCATATACCTGTTTGTAAGATTCTATGTTTGGGTGATATGTTTCCGATGTGGGTAACACGTCACCGCTGCCAGAAGTTTCTACCATAAAAAATCAAGGCATTAATTCTATATTAAACTTATTAGGACAATATATTGATTAGCATTTTAAAAATTAAAAAAGAATGGAATTTTTATAAATTAAGCTTTTTTCTTAAATAGTCCCGGTCCAAGAGGTAGAGTTCCAGGTCTTACAGAGTTGGTTACTATTGCAAAGCTTGTGTAAGCTGCAAAGAATGCTGTAAAGAATCCGAGATATCCACCCACATGGGTAATTGCTGCGGTGCCTGTAATTGCTCCAATTCCAAGTACAAAGAATGCCAGCCACAGGAATAGGAAGGTCAGATTCAGTGAAGTACTTGCCATCATTGCCGGAAGCCACATGTACAGTGTGAAGAAACCCCAAAGGATAAGGGAATACCCTACTTCTGTGCTGCTAATGGTAATCATGCCGCTGCCTGCAAACAGATTCAGCAGTGCATAGAAGAGCCAGAAGCCACCATAACTGGAGAATGCGGTGAAACCAAAGGTGTTACCCTTTCTCATTTCAAACACACCTGCCAGAAGCTGTCCAAGACCTCCATAAGCGATAGCCAGCGGCACTACTGCCCCTGCATCCTTCAGGATGCCTGCATTAGAGAAACTCAGCAGGAAAGTGGTAAACGCGAAACCTGCCAGTCCCAGTGGCGCTGGATCAGCTAGTAAAGCCTTGGAAAAAGGACTATCCATAGCATCAGCCATATGTAACCTCCAATTTTGTGTCATTATTTGACATTAGCAGTAATTAGCCTGAAACTTATATAAAATTTTCTTAAACAAGATATTGGCCGATATAATTAATAATTTTCAATAAAATGCACCTGTTCCAAAGGTCCAGCAATCAAAACAAAGATGATTTTTATAATGGTTAAAATCCATGAAAACTTTCAGCAAGATGAGGAGAAACGGTGAAGCATGTTTTGCAACTGCAGGAAATCCAGTTTACAAGGGCATCATTAAGCCTGACAGTCTAAAGTAACGGATAATCGCCCGTTATTGGCTCAATAACATTTTCTTCAACAGGGCCCATACCCAGGCAAGTGGCGGTGCCGGGGGCTATCTGAGTCCGTCCCGCATCGTTTACAAGTTCATTCACAATTCCCAGTGGCTCTATTTTTCTCTTGAGTTCCATCAGGGCTGCCTCATTATCCACTCTGATCACTATTTTTTTCTGACCTTCCATGAGCCATTCCCTGAAAAGTTTTTTCTCATACTTTTCCGCCTTGAGGGCACAGTTTACTGCTGCATGAGCCACCTGTGCCGCAATCTTGCCCTTTCCAAGGTCAAGGTCTCTCCTGACTGCAATTACCATCTTTACGTTCTCTACCATGGGACATCCTTTTTCTTCATCTTGTATCCGATTATGTTTACTGCCCTGTGAAGAGGAGGGGTTATAAGAAGAATGGTCAGGGCACCTATAATGTTTCCATAGTATATCATAAAAAACCCTCTTGAGAATATAAACAGAAACAGGAATGAGACAAGTGCAAAAGGCCACTGGTCAAGTAAAGAACCTTTCCCGCCCCTCTGGATCCCTATTCTCCTCTTTATGAATGATCCAGTTACGTCTCCGGTAAGTGATCCAAAAGACATGGCAAGAAGTGTTACAAGAATTATGGGGAATGTGCTGCCATATGATATGGAACCTGCGACATGAAACAGGAGGAAAAACCCTGTAAGTATGAGTCCTGAAAGAACTCCAAGGAGTGAGCCACCAAAGTATCCACTCCATGTTTTCCCATCTCCCAGTATTCTTTTGCCATCGGTGAAATTTCTGCCTCCGTCCATGGGAAAATGGCCGCCGGTTATTACTGCGGCCGGATTGGCTATAAAACCTGGAATGAACAGGACGAAAGCCTCAATTATTGCAAGCGGGATGTTAAGCATATTCTTCTACTGCCTTGAGAATATCGGCTTTGGTTATAATTCCCTTTAGTTCTCCACCATCAACTATGAGGACAGCGTTTGAAAACTTGAGAAGCGGGTAAATCATGGAAATTGGAGAATTTTTGTCAAGTTGAGGCAGTGTTACTCCCATTACCTTTCGCACAATGAGCGATCGCAGTGAATCAGGAGTAGAACCTTTGAGAAGCATATCATTTATGTCTGATTCAGAGACAGTGCCTATGATCTTGCCATCCATTGTAACAACAGGCAGCTGAGAAAATCCTTTTTCTCTCATGGTATTCAGTGCAGATATTATGGAATCTGTGGGATAACATGTCAGAACGGAAGAACTCATAATCCGCTCAGCGGTAATATCGATGGTGTTTGCCTTCTGGCCAGTCTTGTTCAGGTACTCGAAAATTTTTCTTACCTTGTCATAAGTGGGATTGATGCTTCCTTTTTCAAGTCGGGCAATATAAGACTGGCTCACCCCACTGATTTTCGCCAGTTCTTTCTGGCTTATTCCGAGGTTCTTCCTCATCTTTCTGAGTTCCTCGATGGAAGGTAACATATTCTCACGCCATTTATTACAAATATATAAAAAGTATTAATGCTGATAATTACCCATAATAATTGTTCACAACAAAATCCCGAAATTCAGGGTTTTTCAGGAATACAGGTATTATGAACTGACAAATGCCATAAAACCTCCAATATGATACCTAATTTATAGGCAGATGTATTCTACCTGTATTGAATATAAACAAGCAGTGGATTTATGACCATAACAAGGTAGTTGCGCCTCTTCTGGCAATTATATTCTCAATTCTGGCCAGTCTCCTTGCGATATATACCGTTTCTGAACTCATATTTGTATTAGTCCCTGCTGTAACTTTTTTCACTTTCCATTACACGAAACTTTACAAAATGAAACTCAGGCTTTATGGGAGCCTTATCGTATTCATAGTTGTGTTACTTGTGGTAGTGGCAATGTTGACCAGCATAGTCTACTATTCACAACCCACTTACAAGACACAATTCCTGAATTCAAACGGAAATGAAACAGGAAGCACAGTTTTGGCATCTGTTACGCCTTATTCCGGGAGTTCCCAGAGTTACACATTTCATTTCTATATAGTTCCAAATGGCAGCTTTGATTACAGCTCACTGAATCTTAACATTAAGGAAGTTGGCGGGCAGGTAAAGACCGTATCCTACGCCCAGATGCATTACCAGACTTATCCTGGAAACCTTACTGAGAATATAACTTATACAACATCCCTTGGTTCCGGACTTTACTCATATAATCTCACAGTGAGTAATAATGGAACATTCAGTACACCCAGTATAAGCGGTCCTCTAAACGCCTCATTTTTCGCAGTATATGAACATCTGCTTCCCACGTACGCCGTTTTCTACACCATCATATTTGAGTTGGTCTTCTTTGTAGGAGTCTTCGTGGGGAGGAGTATTTCCAGTTCCAGAAGATACAGTCAGCAGATGCCACCCCAGCAGGGAAACAGGAAACAGCCCTGAAATGGGTGGAACAGCTTTCATTTTCATGCGAAACCAAACGGGAAATATTTAAATTATAAATATATGTATATTACTTGGTGATAAAATGGCCAAGTATCAGTTCAAATGCAGAGAAATAGGCTTGGAATGTGATTTCCAGGTCACAGGAAAGGAAGCCGCCGATCTTATACCTCAGATCGCTGAACATGCCAGATCAGCTCACCAGATGGACGAAATCAGTGATGACATGAAGGAAAAGATCAATAATTCAATAAAAAGGAAGTTTCTCTAGGTTCTTTCATTATAATATATAGAGATATAGTCTATATTGTGATATATAGTGAACAATAGGACAGTCTATATAGGTAAATTGAATCTTATCTTATAAATGGCATCATATACCAGGCGAATACAGTTAACAGGTGGCTCCACTTATATTGTTTCTCTTCCATCCAAATGGATCAGAGACAACAGGCTGGAGAAGGGCAGCGAACTCATCATAGACGAAACAAATGGAAATCTGTTAATTTCACAGTCTTCTCAGACGAAAAACGAACTGGTAAAAAAGATCAATGTGGAAGGAAAGGTGGACCTTGAAAACTTCCAGAGATCCCTTACCTCTCTTTACATATCTGACTTTGACACCCTGGTGATAAGGAGTTCACAGTATATTGATGACAACTTAAGGGAAACAGTAAAGAAATTTTCAAGACTCGTCATGGGTGTGGAAATATTCGAGGAATCCTCGAGGACTATAGTTCTTCAGAACGTTCTGGATGCAAGTTCATTCCCCATGGCCAATGCTGTGAGGAGAATGAGCCTCAACGTGGAAACCATGCTGGGAGATGTTGTCAAGGGAATCGAGGACAATGATTACAAGCTCCTTGAAAGTGTAATAAGCAGGGATGATGACGTTGACAGGTACCAGTTTTATGTTTACAGGATGGTAAACAGAAGAAAGAATGAGGCTGAAAACAGCATTTTTTACCTCATATTCTCAAGGATACTGGAAAGGATAGCGGATCACGCGGTTAACATTTGCAAGATATGGGCAACCGGTGAGCATGACGGGAATGAGGAAAAAGCTGCAATGGTGGAATTCATGAAAAAGGCCACTGAACTTTATAATTCATCAGTGGAAGCGTTCTATGCAAAGAAATTTGAGATTCTAAACTCCATAATATCAAGAAAACCAGCGTTTCTGAAAGAGAAGGATGCACTTTTGGAGGGCGTTGAAGGCACTGAGTTCGCTCATTATGCATCTTCAATATCCGAGGAGGCCCTCAGGGTGGCCCTTTACGCCACTGACATTGCAGAACTGGCCATGGATATCATTCTTGCAAATAAGATGGAATTCACCATATTTTCATAATTCCACGGATTCTATCTTTGGGTCATCTACCGTTCCGGTGAGCACTGCAGCAGGGACCTCTGTATCATGGTTGAATATGCAAATGGAGTGGTTTCTTATTGCTCGGCCTATGAGTTTCCTTTTCATCTCCACAGTGCTTAGGGGGAATGTGTCAATTGCCGTTACATATGGAAGTTTCAGGTGGAATGTCGTGGGTATCACATCGCCAAAGTAGATCAGTTCTTTGCCTCCATTGCTGTAAACTACGGCCTGGTGCCCGATAGTATGGCCCCCTGTGTGAATTGCCATCAGGCCATGTTTTAGCCTTGTGGTGCCTTCGAGCTGTATTTTTTTAACTTTTGAGAGTAGCTGTAGATCAAGTTTCCCATAATTTGTCCTGGTAAACTCATTTGTTTTCCTTGAAGCAGTGAATTCTGCCTTCTGTGCAACAACCCTGGCCTTCGGAAACACCCATCTGTTGCTGTCGCGCTCAAGGCTGTGACCAAAATGATCAAAATGAAGATGAGAATGAACCGTCAGATCTATGTCTTTTGGATTCCCGATTTCCCTTATCTGGTCAAGAAGATCATCCGGCTTTTTGATTTCGAAAATCTTCCTGTATTTTTCATCTGGAGTTGACCCGATACCTGTATCTATGAGCGCGCTGAACCCTTTTGCGTAAATATAGGGTATACGGGTTGCCAGAGTAACTCTTCCAGCCTCCGTTCGTGTTACTCTCTTTTCCCAGAACTGATGCGGAACTATTCCAAAAGCGGCTCCGGGATCAAGAGTAAAAGTACCGTCAGAAAGCAGTTTAACCTCAGAATCTCCAAATTTCATACTATTTCATCCCCAGAATATCAGTTATCATAAAGCATCCCTACCTCTTTTATGTAGTCTATTACTCCGGTATCTTCCATATTGCTCAGATCACCAGTATCCATATTCAGGAAAGCAGACCTTACGACTCTTCTCATTATCTTTCCGTTTCTTGTCTTTGGAAGCTGTGGAAGCCATATAACATATTTTGGTGCAAATGATTTACCCAATCCGTTGACTACCGCTTCCCGGATGTTATCCCTGGTTCTGTCCGTGTTGGTTCCGGTGTAAAAAACCAATACCGACTCACCCTTTATGTTGTCGGGAATGCCTGCCACTGCAGCCTCTGTAACTCCTTCGACCGTCATGGCAAGGTTTTCCACTTCATTTGGACCCAGCCTTTTTCCGGCTACCTTCAGTACGTCATCTGATCTCCCGAAAAGGAAGAAGTACCCGTCCCTTGTCATCTTTGCCCAGTCTCCCTGTATCCAGTAACCCGGAAACTTAGACCAGTAGGTTTCCAGATATTTATCCTCATTCTGCCAGATTCCTCTTGTCATGGAGGGGCAGTGCTTTCCTGCAACGAGATACCCCACCTGATCGTAAACCTCCTCTCCATTCTCGTTTAAAACAGACACATTCATTCCAAGCCCTCTGTAAAGGCACCTTGGCATCAGGGGGATGGCAGCCGTTGAGGCCAGGAAACAGCCTATTATGTCTGTTCCACCTGAAACATTGGCAATGGGCACCTTTCCCTGGCCAAGATCCCTGAAGAGCCACAACCAGGAATCCTCATCCCACGGTTCACCGGTTGAACCAAAAAGCCTGATTCCCTTGAGCGGTTTCCGGATTCCCCTGGATTTAAGTGTTCTCACGAGTGAGGGGGACACTCCAAGGAGTGTTACGTCGTGAGATGAGATGAGGTTCCACAGCCGGTTTGAGTCCGGGAAGTCAACTGCCCCATCGTATACGAAAATGGAGCCTCCCAGTGCATTTGCCCCTATAATTGACCAAGGACCCATCATCCAACCCAGGTCGGAAATCCAGAATAGTGTATCCCGGGATGTCATATCCATGTAGTAACGGACCTCTTTGGCTATGTTGATGAAACTGCCGCCGTGCACATGCACTGTACCTTTTGGTTTTCCTGTTGTTCCTGAAGTGTAAAGCATTAATGCAGGGTCTTCTGAATCTGTATCTGTGGAGGATGTATATTCTCCCTCCTCCATAAGGCGGTAAAAATCAAGTTCATCCTCCCTTTCAGGATGAATGAGGATGAGCTTCACTCCATCAAGAGCTTCAAGGGTTTTCCTCACATTTACAAGTTTTCCCTTCCTGCTGTATTTTGAAAGGGAAAAGAGGAATTTTATGCCTGCATCCTCAATCCTGGTGCTTACCGCATCTGTTCCGTAACCTGAAAATATGGGGACCGCTACAGCTCCAATCCTCATTATGGAGTACAGGGAAATTATGCTCTCCGGGTTTGGGGGCATGTATATTCCAATCCTGTCTCCCTTCTTTATCCCCAGTTTTAGGAGTGATCCTGCCATTTTTCCTGTCATCCTGTCCAGTTCACTGAATGATAAGGCTCCGGCTGTTCCATCCTCACGCTCGAATTTTATTGCGGGAGCAGAACTGTCCTTATGGTTCTCAACACAGTTCTTAGTTATGTTTATCCTGCCATCAACAAACCATCTGGACCATGGAATGCCGTCTTTATCTTCAACAAGCTGCCTGAACGGAACATCGAACCTAATGCCGCAGTCTTCAATAACTGCTGGCCAGAACCATTCCTGGTCCGAATCAGCCCTTTTGTAAAGTTCCTCTATGGTTTCAACTCCGTGCTTTTTGGCTAATCTCATGAGGTTTGTGTCCTGTGGGTTGGGAGGGACATAAATGAACTGATCCATTGATTTACAAATACACAAATTCAAAATAAATTTGTGGCAGGAATGCTAATTTATTAAGTTAGATGCATTTAATATCTCATGGTTTCGAGAATATTGTTGCATGTTGGACCGTCAGTGGCCAATTACGGCGTACAGAGTTCTGCTGTGGTCCCAAATATTGGCTTTGCTTCTCCTGAGTTCAATAGAGCTATGAAATACTCACTGGAACAGTTCAGGCTGGTTACAGGTGCTGACGAAACCTACATGCCTTTCATAATACCCGGGGGCGGAACTGCTGCTATGGAAAGCATAGTTTCTTTCCTGGCAAAGGATTCCAATATCCTTATTGTTACAAATGGGGTTTTTGGAGACCGGTGGGAGGGAATTCTTTCAAGATACCCGGTAAAATTCAAGGTACTGAGGGCCCAGGCAGGAAAGGCTGTTACAACAAGCCAGATAGTATCAGAACTGAGTGGCGGCAATTTTGATGCAGTAACTATAACACAGGTTGAAACAAGCACTGGTGTCAGAATGCCCATGAAGGAAATAGCAGAAGCTGTAAGACCTTATGTAAAACTCATAATCGTTGATGGGGTAGCCAGTATTGGCGGAGAGAGGATGAATGCGTCACAGTGGGACATTGATGTCTGCCTTACCGCCAGCCAGAAGGCCATTGGTGCACAGACAGGAGCGGGCCTTCTCGTTGCTTCCCGGAGGGCGATGGAAATGCTTCAGCAGCCATCCATCTCAGGATACCTCCTGGATTTGAGAAACTGGCACAAAATCATGGAGAACTTTCTATCGGGAGGCGGAGGGTATTTCGCAACTCCGCCAATAGGCACCATATTCTCCCTGGCTGAGAGCTTCAGCAGGATTGAAGAGGAAACAATGGATGCGAGAATTTCAAGGCACAGAACCTGTTCAGAGGCTTTCAGGAAAGGCGTAATGGAAATGGGCCTGGATATAGTTGCACTGGAAAATCTAAGGAGCAATACAGTTACGGGTGTTTATATCGAGAACGTTGACATTCAGAAATTCATCAGGACAGCAATGGATAGAGGCGTTGAATTTGGTGCAGGTGTCCACCCTGAGATAAAGGACAGATATTTCCGTGTCGGCCACATGGGATGGGTCGAACCCTCACATATAATCAAAGCCCTGAACGTAATAGGGCAGTCCCTGAATGCACTTGGATACAATATAGAAAAGGATTCGGGAACACTTGCTGCAAAGGCTGTTTTCGATCGATACCCTGAAAAAGTTCAGCAGTAAGGCAAACTTATATTAAACGAAGGGAATAACGCCTGATAGCTTGAACGGTAGTGTTTATGAAAGGGAGCTTGCTGGTATTTTTGCAGGGACAGAGAATGTTTTGCAGAAATATGCCAAGCGCCTGGATGAAGGCAACAGGGGTATTGCCCTTGGAATGCTTTCAAAACCATTTTTTGTTACAAGATCAGCTGGGTCTCTCGGGGCAGATCTGATTGCAATGAGGCATGATTATTCTCTGGTCATAGAGGTGAAATCCTCCATAAATGAATCCCTCCTCTTCACGGAAGCGTCGGGAAGAATGCAGGATCAGGCCAACCGCCTGCGGGATCTGTGTCAGAGAGCAGGCCTGTTTGTTGTTTACGCATACAGGATGAAGAGTGTACCGGGAGATCCGTGGAGAATGTTTACCATACCTGCAGAACCCACAGGCAGAATCCGTCATTTGTATGATATTCTTCCAAAAGTGGGCGAAACAAAAAATGGCAATTTCAGTTTAAAATGGAAGGAGGGAATGCCTCTCTCCAGACTTATTGACTATATGAACCAGGAAATTTAGATAGTGGCTTTTATGGCCTTTTCTATGGCCTCTATCCCCATTTCTGCCTGTTCTTCGCTGAGGTTAAGTGGTGGAATGAACCTCATGGCACTTAGTCCTGTGGGAAGGGAAAGGAGCCCATTCCTGAAGGCATTAAGCTCGAAAGTGTCTCTGAGCTTTGTATCAGGTTCTTTGGTCTTTCTGTCCTTTACAAAATCAACTGCAAGCATGAGGCCAAGTCCTCTGACATCCCCAATTGCACTGTACTTTTCGGAAAGTTCCTGAAGCCTCTTCTTCAGGTAAGCACCTATCCTTGTTGCATTTTCAAGCAGTTTCTCCTTCTTTATGACCTCTATTGTTGCTACGCAGGCAACACTGGCAAGTGCGTTTCCGCCAAAGGTGTTGGAGTGCAGTGACTGTTCCGGGAAATCAAAACTGTCCTTTACCACGACTGCACCCATCGGTATTCCCGATGCAATTGACTTCGCCAGTGACATTATTTCAGGTTCGACACCGAAATGTTCTGATCCAAAGAATTTCCCGGTTCTGCCGAATCCAGTCTGAACTTCATCCATGATCACGACAGCGTTGTTTTCATCCGCCAGTTTCATGAGTTTCCTGTGGAATCCCTTCGGAGGCACAATATAACCCCCCTCACCCTGTACTGGTTCCACTATGAACCCGGCGAGGTTATCGGGGTGTACATATGTATGAAGCATGTAGTCTTCAATGTAGTCAATGACCCTGTTCTCAAGTTCATCAGGATTCTCATACCCGTCTATGCCAAACGGGTTCCTGTAAGGGTTGGGAAAAATAGCATGTTCAACCCCAGGCATGGTGGGAAAGAAACCCTTCTTCTGGATTGCCTTGGATGCTGTCATGGAAAGTGCACCCTGTGTCCTTCCGTGGAATCCTCCTATAAATGCGATGAACTCCTGCTTCTTTGTATGGGCCTTGGCAAGTTTTATGGCTGCTTCATTTGATTCGGCACCACTGTTGCTGAAGAAAACCTTCTTCTGGAAAGTTCCCGGTGTGTTTTCAGCAATTGCTCTTGCAGCATCCACCTGCTCCCTGTAATAGAAATCTGTTCCTGCAAAATGCCATAGTTTGTCAAGCTGGATTGCAACTTTATCCCTGACATAGGGGTGAATGTGTCCAATATTTGTTACACTGATTCCAGTGGAGAAATCGAGGTATATGTTTCCATCAACATCCTGTACAAATGCTCCCTGTGCCTTTTCTGCTACAATTGGGAGTGACTTAGTGGTTTTCACCAGGTATTTTGTATCTTCTTCAACAATTTTCATGGCGTTTGGACCTGGGGGTGGCACTTTTATGGATATCCTGCTCATTTTCTCCACAGAATGTGTAGAGTCTGTCATATCGATCAATAACTTATATGAGTCAAAAATATATATTTTATCAAATGTAAAACGAATATTTATTACGTATTTCGTAGTGACAATGAATGTCAATCAGTAGATGACTTTTTAACAACAAAAGAAATCCTTCGGCGTGCCAATGCCTGTAAATTTGAAGGAAATTCAGGAATTCTGCAGAGATGAACTCACCGATCTTGAGTTTTACAGAGGATTATCGGAAAAGGTAAAGGATGATTACCTGAAGAAGAACCTGTTGAGACTTTCAGAAGTTGAAAAACAGCATTCACAGTTCTGGATCAGCTACCTTCAGAAGAATGGCGTAGACACTTCAAGATTAAGGCCGAAAAGGCTGAAGATCCGGTTCATGCTGTTTATTTTCAGAATTCTTGGAATAGGTCTTTCAGTGAATCTCCTTGAATACGGCGAGGTTGAAACCGTTGCAAAGTACAGGGACTATGCCAAAAGAGCCGGAGAAGACAAGGAATTCAAGGAAGGCATAGAAAGAATCATCAAAGAGGAAATAGAGCACGAGGACGTATTCAGCTATACGCTGGAACAGAATAAGGAGAAGCTAGACCGCAACAGGGATATCATATATGGTATAAGCGACGGCCTGGTAGAAGTCCTGGCATCAATAGCAGGACTTACCGCACTCCTAACAAATCATCTTGACGTTGCACTTGGAGGCCTTGTAGTGGGAGTCAGCGGTACAATGAGCATGAGCGTTGGGGCTTATCTGGCAAAGGATTCAGAATCACAATACAAGATTTCAGGCCTCAGACGGTTGGCAATCCTTAGGAATCAGTCACACGACACCAAAAAAGTTGGCCAGTACAAAGGAGAATCCAGGAGGTCAGCATTCAACGTGGGAATGTTTTACATACTAGGTGCAGCAATCCCCATACTGCCTTTCCTGTTTCTCCCAAGAGATTTTGCCCTTGTTATCTCCATCATACTCGTTGCCGTGACGCAGGGTCTTGCAAACTCTATTATAGCAATTTCCATGAACATGAGGATACTGAAGGAGGCAGTTAAGGCTTCAGGCCTTGCACTGCTCGCTGCTCTTGCATCTTACCTGGTTGCACAGGTATTCCACATGATACTTCATGTGTCTTTGATCTAGTGCGGGACCTTAATGTACCCGGATGAAAAATATGTCTAACAGTTCCATAGTAATAAGAGATCTCTACAAGAGTTACGGAGAAGTTCAGGCACTTGGCGGTATAGACCTGGAAATCCCAAATGGCCAGATTTTTGGAATACTCGGTCCAAACGGATCAGGCAAAACCACTCTCCTGAAAATAATCACTTCCATAATGGAGCCTACATCCGGCCTAGTGGTGGTTAACGGCATAAATGCAGGGGAAAATCCCATGAAGGTGAAAACCATCGTAGGATATGTCCCGGAAACGCCAACTCTCTATGAATCCCTTACCCCTCTTGAGTTCCTGGGATTTGTTGGCTCCATAAGGAAAGTCGATCATAACATCCTGTCAGAAAGGATAAACAGGTTCGCAAGTGCATTTGAGATAGAGGACAAGATGAATAATTTCATCGGCTCCCTTTCATTCGGAACCAAACAGAAAGTGGCCATAATATCTGCATTCATCCATGATCCGGAAATTATAGTTCTGGACGAGGGAATGAACGGACTGGATCCAAGATCCGCCAAGATCCTTAAGAATCTCCTTCTTGATTTTGTTTCAGCAGGAAAAACTGTATTGTTTTCAACTCACGTACTGGAAGTGGCCGAGAGTGTCTGCCACAGGATGGCCATTATCTACAAGGGCAATATAGTTGATGTTGGAACACTGAAGGAACTCAGGGAATCAGCAGGTGAGAAAGATGCCAAACTGGAGGATATATTCCTCAACGCCACAGGGGACAGCGATCTTAAACCAGTGATAGAATCACTAAAAGAGACACTGAGCAAATGAAAAGCCTCATATGGGAACTTAGCAGCAGAATAGTCAGTGAACAGAGGTACCTCGCACTGAAGGACTCAACAAAGTTTCAGGAAAGAGCCAGCACTTCATCAAAACAGGGGTACAGGTATATCAGGAGGCTCATAAGGACCAGCTACGCCCTTACATCAATAATGATGTTTGTATTCTCTTATTTTCTTGTAATAGCAAATACGGGAGTGGGGAACCCTCTTGTCCATGTCCAGCTCATATCCTTCATAATCTATGCATACATTTTCATTTTCAGTCTTTACAGTGCCATAATGTTCATCAACATCATCCGGAGCTATGGTCTTTTTGAACCTCTCAAACCCCTTCCAACAAGCATTGGCCGGCAGGTACTGCACATATCGTGGTTTGTCTACAATGGTTCAAGCAGCCTTTTCATCGTGATTCCGCTCATATATGAGTATATTGTCATAACCGGGTCTTATTATGCTGTCCCGCTGGGACTGATATGGGCTTTTACAACCATGGGCCTTGGCTACATGATCGGGGTTGTTCTCGTAACATATGTGGTGGGAAGACACAACTCATCAAGGAGAGGAAAACTTGGAGCTTTCTCAAATATGGCAAGACTGCTCGGAGTAATTGTTGCTTTTGTGGTATTCGAGGTAGCTCTTCAGGAGCCCGGGAGCCTCCCGGCACTACCAGCAATCTCATTTCACCCCTATCTGATGTTTGTTCCGTTGATCAATATCTCCTACACGGCGTTTCCTGTTTCCTATCTGTATGGGACAATATTTACGGAAATTTTTGTTACAGTGTTTTATGTAGGGATTATTGCAGCACTCTTCCTGAAGTTCAACAGCATTATATTTGGCAGGTTGACACAGGCTGAGAATCATTCCAGCAATTCTTATGATGGTTCAAGCAAGAAAGCCATTGTCCATGGTTTTTACAGAAACACCTTCATAAAGGACATGAGAAATATTTTCAGAAAGCCCCAAAACTCAATACTCATCATCGTTCCAATAATTTTTGTGACACCAACGCTGTTCCAGCTCTTCTTTTACTCTTCCAGTGTTTCCTTCGGAACAGTTTCACTATATTACGCACTTATGTCCATAGTTGTTATCTCATCATCATTCTATGCAATTGCCCTGATTATATCCGAGGGAAACGGCATAAGTGTACTTCAATCACTTCCACTGAAGCTCAGTGAGATAATTTATTCAAAGAATATGGTGGGAACTGTAATCTTCGCAGTAATCGTAACACCAATTTCAATACTTTTCCTCCTCAAGGAGTCCCCCGGCATTGCGGTAATGCTGCTGCTTCCTGCGAACCTTGTGGTGGTATATGTCTATACCTCTCTGTTCAACATACGAAGACTTGTGAGGAAACTTCCAAAGGGGGCAACAACAGTTAATTTCTACTCATTTGGGGGAGGTATAGCCCTTACAATCATGTTTCTCATGACTGTGACAATAGCATCTGTCCCAACAGGCATTGCCACTGCCCTGTCGCACGAGGTGATTATTGGCACCTTTTCCTATCCTCTCTTCTTTTATCTTGCAACCCTGGCTCTTAACCTCGCTGCCCTGTTTATTGTGATGAATGTTGTAAACCGTTCTGTATAGGATAGTAGGAATCTGATGTAAAACATGAACCTGGCGAATTTTCTCAGCTTCCAGAAAGAATTATAAGCAGTTTTCAAATTCACCCCTATTCGTGATGTTTAATGGTAAATGTTAAGGAAGTACCTCCAGAGCTCCTCATGAAACAACTCGCAGAGGAGTTCAAGAAGAAGAAATTAGAGGTTCCCGAATGGGCCGACTACCTTAAGGCAGGAATTCACAAGGAAAAGTCATGGGAAGATCCGGAATGGTTCTACATCAGGCTTGCCTCAACTCTTAGAAAGGTATTCGTCAAGGGACCTATTGGAATTTCAAGATTGAGTGAAGAATACGGCGGCAGAGTGGACAGAGGCTCCCAGAGATACCATCCCGCAAAGGGAAGCAGGTATATCGTAAGACAGATGCTCCAGACTCTTGAAAAACTCGGATACGTTAAAAAAGACAAGAAAGGCAGATCAATCGCTCCGGAAGGGGCATCAATCCTGGACAAGGCATCAAAGGAGGCTATGAAAACACTTGCCCAGTCAGATCCTTCGCTCGAGAAGTATCTATGAGTGATAGGAAATGGATAACGAAGACGAACTTGAAGCATTAAGAAGAAAAAAGCTTATGGAGATGCAAGGTAACCTTGCAGATCAGAAGCAGGCAGAGGAACAGCAGAAAGCTCAGGAAGCAGAAAAGGCCAGAAAAGCCCAGATCCTGAGACAGATACTGGCTCCGGATGCCAGAGAGCGTCTTTCCAACGTACGGCTGGTAAGGCCGGATATTGCAGAAAATGTTGAAAATCAATTGATTCAGCTGGCATCCATGGGCAGGATAAACCGCCTGCTCACTGATTCAGACATAAAGGACATCCTTGCCAGGTTAACTGAAACAAAAAGGGAAACAAAGATAGAGAGGAGATAACAATGAGCAGAAACAAGGAACTTGGCCGAAAAACAAGGCTATTGAGAAAAGTAAAGGAAAACAGAAGAGTACCTGGCTGGGTCATGATGAAGACTGCCAGAAGAGTTACTTCTAATCCCAGAAGAAGAAACTGGAGAAGGAACAATCTTAAGCTTTAATGGTGACTGTAATGGTAGAAAATGAATTAACCAACGAAATAGTGCTGAACGTCCCGCTCAGGGCCGCAAAAAGATCATCAGCCTCAAGAAGGGCAGACACGGCAATTGAGGTTCTCAAGGAATACGTGTCAAGAAGCACAAAGGTTGAAAAATCCAAGATCTGGATAGACAACCGTGTCAATGAATCAGTTTGGGCACAGGGCAGGGAGAAGATAAAATCAAAAATTTCCGTCAAGGTTATTAAATTACAGGACGGAACGGCAGAAGTAATTCTGCCATAAAATCCAACCTAAATGATACAAAAGATCTCTATTTTAAGAAGCAATTTCATAGGCGTTTATGGAAAGGCATGGGAAGATGTGGTATTTCTTCCAAAAAACGTAGAAGAAGAGATAGCTGTACAGATATCTGAAGGGCTTCAGGTACCTGTTGAGAAGCTTTTCATAGATAATTCCAGTCTTATCGGTACTTTCATAGCTCTTAACTCAAACGGTATTGTTCTTCCAAGAGGCGGGGCAGATCACCAGTTTTCAGATTTCCTTCAGGATCGCAATATACTGGTGTTAAAGGATAAGGTTAACGCAATCGGAAATGATGTAATTGCAAACGATAAGGCAGCAATGATCCACAAGGCATTCACGGCAGCTTCGCAGAAGAAGATTGAGGACGCACTTGGTGTGGAAGTGGTAAAAGGCACCATTGGCGGAATCAAAACGGTTGGAAGCGCAGCAGTACTAACGCAGAAGGGAATGCTTGTTACTCCAGAGGCAACAGAAGAGGAAATGAGAACCCTTTCGGAATATTTCAAGGTCCCCGTGAAAGAAGGGACTGCCAATTTCGGCAATATGTATGTAGGGTCATCGATAATCGCAAACAGTAAAGGTGTATTTGTTGGAAAGGACACCACTCCAATAGAAATTGGAAGAATAGATGATATTCTTTCCTGATCTTTTTCACTGATGGCTGTCAGCAGGCATTATCTCGGATATTCTAATGAGGGGAACCAGCTGAACATCGTTGGATTCCAGAAGTTCCCTTCCCCCTTCTTCACGGTCAACAACACAGTATGCTTTTTTCACAATTGCACCGCTCTCTCTAAGATAATTCACTGCTTTCATTATTGATCCTCCGGTAGTGACCACGTCTTCCAGGATTTCTATTTCCTCACCCTTTTCCACTTCTCCAATAGTTAGTTTTCCGGTACCGTGTTTTCTTTCCTTTCTTATGATGATGTACGGGAGTCCCTTTCTTATAGCAGTTGCAACAAGCAATGGTACAGCCCCAAGCTCAACACCTGCGATCTTCTTTTTTCCGATGGCTCCCGTGAATAATTCAGAGATGAGTCCAAGCACATCCGGATCAGTAGCTGCGTCTTTAATGTCCACATAGTATCTTGAACGCTTGCCGGATGTGAGAACAAAATCACCGAATTTTATGGCTCCCTTTTCAAGAAGTATTCCAGAAAGTTTTCTGTTGAGCTCTTCCATGAAAATGTGATACTTCCCATGTGTATAAGCCATGTGCGAACCATATTACCATTTAGGATCATTTATGTTTTAGATTGAATTTCAGGATTCCATATATGTGCGCAGACAGCACCTATGAAGGGGGCATTTAGTTACGGATTCCTACGGAAAGAAGATAATCTCAGTAACAGGAATGGGCACGTTTCTATCTGTCGTTAACACTTCTTCTCTCATAATTGCCATTCCTGCAATCATTTTCGGCCTTAGGATCTCATTCTTCCTTGCAATATGGATAATTGTTGCATATTCCCTTGCACTTACAGTTCTCACACCAGTATTGGGCAAGTATTCCGATATAGTGGGAAGAAAGAGACTTTATTCATTGGGTTACCTGGTTTTTCTTGCAGGTTCTGTCCTGTCTGCAGCTTCAGCAGATGGTTACATGCTTCTCACAGGAAGAATTATCCAGGGAATCGGTGGAGCTTTCCTGTTTTCAAACAGCCTTGCCATTATAACTGACACTTTCAAGTCTGTGGAACTCAGGGGAGCAATGGGAATCAACGCTGCAGTTCTGGCCATTGGCACATCCATTGGTCCGCTTCTTGGAGGTATTCTTACAGTGGTGTCATGGAGAGCCATTTTCATTTTCAACATCCCGATTACACTGGTCGGATATGTAATGGCAAATCGGATCATAAGGGAGATCAACAAGGGCAAGAAGGGAAAAATCGACGGAAGAGGCGCGCTCTTTCTTTCCCTGACTATTATCACAGGAATCATTTTCCTCACCATAATTCCCGGATCAGACCTTCTCACTCCTTCACTTCTTTTCCTTCTTGCAGGGCTGGTGGTTTTCTTCTCACTGTTCTGGTATCAGGAACGGAAATCAGAGAAACCCATACTGAATCCGGGAATCCTGAAGAACCCTGCAATTGCGGTAGCGACTCTGGCCCTTGTTATGGCCTCCATCTCCCGGTTTTCCGTTATCTTCCTTTACACCCTCTTCTATCAGGGCCCATTGAGGTTTTCAGCTCTTGTTGCAGGCATACTCCTTATACCTCTTGCCGGATCTATGGGTATTCTCAGTTACATGTCAGGCCACCTGAAATCAAGATTTTCTGACACATTTCTTGAAAATCTGGGGCTCGTCCTCACAGGATTAGGTTCATTCCTGGGGGCGGCGCTAATTCTTCTAAGGTCCCCGTACCTCCTTTTTGCATTCCCTATGATAATAATGGGTGCAGGAAATGGACTATTTTACACACCAAACAGCACCTCGATAATGCTGTCAGCACCTGCTCAGTTAAGAGGAGAGACTGCAGGAGTAAGAACACTTATGGTGAACCTGGGGTCAGTCATGGGCCTTACAATCGTATTTCTGATCATAACAGCAATGATACCTGCAGGCATAGTCGACTCAATATTCCTTGGAGTTGGCCAGCTTGCACAGAAGTCCTACATTTCAATGTTCTACACGGCCTCGGCAATCGTTTTGCTTATTTCCGGTATTATTTCGTTTATACCGGTTCCGTTGATAATGAGTCGCAGAAACCGCCATTAAAGGAATTTGTCAGACATTTAAAAACGAAGTTCTGCTTAATTGTGGAGCTAATATTTGTTTTTTTGTCTGACAAAAAAATTATATAACCCTGTTATTATCTTATCAGACATATGGTAGACATAGTTGACCTTCTCTATAAATCTGCAATGGACAATTCAGAGCAGCCTCACATTAACGTGGAAAGTGAAGAAGACAGCTTCATATCCCCGGAAGATCGCGAAATTCTTGAAATAGCCAAGAGGCTCAGAGTAAGGATAAAGATCATAGGTTGTGGTGGAGGCGGTTCAAACACCATAAACCGACTTACCAGTGAAGGTATTGATGGGGCAGAACTCATAGCGGTAAACACTGATGCAAATCACCTTACAACTATAAGATCAAAATACAGAATGCTCATCGGGAAGAAGAGGACCAGGGGACTGGGAACCGGTGCCATACCTAAAATAGGAGAAGAGGCCGCACTGGAGGATCTTCCACAGATCCAGAGGCTCGTTCAGAGGACAGATATTGCCTTCATAACATGCGGCCTGGGCGGAGGAACCGGTACGGGGTCCGCACCAATAATAGCAAAAGCTGCAAAGGACTCAGGCGCCTTGGTCATATCCATAGCAACCCTTCCATTCTCTGCTGAAGGACATGTCAGAATGGAAAATGCCATTGCCGGACTCGAGAAACTTTCTCTCTATTCTGACACAGTGATCGCAATACCCAATGACAAGCTTCTCAAGGAAGTTCCAAAGAGACCTATTCAGGAAGCATTCCAGTATGCTGACTCAGTTCTTTCAGAGGCAATGAAAGGCATAACGGAAATGATCACGAAGACAGGATTGATAAACCTGGATTATGCCGACATAAAAACCATCATGAAAGACGGTGGTGTCGCAATGGTAGGCATAGGTGAAGCATCAGGTGGAGGAAACCGTGTCCTTTCCGCAGTTAACGATGCAATATCATCTCCTCTTGTTGAGGCTGATATATCGGACGCCAAAAACTGCCTTATCAGGGTCATTGGCGGCCCCAACATGACAATGAGCGAGGCAGAGAATGCAATGTCTGAAATCCAGAAGAGGATTGACAGGGATGCACGCATAATATGGGGTGCAAGCATAGAGCCTGAGATGGGTGACAAGATCAAGGTTCTTGTACTTCTCACAGGTGTAAAATCACCATATATGATATCCGGCAGAAGCGAAGCCAGAAACATAAGAAAACTTCTTGGCGGATTTGACGAGGACCTTGGCATAGACATGGTCCAGTAATTTATCTTTCAAGCTGAAGCCACCCTTTCCCTCCATTTTTTCCATAAATTAATTAAGCGTTAGTCATATGTTGTAAAGGTAAGAAGTGGACTCGAAGCTGGTTGTTGCCGTCGATGTTTTTGACTGTGATTTTGCCCTTGATCTTGCCAGAGAAATAGGCAAGGAAGTGTTTGCGTTAAAGGTCAACTGGCCTCTTCTTATGGTCAGGGGGTCATCTATTGTTTCCGAACTTTCCAGATATGCGAGAGTGATCTGTGACCTCAAGATTGCAGATATTCCCAACACCAACAGGCTAATTGTGGACAAAGTATCCGGGGAAGGGGCGTGGGGAGTCATAAGCCATTCCTTTACAGGAGAGGACTCCCTGAAGTCTGTTGTTGAAGCTGCAGGTGATACAAAAGTATTCTCAGTAGTGGCCATGAGTCACCCGGGTGCCTCTCAATTCATTCATCCAAGAACCGATGAACTAATCGACCTTTCAATAAAAACAGGTGTATATGGGCTCATAGCTCCGGGAAACAACTATGAAATGCTTTCAGGGATCCGTGCAAGAACAAATGAACTCGTTCTCCTCACTCCCGGTATCGGTGCACAGGGTGGAACTCCAGAGGAAGCAATGCGACATGGTGCAGATCTTCTGATTGTGGGAAGAGCAATATACAACGCTGAAAAACCCATTGAAGAAGTAAGAAGATTCAACTCTGCCATATCACAGTTTAGAAGATAGGCAGGAAATAAATCAGAATCATCACCGGTATCACGAATATTATGAGGTAAATGTAGAAGGACATGTAATATGCCTTAAGGGCCCTTTTCACGTCACCAACGGATGGTTCAAATCCATTCTCGTTTATTATGTAATAACCGCTTTTTTCCAGCCTCAGGTTAAGGGAAGAAGCCATGGCCCCCATTGCCCAGCCATTATTGGGACTATCAGTGGAAGTTCTTGCTGCAATGAATGAAATGCTGTTTACCCGGTAGTTCAGCAATTCGGTACCCATCATTATAAAGAGTGCCTCGATTTTTGCTGGTATATAATTAAAGACCGTGTGGATTATGGATGGCCATTTACCGAAGTCAATGTTCCTCCTGTTTTTCTGCCCTACCAGGGTGTCGAGCACGTTCGTGACCCTTGAAATAAAAGCACCCGCTATGCCGAAGAATGAAAAATAGAACAGGGGAGCAAAAACATCATTAAGCAAAGTCACGGAAATTGTCTCTATAACCGCAGAGGAAATGCCGGAAGCATCAAGATCAGTAGTATCTCTCTTTATTATCCTGGAAGCAAAAGTCCGTGCCTCTTCAACTCTGCCTTCTTCGAGGGCTTTAACCACGGGATTTATGTCCTGTCCAATGGAAGTCATGGAAAAGGATCCCTTAAGAAGAATTATGGCAATTATTGCATATGCGATTACAAAACTGTATGCTGCATAAAGAACAACATAAATGAGTCCCCCGAACATTGCACTTATAAGCAAAACGTAGAGGAGTCCCGCCACCTGTTTGTTCTCAATTATTCTGAGATACGGGTCAAGAACCTGTCCCACTTTCCTTATCACAGTTACAGGGTGGACCCACTTCCTCGGTTCTCCAAATATAAAATCTATGGCTATGGAGCCTAGAAGGACGGCAAGTGATATCTCCAGTGCAATTGCTGACATATGGATGCTATTTCCCGGTTATTTCACAATTGCTCAGCCAATAAAAGCTTTGGTCTTACAATAGATATAGATATTTGCATTATTTTCGCATTATCTATTTCTTAAAAGCCAACAATAGGGACATATCCAACAAAAGAAGTTTCCCGTCTGGCCTATGGGAAACTACGAAAAATCAACTGCAGATGCCATATGTAGAACTTGGCAAAGCGACTCTGGCCGTACGAAAGGTATTTATTTAAATCGGGCATTCTGAAAAAGCTTTTGCGTGATTGGTGAGTATGAGCGAGCTTTTAGAAGACTTTGAGCAAAAACGTGAACTTATCAGAAAGATAGTGGAAGAACACATTAAGAAGAGAGACGATGCTGCTGGTGAGAGCCACAGGTTCGCTGAGGAAAGAGACATACTTAACAACAAAGTTCGCGAAATGCGCGAAGAAGTTAAGAAGAAGATTGCTGAGAAGAACGATCTCATCGAGCAGGTTCAAAAACTTCGCGCAGAAAAGGAAGAACATTATAAGGAATTATCCGAACTAAGGAAGGAATATCGCAAGGTCAGGGAAGAAACCAACGTAGAAGGCGTCGATCGCAGAGGTCTCAGAGCAAAGGAAAAGGAACTCCAGAGACTGGAGACAAGACAGCAGACCACACAGCTGGACAAGAAGGACGAGGCCAAAGTTGTTTCTGAGATTAGAAAACTGAGCAACGAGATCAGACAGATAAAGAGCTTCAGGGAGAAAGAACTTGAAAGCAATGATTCAATCAAGGACCTCAGTCAGAAGATCAACGGCGAGAGAAAGAGTGGCGAAACCCTGAAGAAGGAGATCGACGAGATTTCCAAGAAGATAACTGCAATCAGCGAGGATATTAACAAAAGCCTTCAGGATCTGGATGAAACCAGGAAGAAGGCAGATGAATTCCACGAACAGTTTGTTAAATTCAGCCAGGAATCAACTAAGGAACATGAGGCTTTCATTCAGGCAAAGACTGAACTGAGGGACCTTGAGAAGGTTATTTCCAGCATAAGGACCAAATCCAGGGCCACAAAGAAGAAGGAAAAGGAAGGAGAACTCCAGAAGAAAGCTACAACATTATTTGACAAGTTCAAGAATGGTGAGCAGCTTACAACAGAGGATCTCCTTATTCTCCAGAAAGCCGGTTTTCTCTAAATTTTTAAAAAAATTAATTCTCCTCTTCGACTATTTCTGAAGAGAGAGATACATTATATACTCTGGAATTACTCTGAAGATTAAGTTTTGGTGCAAGCACACTTTCGTGTATCTCACATTTTTGTCCAATTACTGTGCCTTTCATAATAACAGATCTTTCTATTTTCGCTCCGTCCAGAACCTTTACTCCGTCCATTAGGATTGAGTCAGTGATGGTGACATTCTTTCCGATCTGGACACCATCATATACTGCAGAGCCCTCAATAATAGTTCCCTCCATGGAATTTACACCTTCACCGATAAAGGTGGGACCTGTAAGTTTTGATCCCTTAAAGTGTCGTAGTGACGAGTTGACTATGAGTTTCCCGGAAACCTCTGGATCGGAGAAAGTATATCCATATTTTTCAGTCATAAGCTGGTTTGCCCTTATCATGTCATTGGGTCTCCCGGTGTCAAGCCATGTGCCTTCTCCAACATACCCATGGATCCTGATGCCGTTTTCAAGGAGTTTTGGAAAGAGTTCCTTGGCGAAATCATACGGCTTCCCCTCAGGAATAAGATCGAGAATTTCCGGTTCAATAATGTAAAGACCGGCGTTTATCAGGTTGGAAAAAGCTTTGTCCGGAGTTGGTTTTTCAAGGAATTTTGTGACAACATTATCCTCCATTTCCACAATTCCAAACTGCGAAGGATCGTCAACAGTTGTCAGTGCGATTGTAAGCTTAGATTTCTTCTCCCGGTGAAATTTAAGTATATTTGTAATGTTAAAATCCGCAAGAGTGTCCCCACTGCCTACTATGAATGTATCATCAAGAAATTTTGAAACCAGCTTGATACTCCCTGCAGTGCCCACAGGCTCCCTTTCAACAGAAAAAAGTATGTTCTGATCAGGATGCTTGAACTTTATAACACCATTTATCAGGGCCTCAAATTTGTATCCTGCAGTAATTATTGCATCCTTTATTCCTGCTTCATAGTATGAATCCAGGACGTATCCTATACAGGGTTTTCCTGCTATTGGCACAAGTGGCTTCGGAATGGAATAGGTTATTGGTCTCAGACGGGTCCCTTTTCCACCTGCCATTATTACTGCTTTCAATGACACAGCCAAATAATGGCATTTAACACATTAAAATTTCCTTTTCAGAGTATTTACATTTATATTATTTATATACGGACTATAATAGTCATTAATGCAATAAATTTTAGGATAAATTCATATTATTCATATTCTTAACCGGTTAAATGAACCGAACAGTATACCTGATTCCATACTGGATTCTGAACTTTACAATCGGCTTTGGCTGGTTTTCTCTGGCTCCTCTCGTACCAAGCCTCATAGGACAGTTTGGTGTACAGCTCTCTTCTATTACAATTCTAATCTCGTTATATGGATACACCATGGTAATATTTGCCCTGGTCTCCGGATATCTTTCTGCGAAATTCTCAGTTACGATTTCTCTTATCTCAGCGGCACTGATATCAAGCATAGGGCTCTTTCTCAGGGCATTCTCGCCAAACTACGATTTCCTGTTTGTTGCCCAGTTTATTGCTGCAATTGCCTATCCTCTCGCTCTAGGGCCGGTCGGTTCCCTGGCTCAGTCCATAAGCAGGGAAAGAAGCCACATGATCGTAGGTGTAAGTGTTGGCATACTGTTTCTGGGGATGTCTGCAGGAGCTTTTCTCACTCCATCTTTGCTGGTTTCACTGGGAACAGTTAACCATGTATTCCTGCTGGAAGCAGCTTTCTCATTAATTGCACTTATTATGCTTCCATTCGTTACAAAGAAATATCCAAGAGACTATGCGGGCCGATCCTTAAGGGGAGTATTCAAGGCAGGAATGTTCAAAAACTGGTACGTTGGTCTTATAATCTCATCCTTTTCAGTCATGCTGGGTGGCATTGCAGCAGAAGCACTTGGTGCATTCCCGACATTGAAATCTAACGCCATCCAGTACTCCGGGGTCCTTACCGGGTTATCGTTCCTTGGTTCAGCACTTGGGGCAATAATCCTTCCTCCAATATTTGAATCCCTGAAAAGAGTAAGAGCCGGCATGGTTTTCACATCAGTGTTGGCCGTAATCTCGATGGCACTGCTTGGATACGGACTTGCATACAGCGGAAATTATGGAATACTGATTGCCTCATTCTTCATGTTCGGATTCTTTGGAAATGCATACTGGTCAATGGCAATGACGTCAACAACAAGATACTCTCCAGACGCAGCACAGGCTGGTTTTGCAACTTCCATGTACAGTGTAGCCACTAATCTTGGAGTTGCATTTATTCCCACTTTCCTTGGACCGTACTTCCTGGGGAACCATGGTCCCGGAGTGGCTATTGTAATCGGTGCAGTTGCAGTTGGTTTTGTCCTGTCTTTCTTCCTCAAGGTTGCATCCAATTCAAAATCAGAAACCAGGGAAGCAAATACCAGCCAGGCATAAATCCTGCATACTCAATTTTTTCTTTGCGAAAGAAAAATAAAGGAACGTTTAAATCAACATAACCATAGATACACTTAATCCAATGAAATTCCCAAGGATGCGAAAATAATGGTAGTAACTTATCCTCCATTCCTGGAGCCATATGCTGCAGAGGTCACAATACTGCTTGTTTTCATAGACGGACTTCTCTTTGGATTTGCACTGAAGAAAGCCTTTGTTTCTGTTGTTCTTATCATTGTTGCCTTCATAATTGCATATTTCCTGGGACTGACATTCATACCCAATATCTCGCTTGGCTCCATTGTCCATCAGGTCATGAATTACTCATCGGCTGTGCATTTCGGGAGCCTCATAGTCTCCTTCACAATTGTTGTGTTCTTTATCGGGTTGGGTATTGGTTTATGGAGAGGTTGAAAATTATCCATTGGAGAATCCTGTCAGGATTTCTCGGCATGGTCAAAAATTTATGAATCCGGCCTGGCCGGATCCGCAAATGGTTCTGTTTTTCCGATATTGAAAAAATTATGGAATTATTCCTTGAAGTAAGGCACCTTGAACTTGGTTCCCTTTCGAATCAGACTCCTGGAACTCTCGTAACCTGCATCTGCATGCCTGATTACGCCAATCCCCGGATCCGCATTGAGAACTCTGCTGATCTTTTCTGCAGCCTCATCTGTTCCGTCCGCAACCATGACAAATCCTGCATGAATCGCATTTCCTATGCCTGTGCCTCCTCCATGATGCACTGACACCCAGGTTGCTCCTGATGATGCATTGAGCAATGCATTAAGGATGGGCCAGTCTGCAATTGCGTCGCTCCCGTCCAGCATGGCCTCAGTCTCCCTGTATGGGGAAGCAACCGATCCAGTATCATGGTGATCTCTTCCGATGGCGACTGGTGCAGATAGTATCTTGTTCTTGACCATGTCATTGATGAGAAGTCCGATTTTTTCCCTCAATCCATAACCGGCGTAACATATTCTTGCGGGAAGTCCCTGGAATTTTACTTTTTCCTTTGCAAGCTTGAGCCACTTTACCAGGTGTTCATCGTAGCCGAAGTTGTCTATTATGGCCTGGTCAATCTTGTAAATATCCTCCGGATCACCGCTGAGAGCCACCCACCTGAATGGGCCCGATCCAACGGCGAAGAGATCCCTGATGTATCCGGGGACATACCCCGGAATGTCGAATGCGTTTTCCAGGCCTCCTTCCATGGCTCTTGTTCTCAGGTTGTTTCCGTAATCGAAAACATTGGACCCGTTTTGCCTGAACCAGATCATGGATTTCACTTCCTTCACAATGGATGCATAAACGGCCTTCCTGTATCCATCAGGGTCTTTCTCCCTGAACTTCTCGGCTTCCTGGACATTGTACCCCTCCGGGATGTATCCAACATTAATGTCATGGGCTGCAGTCTGGTCCGTTATGATGTCTGGAATGATGCCTCTTTTCTGCAGTTCAGGATAAATTGTTGCGGCATTTCCCAACAATCCGATTGAGAGAGGCTTTCCTTCCTTTAAGGCCTGGTCCTTGAGCTTAAGGGCCTCATCAAGGTTGTCAACCCAGGTATCAAGATACTTACCATTGATTCTCCTGTCGATCTTGCTCCTGTCAACCTCTACTATAATCCCAACACCGTCATTCATGGTAATTGCCAGGGGCTGAGCACCTCCCATCTCACCCAATCCGGATGAGAGGATCCATTTTCCTTTCAGGCCTTCCTGGTTGAACTCTTTCTTTCCTATTGCAGCAAGTGTCTCATAGGTTCCCTGAAGGATTCCCTGTGTACCTATGTATATCCAGCTTCCTGCAGTCATCTGCCCGAACATGGTGAGACCTCTTTTCTCAAGGTCCCAGAAGATGTCATCTGTGGCCCATCTTGGCACTATCTGGGCATTAACAATAAGGACCCTGGGTGCGTACTTGGTTGTCTTGAAAGCACCAACGGGCTTTCCGGACTGAATAAGAAGGGTTTCATCATTGTAAAGTTCCTGGAGCATGTGTGTTATTTCATCGAAGCTTTCCCAGTTTCTGGCTGCTTTCCCCTTTCCACCGTATACAATGAGATTGTCAGGATCCTTGGCTACTTCAGGATCAAGGTTATTCATTAAAAGTCTGAGAGCGGCTTCCTGTCCCCAGCCTCTGCAGTGCAACTCTTTCCCGCGGGGCGCTCTAATAACTCTCTTTCCTTCTGGTTTACTTTCAGCGGATTCCATTCTAATCAACCCTATCATGATATAAATCATGATTAATGTTTGCCATGGCTCAAAATGAAGGTAAATTTATTGGTACCTGAGTTAATCTACCCGTATTGCCAACCAAGATCATATCATGGAACGTTAATGGAATCAGAGCAGCAATCAGGAACGGTCTCCTTGACTTTGTCCTGGATGAAGACGCAGATATTTTCGCATTCCAGGAGATCAAGAATCACGAATTCCAGATGCCCATGGAACTTACAGAAAAAAAGTACCTGGCATTTGCCAATCCTGCGGAAAAGAAAGGCTACAGCGGAACACTGATCATGACAAGAAGGAAACCACTGTCTCATTTCACAGGACTGGGAGAATTTGGCGAGGAGACAGAAGGAAGGGTATTAGGGATAGAATTGGACGCTTTCTGGTTTGTGAACATATACTTCCCCAATTCACAGAGGGAACTCACAAGACTGGACTACAAGATCGACTTCAACAACAGGGTGTTAAGACTGCTCGAGAAACTCAGGGAATCAAAACCGGTGATTGTGTGCGGTGACATGAACGTTGCACATACTGAAATTGACATAGCAAGGCCGAAGGACAACACCAAAAATGCAGGTTTCACGCAGGAGGAACGCCAGTGGTTCACTGAATTCCTGGATCACGGATATGTGGATACGTTCAGGCTTTTCAACAACGAGCCGGGAAACTATACATGGTGGTCATACCGGTTCAATGCAAGAGAAAAGAACATCGGCTGGAGAATTGATTATTTTGTTGTTTCATCTGAAATAAAGGAAAAGGTGGTTTCCTCCGACATACTGATGGAAGTAACCGGGTCAGATCATGCACCAATACGCCTTGTCATAGATGATTGAGCCTGGAACCCTGGGTTACAATGGTGTTTTCCCTCCCTTCACCCAGAGACAGGACTTCAACAGGGACCTTGAGCTCATCCTCAATTATCCTGATGTAATCCTTCATTTTCTGAGGAAGCATCGAATAATCATGCTTCTTAAGGATCTCAGGATCAAGTTTACCCCATGACTCAACCTCCCTGAAAGTGAGTTCAAGCTCTTCAAGTTCCTTGAAGCTTCTGGGGATGTAGTTGAGCTCTTTTCCGTTTTTCTTGTAGGAGGTACAGATCTTTATGGTGTCCATTTCTCCTAGAGTGTCTAGCCTGGTGAGAGCTATAGCATCAACATCATTCATCCTTATGGAATATTTTAGCATAGGGAGGTCCAGCCAGCCAACTCTCCTGGGCCTGCGGGTGACCGTCCCGTATTCATTCCCAACGTCTCTTAACCTGTCTGCCAGCTCGCCATGGATCTCGGTTGGAAAAGGCCCGGCTCCAACCTTTGACATGTATGCCTTGACCACTCCAAGAACATAGTCAACTCTCCTGAAGGGAAATCCTGCACCAAGTGAAAGGGCACCAGCAAGAGCATTTGATGAAGTTACAAAGGGATACATTCCAAAGTCTATGTCCAGCATCGTTCCCTGTGCCCCTTCGAACAAGATGTTCTTTCCATTCTGGTAAAGATCGTAAATTGTTGCTTCTGTATATTCAAGATAGGGTTCAAGCTCCTGTCCTGCCTTATGGAGATCAAGGGCAACTTTTTCCCTTACTGATGGGTCTGAAAATTCCGTATCAGACAGGAGGTTTAGCTTCATCCTGTAAATGATCTCTATTTTTTCACGGAGAATTTCAAGGTTCTGCAGGTCATTCATCCGTATTCCGGTTCTGGCGTATTTGTCCTCGTAAGTTGGCCCTATGCCTTGTGCTGTAGTGCCAAGGCTCAGTTTTGACCTTACTTCCTCTTCCTTCCTGTCCAACTCCTTGTGCATAGGGGTAACAACGTGTGCAAGCTTGCTGATTTTAATCCTGGCCTTACACCTGGAAGATTTAAGGTTGCTTATCTCATCAATAAGCGCCTGCGGATCGATGACCATCCCGTTTCCAAGAATTACTGTTTCGCACCTGAGAGATCCAGATGGGACAAGCCTGAATTTGTATTTCTCGCCATTGGCAACCACTGTATGGCCTGCATTTGCCCCGCCGTTGAATCTTACCTCAACCTGGAACTTGTCGCTGAGGAAATCAGAGATCTTGCCCTTTCCCTCATCACCGAACTGTAGTCCAAGAACTGCGCCAATCATCATGCATCACGCCTTAAGACAAAAGGCCTTTCAGCAATGAACAGAGGCTGATGGGGCTCAGGGGAGCGAGCTGAAACAAAGTTATCTTCAAAATAGTGAATTCCCGTTGTAAGGTTCACTCAAGTTCCATGGTGGCATGCCTAATAATGTTTCTGGAGTATGGAATCAGGGTTAATGCACTTTTAATAAATATGTATTTAAAGTCATTATCCTGAATCAAGGTAGAAAGTATAAGACCTTCAAACAAATTATGGGTTTGATACTATGAGTTACATCAAAGTAATAGACGGAAAGGGCCTAGATGTGCCAAACAACCCTACCATAGGCTACATCGAGGGAGATGGAATTGGCCCTGATATTACAAAATCATCAATTGCCGTGATTAATGCGGCACTGGAAATCGCATATAACGGAGATAAGAACATAGTATGGGAGAAAGTTCTTGCTGGCGAAGAGGCCATGGAAACAACCGGAAAACTCCTTCCTCAGGAATCTCTCGACCAGCTGAAGAAATGTATTGTTTCAATCAAGGGACCACTGACCACACCAATTGGTCAGGGATTCAGGAGCCTGAATGTTGCATTAAGGCAGTACTTTGACCTGTACGCCAACATAAGACCTGTAAAATTCTTCCCGGGAGTTCCCTCACCTGTCAAAAGCCCAGAGAAAATGAACATGGTTGTTTTCAGGGAAAACACTGAGGATCTTTACGCAGGAATAGAATGGAAATACAATTCACCGGAAGCCCAGATGGTGAGAAAGTTTTTTGCTGATAATTTCGAGATTTCCCTGACCGATGATACTGGTATAGGGATTAAGCCAATCAGCAGGTTCAGATCACAGAGGCTTGTCAGGAAAGCCATAGAATATGCCGCTCAGAACAAAAGAAGAAGTGTTACACTGGTGCACAAGGGCAACATCATGAAGTACACAGAGGGGGCATTCAAGGAATGGGGTTACGAACTGGCAGCGAGTGAATTCGGTGATGTTACAGTAACCGAAGAGGAATACAACAAGTCCCCGGAATCATATGAAGGCAAGATCGTGGTTAAGGACAGGATAGCCGACAATATGTTCCAGCAGGTTCTTACCAGGACAGAGGATTATGACGTAATAGCAACAACAAACCTGAACGGTGATTATCTATCAGACGCACTTGCAGCCCAGGTTGGAGGCCTCGGTCTTGCACCAGGCGGAAACGTTGGCGATGCATATGCTATTTTTGAAGCGGTTCACGGCACTGCACCAAAATATGCAGGCCTTGACGTTGCAAACCCAACCTCACTTATGCTTTCAGGAGAAATGATGCTCAGGCATCTTGGCTGGATGGAAGCTGCAGACATTCTGGAAAGTGCAATTATGTCTGCATACAGGGACCAGAAGGTTACCCAGGATCTTGCAAGGGTCCTCAACATAAAGCCTCTGAAGTGCTCTGAATTCGGAGACGAAGTCATTAAGAGAATGAGAGCAAAGAAAACAGAGTAGAGTTCACCTCTACCCTCTACTTTTTCAATTTTACTATTTTTGTTCTTGAAAATTCCCTGCGAAGATCTACTATATTTTCCGGCATATTGTGTGCGTTTTCAAGTCCCCTGTGCCAGAATCCGCTGTAGGGGCCAGGAGCCTCGTTTATGAGTACGTTTGCAAAATGGAGCTTTTCAGCCGCACCTGTTGCCAGATCAATGTCAGATGTGAAAATAGAAGCCTGTACATGTTCATGGAACCTGTTTGCTGATTTGATGGCCTCATCCAATGAACCGACCTGTTCAAGGCAGAGAAACGGGGCACACCCCTCTCCACGAAGCAATGGCGAATCCTCCGGCATATATTCCATTATTGTTGGGGGGAGCAGGTTTCCATTGCCTACACCCCCCGTCAGGATGCTTGCACCTTTGTTTACAGCTTCAAGGATCTGTTCTGCAGCCTCCTCTGCATAAAGTTCATCAGGCAGTGGACCTATTGCAGTATCCTCATCTTCAGGAGTCCCTGTCTTTAACTGGGAAGCCAGTTCAACCAGCCGGTTTTTGAAATACTCATAGGAATCCTCCCTGAGAATAACCTTCCTGGCCCATGAGTAGCCTCCCTCGTGGTTGTAGAACGCGGATTCAGCAACATACTGGGCTGCGGAATCAAGATCAGCATCGTCCCATACTATTACTGGAGATGCTGATTTACCTCCAAGCAGGACATTCCTTCCGGAGATTTCTTTGCGGATATATTCGAAGTCGGTTCTCCTGCCTATGAGGGTAATTTCGCCTATTCCTTCATTCCTGATCACATCCCTGAATACCCTGGAGTGATTTCCAAGGAAAAGTATCTGGAAGATATCCTTGGGGAGAGTTGTGTGTTCAATTATTTTTTTCAGTTCCTCAAAAGGTCCGGGAGAAAGTGAAGGGGGAACAGAAATGACTGAATTCCCAGAGGAAATTGCCTGGGCAAATACCTTTGCGGAATGTGAAAAACTTTCCAGTGGGGATGAAAACACAAGAATAATCCCAAGTGGGGACTGCTTCTGAAAAGTCATGAGGGAAGCGTCATTGGGTTCAACCGGGATTGTTGTTCTCTCTGTAAACTTTGAAAAGAGATGGTAGGCAGCCATTCTGAATTCCTGTGAAGCCATGTGAAGATCCTCTCTTGATCTTATAATCGCCATGCCGGTTTCCACTGAAATCGTTCTGCTAAGTGAATCTGTATTGTTCAAAATTGCATCAGATATGGAAAGAAGGCCTTTTGCAAGCTCGTCTACCGGAAGGGAGTCCAGATCATCACATGCGACCAACCCTTTACCAATTGTATCTTCTGCTTCAGAACGGGTATTTTCACGCACTTCACGCAGTAAATTGCCTGTGGATTTGTCTCTTACTTCCATGCATGGTTATATGTTTAAAGTACAAAAACAGCCAGTGAAAAAATCCAGGAACCCAATCAGAACCTGAAGATCAGAAATGTTTTGGTCCCCTACTTCAGAGTTCCTTTCCCTCCTTCACTTCAAATTTCCACATTGGCAATTCCGCATTCACTTCATCAACAATGAACTTGCATGCAGAAAGGGCATCATCAACTCTTCTTGCAGCCACGGATACCAGGAGAGCGCATTCCCCTAAAGGTATCTTTCCAACCCTTTGCACTACATTTACATCAGAGATTCTGAACCTTTCGGTGGCATCTTTCTGGATCCTTTCCATAACCTCTGTAGCAATATCCTCATAGGTTTCAAAAACAATCGAATTAACTCCATCCGAATCAGCAAATCTGGCGCTTCTCACCACTGCAGTTATTATGTTCCTTGCATCCGGATCCGATGCTTTCACTTCCTGGGTGAGATCAATCCTGCTGCTGACAATCCTTACACTCATGAAAGGTGCCCGTTTTCCATGAACATGGGTATATTTAAAAATGTCCATTGGCGGCATGACATTCTCTACACACCACAGAATGAGCATTTTATGACCGTCCCAATGGTTTTTAAGTGTCTTGTCAATGCCTTCACCATCTCATGACTAGAATACTTGTAACGGGTGCACTGGGACAGATTGGTACTGAACTTGCTGCGGAACTTTCAGCCAGATACGGGAAATCATCTGTTGTCATCTCTGATGTCAGGAAACCGGATGAGGTTGATGGAAAGCTTAAATTTGTCAGTCTGGACGTTACGGATTCTGAAAATATAGCAAAAGTCCTGGTGGAAAATGAGATTACAGATATATTCCACATGGCTGCTATTCTTTCTGCATCGGGCGAAAAGAACCCTGCACTGGCCTACAGGGTAAACTCTGACGGTACATTCAACATACTTGAAGAGGCAAGAAAAGCAGGAATAAACAGGGTAATGATTCCCAGCACCATCGGCGTATTCGGGCCTGAGACTCCAAGGATCAACACTCCGGACATTACTGTACTTAGACCAACTACCATGTACGGGATCACCAAGGTGAACGCGGAACTTCTTGCCCTGTATTATAGAGATAAATTCGATCTTGATGTCCGTGGACTCAGATTCCCCGGTATCATAAGCTACCTGACTCCACCTTCAGCAGGGACCACCGATTATGCAGTTGACATTTTCTACCACGCTGTCCAGGAAAAAGATTACAAGTGCTATCTGAAGAAGGATACTCCACTTCCGATGATGTATATGCCGGATGCTCTCAATGCCCTTATACAGCTCTTCGAAGCCAAGAGGGAGAATCTCAGGCACTGCCTTGAATACAATGTTTCTGCTTATTCCTTCACACCTGAGGAGATTTACGGGAAAATCAGGGAAGTGTATCCCGATTTCAGGATTACATATGAACCGGATTTCAGGCAAAACATTGCTGAAACGTGGCCCGCATCTCTTGATACGCATTTTGCAAAAGAGGACTGGAATTTCACTCCACAGTATGATCTGAAACGCACTGTTGATGACATGATCATGAACCTGAAGCGAATTCTCATCCATCAGTAAAGTTCTCCCGGAAGCACTGCAAAGGATTACCGTTATAAATCACCTGCAGATAGGGCCTGCTCACAAATGGGGTTGGATCTTTTTTATGTCAATGCCGCTGGAATCAAAATCACTGAAGAAAATATACAGGAACAAAGGCAGGAAAACCGTTGCCATAAATGACTTCACTTTCTACGTAAAGGAAAAAGGCGTATTTTCACTCCTGGGGAGGAATGGGTCGGGCAAAACCACCTTCGTAAAGGTCTCCACAACACAGCTGACTCCTGATGAGGGTTACGTGAGGATTTTCGGGAAGGATGTGGTTGGCGACGAGAAGGAACTCAGGCACATGATATCCCTCGTGCCGCAGGAAAGCAGGCCTTTTCCGCACATGACTCCCTATGAACACGTATACCTTTTTCAGAAAATGAATGGCAACAACAGGGAAGGTTCAAAGGACAGGGCAGACACTGTTATAGACCTACTGGGGATGAAGGAGTTCTCAAAGACGGAATGCGTCAACCTTTCTGGAGGGCAGAAACAGCTCACCATGGTTGCAATGGCCCTGTCTCTTGACGTCCAGATGTATTTTCTGGACGAACCCACCATCGGCCTTGACATAATAACAAGGAAAGGGGTCTGGAATGCCATAAACAGGTACAAGAACGCAGGCAAGTCCATTCTCCTCACCACACATTATCTCGACGAAGCAGCCTTCCTGAGCGACGAAATAGGCATTGTGAGCTATGGGAACTTCATAAAACAGGGAAATCTGGATCAGCTCAGGTCCACGCTTGAGTACGACACAAGAATAGCAATACGGGGTTCTCATGAGGGACTTGATCTTGAGCAGTTCGGAAAAGTACACAGTGATAACAAAGGCTCTGTTCTATTTACCAATCAGGAAAATGTGGAAAAAATTCTCTCCAATTCCACTATCAGAAAAGAAAGGATAGAAATTGGCCCCATAGGGCTTGATGATGTATTCATTTCTCTTGTGGGGGAAGACATAGAGGTGGATGAGAATTGATCAGGGAGATATCCAGGGCAATTGCAAGCCTTACCATGATCAACGGAACCATTCCGCTTTGGAGAAGGCCAATTTCCCTGATTGCAGTTATATCCACTCCTTTCTCGTTCCTGTTCTTCATATACCTCTTCGGGGGCCCATCCAAAATTCTGCTTGGGGCAATAGGTGGTGTACTTTTCACCATTGTGAACGCATCAACAATGCTCCAGACCGATCTTCTGTTTTACAAACTCGATCTGAAGTTCCAGCAGATTGTGGCATCCACACCTGTGAATCCGCTTGTATATACCTTTGGTCTTGCAACAGGGAATATTGTTTTTACACTTCCGGGACTGGCAATATTCATGCTTATAATAGTGTACGAATCACACATTGGTGTGCTTCAGATACTCTCGGTGATAGGTACCCTCATGGTAACCTGGGTGATATTTTCCCTGTTCTCTTTCCTGGTGTCTACGAGGGTCAGGGAAATGAGGGATATATGGCCCATTTCAGTGATGTTTTCGATTATATTCGGTGTAGTTCCACCAATTTACTACTCTATTTCAGTACTCCCCACCACTATTCAGTATGTGGCTTACTTGGTTCCTACGACCTGGGCAGCAATCCTTCTCAAAGGGATCATCACCAAGAACTTTACGGGAATGGCGATCCCAGCAGTTGTATTTGTCCTGGAAATGATGGGTATAATGGTTTTCACCGCGAAATTCTCAAACTGGAGACTCAACAGGTCATAGGTCAGAAATGAAGATGACACCAGTCACCAGGACGCGGGAGTAGGAGAAATTTTTGCTTCCCCGTTTACTGAAACAGCGATTTCTGAAAAAATTGAAAGTTCTAGTTTATGTTGACCTCAACAACACATTTGTTGTTGCCGTCTGAAAACCTTTCCTTTATGTCGAATTTCTGGTTGATGGAACTTTTTATGATCTCTGATCCAAGGCTGCTGCATATGATCTTGTTATTGTTCTTTGCAAGTTCGTAGAAAATACAGTTGTGCCTTATGATCCTCACAACATCGTCAGTGACTTCCAGTCTGGCATAATAACCCAGTTTGTTAAGTGTATCAACGAAGTCATTGAGCCTGGAAATCTTGTCCTCACGTGAGAGTTTCAGGCCATCTTCTGCTTTGTCCCAACCGGATTCGCTTACAATCTTGTCAGCTACCTTGCCTAGAATTTCATTAACCTTTTCCCTGCCGAACTCGCTCTCAATCTGGTTGACAAGCATTGTTGCAAAGGACACATATTTCTTCGGAAGAAGGTTCATTCCCTTTTCAGTCAGTTCGTAGAACTTCCTTGGTCTGCCTGCACCTCCACCTCTGAAGAATGATTTCACATATCCCTTGAGTTCCAGGTTTTCCATGTGTTCCTTGACCGCATTCTTGTTGATCTTCAAAAGCTGGGACAGGTCATCCATGCTCCTTTCCGAGTAACTTAACTCAGTAATGATATTCCCCTTAACTTTTCCAAGAAGCATGTTAAGGTCATCATCTACGTCATGGATTGCTTCCATCTTTTATCACTAATATTGTATCTCAGAGACGTATTTATAATTTAGTCAATTTAGACATAAGAAAGTGTTTAAATATAGTTTCCCTATATTCTACCAAAGGTGCAAATGGTGCCGGAACTAAAGATTAAGGATTTAAAAGCGTCCGTGGAGGACAAGGAAATACTGAAAGGGGTAAACCTTACTGTCAAGGGCGGGGAAATGCATGCCCTGATGGGCCCCAATGGAGCAGGAAAAAGCACACTGGGAAACGTTCTCATTGGCCACCCCAACTATAAGATCACAGGTGGCTCAATTGTACTCGATGGCATAGATCTAACAGACAAGACACCTGAGGAGAGGGCCAGGGCAGGTCTTTTCCTGGCATTTCAGAGCCCTGTGGCAGTGGTTGGCGTAAAACTGTCAACATTCCTTAGAACCGCTTACAGGCAGACACACCCGGAAGACAAGGTAACTCTGACCGAGTTCTATGACAGGATGAAAGTCCACATGAAGAAAGTTGGACTTGACGAATCTTTCATGTCCAGATCAGTCAATGATGGATTCTCTGGAGGAGAAAGGAAGAGATTCGAGATACTCCAGATGGTCATGCTAAGGCCAAAGATCATAATCCTGGATGAAATTGACTCAGGACTTGATGTCGATGCATTGAAACTAGTTGCAGACGAGATCAGGGATTATTACAGTGAAAATGTAGGATTTCTCATTATTACGCACTACCAGAGGATTCTTAAAAACATTGAGCCTCAGTTCGTGCATGTACTGAAGGATGGAAAAATAGCAGTCGATGGAGACAACAAGCTTTCACTCCGTATTGAAGAGGAAGGCTACGACTGGATTAAAAATTAAGGAGGTAAAAGTATGGAAGTAGAATACAGCAAGGATGCAGAAATGGAAAAACTCCTGGAAGACCTCAAGAATTCAAACGTAAAGAAAGAGGACTGGGAGTTCCACGACAATTACAAGCCTGTATATTCAACAGGCAATGGTCTAAACAGGAAAGTAGTGGAAGAAATTTCTGAAATTAAGAAAGAACCGGACTGGATGAGGAGATTCAGGCTCAAGGCACTGGAGATCTTTGAATCAAAGCCCGTCCCAACCTGGGGACCGGATCTCTCAGGCATAGACTGGGAAAACACAAATTACTACAACAGGCCGGATGAAGTCAACGCAAACAACTGGGACGACGTTCCGGATGAAATCAAGGAAACATTCAACAAGCTGGGTGTTCCTGAAATGGAACAGAAATACCTTGCAGGTTCAGTTGCACAGTACGACAGTGAAGGCGTATACCACAGCCTGAAGAAAGTCTGGGAGGACAAGGGTGTTGTGTTCATGGATCTTGACTCAGCGCTCAGGGAACATCCCGACCTCGTAAAGGATTATTTCTGCAAAGCAGTTCCTGCAACTGACAACAAATTTGCGGCCCTCAATGCAGCAGTTTGGAGTGGAGGGTCATTCCTTTACGTTCCAAAAGGTGTCAAGATTGACATGCCGCTCCAGACATATTTCAGGATGAATGGAGAAGCAACAGGTCAGTTTGAGCACACAATCGTTGTTGCAGATGAAGGATCTAAAGTACACTACATAGAGGGATGCACAGCACCAAGATACGACAAGAACTCACTGCACAGTGCAATTGTTGAAATTTACGTCAAGAAGAATGCCCAGGCCAGATATACCAGCGTCCAGAACTGGTCAAAGAGCGTCTACAACATGCCAACCAAGAGGGCATGGGTTGACGAAAACGCAAACATGGAATGGGTAGGCGGATCACTTGGTTCAAAGGTTACAATGCTGTACCCATCATCATATCTCAGAGGACCCTACGCAACTACACATAACCTCAATGTTTCACTGGCAGGACCTGGAACAGTCAAGGACACAGGAGCAAAAGCACTTCACCTTGCACCTCACACAAGTTCAAGGATCATTGCAAAGAGTATCAGTATAGAAGATGGAAAGGCCATTTACAGAGGTCTGCTGAGAATGAACAAGGGAGCAGAGCACTCAAGAAGCCATGTTCAGTGTGACGCACTTCTTATAAACGACAATTCAACAAGCTACACATATCCACACGATGAGATATATGAACCAACGGCAACCTTCGGACATGAAGCGACTGTAGGAAGGATCGGAACAGAGGAACTCACCTATCTGAGGTCAAGAGGCCTGAGCGAAGATGAGGCAAGCTCAATGATCGTACTTGGTTTCCTCGATGATGTCATGAAGGAAATTCCAATGGAATTTGCTGTTGAAATGAACCGGCTCATCAAACTTGAAATGAACAAGCTTGGCGCAGTAGGATGATCTTTCATGGAGAGCTATCCAGAAACACTAAAAACAAGGCTTAACGACGAAGCATACGAATACAGGAGGGATGCATTTCTTGCATTCCTCAAGAGTCCCGTAAGAAATTACAAGGAAAGTCCAACAGTCAAGGATTACGTAGAGATAACAGACGATGAACTGCAGGAAATGCTTTACGGAGAGATGAAGGAGTCGAAGGAATCCCCAGTTTTCTCTGAAACTGCAAATCTTAAAGTATTCAACGAAGAGATCACAGTATCTGATGAGCTCCTGAAGGAAGGTGTTGTTGTCACAACCATGGAAGATGCCCTCAAGACCCAGCCGGAACTGGTGAAGAAGTACGTCTTCCCGAGACTTGGAAAAGAGAGGATCGAGTTTCTCATTAACTCTGCCTGGAGAAACGGGCTGTTCATATATGTTCCGGACAGCAGTAAAGTTTCAATCAGGGCACACACAATAAACAATTCCTCTGCATCCTTTGCCTCCAAGACCGTGATCATTTACGGAAAGGAATCAAAGGTGAGATACACCGACACATACTCTACTATTGGCCAGGGAACAGGAATCCATGGAAAGAACATCTACTTCTTCGGTGGGGAATCCTCAAAGTTCGACTACCTGTATCTACAGGACAAGAGTGAAGGTGTAAGGGATATCACATTTGTTAAACAGTACCTTGAGAAATTTGCAGAATTCCAGTTCTTCCACATTAACCATGGAAGCTCAAAGACCCTGTTCGTTGACGAATCCCAGCAAACCGGAAACGGTTCATCATTCCGCGTCTACGGGGTAAACTTCAGCACCGGAAACCAGAAGATGGACATCAGGGACAGCAGCTTCCAGGAGGGAGAGGAATCCAATGCGGATATCCAGGTTCGAGGTGTAGTAACCGGCAGCAGTTCAACCATCCACAGGGGTAACATTGACCTTGAGGAAAAGGCAATAAAAGCTACAGGCTTCTATGACTCAAAGATCCTTCTCCTCTCAAAGGACGGATTTGCAAACAGCAAACCGGGTCTTGAGATCAAGAATGCAAACACCAGATCAAAGCACGGTTCATCAATTAGCAACGTGGACGAGGAACAGATATTCTACCTCAGATCCAGGGGTATTGATGATCAGGTTGCAAGAGGCATGGTAACTGCAGGGTTCGTAGGCTCCATTATAGAAAAAGCTAATGACGAAGAGTTTACCCGTAAGGTTTACCAATATGCAGAGAGTCTAGGTGCCAATGCTTTCCTGGCAACAAATTAAGGGGGATTTCCCCCTTCTTATTAATAAAGGCAAAAATCTTATTTTTCTTGACAACGCAGCAACCACACAGAAACCTAAGCAGGTTATAGATGCCATTGTTGATTATTACACAAACTGGAACAGCAACGTACGCCGCGGCATTTACAGGTTAAGTGAAGAGGCAACGGATCATTATGAAAAATCAAGGGAGAACATTTCCAATTTTATAGGTTCAAGCGACCCAAGACAGCTTGCTTTCGTTAGAAACACTACAGAAGCACTGAATCTGCTGGCCTATTCCATGGGGCATAACCTCCATGAAGGGGATGAAATTCTGCTTACAATAATGGAACATCATTCCAACATTGTTCCATGGCAGTTCCTACAGGAAAAGGGCGTGAAACTGAAATTTGCCGACATAAATGAGGACGGAACTCTTGATATGGAGGATTTCAGGAACAAGCTCACCAGGAAGACAAAAGTTGTATCGGTTACGCACTGCTCAAATCTGCTTGGAACCATAAATGATGCAGCGGAACTGGCAAAACTTGCACACGACAACGGCTCCCTATTCATCCTTGATGGTGCCCAGAGCGTACCACACATGCCAGTAGATGTGGAAAAGCTGGACTGCGATTTTCTCGCCTTCTCAGGCCATAAAATGCTGGGCCCAATGGGAATTGGCGTTCTTTACGGGAAATACGATCTGCTGAACGGACTGCCGCCATTCAATGGGGGCGGAGAGATGATCAGCCAGGTTTACACGGATCATTCAACCTATGCAGACGCTCCTGAAAAATTTGAGGCAGGAACTCCAAATGTTGAGGGTGCAATCGGCTTATCGGCAGCAGTGGATTATCTCCGTAACATAGGAATGGATGAGGTCAGGTCACACGAAAAGGACCTAATCTCATATACCCTGAAGAAAGAGGAGGAACACCATATTGACATCCTGAAGTCTTATGGACCCAGGGATATGGAGAAAAGGGGTGGTATTTATACATTCAATCTCGGTGAATTCAATCCTCTTTCCATGAGTGAAGGCCTCATCAACGAGCAGATCAGGGTTGGAAGCAATGTTCATCCGCACGATGTCGCTACCGGACTGGACTCAAGCAATGTTGCTGTCAGGGCAGGCCACCACTGTGCAATGCCCCTCACCCACAGGCTTAATGTTGTAGCAACCTCCAGGGCTTCATATTACATTTATAACTCCAGAGAGGATGTTGATCTGCTCTTTGAATCCCTGGAAAAAATCAGGAGACTTTACGCATGACAGATGAGGAAATAAGTACCGAAATACTTCTGGATCATTACAGGAACCCGCATAATTATGGGCAGATTGAAGATGCAAACGAGAAGCTTATTGAGTTCAATCCTGTATGCGGAGACACTGTACAGATAACAATCAGGATTGAGAATGACGTGGTTACTGACATTAAATTCATTGGCCGCGGATGTTCCGTGAGTCAGGGAAGTGCCTCCATGCTCACCGATAAGGTCAAGGGAATGAACATCGGGGAGATCAAGAAAATAAATCAGGAAGATATCCTGAACATGCTTGGACTCAAACTTGGTCCCAGCAGGGAGAAATGTGCACTTCTCTCCCTGAATGCACTGCACAAATGCATATCAAACCACGAAAAGAAGACTCATGGAGGAAACTGATTTGGCAAATTACAAAGTATCAATCAACAGGGAAGGATGTATTGGCGACGCCATATGTACGGCACTTTCTAAGAACTGGTTCATGGACAGCGACGGAAAGGCCAGCTTTCACAGTGAAACCATCGAGGATCATGAATACGGATCCAACCACGAGGCAGAGATATCGTGTCCTGTGGCTGTGATAAGCGTTCGTAAAATATCCTGAATTTTTTACTGATTCGCAGGTTGCATGGAAGATCTGGCTACCAGCAGCAGTACGCCGGTTACAACACCGTTGAAAATAAGGGCCAGGACGCCCAGTCCAATGGTGTTTTCATCATACGCTTCCTGATATTTTCCAGCATTGTAGTAATTCCTGATCCTGTTGATCCTGAAGAAGCAGTAGAGTCCAACAAGGAACAATACAAGAGGTATCAGCGACAGTATTGCAACGATGGGAATGGCTGAGAACAGGACTGCCAGCAGGACTACGAAATATATGCCAAAACCGACAAGAGACAGGATTGAGAATACGAATGCAACAGTTATGAGAGTTCCATCGCCCCTGTTTCTGTTAATTGGATAAGCTTCCCTGTGACCAATAACTGTCCCGGATGAATTTACTGTAACAATGTATTTCTTCATTGTTCCCGCAAGATAGCCCTCAACTCCAACCTCATAGTCAGAGCCTTTCCTTTCAAACTGGAATACGTGAAGGTCATTTTGATTCATGCCTGTCTGCGTCGAAATCCATGTTTTGGCAGCATCCACAATTCGGGACGAATCAGATGATTCCATAATGATATTATGAACATATTATATAATAAATTTATGAATAAGCCCAGTTTTCTATAAAAGTAAAAATAGGAATTTCAGAGAAATTTACTGCAGTGTTTCTCTGAATTTCCTGATTTCAGGATTGCCAATAATTCCGTATTCTATCAGTGAATCCATGCTGATCCTTGTCTGTTTTGTACTGTCTCTTTCTCTTACTGTCACAGTTTTCTCAGTAGCTGAATCATGGTCAAGTGTTATACAGTAAGGGGTCCCTATTTCATCCTGCCTGGCGTATCTTTTACCAATGGAACCGCTCTGGTCGAAGTAAACGTATGGATCATTCAGAAGAAGTTTTTCGTGTAGTTCCTTGGCAAGTAAGTCAAGTCCATCCTTGTTCACAAGAGGCAGGACTGCTGCATGGTAAGGTGCAATCTTCTCTGGTATTCTCAGTACCTTGAATCCATTTTCCCGGGTATAGAATGAGTTCATGAGCAGTGACATGACCATTCTGTCAATACCATAGGCAGGTTCAATGATAGAGGGTATGACATCAGCGTCATCCACCTTGACAGACACAGATTCGCCTGTGGCATCCTGGTGTTTTCTCAGATCG
The DNA here is from genome assembly GCA_021810045.1 of Thermoplasmata archaeon. Classification (GTDB taxonomy): domain Archaea; phylum Thermoplasmatota; class Thermoplasmata; order Thermoplasmatales; family Thermoplasmataceae; genus JAJZOM01. The sequence goes on from JAJZJR010000005.1 coordinate 62,769, forward strand.
TTCCTGTCAGCTATTCCTACCACTTCCACCCATGAATCGTCAAGGAGTGCTTCAGCATCCCACGTATCAACGGAGTAATGGGCAAGCTCATCATCATGCTGCTGCCTGAATCTTATGTTCTCATGTTTAATGCCAACGTTCTTCAGAATGTCATAGGTCTTGTTTATGAAATATGCCATTGCATTGCTGCTGATTATGCCTTTTTCGAAGGCACTCCTTACATCTGATGAAACCTCTGGTCCGGTTTTCGGAACCAGTTTTATCTCATCGCCAGCGATCAGCTCCTTCCAGTACTTCTTATCCGGAATCACGAAAACCTCAACCTCACCCATGTTGAGTTCCTTCATTCTGAGAAGACCCTGTCGTGGAGAGATCTCGTTCCTGAATCCCTTTCCCAACTGTGCCACAGCCATTGGGAGTTTTCCCCGGAAGACTGTGTTAAGTAGCTTGAAATTAACAAAAATACCTTGTGCTGTCTCTGGTCTCAGATACAGGTTTCCAGAATTAACCTGGTCAGGTATCTTGAACATCTGCTTGGATTCAAAGGCTTTAGTAATTCTTGTTCCGCACTTGACACATTTTACTGTATTGGCAGCAAGGAACTCGTTTGCCTGGTTTTCGTCATTAATTACATTTTCATTGCCTGATGCCTTCATAACAGTCTCCAGTTTTTCCCTGTTATGGCATTTGGGGCATTCAGTGGCGAGATCAGAGAACTTTTCTATGTGACCTGATGTCCTGAACACTGATTCAGGAACAATTACCGGAGTGTCAATCATTATGCCCCCTTCCGAGACATAAGCCTCTTTCCATGTCCTGATGACATTGTCCTTCAGAAGAACACCAAGAGGACCATAATCGTAAAAGCCGGATTCACCGCCATATATTGAGTAAGAAGGCCAGAAGAACCCTCTTCTCTTCGCAAGTTCAATTACCTGTTCGTAAACGTTCATAGGAATACACTGAGTATCTGAATATCGTGCAGCATGTCTACAAGCTGCCCAGTACCCTGAAGAACAGGAAGTTGATTATAGTTTCCTGCCTCCATTTTTCTGACGGCAACCTCAAGTGTATCATTGCTGTTGGTTACAACAGGCTCAGTGATCATGAAATTCTTTACAGGCTCCCTGGGGAGGACTATGTTCCTCTTTTCAATGAGGTAAGTTACAACATTCCTGATGCCATCCCAGGACCATGGATCCTCGTCATCCGCCATGCCGGTCTCTGAAAGTTGATGACTTGTGTCAACATCCACATTATCAAATAGATCCCTGTCTGTTATTAGGCCCTTGAAGTTACTGTCCGCATCAACCACCGGGAAGGCATAAATCTTGGATAGCCTCATTGTAAATGCTACAGCGTTGAGCGGGGTTTCTTCCCATACGGGAATCGCAACTCCCCTGAGCACTTCCTTTACTCTCTTCTTTCCAAATCTTGCACTAATTTCGTGCAGGAAGTTCTGAGGAGTCACTATGCCCTTGATCCTGTTTTCACTGTCAACAACAGTAAGATGTCTCCGGTTCTGTTTTATGAGTTCCTCAGCTGCGTTTTCAATAGGCTGATCCTCATAGACCGGGGAAGCTTTCCTCATACTCATGGCGGTCTGGTCCTCATCCGGATGATCGAAAATATCCCTTCTGCTGATTATTCCAGCATATTTTCCCCTTGAATCCGCCAGCGGCAAACCGGTAATGTTGTTTCTGATCAATGTCTTGATGATCTCTCCGACGCTGCTGGGCACTTTGTATACAATCGGGTCTCTGGTCATGATCTCCGCGACAGTTTTGGACATACTCTGTAAATATACCATTAATATATTAAGTGGATCACTTTCTGGGCCTGAAATAACTCTGCAATCCGGATATGCGTACAAAAGGAATCTTTCCGGCTAAAATTGATTGTCAAGGATAAAACTGGTTCATTCTTTCCTGATAAAAATAAGGTTACTGGAGAGTAAATTCCTCTCCAGACTTCATGACCTTAACAGTGGTTCCCTCTTTCACAAGTTCTGCAAATTTGTCGGGGTCCTGCTCTATTGGCGGGAATGTGTTGAAGTGCATGGGGATTGTGTATTTTGCCCCAATGAGTTTTGCAGCAACTGCTGCCTCCTTCGGGCTCATCGTGAAGAATCCCCCGATTGGAAGGAGAGCCGCATCTGGGTGGTAGAGCTCACCAATAAGTTTCATGTCTCCAAACAGGGCTGTGTCTCCTGCATGGTAAATGGTTTTTCCGTCTCCCGAGACAAGAGCTCCGCATTCATTTCCTGAGTGATCCGCGTGTGTAAGACCTATGCTTACGTCTCCGAACTGTGTAAGATTTCCCTTGTTCATGCCAATAAAGTTTTCTTCAGGAACACCCTGTTCCTTGCCCATCTGCGAAAGCTCAAACATGCCTACGATCTTTGCACCTGTTCTCTTGGATATGGCGAATGCATCACCAACGTGGTCAAAGTGTTCATGTGTAATAACTATGAAATCTGCCCTGTCAATTTCAGATTCCTTCATTGCAGCAGTTGGATTCTGCGTAAGGAATGGATCAATCAATACTGTTGCCTTGCTGAACTTAATCATCCAGCCAGCATGTCCTAACCATTTTATTGTTACCATTTAGTCACCAATCTTAAATTTTGGATTTATATAAGGTATTTTCTGTCTCCGGCATCAGTCAACGACAGTTGAAAATTCATAATGGCCTCTTTACATAAAAAAACTGGAATAAGGTTCAATGGCCATCGGTGCCGGACGCATCCTTTTCCTTTCTGCGCCTTTTGTGCCTGACATACAGTAAATTACCCATGAGGCCCAGGTAATAAGGCCCAAAAATCCAAAGGAAATATTCGTAGATGTTATAGGTGACATAATTTGAGAAGAAGAGTATCAAAGCCCATGAGCTGGCAAATATGATAAGCAGTATGTAGAGGCCGTTCCGCCTGATCTTCCTGTCGTCAGTGGGTGATTCAGGTTTCTTTTCCTGCTCCACAATCACGTAGCCAAGACCATAGCATTTACTGCAGATGTCAAGGTGCCCGTCTCTGTCATAGACATAACCGGTTCCCTGACAGCAATCACAAAGGTAGTTCACTTTACCACCCTCAATTATTCCATGTGGTTCAGATACCTAAACACGATCGCTGTCTCTTAAAGTGCTTTGTCTGTATCATTTGAAAAAAAGCCTGGCAGACACGTGGTTTCCTGGAATATGGTGCAGGTATATGCTCATGTCTTTTGATCTTCAGTTAATTATGATCAGATACTCAGTGAAAGCAATGTAAGGGTCAATACTGGGAATCCGATGATGAATCCCACTTTCATGTAATAGCCAGTGGAAATTCTGATACCGCTCTTCCTGTTAAGCGTGTGGATCCAGACAAGTGTGGCAAGGGAACCTATTGGTGTGAACTTTGGTCCGATATCGTTACCTACCACGTTAGCATAGACAAGGTTCAATGGGCCATGAACACTGGACAGGGCAAGGTTTCCCAGCATGATGGACGGGAGATTGTTCATGATGCCTGCAATTGCAGCAAACAGGTAACCACTGAAGAGTACCCTTAATGGAGGGTATAGGGTGTTCATGGAGTTAAGAACACCAGAGAGGATCTGGGTCATACCCTCTCTGCCCATGCCAAATACAACAAGGTACATACCAAGAGAAAAGAGAACGATCTGCCATGGGGCTTCTTTTAGCGGTTTGGCCAAATCAACCTTCCTGTTTATTCTTGCTATCAGCAGCAGTAAGACTGATGCGGGTACTGCTATTATTGAAACAGGTAGTGAGAAATAACCCCCAAGGGAGTATGCCAGGAGCAGGATTATGATCATGGGAAGACTGATCCTGAAGATGAAAGGGTCTCTGATTACAGTATGTTCATCCCTCATCTTGCTCATGTCAAAGAATCCGGGGATCTCCTTTCTGTAGAACAGGTAAAGGAAAACCACACTGGCCAATATGCTTACAACATCAGGCAGGAGCATTTTGAAGGCATACTCCATGAATGATATGCCGAAATATCCTGCAGTTATGATATTAACAAGGTTACTTATGATAAGGGGAAGGCTTGACGAGTCCGCAATGAACCCTGTTGCCATTATGAAGGGTATGATTCTTTTCTGCTCCACGTTGGCCCTTCGAAGCAGAAGGTAAATGATTGGAGTCAGTATGAGGGCAGTCCCATCGTTGGCGAACACAGCAGATATTCCGGCACCAAGGAGGATCACCAGGATGAGCAGTACTTTACCGTTTCCTCCTGAAAATTTTGCCACTTTTATGGCTGCGAATTCAAATACTCCTGCCTCGTCGAGAATCAGGGAAATAATTATTATTGCAACAAAGGTGAATGTTGCATTCCATATGATGTCCCAGACTGTAACAATATCCTGAAAGTTGATAATTCCAAAGATAAAACTGATTGCTGCTCCTATGAGTGCGGAATATCCTATTCCAATGTTTTTCGGTCTAAGGATCACCAGCAGGAGTGTACCAACGAATATTATTACAGACAAAAGGAAGAAGAGGTTCAACTGGAACTCACTGTTTCAGTTCTTTTACTTTATTTTCTATAATATCTCTTATTTCCCTGACCTTTTCCAGAGGCTTCCCTTTTGGATCTTCAATACCCCAGTCGACTACTTTCTTCTTCATTTCCACTGCAATTGGCCTCGGGCAGGCTTCTTCCACGGAACAACCCATTATTATGACGAGATCTGCCTTCCTGACCATTTCTTCAGTCATTATCCTGGGGGTGTTGCAACTGATGTCCACTCCTTTCTCCTTCATTGCCTCCACAGCTGTATTATTTATCCTGTCTCCAGGGAACGTTCCGGCACTTTCACAGTCAAGCCCGTACTTTTTGCCGAATCCTTCTGCCATCTGGCTTCTTCCAGCATTTTCAATGCAAACAAACAGATATTTCATTTATCGTCTCCTTCCAATCAACTTAAGTAGCAGTGGTATGGCATCATTATCTGTGAGACTGTAATAATGCCATTTTCCACGCTGCTCTCTTTTGAGCAGACCAGCTTTCTCCATTAGCCTGAGGGAACTGGAAATTGCCGGTTGTTTCAATTCAGAAACAGCTGCAATCTGGCAAACGCACATCTCTCCCCTGGACAGAAGCAAAAGCAGTTTAATCCTTGTCCTGTCAGAAATGGCCTTCAATAAACGCTCTGCCTCAAGGATTTCATTTCTTGCCGGTTCCTGATCAAGGTTTTCTGCTATTTTCTTAATCTGTTCAATGGATTCCATTGAGCATATTCCCTTTTTCACTACTTCTTCAGGAGTTACTTCACTCATGTTCCGGCCTTAATATGAAAACACATCAACATATATTAATATGATTTATAGAGTCTCTATACAAGATGAATCCCCGGAACTCATGAATGCAATGAGTTCTTCCATCTTCCCGGATGATAAATTAAAAAACAGGATAAATCTTATAGAAACTGGATATTCCCATTCTCATGATAGGAGCAATTCTGGCTGGTGGGTACGGAAAAAGACTAAAGCCCATTACAGATGAAGTACCAAAGGCATTGGTCCAGATCAGAGAAAATTATACTATAATGGACAGGCAGATTTTTGACTTCCAGAATATGGGAGTCAAGGAAATTTACATTCTTTCAGGGTATCTTGGGGACAAGATTGAGGAAAGATATGGAGAAGAGAAATTCGGAATTAAATTTCATTACCTCAGGGAAGCCAAACCTATTGGCACTCTTTTCTCCATTAAGAACCTGCTTTCGGAAAGATCTGATGAGGACGTCATTCTCAGGAATGGGGACACAGTAACAGATCTAAATTTCAAGAGATTTGTCCAGTTTGCCCAGGAGTCTTCCTACTGGCTCACAATGTTCGTAGTGAAGATGAAGAGTCCTTTTGGAATAGTGGACATTCTGGGTGACCAGGTTACGGAATTCAGGGAGAAGCCTCAGCTGAATCATTTCATCAATGCCGGGATATATTATATCAGGAAGGAAGCATTTGGGGCATTCCAGGCTGATTATGTGGACAAGGAGATAGAAACCACAGTTTTCCCTGTTCTCGCCAAGAAAAAACTAACTGGCGCCTATTCGGAGGAAACTTTCTGGATGGGGATAGACAGTGAAAAGGATCTTGAGCAGGTCAGGAAGGAATACTCCAACAGGAAGGATTTCCCATGGGGATACGTAAAGAACCTTTACGAGGGAAACGACAGATCATTCCAGGAGTATTTCATAAAAGCTGGAGAACAGACAACCATAGACCCAGGCCCCAACAGTATTGTTCGTATAATATCGGGTCGTGGAACATACACAACAGGAGAACCTCACAAGTATCTCTACCAGGATGTTATACAGCTTAAAAGTAATACGAAATTCGAACCAATCGAAAATTCCAGGCTTGAAATCATCTCAATGTAATGAAATTTTTTGAATTTTTCACTCATTTTTTTCCAAATTTTCTATCATTCATGCTAATTTTACAAGCTCATGCGAAACTACGATTTTCGAATTATCTTAAAACAACGAGTGGGAAAGTTTAATATCTAAAAGACGATAAATCGTCGGTTTCTATGGCCGTTATGACTAGGGAAGTGCTGTTAAAGGCACTTGAGAAAACCTATGGACGTAAGGGGATGGTCAGGGGAGACGTAGAGGATCTTTGTGACTTTATCCTTTCATTCTTCGGTTACGAGGATTACGTCCTGGATAACGTCCTTTCAGCACCAGAAAGAGACGTATTCTACAACCTTGAGGAGTACGGTTTCCTGGAAACGCACCGAGAAGAGGTAAATATAATCAAGGGAAGGTCCTGGCGAATAAACCAGTGGACATACAAGAAAGACAACATCTACAAAGCCGCAGATGGCGTAGAGGAAGAAGAACCCGAACCCAATATTTACGACGAAATCTTCAAGGAACTAGGCAACTAGGAAACCTGAAAAAAATGTGGTATAAAACCCACTTCTTTTGTTCTGCCTAAATGTAGGTTATACTCTTGGGGAAAGTGTTGAACGGCTTGCATTTTCCATTCTGGAAATAAACCGTGTCCTCAATTCTGACACCGCCTTTGCCGGGGAGGTATATGCCAGGTTCTATGGTGAAGACAGAATTTTCTATCATTGGTTTCTTGTTGTCTGGAACAAGGTATGGGTCTTCGTGCACGGAAATACCAAGGCCATGGCCAAGTCTATGGATGAAATTGTTTCCGTAACCTTTTCTGCTGATTATTTCACGTGCAATCCTGTCGGCATCAGCATATGTGGTTTCAGGGTTAAGGGATTCTATGGTGGTTTCCTGAGCCTCCCTGTTGACCTCATAGATTTCCTCCATTTCCGGTGCAGCCCTGTCTATGTATAGCGTTCTGGTGGTATCTGAAGCATACCCTCTGTATCTTCCCCCAAAATCAATTATTATGGGTTCATACCTGGCAATTTTTCTTTCCGATGGGGTATGATGGGGGACCGAAGAGTTCTCTCCTGCTGCAACTATAGACTCAAAGGCAGGCACATCAAGTCCTCTCTTCTCAAAATTCTCCGCAAGCTTCACTGCAACGGACTTCTCAGTAACTCCTTCGGAAACAAAGTCAAGAGTGTCTTTCAGGGATTCTTCCGATTTCCGTACGGCAGTTGAAATGTTTTCCATTTCCTCACGGTCCTTTACCATTCTCAGGGCACTGGTGTAGCTGTCACCAAGTATTTCCTTTGAGTTGGAGTTGTGGAATAGAGGTGCGTAATGGAAGTACGGGAGGAGGCCGTCTATTGCGACCGTTGAGGCATTGATTTTTTCCAGGTAATCCCTGGCAATCCTGTGAGGGTTCTGTTCATCTGTCCAGGGTCGTACATCATCGATCCAGGTGTGAAGGTGAAGCTGTTCCTCCATAAGCTTTGGAGCAAGTATGAAGTGTTCATCACGGGATATAAACATGAGTGTCAGTCTTTCGTGGCTTTCCGTCTCAAATCCGGTGAAATAGAAGAAATTTGGCCCGGTTGGAACCAGGAACGCGTCTATTTTGTTTTCTGCCATCAATTCCCTAAGTTTTTCAACTCTTTCCTTCTGATAACTAAAAGTTCCTGCCATTTAATGCACCTGTATTGAAGTATAAGGATGATAGAAATTAAACTCTCTTATTAAATGTCAGGCACTGAACCTTTTTTCAGAGTATTTGTAGAGCCTCATCCACAGCAGGTACGTGATGATAACTATGAGGAATACCATGAAGACATCAATGGCGTCAACAAAAAGCAGGTTTCCTTCTGCTATTCCCTTGGTGATAAGCATCATCAGGCCGTTGTTCACGGAGTAGGTCTTCCCGCCAATGGTGGTATATTCACCAATCATGAGGCCCCCCCAATAGCTGCTGAATGCCGCCACTGAACCTGTAATCAGTCCGGGAATAATTGCAGGAAACGAAAGGTATCGCATTTTTCTGAAACCTTTTATGTTGAAGGTTCTGGTGACCAGCTTTAAATCCCGGGGAATTGTTGTCGCCGTTCCATATACGTTGAAGAAGATATATGCGGCAGCGGAGAGAAATGTCACAAGAAGGACATTGAAGTTGTAGGCAAGAGTTTCGCCAATGAATCCCGACAGGAACGGTGTGAGGTAGACGACAATCAGCGGGAAAAGGATCGGGGCTGGAATGGAATAAACAATCTGGAATATCCCTGTTCCAACTCTCCCTGAGGAACCCCTGCTCCCAAAATAGATGGCCATGGGAACCATGGTCAGGAAACTCACCAGGAATACTATGGATATTCGAAGAAGATCGTATGCGGTTGCTACAGTAAGCTGCCACAATACAGACAGGTCAGTAAGGTAAACAACGAAAGCTGTTCCAAATCCGGCAATGGCAACAAAGTAAACTGAAACGCCGAAAATAAAGAGAAGAATACCTCCAACAATTATGTTCAGTGACCGTTCCGAGATATGGAGTTTTCTGGCTCTTTTCTGTGTAGGATTTCTGTTGGCAATTATGGAATTCAGTGAATAGACGGCATTAACGCCGGAAGTCAGGACCTGGGTAACTCTCCCTCCTATTGCTGAGACGAATTCGTTCCGTTCCCTCTTTTCAGCTTTCTGCTGTTCATCTGGGAGATTCAGATCGAAAGTATAGCTTGTGGTTTTCTTTAGAAGTGGGTTGATAATGAAATAGAAATTGAGGGCAATTGCAATTATCAGGAATCCTATGAGAATAATGATCTGTGCAAACTGTTCACTGGCTGCCAGCGATACAGCTAGTGAACCTACACCGAATACGGTGTAATGGATTGATCCGATTGAGATAACCTCACTGAGGGTTATGTAGAAAAGGCCGCTTGCAAAGGATGGCATTATATTGGATATGATGTGGGGAAAAGAGGCTGGAAGGTACAGGTACCTGATCCTTGAGAAAAGACTCATGTTGTACACCTTGGAGACCTGGAAATATTCCTCAGGTATGTGTATGGTTGCCTCGTAGACTCCAAGGATTATGTTCCAGATCAGAGCCGTAAAGATCAGGAAATCGGCGGCAGCACTGACTCCAAGCGGGCCGCCAATCCTCCTGATGAAAAACACCAGGATAATTGGGAAAAATGAGATCACAGGTACGGCCTGGAGAATATTTGTTACAGGAATAATGATGGCTCCGGCAGCCTTTATTCTCGCTGCAAGAATTCCAAGAAACAGTGCCGTAATTATGGACAGTATCATCAGGAGCCAGATTCTGAGGAAGGTGTCGCCGATGGCCAGCCACATTGTGTAATATATGTCAAAGCTGGTCGCCAGGAATCATCACCCCCATCACTCTCCATAATTCTTCTGATTAGGATATAAACAGGTGGATGTAATAATTTACTATCAGAAACCTCGCCTTCCACCAAACAGACTGAAGAGCAGCATGGAAAAGAGCCCTGCACCAACAAGGCCAAGAAGGGTCTTGGGACTGTCCACCATCAGGTGTTTCAGCGGTTCCTTTTCAGGGTCAAATCTGTCAACATGTACGGAGTAGTGATCTTCAAATTCCACGGCATGAACACCTCTCCTGGACCCTGGGAGGGTAGCTCTCCAGTCGGCAATCTGTCCCTTCCTTTCTCCTACAGAACGGTGGAAAAGACCACTCTCAGCGGGATGAGGGACTATGTTTCCATTCCTGTCGGTCTTGGGAATCTCTGTTGTCCCATATGAGAGCACACTGGCTATAACTGTATTCCAGAAATCCGGGGAACTGTCATAATTTCTTTGAAACATTGAACAACACCAATAACTCTTCTAATGAAATAAGTTTAATGAAAAAAGCAAATAACGTGAATGAAGAAGCAGTTTATCTGCTCCGGGCAAATTCCTCATCCAGGAGCAGTGACACAACGAAATTCGGTTCATCCACTATTTCGCTTATTCTAAGGTTTCCTGCAACGCTGCAAAGGGCAAACGCCTCGTTTTCAGTGAACCCTTTCTCCATGAGCACCTGGATCATGTCGAGCACTGCTTCCTGTGCCGCACTGTACAGGTCAGGCCCTATGCCCATGGAAACCATCTGTTTACCACTTTCTTCAACGGAGGATAAAAGTCTCGGGTATTTGAGCGGGAAATTTTTCTTCAGGGTCACAACAGCATCAACCTGTGCTGAAGTTTCAATGGCAGTACCGCATACTTCTCCGTCTCCCTGTGATGCATGAGGATCAGCAAATGACAGTAGTGCACCTTTTACATTCACGGGCAGAATAAGCCTGGCACCTTTCTTCAGAAGCTTGTTGTCCATATTTCCTCCAAAACTCTGCGGGGGGATCATTCCATACTCGTCCTTTGAAGGAGATGTGCCCACAACCCCAAGGAAAGGCCTCACGGGAATCTTAACTCCTTTCAGGGAATTGCCCCGTACCGTTGCGAACCCGTCTTTTATATCCCATATGAACAGCTCTTCACTGAACCTGAATTTCAGGAGCCCAAAATCCTTCATTATGGCTGTCCAGCCCCAGTTTCCGGTGCTGATATTCCTGATTTCAACCTCTATGGCATCACCAGGTTCAGCACCTTCTATGTAAACAGGACCAGTTGCCCCGTCAAGCTTGCTCCCGTCGATGCCAGCCATATCGTCGGTGGTGTAATTTTCCTGGATCTGCATTGTAGAGGAATCGGGGATTATGACCCTGAATTCCTCACCCGGTTTGACAGTGGCAATGGGGCTGTTATCCGGATGCCACTTGAAATGAACGTTTCCTTCTTTTGTTCCGTCTATGACCTGCAAGCTGTTTCTACCTCCTAGATTGTAAAATGGGGAAATCCAAATTATCCAGGAATGCCTGATATGAAATATTCCTTGGAATAAGTGGTACCATATGTTCCCATTTTAGTATTGAAATAGCTGCTTTCAAAGATAAATGTATGTTTTTGGCTTAGAAGGAAATTATAGTCACTTAATTATCCATATTTTTAGGTATCTGGATAAAATCCCCTCATGTTGCATTAATGTCAGATGACGTTGGCTCAATGGTTAACAGGAGGTTCAGGTTTCTCCTGGTATCCAGGGCAATGAGGAGTGCTGCACTGATTTTTGTTACCCTGTCCACCCCACTTTATCTTCTTGTTTTGAAATTTGATATTGTTTCCATTGGGCTGATCTATCTTTTTGTCTCCCTGACCACAGTTGTAATTTCCCTTGGCATCGGCATGCTTGGTGACCGCATAGGATTCAGGAAAGCTCTTATAATTGGTGAAATCCCTGCTATATTTATCACTGCAGCCCTCACTTTCAGCACAAATATTTACATAATCCTGGCTGGAATAATAATTTCAGGTACAGCAGGTGCACCTGGGGCAATGAGGGGTGCAATGTCTCCTGGAATGAATGCCTACATCGCCACCAACTGGTCAGATAATGCAAACAGGGTGAGGAGAATGGCACTTATAACTTCAACATCCTCATTCTTTGCAATAGCGGGGAGCCTAATGCTGTACTCCCATGGTTTACTTCTCAATTATTATGGTACCGTGAATTCTTTCAGGATTCTTTATGGGATTGGGTTTGCCCTGGTTACTCTTTCCATGGTTTCCCTCTTCATGCTTAAAGAAAAACCGGTTGTAAAGAAAACAGAACACATCATGAAGAAGGCCAGCGGGGTCCATGTGCTAAAAGTAGCAATATCAAACGCAGTGAACGGCTCCGGCATCGGGCTGGCAGTTGTTCTGCTTCCTGCCTGGTTTGAGCTTAGATATGGATTGAGTGCATCACAGGTGGGCCTGGCCTTTCTGGGGTCTTATGTGGGAGCAGCGTTGGGAAGCCTAACAGCTTCAAGGATTGGTGTTTCCAACAGATCAGGTTCCACATTGAGGGTTGCCTGGGTTACCAGGGTTGTTCAGGGAGGATTGCTGGTTGGCATGGCCTTTTCTCCATTTGTCATAATGGCAATCATCCTCTATTCTACGAGATCATTGCTTGCAGGATTCGGCCTGCCAAGCAGGAATGCCATTAACGTAAGCGGAATCCAGCAGGGTGACTTCGGTGCAGGTACAAGCCTTCAGGGCGTCTCTGTAAGGGTCTCTCAGGGATTCTCCGGGCTGTCGGGATACCTTATGGATATCTCTCTTCCTTTCCCGGAAGTACTCGGTGGTATTCTCCAGGCTGCCAGCGGTGTCCTTTATTACAGGCTCATGAGAAAAAAGAACTGACAGCAGTATTTCATTAATCTTCCACTTGGAAAATACTTCTGTCAATTACAGTTGATTTTGGCAGATCTTCTGGTCTCAGAACAGAACCGATGCCGCATATTCCGGAGAAGGCATTGAGAAAGGCCGCTATTTTGATGTTGTCAACAATCCCAAGATTTCCTATTCTCACAAACCTGTCACCATCCTTTCCCAGGCCTCTTGAAATGGTTATCCCTCTTTTCTCAAGTTCCATCAGGAGTTTTGAAGAGGGCATTGGAGGTTCCACTGCAACCACTGTGTCGGAGTAGTTGTCTTCTGTTCCAAGAACTCCAATTCCGGATTTCTTCATATATTCCCTGATAAACTGTGCTGCATCGGTGTGTCTTTTCCACCTCTTCTCCGCACCTTCTTTCTCAAGTATCTTGAGGGCAACAAGCAGGGCATTGAAACTCCCTGTTGATGGCGTATAGGGTGTTTCATTTTTCTCAAGGTATCTGACTGATACGTTGAGGTCCAGGTAGCCTGGCAGGTCATGAACCCTGATCATATGTTCTTCACCCTCTTCCCCTATACATACAATGCCGACTCCTGGAACAGAAGCAACTCCTTTCTGGCTGCAGGTTGCAAATGCATGGATGCCCCACCTGTCAGTGTATATTTCGCTTGCCCCGAAACCGGACACAGAGTCGACAAGTACCTTCACTCCAGCGCTGTTGGCTTCAAGTGCCACTTCCTTCAGGTTCCTTACTGAAGTGCCGTTGCCTGTCTCATTATGCACGAGGAACACGGTCTTTGATTCAGGATGCCTTTTGAGGAAATCCTCAATTTCTCCATTTTCTATTGCTGTGTTTTCATTTTTCTTTATCACATGGGTCAGGGCACCTCTTCTTTTCAGGCTTTCAACGGCCCTGTCCCCAAATTCCCCGAATGTAACAGCAGCTACGCTTTCTCCAGGAGAGATGAATGAATAAATCATTGATTCAACAGCAGCAGTTCCGGAACCTGTAGTCATTACAGAATGTCTTGAACCGGAAATACGGTTTAGAATTGTTTCTGCATCCCTGAGAATTTCCCTGAATTCCTCAGATCTGTGATTGACCACATAGGCAGATGCCTTGAGAACCGCATCAGGGACCTCTACGGGTCCAGGCATAAGCATCACGAGTCCAATTCCTCCAGTGATTTCAATATATTTTCCAGCATCATCTTTGCCACCCTCTCCTGTGCCTCTTCTGTCTGTGCACCAATGTGCGGTGTGATCAGAACATTATCCATGGCTATAAGATCTCTCTCAACTGGTGAATCCGGAGGCTCATTCCAGAGGACATCTGCACCATATGCAGCGATATTTCCTTTTTTCAGTGCTGATACAAGTGCATCGGGGTCTACCACCTCAGCTCTGCTGGTGTTGATAAGAATTGCATCCTTCCTTATTTTCCCGAACTGTTCCTCACCAAGTATTTTCTCTGATCTGTCAACAAGAGTTACAGAAACAATTATGAAATCAGATTCTTCCAGCAACGTATCAAGTGGAACATATTGTCCTGAAACACCTGAAATAAGTTCAGGGGATTCCTTAATGTCGTAGGCAAGGATTTTCAGGCCGAGGGTATTCAGGTAAAAAGCAGTCTGGAACCCGATTCTTCCGAAGCCGATCACTCCTGCGGTTTTCCCTGCAATTTCAATTCCCATGGATTTTTTGTACCTGCCATCCCTGACATTTCTGTTCAGGTAACTTATCTTTCTCGCGAGGTCTATGAGCAATGCGAGATTCAGCTCAGCAACCGATTGCGTGGAAGAGCCGGCCGCTGTAATCACTCTGATTCCAAGTTCCTTGGCTGCATTCATGTCAATATTGTCAGTTCCTATCCCAGCTCTCGCTATAAGTTTCAGTCCTTTCCCGGTATGAAGCAGGTTTGAAGTGAGCTTTGTCCTGCTTCTCACAACTACGGCACAGTAATCATGGAGTATTTTCATAAGTTCACCGGAACTGATTTCCGGTTTGTAATCAACCCTGTATCCCTTATTTTCCAGGCCAGAAACAAGAGCCTGATCCACAGGATCAGTTACAAGTATTCCGCAAGTTTGTTCTCCTGAATCAGACTTCACAGGTCCTCAGCAGGAAATATCTTAAAAACATTTACCCGCCGTATCAGATAAGGCAGAAATCATCCAAGTACGATTATTGTTCTTGTTCCAGTAATCCCGTCCATGGAGTCAATATCCTTCAGCAGGATGTCCTTGAGATGGGCAGAGTCTCTTGCGGTTATTCTTATGAGAAGGTCCGCCTCTCCTGTGATCACATATCCCTGGTCCACATAATCAGTATCCATGAGCTCCTCAAGGAGAGTATCCTGGGTTTTTCCTGTATCCCTCAGTTTACCTACATCAGCCTTGATAAGAACAAAAGCCGTTAGGTTAAGTCCAGCCTTCTTCCAGTCCACATCGGCCCGGTAACCTCTTATGACCTTGTCAAGTTCCATGCGTTTCATTCTGGAATGGACTGTTGAAAGAGGCATGTCAAGTTTTCTTGCAAGAAGGGAATACTTGGTAATACCCTGGTCTGCAAGTTCAAGAAGCTTAAGATCTGTTTCATCCATTTGGGAAAAAATACATGTCTATATTTAAAAGTACTGTAATAAATTGAAAAAAATACGACTTTTTTCGTAGAAACATTAATTTACCTTCCAGTATGCTAATGCCTGATACAAAATGATCGAGTCGCAGGAAACAGAACTCATTGGCTCCTTGAAACTGACCAGCCAGATTCTAAGGTATGTTACGAATTATTTCCAGGATCAGGGATTTACGCAAATGCTCCCTGTTATGCTGGGGAGAAGTACGGATCCTCTGGGTCCCGATCCAAACTCATCAATTCTGAAGACCATCGAGGTCGAATATCTGGGAACAACCATGAGAACAATGAATTCAATGATCCTGCACAAACAGGTTGCAGTGAGGGATGTTGGGAAAATATTCATACTCTCACCGAACATAAGGCTTGAAAAGGCTGACAGGAAAAGCAGCGGGAGGCATCTGTTTGAGTTCACACAGGCAGATTTTGAAATCCCGTATGGAAAGATGAAGGATGTATTCCAGCTCATGGAAAAACTTCTTGAAGGTCTCACGGAACACGTGGACAGTGAAGCAGTAAGGAAGATTGACGGGGAACCATTTGAATTCAGGGGGCCGTTCAGGGTCTATTCCACACATGAACTGGAGAAAAGATACGGGGAGGACTGGGAATACAAAGCCTCAATGGATCATGATCAGCCATTCTGGGCCACCTGTCACAAGAGAGAATTCTACGACAGGGAAGATGAGGAAAAACCAGGTCATTACCTGAACTATGATCTCATATATCCGTTCGGAGCAGGCGAAGGGCTTTCGGGTGCCGAAAGGGAACATGACTACCAGAGGATCAGGAGCAGGATGGGCAGGGATAAACTCGCCATGGACATATATGCTTCCTATCTCGAGGAGGCAAAGAAGGGTTTTGTTCCATCAGCGGGAGGAGGTTTTGGTGTAGAAAGGCTCACAAGATTCCTTAGGGGTGCAGCACACATTGGAGATGTTCAGCTGTTCAGGAGGGTACCGGGAGAAACACCAGGAATATAATTCAGATAGAACATGGTTCATTTGTGTGAGGAGTCAGGTGCCTGACACTGGAAGCCTTGTGTTTTCGCATTCCCACAACACCCATACTCCTGCAGATATGAAAGGTTCCCACTTTTTTGCTATTTTCTCGATTTTTTTATCTGTGAGCTTTCCCTTGAGACCATAGTGCTTCTTGAGGGCATTCCCGAACCCTATGTCATTGAGAGGAAGCACATTTAGCCTTCCAAGGGTGAAAATGAGAAACATCTGTGCAGACCAGACTCCAATGCCTTTCACAACGGTAAGTCTTTCAACGATCTCCTGGTTTGACAGGACCTCAATGCCATCAAGAACAAGTTCTCCTGATATGGTTCTTGCAGTGAGATCGCGGAGGTATTTCAGTTTCTGGGGAGAGACACCGCAGGACCTGATGTCAGTGTCGCTGAGTTGCTGTATATTTCCCGGTACCACAGATCCATTAAGCATGGCAACAAATCTGTTATAGATGGAATCAGCTGCCTTTCCTGAAATCTGCTGGTAAATAATGGCCTGTACCAGTGATTCGAAATAATCCCCTCCTGATTTGAGCGTGAAATATCCTATTCTTTCAACCAACTGTTTCATTACAGGATCTTTTTGTGTTATGCCCTGGAGAATTTCCTCCTTTGTAACATGAGTCAGGTCCAATCTGTCATGGTCCATTTACATACAGGTCTATCCATGGGCAGGCATATTTTTTGCTATCAGACACGACTGGCAGGATATGTGACCTCCTCTCCCAGCTTTCGCAGGGAGTTTCCTGCTTCGACGGTTACCGGCGGAACCTCCACAGGCATGCATGGAGTCACACATGATCCGACCCTCTTCCATTCTGTCTGCTGGTTGGCAGAGTGCATTGCAGCAAATCATCAAATAGATTTTGCTTTGATATCTTCCCTTTCAGAAGGGTATTTCCTGCTCAATTTGGTTAAAATTTAAATTCAGAAATGCGAATATTCTAATATACCTGTTATGTGAGGTATTCAATGAAGATCAGATGGCTTGTTCTTCTCGTTGTTGTTCTTGTTCTGCTTTCATATCTGTCGACAAATTTCACCACCCTTAACCCAAAACTTGGCCTTTGGGAATCAGCTGGCCAGGGAAACATAACATCAACCACGGTGAACATTCCCGGGCTGGGCAGTCCTGTAAACGTAACAATAGATGCATCAGGAGTGGCCCACATAAACGCGTCAAACCTCAATGACCTCATGTTTGCACAAGGGTATTACTCGGCAAGCCAGAGGCTTTTCCAGATGGAACTTGAGGCTCTTCTGGCCACTGGAAACCTGAGTAAATATATTGGTGCATCAGGCGTAGCATCTGATCAGGCCATGCGGCTCATAGGTCTGCCGTCAAATGCCTGGACTCTTGAACAGGCCTATAAAGCAAACTATCCTGCTTATTTCGGATACCTGAAATCATATACGCAAGGTGTCAATGCATACATAAACACCAGTGCCGCGGCAAATCATCTTGGCTTCAAGCTTCTGGGCATACATCCATTCCAGTGGACAGTGTTTTACACACTTGCATGGCAGGAATACATGGCATGGTCCCTTACAACTGGAGCTGCAGAACCGCTGCAGTCAGCACTGCTTTACAATTCACTGGGGTACCAGAACATTTCACTCCTCTGGCCTTATTATCCTGACTTCACACAGAACATAACCATGGTTCCAGGCGATGGCACAGTGAATGGCTTGAACCTCTCAAACCAATACAACGTGACACCAGAACAGTTCTGGTCCCAGAACTGGTACAGCCAGAATGCAACAGGCGTCAATACAACACTCCTTGGGGCCCTGTCACCACTCATAAGGGGGGCTCTTGCAAACATTTCAGATCCATATGGAATGCCAGGGGCACATGAACTCGGATCTCCAGTGGGAAGCAACAGCTGGGTTGTCAACGGAAGTTATTCGGCTTCAGGATCTCCAATGATGGCAAACGATCCACACCTCCCACTCACTGCTCCTTCCATATGGATTCCCATGCAGCTTGAAGCTCCGGGAATGAATGTTACTGGATGGGATCTTGCTGGTGTTCCCGGAATCCTCATAGGCCATACAAGCAAGACATCGTGGGGCCTCACAACACCTGAAGGAAACTCGGCCAACGAGTACCTGGAGACACTGAACAACAACTCATACCTTTACAACGGAACATGGCACAGCATGACTGTACACAATTACACACTCAACGGGAAGACCTACAGCATTTACTATACAAACAACGGTCCCATCATATCCAGAAACCAGAACTACGGCATAAGCCTTAACTGGGCAGCTAGCCAACCCTCTTATGATCTCATTGGGGAACTGATGCTTGACCAGTCCTCCAATTACTCACAGATGCTCAATGCACTGAGCCACTGGGGAGCACCACCACAGAACTTTGCCATGGCCACCCTGCATCATTCAGGCTACATTACAGCCGGTTATTATCCAATGATAAAGGAGACGGTGAACAGCACAACCATTGACGTCATAGGATCAAGATCACTCCTGAACGGATCGAATCCTGCTTATGAGCCAGTTGGAAATGTTCCTTTCCACCAGCTTCCACAGGCAACAAATCCTGTCAGAGGCTATATGTTCGCTCCCAACCAGCCTACGGTTGGAAAGAATTACATGCATCCCTTCGTGGGAGGATTCTGGGCATCAGGCGGAAGGGCTCAGACCATTTACCATTTCCTGAAAGGGCATCCCAAAACAACAATACAGGACATGATGGCATTGCAATCCAACGTATCTGACTACTGGGCACAGATGTTCACACCGTACCTTGTAAGTGCACTGAAAGGAATGCCAATGAATTCAACGGAAACTGCTGCCTTCAACCAGCTTTCAGGCTGGAATTACACCACAAACCAGAACCAGGCTGGCATTACTGTGTACTGGTACCTCACAGCGGAGATATACAACATGACATTTTACAAGGTGTATTCTCAGCTGAATCTATCAGATGTTCCCACACCTTTCATAACATCTGCCATTTATATTGCCATGCACAACCAGAGCAGTGTATGGTTTGATGGCAATTTCACCCATCTTGTGCAACAGGCATTCATCAACGAAACAGCGTTCCTGAGCAACAGGCTTGGCAGCAATGTAAACAACTGGACATGGGGGAGGGTGCATTTCCTTGAAATAGCCAGCCCCACAGGAATCTCTGCACTTGGAATAGGGCCCATATCAATCTGGGGTGGGAGCCACACCGTAAGTGTAGGCACAGTTCCCAGACTGCTGCAGGTTCCTGAGGCTTCTGTATCAGTGGGCTCTTCCCTAAGAACAATTGCTTCACCAGGGACTGGCAAGTTCTATGGAGTTTTTCCCGGTGGTCCCAGTGAAAATATCCTCAGTTATTACTTCTCCAACCAGCTGAACACTTGGATCAATCATGAATATTACAACATGAATGACCAGAAAACAGTGGCGGTGATCAGATATGAATAAGGGCATAATTGCAGCGGGAATTGTGGTATCAATAGCACTGGCCTATGCATCACTATTCTTTATCACGTATGCATTCGGTGCAATACTTCTGGGAATACCATTAATGGTTCTCCACAGGAAATATTCGGGAATTGCGGGGTTCGTGATTGGCATAGTTTCGTCCGCATCCATCTATCTCATGTACCCGATTGCTTCTGTAACAAAACTGGCAGGTATTGTGCAGCAGATCATAGGCCTTCCGTCAGCATTGATCATAATCCTGTTTCCGTTGATGTTCGGTCTCATTGGTGCTGTGTCGGCCCTCCTGTCCACTGGAATCAGGGAATATGCAGCTGGAAGGTCGCATGAAAAAGCCGCGGACACCCCCGGAGAACAGTGAAGATACTGAATAATATTGCGTGATAAGCATAATGCAGGTTCACTTTAAATAAGAATTTACTATCATGAAATGCCCTCTATGTATGGTATATATCGGTACTGATTAGAGGATGGTGCAAGTCATGCTTAAATTTGGGGCATTTTCCTGGGATTACCGCTCAAGGCCTGAGGAATACCAGTTCAGACAGTTATTGTCTCCCAGTCAGTGGGAGAAGATAGCTGAAAGCTTCAATGCAAGCGGTTATGTGGTTTTATCAACCTGTAACAGGGTTGAATTCTACTTTACTTTTAATTCAATTGAGGATAAGGAAACTGAAAGGTTACCGGATGATCATCTTATGGTCGGTGACGATGCCCTTATGCACCTTTTCATGGTCTCTGCCGGTCTTAAATCCATGTCGGTTGGAGAAAACGAGATACTTGCCCAGGTCAAGTCAGCGTTCGACAGCCATGTAAAGGCTGGAAAGACTGACAAGCTTATCTCACTTATTTTCAGGAAAGCCATAAGTGTTGGAAAGGAGGTCCGTGATAAAACCGGAATTTCCAGGGGAAAAACATCCATTCCCGTAATAGCCGTGGATATGACCGGAAGCCATATAGATTTCAGGAAATCAAAAATTTCAGTCATAGGCACGGGACAGATGGCTGAAACATTTCTCAAGTATCTGCAGAAAAGAGATCCGGAAAGTATAACTGTTGTAGGCAGAACTCAGGAGAAAGCCAGTCAGCTTGCAACAATGTATAACTGTAAATATGACAGTATTTCCAACCTTCAGTCTGTGGTCGAGGAATCAAATGCCGTATTCTGCGCAACCTCTTCCAAAAATATTCTCATCACTGCAGATATGGTGAAGGGTCACAGCAGGCCGAAGATCCTAGTGGATATTTCCAATCCAAGGAACATTGATCCGGAACTGGGGAAAGAGGAGACCATGATCGTGTACGATCTCCAGCAAATCCAGGAAATTTCACAGGCAAACTCCGGAATGAAGAAGGAAGAAATTCCCAGGGCACAGTCCATTGTGGATGCAGAATTTGAAAAATTCCAGGTCAAGCTTGCAGAATTCAGGGCAGAGGAGCTTCTTACTAAATCCTATACTTTTGCTGAGGCCATAGCCATGCGGGAGATTAACCGTATGATGAAGGAAATAGGCAAGGGCATGGATCCAAAGGAGGCAACAAGGAAATCCGCCTCTGCCATGGTAACAAAAATTCTGGGAAATTACACTTCTGCTCTTAAGGAGGCTGCAATCAGGGGAGACACTGAACTGATTGCAAAGCTTCAGTCAATTTTCCAGTAGTTTTTTCAGTCTGTGATTTTCTCTGCAATTGCTCTTATGACTTCCACTGTTTTCCCAACATCTTCATTGGAATGTGCAAAGCTAAGGAAACTGGCTTCCATCTGCGATGCTGCTATAAATATGCCGTTTTCCAGAAGTCCGTTGAAGTATCTTGAAAAGAGCTGCCTGTCTGAAGCTCCCGCAGTTCTGGAATCCACCACTTCATTCCTGTTGAAGAATATTGTGAACATGGTTCCGGAAACATTGGCCCTCACATCTGTCCCTGACTTTCCAAATGCCATTCTGGCTTCTTCAGCTATCCTGCTTGCATTGGATTCGGGAACCCTGTAATCGGACTGTTTCAGTACATCCAGGGCAGATATTCCTGCTGCCATGGAAAGTGCATTACCGGAGAATGTTCCCTGCTGGTAGAATTTTCCTGAGGGTGATACATTTTTCATTATGTCCTCACGCCCTCCAAAGACACCAACAGGAAGGCCTCCTCCAACTATTTTCCCGAGAGTGGTAAGATCCGGTCTCACCCCAGCAATATCCTGGTATGCACCGTAGCTTGACCTGAAACCTGTAATAACTTCATCAAAAATGAGCAAAGCCCCGTATTCCTCTGTAATTTTCCTTGCTTCCTTCAGGTATCCGGGACTGGGGTTGACAACACCAACATTTCCAAGGACAGGTTCAAGAATGAATGCGGCTATATTTTTCCCGAATTTCCTGAAAGCCTCATGCAGGGCATCGGGATCGTTGTACGGAATTTCTATTGTGGCTCTTGAGGAAGCATCCTTCAGTTCTGAAACCGGGACTGATTCCAGCGCGTAATCGTGAGAACCATGAAAACCTCCCTCTATCTTGAGGATGAGGGATCTGCCTGTAAAGAACCTGGCAAGCCTTATGGCATGCATTGTTGATTCCGTGCCTGAGTTTGTGAACCTGAGCATTTCTATTGAGGGAATCGCACTTTTTATCCTCTCTCCAAGCTCAATCTCCAATTTCCCGGGAGTGCCAAGTGATGTGGCCTTTCCTGCCTGTTCCCGTATTGCATCAACCACTTCCTTCCTTGAGTGTCCAAGAATCATGGGGCCGAATGCAAGACAGTAATCGATGTACTCTTGACCATCCTCGTCCCTTAATCTTGAACCGGTTCCCTCTGCCATGAATTTCGGAGAGGGTGGGTAATATCTTACCGGTGAATTTACTCCTCCGGGAAAGAGCGACTTAGCCTTTGTGTAAAGAGAATATGAGGACATAAATGGACATTGCATTATGCAATTAATGTTAACTGGATCTTTATCATGAGAAAGAATCAAATTAATTAGAAGGCAAAATGTTCCTGTATTATTGGATGAGTTTAAGACAGTCCACAGCATATTTTCGGACGATGCCAGGAACATGCAGGCAATTCATGCTTCTTCAGTAGATCTGGTTGTCACATCCCCGCCATACCCTATGATAGGGATGTGGGATGAGTTATTCACTCAATTGAATCCGCAGATTGGCCGGTACATTATGGATAACAGCCCAGATCTGGCATATGACCTGATGCACCAGGAGCTGGGCATGGTCTGGAATGAAGTTTACAGGGTCCTTAAACCCGGGGGCATTGCCTGCATAAACATAGGGGATGCCACAAGAACAGTAGGAGGTGAATACCGGCTTTATCCTTCCCACAGCACAGTTTCAGCTTCAATGAGGGACATTGGTTTTTACGAATCGCCTTCAATTATCTGGAGGAAACAGTCCAATTCTCCAAATAAGTTCCTCGGCTCAGGTACAATGCCTCCAGGAGCCTATGTTACGCTTGAACATGAATACATCCTCATATTCAGGAAACCACCTAGAAGACAATTCTCAGGCACCGGGGAGAAGAAGATCAGGTCAGAAAGTTCCTACTTCTGGGAGGAGAGGAATCAATGGTTTTCAGACCTGTGGGAGAATGTCAAAGGTGTAAGACAGGGGCTTTCAGACACTGAAACAAGGAAGAGGAGCGC
Source organism: Thermoplasmata archaeon (assembly GCA_021810045.1). Classification (GTDB taxonomy): domain Archaea; phylum Thermoplasmatota; class Thermoplasmata; order Thermoplasmatales; family Thermoplasmataceae; genus JAJZOM01. The sequence continues at coordinate 86,132 of JAJZJR010000005.1, forward strand.
GGCATTTCCATTTGAGGTTCCTTACCGGCTTATCAACATGTTCTCTGTTGCCGGTGACACTGTACTTGACCCATTTCTGGGAACGGGAACAACCACGTTGGCTGCAATAGCATCAATGAGAAACAGCATCGGTTATGAGAAGGAACCAGAACTTTGCAACAGGGTTATTGAGAAGGCACTTAAGGGAACGGAATCATTAAACGAATATCTTGAGAAAAGGATCCAGAGGCATCTGGATTATGTGAAAAATGCTGAAGTAAAAGGTTCAGCGTTTTCTTACTTCAATGAACATCATGGATTCCCAGTCAAGACAAGGAGTGAGAGAGATCTGTGCATCAGGAAAGTGAAGTCTATCCACCCCGGCAGTTCAGGAAATGCCATCACAGCTTTCCATTCTTTATGAATGCAGGTTGGTGCTTTCAGTTCTTTGATGAAAGTTCTGTAAACCTGAAGCACCCCATGGTGTGGTCATTCACCATTCCCACAGCCTGCATGAATGAATAGCAGATTGTGGATCCCACAAACTTGAATCCCCTTTTAATCAGGTCTTTACTCATCCTGTCTGAAATTTCCGTCTTTGCGGGCACATCCTTTATGGATGGCCATCTGTTCACCACTGGTTTTCCATTGACAAATGCCCACGCATAACTGTCAAAGGTTCCAAACTCTTCCCTGATCCTGAGGAATGCTCCTGCATTTACAATTGCAGCATTTATTTTCAAACGGTTTCTGACAATGCCTGTGTCCCGGAGAAGCCTCTCATACTCCCCGTCTGAATATGAAGCAACGATTTCGGGATCAAACCCGCCAAATGCAATTCTGTAATTCTCCCTCTTGTGAAGGATGGTTTTCCAGCTAAGTCCTGCCTGTGCCCCTTCAAGAATTAGGAATTCAAAGAGCTTATTGTCATCATGCACAGGTGTACCCCATTCCCTGTCATGATATTCAACATATAGCGGATCATTGAGGGGAACCCAGGCACATCTCTCAGGTTCCTGCATATTTTCAGGCATTGTGATGTGGAGAAATCAGGTCAGCCTATTTCTCCATTCCGCTCAAAGCCTGCATTCATCAGGATCAGAAGCGCTTCCTGCTGAATTTCAGCTTGCCAACATATTTCAGGATCCATTCAACAAGCCTCTGGTATGTCCGAATACCTTCGTCCAGGACAATAATAAGGCCATTCTCCTCCGCAACGAACTCCTTAGAGCTCATCCAATCAAGATAGGTGATGAACTTATCGTATGCAAGGCCTGAGTACGTTGCCAGTTTTGTCTTATTGAGCGGCCCCTCTTCCATGAGGGTCTTGATTATCCTGGCAATAACGTACAGATCAGGCTTGAATTCCTGATCCCTGGAATTCAAGGAAAAACCACCTAAGCTCCGTTATGAGATTATCTATCAGAAGCCGAGCGGGAGAACCCCTTCCGAAAGGGAGGGGAAGTGAGCGAGGCAAAACATTTGGCGGGAGAAAAAAACCTATATAAAGAGAGAGAATTACATAAATGAGTTGTTGAAAGCCTACAGATACCGATTGTACCCTTCAGAAGATCAGAAGGTAATGCTTGCGAAGCATTTTGGTAGCTGCAGGTTTGTGTGGAACTATTTTCTTGACCTGAATAACAAGAGTTATGCAGAGACGGGAAAAGGTTCCAACTACAACCGGATGAGCAAGGAACTTTCTCACCTGAAGAAACATGAAGAGTATCAATGGCTGAAAGAGACCAATGCACAGAGTCTTCAACAGTCATTGATGCACCTTGAAACTGCATTCAAAAAATTCTTCAAGAAGCTGGCCGAGGAACCAGTTTTCAAGGGGAAACATAAGAGGCAGTCTTTCACGGTGCCGCAGGCTTTCAAAGTAATTGAAAACCTGCTTTACATTCCTAAATTCAAAAAACCAATCAGGATGTTCAGGCACAGGGATTTCAACGGTCAGGTGAGAAGCATAACGATCTCACAGGAACCATCAGGGAAGTATCATGCTTCAATCCTCGTGTATGAACAGGATCCTGATATTCAGCAGATGCCAGTGACGGAGGAATCCGCAATAGGCATCGATATGGGAATAAAGACATTCGCCACCCTTTCGGACGGGGTGCAGATACAGAAACCAAAACATTTTGTACAGTCAGAAAAGAAACTGGTGAAGGCACAGAAGAGACTTTCACGGAAGAAGAAAGGATCACACAACAGAATGAAACAGCGTGTCAGGGTGGCACGCATACAGGAACACATGGCGAATCAGAGGAGGGATTTCCTCAACAGGGTATCCGATGTCCTCACAAGGACATACGATACAATAGCCGTTGAGGATCTGAGCCTCAAAGATATGATGAATGGCAATCACCGCCGTGCAAAGGCAGTAGCCGATGCAGGGTGGGGGATGTTCAGAGTGATGCTGAAAACCAAGGCATCACAGAGGGGCAGGAACTTCATGGAGATCGGGAGGTATGAACCATCCACGAAGATGTGTTCAGCCTGTGGTCACGTAAAGTCAGAGATGAAGCTGTCAGAAAGACGCTTCATCTGTGACATTTGTGGCTACACCAATGATCGTGATGTGAATGCGGCCATCAATATCAGAAGATTCGCACTGATTTCGGAAGGAGTACCCACGGAGAGTGGGGAATTAACGCCTGTGGACAGACGCACCTCTGCTCTGGAACTTCTCGCAAGGGAAGGGATCAGGGCAAGTGTACTGGTTGAAGCAGGAAGCCCCGTCCATTAGGGCGGGGAGGATTTCACATTATAGTGGAAAACTAAAAATGCCTGAAGCACTCTCCGTAGGTATAAATGCATGTAGACAGTCCGCAATATGGTGTGATAAGGCAGTTCCAGAGAAGTGACATAAACAGGGTTCTGGAGATAGCGAGTCACTCTCTCACTGAATATTATACCTCAAGTCTTATTTTTGACCTTTACGAATCATGGCCCGAGGGATTCACTGTTTACACCGTAGACAATGAAATTGTTGCTTTCATGATCGCTGCAAGGAACACCCCCAATGAAGCAAGAATTCTCATGTTTGCTGTAGATGAAGATCACAGGAGACAGGGAATCGGTGAAAAACTCATGCAGGAATTTGTCATTTTTGCCAGCATGAATGGTTTCATAAGTCTGAAGCTGGAAGTAAAAACAGATAATGATTCTGCAATAAATTTCTACAAAAAATTCGGGTTTGTGATCACATCAAGACTGCGTGCTTATTACAGCGACGCATCCGATGCTTTCACAATGTGGAAAATAATATAAATTTAGAATACTGATACTTTTCCTTCAGTAAACATCTTTGTGAGTTCAGATATTCTCTCAAGTCTCTCATCAGCAATTCTTCTGATGTTGTTCTTGAGTTTTGAAGGATCAACGTTGTCAGCATATATGACCTGCAGGCTTGCCACATGGGGATCGTCAATTCTTCTTCCGATCTGGGACACTATTCTCACATGAACTTCCTGTACATCACTGCCGTGTTCCTTTACAACATCCTGCGCAATGAGATTTGAAAGTACATTGTACAACTTTCCAACGTGAGTTACCGGGTTCTTTCCTGCGGCAGCTTCCATACTCATTGGTCTGTAGGGTGTGATAAGACCGGTGACCCTGTTTCCTCTTCCCACGGAACCATCGTCTCCGTTTTCCATTGAGAGACCGGTTACTGTCAGGTAGTGCCCGGTTCCCTTTCCATCTTCCTCATCAGCAGTGTTTATATATATGTTAACCGGCTTGTCTGTCAGTCCAGTGGCGTGTTTCGTGATATGTTCTCTGAGTTCTTCCTTGACAGAGAAGTATTCAGGATCATCCTTGACAAATTTGTCTACATAGGCTGCAGCAACTGTGAGGTTAATTGTATCCTTCTGTCTGAAACCCATTACCTTGATATCATATCCGATTGCTGGCAGCTTTGCCTTGAATTCCTTGCCGTTAAGATACTTCTCGGTCTCGTATACAAGCCTCTCTGTGTCAGAGTATGGTGCAAACCCGACTCCGAAAGACGTGTCGTTTGCCCTGAGCTTTGAAGTATCATAAATTTCAGTCAGGTCTACAGAACCATGTCCGATTCTGCAATCGATCATGACATCTGTGTCCATGTCCAGGTGCTTGAAGTTGTCCTGAAGATATTCCTTTGTAGCCTTAACTGCAATGGACTTGAATGGTATCCTGTCATTTCCAACCTTTGTGGTTGCTCTTCCGCTGAGAAGAATATAAGTTGGTTCCAGTACCTTTCCCCCACCAAAGGCAGGAGCAGACTGGCCCCCTACAACCTCTACCTGGTCTGTGTTATGGTGGAGAATCTTTCCATATTCCTTAAGGTAATACTTGCTCAATGCTCTGCTAACTGATTCTGCAATTCCATCTGAAACACTGTCAGGGTGTCCAATACCCTTCCTCTCTACAATTTCAATTTCTCTCTTGTGTGTTGGTGTTTGCGTGATTTGCTCAACTGCAATGTTTCTTTCCATTGTATTGCCTCTTTGCGTGGGATTTAATATTTAACATAAAGCTTTTGTATTTCTCACAGGTATATTACCATATTAACAATAAAAATTACTGTTAGTAATCTTTTCTATTAGAATCATTGCAATGGAAATCACTTAAACAAGAACACCATAAGCAATCATAATGAAAGTTCTTGCCAGCGTTCATGACAAAACCGACCTGACAGCCTTCCTGAAAGGGATTTCAAATTTTGTTACTGACATATATGCGAGCGGTGGAACATACCGGCATATAACCGATGAGGGAATCAAGGCAACGAATATCTCTTCTCTCACAGGTTTTGAGGATCTTCTAGGGGGAAGAGTAAAAACACTCCATCCAGCAATCTTTTCCGGCATCCTGTCACAGAGGGATGAGATGGCAAAGAAACAGCTTTCTGACAGAAATTTTCCTGAATTTGACATGGTAATTGTAAACCTGTACCCCTTTGAAGAGGCAGCGTTAACCGGAGACCTCACGAAAATGATTGAAAACATAGACATAGGAGGCATTTCTCTTCTCAGAGCAGCTGCCAAGAACTTCGAAAATGTAATAATTCTTTCAAATCCGGATCAATATGAGATGGTTGAGAAGGAATTTCTGCAGAATTCGACCATTTCAATGGAAACCAGGAGAAGGCTTGCCCTGAGGGCATTTGCCCTCGCTGCAGATTACGATATTGCCATATACAGGTCACTGGCAGAAAAACTCATTGGAACTCTTCCATCCCGGTTCTACCTTAAGGGGAAGAATGGCCGGGAACTTAGATATGGAGAAAATCCTGACCAGAAGGGATTTGTTTACTCGGACGGAACAGGTAAAGGCATTGCAAACGCTCAACCCATCCAGGGAAAGGAGCTTTCATACAACAACCTCCAGGATGCAGACGGGGCCTTTGAGACAATACTTGATTTTGAGGAGCCCACAGCCGTGGTCATGAAACACAGCACTCCATGCGGTGTTGCAACGGCAGATACCATTTCTGAAGCCCTTGAAAGGGCAATTGCTGCCGATCCGGAATCTGCATATGGCTCTATTATGTCCTTCAACAGGACCTTTGACAAGGATTGCTTTGAACATATCCGGAAAATGCTGGTTGAGGTCATTATTGCCCCGGATTACACAGAAGAGGCACTTGAACTTCTCAAAAAGAAGAAGAACCTGAGGGTCCTGAAGGTTCCCCTTGAACCGGATGAGAACTACCGGGTGAAGTCCATATCAAATGGTTTCATTGTTCAGAACAGGCTAAGAACAGACTTTGACAACCTCATCCTCAAGACCGGTACTCCCTCAGATGAACAGCAGATCAGGGATCTGAAGTTTGCCTGGAAGGTTGTAGGCCATTGCAAGAGCAATGCCGTAGTCCTCGTGAAAGACGGAGCAACTGTTGGTATTGGGGCAGGTCAGACTTCGAGAATTGAGGCACTTCGTGGGGCTGTCAGCCGGGCTGGAGAAAAATCAAGAGGTGCAGTACTAGCCTCCGACGCATTCTTCCCGTTCTACGATAATGTTGAACTGGCAGCATCCTCTGGCGTTTCAGCAATAATTCAACCTGGAGGATCAATAAGGGATGATGAAGTGATAGAAAAGGCCCAGGAACTTGGTATACCCATGTACTTTACAGGCAAGAGAGTATTCCTTCACTGATATTTTTAGAGAATGATGTGAAAAACAAGATAAGCTATAAGGAAGCCTGAAACGGCTCCTCCATTTATCAATGGCAACCCGGGGGCAGGTCTTGCCACCTTAGTGAACAGGAGCACAGACATGCCTGCTATTGCTCCAAGAAGAGGTAACAGGAGAAACGGAATTGGATTTGTCCTGCCATAGAGATACGATGCAACAACCATTATGCTGGGGAAGACCATATCTCCAAATCCAAGGAGAAGCATTTTGTGTCCACCCTTATCAGTGGATCCATCCGACATCGTGACTTCACTCATTTTTACGCCCTTTTCCCCAGGAAAGACAAAAAGCAGAGGGAGTTTTTCATTTACCGCAACCCGGGCAAGGCTTACCATGTGCTTTGTCCGGTACACTGCTATATAATCGTAGACTGCAAACACAATGAGGAAAGCCACTGAAGCCCAGACACCTATTATCAGCGACCAGATTGCGGATATTCCTGCTACAAGGAAAAACCCTGCGGCATCAACAACATACCATTCATTCTTGAATATGAGCAGGATCACCATTATTGCAGGAGCCGCAAAGAGCATTATGTAGTATTCCAGGTAGGTCTGAGCGATATATGCACCCAGGAATAGCCACACATAAAATACAACATATGCGATGACAGCCAGGAAAATCCATCTTAGAATGCTTGCAATTTTCCTTCTACCAAGTAAAATGACCACTGCAGAAAAAACGATCGCTGCAATGAGGTAGTATATGATATAGGAAGCACCCTGGGTACCACTGGACGGCGGAGATTCCACGCCTGAGCTGATCATCAGAGAAGAAAGAAACGTTGCGAAAAGAGCTGATATAACGAAAAGGATCAGGCTGGAAATTTCAGGTATCCTGCTTCTTAGTTCGCCTGCCACTGCTTTTCACACCCTTCTTTTTGCTTGCGGTTACCTTGGATTCGCCCGTTTCTTTTGTTTTCTCCTTCTTTTCCTTGTTATACTGGCAATCCATCTTTGGACAGAACTTCCATGCCCTCCTGTTCCTGAACGCTATTATCAGTGGAGCACCGCATGAAGGGCATACTTCTCCCGTATTCTTTAACTGGCCCATTTGCGGAAGTGGAAATGTTGTGGTACACTTCGGATAATTGGCACACCCAAGAAACCTTTTCCCGAACCTGGACTGCCTCACTATAAGGTCGCCTCCATCCTGAGGACATTTTCCCATCAGTGACCTGCTGGAATTGAACTGGCATTTGGGATCAATGCATCTTGTTTCCGGGGATTGTCCTTTTCTTATCACCCTCATAAGCGGCAGGCCACATACCTCACACTTGTCTTCAAGTATCTGCGGTGTTCCCCTCAGCGGGCTTGGAAAGTCGATTTTACATCCCTCCTGTTCACATTTTAACCTTGAATAATCCTTGTTCCTCATGAGGACTATATCGGTTCCGTGAACCGGGCATTTTCCAACCGGGTTTCCTTTCCTAAGGGAACTTATGATTGTTTCCCTGATTACATCCTCCTTGGATTTGAACTGCTTCAGGACGTCAAGCAGCATATTCTTTGATATCTGCACAACATCCTTCTTGGTTCTCTGCCTGTTGGCAATTCCGTCCATTTCAGTCTCAAGAGTTGCAGTCATGTCAGGCTCAGTAATTGTGGACTGGACCATGAGGAGGGATTCGATGAGGCCCATTCCAAGATACGTTGGTCTTACAGGGTTGCCTTCTATGAATCCTCTCTGCTGGAGTTTCTCTATAATATCGTGCCTCGTACTCTTTGTTCCAAGGTTGAGCTCCTCCATTTTCTTTATGAGGGACGCCATATCATACCTTCTGGGAGGCTTTGTTTTCTCCTCGTTAAGATTCCACTCCTTGCCCCTGACTTCCGTGCCAGGCTGGAGTTCCGGGATAATTGTCTCCTCCACCTTTCTGTATGGATAAAGGTCAAGCCAGCCCGGGTCCGTTACCGTCTGACCCTTGGCCTCAAATTCATGGCCCTTGACATCTATTAATGCGTAAGTGACCTCCCTTGTGCCTTCCCTGTAAAGAGTGGCAAGGAATCTTCTCACAATGAGCTCGTATATTTTCCACTGATCACCCCTTAAATCAGTCTGCTTTGCTGCAGAGACCGGATATATGGGCGGGTGATCTGTCGCCTCTGTTTTCCCTCTTGAGGGGCGTATGATCTCCTGTGAGAGAACTTTCTGGACCAGTTCAGAGAATTCCGTCTCCTTGAGCTTGTTGAGAACACCTTTCAGGTTTATGGATCTCTGGTAAACCGTATTATCTGTTCTGGGGTAACTGATATATCCCCTTGTGTAGAGGTCCTCTGCTATCTTCATTGCCCTGGCAGGTTGTACACCTATCCTGGATGCTTCCCTGATAAATTCGGTTGTATTGAAGGGTGGAGGCTTGTAAATCCTTTCGTCATTCCTTGAGAATTCCTTCACTGTGCCGTTCTGACCATTTATCTCCTGGTAAATGCGATCGGCATCTTTCTTGTCCCATATGGCTCCTTCCTTGTAGTGTGCCAGGAAATCTCTCCTTTTGTTGAACAGAATGCTCAGGGTCCAGTATGGTTTTTCAACGAAATCGCGAATTTCAAGTTCTCTTCTTACCACAAGAGCCAGTGTCGGTGTCTGTACTCTTCCTACCGAGAGGAAATTTCTACCCAGTCTGTTGGAAGTGAGAGAGAAGAATCTTGTTAGAACAGCACCCCAGAAAAGATCTATTTCTTCCCTGGCAGAAGCAGATTGTGCCAGATCATTGTCGACCTCTGCAAGATCAGAAAATGCTTTCCTGATATCGTCCGGTGTGAGGGCACTGAATCTTGCCCTCTTTATTTCCGGATGAGAATGGATCTTCTGCAGAACATTTCTGTCAACGATATCCAGTGCTTCAACCCCTATGAGTTCCCCTTCGCGGTCATAGTCGGTTGCAACTATTATGCTTTCAGCCTTGTCAGTCAATGATACAAGGCTGTTGAAGGCACTCTTGTTTGTAACTTTATGAACAACGTTTGAGGAAATGATATCCTCAAGCCTGGTGGATTTCCAGTCCTTCAGGCTGTCATTGAAATCTATTGCCACTATGTGGCCGCTGAGCGGAATAACAGCATGGTGATCATTTCCTTCGCCGAACTCTATGTAATTAAGGCCCTTTGATCTCTTCTGTTTGGATGTCCCGTTGGACAGAATATAGGCAATTCTTCTTGCTGCGTCAGCTTTTTCAGTTATTATGATCTTTTTGGGGGAGCTAGTTTCTTGCAAACGTCCACTAAATACATCTTTTATTAAGGCTTTTGCCCGAAAGATATATTTTTCCTGTTGACGGGTTAATCATCCGCCCCAGGTTCTGAAACATTGTGGATCAACAATTTATCCATGAATTCCATGATGTAATGTTGATAGTCCATTACGAGAAGTATGAGGGAATTTCTATTGAACACTGCAGCAGGGTATACGGTCCTGCTGAAGACACGTTCCTCATAATGGATTATATTATTCCCGGAAACAATGTTCTTGAAGTGGGTTGTGGGACAGGTATCATATCAGTATACTGTTCCAAACTTGGACGAAAAGTTACCTGCTGCGATGTTTCTGAAGAGGCAAGAAACTGCTGTGAAAGAAACGCCATCAGAAACCATGTTGATCTTGAAATACTTGACTCACAGCTCTTCCACAGAATTGAGGGCACTTTTGACACGATTATTTTCAATCCCCCATATCTGCCAACCGATGATCGCTACGAGGAGGCCACCCAGTGGAATGGGGGCCAGGATGGTTTTGACGTCATAAGGCCATTCCTGCACGATGCCCATAGACACCTTGAGGATCATGGTTCAGTTTATATCATACTCTCCAGCCTTACAGATATAAATACACTCATTGAGGAATATCCCCAGTACACCTTCATGGAGAAGGCCAGACAGTCTTTCTTTTTCGAAACAATCTATCTTTACCAGCTTTTCAAGAAACCGGGCCATTAGCAATTGAACTGTCCTAGGATGTGTTTTCAGGGTATTTCCTCTTTTCAACCTTCAATGTAAGGTTTTCCATGTCCATCACCATAACTGTATCCCCAACACTGATATTTCCCATATCTGAGCATTCTGCGTTCCATACCTGAGAATTTATTGCAACCCTGAGAATACCAGGTTTTTTTGCCACAACTACGGCTTTCTTCCCAACATATGAATACTTTCCAGTAAGAGGATTCCTTCCAAAGGGATATCTCATGAGCAGCCTTGTAAACCAGGCACCAAATGCACCGCCAATGAGAAGAAATATGAGCAGGTAAAGCAGAAATGCCGTTTGAGATATCTGCATTAGGGGATAATTATATCCAATGTTATTAATTTAACCAAAATAGCTCTAGAGTTTTAAATATGTATTCAATGGGGTGGTATCTAAATGGCGACCATCCAGGACAGAATAAAGGAAATTGAGGAGGAACTCCACAAGACTGAGTACAACAAGGCAACGCAGAAGCACATAGGTATTCTGAAAGCCAAGTTGTCCAGACTGGAACTGGAAGCGCAGTCCCACAAGAAAGGTGGTGGTGAAGGTTTCTCCGTGCCAAAATCCGGTGATTCCACCGTAGCACTGGTTGGTTTCCCAAGCGTTGGTAAAAGCAGTATTCTCAACAAACTAACATCTCAGGAAAGCAAAATCGGGAGTTTTGCATTCACCACACTTACAGTAATACCCGGTACACTTAACTATAAAGGAGCCCAGATACAGATCCTGGATCTTCCTGGAATCATCGAAAATGCAAGCGTTGGATCAGGGAGAGGCCGTGAAGTCCTCAGCATGGTAAGAAATGCTGATCTTGTACTGGTTGTTACGGATGTGGAAGCAAAAGGAGTGGACCGGATTATTTTCGAACTCCACCGTGCAGGCATTGTCCTTAACCGGAGACGAAGAAATATTTCTGTGAAAAAAGCGAACAGTGGTGGCATAAAGATCCATAAGCCAAGGAAAGTTGACATCGATGATGACGACATCAAGGATGTCCTGAAAGAATTCAAGATCACCAATGCGGATGTGTTCATAAGAGAGAGCATTACCATGGATGACCTCATTGATCATCTCAAGGGAAACACAATTTACGCACCTGCACTGTTTGTGGTAAACAAGATCGATCTTCCACACAAAAGGGAAAACATAGAGAATCTGAAGCAATTTGGAAGGGTCGTGGAAGTTTCTGCTTCTGCAAACATCGGAATGGAGAAACTTAAGGAAGAGATCTACCAGTCCCTTGAACTCATACGGGTATATCTGAGGGAGAAATCAGGTTATGTTGACACTGAAAGACCCCTTGTATTGAGAAAAGGCATTGTCGTGAGGGAAGTTGTGAGAAAGATAAGCAGAGAAATGCTTGAATCATTCAAGTATGCAATAATTGCCGGCCCTCACAGGAAGCAGGCAGAACTCAGGGTTGGTCTTGAGTACGAACTCCTGGACAGTGATATTCTCACAATAATAAGCAGAAATTAGGTGATGAGCAGATTGATAGTTTCTAGAAGAGTGAAATTTTATGGAGAGGTGCAGGGCGTAAATTTCAGGAGAAATTTTGCTGCCCTTGCTAACAGCCTTAAACTGAAGGGCTGGGTGAAGAACCTTTCAGACGGGTCAGTGGAGGCACACATAGAAGGTGAGCCGCAGGTAATCCAGTCCATGATCCACAGATCATGTACGGAACTGTTTCCTGCAAAGGTGGAAAAATTTCAGTCCCAGGAAGATGAACTGGAAGACCTCTACGAATTTGTTGTGATCAGGTAACCACTTCAAAATGGTATCCCAGAAGTTTCACCTTATCAAGAAGAACCGAAAGATGGGCCTCATCCCTCACATTCACGGTGAACATAACTGTCTGGAAACCAACTGGAGTATTCCTGGCCAGGTTGTCAACTTCAGCGTGGTAAATGTTCCCGCCAATTTCAGAAATAACAGATGCTATCCTGAACAGAGTGCCAGGTTTATCCGGAATCCTGAACTCTATTCTCACCAGCTTTGACTCAATCTCCAGGGATTTGTAAATGATCTTAGAGAGCAGGAGGAAGTTCATATTTCCTCCAGAGAGTATTACTGCAACCTTCTTTCCACGTACATCAATCTTGTGATCCATGAGGGCAGCTACTGTTGCTGCACCGGATGGCTCAACAAGGGTCTTGTTTCTTTCCAGAAGCTTGTATATGGCCAGTGCTATGGATTCGTCGCTCACTGTGACTATTTCATCGACGTATTTCTGCACAGTCCTGAAGGTCAGTTCGCCGGGATATTTCACAGAAATGCCCTCTGCGATGCTCTGTCCGCTGGTGTGTGGAACTATTTTTCCTTCCTGCAGTGATTTCAACATAGAATCAGAATGCTCAGATTCCACCCCGATTATCCTGATGTCTGGATTTATGCTCTTTGCCGCTATGGAAATCCCGGACATGAGCCCGCCTCCTCCAATAGGAACCACTATTATGTCAACATCAGGAAGATCTTCCAGGATTTCAAGCCCAACGGTACCTTGTCCAGCTATTATATATGGATCATTGAAAGCCTCTATGAATATCCTTCCTTCCTCTTCCCTGATTTTGTCAGCTGTGGCCTTGGCCTCTGTATAATCAGAGCCGGAAAGCACCACTTCAGCACCATAACCCTGAACCGCGTTTATCTTGGCAGGTGTAGTGAACTCAGGCATGACTATCTTTGCAGAGATCCCGTTGTATTTTGCTGCATATGCAACTCCCTGAGCATGGTTCCCGGAGCTTGCAGTAATGACACCTTTTTTCTTCTCCTCTGAAGATAGTTTTGAGACACGATAGAGTGCACCCCTTGCCTTGAATGACCCGGTTTTCTGATGATTCTCCATCTTAAAATATATGGATCCTCCCAGAATTTCACTGAAAGTTGTGGATTTTGCCAGGTGAGTCCTGTTTGTTTTTCCCCTGAGGTATTCCTGTGCCTGCTTTATGTCGCTTAATTCCGGAAGTCCTTCTTTCACTCTTTGTCACCTTACAGCTTTGTTTCCAGTTCCTTCATCGCTTCATGGTAGATCTGCTGCGAGTCTTCAAGAAACAGCTTGATCTTCAGCCTTTCCATTTCCACGGTTTCTTCGTTTTTCAATGACTTCAGATTGATCTTAATATTCTGAATAACACCTTTCAGGGCTGCCAGGGAAAATTCAAGGGAACATCCTGCATCTGTAATTGCATTCCTGTTTCCATAAGTCACAAGGGTTGCTGAAAGCCTGAGTATTTCCTGCGATGCCACTGCAATCTTCCATGGAACCTGTATTGCCTCCATTGTTGCAGCCTGAAGCTCCTTTTCCCTCGCTTTCTTCTCTTCATCAGTTGCCTTTGGCATTTTCCATGCCCCAACGATCCTGTTGAATGCATCTTCATCGAGTTTCATAAGGTTTCTGAGTTCATCCCTGAGCTCTAATGATCTCCTTGATATATGTTCCATAACTTTCTGACTGCCTTCATAACCTTTTTTGCCCATTGTCAGACCCGCAACCATGGAAGTGAGTGCAGAACCCACTATAGCGACGAGACTGCTCGCTGCACCTCCGCCCGGTGCGGGGCTTGAACTGGCAAGTCTTTCCACAAAACTGTCAAGTGTTTCCATATTTATCCCCAAATTTTCCTCTCAAGTATCTGATCGCCCTTGAACCCGTTCAGTTGAAGGTAGAACTTAGTGGCCTCAATCATTGCCTCAAGTGGCACGAGTCCCACAACTTCGGATTCTACCACAGAAACCCCATATCTTGCCGCTTCAAGTTTTACCAGCTCAAAAACCCTGTGGATTGGGGTTTTTCTGTAATTGGTCAGGTTCATGGAAATCTGGACCATCTTCTTGTCTTCTAAAAAGAAGGCCAATGCCTTTACAAATGTGAATCCTCCATCCTTAGCCCTCAAGGCCTTTGCAATTTTTTTCCCTATTGACATATCCTGAGTGTTTAAATTGATATTGTAAGCTATGAGAAAGTCTCTTGCACCAATTATGCTGGCACCTGCCGCGCCGACGCTTGCAGGTCCGAAATCCGGTTTCCAGACCGGATCATTTATGGATGCCTTAAGTTCCTCGAACTGGAAACTCTTGCTCCTGATGTTCTCCAGGCTTTTCCTGTTCTCCAGTAAAGCAGCTTCACCATACATATATACTGGAATCTGAAGTTCTTCCCCTACTCTTTTACCTAGCTCCCTAGCCAGTTTTACGCAATCTTCAGTAGTGGCTCCGGAAAGGGGGATAAACGGTATAACATCCGATGCACCGAACCTTGGGTGTTCCCCTGAATGTTTGTTAAGGTCAATTAACTGGGAGGCTTTTGCTATTCCTGCAAATGCAGCTTCAACTGCGTGTTCCAGGCTGACTGTAAATGAAACTACGCTCCTGTTGTGGTTCTCATCAAGTTCCATGTCCAGGATCTTTACGCTTTCCACAGCGGAAATTGCTTCAACAATCTGTTCTACTTTGCCACGATTGCGTCCTTCACTGAAGTTTGGGACACATTCGACTGTCTTCATGAATATGAGATAAGTAAGACGAATATTAAATTTGAAGAGATTTTTTTTAAATTTGAATCACTTCAATTTCAGTTTATTTTTTGTGTTAATAGATAACAGTAACAACATAAACATCTCATCAATTTTCTAAATTTGAAAATTATAACGTGTACAAATTACAACGGCTGTATTACTATGTCTGGAATGAAGTTTAATAATTAGGATACACTGTGAATTTAAGAAAAACGTATTTGAAGAAACTAAGAAAATTTAATATTACCAGAACAAGTAATACATCTGTTATCATGATTTTGATCAAATCAGGTAATCTATTACCAGATGTGGTAAAAGATCAATATAAAAATCTGGTGACAGAGAATGATTTGTACTTCCAAGAGATGATAACGTTACCGAGATGAGAGTATGATTAGTGAGCATGAACACAAGATAAAGAAAATAATCAAGAGAGATGGGACAGAGGTAGACTTTGTCATCTCAAAGATATCAAGAGCCATTTACAAAGCAATGCTCTCTGTTAAGACAGGTTCAATGAAGGAAGCCGATGAAATAGCATCAAAAGTGGTTTCTGAAGTTGAGAAGGAGACACTTACACCCACCGTTGAGCAGATTCAGGATAAGGTAGAAAGCGTCCTTATGGCTTCTGCCAGGAAGGGAAACAGATACAACGAGGTTGCAAGGGCATACATTCTGTACAGGGAAAGAAGGAGAACAATCAGGGAAGAAAAGGCCAGACTGGGTGTTACTGATGACCTGAAACTTTCCATTAATGCAATAAAGACCCTCGAGGCAAGATACCTTCTGAAGGACGAGGAGGGAAAGATCGTTGAAACGCCTAGCCAGATGTTCAGAAGAGTGGCATCACACATTGGCGTGGTTGAGCTTCTCTATGATTACAGAAAATACCAGAAGACCGGAAAAATCCCAAAAGAAGGAAAGGTCTTTGGAACCCTGTCAAAAACTCAGCTGGAGGTCCTTGAGAGAGCTTTTGAGCATCTTGTAAATGAGAAAGAACTCAAGGGATCCTATGAGGAATTCCTCAACTTTGTTTATACCAAGCCAACTACAGCAGCAGACACCATTGAAAAGTACAATGAGGTCATGTGCAACCTGGAATTCGTTCCAAACTCACCAACCCTGATGAATGCAGGTGCAAGACTTGGACAGCTTTCAGCCTGTTTCGTGCTTCCGGTTGGTGACAGCATCGAGGAAATTTTTGAGTCGCTTAAGTACCAGGCCATGATCCACAAGTCTGGCGGAGGAACCGGATTCTCATTCTCAAGGCTAAGAGAGAGGGATGACCTTGTGGGTTCAACAAAAGGTGTGGCCTCAGGACCCGTTTCATTCATGAAAATCTTTGATGTCACAACCGACATCATAAAACAGGGCGGAAAGAGAAGGGGAGCCAATATGGGTATCCTCAGGTACGACCACCCGGACATCATGGATTTCATTCTCAGCAAGGATGCTGAAAACACAATCCTGAGCAATTTCAACATATCAGTGGGAATGGACGATGAGTTCTTCGAGAAGCTTGATGCTGATGATTACATAGAACTCAGGAGTCCAAGAAGCGGAAAGATCATAAACAGGATCAAGGCAAAGACCATGTGGGACACTATCATAAACAAGGCCTGGCAGACTGCCGATCCTGGATTAATATTCCTCGATGAAATAAACAGGAAGAATCCTGTAAGGCATATTGCTGACATTGAAGCCACAAACCCATGCGGTGAGCAGCCTCTCATGCCATATGAGCCATGCAACCTTGGATCCATTAACCTCAGCAAATTTGTCAAGGATGGCCAGGTTGACTGGGATCACCTCAAGGAAGTCATTCACCTGTCTACAAAGTTCCTCGACAATGTCATCGACGCAAACAAGTTCCCTGTAGACAAGATTGAGAAGATGGCCAGAACAACCAGAAAGATCGGTCTCGGGTATATGGGATTCGCGGACCTTCTCCTGCTGCTTGGCGTTTCTTACAACAGCGGTGCAGGCCTTGAAATGGCCGAGAGAGTAATGAGCTTCCTGGATGAAGAATCACACTCGGAATCAGAAATAATGGCAGAGGAAAGAGGAGTCTTCCCTGGCTGGTACGGTTCTACATTTGACAGGGAAGGTATCAAGAGAAGAAATTCCACCACTACAACAATTGCACCTACCGGGACAATCTCAATCATTGCAAACTGTTCATCCTCAATTGAGCCATTGTTTGCACTGGCTTTCGTCAGGCATGTACTGAATGGCCAGGAACTCATGGAGATCAACCCTATCTTTGAACAGACACTGAAAGACAGAAACCTGTATTCTGATGACCTGATGCATGAGGTTGCAAGGACTGGTAACCTCCATGATGTTGACCTTCCCGAAGATATCAAGAGACTCTTTGTAACAGCACATGAGATCGACCCGGAGTGGCATGTCCTCATGCAGGCAACATTCCAGAGATACTGTGATTCCGGAGTTTCAAAGACCATCAACCTGCCTTCTGATGCAACACCAAACGATATTGCAAAGGCATACCTCATGGCACATGAACTCCACTGCAAAGGTATCACAGTATACAGGGACAGAAGCAAGGTGGAACAGGTTCTTTACTCGGGAACAAAATCAAGGATGCAGGAGAAAAAGAAAGCTCCTGAACCCAAACAGCCTGAGGCAGAGAAGCAGACCATCGAGCTCATGACTTCTGTTCCAGACAAATACCTGAAGCTGGACGCAACCTTTGATCCTGCCTGCCCCACTGGAAAGTGTGACAAGTAATCCCAGGTTTTTGCCAGCTTTTAAAAAACCAACTTTTTCTTTTTTATTAAAAAAGAGAGACTGTCAACTCCTAGTTGAAATTCTGTGATTTTCAGTTTCATGACCGCAATCATGAAATATCATGGATACATCATATTTCATGCGGATACACCGGATT
>JAJZJR010000047.1 GCA_021810045.1 Thermoplasmata archaeon
GCCAATAGGTACTTCAGGGAAGGCAGATATTCCCAGAAGATACATAGGAAGAAGGGTTTATGTGATAATCACAAAAAATCCTGGAACTGTTCAGGAAAAGGGTAAAAAATAATTGCGTCCCACACCCGAAGATATGGAAAAAGTAATAGGTGAGGTAATGATATCATCAAAGTCAAACAAACTTCTTTCATGACACCTCAATAATGATCCAGACAACTTATCCCTGACGATCTGCTGGATCTCCTCTGTAGTTTTTTCCAAGAGGTTCTGGGATTCTATCTCCTCTTTTGTAAAGCCAACCATCATTAGCAACTGTTCCCGGAACTGCCTGTCTAATGCCTTCTGATGTTCCTCAAGTTTTGCCTTTAATTCATCTTCTGACAGACCTTTTTTCTCTGTCTCTAAGAACTTGGTGGACTTCTCGTACGCCGATCGCATAGATTCTATCATCTCATCTGGCAACCTGCCTTTATTCACGGTATAACGGTGTTCGATATCGCCCACGTGACCCATAAAGAACGATCTGTAATCCCTCGCTATCAGCCTTTCGTCTTGGGCTAATAGGAGCCTCGAGTCAAAATATGCCCGCAGCACGTATGGTCGCCATTGAAATCCTGCATTGCGGATTGCATTCCTCATTGTATCCCCCACGTTGACGGCTGTTATGTGCTGCTTCCCTCTGTATCCTAACTTGGATGCCGTTATTATGGCAGATTCCGGTGTTATCGTCTCCCCTGACCTAATTCGTTCTATCAGATAGTTCTGCAGATACATGCAACCCTCCTGGCCTAAAAATGTGAAATACTTCTTTGCTGACTTTGAGAGTTCCTCTCTCACGATGACCTGTGCGGGGATCCTGAGAAAGGTTATCTGATCGCCTTCAACCTTCAGATCAGGGATATCCTTTACCTTTAATCCGTCTGTTCCCAGATAGTTTCCCATGACACCTATCCTGACTCCAGTGAAAGCAACCAGTGCACATGCAGTCCTCTCCCTGCTGTCCCCCGCATTGAATATCCTCTTAAGCTCGTCAGGAGTGGGTATCCTCTCTTCTGCTAAAGTAGGGGATCTGTCGGCATCCTTGACCTTTATCTGCCTGGGGAGCTTTATTCCATTGAACAGAAGCCATGACTTGACGCCCTTTATTGCACTTTTGATGTACGATCCTGCATTGCCTTTCTCCTCTCTCTTGATAACATAATCATCGATGAGATCCGCCAATGCCTTATCCTTTAATTTAAGCAGTTCCTGGGGAGTCTTTCCCATTTCCGTACAGAATGCACCCAGCCTCCTGAGATATATATCACCGGTTATCCTCGAACCCGTATCAACGCTATGCTTCCATCGGGCCATGTCCCTATCCTTGAGTAGGTATCCATACCTGTTCTTTCCCATGCCTATCAGGTGACAATACGTATACACTATTTAAGTTTTTTAAACCATATACGGTATGAACCCGGGCAGCCCCATTTGATCTAGGTCTGGATTCGTACATCGATACCAATTCCGTCATTTCTCCACTTCCCGGAATTATCCACCCGAGGCGGGATCTAACCACCTCCGTAACTTCCTAATGGGAACGTGGGTGTAACGCTGAGTGGTACGAAATGACCTGCGTCCGAAATGGATGTGGACCATTCGAATATAGATCAGTTTTGATCCGTGATACCCTTTCAGAAGGGATGAGGCGCACCAGTGCCATGCAGCGTGCCAGTGAAATTTTTGATATCCGTGAAAGCCTCGATCTTTTTGGCAATATTTCTGATGTAGTCATAAGTCATTTCCCTTAGTGTTGTGAATAATGGTGTTGGATTTCTATAAAGCAATCTTTTTGGCATAACCCAGGAAGTAATGCTGCTAATATACGAGAAGAGGTTTAAACAGAAATGACTAAATAACTATTTTCATGCTTCAAGTTAATCCAAATATAATGTTTATTCACCCTCAATATTAGAGTCAATCATCTCACTGAACGTAAGAATTTCCCCATAACGGTTTGTTTCCTTATGAATAGAAAACTGATGTGTCATTCCCCCTAACTTTTTCCTAATTCTGCCGATACATAGCATTCAAGAGCAACAGGACTAAGAAATAAAATGAAGATGATGAATAAACTACCCTCGGTCTCAATGTAGCCTCCTTAATTGGGATTTTTTCCGACTTCAATGTTTCTCATGATTGTTTCCAGCCTCTTATGGAAATAAGGGCTGTTCGACTATATACCAGTCTCCCTGTCAATTCTTTTCGGTGCTGTTTCATTTTTGACTTTTTTGGCCAATTGTTAAACTGAGACAGGCATTCCTTGATGGCCCTGGGACAAGCATAGGAGGTTTAACTGCATCTGTTCAACAGTACACCATGGAATGTTGGATTCGAGGATGTATGTTGATCAATTCGGTTGGTTATGCTTCCTCTCGAATTATATCGCTTCAGTAAGTTTGCCTCTTTTCCATAAAACTAAAGAAATTGTTTTTAGGCAGATAATTGATGTATAAATGTGTCAAGGTACATAGTTGCTTATGATGCCCAGGCTAATGTAGCTTATATAAGAACCAGCGGGAGCAGAGTTGAGGACTCATCAATAACGTTAACAAAAAGGGACAACTGGTGGGGGAAAGAGGTCCTGCACTTTTTCAGTAGCAAGGTGAATATTAATGAATTATTGACAAGGCAGTTTGAAAACCTTGTTTCAGTGGTCAAATGATGGTTTTTATAAACATATGCTCATGCTCCAATAAACTGAGTCAGTGTTGAAATGACTAGATCAAAATCAGGAACGCTTCCTACCAGGCTAGGAATTTCTTTTTCCCATTGGGATTTCAATCTGCTTGCCCTTTCTAACAGAATGTCCCTGTTAAATTCCAGGGAGTAGTATTCAAGCTTTCTTGTTACCAGATGTGGATCAAACTTCACATTTTTCTGACTCATGTAATATACATCGTACAAGTCTCGCGCCTTGGTTCGCGTCATCAGGGCCCTGATCTTTTCTGACAGAATCTCCCTCGGATCCATAAAAATAACCAAATATGGTTGGAGATCACTGTATAACGGAATTACCATACGATTTATCGGGGCGAGAAGAATCCCTTCTCTCAAGCTTATGTCAATTCGAATGGTTTGAATTGAGATTGGCCCATGAAACAAAGGTCCCTCTATCTTCAGCTTGTAGCTGATTGAAATATTATTTTCGGACTTCGACACGGAACTTGTGTAGAACCTCCCCACTTCTTCCAGGCTCCGTTCAAGTTTCTCCCTGCTAAGATTTTCAGAGGCTGTGAAATCGAGATCCTCCGAGAACCTGTTCAGCCCAAAGCACTTTTGAAGGGCTGTACCCCCTTTGAATGTCAGTTCGGGACCTGTTCTGGAGAAAATTCTGGAAAGGACTATGTGCTGGAGATAATCCTTCTCTTTCTGGTAAAGATTGAAATCTATCGGTGTCTTGATGAGCTCCTCTCTATTCAGCATAAATTATCCTCCACTTCGTGTTTTTAGATTTACCTTCTTCCCCAAATCTCACGTACCTTTCCGATCGCAATTCCTCCAGCCTGCCTGTGTCGCATCCTGCCATTTCCAGAAGATAACCGAGCCGGCTTATAGTTGCCCTGGAATTCATCCGTATCCCGTAATCCATCAACTTCTCTTTGTCAAGGTGTGAAATGCTGTCCATTACTACATCCATAGTCTCATTTGTGTACAGGTTCATGTAAAGCGAGTCGATAATAGCCTTTTCGAGAATGGCAACCATGCTTCCATTGATCCTGGAATAACCAAAAATCCTGTCCTTCATGAATTTGATGAACCTGATCCTGTAACCTTCCACTTCGAGTGCCAAGTGCTGAACTGATGAAATGACCTGGATTTCAATAGGCATTTGAGTCGTGACATTATGAAAGGCAAAGGCAGAAATGAGGCTTATATACGAAGGAACAACAATCTTTGTGGCAATTTCACTCACTTCGGCGTCATGGACATAGTATATTCCCCTGGTTGCCCTTTTGATTTTGGACATTGCAATAAGTCTCATCGAGACGTATTTTTCAGGTTTGCCGAAGATCTTTGCAGCGTCATGGATGTTGAACACCTTGATCCCGTTCGAATTCAGATAATCCATGAATTCTTCCTTCTTCACGGTTGTAAATACAATTGTATGTTATAAAACATACTTTTTTATGGATAATTACATACAAATGTACAATAAGGATGATTACAGAGATAGTTCAACCATGCTTTCAGTCACCAAGAACTTTGAGCTGGACAAGGATATTCCCCTCAAATTGAGGTGAAAGATTTAACATTAAAATGGCGGATTCAGGCAGCCCCATCAGATCCATTTTCTGCTCCAGCCAATCCAAAAGCGCCAGTTCGGTTAAACAATCAACGAGATTTCTATTGTATAACGACACGCCAGTAATACCAACTGGAGTAGCTTTAATGCTTCCTGGAATCATGTGGATGAAAGTGGACAGAGAGAAACCCGATTCGAGATAATAGATTCCCAATGTCTTTAGTGTGGCATTGTCTGATGCTCATATCTGTCCGTCAAAAAATGTTATGTCATCCAGCAGGCAATAATTTATTATTCTCCTTGGCATGAAAAGTCCGAAAGCACCAAAGTGATTAAAATGGAAGGTTCAGGCCCCACTAAAAATCAGCTCATGTTTATCAAGAAACTGAGGGAATCGTCAGTTGAAAGAGAAGAGGCTTTAAACAAGTTTCTCAGGGAATACAAAAAGGGAGATGTTGAGGAGCTCTCTGTAAAGGAGACTTCCCAGCTCATAGATGAACTCAAGAAAATTAAGGTTCAGGGAGAGACCGCTGAAACTGACGCTTTTGCCACAGGAAAGCAGATCACGTTTCTCACCAGGCTTCAGGATTCTGATGAAAGGATCAAGGCAACGGAGACATATCTCATTGAAAAGGGAAAGGGTAGCGTAAACCTTCTCTCACTGAGTGAAGCTTCAGAGCTGATAGACACGCTTACCAAGCTGAAAGGAACAGATTCCGGAGGTTCGGAGGGAAATGCAGCTACAAAGAAGCAGATCAGTTTCATAAGGAATCTACAGAAGAACGACAAGGGACTGGTAAAGACGACAAAATACCTTAAAGAGGTAAGGAAGGGAAGTATAGAGGAGCTGACCAGCAGGGAAGCGAGCTCCCTTATAGACCGGCTGAAAAGCCAGTAGTTATTTTGCTTGCCTCATGAACGGGAAAGCCTGTCCCCTATACTGCTGAAATGCCCTCCATGGAAAACAAGGGGCTTTTTTTCATCGTCATAATATCCTGTGAGTACCTCCCCGATGAATGCAGCATGATCTCCCACCTTGAATTCATCAACTACCCTGCATTCGAAGTTGGAAATAGATCCCTCAATCAGAGGTGCCCTGATGTATTTTGCCCCGAAAGTCCTGAATTCCGCCATTCCAAATTTATCATGATCCCTGACTGAATAGTTGCCTGCAATATGTGCTAGGTGGCCCTGTTGATCAGAGCAGTAACTTAATCCATATTCTCCGGAATTCTTTATGATATCATAGGTTCCTCTCTGGTATCCCACGAACACCGCCATCAGGAAAGGATCAATGGAGACCCGTATTGACCATTCGGCTGACATTACATTTGCCTGTTCACCATAAACAGAGGTGACCAGGGCTACGGTTGTTGTGAAGAATGACTGTGATTCCTCAATGTCCTCGACTCTCATCAGAGCTGAATTACAGCTGTTTCATAAATATTGCCCAATAATGGCATTTAAAGCCGGAAATGGAAAAAGGATTATTTCATATGCCTGATTATGGGCGTGCAAAAATTATCAGGCCTGCAGTCCCAGTGGTTTTCACTGGTACTGGGAACACTTTCGATCTCCCTTGCCCTCTATGTCATTTCTCTCGCCTTCAGTATACACTTCCTGTTTGCAATGGGCAAGTACGTGTTCATTGCGGTACTTGCACTATTCTGGATCATATTTATCCTGTGGATTTACAGGTACATTTCGGATCCATCCAGTTTCAGAAGTGATCTTTCAAAACCGGAATCAATAAGCTTTGCTGCCCTTCCGGGGGTCCTTTATTACGCAGGTGCCTTTTTCTATATAACCTATTTTGCACCTGGCGGGAACACGATTGAAATTATACTCTACCTTTACTTCATCGTTTATTTCTTCATACTGAGCCTGAACATACTTCTAAATTATATGGTTTTCAGCGGAAAGATAAAAATTGAGAACATAAATTATGCCCTCCTGATACCATCGATAGTAATGGGAGCCAGCGTGATACTTACATCGGTACTGATACCGGGAACTTACTTTGCTGGAAACACTGGACTTCTCACTGCCATATATGGAACCACACTGTTTGGATTCGCGATATCTGTTTTTCAGTTCATTTTTTACGGGTCTGCGGTCTTTGTCTCATTCATGATGGGAAAGAAAGAATCATATGCCATGCCAACCACAATGCTGCCCCTTGGTGCAGTCAGCATGTTTGTCATAAACCTAGCCCTTATCCCGACCTTTAATTCATTGAAAATTTTCTATTTTCCTGAATCTGTTGCGGAAACACTTTCAATGGCACTCTGGGGGGTTGAAGTCTTATATTTTCTGGTTGGCTCGTCCGTGCTTTTTTCAGGAATAAGGAGGAGAAGGTCCCTGTCAGTATGGGCTTTTGTATTCCCTGTGGGTATTTCGATTTTTTCTGATTTCCTCCTGTGGGATTCTCTCGGATATTATTTTTTCAAGATAGTGATTGTTGCAATGTCAGCAATAATGCTTTTGTATTATGTTTATGCCCTGTCGGTCACAATGAGGATGATATTTACCGAAAGAGCTCCCA
>JAJZJR010000048.1 GCA_021810045.1 Thermoplasmata archaeon
TTTCTACCAGCTCAGGACATTCATCGAATACAAGGCTCTTGAAGCCGGTGTTCCAGTCATGGGTGTCAATCCTAAGAACACCAGCAGGGAATGCCCTGCATGCCACACCATTGACAAAAGGAACAGGCCGGAACGATCCATATTCCGATGCGTTTCATGTGGTCTTGAGGGAGAAGCAGATTTTGTCGCCTCCCTCAACATCAGGAACAGGGCTGCCGTCAACCAGCCTATTGTAGCGGGTGCTATTTCTGATCTTGATTTGATCCCCCAGCTACAAGTCCCATCCGTCAGGGTGGGGTAGTTGACTAAATCCCCAAATGTTCTTTTCTCTTGGTCTTTTGAAGTGCAGAATGTCAGGATCCTAAAGTAAGCTTTACATATATTCACAACCTTATGAGACAACAGCATGATTTCGAACGCGTCCGAGAATTTACCTGTAAACAGTTATGTCAAAGAAAACCTTGACAAAGTTGTATTAGGGGATTGCGTCGAAGAAATGAAAAAGCTCCCTGATGAATCAGTGGATCTCATCTTTGCTGATCCTCCGTATAATATAGGAATAGGGTATGATAATTATGAAGACGACCTACCCAGGAATACCTATATAAGATGGACAACAAAATGGATGACAGAAGCAGTGAGGGTGCTGAAGAAGAATGGATCCATATATGTGGCTATCAATGATGAATATGTGGCGGAATATGCCATAATTCTCAAATCTAAAAAACTAAAAATGAGGAACTGGATAATCTGGCATTACACTTTTGGCGAATCTCAGAGGAAAAAATTCAGCAGATCTCATACACACATCCTGTATTTTGTGAAATCAGAAGAGGATTTTACCTTCAACAAGGATGACATTAAAGTAAGATCGGTAAGACAGGAAATTAATGATAAAAGAGCCAACCCCACAGGAAAAGTTCCTGATGACGTCTGGAAAGAGAAATTAAATGAAAGTGAACCTGAAAACTTAATGACGGTGTCAAGGGTGGCAGGTACTTTCAAAGAGAGGGTAAAAGATTTTCCCTGCCAGATGCCCATGAAGGTTTTGGACAGAATAATCAAAGCTTCATCAAATGAGGGAGACTTAGTTCTGGATCCCTTTTCTGGAAGTGGAACAACCTTAGCCGCTGCCAAGATTAATGGAAGGCACTTTATAGGAATCGAGCAATCGAAAAAGTATAAAAAAATGATAGAAGACAGGTTGAATTCTATATTGTAAAAAGTTCTCCTGGATGTATCTTGAACTGCATCATGTTTGCAGTATCTCTGCCACCGTCCCCTCCTTTTCTCTGCAGGACAATCCTGCCTATCATCAGGCTTCCCCTGTCCGTTAAACCTACCGGGCAATCGGCGTAAAGATCAATTGCAGTATCTATGTCTTTGATTGTCCACTCAGTCGAATTAGTTGATTCATCAAACGCAGTAACAAGGATCCATTCTGCCTTGTAACCCTTTCTGCCCCTAAGTAAATCACTTGCTATAACCATCTTCCAGTCAGAGAAGAACTGGATTGTGCTTCTTATTTCATGATCTTCCAGTTCATTGAGGAAAAATCTTCTCTGATCCCTCAAAGCGTTGAATTGTTCCATGGACAAAATACCTCGTTGATACAAACTAGCTGGGCTGATCTCTCCCACAAATTTCTTGAGTGAATTCACAACTCCGGTTGGCATGTTCCAATAATCCTTGTAGGAATCTACCCATCCTCTCTCTATCTGGTTGTAATCAGCATCCCGGTTAAACTT
Organism: Thermoplasmata archaeon; assembly: GCA_021810045.1. GTDB lineage: Archaea > Thermoplasmatota > Thermoplasmata > Thermoplasmatales > Thermoplasmataceae > JAJZOM01. The sequence goes on from JAJZJR010000048.1 coordinate 1,749, forward strand.
TTTTAACGAAACATTTCTCTGGAGTTTCAGGATATTGTCCTGGACAATCTTCAACACTATGTCCGCCTTATCCCGGCCCCTGAGGACTGTTGCCTTAACTTCTGTTATATGTTCCAAATCCGATCCCATATATTGCAGCCACTGTTGTGCTTCAAAATCCTCTTTCCATGATTCAAATTTAGCTGCAACAGCATCCTCGTTCTGGAAACCTCCCCGGGCAGTTCTTGAACCTGTCATCTGTTTATTGTCCATAATAATGCAACATTAACCGATAAATCTATAAATCAAATTCGATTTTTATAAATATAAAATACAGTCAATTACAAAAATTGTCAGGTTTTATCTAGGGTGTTTATGTAAGCGATCAACTCATCCATTATGTCTCTGGCAATTGAAAGAGGCTCCCTATGCCCCTCCAAGAAACTGACTCCGTTTTGGGTAATTGTGTATATTTTCTTATCCCTCTCAGCCTGGGTCTCATATATGGTGATAAGCCCTCTTCTTTCAAGAGACTTCAGGAGCACATATATAGTGCCCTGTGGCAGATCCCGTTTTATTATGGAAGAAATCTCGGTCTGAAGCGAATATCCATGCATGGGATTCTGTGAAAGAAGCTTAAGAATCAGGAGAGTCATAATGCCCTTTAGGATTTGTTCTTTGTGAAACGGGTTCTGTCTGGGCATGATACTAAATATTAATAACGGTTAAATAGTTATCTATAATTAGCTTACCTATGACTGACTTATCTATGTCAGGAAATGGAAATAACCTTCAAACTGGCTATTCCTCATTGGCTTTTACTTCCATAGGTCATTTCATGAATGACGGCTTTACATTTATCTTTCCCGTAATAGCCGATGTTCTTGCCAGCCTGAATAATTATCCTGCATATTATCTAACAATAATGTTTGCGGCATTTTACACCGCCTCCACAGTATTCGGCCTATTTGCAGGGAGGTTCTCGGACAGGGGAAGTGTCCTTGGTGGTCTGCATACTGGAATTATCCTCATATCTGTTGGTTCGATAGGTTTTTCCTTAACCCTTATTTTCTCAGGAGCCTCATATTTTGTGGCTTTGCTTTCAGCAATAGTCATGGGAATGGGCACTGGATTTTACCACCCAATTGGGGCAGCTATCCTGCAGAGGTCCTATCCAAAGAAGAATCTCGGTAAAGCACTGGGAATCAATGGTTCAATGGGTTCCATTGGCCGGGCCCTCTTTCCGACAATTTTCTTAGGGCTGGCATTTTTCATCACTAAAGGATATGCACTCATTTTTCTTTCAATCGCGGGATTTGCCGTGGCCATTGTGATATGGGTCGGTCTCAGGCATATAATGGGTATAAAGTCCGAGAATTCTGCCAAAGGTCAGGGAATCAAGGGAGTCGTCAATGGATCAATCCTCATACTTACCCTGGTTTTCTTCATCAAGTCGGTTTCATCGCAGGGCATGGTTGCATGGATCCCAACATTCCTGACATACAACAAAGGGGTGGCAGTAGGTACGACACTTGGTATTGTTCTAACCGTTATGTATTCTTCAGCGATTATTGGTCAGCCACTGTTTGGTATATTGGTGGATAAAGTTGACAAGAGACTCCTACTTGCCATCAGCTCCCTCGGAACAGCTGCCGCAATGTTTGCATATATGAACACAGCTGGATGGCTTGAAATACTGATGCTTTCACTGTTTGGGTTTTTTACATTCAGCGGTTTCCCTCTCACAATGTCTCTCATATCGGATTACGCACCCAAAGGAACCTCTTCCCTCACCAATTCGGTGGTTTGGGGACTTGGCAATTCTGGAGGCATGATTCTCGGTCCAGTTATAGCTGGTGCAATTATCCTAAATGATTACGCACGTATTTCTCTTTCATTCGATGTTCTCATAATCCTCAGTGTTATAGTTGCATTCGCTTCACTTGTCCTGCCTAAGACAGGAAAAAAGGCTAAGATGCCAATGTTCGGGTAATCCGGTTATTAAAACCTCTATTTTTATTTTTATAATTGATTTTTAATTCTTTTTTGAAATTTATGGCTGTGGACAAACCTCAAAGTCTGTTGTCCACATAGCTTTTTATCATTTTCTTCGTGCCTCTCCTCAATACATCAGAGAGAGATGGCGTTGAAACATTCATTATATGTGCAACTTCAGTCATGGAAATTTCTCTTTCTGGCTCGAAGTATCCATGTCCATAAGCTACCTTCACTACTTCCTTTTCCCTTTCTGTCAGGAGTGAGTGGGTCTCATATTCGGTTTCAAGTATCCTTGGTTTGAGGCCAGCGGATTCAAGGTTTTTCTCTAATATGTTAAGTCTTGATTCGTTCTGAATCATCAATCTGTACAGGATGCGTTTTGAATCCAGATTCCTGGATGAAAGCACAACCACGTTGCTTGAGGACAGGATTGAGCATGTTGAACAGCTGGGAGTCTCAATCCAGAAACCGTTCTTTCCTACCCTCATTACACTGTGTGAAATCTTTTGCAGTTTTGGAAGGATCTCCTGGACATCATGAGATGTCTCTATTCTGTGAAGTGTCTTGTTTTCTCCTATTCTCAATTGCTCAACCTTGTCTTCCTCACCTAGCGTCGAAGCAAGGTTTGTTACAGGGCAATTAGTTCGGGAAATCTCTATAAGTGCAATAAGTGCACCCCTATCCTTCTGTGACATTTAGTTCACAAAATAAATACCGCGCAGAATGGTTATAATGTTGTGGTACAATTGGGCTTAATAATTAGGTGTTTCTAACTTTATGCAATCAGAACCCCGTAAATTAAGCTTTCTCGGTACATAGGTGTATATGGGGGCAATCCGTGGAAAGAGCAAAAGGCACCTCTTCTTCCATAGCCCTTGAAGAACTCAAGGATATGAGGAAGAGGACAACCGTTAGGAAAAACAGAAGGTACAGACACAATAGCTGGTCTTTCTACCAGCTCAGGACATTCATCGAATACAAGGCTCTTGAAGCCGGTGTTCCAGTCATGGGTGTCAATCCTAAGAACACCAGCAGGGAATGCCCTGCATGCCACACCATTGACAAAAGGAACAGGGCTGCTGTCAACCAGCCTATTGTAGCGGGTGCTATTTCTGATCTTGATTTGATCCCCCAGCTACAAGTCCCATCCGTCAGGGTGGGGTAGTTGACTTACTTATAAAGGAAAGAATCCTGCCTTCAGGATCGGTAATGTCTACTTTCTGTCCTGATCCAATCTGCTCAACATTGTAATCAACATGTAATTTGTGCAGTACTTCCACTATATCACTCAGATTTTTCAAAGTAAAAGTGAGCTCGAAGGTATTCCCAAAATTTTCCGTCATATCCTTGAGGTCATCCTTTACAAGCCTGATCAGAACATTGCCGAGATCAAAAGTAACTGTGCTGCCGGGTTCATCCTGTATCACACGCAGGGATAACACGGCTTTGTAAAAACTCCTGACAGCAGCAAAATCTCTTACTTTCAGAGTTATAATTCGCGGTTCCCAGATGAGGGGCATGCTTAGGTTCACGCTACAACTTTCTTAAAATTTTCTAAAGGTGCAGAAAATAGCAGAAACAAAAGGCTCGATGATTGATATTTCCTAAAAAGCAATGAATCATGAAACTAAAGCTCAATGTACATGTTTATTTCGGAGTAATATTTCCCTTTCCTTTTCAGAGTGTTCGGGTGCTTCCCTGCTTCTATGAATCCGACTTTTTTGTATAATTCATACGCTCTTTCATTCACCTGGAAAGGAAGGTTTTATCCAGTAAAAAACCAGTCCAATATCCGGGTTGACAGTTTCCATCTCATCGTAGTAGGAAAAATAGGTACGGATAACATCATCCATGTCCTTCCATTCAAGCTCCCGGATCATTTTTCGTCTGCGCTATAAAGGCATTGATTATATGAAACATCCATATCATTTCAAACAACGTGCGATCAAGGTTGATTCCTTTTACCTGAAATAATGGGCAATTTCAATTCATGCCCGGATGATATCATTTCAACAATTTGCCTCGCAGTACCTGAGAATTCCGGGATCCTCAGAGCATAACTGTTCTCTGTTTCCGCTTTGCACCTGTTGCAGATCCTGTCATGTATCCTTAAACCCATTCTTCTGAAATCATGATCAATTTCTGAAGCCTGAAGAAGACTAAGCTCATCGCCGGTTGTCACAAGATAAAATGATGTTTCCTCAAGCTTCTTCCAGACACCTTTTGCAAGGTTTTTCCATTGCTCAATCAGTTCCATCACTTTGTCGGTATGAAATCTGTCCCTCAATCTCAGAAGTATCTTTACATCCCTGTCAAGATGCTCATAGAATTCCTTCTCAAGCATCAGGAGGTGCATGGTGGCGGAAGAAGCTGCAGTGTCCCAGACTACGTAATCATACTCTCCTGAATTGTCAAGATCCACAATGTTTGATATCATGAACTCTTCCGCAACTCCGGGACTGTCGGCAATATGATCCACAATCCATGGTTCCACATCAAAAAACTGTTTGAGAACTGTAGTCACTTCATTACCATATCTTTCCTTCCAGGCAGCAGAAACCTCATTTTCCTTCATTTCCACAACTTTCAATCCTGTGGGATCTGATGGAAAAACATATCTTAGGGAAGACATGAAATCACTGGAAACTATGGCAGTTTTTCCCTTCTTTGAGAGCTGCAGCGCAAATGCCGATGAAACTGTTGTCTTTCCGACACCTCCTTTTCCAACGAAAGCAATGAGCATGACAATCGCTTCTAGTATGTGTGAAATGGATTAAACAGGAATTCCTAACATAGTGCACTGACATACTCCCACATCTAAAGAACGTGGGGTTCTCGCTTTTGCTCCGCTTTCGTCTTCATCCCTCACGGTCCGGACAGTTTTGCGGGAACCTATTACAGAGTCTTGAGGTCGTTCCAGTCCTGAACGTTGCCTCTCTGGGGGTATCAGTGCTCCCCTTGCATGCATCCCTGTCTGCATGC
>JAJZJR010000049.1 GCA_021810045.1 Thermoplasmata archaeon
ACGCCTGCCTTCTACTGGACTGATAGGTAATGAAGAAATTTTTTCCAGAAACGAGAATAAATTCGGGTCCAAATGCGTCCGAACCCAATTTAGCGGGTCCGAGGGGGAGCGGACAAAATAGTTCAGCCGTCCCTTTGTACTCATTGGAGGTGCCATTATGCGTACCGTGTTAACGGAGAAGGCGGACCCTATAATTACAGAAGCCCAGAAACGTGGATGGGATTTGAGTACTGTCCACAAAGTCATGTATGAGTATGAAAAGGAATTCCTGATGGACCCTGTTTGTTTTTCAGATCTACTGGAGGTGCTGGAATGACCAAATACGAAGGGGACCTTCTAGATGCCCTGGAGAACATACTATACAGGGACAGGAGCAAGAAGAGCCTGAAATCGACTGATCTGGAGGTTCTGTCATTATTATCTGGTGATGAAGAGGCAGTCATCTATTATCTGAAACAGTTCCATTTGAAACATCCTGACAAAAGCGATGTAATACACACAGGGAAGTGCCTTGAGGTGAAGGTGTACGATCTTTTCAAGGATCCTGACCAGGAAAACCAGAAAATTAACTGGAAGAAGAACAGGAGATTCAAGGATGGCAAGTTTCCTCAGGGAAGGCCATATAGGAGGGGAAAGACATGGAAGAGATAAAGGTCCTGACCAAGAAGAATATTCAGGATGAGATAGTAAATCTTATGAGGATAGAAATCAAGACAAAGAAAATAAGGAAGCTTCCAACTGGCTTTTATGATTCATTCAGGAAGATACTTGAGGAATATGAGGTAGAGGCGACAGCAGCCCTGGAGAATAAGGACTTAACAAACTACCTACGCATAAGAGAGGAGGAAACCAGGCTGAAGATTGACTTTAAGGTATTCTTCCAGAGAAGATGGGAGAAGATATCCTCCTATGCTCCCTATGACGTTGATCAGGAGACACTCTCTGTTCTGAGCAGTCCGGAAAAGGCGGCCATCCTGGAGTTCAAGGCTGTTTATGCCAAGTACTTTAACCAATTCATAGGAGGTGAACAGTGATGTTTGTCTCTTATCCTACTACAGGTAACTCAAAAGATTTCCATATATATGAAAAGGCACTTTTCAAAGGTGACCTCTCATATATACAAAAAATTCTCGGAAAATTTCAGGGTTTCAAACAAAATAAGAAAGTAGATTATATATATTATTTATACATTCTTTTATTATTATATTATATTATGATGGTATTTTTTTTATTTTTTATTGCTACAATGTTTCAAAGAGGAGTTGATTAAATGAGAACAAATCCAGGAAAGATATATGGAAAGAACTCTTACACTGTTTCCACGCACAGGATACCGACTGAACTACACGATGAGGCCATAAGATTCGGGATATCTATTTCCGAGACTCTAAGTGAGGCACTTATAGCCAGGATCAGAGCAAGAGGAGGATCTGGAATTGAAGGTATGAGGCTTCAGCTCCAAAAAAAGCGGGAAGAGCTGGAACTGCTCACGAACTCTATAAGGGATTTAGAGAGGAATATACAGGAAGAAGAGAACAGGCTCAAAAAGATATATGACACAAGAGAAATGGATTTAACTACTCGACTTGGTCCAGCATTTCTCCTAAGGAAGATCCTCAGTACAACGACATTCAGTGTGATGCCAAGGATAGTCAGAATTCCTCTCCATGATCTTGAGCCAGGAATGAAGGTCGTTGAAAGGAAAGATGATTACATATTGGTTGAAACAGATGAAAAGCATATTCTGCCTGATCCGGAAGGATTTTCCAGGAGAATAAACTCAAACTTCGATGTTGAGGCCCTACGGAACGATATAATGGGAAACTCTCTCTTTTTGGGATACATAGAGGACTTCAAAATAAAATATAACGTCGGAGACTGGAAAACATACATTCCGGATAGACATGCAGAAATAAGAAAGAACATAATGGAAGAGATAAGTGGAAAAGAAAAGAAAGAGGAGGTTGTTCCACAATGATCTCCCTTTATTCTTTCTCTGACAACTGGATGGATCTTTCCCTGACAAATCCTAAAGAATTCATTGATGAGGTTGAGAGAAGATACCATCTCACCTCGGATTTCAAAAACTTCATTCACCTGGTAAGAGAGGGTGCAAAGGCAGATAAAAAACTGGCCACAAAGAGATCTCCATGGCATCCTGGTGATTGGATAGTACAGCCATACTCTCCATACCTCATACAGGTACTCAGGAAGGCGGTTGAAAAGGGGAGGTTGATGGAAAGATGAATAAATTAGAATCTACTCCGGATGAAGCCTACCTTGACCGCAATCTTGCAGTCCAGGCATTTGGGAAATTAGCAATGCAAAACGGATTCAATGTCGGAATAAAACCTGACGGAGAGTATTCGATCCTATACATTGATCTCCCAACCGGTCAAGTATCATGGCATATCCCCTTAGGCGAACTTATCCATGTTTTCCCTGAATATCAAAGGGAATGGGACAATCATAGTGTTGAGTTAAAGAGGGAGAGAATCAGATGGTATACCATGGGAGAGAGATTCGATATAAAAACGATGCCATCCGATGAGTTTTGGAACGAGGCTGGGAAAGCGGTAGCCTCTTCATTTTTGAGCATGGATGAAAGGACACGTGAAGATGTACAATCCTGTGAATGGAATAAAGAAGCACGTTCTGGGGGGTTCCCTTGCCTTGGGGAGCCAAGAGAATACCTCACAGAAGCAGGTACAAGTTTAGTGTTGTGCGACGTTCACAGTGCTCAATACACTGCGATCATGAAACATTTAGGAATAGGCGTTTCCAAGACAGACGAGGGGATTAAACAATGAAAAAAATAGTCAGAAAGAAGATAGTAATTGGTCCAGTAGAGAGCAAGCTTACTTGGGGACCTGATTTGGAATCTATCGAGGAGGCACTGAAATGAACATGAAACAAGAAATTGAAAAATTGAGGGAATCCATAAAACAGAAAGCAGACATGAGAAGAAAAAAAGCCTACGAAAGTGGAACCTGTGCCGTTTGTGGTTCCCCGATCTCAGATGAGAGAAGATCTCGTGGGTCCTATACCTGTTCACCGGATCATGCTTTCCAGTTCCTCGGAGACTATGATTATTCAAAGAATTCTAACATCCTGAGGCAGCGGCGGATGGAGCTGATGAAGGAACTTCCACCAAAAAAGAAAAGGGAACCCTGGACAAGACAGAAAGCGTCCCGTGAATATACCTGTGATTTCTGCACATTGCCAATCAAAAAGGGAGAGTTATACGAGAAATATACAAGACTTCCTGGTTTGGATGAGTTTTTTGAGGACTATCCATATGAGTCGCTTCCCTACCATATTTCCTGCAGTGAATTCTACTCAGCTGTATTCCAAAGCGCAGGTTTTGCTGATGGATTGGATGATGATGAAATAATTCTCATGGTCCGGGCAGTCTCACAAATTGAGGGGATTAGCGTATCCGAGACGAAGAAAAGGATCATGAATGGGGAACTACGACATCTCCATGATAAAGGGATTGACATTGCAACCATGATGGATGAGATAGAGGCACAAGACACCATCGAATTGGAAAAGAGTCTGGAGATTATGAAATGACATCATATCTTTCAGAATTAAATTTCTCCAGCCGTGTCCTAGGCAATGATGCAGCCTGGGAACTGTGCAAGCATGAAGTAATTCAAACAATCCGTTCCCATGCCTCCGTCCCGTGCTATGAAGATGGTACGCTTTATGACAATATTATTCCGGTATATCTTGATGGCAATTATGTCGGTGCAGCTGAAGTGTATAAGATACAATCATTGCGTTTCGTTGACTTGACAGAGTTTGATGCTAAGATAGGGGGATTCTCAACTTTGGAATGCTTGAAAAAAGCATTGAAGCGGGCTGGATTCAGGTTCAGGCCATTAGAGCAGTATTCTGGATATCGAGTCAGATTCAAGTGGAAGGAGGCCCTGAAATGACATCCAAAGGAACAGCAGCTGAAGGAATGCTTCTCAAAATGCTTCTCAAACATGGAATTGAAGCTGAACACGGTTCTCCCTCACGCCCGGGGGATATCATCGTCCCTCCAAACGTCATAATCGAGATCAAGGATCTCAAGGAGAAGTCGTTCAGCTTTCGATCACACTCCGCCAAAGGAGAAGCTCAGTGGAATGCCCTTAGGGAGAAGCAGGAAAAGTTCCCCTGGCTTGAGGTCTATTATATTGTGAGATTTGCAAGGAAGGAATGGAGATACTTCTCATTTCCTGATTCTACTAAGCCCCTACATCTGGATGAGGGACAAAGAATTGAAAACCTTTTTTCTTATCTTCTTGTAAGTCAGAACCATTTTGCAATTTCCCAGGGAGGTGGAAGATGATCCTCCAACTCGAGGTTAATCTCGATTACATCGATCATGATATACTTGAAATCTTGAAAAAACACACTCTCCCTATGAGGGCCAGTCAGATTCAGACTGTTCTTAAGTATCTGGGCTATGATATTTCATACGGAATACTTGCAAAAAAACTGAGTAACCTCACAATCCTTTCTTTGGTTTCACGGGAGAAAGGATCAAGGGTCCATCGTTACCGATATAACTTCTAACCAGCATGTGACAGACCATCTGATGCAGATCATCTGCTACAAATACTGTGTTAAAAGCTTCAATGCATTAACATTAAACAATGGTTACAACCAAAAAAATATCAAAAGGTTCTAAATCGAATGGAAAAGTCACGCCAAAATGGAATAACCCCAACTGGTCTTTTGGGGCAGTAGTCGTAGCACTGTTTGGGATGTTCCTGTTTCTAATATCTCTGTTCTCGCCACCACAGATTGAAGTAATAAATCATACTGTTGTACTTACACAGGGGATAGTTGCTCCAGCGGTTCTGATGGGCGCAATAGTGTGGGCAATAGTTGAATTCTTCACGCCACCAGGAAAGAGTATTGAAGATCTCCTGGTCCGTATAATCCCTGCGTTCATCATCGGAGCATTCGTCGGCGGTCTTCTTGGCTATATGTATAACTTCGGTGACTATGTTATCAACCCCGCATTCAACGGCAATCCGGATGCTCTCCTGTTCCTTGTGGCTGTCCTACTTTCCGGGCTCGCAGTGACATGGAATGCAGCATGGTCTCACAAACACGGATTCAGGGGACAAAAAGGAAAAGGATCAAAAGTCCTTAAAAGGTCTGAGAGCGGGACATCGAAAGGGGGCAGAGGAATGCTTGGCCTTCTGATCATATTCATTGTAGCCATACTAATAGTACCAATAGGTGCAGGTCTCGGGAATCTCTTTGTTTCAGGACATGACAACTCTCATGTCCTGGCGAATGAAAGCACTACGTCCTATATCACGGGATCAACTGGACCTATCCCATTCGGACAGGTCAACGGAACTACAACGTTCGACTTTCCGTCCAGCACAACAAACAACACAACCACATACTATCATACAGTCTATCTACAAACGAATCTCACATTGGGAGAGATGAATAATTTTGCCGTCTCCCAGATCGTTATCTCAACATCAGATTCAGGAAACGTGAATTTAACCATGGGATCTGGGACGAATCAAACGGATTTTGTGCCAATAATTTCTGTGTCATCAGTCAATGGAACCTCTATAAAACTACCAATATCTCCTCAGTCGCTGACGGGAAATCAGTCCTCACCGGTCACTTTTGAGATCACTGCCAATGTGACAGCTTTAAGTCTCTCTGTCCAGACTTTCGGAAACAACGGCCTTGTCACTGTTTTCGGTCCATATCCGGTAATGCAGGTCTCTTATCTGCTTGGGGCAGTTCTCCTTTTTGCATCGGCATTCCTTGAGATCTCGGTGTACGACATAGACATCCATGCATTTGGTTCAGCACCTGTGAAAGGAGGGAAAAAGGCATGATAGCTATAACAAATCTCAGGAAATTTGCAACCAGACATAATTGGAACGCAGAAAGGAAGAGATACAAGACAGGCATATTTCCAGCTCTCTTCTTCATACCATTTGCAACATCCTCATCATCCATTGGATCGACAATATTTAGCGGGATCTGGAGTGTGATTCTCGGTCTGTTCAAGAGCATATCAGTCGGACTTGGAGGAATGTTCCAACAGATGATGTCCGGTTTCGGTCAGTCCGTAGTACTCATGTTCCAGTCATTCGGCTTCAGCATGCAGGGATACGGGGTGTGGGCTCCGGTCATGTTCGTAGTTGGCTTGGGTGTCGCTCTTCTGGTTGGATATCTGTTCTTCACATTCATAGATGCTGAGAAGGATGTCACTGGGTTTGAGAATGATCTCTGAGTGGTTTTAGTGAAAAATCATGAGTTTCATATCCAGCCTCCTATCCATCCTGATTCAGTTTTTCAAATCCGGTATTGGAATATTCGAAGCGGATCTGAACTACGAAATGGGATGGATGGGGCTGAATATAGCCCTTCTGATGTACTCATGGGGTCAATCATTCAGTCGTTTCGGGCTGTTGATTCCCTCAATGTTTGTAGCGATTTTTGGAATCACCATAGCCGGACTCATGAT
>JAJZJR010000050.1 GCA_021810045.1 Thermoplasmata archaeon
AAAGGATGGACTGGAAGAACGAGCCAAGCAGTTTCAGAAAGGCAATGAGGAATCCCCCAAGCTCCCCGAAGATCTCCCCCGCAAAGGACAATTACAGATCATCCTCCGCTTCAGTTATGTCTTTTTCAGGCCCAACGATCATGAACACTCCAAAGGCCACGACGATCGCACCGCCAAGGGATGCTACGAAGACAATGGGTGCTGCGACACCATATGTTGCTGTGGAAGCGCCAAAGGATGAGAACATGATTGCGACCGAGTTCCCGAAACTGCCGAAAATGGTGGTGAAGAGGTTGGAGAAGGCTGTTACGATGGATTGGAGGAAGTAGTTGAATGCAGAAAAAATGGGTTTGATGATGGATCCAACACTGAACCCTGATGAGCTCATGCCCTTCCCCTCCTGTTTCTCACTCCTGGAAGTGGTTTGAGGTCAATCCATGGGGCCACGAGGAGAGCAGCTATCAGTGTCATCAAAGTTCCGATGACATATCCCACGCTGTCAAGCTGTATGGGGCCTATCAGGGTAGGTGAGGATGCTCCAACTGCAAAGTAGTACATTTTCAGTTCCGTCTGATTGTGCGTCTGTACCTTGAATGAAATAGTGTGAGACTGGTTACCGGTGAGCATGGATGGAGAGATGGCGAAATTGAAAGATGCGTAAGTCTTGGAGGCAACCACATCAGGAGAGACTATAGCCACTCCAACGGGCCCGCTGGAACCGCAGGGATAATAGGACACATTCATCGTCTGGTTGTGAGAGATAGATTCGAGAGGAGAGAAGTCCGTTATGTTTCCGGTTCCCATGGTGAGGTTGAATTCTCCCGGGAAGACCATGGACAGGTATATATTTTGCATTGCTAGGGAGGCCAGCGTCCCGATTGTCAGATTACTGGTGATGTATGTGGTCTGGATGTAGTGTGTTATATTGGCACCGGTCTTGTTCACCGTGGAATATGTGGGCAGGTATCCCTGGAAAGAGTTGACGAAAAGCAATGGGCTGCACGAGTTGCTGCTAATTGCTGCAGAGCTGCTCAGGGTTGTGTTAGATATGCCGATTACATTTGCATTTGCGATTGAGAATGAGGAAGATGAAACGTTCCCGGATGGAGTGAAGCCCTGGTAGGATGTCACGGGGATGCTTATTCCGTTGTGATCATTCAATGAGGCGAATGCATTTCCAGCAAAAGATGAACCGGGGATGATCAGGAAAACGAATATGAGTGCAAAGATGAGTGCGATCATCTTCCTGAATCCCTTCGATCTTCCGGATTCCTTGAAACCTGACTTTTTTGCTTTCTTGCCTGCGCCCTGGCCCATGTATCCATGCCGGTGTGACCAGGCAGCATCCCAGATCACAGCGAGGCCGAATATCAGGATACTGACGGCGTATATCTGTGCGAAGAAATTTCCGTTATACAGAGGGATGATGATGTACTGTGCAAAGTTGAATGAATACCCGAGATAAGCGCCTGCAGCTCCCCCTGCCAGTATGCCGATGCCTGCCCTCCATATGAGGGATATCATCCCTCCAGGAGGTGTGAGTGCTTCTATGAGGGCCCATACCATGGCCCCCATGATAAGTGCAGCTGCAATGATACCATCCAGATACAGTATCTTTCCATGTGCGATCGTTATAGTGGGCCGTGCGAACATCGCCAAAATAAATAACAGGGACAGCACTGAGGCCAGAATGATCGTGACCAGATCCATTCCCATATGGCTTTTGTTCAGGGCAATTTTTGGATAAGCTCTATGAGCTCTTTTTGTTGTTGCCATTACTTACAGGTACGGGATTGGGCCTCTTTACAACGTAACAGCATCAGTGTCACTGACGCAATGTCTGTGGGAAAATAAAAAATTAGGTTGTTATGTTACAGTTCAAGAGGTATATATAACAGCGCTACAATAGATAAGGACTATACTGATTGATGTCGTTAGGGCATTATTATAAAGGTGGATTGTGTAGTCAGACCCCCCAGAAAAAACGTTTGGATCAACAATAAAAGTTGCAATGGATGCGTTGGAAGATGTGCTGATTATGTTTCCACCGAGGTTGCCTTTATAATTATATGTGCCAGTTGAATTTGTTATGCTAAAGGTTATACCTATTTTTGAACTGAGAACAGATCCGGATGAAAATGCAGATAGATTAAGAAAAATGCTTGTGTTATAACCAGAAGTACTGTTGCCGGACGAAGAAAACTGTGTTGTTGCGGAAGATGTAAAACCTCTAGGGATTGAAGAACTTTCATTAATCTGTCCTGAGCGGTATACTATAGAACCAGAATATGAAAAAGTTAATGATATAGAAGAGGGTTCAATAGCATCATGAATATAAATTTTATAATTGGAATTTACTGAGAAGTTTTTTGATGATGCAGTCAATGTTGAATTATAAGGAGATAACGATTTATTCCCAAGATTCCCTTGGTAAACAAATGCACCGGTAGAATTTATAACTACCAAGGATAAGTCTATTTTTGAATTGCTGACAGATTTCAAAGTAAAGTTAGTAACGTCAACGCTGACAGTTGAATTATATCCGTAGGTATCGCAAATAGAAGTGAGCGTGGTGTATGCGTCTGCTTTTACTGGGACGTTATTCGGAGGTGTTTGAATTATAAAGATTGAAAATATGGAAACAGCGGCAATGACAATAATCAGAACTACGCCTATGGCCTTTGAAATTGCACGATCCTCTTTTGATAAAATTTTTCTCATTGAACAAATTATAGTTAAATTATAGATAAATATATCTCTGAATTTTCTATTGAAAGTCCACAGGTTGATGTAAAAAATACGAGTAAACCCTACTGCCCTTTTGTCTCAGCAGGACTGTTGTGATTACAAGGAACTCCAGTTTCTTTGCGATCATTGCGTGTCCCACATGGAAGTTTTGATATTCGAGTATGGTTTTGATCTGGTGGACTTTAAAGCGCCATGTGGGGTGCTTTAAGAATATGTCCAGTATCGCTCGGTCTATCGGATCCAATTTGACCTGGATCGGAGGAAGCAATATCTCATCCTCACCCTCTATCAGCCTCAGCTGCCTCTCGATCATTATCCTGCTACCCTCCTGTTTGGCATTTTGATGGGCATTGGTGTGCCTGTTTCATCATGTATGGGTATTTTATCATCTTTTTCCTTATGCTGCCCCTGATGGTCGAATTTACCTCCTGAAATGAAGAGAACGAATTCTCGAAGGGTCAATCCCTGATCCTTGTGGAGAACTATGATGTTGCCAGGGAGAGGATAGAATCTCCATCCTTCCAGTCCATCCCCCTTGTATCTAATACCAAAGAACACTATCAAGGGGAGCTTTCCGAGTCGGAAAAACTGCTCCGGAGACTTGGACATTCTGTACCTGTCCATGTTAGTGGACTTGGCCTCGATCACGATGTTGTATGATGGGAGAATTACGTCTCCTTCCTCGTTGGATCGGCCAAGCCTTGCCGATATCCCGTCCTGCCTGAGCACCTTTACGAGCTCTCCCTCGTACCTTTTCCCGTTCTTCCTGTTGTTCTTTACATTCCTTGTTTTAGTTTTTGTTACTTCAGTAACAGATTTCATTTCAGGGCCTCCAGTTCCAGTTTATGTATCCGTGCAACGATCACATTCATCAGATCAAGAAGAGCGTTGGGTTCTCTGCCGTTGCTTTCTGTCGAGGCAGTCGCCAACCACTTCTGATAGTGATACTTAATCTCATTTTCCCAATATTGAGATGGAGCAATATCCCAGTCAAAATTGTCCGACGCTAAGTCGTATTTTGTTCCGGGCTGGTGTTTTTCGGATTTTTCTATGAACCTCATCATCTGTCTGTCACCTATTTCTTTGATTATAGTCTCAAGTTTACTCATTTATTTCACTTCCCTCTCTTTGACAATGAATTTCTTCATTCTGTTGCGTTTCTCTTCCACGTCATGGCCGTCCCATTCTCCCTTATAATCAGAGAATTTCCCGATAAGCTCGGATGCAGGTATATGCCACGACACTTGTCCCGTTGGAAGGTCAATGTATAAAATGGGCCACTCATCATCCTTTTTAATTCCTACATTGAGCCCCATCTCAATTGCTATTGTTGCCAGGGTCTGTACTGCAAGGTTTCGATCGCAATATGCCTCGGAAGGCACGGATTCATTCATTTTTCTAACCTCCCTCTTTTCACACATTCTTTGAGTGCTTCAATCATATATTTTTGATATGGCCTCACTATCCATTCCCCGGGCCTGATGGTTTCCATAGAAGGATACTTCTTCCTGGAGAATTCTTTACCTGCCCTTTCCCCTTCTTTTATCAGGGAAAGGTATTTTCTGAAGATCCCGGGCATGTCAGGATATCTCCTCTCGACTTCTTTTATGAATTCCTCCGGAGATTCATGTGACAGATCAAGCCAGTCCTCTATGCCAAAATGCATCTGGATCATTCTGTCACCTCTGTATCTGTACTTTTCTCCCTTATCATCCTCAGGCCTCCCAGCTCTGCTATGGGATTGGACAAGCCTGTCTTCAAGGATCTCAGGGGCCTGTACTTCTCCCCATTGATATAGACAAGAGTGAAGTCATCCTTTGTTTTCCTGTAGAGTATTCCGAAGATTGAGAGCTGAGTATCCGTATTCTGTCCCTTTGATTTTGCTGTCCTGCTCTGCCCCTGCACTAATTTTCTGTCCCGTTCTGTCCTTTTCTGTCCCTCAATGTGCTCTCGAATTCTTAGAGTGGCCTCCTGGCGGATCTGATCGTCTGGCCAATCTGGATGCTGTTTCATCAGGTCATATTTGATCCTGCCCCGAAGCTTTTTGATCTCACTGGATTCTGGCATCATTCATCACCATCCGATTTAAGAAAACTAACACGGTAGAGAACACATGTTTTGGCTGGAGGTAGAGTCGCAGCTCCCCACCACTCTCTGGGAGATGTAAACCCAGAATCCTTGAGATAAGGCGTTAATTCGTCAAAATATTCATTTAACCCGCCATCGAAAAGAGTTAACTCTGGCTTAAAAGCTAAGGAGATAACATTCTTTATTCTCTCAATTTCAACTTTTCCGAGCACATCGAACTTGAAATAATTTCCTTTCCTTGCCATGGTTATTCCCGTGGTTCTTTCCGATCTAATAGTATATACATGTCCATGTTCCATGAGAAAGTCTCTCGCTTCCTTCACGTTGAAATATATGGGTGCTGTTTTACTCATTTATTTCATCCTCCCTGTCCATCAATTCGACCATCATTTTCTCCTCTCTTTGCCCCTTCTGAACCTTCCGTATAGAATATTTTTCAACAACATATTCAGGGAGCAGATCAATAGCAGTAAGGGCATCCTGGAAATTCTCATTCACAAGTTTCATGTTGAACTGGATTCCGTATTGTTCCTTTATCCAATTCTCATAATACGATAGTTTTCCTGATTTCTCCTGTAATTTTATGAGTTGAGAAAATACTGCATGCAAGTATTTGATTTCATTCTCTCTCTGTTTTATGTATTCTTCTTTCCTTCTCTGTTCTGCCAATATGAGGTCTCTTCTCGATTCAAGCATTGCCAGTTTGGGTTTTAGGATTGAAAGTTCATTCTCTATTTCTATCAACTCTTTTTGATGATTATCCCCAAGTAGTATCTTAGCTCCATATTGGAGAATATAGCTCACAGAATAACCGGATGTATCCATCTTCTTCTTGAGTTCAGGGGTTGTAGTCGTGGATACCCTGACTGCATATTCCTCCTCTTTTTTTACAGGCCTTCCTACTTTTTTCTTGATATTTGCATTCATTTCTAATCACTTCACTTCCAAATTTAAATATGTAAAATCAAAAAGATTCTTTGTCAAGTCTATAATATTAGTGAGTTTGTGTACAGGGTGTACACAATTTAATTCTTTGAAAAAATATGGGCATAGATTTTTCCGATGTCGTGGAATTTCAATACGCATTGAAATTATTTCATTGTAATACGCATTGAAATTATTAGAGCCTGTATTTTCCGATGTTTCCAAGTATATGCTTTTTTCAGGTGTGTATTGAAATTCCCTCTGCCTGAAAAATCCCTGGTTTCCTGAAACAATTAATCCATTATCATTCATCTTGACACACCTCTATACATGCCATCCTTGGGAGCATACAGCTCTCCTCTCCTCATGAGCTCGTCTATGGCCGTTCTGACATTTGACTGTGAGAATCCGAGTGTCCTGCACTGCTCCAGGATCTCATGTTCTGCCACTGAGGCATCGGGTGATATGAGGTTCTTCAGGAACTTGATGCAGTCCCTGACGGTTCCAGTTACACCTGATATGGCATCCATGTCGAAATTGAACTGTTTCAGGTACATCTCCAGGAGCTCCTTTGCATTCTCAAGATCTTCCTCTCCTGCAATCTCTGAAAGCCTGATCCTTGCGGATGCCAGG
>JAJZJR010000051.1 GCA_021810045.1 Thermoplasmata archaeon
CGTGATGGATGAAAGCCATTTAACAGGGCATCCGGTTATCAGGCCGCTTTTCTACCACTATTTCCACGATAGGGAAACACTTTCAATTGATGACCAGTACATGGTAGGATCTGAAATAATCTACGCCCCCCAGGTTTACAGGGACAGGAACACAAGAGAATTGTACATCCCCGAGGGAGAGTGGATTGATTTCAATACCGGTGAAAAAGTACAGGAACGGACATGGATGACATCCGGTGATCAGTTTCCAATTTACGTAAAGGAGAGGACTTACAGACGGATCAAAAAGTTGCAGGAAAACTGAAAAAAGCACTTGTGCCTGCCCTGATGCTGGGGTTTACAGTTGCCCTTCTCACATTTCTCCTTAACTTGGCCGAACATGTCCTTATCATCTCCCTTGGAGCCAAGTTCCTCATATTTGCTTCATTCGGTTCATCAGCGTTCATAATGTACATGATGCCTGAAAATGATTCAGCCAGGGTCACCAAGTTTGTGAAGAGTTATATTGCTGCCGGCATCATAGGATTTCTATGTACCTTCCTTGTGCCTTACATTGGTCTCTTCTATGCCATAGCAGTGGTTGAGACAGCCATTGGAATAACACTGGTTGGAATCAGGGCAAAACATCCTCCTGCAGCGGCCATAGGAATTGTGTTTCTCATAAACAGGGTTGGCATTTATGGAATTCTTATTATCATAGTGGGAGTTGCCACAATATCAATTCTGACCACAGTACTCAATAAGGCATTTTCTGAAGCGGAAAAAGAGATAAGAAAGATTGATTAGGCTGCAGTCAGATGATGGGTTTTAAAAAAAATGGTCCTTTCCCAGGGGCCCATGATCATCATTCACTATTGCAAAATTTTGCAAAAAAAAGATTTTATGTCCCTTTACAATGAGTAATTTTACATAGGGAGTCCTGATCTGGACGTGATAGCAATGACGAAGGCAATACTTCAAACCAATAAGGGAAAAATAACAGTGGAACTGTTCGAGAAAGAGATGCCTGTTACGGCAGGTAACTTCAGGAAACTGGTTGAAAAAGGTTTCTATAACGGCGTAATTTTTCACAGGATTATTCCTGACTTCATGATACAGGGTGGGGATCCAACAGGCACCGGAATGGGTGGACCAGGGTATTCCATAAAGGATGAATTCACGAAGAACAACAGGAATGACAGGGGAACACTTTCAATGGCAAATGCCGGCCCCAATACTGGCGGCTCACAGTTCTTTATCAACCTTGTGAACAATAATTATCTCGACAGGAAACATCCTGTTTTCGGGAAGGTTGTTTCCGGGATGGAGGTTGTGGACGCAATAGCAAAGGTAAAAACCAACAGCCAGGATCGCCCTCTGGAAGACGTAGTTATTGAAAAGGCAGAAATTCTTGAATGAATCTTTCACTCTCCTTTTTTAAATTTCGTTCCGGACATTACCTGATTATTATGCAAAATTCAATATACCCCGTTGCTCTTTAATAGTCATGGGATTGGGCAAAAGAGACCTGGACAGAAAAAAGAAGAGCCTGGAGAGAAATCTTGAAGAGCTCGAGGAAAAAGCGAGAAAAAATCCTCTTAACAAGAGTCTTCAGGAAGAAATAAAGGAAATGAAGAAAAAAATTGCAAAGTAAACGCCTGGAAAAACTTTATCCTCCATGATTTCTGGAAATTTCCAGGTACGTCCGTCGATATGTTTTTAAATTTTTAACAACTGATGCATCTGAATTCGATTGAAAAAAGCCGATATTGTTGATTTCAGGACACTGGACAGGCAGGGTGTAATGGAGTTCCTCAAGGAACAGATGCCCAGGTCAGTATACCTGATTGGAGACATGGTTTCCGGACATGAAAATCTTACTATGTTTGCGGCCCTGGAAGAATCCAAAATCAAAGGCATCATTTTATACTACTGGGGTGTTCCGGGAACCGGCATAATATGGATACTTGGAAACCATGGGACTGTTGACAGGTTTATTGATGGGCTTGAGGAAGGCACCTTTGCGATTCTTGTTCCAATCGAGTCAGGAAAGAAGCTGAAGGAGAAGTTTGGTGATATCAGGTCCTACCCGGAATATATCATGAAGTTGACCGAACAGGCGGCAGATAATCATGGTGGTGATGATGTCCGCATACTTGGGAGTGATGACCTGGCACAATGGGGTTACCTTAAAACGGAAAGGAAAACATTTTCCAGGGAGGAAAATGACCAGTTTCTTAAAAATCTCCAGGAACAGACCTGCTTTGGCCTTTTTGTGGGTGGAACACTGGTATCAGGTGCAATGATCGAGACAGGCACCAGTGAAATAGCCGTCATCGGTTCAGTAAAAACACTTTCAAACCACAGGAACAAAGGTTATGCAACAGCACTGATGGCATCAGTGGTAAGGCACTGCAGTAATAATGGGCAGGAGGTCTACCTTTTTGTGAGGAAGGATAACCTCCCTGCAATCCGTTCATACAGGAAAGTTGGATTCACCATAGTTGATGAAATACTGATATCGTACCTCGGAATGGAAATCTAGTCACCGCTTCCCGGACCCATTAACAGGTCAGAAAATGTGATAGTTTCCTTTCCGGCTGTTTCGAAGAATTCAGCCAGATGTTCAGGGTTGAAGTCCGAATAGTTTACAAGGGATGATCTTGAGATAAAAGGTATCCCGGTCTGTACCATGATCTCATAAAGCCTCGTCCTGACCGGCAAAAACCTGCCGGGATTTATGTAGTTTCCAGACCCGAACCTTTTTGATAGTCTTGTAATCGAGAAACGCGAGGTCTTTCCGGAAGTTACATGGTTGAAGCCATTTGATCCTGATTCGATTATTATGACATTGTTCAGGAAATCACCCATATCACGGAAATGAAGTGTGGCCTCATTATTTATCATGGGGATTTCCAGCATGAGGCCTTTCCTCTCTCCAACAAAAGTTGGCTTGAGGATCATTTCCAATGCGGCAGATCCACCGCCTTCGCGGCAGACAAATATGATTTTTCTTCCGGAGTAAATTGCAATCTTCTGGAGAAGCCTGAATTTATGGGCAAGATCACTGTTTTCGACCTCAACGATATACTCAGTTCCCCTGTGAAGAAACATGCCGTCCGGGACATGGCCCGAAACCTGTTTTGAATCCTGCCATTTAATGTTATTTTTTATTATATAATCCCTGAACTTCTCCAGAATCCCCTGGTGAAGAACTGACTTCTGCGCCGCCTCTTTATCAGCATTAACCGACCCGTATCTGAGTATGCAGTTTCTTATGACATCACGGGAGATATCCACGGGAATCTCTTTTATTGGATCTGTCCTGAATGAAAGGGGCCCGTTCTGGCCGCCTGATGAAAGATTCCAGACCAAAGCGCTGTGACGTCCCTGGGCTTTCATTATTTCTGAAATCCTCCTGTTTGCGGGATATGGGAATATATTGTCGGAAAGAACCTGGGCATCATCGCCGGAAACTGAGAATGAAATAAACGTTCCTACATTTGCCAGCACGGATCTTGATATTTCCTGGGTGAGGCCCCTAAGATGTTGTGTTGAGAGAATCAGTCTAATGCCATACTTTCGTCCTTCATTCAGCAGCCGCAGTATGATACCTGCAGGAAGCGACTGTGCCTCGTCTATAATCACATAGTTTCGGCAGGGAATTCCGGAAGAATTAACAGAACGTACAATGTTGAAGATAAATGACAGCAGAAGGATAGAGACCATCCTGTAAGTCTCTTCTGACATGGACGAATTGTCCATCAAGATCGGCACGAAGCCTGATCCATTCTCCAGAAATTCTTTCAGGGAATTATTCTGGTTCTCTCCTGAAATGAGGTTGTGTATGGCATTGTTAGTCACTATGGGAAGAAGCTTATTCACGGTGCTTCCAATATATTCGGTCCATGTTTTCTGGTTCACGGCAATATCCCTGAAATATGAAGACGCAACCTTATTTCTGGCCTTTTTCAGGTAATCCCTGGTCCTGTCAAGGTCGGCAACCAACTGCAGGAAACCTTCCAGCGAAGGAGATTCAACATCTTCCATATATCCTGTGAGAAGTACCCTGAATACAACTTCAAGCCTTGGCCCCCATGTTCCTCCGGAAAAAGCATCTTCATGGAAGAAGAGGTCCCTTATCCATCCCGAAATAACTTCCCTGCTTTCAGATGTTCCGTTATTGCTGAGAACATTGAACTGAAGTGATTTTTTTAAGTCTCCGGCAACTTCCATTGAAGGCGAAATGGCATATATCCTGTCACTTTCAACTGCAGACAGAAGCCGCCTGGAAAGAGATTCATGGGGATCAATCAGGATCACGTTTCCCATTTTTCTGGCAAGAATGTCCTCGCAAAGGGAATTGAGAACAGTTGATTTTCCCATTCCTGTCTTTCCCAGAACGAGTATATGGCTGTCAAGGGCTTCATCCGGAAGTACTACATTGTTGCCTGCAAGAGTATGCCCTAAAACTGCTGTTCCACCTGTTAGAAAAGCTTGTGGCCTGATGGCCACCGAATCCTCATGCCGGTACAAGTCTGTGAGCCCGACCTAGAAATACCTGAATGTTGATCTGTCCAGGACTTCAAGGAATTCCCTGGCATCCCTAACATTAGGTTCAGGAGTAAATTCAACAAAATCCCAGTTTATATCCACATTCATCCTGTCGCCAGGAGTAATGCCGGAAACTTCAAGGGAAAGTGACTTGATTCGGTCTCTCTCATGTTTTTCCGGGAATCGATCAATATGCATTATTTCCCCTGTATCTGCAGATTTTACCAGGGATGCTTTACCGTACTTTATTTTATATTTGTCAATAGAAACTTCTGGTAGTTTTTTGATTCCAAAGAGACCGGTCATATAAGTTATCAGATCGTAATAATCTCCTTCACTTATTTTCATTGTTAGACTGAAAGAATTGTAAAGGTATTAAGACTTTTGTCAGTTTGCAGTAATCCGCAAAAGTAAGTATTCAGCAATCCGTACTTATGAATGCAAAATCAATAAAACACAGGTTAACTGAACCGTCCCATAAGCACTTCGGCTTCAATATCAAGAAATAATGTCCTGATTATCCAGTTTGCTTTGAAAATGTCATATGGACCGGCAGACCAAATGCACTGTAAAGACTGGTTTCAATCAGTCTCGGTTATGACTATACCTATATCGCCTTTATAACCTTCTACTCCTAAAGTCGTGGTTATGTTGAATGAAATGGTCAAGAAGCTATTGCCTTCAATATAATGGGGAAGTTGGGGACTGATGCCGGAAATTGAAAATTCGGCGGTAGATACAGAAATATCCTTAACCAGCAAGGGTGTAAAGCTACCGCTGTTGAATATAGTTGTCTCAAAGTTGTGCGGCATACCGGCTATCCCATTATACCCCTCCTCGGAAAAATTAGAAATGTTGTACCCGTCAATTACCTCAAAACTAACCAGTATTATCTCGTAAGACCTGTTCCCCTGCTGGCCAGTAGTGTCCAGATAGTCAACTATCACAACCGAAAAGAGAACCACCATTACTGCAATCAAAAGGGCCTCTATGACCAGCCATCTGACCATAACTACCTCCAGTAGTGGTTCAGGCACAATTATACCACTGAACCTGCTATATAAAATATATGCGCTTCAAATACTTAAATCAATCTGGGAGAGTCTGATTGATAACAGATCCTGGGGGGTCTGGAGGCTGGGCCCCATATCCAATAACACAACGCGACCTGTATTCGGAGATCAAAACCCCAGACCTTTCCTGCTCAGCTTTAACGCCAGGAAGAGTGCCATTGCATTCATGGCAAATGTCATTAAATAGAAGGAAGCCTGGGAGGAAAAAGTTTCAAATGGGATTCGCAACTGGACAATGGAGGATGCAATGGCCGGAATTCCCGCCAGAACAGAGGAGAGTATGAAAAGTGCTATGAGTTCGTAAGAACCTCCAAAAGTGTAGAAATTAACGGTATCTGCTCCCTTAGGGATCTTTTTCAGGAGCCTCCTGAGGCTGAACAGAGTGGAATAAGAATAGGCTATTACAAGATTAACCGGGAAAAGTAAAAAAATAACGGGGTTCCCATGTATTTTCAGGAAAAATATCACTGATACAGGCACAACTATAAAGGTAAACAACAAGATTCCCACAAACCCTTTCGAATACATCAGGTCAATATTTCTTACTGGGAGTGTCTGAAGGATCCTGATCCCGTCGCCTTCTGACATCAGAAGAGTTATGGAATAAAATGCAGATGCCAGAACAACTATGGTTATCATGGAGTAGTAGATAGAGACAGAATTGAAGGAAAGGTCAGGCGAAAAAAAGAAGAGTGAGATCAATGTGGGCAGGACCAGGAAAGCTGGTATCAGAATCATCAGCAGATTCTGCGGATTCCTCACCATGGTTTTCAGGTCTTTCCAT
>JAJZJR010000052.1 GCA_021810045.1 Thermoplasmata archaeon
CAAACATAAGAGTTTTGTCCGGAGGCTGAATGAAGTTCCAGGACTGGTATTGACATATTTAATGGTGGACCATACCCTTAAATGGGTGGCTAAAGACAATGGTGACTCATTGAATGTTAAAATAGGGGGTAAAGTCTATTCGACCAGGCACATGGAATTTCATGGCATCGGGCAAAGAGCGTTCTATTTATTCGCATTGCCAACAGACGAAATGATGGTTTTCTCTGAAGGAGAAGCAGAGACCTTGGAGATTCTCTGAACAAATAAAGGGCGGATTCGCAGTAGCGGGTTCGCCCTTTTTGCGTTATGGACATTGAACAATTGAAAGGGGAGTTCTTGATAAAAAGATCAGGGGCTCCCCTTTTTGCATATATAGAGAGGCGTGGTCAATGAGCTGCTGAAGTATTAAATACACAACCGCTTTTTATTATTGTAAAGTTGTATTGGAATACACTTTAATCATGGTGAGGTCGTGAAAATAAAAGAGAAAAAACCCAATGGCCACAAAATAATGGTGGATGTAAAGATAAGCGTACATACCTGGAAACATTTGAAATATATCAAAAGTACGACCCCTGATTGCAGAACATATGATGATGCAATAGACGTATTGTTGAACGACGCTAATATGGACTGGGATTGCACGGACAAAGATGATTTCCAAGAAGTGGTTGGTGATTGAATGTTAGGCAAAAATAAATTATTGCGGAAATACCGTGGGAAATGGATCACGATCATATATCTTGAGATGATTTACATGGACGAGACAGATAGTGATGATATGCACCTGTGCAACTATTGCCGCCTGGTAGATTATGATGCCGATCATATAGAGGTGGAGTTGGAAGATGGCGAGAGGCGCATAGTACCCATTAGAGAGGTATGGCAGATATCTGACAGGAGAATAGGTGATGAGATATACCCCTCTTCATCTAAGGAACCGGCATCATCCAAAAAGGTCACGTATTATCATGTGGATGTACCCTATGATCCTAACCTTCATAAAAAATATGACAATCATGAGGAATGATGAAAATAGATAGGTGTAACATTACAATATGGCATTCTCTTTTTGCCATATTTCAATTCTAAAACGTGCATAGATAAATTACATTTTGAATGCAGAACCAAGCTAATACTTTTTAGGAAGTTCATTATGGATCTATGATTCATTATGGATCTATGGTCAACTACCCATGACTGAAGTCGTGGGCTTGTCCCGTGAGGGGCAGCGTAAGAGTTGATTAGGGGGCTTTAACAACATGGAGAAAAACATGAGAGAAAAGCAGAAGTTAGTCAGGAGAGATACATACACACCTGCGGATGCTCCACAAGTCCGTAGCTCTGTGACTCTGTCTTTAAACAGAGAGGAAACTCTCAGTGAGCAGAGTTTAAAAACCCCTTCTAACAACCCCGATGTGGACCTACGGGGCAACGCAGCCTGGACGGGCGTCGAAAGACTCTACCCGTCGTTTCTGCGGATATTTTTCGAATTCTTCCCACCTCTGAAGAAGGTGGGTATCCTTGGGGGGAGTTAGATGATAGTAGGTCTCTATGCCCGGGTGTCAACCAAGGACAAGGAACAGAATCCGGAAAATCAGCTTATAAGACTAAGAGAGTATTGCAAGGCACGAGGTTGGGAATACAGGGAATATGTGGATTACGCCTCCGGATCAAAGATGGATCGGGAAGGGTTGCACATGCTTATGGATGACCTCATGGAAATCGATGGAATACTGGTCCTGCGACTGGATCGTTTCGGGAGATCCTTAAGGAACCTTCTTGATCTCCTGGACAGGATCAGGAAGAAAGGAAAATTCTTTGAGGCCATAGACCAGGGTTTGAAGATCTCCGAAAAGAAGGATCCCATGAATGACTTCATGTTGAGCATCCTCGGAGCTGCTGCCGAATTTGAGAGAGAATTAATATCAGAAAGAGTCAGGGATGGTATGGCAAGAGCAAAGAAGGAGAACAAAAAAATAGGAAGGCCCACTGTTTTGGAAAGGCGGAACGTGTCGGTTGATGAGATCCTAAAACTGAGGAACTCAGGAAAAACAATACGAGAGATTTCTCAATATCTGGGTATAAAGAAATCTTCTGTTTACAATTATATCAATTCCGTCCAAAAAGGGTAGGGCCAAAAATACCACTCCTTATTTATAAACCCCCTCCCCATGTTTTTCCTATCCAAAAAGGAAATCTTTGTTGGACGGAGGAATTATTTCTTTCTGAATTTTAGAAATTATATCCCCGCTTGGATTAAGACTGTTTTAAAATCCGTGGTGTTTAAATATGATAGGTATATCATATGAGGCATGACGACAAATGAAAAGTTAATCGTATTTGTGAATGGAGAAAAATTTGACTTGAGTTCGAGCAGTGTGAATGTTAGCGAATTGATACGGGATGGAGGCGGAATTCCCGGTGAGTATGAACTGCAACAGAGAAATGGTCGAAATGGCCCTGTCACCAACACGTTCACAAACCCCGAGCAAATTATTGAGGTGAAAGATGGGGATAATTTTACGACAAGATTCACGGGCCCCATCAATCCCTCTTGAATCACTATGAATGACGACATTTCGAAATCGGATTTCGAGAACTTTCTGATCAGGAAGGGTTTTACTTTTGAAATAAGGCAAATACCCGGCAATTTAATGGTGTATATAATCAATGATTATATTGTGCCCAACGGTCTGAATCAAGGGAAGCATATTAGCATAGGCTTCCCAATACCGCCTGATTATCCGTCTACCGCCCCATACGGAATTCATGTGAATGCAACTGGTCTTGAAGGAAATCTTACAAATATTAATCCTAGCCCATTAGGAGGTAATTGGAAATTCTGGAGTAAGAGAATGGGAAACTGGGTACCCGGGAGGAGAAACTCGCAGTATTATTTTGACTTCGCGAATAGATTGCTGGAGGGAGTTTAAACTTTGGAATTCAGCGTTGCTATGTCAGAGACTTTGGAGAACAACCTTCTTGAGTTTTTGCTGAAAGACAAAACAGAAGAAGAAGCGTGTTTTGTACTCTGGTATCCAGCCAAGGGTTCCAAGCGGTTTAATGTACTTTTGAAAGAGATGATTCTGCCTTCAGAAGACGAAAGAGTTAAACACGGAAATATCTCTATTCTGCCTAATTTTTTTGATAGGGCCAAAGAATATGTAAGGTCTAAGAGAGGTGGCCTTGCCTTAATCCATACTCACCCCTTATCAGTGGGATGGCAAGATCTTTCTGGTCCTGACCTTCATTACGAGAGGGATGTGATGGCTCAAGAGGTTTTTGGAGTAACTGGCTTACCGTTAGTTGGTCTCACCCTTTCCGGAAACCAGGCATGGAGCGCCCGCATTTACAGAAGAAGAGCGAAAAAGAGACCTGTCCTGAGTTGGTGTATTTCTGTTAGGGTAGTTGGAAAACAGTTGAAGACTTACTACAACCCAAAACTTAAACCCAAACAGTGCCCAAGTGATGAAATGCTCAGGACCACTAGTGTATGGGGCGACGATATTCAGTCTGATTTAATGAGAATGAGGGTTGGAATTATTGGAGCGGGAAGTGTTGGAAGCGCCGTTGTCGAAATCCTGTCTCGAATGGGAATAGGAGAAATCTATGTCATGGATTATGACAAAGTTGAGATCCACAACCTAGACAGGCTAGTTAGCGCTAAACAGTCCGATGCAAAATATTCCCGAAGCAAGTCAAAAATTGCTTGCAGAAACGCGTATAAAGCAAAAACAAATCCAGATTTTAGATGCAAGCCCCATGTTCTAAGTATTGTGGAGGAAGATGGATACAGAGTTGCCCTAAACTGCGACGTATTATTCAGCTGTGTTGATCGTCCTTGGCCCCGTCAGGTGCTTAATCACATTTCCTACGCATCTCTCATTCCGGTAATTAATGGAGGGGTTTCATTCAAAACAGACCATGGCAGACTTATACACGGTGTTTTTAGGGCAGAGACTGTTGGGCCAGAAAGAGTTTGTATGAACTGCCTTGGTTCCTACGACGCGGGGGAAATACAATTGGATCGAGAAGGAAAATTAGACGATCCACAATATATTTCAGAACTTAAAAAAACAGGGCAGGAACCCAGTAGGCAGAATATAATGCCCTTTTCAATTAGTCTGGCGGGATTAGAGTCTATTCAGTTTGTAGAATTAGTGACCAGAATCGGAAGGAAAGGAGATCTTGGCCAACAAACTTATGATTATTATAGTGGAGAGATTCTTCCGGTCTACAAAGAATGCCATCCAGAATGTGAGTATTCTAAAACGGTAGCAGAAGGCGATGCAAATATGCCATATCTTGCAGATGACCCCCATATCGACAAGTGATGTTTACAGGCATGACAATTCATACATTTTGTCATGTCTTGAACCGGATGCTTATATACCAAGATCATGGAATCCAGGGAGAATTCATGCGACGATGCGGAGATACCTATTTAAAGGGCTAAGTATTGTCATGTTATGGCTTCTGTACCAGTTCCAAGGAACATGTGGATCCAATCTGCTGCACAGAAACTGAACATCGACTTTTTCACCGACGATGAGGTCATGATAATCTTCCAGGAAATAGAAAGCAAGATAGAAAGTGACAGAAGGAGATCTGACAGGCACAAAAGATATTTTCTCCTGGTGAAATTCCTGTACCGGACAGGGGCAAGGATAGATGAGATCCTCATCCTGAAACCGTTAGACATAAATCTGGCCACAAATACAATCAGGTTGAAGACTTTGAAGCAGGGAAAGGACAAAAATGGCGTACAGAGGGAGAAGTTCAGGGTTATAAGCATCCATCCGGATTTGAGAGACACCTACATGCAATACCTCCTTGAACTCAATATACCACAGAAGGGCGAGGAGCTATTATTCCCCATGAAAAGGCAGGTCGTAGATCTTTACTTCAAGAAAATCCAGG
This sequence comes from Thermoplasmata archaeon, assembly GCA_021810045.1. Taxonomy (GTDB): domain Archaea; phylum Thermoplasmatota; class Thermoplasmata; order Thermoplasmatales; family Thermoplasmataceae; genus JAJZOM01. Next base: position 4,924 of record JAJZJR010000052.1, read on the forward strand.
AGAAGCTGGGATTAAAGATCCACGCACACAAATTCAGGCATACATTCGCAGTGAAGGCCATAATGGATAACGTTCCATTGAATGTTCTGCAGCAGTGGCTCGGTCATTCATCTATATTCACAACAAGCATCTATACCCAAATAACGGGGATGGATACCTCAGAATTCATGGGAAGGATAAGATAAGAAAATTGGTTGAGGGGTAGCTGACATATCACTTCTCACAGACCAAGCTATTGAGTGTTTTTTTGAGAAATGTGGGTTCACTCATATTAAGACATTTACTAGAAAAATTCCTAACAAAAGGATGCCTTCAAAAAAATAGCCCCCCGAATGTGGCTGGAAAGACTGAAGAAACTATGATTAGGGAATTCATAGTTGTGGTGCAAAAAGACCACCATATTTAAATACTTCCCCAAAATCAAAACTTATGTCGAAATTTCTGGAAGAAGTTGAAAGAGAAAGGAGTTACGGAGTGGATTTATTAGGCAAAGTCAAGGGAATCAGAAAGTATGATATCCACTATTGCGAAGAAGGAGAGACATGGATTCCCACACACAAATCATATAGCAAGTTCGGTGAGCTTATAACGGTACCCGGGCATTGCGCCAAAGTTCCTAAGCGTAAGTTGAATCCTATTAAAAGATTGACAAGAGGATTATTGTAAATACAACTTTCAGAATCCCTAGGATTTACTTAAAAGTTTAAACCGGCCCGGTTGGCCCCACTTAAATTCCACAGGAAATCTACTTCTTTTTGTTAATGTATTCCCTTATAAGTGCCAGTGTATATGACGATGCTTGTGTAAACTTGGTATAGTTGGTAGTTTTTAACGAACCAGTTTCCGCAAATCTCTCTAGAGCCTTTTGAATCCTAACTCTTTCAGTATGTCGTGGTTTTCCGTTTAAGAGTTCGTAGCTTATGCGATCATAGCGCACCGTTGTGACCTTAAAACTCGATTTGCCGCCAATCGTACTTATTGTTTTTCCCTCCAACGTTTTACAAAAATCTATAAAAGAATCATACTCGATTTTCATACCGATCATAATGAATAGAATTTCTGCACATAAAATACTTCGCTTGCATCAAAAGCCAGGCAAAAAAATTAGGGGAAGAATTCAGGCCTGAATGAGATTCATGGAACATGCTCTTTGAGAAGTGCGGAAAGAGAATAAGATCTGAGGTTTCCAAGGCCAAGAAAAATAACAATTCACTGAAATCCGTGATACCCCAAACAAAAATTTTCCCATAGTGGTATCCTCTTAAATATATATTATTTTATTGACTTTATAGGAATGTGGCACTGACACATGTTGTTTTTTGGATATGTGTCAGGGACACATTATTCATTATTTTCCAATGTTTCCTCTGAATTCTCTGAATTATCCAGATATGCAATGTCAGGGCCATCCGGATCGGGATTAATC
>JAJZJR010000053.1 GCA_021810045.1 Thermoplasmata archaeon
AAAGCATTTTTGTATGGGTCAGGATAATCCAGACTTCATAATCACCGATACTATTGTGCCCATACAACTGAAAAACTTTAGTCACTTCTGACAATATTTTGGTGCTTGTGAGAAATGTTAGAGTAGTAGAGGAACTGACGCGGAAATGCAGTCCATCGTTGTAGAAAATTTTTGACGCATAATTATGAAGATATTTTTTATAGCAAAATGAATCAGCATAATAATCAGGGTGATCATAAGGACTAACAAAATGAGCATATCCCTTGCTAAGAAAGTCTATTAGCTTAATTATAGAGTTTGGATAATATAGGTAATCATCCTCTGCAAAATACACCAGTTCTGAAAAATTTTGCTTTAAGAGTACCTCTAACTGCCTTTTGAAAGTCTTGGCGTTTCCGGCATCTACGAGATTTTCTATGTCGAATCTGGACTCTGGGACTTTTCCCTTTATAAATTCTGAATAATTCTGAGGGCATGAATCGAGTATAAAGTGTATGTGGTAATCAACTCCTTCAAGTGCTTTGAGAAAACTATTGAGCGAGCCTACAAACATTTCATATTTATTCTTAAACAATGTAGTATCAGCGTTTTTGCTGAGTTTTGGATAAATCCTGTAAGCAACAAACAATTTACGGTTCATTACGTCTACCTTTCTCTTCAAAACTCCTTATAAATTTAATGCTTATAATGCTTACAATTACGTAGAACGTTTACATATTAACCTATTTTTTAGCTATCGAATAGACATGATTTATTTGGAAGAGTAAATATCTTGAAACCGATTAGAAAGATAACTTGCAGTCAGAAAAATACAAACCATGGAGACTGAGTAGAACAGTTGTATAGAAAGTGTTCATTCGCACTTCATCCCGTAATTAGTATAGCTACAAAGGAAAACATCTATTTCATGATTATTGCGGGAAGGCCGAACACTATGTCATTTCTCTGCAAGATTAAAACTAATTTTGTAAAATGAAATTAACCTAAAAAATCTATGTAACATCACAATAATAAAAGCGGAACTCATGAGGATTCAATGTCCGTGGTTATAAAGGAGTATTCAATAGAAATTAACAAGGATCATGAAAAGTTCATAAATATAACAGTACCAACTAAATCAGTGGATACAGAAACTTTCAAGAATTTTATGAAAAACACTAGAAGTGCAGTTGAGAATTCCGGTATGAACGCCTATATTGAAGCCGTGGAATCCTCAGGCGATCAATTTAGATTCTCAACATCAGTTAATAGTGGTTTTGAAAACAGGGCGGCAGATTACTACCTCAACGTTAATGACGACGTATTAATGTCTACAGATTCAATAAAACAGTGTATCAAAAATTTGGAATTGTTTGGGAATGCATCGCTGATAGGAGCAGTTCTTTATTATCCGAACAGAAAAATACAACATGCAGGAATAGCAGCAATGCAATCTGGTTCTTTATCATATTATGCGTACCATATTTTCAGGTATAAGGCCCCTTTCGACGGGTTCAGAAAGGTCAAATACTTTAGATCCAATGGGATGAGGAATTTTCTGTACCTGTATAACTTAACTAAGCTCAAAAGCTATGTTCAAGGCGTAGTTACGGGGGCTTTTCACTTCATGTCATCCGAAACTCTTAACGTCCTAAAATCGTACGACGAATCCTTTAGAAACGGTAGCGAAGATGTGGATTTTTGTCTTCGGGCCATTCAAAATAAAATAAAAGTGTGGCTAGATATCAAAGTTACTGGCATTCATTATGAAGGCAAAAGCTATAATTTGTCTTATAACCTGGCCAGACGGGAAGGCTTGCTTTTACTGCACAGGAAATGGGGAGAGGATAGAATGATACAACTTTTCAAACAGAATGATAACCTGTATACTCCAAAGAATTTGGAGATTTCAAAAACTAAATTCCCGAGCCAGATACAATAAGTAAGTAACAGATTTACCCTAAAGCTTAAGCAGGGTGCGTCGTGTCACAACTGAAAACGATCCTTCCTTATTTCCCACGGCGGTATCGAGTCAATGAAATAGCCTATTTGTGGCCATTTTATGTGATCAAGAAAATTAGCATTTACCGAGCACAAGGTAGTTTCAGTTTTACTAGACTATTTGATGCTTCAATAATTTCTAAAAGGTGATTTTTCCCCAAAGAAACTCATTTGATATACGCTGAGATGTAGGAGAATGTCCTCATCTCATTAATTTATGATACATACCCTTAGAGTCATTAGGAAAATCTAAGTTCAGAAGAAAAAAGGTCATTTTGAGGTGTTCAATGTGATACACTCCGGACGCGTAAGCTGGAGTCTTTTATTGTCTCAAACGATCGCTTCGAATTAATACAACACTAGTGTAAAGGTCGAAGGAATAAAATAAGCACACAACCAAAGATCAAGTACATGGGGCGCCGACATTATCAGTTTCTCCTAGCGCTTATGATCCTGTAAGACCATTTGCTGGAACCCTCTCTCCATTTTTCCTGCACTGCTGAAGAAATTCCGTCAAAGTATTCCATATCCTTTTTTATGAACGGAAATAAATCGCCTATGACAAAATATCCGCCTGGCTTGAGCGCAGAGAGAACATTATCGTATGCAAGAAATCTTTTCTTTCCGAGGTTATGGAAAACAAGGTTTGAAACTGCAAGATCAAATCTCTCAGGCATACCAAGCGGCTCCCTGAGATCATGCTGAACTATGCCAACCCTGGATTCTATTCCAAGTAACTTAATGTTTGACCTTGCCTTTTCTATCGTTGCTTCTGACAGACTGTCGTGCTGAAAAACATCTACGGCATAAACCCTTGATTTCGGGAAACATTTTGCTGCGATGCCGGTCAAGAATCCGAGACCGCAACCCGCATCCAGGATTTCAAGCTCTGAATCATCAGAGTAGAGGGAAAGCAGCAGCGGGCAAAATATCTTCTCAATTTTCTGCCTCATCTCCTTAGATTTTTTAGGCGTGGAATGGTGATATGTACCAAAATCTGGTTCCATTTCCAACACCAACTCGAGAAAAGTTATTTGTTTCTTGTAAAATTCGCGACGAAATCGAGACCACTTCCAATTACTGGCAGATGAAAATTTGTTCGATCATCAGTGTTCTAAACAGCTATATGGCCTGCAGGATAAATCTCTGTGACAGCGTATTTTTCGTAAAGCGACCAAATATCACAGCAGATTGTTCATAAGATATTTATTATTAGATAGTTATTGGCACCCGTTTAAATTGGTCAGAATCGATGGAATCCTGTCACTCAGCAAGGACTACCGGGACTGGACATTTGTGCCGCTTCTGGGGCAGTGGATCATCGTTAACTTCCTGATCTATTATCCCTATGTTCAGTTCATTTACAGAATAGGCACTTTTCAGCAGAATGCCAACACTGTATTTCCCTACACGTGGGCATCAGCGCTGATACTGTTTGTATATGGTATTATACTGTTTTCAAAAAAATTCAAACTGGATGCTGTGAGAACCATCGTCTATTCTTTATCATTACCGTTTGCTGCTACTTCATTGTTCGAAATAATATGGCAGAATATTGGATCCGGAATGCACATAGGAAATCAGACAGCAATAACATACATAGTGAACATCAGTTCCATAGCCTTGATCGGGACATACTTCAAATTCTGGAATTCTGAAAAATATTTCCTGTATCTGGTCATATCATATCTGGCAGGATGGATACTCTGGATGTCTGCAGGTTTTCCGCAGATAACAGATTCCAATTCGGTCATTGCACAGGAAGCATTCATATTCAATGTCATAATGAAAGTTCTGACATTTGTTGTTGTGGCTATGATGGCGGCACCGATCTTTGGTAATTCGAAAAGCTTCGTATCTCCAAACGAGAAAGCTGCAGGTGAATAGTATTGCAGGCTCTTATTCTAAATTTTTTGCAGACTGTTTGAATGTTCACTTCCATTGGGCTGAACCATGATCAGCTCTTAGATCCATGAATGATGTCCCAATGAAATGCTCAAAAGAAAAAAAATTAAGGGAGGCCGGCTTTGAGGATAGAATGTCCAGATGGCTGATACTTGAAGACGGAACTTCTTTTCAGGGCATTCCATTTGGATCCGCTTCTCCGGGATACGGGGAGATTGTTTTCACAACCTCGATGACCGGTTACGTTGAAACCATAACAGATCCTTCCTACAGGGGCCAGATAGTCATATTTGCCAGCCCTACGGTCGGCAATTACCCGTTATGGAAGGGAAAGATGCAGTCCTCATTTCCAAGCGTTTCCGGAATAGTCACAAGGGATGCCCATGCCATCATGCATTCCGATCCTGACTGGATCGAGTTCCAGAACCTGCTCTCAAGGCATGGAATTCCGGGAATAGATGGCATCGATACGAGGATGATTGTGAGAAAGATCAGGGACAGGGGCGTGATGAAGGCGATCATCAAGGATGATCCGGAACCTCCTGAAAACTGGCCTGATCCCATGGAGAGGAATCTTGTCTCGGAGGTTTCCTTATCCACGAACAAATTCATTCAGGGAAATGGAAAAACAACCTATCTGTACGTCGATCTGGGAACAAAGACTTCGCTGATGGAAAACATGCTTGCCATCGGAAGCATATACACGGTACCCTACAACTTTGATCCGGATTCCGTAACAGTGAAGTATGATGCAGTTTTTCTCTCCAACGGCCCTGGAGATCCCTCTCACGTATCATTGAAGCCAATAGTCAGATTCGTATCGGACAACATCGGCAGGATACCGATTTTTGGAGTCTGCCTGGGACACCAGATAATTGGGCTCGCGAGCGGCGGGAAGACAGAGAAGATGAAATACGGCCACAGGGGCGTGAACCATGCGGTCACCGATGGCACCTCAATAATGATAACCTCACACAACCATGGTTATGCAATAAACAGGTCAAGCCTTGACTCAACCGATCTGAAGATGGTGCAGTGGGACGTAAATGACGGGACTGTCGAGGGAATCAGTTCAAGATACCACAGACTGATGTCCGTTCAGTACCATCCCGAAGCCTCCCCAGGGCCGTCAGACGGATCGGTGTTCTTCAATCAGATGAGAAAAGCAATGGAAGTGCAGGATGCCCAGAAATAATGATATAAGGAGCGTACTGGTGATAGGTTCCGGGCCAATAGTCATAGGACAGGCTGCCGAGTTCGATTACGCCGGGTCGCAGGCATGCCTCTCCCTCAGGGAGGAGGGAATAAAGGTAACGCTCATCAATTCAAATCCTGCCACGATCCAGTCGGACAGGATGATTGCAGATCGCGTATACATAGAGCCCATGACAGCTGAATCGATTGAGCGGATAATTGTCCAGGAGGATATCGATTCAATCCTCCCGTCAATGGGCGGACAAACTGCTTTAAACCTTGCCCTCGAACTCCATAAAAGAGGCATTCTCTCCGCCCATGGAGTAAGGGTGCTTGGCACTCCCATCAATTCCATAGAACTGGCAGAGGATCGGGGTGAATTCAGTCATTTCATTAACGAGATTGGGGAACCCACATCTCCGGCTGTGGAAATATCAGCCAATGATTTCAATGAACCGTCATTCGGCGACTACGTTCCCGGAATAGTCCGGACATCATTCAGCCTTGGCGGAACCGGCGGGAGGATAATCAGAACCAATGAAGAGCTTGCCCGGTTCCTCAGGGATTATTTTTCCTCGAATCCAGAGGGAACAGTTGAACTTGAAAAATCGATGCTTGGAATGAAGGAACTGGAATACGAGATGATCCGTGACGGCGCCGGCAACTGCATCTGTGTCTGCAACATGGAGAATCTCGATCCGATGGGCGTCCACACCGGAGAAAGCATTGTGGTGACCCCATCACAGACACTGAGCGATCATGAATACCAGATGCTGCGCACAGCTGCAATACATGTGATATCATCCATAGGCATAGTCGGCGCATGCAACATTCAGTTTGCCCTTGACCAGAATACCGGCAAATATTTCGTCGTCGAGGTGAATCCCAGAACCTCGAGATCGTCGGCTCTCGCTTCTAAAGCATCTGGATATCCCATAGCAAGGATCGCTTCCAAGATAGCGGTGGGATACAACCTCAACGAGATCAGGAACCCGATCACGAAGAACACGTTCGCCGCTTTTGAGCCCTCGCTTGATTACGTGACGGTGAAGATACCGAGATGGCCCTTCGACAAGTTCTCCCTTGAGAGAACCACGGGCGTGCAGATGAAATCCGTGGGTGAGGTCATGGGCATCGGGAGGACGTTCGAAGAGGCCCTGATGAAGGCCATCGCCTCTCTCGACACTCCGGAATCCTTCCGACTCAGGACATACACGAAGGGCGATGATCTGAAA
>JAJZJR010000017.1 GCA_021810045.1 Thermoplasmata archaeon
TCTTCATCCCTCACGGTCCGGACAGTTTTGCGGGAACCTATTACAGAGTCTTGAGGTCGTTCCAGTCCTGAACGTTGCCTCTCTGGGGGTATCAGTGCTCCCCTTGCATGCATCCCTGTCTGCATGCAATCGGGACATGCCATTGATCCATCCCTCTTCTCGGACTGCGGAACGGTAGCATTCCCAACCTCGCAGGGAAGTCCTTTCGGATCAATCCGTTACTGAGGATTTCTCTGCACGACTTACTCCTATATTTCATGAAGCAGTATTCGTGCCTGAAACTTCATTATCCGAACATATTTATGTGTTCACATTCATCCCACGACTTAAGTCGTGGGCTTTCTGCTCATATAATCGTAATAGGACATAATGATTTTCTTTTTATTCAAAGTATAAAAGTTGAAATAGTGTTTTTGTGTTTGATTATTTATGCCAGAAGGTAGATGCAAGTATTGTTCTGAAATTGAGAAATGTTCTGTTTGTGGGAATAAAGTAGAATCATTCAGACATGTTGGTGTTCGTGCATGCGGAAAACTGAAATCTGAAATCTGGCATTATGCTGAACCTTGCGGACATCGGAACGATGTTTCTCAAGAACAACCGGAACAGGCCAAAGCATCAGGTAAGCTCGCGATCTATAACGGTGGGCCGCTCTGGAAGGACGGTTATGAATGGGTCAACGTGTTCTGGGGCAAATACTGGCAAATGCAGCCCTGGGTACAGTTTATTGATAGGGCAGTAAATGATATTGAAACCAATTCCAGTTACTCAGGTGGCCTCAGACAGTATAATGTAGGTATGGGAACTGTGAAACCAAGCGTTATAATACAGGATGATCCGCCTTCAACAGTCAGCAATAAAGCTATTGGCGGGGCTTTGGATGCATGGATTAAGGCAGGTACAATTCCTGACCTGGGAATAAAGGGAGCATACAATGTTTTCCTCCCTCCTGGAATAACGGCAACACTTGGTACTGACTCTTCATGTTCAGTATTCTGTGATTATCATGACACGGCAAATGGGGACAAGGGTCCGTTTTTCACCTGTGAACCATATCCATGCAGTACCGGATGCAACCAGTGCACCTCAAGCAGTTTTGACACCATGACTGAGGGATTATCTGAGGAAATGGTGGAACTGAAAACTGATATGAACCCTGGGACCGGATGGGTAATCGGGAATGAGGAATTATGCGATTATTGCGATGCTCACTATGTCTGCAATAAAATCAGCACAGGTGAATATGTTAATGCCTGGTACAGCAACCTGGCAGGTGCATGCTGGAAACGCTAATTTCCGATCTGATCAAACAACCTATTATTCCTGTCCCCCATGTGCAATAAATCATGGAATCCACAGAAGTGCTCGTTGCTCGTCATGGTGAAACTTACTGGAACAGGATCAGTAGGTGGCAGGGCAGTTCCGACATAAAACTGAACCAAACAGGGATTCAGCAGGCTAGAAAGCTAGGAGAACTATTATCACGGGAAAAAATCACCAGGATCTATTCAAGCGATCTTCAACGGGCTGTAACCACTGCAACAATAATTTCGGAAATAATTGGAACAGGGCCGGTAATCACCGATATGAGGCTCAGGGAAAGAGGATTGGGAAAATTCGAAGGCTGGAAATCTGAGGAAGTGGCACGGTTTCTAAGTATTCCCCTGGATCAGAAGCATATTCTTGAGACAGATGAACTCAGTATTGAGAATGGTCCTGAGGTGGAACCATGGGAGAAGTTTCTCAAGAGAATATGGGACTTCATGGGTGAAATTTCACCAGCAGGGAACAACGGTAAAACTCTCATAGTTGCACATGGGGGCGTATTGAGGGCGATAGAATACAGTTTGACAGACAAAGGCTTTGATTTGCCGGTTTATGGAAACTGCCAGTTTATCCGTCTCTCAACTGACGGAAAAAACTGGAAAATATATTGAAAGTTTGCTCCGTATACCGGAGCTATTCTGCAGGTGCCCATGCCGTTTCTCTTATAAGGCGGATATCCCGCTCAAAAGAGCTCATGGGCGTTTTTTGTTTTCCACTTCTTCAATCTCTCCTCATAGGCATCAAAGATTGAAGAGAGACATTTTCCATAGTTCCAGTGGAAATAATCCACGTTCATGTTCAGGGGTTCTGCAATTATTTTGGTTCTTACAGAATACTTCACTTTCCCCTCTGACATGTACTTGGCCACATGAATGTTGAATTTCCCATGCCTGATCCCGGTTATTCTCGATAGCCTTATGAGGAACTTACTTGCCATGCTGTAAGTTATTTCATAAACATCCCGTTCATCAGGTTCTACACCTGAAACAACAATCAGAATGCCCTCTTTCTCCCTCTGATCCAGGGAATCGATGATATCAGACACACCCACAATGCCTACCAGATACATTTCCTCATCCACAACTGGCAGGATGTGCAGCCTGTGTTCAGTCATCAGCCTGGCAGCCCGGGTGATGGGTTCTTCCGGATACACCCACTGTGGGTTATCCATCAGGGATGCACTCTTGATTACAACTTTCGTCTTCTCTCCAGCCCTGTCACCTGCCGCGCCTTCCCTGCCCTGTATTCTCTGCTTTTGTCTCTTGAAGGTATCGGCAGCTATATCGTCGAGCCTGAGGATACCTGAAAGCTTATTTGCGGAATCTATGACAGGTATTTCTGTCTCATCGAGTCCTCTCATTTTCACTGCCCCTTCTTCTATATTGTCTTCCTCATAAACAAAAACCGGTTGAGTTGACATGATCTGCCTGTTTCTGATTTCCCTGCTTCCAAGTATCTGCTCAAGATTCCTGATCACGTCACTACGGGATACTATCCCAGAAAGCTTCTTCTTTTCAATAACCGGGAATGCTGAAAGGCCCGTGTCAACAAGAAGCCTTATCACGTCTTCCACTTCCATTTCAGGCGTCAGCTCAGGTGTGTTTACAACATAGTTCTGGGCTTTTGATGAGAGCTGAAGGCTCCTTCTTCTCATAATTTCCCTGTAGTTGAGCATACCCATGTACTTGCGGCCGTTCAATGCAGGGATCTGATGCACATCCACTCCTCTCATCTTTTCCATTGCTTCAGAAATATTTGCTTCGCGCACGTCAATTACAACCGGCTCCCTTGTCATAATATCTTTAACCAACATATGGAACCAATTGAAAATATGCGGTTCTAGGATAAAACGTATATTCCTGCTAAGAAAAAACCAAATTTTTTAATCCCGGAAGCCCTATTTTGAAACATGAAATTTGGTATTGCAGGACTGGGAAACCATGCTATAAACAGAGTCATGCCGGTATTCAGGGAAGCTGGCCACGATATTTCTGCCGTTTACAGCAGGAGTATTGACAAGGCAAGAAAGGAGGCAATGAAATACAATGCAAAACCTTTCGACAACCTCAACACATTCATGGAGAATGGGGATTTTGAGGCAGTCTACATAGCATCTCCAAATTTTCTTCATTACGAACAGACCAGGCTTGCCCTTGAACATGGAAAGCATGTTCTACTTGAAAAGCAGATGACAATCAAAACAGATGAGGCAGAAGAACTGGTTAAACTTGCAAAGGAGAAAAACCTCGTCCTTGCAATAGGTTTTCACATGAGGTTTCATCCTGCCATCAGGGAGATCAGAAGGATCATCCAGAGTGGTGAACTGGGGGACATTTCATACATAACCGGGATGTGGGCTTCCCTATCTCCAAGAAGTTTTGACAATCCGGACAACAGGTGGTGGAGAGAGGATGAGAAAGTTGGAGGAGGTGCAGTAATGGGAACCGGAGTTCATGTTATGGACACATTCAATTACATCATGGGAAAATATCCCGATCGTATCAGTGCTTTCAGAGATCCAAAAGGGGAAGTCATTGAAACAACGGAGCACGTTACCATTCAGTATGGTCCTACTGTAGCAGACATTGTAGCTTCAAGGGCAGTGAAAAGCCCCATGAACAATCTTACAGTATACGGAACAAACGGAACTATTGTTGCAACCAGTGTTTTTTCAACATCTGTGGAATCTTCTCTTATCAGGGATGGTAAGAAAATCAAAGATTTCCGGGGCGTCAATGTCTACAGGGAAGAGGTGAGATCATTTGCAGACCTGGTTCAGGGCAGGGAGAGCCACATTGCCACAGGCAGGGATGGTGCAGTTGTGGTTAATATGGTCAATCTCGCCTTTGAGGCTGACAGGGACTGCAAAGCTTTCATTTTATGATCCTGAAACTGGAATTTTTCTGTTCCATTGTTGCTGGAACTGCTAAAACATTTTCTAATAGTTCCGCAAACATAACTTAATCAATATGTGTGCAGACTGCATGGAGAAAGGCTGTGACTGCGATCACTGCAGGACATACAGGTACGCAAGCATGTGTCCCAGATGCGGCTGTATTCTGGAAATGCAATGCTGCCTGGGCTATTGATTAATTAATAGTTTATTTCACCTGATTCAAATTCTAAACAACCCTAATATCTTAGTGTAGGGAAAGATAACCGCAATGGGAATCTTCCCAGCATGGTTACAGAAAAAACAATCAGAAATTTCCTGCCAACAGGAATTATCTCATTGGTTCTTTCTTCGGTTCTCATTTTTCTTTTCCTTGCAGATGTTTCTGAATTCAGCATGCCCATAATGATGGTGCGAACATTCTACCTTTATACGATTCTCCTGCTGGTTTATACTATACCTGTAATTTTCATCATCAGACACTTTGACAGGAAGTTACATCCCGCGGAGTCAGGTCTCTGGAATTATGTCAGGATATTTCTCGGAGGTCTCTGGCTTCTCGATGGCATACTGCAGATACAGCCTGAAATGTCATTCGGTTTCGCACCATTTGTCCTGATTCCCACTTTGCAGGCTCTGCCAGCAGGCATCCAGCCATTCATTCACCCAATTATCATGGCATGGACAACAAGTGGCAGCCTGATGGATGCTGTATCAGGAGTAATCCAGATATTCCTCGGTTTATCGTTCCTTACACTGAAATCCAGGAAGTATGTTTCAGTCATTGCAGCAATATCTTTTCTCTGGGCCATTTCCATATGGATAATGGGTGAGGACTTTGGTGCTCCAGGCATCGGCATGAGCATTCTCACAGGTTTCCCTGGTGCAGCACTTCTTTATGCCATTTCATCACTGGTTCTGGTTTTCAATTTCAGGCAGATCACCCAGATCAGGATTCTCAAATACACCCTGGCACTGGTTTTCATCGTTTCAGCAATTATCCAGGCAATTCCAGCCAATGGCTACTGGATAAACAGCGCTATTGCTTCCGTAACAGGATCATATACCATAATCTATGAACCCAGGATACTGTCATTGTTCCTGTACGACGTTGCATTATTCCTGTCCGCAAATATAGTTCCCTGGAACCTTATCCTTGTGTTTGTAATGGGCTCAACCGGTGCAATCTGGCTTTTCAGACCAGGACTTGCATCAAAGGTTACCATTGTTGTCTCTGCGGTTATCTGGATTATAGGACAGGATTTCGGTATTCTCGGCGGTTATGGAACAGATCCCAACACTGCGTTTGTTCTTCTGCTAATGTCACTGGCAATGTATCTCCACTACAGGAAATATCCGGAAAAAATGTTAAAAGTACATTACCATGAAGATCCGGCAGCACTCTAGTTCCTTCTTCTCATACCAGGCTTGATGTGTTCAACAAGATCAAAAAGCAGTTTGAGTGCAAAACCAATGAGGATGGCTCCTGCAGCCATTAGAACTATGGTCAGATAGGAATTGAAGGTTGAAACATATGCGCCTGCAATGAAAACCTGGGCTCCTACACCAAGGATCACCAGGCCTATGATCATTACAACTATGTTTCCCACAAAGTCATCGTTGAAAAAATTCATACCGGGCAATATATTGCCGGATAAATATTAGAGTTTGTGGAACAATTCTACAGTAAAAAGGTTGGGGGAAGAGTTCAGTCCTGGTTGGCTACAACCAGTCCCCTTGCAATTTCTCCCAGTGCGTTTTCATCGGATCCATAGAAAATATGTCTAGTCTGGGTGTATTCCATTATTCCGTCCAGGCCCAGTTCCCTTCCGATTCCACTGTCCTTGAAGCCTCCTCTGGGTGCTGCGGCAGAAATCATGTGGTAATCGTTTATCCATACAGTGCCGGAATCGATGAGGTTTGCAAGAACCGTGGCCCTGCGGGAATTCTGGGACCATATGCCAGCTGCAAGCCCATATTTTGAGTTGTTGGAAATATCGGCAGCTTCGTCTTCGGAATGGAATTCAGTCACGGTGAGCACTGGCCCGAATATTTCCTCCTGTGCAATCTCCATGGAATTGCTTACCTCAGAAAGCACGGTAGGCGGGAAGTAGAATCCTTTCTCCGGAACACTTGATCCAAGGCTCTGGGAGAAGTATAACTTTGCCCCTTCCTGGAGTCCCTTGTTGTACAGTGCCTCGATCTTCCCTCTCTGGTCCTTTGTGGTTATGGCACCAATATCTGTTTCCATATCCAGTGGGTTTCCGGGCTTCATTCTCTCCATGTAGGTTTTTATCCTGCTGAGAAGCTTGTCCTTCACGGTATCCTGTACAAGGAGCCGGCTGCCGCTTTCACAGAGCTGCCCTGAATGAAGGAAGATGCCGAATAGAACTCCTTTTGCAGCCTTGTCCAGATCTGCATCCTCAAGCACGATGTTTGGTGACTTTCCGCCAAGCTCCGTAAGGATCTTCTTCAGGGTGCCCCCTGCATCGCGGGTAACTCTTTTCCCAGTTGCCGTGGAGCCGGTGAAACTGAGCAATCTTATCTTCTCGCTCTTGGACAGGGTCGTACCCACTACCGAGCCTTCCCCTGTTACAACGTTGAGTACACCGGGAGGAAGTCCCGCAGAACTGAGATCCTTTGCGAGTTCAAAGGCCGTTGCCGGGGTGTAATGGCTGGGTTTCAGCACTACTGTGTTTCCGGTGAGAAGGGCTGGCATGATCTTCCATACTGCCATGAGCAGTGGCACATTCCAGGGTGCAACACCGGCAACCACGCCCATGGGCCTGTGCTGGATTATCCCCTTGGTTCCTGGATATTCCGGGTGCTCAATTTCCCTGGATTCCACGAATTCCTTTGTTGTGGCAAAATACCTGATGTGCTCGATAGCAATTGTAACGTCCATGAAAGTGCTCTGCCTCAATGTACGCCCCGTATTGGCACTTTCAAGCCATGCGTATCTCTCTGCTTTTCCCTCCACGATGTTGAGGAGTCTGGAGAGGATATCCTGCCTTTCCTTCAGTGTTGTCTTTGACCATTTCCTGAACGCGGCTTCTGAGCTGTCTATGGCCTCCTTTGTCTTTTCCTCGTTGGCCAGATACAGTTTCCCGAATTCTGATCCATCAACAGGAGAAAGGAGAGTAGTCTCTTCTCCATCCTCGTCAATTTTTCCGTCAATATAATTTCCAAAAACTTCCATTCATTCTCACCTTTTAAATAACATTTTCAAAAAGTATCTTCAACTGGGATGACGATGCCTCCCTTGGGTTGGTAACGCCACCCGTCGATTCCTCCGCAAGAGAGATCAGTGATTCCATATTCTCCCTGTATTCTGATTCATCAATATTGCAGTCCTTTATGTTCAGGGGCTGTCCCACATCCCTGAAAAACTCCCTGAGCGAATCTGCCAGGTTACCTTTCCTGTATTTTTCAGGCATCTTCATCATGAGGGCATGGTAACTATCCTTTGCTTCCGTTTCGCTGAATTCAACCACCTGCGGGAGATAAAGTGCCACAGTTATGCCATGGGGGATCCTGAAATGTGCTCCCAGTGAATGCCCCATTGCATGTGCCAGTCCAATCTGCGAGTTGGAGAAAGCAGTTCCGGCCATGGAGGCACCAACGTGCACCTCTTCCCTTGCTGCAAGGTTATCTGGATCCTTCAGGACCACAGGCAGGCTGCGGGTAATGAGTTCCATTGCTTTCTCTGCGAAAATATCCGAGTAGTAATTCCTCCACTGGTTGCTCCTTGCTTCCACCGCATGGGTGATTGCGTCAACTGCTGTGTTCCTTGATATTCCTCCAGGGAGTTTCCTAACCAGGGCTGGATCAAGGATGGCGTAATCAGCAATAATCTCTGGCGAAGCCAGTTCATTCTTCCTTGTATGATCCTCATCACTGAGGACGGCAGCCCATGTGCATTCGGATCCTGTGCCGCTGGTTGTAGGGATCAGGATGAGCCTGGACTTATTCCTGAGGTTCAGTTTGACCATTGGAGTGATGTCATAAATGTCAAGGTCAGGGCGTTCATATAGCGTGAAAATTGATTTTGCTGCATCCATGCTTGAACCTCCCCCAAGGCCGATGACGAGATCCGGGGCAAATTCCCGTACTGCTGCAACCCTTTCCTTTATGTCAGAAAGTGTTGGTTCCTCAGGGATATCCGAAACAACCATTGATTCTGATTCCTCAGGGAGATCTTTCCTGAGCATATCCAACAGCCCGGCTTTTTTTATGTTCTCATCAGTGATAATTGCAATCTTCCTGAAGTCAAGGGTATTAAGGAAGGATAATGCGTCTTCACCAAAGACAACCGAAGGTGATCTGAAAAACCACATTGGGTTATCACTCTAGGTTCACAGTTGAAGCGGTGCTGACCATTTCCTTTGCTGCTTTGGTGAACTTCATGATCTTCATCATGGACCCTTCAAGCTTGAACTTCCCTGTCAGGATGCCCTGAATCGGGTCTATTTCCTTGTTGATAAGCCGCATCCAGTTGGAGTATTTTCCAACATACTTGAATTCCGACTCAGGGACCACTGAAGAATCCATTGAAAATTTGAAACCCCTGCATTCTCCGTGATGAAGGTCCAGATAGAGGTAGGCATCACTGTCAAAGGAGTCATCTTTCCTGATAACGAATGTGATATCGCCCTCCCAGTTCTTCCCTGCATCTTTGTAAGCCGGATTGCTGTTCAGTTTCTCTACATATTCAGAAGCCCATTCCTGGGTTGGAAATTTTGGCATATATGATTCAAGAACTGAATGTAGATAAATCTATCTGAATTTATGCAAAATTAGACTCTCATTTTTGAATCAGTCAAAGTTATCAGGAGTGATTTCCTGAAACTCTGTTATATCGAGATCCTTTAGTCCGGTGGAATTTGCAACCTTGAAAACCACTTCAAGGAACTGATCTGCTATGAAGCTCGGAACAAAAAAGTGAGATGTTATATCTGTCTCCCCGTACTTGCCGATGTGGGATGCGATAGGCAATCTCTCTCTTCTAATCTCCTTCATGAGGGTTTTCATGTATTCTGTGGTGAATTTTGCTTCATGAATTCCGTCTCCCTCATCAACAGGTATGGAAACGGGGGAAGGAACACTGGAGTAAAGAACAACGTCGTAATCAGACTCCATTCCGGATGAAAATAGTTTTCCCTCCACTATAGGTTTTGCCTCAACCAAATCCTTGGGAAGGTATCCCGGGCCCATTGAATGTGAAAATGAGATCTTGGTTATTGGTATTCTTGAACTGATTTCCTTAAGGGTATATTCAAGGCCCATGGAAGGGGAAAGCCTTGACAGGTGTATCCTGTTCTTGGCCTCTACAATGCTCCTTATTACCTCACTCATGGATTTTAAAGCTGAATGATGGAACCTGAAATCCGCATATACCCAGCCTTCCTTAAGGTAAAAGCCTCCGGGTATTACTGAGGGCAATTTCATGATGTCCCTGAAGATCTTGAATTCAAACACAAGTTCTTCTGCCTTAAGGCTGAGTATGTCATATTTTCCCCTGGAGGTCTGAGTAAATTTACCGAAAGCGGGATCGAACTTCTTTCTCTGTTCTTCATCAAGGAAGAGGCTTATTTCAGCTGAATCCTCATTGAGGGTTGCGTACAGAGGCAATGCATCTTCAAATTTTGCGAAGAAAAGGCCCATTTCCTGGCTGACACTCAGTGATATGCGTATATGGAAGTCCAGTTTCTCACTGATGGGTCCAATGTCCTTCATGGCCAGATAAAAGTTATAGGAATTATTACTTAAATCTTTGCGGTTTGTTATATATAATTTCCTTAGAGATTATAGTTCCTTCAATTTAATTTTACCCAAAATTTATAATCAATCTATCGGGGATATTTGCTGGCCGGAATATCGCATTTCCTGATGATATGCATTAAAAATACGTTCAAAATAAATTTATATAATGTAAAGAGAATTAGAATTCATGAATATTCTTATTATTCTACCGTCTTTTTTTCCAACTTCTGATGTGGATACAACCATAAAGCAGATACTCCCTGATGCAGAGATTACAACAAGCACTGACTTTGAAAAGAATGACTCAGAGGTTCTTGTGGCAACAACATTCACAAAAGTGGATGATGCCCTTTTATCAAAATTCCCGAACCTTAAGTTTCTTCAGATTGCCAGCACAGGATATGACAACGTTGATCTGGACGCCCTTAAAAAGAGAAAAATCATGTTATCGAACATTCCAAGTGCCAACAAGGAAAGTGTGGCAGAACATGTCATAACAATGGCTCTTGCACAGCTCAAGAACCTCCAGTACTTCCATAACGAGATTGTCAGCGGAAACTGGCCATTTCTCACCAATTCAACGGAGCTCATGGGCAAGACATTCGGTATAATCGGTATGGGTGCAATTGGAAAACGCCTGGCAGAACGATTACTGTATTTTGGTGCCAACATTGTGTATTTCGATCCGTACCGGATACCTGAAGATGAGGAGGAGAACCTTGGTGTTACATATCTCTCGATGGAAGATGTACTGAGAAAATCAGATATTTTATCTCTCCACGTTCCACTGACAAAGGAAACTGACAGATTCATTGGAGAAAAGGAATTTTCAATGATGAAGGATGGTGCTATTTTCATAAACACTGCAAGAGGCGAAGTGGTCAATGAAACTGCACTGGTCAGCGCCATCAAGTCAAAGGGGATAAGGGCATGTATTGATGTTTATGCACATGAACCCCCAGATCACAGCAGTGAACTTTTCAAGGTCCCGAATGTACTGTTCTCACCACACATAGCTGGAGTTACAGTTGAGAGCCAGCAGAGGTTTATCACAGATACTATTGCAAATGTCCTGAAATATGTACAGGGACTTGAACCATCATACCAGGTGCTCCAATGAAAGGATACGAGATATTCAACAAAACCATCCGGGAACTGGGAATGGGAACTCTTTTTGGAAACCCTGGTTCAACGGAAATTCCCATGCTAAGGGGGACTGGTGATTACGTTCTGACCCTGCATGATTCAATTTCAGTGGGGATGGCGGACGGTCATGCCCAATCAACTGGTAAGCCATCCATCGTGAATCTTCATACTCTTCCGGGAGTGGCCAATTCCATGGCATTTATTCATACTGCAAGGCTGAACAGATCTCCAGTAATTATCACATCAGGTCAGCAGGACAGCAGGCATGTGTTCTATGAACCCCTCTTATGGCATGATCTCAGGGATCTCGTCGGTTCTGCCGTTAAATATTCATACGAGGTGAAAAACTCTGACGACATTGAAAGGGCACTCAAAAGGGCCTATTCCATGAGTCTGCAGCCTCCTTCGGGTCCGGTTTTTCTTTCATTTCCAATGGAAGTAATGGATCAGGAAAGCCAGTATGAAAACCTGGATCACACAGTTCCTGACGTAAACATTCTCAACGCCGCTGAAGTTGAGCGTCTTGCAGATTTGATAAACAAGTCCAGAAATCCTGTATTTGTTGCAGGTGCTGAACTTGACCAGTACGATGCTATCGGGGAACTTGAGCATCTGGCGGAAAAACTGGGCGTTCCGGTGTTTTCTGAGCCACTTGCCAGCAGAGCCACTTTCAACAGCAGCAGTAACAACTTCGCTGGTGAGCTTCCACCTGCAACAACTGCAATCAACATGGCACTTCTTCAGTATGATCTTGTAGTAAACTTCGGTGGAGATTTTACCATATATCCGTACCTGCCATCGCCGCTCCTTCCAGGCAAGAAGATCGTTACAGTTACTATGGCACCATCCTTCAAGCACGGAGAATATATTACAAGCAATCCCAAACTCTTCCTGAAGGCCCTTACAGACAGAATTGAAGGGATGTGGCATTACAGGAAACCTGAGGAAGATGGAAATGCCGGTCTTATTGCCAGAGAAAAGAAAGTCATGGGCGTTAACTATGTACTCCAGAAAACCCGAAAGATATTCGCAGGATACACCATTGTTGACGAGGCAATATCTTCATCTCTTCTTGTAAGAAAGAATATTGGATACAGCTCAGGGTCATACTTTACAGCCAAGAGTGGTCAGCTCGGGTGGGGTCTTCCTGCTGCAGCAGGCATATCAATGAACAACGACAAGGTACTTGAAATCGTTGGGGACGGTTCCCTCATGTACACAATCCAGACCCTCTGGACAATTGCCCGGTACAGGCTTCCTGTAAAGATACTTGTGCTGAACAATGAAGGGTACACAATACTCAAGAGCTTTTCAAGCAGTTTCTACCCGGGAGTTGAAAAAGCCGATTTCCTCACCTTCTCGTACAATATCCTGGATATCGCCAAATCCTTTGGTGTCGATGCAAGGGTTGCAGATCCGGAACTCAAGGAACTTGAGTGGCTGAAACATGGGGATGATGCAAAGCTTCTAGTGGCAAATGTTCCCAAAACTGTACCGAGGCTGTTCATCTGATCATGATGATTCAGCCTTTTTCCCGGATTTAAAGAAGAGAAACAGTGCAATAATTCCAATTGCAGCACACAGTATCTCAAGGTAGAAAATTGTGTTGGGAAGGTATGCCTGCCCCAGTATCAGGTAGAGCACTGCTATAACAAGGAAGAAGAATACATTAAGTCCAGTGAATATGGCAACAGATATTCCTGCTGATTTAATTCTCTTCTGTCCCGGGAGGAAATTCTGGAACATTGCTGCAAAGAGCAGGGAAAAGCTCTGTGACGCAAAGGACCCTATTGTGAGATCGCTATCGCTTGCAACACCAGTTGATCTGTAAACCAATGTGAGGATTACAGCAAGTATTATGGAAATAATCAGTCCATGTATGGCTGGTCTCGATGTGTACATGCCTACAAAGGTTCCAGCTATTGAAAACAGGAGGGCACCCAGTGCAAAACCTTCGAGAATGCTGGGAATCTGTGTCTGGTATCCTATGTATATCATGACAGGAAGCAGGTACATCAGAGCTGCAGCGGTAGCTGTTGCAAAAAGCGAGAACATCACAGTAAAGACCAGTCTTTTCCACTTATCACTCATTTCTTTCTCCTCCTTGCAACCTGGAATGCACTGAAGGCAATCGCAATATCCACAGCAGCAAGTCCTGCAATTGCATATGATGTGGTATAGAATGGATAATAGGCTGTGTCTTTTGTAACATAATATGTGCTGGAAACCTGGGAAAGGTTGAAGTCTGAGCTTCCGGTCCTGTTATACCCAAGATCACTGAATGGAATCTGTGGTTTCATCTGGAACATTCCTGCAACAGATGAAGGGTATGTATTTAGTGTGAAGTAGGCTGAGTCAGGGATGTGGACAACAGAATTGTTTGAAAAGTTGACTGGTGGCCTTATTGCATTACCCCATGAATAGTTGTGGTTGAAATTGAACATGTCAAGGGGCAGGTTGCTGATTGAAACAAACCTGTTCAGGGCAGGAAGGTTCCAGTTATAATCTATGAAACCCAGCATGGAAGCATGATTCATTTCAGTGTTTGAAATGTAATTCTCCTTTGCATATGGGGAAATAAGTATCATTGGTATTCTCTGTCCAAGCTGCTGTCCACCAAGAACTGGGGGTGCAACCTGATCATACATGCCTCCGCCCTCATCAAAGGTGAGGAATACCGCAGTGCTGTTCCACTCCGGACTTTTCATTATCTCAGTGAGGGTGTAAAGAAGCCAGAGTTCACCCTGAAGGACATTCTCGGGTGAGCCCATATCATAACCGTCTGCTCCACCACCTATAGGCATGAAATAGGACACAGCCGGGAGGGTATTGTTCTGAAGACTCCCAAAGAATGAACTCCAGCTCTGCAGGCTTTGTGGATACGAATGAATGCCCTGAATGAAACTGAGGGTTGGTGCACCCTTTGACATGTGCTGAACATAATATGACCATGAAATTCCACTGTTCTGCAGTTCCCCAAATATGGTCTCATTGAATGGGATATACGGAGGTGGGCCGTAATCGTTAATGACCGGTGAAAAGCCGGCAATATTGGTAAGTCTGTTGGGTGTGGTCTGAGACAGTACACTTGCATAATAGTTGTCGGCAAGGGCATACTGTTCTGCAATATCCCAGAGCGGGGCAAGCTGGGCAGCAGTGTAGTAGTTCATTGAACTTGGCCCCGAATAATTCAGGAATCCATTCATCCTGCCGTTATTGATGTCTCCGTGGTATGCGATATAGCCTTCCACGGGATTCTTGTTTGTATAAGTGCCATTTGGAACTGCCTTCAGTTCCTTCAGAACTGATGGATCATGCAGAGACAGTAGATTCAACGGTACAGTAAGGTTTTGTGGATTTCCTCCTTCAAGGCCGTTCACGAAAGGGTAAACACCGAACATGCTGTCAAATGCCCGGTTTTCCATAATGATCTCAACAACGTGCTTTATGGGTGTTTTGGTAGCAGCATTGCTGCTTGTGGACGGGTGAATATGCTGTGTTGATGCAGATGAAGCGGGGATAAATGCCATTGCAAAAAGAAGAATTGCAAGTATGGCAGGTAGGAGCTTGCCCATAAAGGAACAGATAAACTTGGAGGTACTAATTATTTGTGTACCTTTATATGATATGTTGGAAACTATTTTCAATTGATATTGTTCTTATATGAATATCATATGTCCATTTCAATTGACAGGAAAGCGAAAGAAACAAGGATGAGGTATGTTCGGAGAAGAAAATGGTTCAGGTATCTCATTCCCATCGGTCTACTCCCTATACTTATTCTGTCTGTAGGCATTTTGGCAGGGGGTATTTCGGGCACACAGGTCATCATCGGCTCCCTTGATCAGGCATTGTTTGCCCCTATCGTCATTGAAGGTATTTTCCTGGTATCTGAGAAGGAGGACATGAAATCAGCTCCATTTCCCTCAAATGGAAAAAAGAACATTCCTGAGATGCTGAAAATGCCATTTCTGGCAGCTATTATACTGATACCGTTGATTCTTCAGCTGTCCATTAAACTGTATCCCGATACTGATCTGCTTCTTATGACAATGGTGATTTCTCTTGTTTCGATTGCAATCCTATCGTATTTTACTTTGCAGGCATATCTGTATCTGCGATGAAAGTTCTGTGGACCAAAGACTGATTCATTGCTTATTGTGATTGCAGCTACGAGATGAGTCTCAAGGCATTTTTTTCCACTGACACTTCAATTGGAAGCGTGCCAAAATTCTCTCCGTCAATCTCTACAGGTGCGTCTCCTTCTATGCGTATACCTGATGTCTTCAGTGAGGTAACCATGATGTCCTTTACATGACTGCCGTCACGAAGTTTTCTAAGTTTCATCAGGAGCTGTATTTTTCCAGCACCGTTAACAATGTGAACATCGAACAGGCCATCATCGATGACAGCATCCGGTGCTGCCAGCATACCGCCTCCGAAGTATTTTCCATTGGCAACGATCATTTCTGCAATTTTCAGGGATTGTGAACCTTCCTCATGTGATATTTTCACTTCATATGGATGGTAAGAGGGAACGGATGCAAGTACGGCAGAGGTAAAGGAACGCCCGTCGTGTACTTTCTTCCTGGAATTGACCCTCTGCATAACCTGTGCACCGAACCCGACTTCCAGGATATTCAGGAAATATCTGGTTTCTCCTTCTCTTGTGATCTTCCCAAGATCTACAGGTGAGCTTGACCCGTTTCTCATTGCTCCAACTACGGAGGGTATATCTCTTAAGGAAGTGGTTTTGACGAAATCCGATCCTGTTCCTGCGGATACTGGAACAAGTACAATGTCTGTATGTGCAATTGCCTGCACTATCTCATTCAGGGTTCCGTCCCCGCCAACACACACAAGATGTGAATATCCCTGTTCCACTGCACTTTTTGCAAGTTCTGTTGCATTTCCAGGTCCACTTGTAAGATGGAAATCAAAGTCAAATCCTTCAAATTCCTTTAGAACCGATCGGTAGATTTCTCCTGCATAGCCTCCACCGGCAACGGGATTTACGATGGCATACACTTTCAACGCTTCACCATCCCGGTTTCCAGGGCCTTTTCCTTTACGACCGGCTCCATAGACTTCCCCATGTCCAGTGAGTAAATTCTTGCAGCTTCCCTTCTTCTCAGGATATCTTCAGGGAAAAGGGGGCATTCATGCTGTATCTCATATTCTATCCGTTCCGGGATACCGAGATCGGGCCGTGTGTATTCCAACACGGGAAGACCTTTCACTCTCAGGTGTTTTCTAAGCATGCTTGCAACCATGGATGCAGCATCCCTTGAAGCAGTCCTGTAATTTGTGATCTTGCCACCCAGGATACTTAGAACCTGCCCTTTCTGGCGTAATTCAAAATCTCTCGTTACTGATCCGGGATCTTTTCCCTCACCAAACAATGGCCTTATGCCTGAATAGGAAGTGATCACATCTTCCCTGTTGACGGAGGGAAAGAGCTGCGAAACGCTCTTCAGCACATAATCAATATCATCCTCAGTTACCCCGAAGTCATCCGGGCTATCTGTGAATGTGTCTGTTGTTCCAATATGTACAACTTCCCCACGGGGAATAACAAACATCTGCCGTTTGTCTATGTGTGATCTGAATGCAATGGCATTCTTTACAGGGACTTTCGAAGCAGGTAAAACCAGGTGAACTCCCTTGCTCAGCTTCAGGCCCTGCTCAAGATCAAGCCCAAGTTTTTCGGACAGTACTCCAGCCCATGGGCCGGCAGCATTTATGATCACAGAAGGCTCGATGGTAAATTTATCTCTGCTGATCTTGTCCTCCAGGGTGACAATGATTCCTTCATCAGTCTCTTCAAAATCCTCTGCTTCAACATAATTTAAACAGATACCTCCGTGCATTTTTGAAGTGACAATGTTTGAGATCACGAGGAGTGAATCATCGGTGTAGGAATCTTGATACTGGAAAAATCCCTCCACAGATTCAGGATAAAGTCCCTTGTTACCTGTGAATTTCGGTATACTGAATTTACCTGATAAGAGGTTGTAAAGGAACAGTCCAAACTTCAGGGTTCCTTTTTTCCAGGAATACTGGTCAACGAGAATATGGAAATCCATTGGTTTTACTATGTCAGTATTTGCTGTGAGGTAATCTCTCTCCTTCAGCAATCCCCGGACCTCCATTATTTCTCCCTGTGCCAGGTACCTGAGGCCCCCATGAATAAGCTTTGAGGATCCCGAGCTTGTGCCTGAGGCAAAATCACCTTTCTCGACCAGTACAACGCTTACGCCATTTGAAGCCAGGATGTTGGCAACTCCTGCTCCTGTGATGCCACCACCGATAACGAGAACATCGCAGTCACTGTTCCTTATTTTTTCAATGTCTTCTGATCTGGTTTTATACGAGAATTCGAAATCCATTTACCTGTCTCCTCCAAGTAAGGGGTCCTCATAAGAGGCCTGTTGCCTAAGAAGCAACGGGTCCATATATTGGGAAAAGAATTTGCCCTTTCCATGATGGTGCGTAACTGAGCCTCCGTTGGCCATAAAGGTCCTGATAAGCCTGTCCCTGGTTTCCTGCAGCAGTTCCAGTTCATCATCACCCTTTAGAATAAATGTGAAGTATATGCAGGCACCCTGTCTGTAAAGATGAGAAATGTGAGCCATTATTTCTCCCTGGAATCCCTGCCCGTTCTTAAAGTCGTAGAACGCCTTTCTGGTCTCTGTATATAGTTTCCAGATGTTCCCCCAGGTGGCTGATGTTTCCAGTGTATCTGGAACAAGACCGGATTTCCAAAGGATGTTTGCCAGGCCTGGGCGGGCATACCTGCCCTTGTACCAGGATTTGGCGGGACGGGAGCCTGCTGACATTGAATATTTATGTTCAGGCAGGACAACATGATTGTTATTCACTATTATCAGGAGGGCTCCTTTTGAATAACCTCTAAGTGAAATGTACTTCCTGAAGAACCTGATTGAGGCAGAATCACCTGCACCCATCAGGGCAAATTCCGTTTCCATCTCATCCGAAAGACGTGCCACCGCTGGAAACACCCTCATACGGCTCAGTGCCATGATTCCGTCATAAAAGGAGTTGTAAATCCGTGACTGGAAATACCTGTTTACAGGTCCTGGGAATGTTTTAAGTGCAACTTCAGTAATCAGGCCGTTTTTACCATCTCCACCAAGTGCCATGTCCTTGGGCTGAAGTCCGGCAGATTCCCTTGGCACAAGATCGTCATGCAATGTGCCCTGTGACGTTTCCATTTTAACTCCAAGGAGCATGTTTTCAATTCCCCCATAATAGTTGGATTCCTGGCCGGTTGCCTTTGTGGAAACCCAGCCGCCAACTGTGGAATGCAGGAATGATTCAGGAAAATTCCCAAAGGTCAGTCCAAGTTTGTTTACAGCCCTTTCTGCCTCCACACCTCTGAGGCCTGAACCCACTATTGCAAAATTCTCCCTCGCGTCAAACTTCCTCAAATTCTTTGTGTCAATGCTTACAATCTTTCCTTTTCCAAATGGAAGCAGTGAACCTGATACAGAAGTGCCTCCACCGTAAATTATTGCCCTGTAGTCATGTTTCAGAAGATCGGAGAGCAAAGCCTGGACCCTTTCTTCTTTGGGATAGATAACAGCATCAACAATTCTGGACAGTTTTCCATGCTTTGCCATCAGGATTTCCGGTGAAGACTTTCCCAGTGAATGTAAAAACCTGGCCTCAAGGGAGAAGTCAATCTCTTCAGGAGTCAGGAAACCAAGGAGTTCCTTTCTTATTTCCTCAGGGGTATCAGGGAAATCAATTTCGGCCTGTCCGTCCCAGTCCTGTTTCAGGTCCCACTGGAATCTCCCTGAAATATATCTGATCTCATTCTGGAATCCTTTTCCGTCATCCTGACCGTACAGAACAGGAACTCTCATATGGTAATAGATGCAACAGGGCATTATAAAAATATTTTGGGGCGAAAAAATAATAGTAAGGTAATGTCACTCCTCCTTCCACCTGAAACTGTACACACTCAGTGCAAAGATAACTGCGGCCACTGCAACGCTGACTATAAAATCAAGAGTGGCAGAATTGAAATTGGAGTATATGGTTATGGAATTGAGGCCGTCTATGATGTAATACAATGGCAGTACATGAGCAATGGACTGCAGCCATGTGGGCATGATCTCAATTGGGAAGAATGTGCCTGAAAGAAACATCATGGGGAATGTAATTATATTCCCTATGACGGAAGCACTCTCCTCCGATTTTGAAACAGACCCTGCCAGAATTCCCAGCGAAGTGAACATAAAGACTCCTATTGCCAGGAAAGGTACAACATAGATGTTAAGCGATATGGAGGAATGGAAAAGAAGAACCCCAACCGCTATGATCATAATTGCAGAAAGAGCCGAAATGAAGAGATACCAAACAAATTTTGAAAGGAACCATTCCGATCTGGTCAATGGCGTCAGGGAAAGCTGCCTGAAGATTTTCTCCTTCTTGTATGAACTGACAATGTAGGTCATGGAGAACATGGGAGATGTGAGGATCACCAGGCCAATAAGTCCCGGGATCATGAAATCTACGTATGAGGCTGCGTGAGTGGTAACTGATGTGCTTGCAACTGCAATGGTCTGATTCTGGCTTGCAAAGTGACTGTTGAAGAGCTCCACAGTTACTGATATTGCCTGTTGGGCTACAGAACTTGTTGATACTGCAGGATTATTGTAATAGACCAGTGAGACATGATTTCCCGTATTGTACGATGAACTGAAATTAGAAGGAATATAGAGAGCTGCAGTGATGGAATGCTGTGATATGTAAGCCTGGATATTCACGTTATCCGGGATCATGTGGATATCAACAAAATGCGTTGAGTTGAGTGTTTCAATGAAAGTGTTCGACATATTGCCGGAATTATCCATATTCTGCACATAAAGGGGGACAGCAGATGTGGTGCTTCCTGAGAAAATGGAACCAAACAGCAGCATAAGAACAAGGGGAAAAATAAAAACAAAAAATATGGCAGTGTTGCTCCTCATATAATTTCTTGAATATATCTTGAGGTCTGCAATTATGTTCCTGATTTTCAAGATGTTCCCTCCTTTTCAGCGATTAGATCCACGAAAATATCCTCAAGTGTATCTTCCTTCAGGGAAAGGCTCGTAAGTTCTATCCCGTTCTTTTCAGCGAAGTCAAGAATATTGATCACATCCTTGTTACTATGTATGGAAACTGAGATACTGTCCCCGGTTCTATTGCAGTCCAGTTTCAGGTCTTTGCTTAGATACTCCTGAAGCTTTTCACCATATGGGACGGTGAGCTTCCGGCCCTTGCCCATCCTGTTGATAATTTCTCCAGGACTTCCCTCTGCAATGATCTTTCCGTGATCCATTATTGCTACCCTGTCTGCAAGCATCTCCGCCTCCTCCAGATAGTGGGTTGTCAGGATGACGGTTTTCCCCTCATCCTTGAGCTTTCTGATAAGATCCCAGATTTTTCTCCTCGCCTTGGGATCAAGTCCTGTGGTAGGTTCATCAAGAAATATGAGTTCCGGATCATTAATGAGTGCCAGGCATATGCCAAGCTTCTGTTTCTGTCCCCCGGACAGGTTCTGGAACTGAACATTCTGGACTTCCTCAAGATCGACCAGGCTGAGCAGTTCCTTTGTCTTGTCTCGGACACTGAAAAGACTGCAGTAATACCTGATGGCTTCCCTGGATGTTATACGCTCTATGAAACGGAAATCCTGGGGCATGACACCCACAGTCCTTCCAAGTTTCGAAGCCTCATGCCATGGTTCCTCACCCAGTACTCTAATTTCACCACGGTCAGCTTTCCTCAAACCTTCAAGCATTTCCACAGTGGTGGTCTTGCCTGCACCATTGGGACCAAGAAAACTGTATACTTCTCCTTTTTGAACTTTGAAGGAAATTCCATCAACAGCCTTGATGGAACCATAACTTTTGTGAACATCATCTGCGGTTATGGCATCCATTAAGGTGCAAAGTCTTGTGCAAATATACTTTTTTTTGCTTAGATACTTTTTACACTCTTAAGATGAGGCTGGTCCTTCATGTCTCCGTATATGACCATTTCCAGATTCATTCTCTGCTCAAATTCATTCAGAAATGAATCCATGCTCCTCTTGATGCTCTCTATCCTCTGTGATATTATTTCCTTGATTGTAGGTATATCTGATGGGACAAAAATAGAGACCCTTCCCCCACGGTCAAGGGAAGTCATTTCCTTTGACACAAGGCCAAGGGAATCGAGCTTCTGAAGATTCCTGAACACCGTGCTCCTGTCCCTGGAGACTATTGCGGCAAGCTCATCAAGTGTTGCCCTACCCCTTGAAAGAAGTGTATAGAAAATTGTTATTTCCAGATTATTCAGGTCGAGAAAGCACGAAAGGAGATCGGAGCACTTTGCCTTGCTTCTGATAAGTGATGAAAATGATACCATAAATAAGGAATGCAAAGGTAGTATATCGTTATTGCGGTAAAATGGCAATTTCGAAAAATATTAAATACATATTGAAATACAGAGTAGTGTCCTGAAAAGGACAGTCAACAATTGGAGGTCAATTGTATGGTAGACGAAAACATAGATCAAATAAGGGAAAAGGTATTACATAGCATGATGAGCAACAACGATTCTCCCACTGGTGCAAGCAAAAAGCCAATGGAACTGACAGACCAGAATTTTGTCCAGGAAATCCAGAAAGCGGACCTGATGGTAGTGGATTTCTGGGCCGCCTGGTGCGGACCATGCCAGTTCGTGTCACCGATCATAGAAGAACTTGCCTCGGATTACGCTGGAAAAGTGTCTTTCGGAAAACTCAATGTTGATGAGAACCCCATGGTCTCACAGCAGTTCATGATCAGGAGCATTCCTACTATAATGTTCTTCAAGAACGGTAAAATGGTGGATGCCCAGATCGGAGCAGTTCCCAAACAGTTCCTAGAGCAAAAAATAAAGAAGCACATGGCCCTCTGAAGGGTAAAGGTGTTTGAATTGCCCCAGGATAATATTGACTGCATAATCATAGGTGCAGCTTCAGCCGGTTTAACTGCTGCACTGTACCTTGCTAGGCAGTCTGCTAACACACTGGTCATTTCCAAGGACATTGGAGGCCAGGCTCTTCTCACGGACGATATAGAAAATTACCCCGGATTCACACAGATCAGCGGCTTTGAACTTATGAACAAGTTTCAGCAGCAGGCTTCTGCATATGGGGCAAAATTCGTTTATGACGAGGTTGTTGAAGTAAAGAAGCTCGACAGCGGTAAATTTTCAGTAAGAACAAGAGGGGAGGAATACATTTCAATGGCACTCATACTTGCATTCGGCAAGACACCCAGGAATCTTGACGTGGAAGGCGAAGAGACTTTCAGGGGTAGGGGTGTTTCCTATTGTGCTGTCTGTGACGGCCCACTCTACAAGAAGAAGACAATTGCACTGGTGGGCATCGGCGATCATGCCCTGCAGGCAGCAGTTTACCTGTCCGGAATAGCTTCCAAGCTCTATGTGGTATACAAGGGCTCAAGAATCAACGAAGAAGATGAGCTTTACCAGCAGCTGAAAGACAAGGAGAACATTGAATTCCTTGTTAACTACAGCGTCGAGAAAATTGAAGGTGAAATGACCGTTAAGAAAGTTTCGGTGAAGAGCAATGCCAAGGACAAGCCAGATACAAGAGAACTGCAGGTTGACGGACTGTTCATTGAAATGGGATATGTTGCCAGAACCGATTTTGTCAAGGATCTTGTTGAGCTTAACAAGAATAATGAGATAGTAATTGACAAACTTGGTTTTACAAGTGAAGAAGGCGTATTTGCTGCAGGCGATGTCACTGACATACCTTACAAACAGGCAGTGATATCTGCAGGACAGGGTTCAACAGCTGCACTTTCAGCATACAACTATATCCAGAAGAAGTTGGGAAAGACTGCAGTCAAGAGCGACTGGAAATCCGTAAAGGTAGAATCAACTGAATCTAAGAGACTTGTTCTCTAAATTTTTTTTCGCTTTTTTATCGTAGTGAATCTTTTAATAATGTTGCATATTAGTCGGTTACAGGAGATGATACTGACTGGAACCTGACCAAACTAACGAGAATAGGGATCTTGAAGACCCATGGGAAGGTCCATCTCTGGAAGAATCTCCTGAAGAGAACATAAAGGGAACAGAATCTGAAACTGAAAGTCCGGTTGGAGTAAACGAACTCAGGGTTGTCAGAAAGATTGAAGAATCCATCAAGGCCTCAAAAGGTCCGAGAATACAGATCATCAAGAGCCGCGAGCTGAAGAATGCCAAGAGTTTTGGAGAAAAAGTCTACAGGGTGCTTAAGCTCCATGGATACAAGCTTCAGCCTCTCAATAAGGAAAATATCAACCAGAAAGTGGAGAAAACCAACACTGATTCCATTACTGTATACACTATTGATGAACCATCAATAAGGGAAATACTTGGAGAAAGTATTAATGAAACCCAGAAGCCAATCCGCACCCTGTTTGATAATTCGTTGCTCTCATATCTTAAAGCACCTGTACTGATAGTTGTTGTTAGTGATGCATTCTACGGAGAAACTGGCCTGCAAAGTTATGCCCAGAGTCTTTCTGCAGATAATCAGGGTGGAAATTCAGCAAACGATCACAGGAACGCCACGGTGAAAAAGGAGTCAAACCGTGCAACCGTAGTAAGCCTTTACCTGGCGGCAATTGCCTTCATTGCAAGCGGCATTAATTCTGTATTTGGCAGTTTCCTCACATTCTCATCTTCTCCGTATACAACTTACACTATCCTTCCGGGAATCATCCTCATAGTTTCCATTGCCGCCATTGTAGGACGCGCCATTAGCATTAGAAACGAGAGAAACAGCTCCGTGCCTCTGGTAATAGCATCCATTGTGTTTTTCATAACCTTAACTGTTCTGGGAGCATTTGCCGGATACCTGCCAGGATTTATAAGCGGTGCAATCGCTGAAACAGAGAACAACGTTTCAAACATATTCCCTCTCCCATACTATCCATCCATGGCTGAATTCGTAGTCATAGGTTTACTATTTGCAGTTGGAATGCTCAGATACGTGTTTTATCTGGGCAGAGGATCAGGAAAGGCTGCATACGGCATGACCATTTTCGGTGTTGCGTGGATGGCCTTCATCATCATGATGAATTTCATATATGCCTATTCTCCTGCAATTTTCCCGGCATTCCTTGGAACCTCGGGTGTATCACAGCTTTTCCCCACAATATCCTTTGATCTCCCGCTGTTTGGCTTCAACTATGTTGTGTCTTCTGTTGCAACACCTCAGTATATGGTCCCCATCAACGATCTGGTCCTCATAGGAAATCTTATCATGGCAATAGGTTTGCTCCTGGCTGCCAAATCACAAAGAGCAGGCTGGGATTTGTCCCATAAGGCAAATGAAAGTGCAGGTAAGAGTTCAGCCTGAAAATAATCCTTTTGCCATAACCTGGAAAAACACAATCTTGATTTCTTTTGACTCATACCCAATAAGAATGGGAATAGACTGCGAAAACCTTGGAACCCTTCTGGTGTACAGGAAGGACGGCACTCAGGTCGAAATCAATCATGAAGACACGGTGAAGTACTGCCTCATGTCACAGGAAGAAGGTGAAGGAATAGATGATATCATAAAGAGGGAACTTTATCCTGATCTCAAACTCCTGCGTCTGAAGTTCTAGCCGGTGTAAAGTTGAAAATACTCATATCGTCAACGGAAAATGATATACTGCCATTAATAGAGCAAATGGCAGCTGCAAATGGTCATGAGGTATTGATAACCGCTGAGGAAAGACCATCCAATCTCTCTGATGTTTTGGTCGAATACGATTATCTAATACTCAACCAGACCACAACGGTAAACCGCAGGATTATTTCCAGAATGGACAGCAGAGACAAGGTAGTAGAATTCTCAATGGCAAAGTCCCCGCTATTGCAGTTCAGGGATCAGATCATCTCACTAGGAATTATACCTGAAGCCGGAGAGCAGCAAAGAAGAACCATCAACATAATAACTGACCTGTGCAGGGAAGGATACGATGAGGCAGTCCAGGATATTTTCTATGGTGCCAATTTTGTAACTATCGAATCATCCAAATTTGATTCAGAGGTTTCAGAAGTACTGGTGAAGCCATATGTCATGTCCCTGCTTTCCAGGAAAATATCAGATCTTGATTACATTCCAAGGACAAAGGAGTATGAAAGAATTCTTGATTTGTCTAGATCAGTGACGAACTACAATGTTGATTACATGCGCGATCTTTTGAGAAATAATCCGCATACAGGGGAAATTTTCGGAAAAATGGAAGAAAATCTGAAAAGAGTATGGAACGAGCTTTCCTTCTACTGAACTGAAGGTACGTTTACCACTCTGTCTTTCATAATTTTATATGTGCTGTAAAAAACAAGTGAAATGATCAACCCTATGCCCAAGGGGTAGAATACATTGTTTTCAAAAAAGCCAAGATGCGGGAACCGGTTAAAGGTCTGTGCGGCCCTGAAATATCCCGGGTAGGAACTGCCAAAGGATATCATTGTTCCTCCAGGATTTATGGATTTTGCACTTTGGAGATACATAAAAATTCCATAAATTACAGAATAAAGGAATAGAGAAACAACACCAAGAACAACATTTGCCGCCAGTGCAAAGGAGTTTCGAATTTTGTACATAATATGAGAACCTGCTGTTTCATTCATAGAACTTTTCTGTAGGTATTGATGTTTTTCCGAAACTAAAGAAAAGAGCCAACATTATATTAATGAACTGCATAAGTTCATACAGTGGATCCACAGGAAGCCTTACTGCAGCGGGATACAGATGTGTTAAGGCCATCTGATTACAATTACGCAATAAGTTTCATAGGGACCACTATGGAAGTGGACTCCAAATTTGCCCAGTCCATTCTTAGCATAAATACAATAGCAGAGGAACTTGGCAGGGAATTCGAGATTGTAGTATCGCACAGGCCTGCAGAAGACTCAATGCACCCCTTCATGAGGCAGTTAAGGAAATCCTGCCCCAACCTGGTTCTACTAGAATCAAATATTGAATCATACGGACAGGGGAAGAGTATATCATTCAACTATTCGACAGGCAAATTCGTTGTTCCCTTTGACACTGAAATCGTTTATCCAATAGCGTATTCCGACGTCCTTCATGATTTCCTTAAATTCAAGCTGAAAAGGCTCTATTACTCAGAACTTTCCATAGTGAGCAGGGAAGTAATAGAAGAAGTGGGTGGATGGAGAAACCTGTCCAATGGGGAGGATATTGACCTGTTTTCAAGGATATCAATCAATTACGGGGTATTCGCGTGTCCCACAAATCTGATTCCCGGAGACGATAGACTGAAAAGGGAACTGGTAAGCATAAGGGAATTCCCATTTGGCGAGAACCATCCCTTTTCAGAATCCTACAGGCATCTAAAGGATCTCATAATTTCCTGCAATCACTCCATTAACGATCTAAGAACACTGATGAACATTCTGAAGGAAACTGAAGGACGATCAGGTTCATTGCTGTTCATGCTTTCATTCTTCGGTTCAAAATTAAGCCACATTAAGCCCATGGCCTACAACAGGAATAATTACATTATTTTAATGGAATCAGTACTGGAATCGATCATTCTCAAGGAATATCTGAAAATGACAGATGTCAGCGAATACATGACCTGGAACATTGATAAAGCACACATCAGGTTCCTTGCCCAGAAGAGCAAACTTTTCCGTGAAATGAAGGATTCCACAATCGCATTGCTGAAGGATCAGATGTGACTGAATCCACTTATCTGGCCGTGGATTTTCAATAAAATTTTCTTGGAATATAGATTGGTCTATAAAGACCCATTTTTAGTACTGTGCATAAACTGTTTATCATAAAAGCCTTCTCTATACTGAATCTGTAAACACATGTTGTTTATGGAATAGCCATTATACTGGTTTCTCAACGATAAGTGTAAAATAAGATTTCAAAATCGGGTAAACTACTCTATGGGAACTTGGCATTCAAAGGACATTAATCCTCAGGTACTAATGATTGCGGCATTAACAGCATGTCTAATAATCCACATTCCTTCAACCATGCATCCGGGTCAGCCGAATGGAATAACTGGAAGCGAAGGGAATCAACCTCAACACATTTCCCTAATTGCACAAAATTCCAACATTTTCTATCTTACTGACAATGTTACAGTGGCAGCAGGCGGGAACTACACTATTTCAGGTGAGAATCTGATCCTGGAAAGCCTGTCTCAAACTTCAATGAATATTGAAGTATGGGGTAACCTGTACATCGTAAACTCCACTCTTTCTCTGTCAGGTGCTTCATACTCATCCCTGAAAAACTTCTCCATATACCTTAACCCCGGTTCTACATTTACTGTCAGTCGATCCAACCTTACTTTTCCAGGTGTTATGGTCTTTAACAATTCAAGGATTAAGATTGAGAATTCCACACTGAACACATCCATTTCAGAGCAGGATAATCCGTATGACAGTTCCCTCAGAATATCTGCAAATGCTTCTGATGTAAGTATATCAAACAGTTCCATCAATGGCCTATACAGGCAGAAAGGTTCTTTTGAATACACGGATGGTTTCCAGTACCTGTACAACACTTCCTACAGCTACACAAATACAACAATACCCATGGTTCAGGGCTATGGCAAAAAACCCTCATCTATCATAAACACAGTAAATGTAAAAATCACTTACAACTCACTGTTCAATGAAAGCAACAGTTATCTTAAAGTTGCATATGAAGGCAGTTTCATAGATGATTTTCTGCTTTCCTACAACTTATCTGATAATTACCTCACAAGGACATTCAGTATCAAACTCTCCGGAGTAGAACGCAGCCTCCAGTGGATGGAAACTTCTTCAAATTTCTATCTTTATTTAGTAACCAGTTCAAATGAGCCCATCACCCTCTACAACGTCAGTGAATATTTTCTTTCCAACGATACTGTCTCACTATATGGAAACAGCTTGTTTTCCTATAATTTCACTGATTCCAATATATCAATTTTCAATTCGGCATTAGGTCTCAACAATTCGGTGGACAGACTTGTCAATGGGCAGTGGGATCCATTCAAGAATTTCATGTCATTGAGAAACTCACACCTGGTCATGGGCGACACCTCGCTGATTTCTCCAGGACAATATAGATCCCCATTCTTTACAAACTACAATTCAACAGTGACACTCTTCAGATCCATTGCTGTGACAGCATACTCTCACAATATCCCAGTTCAGGAATTCCATTACAATATTTCTGATCAGGGAAATGGCAGCAGCAATAATTTACTGTTCTACGGTGTATTGAATTC
This sequence comes from Thermoplasmata archaeon, assembly GCA_021810045.1. Taxonomy (GTDB): domain Archaea; phylum Thermoplasmatota; class Thermoplasmata; order Thermoplasmatales; family Thermoplasmataceae; genus JAJZOM01. The sequence goes on from JAJZJR010000017.1 coordinate 28,444, forward strand.
CACTGGTGATCATTGGCTCTCCACGTGGAAATATAGCCCTGTAATCTACGATACACAGGCAGATGCGGGCAGCTGGAACTATATAGATACTTTCATCATAGTTTCCGGTAATAGTAGGGCACCATTCTCAGTACCTCCTTTTCCAACACTCAACAAAGGCATACTCAATATTACATTCAATGACCCTAATATCCCGTATGCCTCGTTCTCAATACAAAGGATAAACATAACGGAGAATGGAACCGGATCCTTCTATCTAGGATGGAAAGGAAATACAAGCAGTCTGCAAAACATAGGAATTAACTGGTCAATGTATGATAACAACAGTAACTTGGCAGACGGAAACATGATCCTGCCAGAACCTCAAAACAACAGCACAGTAAGAATAAATGTTACTTCCGGAACTCATCTTGAAGCAGGTCATTACTCCTTATATGTCCACGAGACAACGACACAGGAACATGCATTCGGCAATTCCGGGAATTCCAGCCAGTCTTTCACAGTGTACAACTCTTCCAGGCCTGTTTACCGAGTCAGCATAACCGGAACAGACAACATAAACGGTGAAATATGGGGCATAACAGTTGGTAACCAGACCATATATACAAACGGTACAACCATTGATACAGATATAACTGGAAATGCAACTGCGAGAATAGTGGCGCCTGAAGGTTTTTACGCTTCCCCTGGCACACTGCTTTTGACACCCTCAGTAGGACAGTACAGTGTTTCCTTCTCAAGAATTCAGTTCGATGTAGCATTTGATAATTCAGGGATCGCCAAAGGAGTGCAGTGGAAACTTCTCATTGCAGGAAAAGAATATTCCTCATCCAATTCCAGTATTCAGGTAAAACTCCAGCCAGGTTCCTATAATTATGAAGTGATGGAACCGAGAAGTTACTCGACGGTGAATAAAACAGGAATAATTCAGGTAATTAATACATCATTTTCAGTACATATTCAATCTCAGAAAATACTCTCCTGGACTGCCATGGTGATCAACCATGTTGAGACACCGGGATATTACATCCCCATAACAATCCTAACAGTGATTGCCATTTCACTCCTGGGCTGGGATTCCTCACACACATGGTATGTATGCAAAAACTGCGGATCTACAAGAAAAAGCAAAAGAAAGGCCTGTCCCTATTGCGGCAAGTGACATCAGACGGATTAACCTTTTATCTCACAGGGTGATTTTCTATCATGATTATTGCAGATGTTACATTCTACCCTATAGGCCAGGGTATTGCAGTGGGAGAAACCATTAAGGAAGCAATTTCAAAGCTCAGGGAAACTGGACTGAAATGTTATCCCAACAGCATGGCAACTGTTATTGAAGGCAAAACACTGGATGAGGTTTTTAATGGAATCTCAAAAGTTGAGGCGTTTATTGTTTCAAAAGGATTCCAGAGAGTTGAAACAATTGTAAAGGTTGATCACCGTCTTGATCTGGAAAACACCGTGGAAAGAAAGCTCAAGGCTATTGGCGAGGCTTAAGGCAGAAATTTCAATGGCAAAACCCGCAGTATTTGTGGACAGAGACGGAACCTTAAACAGGGACTGCCCATACTGCAGCGATCCTGAGGATCTCTATGTGTTTGCAGACACAGTCAAGATAGTCAAAGGATACCAGGATATGGGTTTCTACGTTTTCCTGATCTCAAACCAGTCCGGTCTAAATCGCGGTTATTTTACACATGAACAGATGGAAGAGTTTAACAACGCCCTGTTCAGGGAAATGGAAAAAATGGGTGTTCATGTTGATGACGCATTCATCTGCCCACATAGGCCTGACGAAAACTGCAGCTGCAGAAAACCAGAGCCAGGACTTATTGAGCAGGCTTTGAGGAAATACCATATTGATATGACAAGATCAGTTTACATCGGAGACAGGGATGACATGGATGGAGAACTTGCCAGAAGGTTTCATTTGAAATTTATCCTGGTTAGACACTGATCGATTTCTTTAGTTTATTCATTTTATTTATTTTGATACTTGTATAAAACAGTATAATTAGTCATTTTTCATCTACAATATTTCTATAAAAATGCCAATTCAAAAAAAAAGATTTAACCAAATAGAGCAGGAAATCCCCTTCTGAAAGGGGAGGTATCAAAGCGAAATCTTTTTGCTGATTTGCGGCATTGCACTCTGCCAACCAGCAGACATAATGGAAGTGGGTCGGATCACATGTGACTCCATGCATGCCTGTGTCCGTAAAGTCGAATGGCTGAGTATGGAGGGCAAAGTACCTTCGGGCCGAGGGGAATTCATGCCTGTGGAGGTTCCGCTGGTAACCGTCGAAGCAGGAAGCTCCTGCGAAAGCTGGGAGAGGAGGTCACGTAGATACCCACGGTTCTCCGGAAATGGGAGCTAATCCTCCAACTGGTGTTAAAGTGTCATCCCTGACGACCCTGTTGTTCATACAGCTGTTTTCATACTGCACATTCACAGACTTGGATTCTAATCCAGATAAACCAACAAAGTTGTCGAAAGTGGTCAGGCAATCCTTTCTTTAATTTTTCAATATAATGTGGTAAGTTGTAAAATCTCTACTTTTCAGTTCATATTGAGATATCTCTTCAGCTCTTTTTTGCTTATTTTTTCAAGCAGGTACTCCATCTGGGTAAGAATACTGTCTCTGGTTATGAATGTGCAGTTGACACCCATATCTTTCAGCATTAGGAGAATGGCACCTGCAGCGACCTGATATCCGTAAAATATATCTATTGGAACATTCAGGCGTTCCTTTATGCGGTCAGTGTAAATATTTCCTGCCAGCATGGTTCCTCCTACTAGAGAGATTCTAGGTGTTTTTTTGAATTTAGGCAGGAGGGATTCAATCAACCTAACAACATAATCGGCACATTCGTCCAGAATCTCCATGGCTGGTGGGTAACCTAAAGATGCAAGTTTTGTAACATATGGTGCAAAACCTGCAATGTGTCTCTTATTCTGGTTCTCCTCGATGGATGCGAGAACTTCCCTGAAATCATTTGCAAAATAGGTTTCTACACTGTTTACAAGGTGCTTCTCGTCCAGGAGACCATCATATTCAAGTGTTGCGAGGTTTAACCCTCTCTTGGCAATCCACGAGGCAGAACTGTTGTCCCCGGCAAACCAGTTCCAACCTCCCCGTCTTTCTATGATTTCCCCGTTCTTGAAGAATGCAACACTGCCTGTTCCACCTGCAAACACTATACCGTCCGAATCAAGGTTTGCCATCTGGTAAGCAGGCCTGCCGTCATTCATTACCATGAAATCACTCCTGCCAGTACTCTTGGCAATTATTTCCATTCCGTATCTTGTCAAACTGGGCGAATCTCCGATTCCTGCAATGCCAAATAGTCCGTTTCCAATATTTTTAATGGTAATGTTTGTCTGCTCACATGCCTTTGTAACTGCTTCTTGAATATTGAAAACGGATCTCTTTAACATTGTGGGGGTAGCTTAAGTCCTCCCGCAACCAGATAGATGATCGTATCTCTGTATTCATGAGCCTTGAACCCGTAAGAACGCTTGAATGCTGTACGTATTTTGTTGTTCAGGC
>JAJZJR010000018.1 GCA_021810045.1 Thermoplasmata archaeon
CAGTGAAGGGAGAGATTCAGGTCCTCCTTGAAGAAATAATGGACGATCGAATGCACATGCGGGCGAATGAATATAAGCGCGGGGAGAGGGATTTGCCTTAATGGATGCGTATTCCTCTGTAAATGTTACAAAGTTTTGAAATAGAAAGATCCGAGAAGAGGATATATCAGGCAGAACTGGTTCCGAAAGAAGTTCTGCAGATACTGATAAATAAGTACAGGAACAGATGGCCACTTAGAGAAAACCCGAGAAGTCTGGGCAAGCTGCTGGAGGTGCTTGAGTGAACAATTACACTGTCACCCTCCTGAATGCAATGGAGAACTTACTATACAGGGATAGGGGCAGAGATAGCCTTAAATCGACTGATTTTGATGTTTTGAGGATCTTCTCAGGAGATGAGGAGGCGGCAATTAAGGGATTAAAGGATTTGCACCTTAAACATCAGGATAAATCTGTCCTGATACATTATGGGAATAGCTTGGAGCTTAAGACGTTCAGTCTTTTCACAGATCCGGAAATGGAGAACCAGAAAATCAATTTCAAGAAGAATCGGAGATGGAAGGATGGCAAGTTCCCTCAGGGAAGACCATACAGGAGGGAAAACTCATGGAAGAGATAAGGGTCCTTACCAGAGACAATTTTCAATCAAAAATTGACGAGCTCTTCCGGATTGAGATCAAGTCAAAGAAGCTTCACAAGCTCCCTGTTGGATTTTATGATTCCCTGAAAAAAGAGATGCAATCGTACGTCCTTGAAATGCAGAATGCCCTTGACAGAAAGGACATAGAAGCTTACATAAGCCTTAAGGAACAGAAATCAGAATTCGAGAAGAATTTCAGGATGTTCTTCCAGAGAAGGTGGGAGAAGATTGCATCACTGGCACAGTACGACATTGACCAGGATCTCCTGATGGTGCTCAGCAGCTACGAGAAGGCAGCTGCCCTTGAATTCAAGACTGTTTACAATAAATTCTATGGCCAGTTTGTTGGAGGTGAACAGTGATGTATGTCTCTGTTGGAACTACAATTATGAGAGAAGATTTCCATATATATGAAAAGGCACTTTCCAGAAGTGGCATTCCATATATACAAAAAATTCTCTTAAATTTGAAGGATTTGAGACAAAACACTAAAGTAGATTATATATATAATTTACATAATCTTTTATTATTATATTATATTACAATACTATTTTTTTATTTTTTATTGCTACAATTTAAATCAAAAAAGGAGATGATTCAATGAAAACAAATCCAGGAAAGATATATGGAGACAAATCATTCACTGTATCCTCTTACAGGATACTCACAGAACTGCATGATGAAGCCGTAAGGTTTGGTATACCTCTGTCAGAAACACTTACTGAAGCTCTCATTGCCAAAATCCGTGCAAGAGGAGGTTCAGGTATCCAAGCTATGCGACTCCAGCTTCAGAAAAAGATGGAAGAGTTTGAGCTTCTCAAGAATACAATAAGGGACATCCAGAACAACATAGAACAGGAAGAGGAGAGATTAAGAAAGGTATATGACGCAAGGGAGATCGATCTTACACTGAGACTTGGTCCGGCATATGTCCTGAGAGAAATCTGCAGGCATACAACCTTCACAATAATGCCCAGGATAAACAGGATCTCTCTTGATCAACTGGAACCGGGAATGAAGATTGTTGAAAGGAAGGAGAACTATGTCCTGGTTGAGACCGATGAAAAACACATTCTTCCCGATCCCGAGGGATTTCTGAGGAAAATAAACAGCAACTTTGATCTTGAAATGTTGAGCAATGACATAATGAATAACTCTCTCTTCCTCGGATATCTTGAAGATTTTAAGCTGAGGTATAAGGTCGGGGACTGGAAGGCCTATATACAGGAAAGACACGCTGAGATCAGGAAAAATGTTATTGAGGAATTGAATGGAAGCTGTTTTGAAGAAAATTCAAGGAATATACAGACTACATCTTTTCTCTGGACCCCTTAGTGATACGATTTAAGGCGTGTCTTGGAAAACTCAATAACTTCTTAACATTAATGGTTAACAATGCTTAAGGTAAACTGAGGTGTGAGGTGCCCCAAAATTTAACATATCCCGCCTATTCCCCTTCCAATGTCAAGCAAACTTATAGCAGTAACAAGAACATCTCGCAAAGAATCATCCTTCAGGATAACACTACCTAAAGAAGTTGCAGAAAAATTGAAAGCGTCGGAGTCGGATCATATTGGCTTTTATGAAGTAGACGGAGAGATTGTAATTAGAAAGATCGATTAATAAATTGTACCTGTAAATATATCCTATCACATCAGCGGCCTAACATTTCAGTAAGGATAAGCACCAGATACAACAATGTACTTTTTCCATTAGACTTACGGCAGTTTGCGACTGAGCTAGTTAAAAACGGGTATATACTTGATGCCCCAGCGTTGCTGGAGCAGATGCCACTCAGCCAAATGCTTTTATAGGCAGTAGATTTAATCCCTCTGCCAAAAAAGGGAATACAGTTATTGATATAGATACTTCCCATCAACATATTGGGATTAAAGATGTAGACACTAGCATGATTATTGCTCGGCAGAAAGAATTAAATGATATCCTGAAGAAGATTCCTATAGGCGGTAAATTGTTCAGGATATGGTTCACAGAATATCAGATTAGGTTTAAAATCAGAGTGAAAGAAAACGCATGGAAACTAGTGAGTAAGAAATTTGAAATCGGAAATATGAACAATGTTCTAAAAGAATTCGTTGGGAATGAGGTGGGAGTTACCCAAATAAAAGTCTCTTTGTCTCCAATAAAACCAGGTAGCTCAAATTACTTTGAATTCATTTTAACACCTACTATGGTAGATTACCACCTCCTTGACTTCGTGATTTTATTCCGGAACAGTAATCAGGAGAAAGTTATGGACAAAGCGTTGCGAATAGATTAGTACTTAGATCGGCTCATTAAATGGGTAGAGGATGATACTCAGAATATATGGGCTGAAATGATACGTTACTTCAATTTGAATGTAACTTTGACGGTAAAACGCCATTAGTTATCTCAATTTACTAACTAATTTTTTCAAATTCTGGTTTAAGCAGCGTCAAGCAGAAGAATCTAAAAGCAACGACAAGACGGTACATTCGTAAATTACATAAAGTAAATAATAATTAAAGCATTGTAAGAATGAAAGGTGAATGTTTTGGCATTAAAAAGTAGACAATGGTTCCAGGATAAATGTCATAACGAGGTTAGGTATGACAGATCCCTTGCTGATTTGGCGAATAGGGCTATGGAGTTAGGCCCAGGAAATGTGGATAATACGACTGGCCATATACTGCAAGCGGTTGGTGCAGTTCAAGAGTTTTTTGAAGCGCATCCAGAACATTTAAAACCAGTTCAAGGATCAGATCCCAAAATCCCGTTTGCTCTTCAAGGGCAGATTTTGGAAGATTGGTTGGAATTCTTTGCACCGCGGCATGGTAAATATGGGAGAGGAGAATTTGGGTACAACTGGGACACCCTTAGGAATATACTTACGAGGAAGTACGGCGGTAAAACTACGGGTGGTGGAGGAGGAGATAATGAATTTGAGATAGCTTTCCGATTGATTGCTAGTTTCTTGGACTAGCAAAATAAAGAGTAAAGAACAGTTTAAAGGATGTTATAAATTAAAAGGTTTCCAGTTTCCAATATTCTTAAAGTCATCAGTGTACGTGTCATTCTGATTGATTCGCCACGATGAATATTTGGTGTCACTCGGTATTACTATTCCTCCTTTAATATTTTTTCCGTTTCTATTCTCCATTTTTATATATGCCTGGAGCGCTTCCGCTTTTGCCTTTGCGTGTTCAATCGTTGCGGTACCTCCATATTTAGTATCATAAAGACCGATGCTACCATCGATAAACTTCACGATAAAATCCACATAAAATGCTGATTTATCTCCTTCCTCATTCTCGTATTTAACTGCAAAATACTTGGGCTCATTCTCTCTATTTTTGAACCACCATAATATAGTATTATCTTTTCTATCCAGAAATTTCATGAATTCAATTTCTGTCTTGCTTGCCTCAATGTATCTGTAAAAAGGCTGCATAATCGATTTACGCGAAGAAAAAACTATGTACTTCTCATTGTAAAATACGAACTCAGGTATCTCCCACGCAGAATTTACACTGATTTTTCTCTCCCTATTGAGTTTTTTCACCACTTCTGTTTCATAAACTTCTTTGCTTCTGAAGATCGCTTCCTCGAAGAGGGCAATATTATCAGATCCAAGTGTAATGATTTGTGCTTGTTCACTATATTTATCAACTCCGAAATTGTCTTTCATAAATGAATAGATAGAACTCTTTATTCTATCACTTGAATCTGCTGGAGCATACGGTGTGCAACTTCTCCATACAAATAGGTCAAATTTTCTGTTAATTTCTTCTGGTGTGGATGCTATCGGAATGGTTCCCCGGCTCTCTATCTCTCCAATCTGATCAACGTTTCTTATTTTACCATCTGCTATGACGAAATCTGTTATTTTTGTAGGCGATAAATTTATCCTCTTCTTTAGATCGAGTGATACTACAACCTTTTGGAATATCTTCAAAAATTCACCAGATAGCCTAGTTCTCTCACGCATTCTCTCAAAAGAAGCTGAACGCAGGCATATATTCTGATATCTGCTGTTGGCTCTCTTCGACTCATTTGTAGAAATGTAATCCTTAAACTCGTCGCCCTCTATAATGACATTACTTAGGTTTGTAAAGACGTATGCCTTGTTCAATACATCGTGTTTATAGTATTTAAATTCAGGCATTCGCATTATCCTTCCAACTGTTTGAATTGTAAAAGTAAAGCTCCTTAATTCCCTGAATATGACAAGAATATATGCTCTAGGGCAATCCCATCCCAAAGCAATTGCCTGTTTAAATATGAGAACCTCGACATCATTATCTGGTTTTTCGATTTCATTTAGGGAAGGAGATTTATCTTCGGCCAACCATATGGCCAATCTACCATTACTTTCACTAACTTCAAATCTTCGATCGAGAAGCTTTATTACATCCTCTTTTTTTTCGTCAAGATCACTTTTTTTATCCGGTAGCTGTATGAGGACGAGGGGGTTGATATTACTCCCTTCAGACTTAAAAGCATTTAGAAGCATTTTTCTGGTTTGAAGAGCTTGATCAATTATCAATTCATCGGAACTTTCAGCGCCAACCTTCAGATCCATAAAACCTGGATTAACAGCTATTTCAGATTTGATCATCTGTTCCGCTTTAACATCAGATAGCTTGACTTCTACGTATTCATTAAAAATCTTTTGCACTGGAGTAGCGGAGACCTCTAAGGTCAAATCTGGTGCTATAACGCTAATTAGTTCTCTGGATCTTTCAGCATTTGCTGTGTGATGACTTTCGTCTATAATGAGAATTATTTTACGTTTTTCGGCCTTAGTTCTGGCAATCACGCTATTTAGGTTATTGTCCTGCTCGTTTTCCCTGACAAGAATATTTATGTCCTTTTTGTTGATACTTTCCCAGTTTATGAATAAAATCTCATTTTTGCTTATTTGTCTTTCCTGAAGGTCATTGAAATAACTACAGGTAAGAAGTTTGTTGTTGTTCAAATACTCCTCCAATTTCTCTTTACTTTGTTCATGAAGGGACCTTACCGATATCCATACAAAAGACAAGTCCTGCCTTACTTCTATGTCGTTTATAATTCGTATGATGGTTTCGGATACCATGAGGGTTTTTCCACTGCCTGTAGGGGCTTTAAACGAGACAACATATTGCCCTTCATATTCCAGTAAACGCTTCAATTTCTTAGACAATTCCTCTATCGCTTTCTCCTGATAGTTCATTAATGATATCATTTGAATATCCTCTTGTACACATTTAAAATAGACGCTGGGATTGGTTTAAGATCAACTAAATGGGAAATTTCTTCAAATTCATCCTCCTTAACTCCCTCATCAAGGGAGAATACGTAAACTGAAAACTTTTTATTTGTTTTTACAACCTCAGACTTGAAACTTTCTATCCCATCTTCGTCATAAATTATTCCTAAATATTTGTCGGAAGGTCCAGAAAAAATCTTGAAGTTTAAGCCTTCTTTTATGAGATCAAAACATTGTTCCTTAAGACAAAGCATTTCTGTTGATCTATCAACTAAATTCTTCTTGTTAAGATCGGTGGGTATCGAATCAACAAAATCTGTCTTAAAATATTTCAAATTTGTAGAATAGCCAGTTATTTCCCTATATTTTTCATTGCCGTAGATAACAGCTTTAATTCTGGGATAACAAATTTCTTCCGCTATTCCATTTTCATTGTTTGTGCACAGGATAACTTTTCTTGAGCCACCATCCTCTTTATTAATCATAAAGACTGCATGTCCAGTCGTTCCAGACCCAGCAAAAAAGTCAAGGATTGTTGCCTCTTTTCTGCTAGAAACAATTGGGGTTATGCAATCATACACATTATACACAGACTTGGGGAAATCAAAATTGCTATTTGGGACAAGTTCATGGACTAGCTTTGTCCCATATTCAGCAGCATCGTATTTTGGGTTCTGCCAAACAGTTTTGACGGTGCCATAAGGCTTCCCTATTTCAATTTCTATACGTCCATTTGTACTTTTCCTTATACGCAACAAGGCCTGGATAGATTCAACGCTCTGCCGAGCATACCTCCATTTCTTTTCATTGCCATTTACATCTATTGGCCAGACCAATTTATAATCCCCATTGTTCTCAACTTGGGAACCTGGATGGAAATTTTCTTCAGGGACATCCCCGAAGCCTATAATTTCCGTGCCCCTTACCATTATTGGATAAAAACAGTTTTTTGCGTCTGATCTATCAGATTCACCGCCCCAATTCCTCAGATTACTCCAATATACATCCTCTTCATCAAGTTTTCTTGGTCCGATCACCTTTATTCCCTTTGGAATAACAAAGAAAGCAAATTCATTGACGTATGAAAAATTTTTTCCCTGTACACCCCTTGGATTATGAACAATTGTGACCAGATGTATTTCTCGATCAAAAAATATCTCTTCCAATAAAGAGCCCAGATGCCAGAGCTCATTCTCATCGATGGCACATACTAACACTCCATCCTCTCTCAGTAATGGTTTTGCTAGTTTTAGTCTCTTATCCATCATGCTTAGCCATTTGCTATGTCTAAAGGCATCCTCCTTATCGACGTAATCATTATTATATTTCCAATTCTTGTTTCCGGTGTTGTAGGGCGGATCAATGTATATAACATCTATTTTTCCTTTATGTGTATAATTCAATATAGACAAGGCGTGGTAATTGTCGCCTTCGATCATAATGTTGACTTCGGAATTGTCTGGGTTTTTTATTTCCTTTGCACGATCTTCAACAAGAACAGGAAGTTTTTCCTTGCATAACTCTACTACTAGCTCTTGTTTATCTTCCCATAATAGACCATACCTCTTAGGCATGTTTTTTTTTGTATAACCTGTCGATACATTTTCCATGTCGTTGTTAGAATAGGAATTCATATACACTATAAGTATTCACCTCCAATAATGCAACATGAATAAAGATGAACATAACCCCACTTGTAAATTTTGTCATTCCGTTACATTGCCAAAAATTAGTTGATTTTGTCACTCGTACCCTGCCTGACCCAACACATGAAACATAATGGAATCATTATGATGGCAGAAAGGAAATGTGAATAAGGGTTGAGAGATGGGCATGACACCCTTCGCTGGTTACTACAGTATAAATAACTTAATTCTAGTGAGCATTCTATTGAAAATTCGCAAGAGATGGTCTAATGTGTCAATCTCGGGGTATCCTTGTCTTATTTTCTTGTCAAGAAAATCCTCAACCTCCACTCTCGGAATATGAATATGATATAGCAATGGCATTTGTTGCATCCGCTTTTGCAATCATCATTGCCCTGTTCACTGCCAGGAAATATCTCCTGGAGAAGGAAAGAAGGGAGATAATCCGAATATGAAGGATGCAATGGGAAAAGGGTTCTGGCAGAGGAGAAGAGAGAATGCATTTGAAAAATCACAGAAAACTACTGAGGAAAGAAGGGAAGAACTCAAAAAGGCTTTCCAGACCAAATCAGGGGAGAACATCTCAAGGCTCATGAAATTTGTATCCTTCAGGTCACTGTTAAAGGCAATACTTCCTCAGCTTATCATTGGCGGTATTCTGGCCTTTGTGGAATACGATCTTGTAGGTTCAATATATACGCTGGTCTCGGTTCTTGTCTATGTGCCTATGATCTATCTTTATTCAAAGACACTGAGAACCAGGAATGGCGTATTCATCATGGTACCGACATCTGATTTCATGGACTGGGAGAGGATGTTCATTTCTGACGAAATCTGGTCCTTAGTGGAAAAGAAAACAGGATTAACCCTTGAATCGGGGAGAATCAATGGAAGGATCACATACTGGTGCGTTGAGATCAAATATCTGGAGGGATCCAGCATCCCGTGGTTTGTGGATATAGCATGGGCACACTATAACAGGGCAAAATACGCAATGTTTCAGTCCGTGCTTGATGATCTCACAACAATGCTCAAGGATTCGCTTCTTGAGGTTGCAAAGCTCAAGCAGACTGGAGATGTTAAGAGCATAACAGAGGGCACAAGGCAATCCCGGGAGCTGATCGGGGCCATAACATCTGCCCATAAGGACAGCATAATGTCGGTACTGAGGAAGGAAAGGCTCACTGAAGAAGAAAATATGGTATATGAGGGAGAGGTTGAGCAGCTGCTGAAGAATCCCCAGTATCTCGATGCCCTGATTAAGAAGAGAGGTGAAGAAGTACGACAAGAAACATCATAAGGGACTGGTCCAAGGAGCATGCATTCTGGGACCTTTTCTTCTCTCTCCCTGAAATGCGTAACAATGTGTTCATTTCTCATTTGTACCAGGGAAATAAGGAAGAGGAGGATGAGGGAGAGAGACCCCTTCACTGGCAGTAATCTTTGAGGAGTTACAGAGAACAATACCAATGAGCGATGAAAGGACAAACATCAGCATTGCCTATCTTCCAAATATACCGAGATTTATACTCAGGAGGAGAGAATGAGCGATAACGAAACACCTGAAGGAATGAGACTTTTATACGATCTACCGGTCAAGGCATCGGAATTCCCCGGGGAAACACCACACAATGCCAGGAATGACAAAGGAGGAGATCTTCGACCTAATGGCAGAGAAACTGATCCGCAATGGTGAAAAGATTACTCCCGAAATGAAGGAACTGATGCAGATGCTGCAGAGAAGGCTGCAAATCTAGGAAAGGAAAAGTATGGCAAAGAGGATGGTGAACACAAAGATGGAAAAAATGACAAGAAAAAGTGATGCCAAGCGGAGGGGCATATGCCATTTCCATGCCACATATACTGGATTAGAGAAATTGGGAGAAAATAGGTTAAAATGGCATGAAGTGACGTTGCTCTCCTATTATTATATACACATGATTCCAGAGGGTACGGTCTGGCCAATTTTTGCCCCCTTTAAATACCGGAGTTGAAAAAAGATGAATCGGGAAGATGAAAAATACAGGATAAAACCAAGGAAGAAGTACCAGAGACAAGTATGGCTCAAGGACGGTAAGGCCATAATTGTGGATCCAATCGAATTTAAGGATCCTGAAAATTCTCACAAGAAAGGTGATTGAAAATGGTACAAAAGTGGATTACAAAGAAGAAAGGGAATGAGAACAAGCATATCAAGATTGAAACGGAAAAGAAACCAAGAGAGATAGAGGTCTGGGATGTGGGACAGTCTCCCTCGGAGCTGGAGAAGCAGGCCTGGAACATGCTGGGGGAAATCAGCAAAGTTTCAACTGTTGATCAGCTCCTCCTGCAGATGAAGAAATACAGCGGCACACTTGGGGATTATTCCGGATTCAATTCCCTTTTGATCTATATTCAGAACAAGGATGCTACAATAGTAAGGTCCGCTAATGAATGGAAATACTTTGGAAGAGAATTGAAGGACGGTGCTACTCCAATATCGGTACTTTATCCATTGGGCATACCTTTCAAGGCTGGTCCCGGGAAGGTCAAGGATTTCATTGAGAAAAAGAGGAATGAGGGTCTGGACGACGAAGCCATAGACCAGCTAGTAAGGGAGAAGTTCAATCTGGGAAGGACAGGAACAGCATATGTGTTTGGAACAGGCAAGGTGTATGATATATTTAAAACACAGGGTATTCCAGGAAAGATGAAACCAGTTGAGGAGGATGTCAAGGCCACAACTCTGTATAACACCCTGAAAAAGATTGCCAGGGATCATTATACTGTGGAAGAGGAAACTGTTCTGAATGGTGCACGCGGCTACACCGCACATTCAGGTGAAGGGCAGAAGATTGTTGTAATGAAGATACCGGGTGAGGATGTGAATGTTCTTCATACCCTGATCCATGAAATGTCACATGCAAGGCTTGAGCATCTTTACAGGAAAGATCTTCCCAGAGGTCTGGCAGAATCGGAGGCTGAACTTTCAACTTACCTGGTTGGAGCACATTTTGGTTTCGATTTCAAGGATGATTCATCTGCCTATATCAAGGGATGGCTGGATAGCGCCAAGTCGCAGGGGATGGATCTAGGAAAGGTAAACCTTGACAGAGTGATGAATAATGCAAGATGGCCGATTAATGAGATAGCAGGAAAAATGCATGCTTAGAAATACTTAGTCGGGAAGAAAGATGAGTTCATGGGGGTTTATTGAAAAAAATGCAATGTTGCTGTAAATGTTTTTTGGAACTCAGTGATATTCAAATAATGCTATAAGACTTCAAAGTGAAGTCTTCAAGCTACTTCTCATCTTCAGAACCTGATTTTCTATTCCAGTCTCCCTTTTCTTCAAAATATATATCCGCCTGAGTCCATATTTGTTTCTCTATTTCTTTTACAAATTTTGTCACGACGTTGAGGTTGCAACTACTTTTCCCCACACGAAGTTCTTGAGTGTTCAGATTAAAATAGCGAAAGGACATTGCAATTTCCTTAGGTTCCTCACTTTTATCGTAACTGCTAAGAGCCCAACCAAGTAGGAGTTTATCCGACTGCATTGGGACCCAGTCTATAAGTCTCTCATCGATGTGTTCAATTGCGTTTCTGACATCGATTGGAAGTAATGACTTCTTGCCCTGAATGTGAAGCGCATTTCTAAGCTTCCTGGCCCTAAGAATGGCACGTTTATCCGAACCATCCGGTCTCGGCTTTGGATTTGGCCATAACAATCTTGCAATAATGGTGGCAGAGTACATTATTACTTGAAGTCTTGACCATATACGACTGTTCAGAATCCTCTTCCCCTCTGTATCGGAAACTGGAATGAGATCTAAAAGTTTGAGAAGTTCATCATATGAAATAAGAAGAGTTCTGCACTCTTCTTTTAATTCGACCATATGTACAGCTAGTTCTAAATTCTCTTTGATAGTACTTTTTACTGGCGGTGGGCCAGATGCGGGATTCGTTAAGCGCAAATGCTTTGTTGTAGAATATGTGGTAAAATTCAATTGTTCATAAAGGTTCAATAAAGCCTTATCATCCTCATTGACATGAGTATATATAATGTATAAACCAGCTTTTTCCATTCTTCGGAACGCTTCATGGAGCAAGGCTAGGCCAACTTTCTTACCATAGTATTCTTTTACAACTTTCACCTCTGATATGTATCCATACTTCGAAACTTTATAATCATGCAAGGGTTCATTACCCGAGAACCAAAAAAGAAAACCCGCATACGTTTGGTCAATCTCCGCTATCAGGAAGCCGTCAATGGGTAGCAATCTGATCCGTTCAATCGATGAAAAGGGATTCAACGGAGAAACCCCCTCGGAGCCATAATGTGAAACAATGTCCACTAGATCTGATTCCGTTGCAGACCTTACTTCTGCCTCCAATCTAGTCATAAGCTTAGATTATGTTAAGTATTGAAATATTTCCTATCCATTAATATATTTTGAAAATCTTATGGACTCATGGTTAACAATGAAGTTATTAAATTTGTAGTAAATGATGGACCATATGTAATTTCATCAGCCCCGTCTACAACTTCGGTAAATGTTTTGAATACCTTCAACCCAAAGGGTGGGGGCCAAAAGGTATCAATAGGTCCCTCAGAGTGTGGTGATGAAAGAGATGGGAGGACATCTGATGTGAATTCGGCGTGGGGATCCCTGGATATTAGTAAATTTATTCCAGACCAGTTTAGAAGTGTCCTTGATTTATTCAGGGAAGCTCTGTCCTGCTACCAAAATGGAGCATACATGGCATCATGTATAATGTGCCGGACTGCTACAGAATCACTCTTATTTATCGCAATAAACTCTGAGTATGATCACGATAAAAAGGAAATAAAATTTACGAGGCCACAAAATAAGGAAAAAGGAGGCCCAAAAAGACATATGACATATGACGAAATTCTGAGAGAGGCTAGTAAGTATTTGAATGATAATGAAAAAAAGTGGTTAGAACCAGAATTGGATTCAAACGACAAGGAAAAGGGTCTAATCAGACACAGTGGGGATATCGTGGCACACTACAGTGAAAAAATAAGTAAGGAGATAATTTCTTTAAGAGCGAGTCAGTTAATAGAATTCTGGAAAGACAAGGATTCGACCTTAGAAATCCTTAAAAAAACTGCTTTGGTTATTAAAATGGTAAATGACAGATACAAATCTGTTAACATCAACCCTTAACGAGAATAAAATATACATTCTCTTCGAATAAAATTTTAACTTCTAATGCACAACATGTGGATACTTGCGTTAAATTTAATCCATAATCTTAACTTTCATCAGATAATACATTCACTATTATGATAAAGGCACTGTAATCTCAACTAACAAGTGTGAGACTAATGGGACTCAGGATGAATGACTAATTTTCTAAACATAGGGAGATGATGATTATTGTTAATATCTAAACAGCTATATCGAGGCCCATAGTAAGATCTTCAAAAATTTCGGGTGAGGACCCTCAGACCCGTTGGGTTTGAAACCTCTGATTATGATTGATAATGTATTGAGAAAATATATCGCAATTTTCTGAACCCATACAAATTAAAACCTCGCCCTATTATTTTGAATTATGTGTCTGATTTCCTAAGTAATTTAGATCTGTTTTTCTGGTCTTCATAGAATGATCTTTGGACAGAATAATATATAAAAGATGGTTTCCATTTATTGCACGAGGATTATGTCGAGTAACTGGAAATACTCCCTAAAGGATATGACAAGAGATGACCGAATGCCAGAGCCAACGAAAAGTGAATTGAAGGCGAGATATATACTCAAGAAGAATGGTATACCCTTCAAAGTAGACCAGAAACTTTTCTTCTCTTTGTCGAGGTTTTACACACCTGACTTAATTGTCGGGGGCAATCTCATTGTGGAAATTGACGGAAAGATACATGATAGAAACTGGATGAAAACACCAGATAGAATAAGGCAGAGGGCACTTGAAATGATGGGTTACACCGTTATAAGGATAAAGAATGAGGAGATTAACACGAACCCCAAAAGATGTGCTGATTTTATACAAGAAAAATTCTATCAGGTAACAGGTGTAAGCAAAGAGAGCAAGATCAACAGAATTTCTACGCAAATGCGCGGTGGCAAAAGGACCTCCATAGAAATATCCAAACAAGCTCAAAAATTGTTGAAGGAAAATAGCAGTCTCCTTCAATATGAATCTCCACAATTTGAGCAGAGTCTTGAAGAAATAATGACCGGGGCTTCTAGGGAGCCAGAAATAGTTGAAATTGCACTACTACGCAAATTTGGTTATTCACTTGTTTCTGAGAAGGACAGCAAATACTTGGATTTTCATTCTGCGGCAGAATCCTTCAAGAATTGCCTATCTATTGCAGAAAATCTGTTGGGGCCTTATGGGGTCGTCGGGCTTGAGAACTCATTTTCAATCACGGCACCCAATTTCATTAAAAATTTAGTATTCAATGGCGGACCTCATGTAAAGCCAAATATCGTTGAAATAACAAGTGAGGACGAGTTGAACTTTACTATAGATCGATTCAACCAGTATTTCAGGGAATTTGGTATAAATGTGGATAAATCAGATGTCCTGGAAGAATGCAAAGAAGCTTTGAAAATTAGTAACCCTTCTAGATTAGCTTGGCTGCCCACTCTTTGTGGTTTAGCCTAACACTAATTTTTCTACAGCACATACCATTATGGAATGTGTAGAAGTTTGCGTTGATTGTTAATAATAACTTTTTTGTATCGTAAAACTAATGCAAACTTGCCCCGTTCGTTATTCCTCAAGGTTGACAAAATGAACATTTTGTCATGTTATGGTTCATTGATCTTGTCCTTTTTTATATACTCCAACACGTGAGATGAAGACTGTTTCCAGTTGCCATACGAACAAACATATTTAAAGACACAAGTATTGTCATGTTATGCCTCTGCCCATCCCAAAAAGCATGATGATCCAGTCTTCCGGAAAGGCTCTTTCAATAGACTTCTTTTCAGATGAGGAGGTACAGCATATACTTCATGAAATATCTGGCAAGATCATAACAGACAAGAGAAGGTCAGAAAAGCACAAGAGGTACATCCTCCTTGTTGAATTTCTCTTCAGAACAGGTGGAAGGATAGATGAAATTCTCATGGTAAAACCATCAGACATCAATCTGGCCACAAATTCAATCAGATTGAAGACACTCAAACAGGGGAAGGACAGGAATGGTGTACAGAGGGAAAAATATAGGGTCATACCTCTTCATGCGGATCTGAGAGATGCCCATATGCAATATCTCCTGGACATGAACATATCAACCAAATCAGAGGATCCCCTATTTCCAATGTCAAGGCAGGTAGTCGACCTATATTTCAAAAAAATCCAGGATAAACTTGAGTTTAAGGTCCATGCGCACAAGTTCAGGCATACATTTGCGGTTAAGGCCATAATGGACAATGTCCCTCTGAATGTCCTGCAGCAATGGCTGGGGCACTCCTCAATATTCACGACAAGTATTTATACGCAGATAACTGGAATGGATACTTCTCAGTTCATGGAGAGAATAAGATAAGGAAGCTGGATGAAGGAATATGAAAGAATGGAAATATGGGTGAATGGTTATATGGACGTTAATAATTTTAATACTAACACAACATAGAAGATGAGTGCGGTCATGGTTTCAACTCCTCAAAGTTTTATCCTGACCTCACCTTTATTAAAACCTCTTAGATTCCACAATCTGGATTTACTTTCTAAAATTGGCAGTTAATCTAACAAATATTTCTAATACCATCTTACACCGGAATAGGTCCGTATTTCTTTTATGATCTGGATAACAGACACCAGTATGTTGGAAAATGCATGTCTAGATCTTTCATTGAAAGGGTGCCTTCTAACTTTGACTGCAGGTAACATGCTCAGTTTGCAACTTTAGTCAAAAGAATGGGGGCTGAAGATTATAAAAGCGATGGTGTCTCTGAGATTTCCCATAAAGCAATAAATGAACTGAAACTGTTTCTTGTAAATTTCACCTACGATGAATTAATAAGAACTGATGGAAACTATTCTGAAGAAAATGTTAAACCTGAGACAGATATATGGGCCATATATGTCGGTATACTTGAGAAAAAAATAAGAGAAACTGATGGACCATTTTTAAACAGGAAAGTCAGAAGATAATCTGTTAATCTAGACGCTGACTTTCGATTAAAACATAACGCTCTTTAAATACTGCTCACATTAATCCATATGGCCAAAAACAAAAATTCAATGCACATGTTGAATTTGAAATTATAGGAAATGCCATTGACCCTGATACAAGGAGAATATGCACTTCTCTTCTTCTCACAGGGATGAGGTATGCTGAATTGCAGATATTCAAGGAAAATCCTGATTGGTTAGATGGAAAATTCGTATTTCTTCCAAGGGGATCAATGCTCAAGGTAAAGGCAAAGCGGAGGGAAAGCGCAATAAGATTATGAGATATGGGAAATACATTTCTGGCGAACCTTTTTCAAATACCGCATCCATTACCAGATTTTCCAGCTTCTAGGGATTAATGTTACAAATAGAACCAGACAAACCATATGATCAAAACTTGACAGTTTATTTAAAATTTCATGAAAAGGTTTATTTAAGGTCAAAACTTAGTTGCAATGTGGTGATTGCCCTAACTGGTCATGTTCTTCAGAATCATTGTTTTAATTTGGCATGGTTTATGGCGGATGATATAGAGAATAGTTTAAGCACCTTAAGAGTGGAAAATTTGATGCGACAAAATCAAGAGAGAACGAAGATAAGGAAAATGAAAAAAAAAGAATTTAAGTTCGAGCACGTTTCAGAGGGAAATTACCAGTTCCGGAAGAAGGATTATGTATGGTCAACGATAGAGTCACTGTACGTTAATAAAATGCTGTTAGACTTAGAGAAGCCTAATAAAGCGGAATTGAGCATAGAGTGGTAATAAAGTTGAATCTGAAATTTTGCAGTTTGCATATTATAAATTCGTCTGGGGAATATGGAATATTAATTCATGAATGCAGTTACAGGTACTGGGTTGTCTTTGAAAAGTCCAAAATCAAAAAAAGGATCTGGTTCAAAGGAGGGTCAGCTATTGACAATTGAGGTCGGTCTATCCCAGCATATAGCTTTACTCAAAGAATGGAGTAAATTATCTAAATTGGATAAGGATGAATGTTGTAAATCGATTATTGACACAGCCCAGACACGCCGCCTTTCAGTAGATGAGATTTGCCAATTGGCTTTGGGTCTAGCATCTAGTGGAAAGATTTTTAAATGGGATTTTCAATATTCTCCAACTCTAGATATCTGCTCTACAGGGGGCCCCGCGTCCTTGTCAACAATTCTGTCGCCCCTAATGGCGGCTACTCAAGAAATTTTTTTACCTCAATTGAGTGTCCCAGGAGAGATAGCCGGAGCCATAGACACCTTGGGAATTATTCCAAATTATAAATATAACCAAACCCATGATTCTATTAAAGTTGCACTGTCGGAGAGCAAGATTGCGTTTGCGTTGAATTCCAAGGATCTTGCTCCAGCGGATCTTTATCTATTCAACCTTAGAAAAGCAAAAAGTGCCAGAGACATACCAGACTTGGTAATTGCAAGTCTCCTTTCCAAGAAGATCTCTACAGGGATCAACAATTCCGTTGTTGACGTAAGAATTGGTCCACATGGGAACTTTGGTAAAAGCTATGGCGAAGCTAAGGAAAATTCTGAAAAACTAATTTCTGTATACAAATCTTTAGGAATGACATGCAAATGTGTGTTGACAAATAGCTTCGGTTCGCCCATGCCATACTATGGCCGTGCGGAAAGTCTCACTGCACTGTTCAAAATCATAAATGGTAATGTAGATGACGAATGGCTGTTACAGCACCTAAATACATGTGTGGAAATTGCGGCTGTTGCGGTGGCTTCAGTCAAGAGATTGAGTTTAGATGATACACGATTCGAATTGTTGCGTTCACTAAATGAAGGAAAGGTAAGAGATGTTTTTCTCCGCAATCTTAATGCACAGGGCAGTTCACTTAAGGAAATGGAGATGATCATAAATGATTCAAAAATCACCAATAAGATGATTGTAAGAACGCAAGTTGACGGGTACTTCAAGGGACTAGACTATAGGTGCCTTCGAACACTCATGAAAGAAAACGATCCATGCTTTCGGAATGAAAGTAAGTTTAAAACCCTTGTAGGCTTGAAACCTTTGATTCGGGAGGGTACCCAAACGCGGAAAGGCGACGACATGTTGGAAATAAGGGGAACCCCCGAAATACTTAGCAACTACATCGACATAATAGAAAAGATAGGAATGATAACTACAAATGATCCCAAATATTCACAAGAACCAATTTATGAGGTGATCTAGTTTGGCTAAGCAAGACTACACCTGTTTTGAGCACCCAAAAATGAAACACTCAGAACACCCAGAAACTTGCCCGATTTGCGGAAGAAAGTATTTGTTCCCGCTTTACGAGTATCCCTTGCAAATCGACGGTTTTAATGTGACCAAACCGTTGGCTAGAGGTTTCTATTCAGCGGCTTACGTGGTCAAACACCCATATACAAAAATGGATTTTCTAATTAAAATAATCCCAGTAAAAATGTATTCAAAGGAGGAGGGCTACGCCAAGGAATTCAACACAGAGGTTGATGCTTATAGAATTGCATACGAAAACAAGATGAATGTTCCACAGATGATTGGTGCTGGAGAGTGCCAGATAAAATTTAGAAATGGTGTCTCAATGAATTGTTACTACATTCAGATGAACTTGATTGAAGGTCCAACTCTTAGTGAGTTCAAAAAATCTAATAGTATTTCTTCGACAAAGATAGCCCAGATAACCTATGATTTATTCGATTTCTTGCGCAAGATTGACCGCCTACAGCTACACCACAACGACCTACATGATGGAAATATAATCATAGAGACTAACACTAGAGGCATTGGAGCCTTGAATGTAATTGATCCCAGTGTGAAGGCGTACGTCATAGATTTAGGATCCATGAACAAGATAGACAGATCTTCGCCAAAAGACAATAGGGATATAACGTGGATTGTGGAACATACACAGAAAATGATAAATTCTTACTGGTCGGAAGCAAACATTAGAGACCACAAATCAGAATTAATAATCCTTACCGGTCTGACGGGTTTGATTGGCTATTTTTCGGGAAAGGAAACTGGAAGGGAATTAGAAATTGATGGATACTGTGATGAAATTTATAACATAGTTAAGTGGGCCGATGCTCCAGGGTGGCGTCTGCCAAAAAAGCTCGTTACCATGAGTGAGTTCTACAATACCCAGCCTATGGAACCCTATTACGCCCCATACCTTTTCTACGATCCTGAGGAAAAATGGACTAATGCCATAAAAGAGACTGGTCCAATGCTATTAACTGGGATGCGAGGTTGCGGAAAGACATTATTATTGAAATCCCTTCACTTCTTTGCGCAAGCAGAGGTACGTAAAGATGAGACAACAGAGAAAAGAATTGAAAGACTTAGAAATGAAGGCTATCTAGGTTTATTTGTATCAGCTTCGGCTTTACTTTCTGACCCGAAGAGTAAGGAATTGCATCTTCCAAATCATAAACTTATATTAGCCTTTTCGTTGGATTTAGTGAAATGCTTAAGATACTGTGAAGTAGACAAAATAGGTGTAGTTAGTTATATTGAGGTGGAGAGATTTTGTGACACGTTAAATGAATTGATACCGTGGTTTGTAAAACCGCAAAACGTTCATGATCTAGTTTCGTTAGAATTTGGAATAGAGGATGCCCTATTCAAAACTAGAAATTTAAAAGGTAAGGAGGCTGGTGAATTGAACGTTTATAGTGCATTTAGCGCTCTCGCTACACGCGCAACAAGCATGTTGGACATTTGGAATAACAAACACATACTATATCTTCTTGATGATCTGTCTACTAGATATCTGAAACAATCTAATGTGGATGAGGTCTTGAGCCAACTAAACTATCAGGCTAAGTCCTTCTCGTTTAAGATATCGACCGAAACCCCGTCTCTTCATTTAACAACTGCGGGAGGAAAAGAGAGCCAAATATTTAGAGATTACAAAGATTTCGACTTAGGTAGTGAGGTGATTCTGAGACTAAAGAATTCTGGAGTCGACTTCATCGAGAATGTGATAAAGAAAAGGCTACTACTAGCATATGGTTTAGATAACGTTTCACCAAAAAAACTTCTAGGTTCTCAGCACTATACCGATGTTGCAAGAAGTCTTTCTGGAAAACGAAATCTCGAGTCAGACGAAAAGAGGGGAAGAAAGAGAGGAAACTATTGGGGAATAGAGACTCTATGTGCAATCAGTACTGGAGATATCGGTGACTCAATAACTATTTTTCAAAGAATGGTGGACAAGGTCGATATAAGTAAAATAAAAGATAATGTGCTTATCCCGCGCGAGATTCAAGATTCGGTTATCTTCGATTTTGCGGATAGAAAGTTAAGACAGCTTATGACTCAGAAGAAATGGTATTATGACCACGCGGTCTCATTTGCACAAGCCAGTCAGACTCAGATGATAAAGAGCTATGAACAGTTGAAAAAAATTAAAAAGGGAAGAATAAGACAGTACAGCGAGCTTTTCCTAAGAATCGACCCGAATGTCGATCCAGAGACGTTCGGAAAAATTAACGAACTCGTCGAAAACGGAGTGTATGTCTATGCTGGAGGAACTCCACGAAGGAGCGGTTCAGAGAACGCTGTTTCTTATTTCACAAAACTTGCTTTCAAAAAGATTCTAGGAATAACAAACTTTATTCCAATTAGTTATGCTGATAGATTCGAGCTCTCAGGAAATGATGTGAAAGAGTATATAGACAAACCTTCTCCGAAAAAGCTCAATAAAACTGTTGGGAAGGATGCAGAAGTGGAAGATGTCCCAAAGGATTCAATATGGGATTGGTCAAATTTGCCATATGAGAGATCCTCAGTGAATGAGAAAAGATTTGTACAACCCTCTCTAGAACGGTTCTCGGAACTTAATGAGCTTGACGAAACTGTAACTGGTAGATTATATACATCAAGCGAACTACCTTTAGACGTCGAGTCTTCTTACCTGAGACCATTGAGGAAAGATGACTTAAGGGGAAAACACATAATCGGTGCATTAGGGTTCGAAGATCGGAGTCTAGGGACGTGGAGGAACATTTTTTCCAATGGTAGACCCGAAAAAGTAACCATGATTCGCTACTCAGACCATGGTCACGCTGAAGAAATCCTTGACATCCTAAAAACTGAAGGTGTCAAAACCACGGTTCTCGAGTATACAGATCTGGTTAAGTTTAGCGAAGCCGCTATACTGGATCGAGAATCTGTTAAGGATCTTGCAGAGAAAATAAAAGAGAAAGATTGCGTGTTGGATATCACTTCTATGACAAAAGTGCTTATATACCTTCTCGTTTCTGAAATTCTGAAAGCAAAGGGTCACTTGGGAATAATCCATACTCTAGCGGAAAAATATCTCCCGTCTTCAAAGCAGATTGAAGAGATACTTGGTTTTCTCGGAAAAGAAGATCCCAAATTTTTTGAGGGAGCAAGACAATTGGTTAAGGGTGAAATGGAGCCAGAATCAAGGATGACAATATGGCAAAATCGTAATCCCGGAGCTTCTGTTTTTCTCGTTTGCTTTCTATCATTTAAGTATTCCAGGGTTACAAAACTATTGGAAGAACTTCCAGTTGACGCTTTCGATATAATATATCCCCTTAGTTCCGATGGGGAAGATTCTCCAAGAAGTGCCTTTGCAAAAGAGATGGCACAGATTTTGGTAGGAAACTCTGGCCAAGCATGGTCAACAAATTCGGATGACCATATTGGTGCATTTCGCAAACTTAAGGAACTATATCTAGAGAAATTTTTGTATAGCGGTATGAACTTTGAAATGGGTTTAACCGGAACAAAAATGCATACTGTTGCCGCAGGAATGCTGGGCGTCATAGCCAATGTGTCTGGAGTATACTATACGCCAGTGCACTTTGATCCCAGGAATTATACAATAGGTACTGGCAATACCACCTTCACGGAGCTTGAGGTAAAGTACAAGAAAAAGACTAATTGAATGAGAAAGCTGGGGAAAAAGGTTAATGTTGTAACCCGAGTTCCAGAATTTTGAATCTATTAATTTCTTATTTATAGTTTTATTGTTGGTTCACGAACAAACAGAAAGCTTATTGGTTACAATTGTTACATTTACAACATATACAAGAATCAGTCCATAGAAAAGCTTGTCAACGGGAAGATATCTGTCTATGGCAAGGAATGATACTACCTTCCTCCTTAATTGCTTTGGATAGTACCAGAAATATTTTATTTACTTTAGAGAGGCGAAACAGATCTGAAAAGGACTAATCAGTGATTGAATATTTCATCTGTAAGATCATTAGACATAAGAAACGGTGAAGCTTTAAATGTCATCTCTCTTGAAGAACTCATGACAGTTATTTTTGATATAAGATTGCATTAACTCCTCCACTATTCGATTCAATCTCTTTCCGTTGCTTCCACTTAGCATCACGCAAGAACTAAATCTTCTATATACTCCATCATCTATTAGGAAACTAACCTGTTTCTTTTTGCTCCTATTCACTTTATTCCATGTAATGGGTATATAGAATATTTTTGAATGCATGAATTCATGGATTTTGTAATTATACTTTTTCTCGATGCTTATATTGCACCTCGTTTTATCATATTGTATGATCGGAATACAAGACTCAAAGATCGGAAAGGTCGTATCGACAGAAACTGGGCCATCGTTTGGCTCCATACCTATAAGGGTAGATCAAGGAGTGATGGTGAGACCGGGACAAATATTGTATGCACCGTTGGGTCCGAGAAGCTCGCCTATGGATAAAGTTTGTATTATCAGGGTTTCGACCGCGAAGGAGCATAACCCATACGAGGAGCCACAAACTTCGCAAATCAAGGATATGTTCGGAATTCAGGCTTCATCGGATGGCTCTGATTTGATAAGAAAGTTTGTCGTCGCGGAGACTGAACCTCTGGAAATCTCTACGCTAACCGATGGCGGCTACGTATTCGAGTCCCCCAACCAAATCGTACCGGCGGGAACGGTTGTTTACGGGAACATACCGAACGATTTGGCCCAGGGCGTTCTGGGTTTCCCCGATCCGTCGGACAAGAATGCGCTCATATTGGGTAACGTAGTTGGGGGAGAAGGAACTCCCGTAACGCTTGACGCCAACGTGGTTCTTCCAAGACACATTCTGATAGTCGGAAGCACGGGAACCGGAAAATCCTGGCTACTGGGAAAGATAGCCGAGCAGCTTCACGAGAAAAGTCTCAGTATGATTAACATAGATATTCATGGGGAGATGAATAAGGCGACGGAGCAAATGGGGGGAAAGATTTACGTCCCTGGAAAGGATCTTAAGGTGCCGCTCTCCAGCCTGGCGGAGCCCGAGATACTTGGCATGGTCCCGGTCCAGCATGACCTGCACATAGACATACTGACGAAAGCGGTGATAAACCTCAAGGCTGGGAAAACAAAATTCGGGATAGACGACTTGAAGTCCGAGGCAATCAGGGTAGGAGAATCGTACGGCGCCAAACAGAGCACCTTGGATATAATTTCGGCGAGAATCGATCAGCTCAAGCAGATTCCGTTCATAGGTCACGGAATTGATTGGAAAGCTACACTCTCCGCAAGCGGCACGATCATCAATATCGACTGCAGGATGCTACCCCCTTCACAGCTGCAGTTGGTGGTTGCCGCGATTACCAGGGATGTATACAACTCCAGGAGGGCAGGGGCTATCCCCCCACTCGTGATGGCCATAGACGAGGCACATCTATTCCTGCCGGCCACCGATAAAGCGGATACGGCAGACGTACTGAGCCAACTAATCAGAATGGGCCGGCACATAGCTTTCGGATTGATATTGGTATCTCAAACGCCGGGGGATCTTGACAAGAGCATCACCAAGATTACCAACACCAGGTTCATATTTGCCATAGAACCGAGCGAACTTTCCTCAATATACGGGGCCCTCTCGGATGCCCCGCCCGAGATAGTGAAGGGGATTCCCAGGATGAAATCCGGAACATGCCTCCTTGTAGGAAATCGGGAGACGGTAAGGCATGCTACCGTATTTGACGTGGGAGGAAGGAGCACCCATCATGGTGGCGAAACCCCGAGGATGCTTCAGTAGAGTAAGGTGGGAAGATGCATAACGGAGAAACACAAGAGTCGGAGGTTTCCGACGTCATACTCGACGCGCTTGGGAATAGCGTGGGCGCCCTTACATATGGAGACCTGGTGGAAAAGCTAGCGGAAAATCATGACTTTTCGACATCGGCCATCAGAAGGGCCCTGCAAAAGTTGCAGGACGAAAACAGAATTCTGGCTTTGCCCGAGGACGTCAAGGGCCAGGGGAGGCCAAAATACGTTTATAGGGCTCTAAACCAATCGCCGGGTACCCTAACCACCATGGATAGGGTTAGCGAGGAACGAGAAAGAAACGAATCCCCTGAGGATGACAACGTACTCAGGGACATAGTGAATCAGGCAATTGGGGGGGAACTGGATAGGATGTCACCCTCCCAGCGGCGTTCTGTATACAAGGAAACCGCCCTGGCACTTTTGACTGAAAATCCAATAGAGCTCATACTCGAATTCGCGAAGTGGTGCGTCGAAACTCATAGATATTTTTACGGGCAGTACGAAGATGCGGGCGATCACAGATTAAAAGAAAAAATGAAGGTAAGCATGATCTATCTCGAGAAAATCGGCAGGAGGGTCTTCAATCAATGGTTGGGAGTCCCTTGGGATGTGCCGACCTCGGAAGATGAGGGTATGGAAACCCCTTTCAGGCTTAAATATACGAACAACGATGGTGATCTTTCCGAAGTCCACGAGAGTAGCCTGAGGAAATACCTTAACTGGACAATCATGGGCGATAGCTTCCTGGAAATAATAGACATTAATCCCCAGGAACGCCCGCTCAGGATAGGGGGAAGCGACAGTTCGAGCTATTGGACCGACTTGGGAAAGATCATTCCATGGAACACGTCATCTAGACCTCTGGCCATCATAACGGCGGTCGGTGCTAGGTACGACATTAACAAGAAAGTGCCGGAAACGTTCATAAACCCGGATCCGAAGGTGCTTGCCCAATACAGCCGCTCCAAGGCGGTCGACGAGGGTTTCCTCATAACGCCCGAAATGCTTCAGGACGAGGAGACCATGGTGCAAAGGATACACGAGGCCGCCATGGATCTTAGGCAGTACGTGAAGGATTACGAAATATTGTTCCAAATGGGGATTACCAAAATGCACTTTCGGGACGGAAGGGTTTTCCCCGTGGAACACCGTTTCTCTGATGCCGTTAATTTCGGCCCCCATGGCGAGCTCGTCCGAAAGGGGCTACAGGCATTCAGCAACCTGGTTCGGGGCGTGGGAAGCGAGGAGGGTAGAGTGCTACTCTGCGGTTTCGTGAAGCGCGTCAATTTAGATATCATTGCCCCACTGGTATTATGGCACATGAGCTTCCGGAAAAAAGAATCGGGCGGAAGGCCGCTGCTGGTCATGACCCCTGAGGAGTACGTTAAGTCCCCCCACCTATACAGCCATAACCAGGTCGTCAACAATTTATTCTTCGCCCTTTCCGATACGATCCCGAAGGGAAAGGCGGTGGTGACGTTTCGAAGTCTTAGAAGATTCCAGTCCATGCAAGAGGAGCCGATAAAGAATGCCCCTCCATCGGCGGACAGGGACTATTGGGAAAACCGGCTAAGGGAACTGGTGAAAAACAGACGGGAGGACTACCTGGACGAGGCCGTTTCGAATTACGCCTTCCTAACGGCTAAGGCTTCGGTGCTGACTTTCTATTCCAGCGAGCCCTCCACTCTGAATCCGGAACACGAGAAAGACATCGTGGTGCCCAGAATCGAGACTCTGGCCCCCTACCTGAAAATAGGCTATCCAGAATCGGGCGACCCCGAGTTGCGATCCGTGGAAAAACGCTACGTTTCCGAGATAGTGTCCGTGATGACGGATAGCGAGGTACTCGAAGTCTATCCGGACTCACTTTTTCCCTTCGGGGAAGGGTCCCCGAAGATATTTATGGCTCCCAAGCCCGTGTGCAGTGCGCATGAGATATCCAAGGATGTGGCAAGGATGTACTCGGAAGAGATGCTTGCCCTGCTTGCCAGGGAGGCAAGGGCGTCTTGGTTCAGATTACTGGCCAAGAGGCAATGACTGGTCGATCTCCTTAACCAACTCGGAATCGGCGGTTTCCTCGGCAGCACGGGATTCCATGCTCCTGAGCAACGCTCTTGCTACCTTTTCGGCCATCAACGGCGGAAAGGCGTTTCCAATACATCTCTGAGCTACCTCAAAGTTGTTCGGGAACTTGTATGTCCTAGGAAATCCCTGAAGCAACGCGGCCTCCCTGACGGAAATTCCCCTATCCTGATCCGGATGCGCAAAACGGCCGTTGGTAATCGACATGCATTTGCAGGTCAACGTGGGAGCCGGTTCGTCCCATTTCATTCTTCCGTAAGTGTCTCCATGCCCCTTGTGCCTCAAATGCGCCGGAATCCACAGGCCCATGGGCACGTCCGTTCTGGAGCCGCCATCGTGAGGAGTAAGGCGAATTCTCGTTAGGTTTACCTCTGCCAGGGACTTGCAAGAGTGACCCCTAACGCTATTTTCCCTATATCCCGCGGCGATTTCAGGTAGATACCCGATTGCGTCCCTCACGGTGACGTACCCTTTCTTGGTTCCGTGCCCATGGCTTCTGCGCGAGAGTCTGGGTTCTCCCCTCGAAGCCACCAGTATCAGTCTCCTCCTGTGTTGGGGAATTCCGTAGTCGGCAAAGTCAAGCTGGGGTTCGAAAGAAGGGTTCAGCCCGATTTCACGCAGGGCAGCAAGGAATTTCGAGAACACTTCCCTGCCCGTCGTGTAAAGCCCGGGAACGTTTTCCATGATGACGGCGTCTGGCTTAACGTCGATTATCAAACTAGCGAAGTAATTGAGAAGTCCGTAATCCATGTGCTTCCTGCCCCCCTCCCGGTTGATGGACGAAAACGGTCTGCAAGGGGCACAGCCAGCGAGTACTTTTGGACCGTCATGTCCGTCGAAAATTTCAAGTATCGTCTCCTTGGTTACGTCTCTGATATCTGAGGTTATAAATCTGCTTCCGCGGATGTTTAGCTCGTACGTCTCTTTCATGCTCTTGTCCATGTCGATCCCAGCAAGTACACTTATTCCCGCTCTTCGCATGCCCAGGCTCAAACCTCCACAACCGCAAAATAAGTCGACTGCAACCGGCGGTTTTTTCAAGCCAACGCCTCCAAGGCTTCTGCAAGGGTCTTTCGACAGTATTCTGGATTACCGTTTATTTCATGCTCCCATAGCCTCACGACTTTCCAGCCCTCGGTCCTCAACCTGTCGTTTACGACTTTGTCCCGACGGATGTTTGCGGTTATCTTCTTTATCCAGAACTCCCTGTTGTTCTTCACGTCAAGCCTGGGGTTGTTGCCCATTTCGAATCCATGCCAGAAGTCGCCGTCGCAGAATATTGCAACTTTTCCATTTGGTATTATGAAATCCGGCTTTCCATAAACTTGGTCTGGATGGGATACGAATTCCACGTGCATATCTATCAATATTTCTAACACCTTTTTTTCTATCGACGTATTGGATGATTTGATTGAGGCCATAATCCTTGACCTTGTTTGGTATGACTTCCCTTCTGCCATAGTAAATAACCAATGACATGGAGATATTTTTACTTACCGGAGTTTTCAAAGGATACATTTTTTAAAGGGTATTCCGAATATTCCCGCTTTGGGACAAAAATGACATATCTCGGCGGTGCCGTGCTCTCCCCCTCAATCCTTTCCAGTTCCTGTGTTAGACAGAGGCATTCCTCATAAAATTTCCGTTAAGCGGTTTTTCCTGAGGTTTGAGTAGGTATTGGCCCTGATTGTTTCTCAGATATCTTTATTGAGTTGTCAGTCTATATGCATTATGTGAGTTTTCTAAGCAAATAAAATTTATACATTATACTTGTACTTTGATATTTAAAAGCCATAAATTTACAACTCACATATAAACTCACAATGTCATTTG
This sequence comes from Thermoplasmata archaeon, assembly GCA_021810045.1. Taxonomy (GTDB): domain Archaea; phylum Thermoplasmatota; class Thermoplasmata; order Thermoplasmatales; family Thermoplasmataceae; genus JAJZOM01. The sequence continues at coordinate 27,622 of JAJZJR010000018.1, forward strand.
TTAGAAAAAGTGTAACAATTCTATCAAATCAAGAGAAATTTCTATTGGACCACAGTACGAGCATATCTGTTGTTCGGAAAAACATTTCGTATATGAAGGAAGCAAAAACCCAGGTGCTTTCCAAAATGATCTCGATGGGATCTTTTCCTACGGTATCAAATGAGACATAAAGAAATAATTAATTTTAAATGTACTGCAGGACCTAGATCCTTTCATATGGATCCGGGTCAAACTCCAATGGATGTGGAGAAGAGCCCTTCATCAGTCACTAAAGCACATTAGGCCAGTGTTTCCACTTTCATCTATGTGGCTGGAAGAAATGAGGTTCAGGGCTTTTTGGATTTTTTTCGATCTTCAATTCTTTCCATTTCAACGCGTGTCGCGGCGTTTACAAATTCAGAAACTGACCTAAACCCCAATTCAGAGTGTGATTCTATAAATCCCTTTATGTTCAGATACAACTCCTCCGGAATTTTAACGTCTTTATATGATTTCGCCACAAGTATAACATATAAAACTAAGATAAAAAGAATATTCGACATATATGTCGAAATGTTTATTAATAGACATGTGTTTCGACATCTATGGCGAATAGAGGTGGGAAATGAAAGAGTGGAAAGACATCAAAATACCCGCTTCTTTATTTGAAGAAATCAAGGAACTGATCAAGGCAAACGAGAACTACAATTCAGTTTCAGATTTCGCCAGAATTGCATCTATGAAAGAATTGGAGAGAATAGGAAGGGAGGTCCTTTAAAATGGAACATAAAAAAATAAGTGAGTTGACTAGGCTCAAATGGATATTTCCTTTGAAGGCATTAAATTTTTGGGATGCCAGGAAGGAAAGAACAAGAATGGAATTGTACCACAAGCTGACTGATGCTGATCTGACCCTTAAGAGTTTTCTTCTGGAAAAGAAGATCAGGCCAGATTCTGATTCCCTGGAAAGATGGATCAGGATCCAGGCAAAGCTTGTCGACTATTATGGCCACAGGTATGAGAAAATGTCCAGAAAGATAGTGAAAGAGGTATTTCGTTGAACAGTTCAACATATGAAAAGGAAATAGCAACGACTCTTTCCGTAAAGAGAGGAATAGGTCCACTGTGTTATGAAAAACTTAAAAGGGAAGAGAAAAGAGGGAACTCATTACCTGGCGAGATAGTTCTTACAACCGACATGGGAGGGGAAATTGAGGAACTCATAAAAGAGACTTCCCTGAAAAGTTATTACTGCCTTGGTCTCCCGAAAGGTCATACTGAAATTGTAGGGGGATGGCATGGTTATCCCCATGATGGCGGACTTTTAGACAAGGATGGAAAGAGATGGTGGCCGTATCAGAAATGCTCCCAGTCCAATTATGAAATGGCTTACTGGAAGGTTAAAAACAGAATGGTGAGAGATCAGGAGGTCATCTCATGATGTACGACAGTCAGGGTAATTTGATTCTTCCCAAGGGTGCAATAGAGAATTTCATGGAAGAGATGAAGAAGATGAAGCATCCTGGAAGGAAGAAAACTGGCGTTATGGTAACATGCAACAAATGCGGCCACACATGGGAAAGGATGACCAAAAAGGCCGGTACAGTAAGATGCCATCCCTGCAAGAACAGGATAGAGCTGGAGGCTTTGGAATGAACATGCAGGAAGCCTTGCAGATAGCCAAGAGAGAGATGGGTTTAACAGAAATACCGCCCATTGCATCGGATAAAAGGGCTGATTTTGCAAAGTTGGTATATGATATCTGCCAGAGGGGCAAGAATCCAATGAAAACAACAAAACTGGAGGAATTTTAATGGAGATTAAAAACCAGAACATACAAAGAGATACAATGGAATTGCAGATTGGACCATTCTTCATGGTTCTGCCCATTTCAATGGAGGAGAACGACCATGGGAACTAGGGGAAGAAAACTCCTGATCATGGAGGATGCCTTATGATAGAAGATCATGTTACAGTATACAGGTACACGGTTTCAGTGTTTTTCTTCAGGGTAAAAGATCCATCCGGAAAGGACAGGTATATTCACCAGTGCAAAGTGTGCAGGCTACTGTTTACATCTGCCCGGGAAGCCAAGGATCACTTTAACGATTCCCATCTGAATGAATTGCAGAGGGCAGCTGCAATGGGATACATAGAGTCCAGGGTGATAATGATGCATAAACCGAGACAGGTATCCAATGCCCTCATATCCATCAGGAAACACAAGGATGAGATCTTGAGGAAGATAGATCGGGATGATCTTCTGGAGGTGCTCAGATGAGCACTGATATTTTAAAACTTTTAAAAAGAGTAAGAAGAGAGCAGCCGCAGACAAGGCTGGATACATTCAATGAAAATGAAGAGGAGAGAAAATAGCATGGATAATTTTGAGAAATATGTAAGGGAAATGGTTGCAAGAATGGAGATAGTTAACGACATAGTCCAGGAGGCCGGAAAGCTTAATGGAGAGGCAACAAAGCTTCTCATGATGAGGGCAGTAGAGCCTTTCGGCCTGTGGAAGGCAGGCCAAACCAATCCAGAGAGCAATGCCACAAGAACCGGCGAAAACCAGGGACTGATGGATCTTGTCTCAAAGTACGGACTAACAGTGGATGGTGCAAAGATAAAGATGGTGAAAAAGGTGGAAGATTTCAAGACCCTATGCAATGCAATGGAAAAACATGGTTACGAGTACATGAAAGGCAAGGGCATGTTTTTGCCTAAATGGGAGGGAATAAAACAATGAAAGACAATAATTCAATGCCAGCTCTCCTTTTAGAGTTTCAGGACTGGGCATCTCCAGCGAAAGGAGGGAAAAATTGACAGATTCACAGAATACTGGATTCACCGATGAGATGAAGGAACGCTTCCTGGATTATCTTGAGGTAAACGACATATATTCCGAGGAGAGCAGCAAAAGAGCCGTAAACTCCCTCAGATACCTTTCTCAGTTCATGCCCATTGAGAGTCCGTCAAAGGAGGATGTCGAAAAGTACGTGCGATTCGCAAGGAGGAAAGGAAACATAAACAAAACGATTGAGAACCACCTTGCGGCACTCATCCACTACAACCGCATGATAGGTGTTGAGTTATGGACGCCGAAGCTCAGGAAGGAGCTGACGGAACAGCAGTACGTGGCAACAAAGGAGGACCTTGAGAAGATATTCCGCTACATATCCACCATACCCAGCAGGGAGTATTCATACCTTCTCAGGGCAATATTCCTTACGGCCGCATCAACCGGCGCAAGGATCGGTGAGATAGCGCGCATAAATGTCGACGACCTCAGGGATGACGGCATATACATCAGGGCAGAAAAGCGTGAGAAGAACAGGATAGTTGGAGTTGCTCCGGAAGTCCTGGAATTCCTTGATGATTACAAGAACCGGTACCGCCTTACACCAACGGACAGGACTGACAAAGGACTCTTTGTCTGGTACCACAGGCTCGGAAAGGGACATACTGTGACCATGCGGTACACGAAGGACAGCCTGAGAAACCTCATCAGGGAGAGGGCAAGGGATGCCGGATGCAGCAACGTAAACTCCCACAGCCTGAGACGCTTTGCTGCAACGGAACTTTTCAGGAGCGGCGCCGACTTCAGGAGGGTCCAGTTCCACCTTGGGCATGCGGACCCAAAGAGCACTATGCCCTATGTTCTGCTCATTGATGAGCTAGAGGCAAGGAAGAACGGGGAGCTTTTAAGGCCCTTTTTTCGCAGGTTTGCTGAGGAAGGGATGAGGAGCGGGCACAACGGCCAGGCCGCGGGATCGCCTGGTATGGATTCGCATCAACTCGGCAAAGCTGTAAAAAGCTGTGTAGAGAATGAATCAAAAATCCATGCCAGTGAATTCTTTGATGAGAAAAACGGATATTTTACGAAAATCGTAAATGCGGAGAACGTAACAGTAACACAGTCCAATGTTCCTGGGAAGAAAAAAACAAAGGAGGTGAACAGGATGCGCGGGCATGCCATATCCGAAGCGAATATAGCGCGGGGAGAGGGATTCGAACCCTCGCTCTCATTGAGAAACAGCTTAGCAGGCTGCCGCCGTACCGCTGGGCCATCCCCGCCTAGGAGCTAAATCTATCCTGGAGATCGTTAGCAACCTGTTCAA
>JAJZJR010000054.1:0-2781 GCA_021810045.1 Thermoplasmata archaeon
AAAGAAGGAGATCAGGGAACAGCTGAAACGGTCCGGCAAACCCATGACCATATCAGTTGCTATTTCTGGTGGAAAGGACAGTTCAGTCACCCTGTACCTTCTCAACAAGATATTTGGAAAAGACAGGAAAATAAAGCTTTTTCCGTTCACTGTTGACGAGGGGATATCCGGATACAGGGATTCAGGACTGGAAAAGGCAAGAGATCTCTGCAGTGACCTGGGACTGGAACATCATGTCATATCATTTTCGGACAACTATGGGAGGAGGCTTGAGGAGATTGTGGAGGAAGACAGGACAAACACAATACCATGTTCTCACTGCGGCCCCATGAGGAGAAATCTCATGAACAAGATATCCAGATTGAATTTCTCTGACTATGTGGCTCTTGGAATCAATCTGGACGATTACGCCCAGTCAATTCTTATGAATGTTGTTAAAGGCGACATCAAAAGGCTTGCACGAATGGCACCACACGATTTTATCAGGGAGACGCTTGTGCCAAGGATCCTTCCCCTGAGAAAAATACCGGAAAATGAAGTTATGCTTTATGCTGTCGTGAACGGGATAAAGTTCGATTCCGGATGGTGCCCATTTTACGGCAGGGCCCAGAGGAACAGGTTCCGGCAGATTATAGCTGACCTGGAGGAGGAATCACCCGGAACAAGACATGCCCTCGTGAAGTTCCATGATGAACTGAAACCTATTCTATCCAATTCCATCAAGCATGAGGAACTTGGAAAATGCAATATTTGTGGTTCTCCTACTGCAAATGAAATATGCGCTGTCTGCAGGGACCTTTCTGAAATGAATTATGCCTGATTGCTGAAATTATATCTGAAAAACACGTCCAGTGCGAAACGTTTATTATAAGCGCAATAATTTATGGAAATCCATTTATGGAGAGGGGCTGTAGCTTAGCATGGTTTGAGCACCCGGCTGATAACCGGGAGGTCACCGGTTCAAACCCGGTCAGCCCCATTTAAAGCTTTTGGATATAGATATAACAGTATGAATATAACTACATTTCTCAAAGCCTAAAACTTTGCTCTCGCATTGTATTTTCAGGAGAAATCTATTGATTGGAATCTAAAACAATGTTTATTAAACATCCTATAATGCATATACTATGGATCAAGAAGTCCATATGGACATTAAAGATGTGAGACTCACTGTCGAAAAGCACCTTAAAGATTTGGGTGTAGAAGGACCGGCTAGGATTGCATCCGCAAAATTCAATCAGGGTTATTGGAGTATTGTTGTTGTCTATTCAAGAGACATAGAAATAGGAGATAAAAAGCAAAAGACAGGCATAATTGCCTCCTTGGTAATCAATGATACTACCAGAAAAGTTGAGGCATTTTTAGAGAACCCAACCTAAGGACGCTTTTTCAAATGGGATTGATCATAGATCAGATTGAAATAAAGGGCACAGTCAAGAGTGTCAAAGTCCCCGCTTTGATAGATTCTGGAGCTGAAGGGAACTATATCTGTGCCGAGTTGCCCAATGGAATCAGACCAGAACAACTTGGATTTATATCTTACAGTGAAATTCCTGTTTCAATTCCAGGGTCATCCATAAGAAAATTGCATAGTTCCCTGACATTCGGGAATCTGAAACTGAACGGGGTTATCGTTTCCGAACCGGAATTCATAATTCTTGAAAATATAGATTTTCCAGCCATAATTGGAGTAGAAATACTTCAAATGATTGGATTGAAACTGGACTTCAGAACTGATACTATGCAGTTTTGAATATCCAGTTATTGCTATAAAACGAGGTTCAGATTCGCTTTTTCAATTGTTTATAAAAGTAAGGTTTGTCGTGAATAGAAATATATTTAGGTTTCCTAACTATTAGGTAACCTAATATGTCAAGAAAGGGCCAGGATAAGTTACCTAACAACAGAGTTGAAAGTCTTGAGGGAGTTTGGACAGATTTTGGAACGCTTATATCAAAATTCACGAAAATTTCGAGGATAAACGCGAGAAAGGCACAACTTACATTACCGCAGGCATGGTCATTGCAAGTGATATCTGTGCGGAAAGGAATTTCCCCTAAGGAGATATCTTCCTATTCGGGGACGACACTCCCTAGTATCACTGATCTACTGGACGGATTGACCGCATTAAATTATATATATAGGGCCAGGAGTGACAAAGACAGGAGGAAAGTTGAGATATCAATCTCAGAAAATGGAAAAGAGAGGCTTCTGAAGTTTCAGAAAATGCAACAGTCAATGACAGAGAAACTTGAGAAGTCACTCAATATAGAAGATATGAGTGCATTCTCTAGAATTGTATCAACTATGGTAAAGGCACTGGGCAATCTGGAGAAAACGGATAGTGAATAAGTGTCTCTTGGTAAGAATGGAAGTAGCGAAATTAAAAGAATGCAATCAACAAGTCACCCCTATCTAATAATGGTCGGAATTGTAATGGGAGTGCTAATGGGTGCTCTCGACAATCTCATTGTAACAACTGCAATGCCGGCCATAGTTGGCGCGTTACACCAGCCCAATGGTCTTGCTTTCCTGATTGATGCCTATATTACCTCATCCGCGGTTGGGATGGTTATATTTGGGAAACTTTCCGACCACTTCAGTAAGAGAATAATTCTCCTGGCAACACTAATTATCTTCATCACGGGTTCGATCTTGGCAGGATTGAGTCTGAATCTACCAGAACTGATTGCGTTCAGAGCAGTTCAAGGTCTTGGAAGCGGTGGATTTCTGCCCGTAGGACTCGCAGTGATTGCAGTGGTTCTACCTCCAAGTGCACGG
>JAJZJR010000054.1:2791-6214 GCA_021810045.1 Thermoplasmata archaeon
GTAACCAGTTTCATTGGGATTGCCATTGTGACTGGTCCTGAAGTTGGAGCATTCATCGTTGATACGACAAGCTGGAGATGGGTTTTTTACGTGAATATTCCGTTCGGCATAGTCTCTTTCATTCTCATATGGTTTTTATTGGGTCCACTAAAACCTATTTTGCGTAGAAGGTTTGATTATTTAGGTTCTATTCTTCTTGCTTCGTGGGTCTCACTTCTGGTATTCCCCTTAATAGAAATGACATATTCAGGATGGTCACTGAGAGACCCCTTAACTATTGCATTTTTTGCAACCGGATTGATGCTGTTAGCTCTTTTCTTACTAGTGGAAATGCAGGTTGCGGAAGACCCAGTCATACCTGTCAGGATGTTCAGACATAAAACGATAGTTTCTGACAGTTTTCTTAGTTTCTTTCGTGGCGGAGTTCTTTTTTCCCTTAGTACATTCATTGCTATATTTGTAACGGAGGTTCTTTTCGGAACATCAAATATGCTCAGAAACGTTCTGTATGGTTTCGTCGTTCCTATGGTGATGGGGTCAATACTCGGAGGGATTCTATTGCCAAAGCTATCTTACAGATTTTTTTGCGTAGTCGGAACGATTTGCATGACACTGGGGTTTCTGCCCCTTCTAAAAATATCGCCGAGTACACAACCCTATATATTTTTGGGGCCATTCCCTGTCTTAGGCTTGGTGGAGGGACTGATCCCGATAGGCTTTGGCATTGGATTTACGATGGCTGCCACGACTCTTTCTGCGCAATACTCAGCAGAGCCGCGAGATATTGGTGCGTCAAGTTCTATTGTACAATTTATGGGTAACATGGGAGGAAGCATTATCCTCTCTATCCTGACAGTATTCACCTATTCCAGGTATAAAGAATTATACTTGATAAACCATGTGACTTCTACGAATCCGGGTAAATATGGAATTAATGCCATAGCAATGTCTTCTGCTATACAGGAATCTTTCCTCATTCTGTTCATTCTGTCTTTATTCACTATAATTTCGGCATTCTTCATCTATGGCCGTCTTCCACACACATCTCGTGAATTTAAAGATAGACCCCAGAAACCTTAGACATAACGAGTGTTTTGCTGTAATCATTGCAATTGGGTTTACACATTCCATCTTGGACTTGCTTACAACTATAATAAAGTCCAGTAAGCCCCATTCCACAGTTTGTTTTATGGCTTTTTGGTGCTTCAATAAACATAGATTTATCTCAAAAAATGGGAAAATGAATTTCCTGCCGTGAAGGATGAAATAATTTTTACATTCAATGGGTTGGGAAAGTGATAGATTCAGTTAGGCCCTGCTTACCCTTCAATTTTAAGAAAAAGGAATGCAATTCAGTTTACACACATTCGTTCCCTGCAAGAATTTTCAAAGATTTTATAATGAATAAATAATAAAAAATGATCATAGTCCCTCTTGTTGAATCCAAGTTTTTATGATGATAACAACCTCATTGTAATCTGGCAGTTCTCCGGCAACGAAACTTTTTAATTCTCTGCTGAAGGTCTTTTCCCCACCCATAATTCTTTCCATGAAACTTTTCCTTTCAAAGTATAGGCCATAATACTGCAGCTTGTCGTTAATCAAGCCGATATCCAGGTGAATTTTATGTTGCCGAATTAGATAGTATAAATCGTAAATATCTCTTGGCTTCTTCCTTGTCATTATGGCCCTTACTTTTTCTGACCCAACTTCGTCCAGATTCATTCCCCTGACTATCTTAATGGGTAACCCATATTCTGGCAAGTCAAGCCTGCAAGGCACGGGTTCCAGCTTTATATCCTCTCTTTTGCTAATCTCTACATACACTGGGCAGAGGTCCTTCTGACCTGTGTTAAGCGGCCCCTTTGCCAGGATCCTGAATGATGTTGAAACTGCATTATTTTTCATAATACTGACTTCGTTCTCGATTCCATACAGAATTAGAAGCTTTGAGACTTCATAAGGAAGATTTGCGCCAATTACACCTGTTGCAGTGAAGTCTAGATCTTCTGAAAATCTTTGCAATGCATGGAAGAACCAGAGATAAGTACCTCCCTTGAATACAATATGGGAACCGGCAAGCCCTGAAAGGACAACCGACTGGATATACCGTTTTTCTTCCTGCCATGGCCTGAAACCCCTGCTTTTTGCAAGATTCCTTATTGCTTCTGCGTCAATAATGTCAGCACCTCCTTTATTCTTCTAGATTTTATTCCCCGATATTTAAGCAGTCTTTCCCGGATTTTAGCATATTCCAATCCCTTTGAGTGTTCCACAAGGAATTCTTCATCGAATATATTAAGGTAGAAGCCGTCAATAAGGGCTTTCTCAGGATTTGCAACCAGAAAGTAGCTGTTTTCCGTTCTTATCCTTTCATATCCAAAGAACAATCCGGGGTTTATTTTATGGTACTCTATACCCTTGGAGCTGAGATTAAGTGAGTTGATGGTTGTAACAGCCTGTACTTTATTCGGAACTTGTTGAATTATTCCATGAAACAGCAGGGCTGAATCTAAAGATACGTAAGAAGGTTCCAGCAATTGAGTAGCAATTATGTAGTCGTTTCTTGAGAACGAAATATAACCCCTCCTTATCCTTACCGCCATTCCTTTCTTTACCAGCCTTGAGAGGTATAACCTGGCCATTCCATCTGAAACCCCGAGAAGGTTTACCAGTTGGGAAGTTGTAAATACCGATCTACCGGAGTTGTTGCAGATATCCCTTATTTTATACAGGTTAAGTTTCCGGTTATTATCACTCTCAAATATCATTATTGATATTTCCAGATTACAACATTAGTATAAAGATTTTATTCGTTGACTTCTTTGATCAATTCATCCTGCTGGAAAACTGGTGCCATGATTTCTCTTGTGATTTATGAGTTCGCAGGTCTTTAATTGAATTTTGCCCTGTCAATAGGATGGAAAAGATATCAATTTTCGATCATTGTTTATAAGAAGAACACACATGCTGTGATAACATGGAGAAGCCTGATTTTGAACATATTGATGAAAATGTGAAAACATTCTGGAAAGAGGAGACGGAAAAATTTTATGAGATATCATACCCGTACTATGAGGAAATTAAAAAAGGCGTGAGTAAATTCACATTCCAGGAAAGGATCAGAAATGCCAGCATAAACAATGGAACCATGATCGTAATAAAGTCTCTCAAGGATGGTTTCCAGTTGAAAGTTGGCGACAGAGTATTTTACTCAACAACTAAGATGATACTCTGGGCAAGGCGGGATTCTAATGGGCATAGAACTGCGATTTTTGAAAGTGACGGATCAGATTACGGCCACCTGATAATCTTCAGAGATACCACCAAAGTGCACGAGGAAGAGGGCTGGATCTGGAATTTGGCTTTTACGGACGATGATTTTTATATTGTTAAGGAGACCAGGATTGAGACCCCTGGAAT
>JAJZJR010000055.1 GCA_021810045.1 Thermoplasmata archaeon
TTATGAAGCCAACCACTTTTCGATGGATGATTCTACTTGATCAAAGTCAGGTATTTTACCAAATACCAAAGGCTTCAACTCCCTTGAGAAAAGTTTGCTTCTGGTTCCCAATTCCTGAAGAAACTGTTCGGAATCGAAACTTATGCCGTAGAAAGCAAGTTTTCTGTTAACCAATTCAGCATTAAACTTAATTTCTTTATTATGAATCAAATAATAGAGATCAAATATGTCTCTGCCTTTCTCACGTGTAAGGATCGCCCTGACTTTTTCGCTCCCAACCTCATCAAGATTCATTCCGGACAAAGTTTTTACCGGAATATCATACTGGGGAAAGTCTATCTTCAGTGGCATGCCTGGAAGAAGGACCTTCTCCCTACCACTGACCTCCGCATAGATTGCACATCTATCTTTATTACTGGTATGCAATGGTCCATTTATCATGAATCTGACTGAAATCCCATGTTCATTGTCTTTGATTCTCTTGATCTCATTTTCGTATCCATAGAGTCTCAGGGAACTCGAGATAAATGCCGGGAAGTCCTTCTTGATAGTTCCTCTGGCAGTGAAGTCAAGAACTTCTGAAAACCTGCTCAGCCCATGAAATAACCAAAGATAAGTTCCACCCTCGAAGACAAGAGGATAGTCGGAAACGATGGTGAGGATAAGGCTCTGGAGATAATGTTTCTCCTGTTGCTATGGCCTCATCCCGAAGAGTTTGGAGATCTCTCTTAACCTTTGCGAATCAATCATTCCGCAACCTCTAGAAGCTTTAGTTTTCCCTTTCCAGAAAATTTCTCCAGATATGATTTGAATTCACGGATTTTCCTGTTATGGAGATATGTTTGCAGGTCTTCCGATGAGAAATAATTAAGGTAATATCCATCAAGCAATGCCTTTTCCACTGTAGCAATAAAGCAATAACTTTCTCCAATGGTGTGGCGTTCATAGCCAAACATGAGCCCGTGGGGAATCCTATGGTATTCAAGTCCAAGATTATCATAAGTTATGGAATTTACCGGAGTCACAGACTGGACTCTGTGTGGAACCTGCTGTGAAACGTTATGGAAAAGTAAGGCAGAGGACAGAGATATGTATGAAGGTTCTATAAGCTGCGATGCTATAACAAAATCATTGTCTATGAAAGAAATTTTCCCTCGAAGCAAACGCTTTGCAACTCCATTCTTCCACAGCCTCGTCAGGTACACCGAAGCGGTATTGAAATCCTTGCCAATGAGGCTGGACAGCTGTGCTGTATTATAGACAGCCCTGTGAGAATTTACGGCCATTTCTTTGATTTTATACAGAGTTAGTTCCTTCGTTATCATCAGTCCGGTTTAACGATATTGTTCATACGGAATGACAATATAAACTTTGCAAATTTCCAGTTGTTTTTCAATTCCTGAGGTTACTGTGCATGATTTCGAATTGGTAATTGTAAGAGGATGTAACCTGAATAAAAGAAAAATGAAACAAATCAAAAAATGAATTCTGATAAATATTTATGACACTGAACTGACTGAAACAACAATCGGGATACTGATGCTTGAACCTGCATAGTTATTGCCGGCATCAGTTGAGAGTCCTATGTAGAATGAATAAGTGGCAGAACCACCGTTTCCAAGAGGTATGTTAAAATTAGAGAACAATGATCCAAGTGCGTATGCGTACCCCGTCTCAGCCGGAGAAGAAATACCAGTGGACAGACCACCTTCCGTAGTTGCGGCCAAATAGTCGCCTGCAGCAGAAAGTCCACTGATCCCTGACAGAGGATTAGCAGTGAATACATCATCTGAATTGAGGGAACCTGTTACATTGCTGAGATTAACGTTTACACCGATCAATGTCAAAGCATTCAGTCCAGTTGTGCTGATCACTGGATCTGCGAATTCAATTCCAAGTGGACCTTTGTCCTCAAGCACAAGATTGATCTGTACCCAGTCGCCTGGTGAAAGCTGACTCACATTCACCCAGTAAACAACGTTCTGTGCCCCAGAAGATTCACTGGGAACTGTTGCCAGATTGGTCTCTTTATTGACGGGATAAACCTTGCTGTCATTCAAATAAGCTGTATTCGTGTTGCTTCCAAATCCGCCTGTGACTTTTACGCTGGTGTACTTTGAATATCCGGAATACAGTGTTGCATATTCATTTACAGAGATATGTCCAGCGGTTGCTGTTACATTTGTTGTTACGTCTCCACTGAAGGCTGAGAATGCCAGTGCACCCCCCATGACAACTAGTACAGGTACCATAACCAGAGCAAACAATTTTTTGTTCATGTAAATTCTCCTGAGGGCAGATTTTTAAGATCCACCCTCATTGCATTAAATATTTTGTAGTCCACTTATGCAGCAGATGTCACACTTGCGGTCAGTGTAAGAGTTCCCGAGTTTTGCCCTACATAGTTGTTGCCGGCATTGCTGGTCAGTCCCACATAAAACCAGAAGACTGCAGTTCCACCAGGTGCAAGAATGCCAGATGGTTCATAGGTTGAGCTCGTTGTATATGCATTACCAGGATAGATGGCATATTGCGATAGCCCACCATAGGCAAAACCCGCTTCTCCCGATGTTGTTGCAACAACTCCAGTGGCGCTTGAGAACGTTGCTGGTACCCAAAGCGATCCTACACCAGAGAAAGACATTGCACCGAGATTCACTGCAGATGTACCTGTGTTGTTGATGGCAAAGATCAGTGAGACGAAATCACCAGGAGCAAGGTTATTGACACTGACTGAGAAAGTTGCTTCGCTAGATCCGCTCACGGCTGCGATGGTACCTAGTTGCTCAAGCGGTGTAACACCAGCAGTAGTCATTCCTACGCCATTAGGACCAGTTATTGTCACTACAGTATTTGTTGCATTGTATAGGGCAACATTTCCTGCTTCCGATAAGCTGAAGGTTGCAGACGAGGCTGTTACATCTGTGGTCACTGTGCCTGTAAAGGCTGAGAAAGCGAGGGCCCCGCTCATCACAACTAATACTGGCACAAGCGCCATTACTAACAATTTCTTGTTCATTTGGTTTTCACCAAAATTGTATGAATTGTGCCATATATGAGATAAGTGAAACAAAATTATGTAGGGAAAATATGTACAAAAGATACAGAAAGGAACTAAGAATAGTTTACACCGAACTTATATTGCACCAGACGTCAGTCATAAACTGATTGTTGAAAAGAGATTATTATGCCAGCAGTGTGAGCTACTATTATTACTACTTTATTCGTATTATGGAAATGGCGTCAGGCGCATATGACGTTATCATTCGGAAAAGTTCTGCATTGGGTTGATAGGTTACAGGCCCTTATCGTGGAAGGATCAGCGGTATTCAAAATCATCTCATAGGAAAAATCGCAATGTTGTTTACCAGGTTGCTATAGGCTTAAATAAACTGAGTAAAAAAGTTCCAATATTCAGAGATGAGACGAATTGCAAATGGATCATAAAGATGGGAACAATGAAAAGAACATACCCATATGTGATAGTAAATTTAAGCCCGATAAATTACTTGAAAAGGATGGAAGGAGATGAGATAAAACGTTTGGATATCCTTTGATGGGTGCATCGTTGATGAAGCAGGAACATCTGACACTTTATCGTGTAAAGGGAGTCAGCTTTCCATATTTTTATACTTCCTAACTGCTTCATCCGCAGATTGCAGATCAAATTCCTCCGGATCATATTCACCAAGCCATTCCATTGTGGATTCATGCTCTGGATCGGCAGGATCTGAAACTACTTTCAACATATTCTGATATCCATATGCCCCGCCACAATCTTCTGGCGGGCCGTTTCTCTTTCCTCCAATGCATGCCGGTAAACTCATGCTCTGATCGTAAGGAAAAACTTTTTGGACCAATATACTGTGCTCCCAGTTATCGCCATAATCGTACGTGTAGGAAAATTTCGAGCCCTCTCTTAATGCCAGTTGCGCCAGCTTTGTTTCCCTGGAATCAATGTCATCAGGAAACTCATCATCCATCTGGTCTGGATTTGCATAACGCTCGCTTCCGATGTTAAATTCGTAAAGATGATAATTATACCACCCGAATGCAGCCTGAATGATTAGATGCAGGTCGTGAAGTGTTGTTAACGATCTTACAAGCAGCTTCCTCCATATTGGAGGAGAAATGCCTTTGATTGCAACACGAAGCTGGTAAACATCACTGATCTCTGCCCTTGAATGCGTTATTCGACTTCCTTTGTCATTCGATCTCTCATTGTTGGGAACAGGCTTTTCCACGTCCCTCTGCTTCCCTTTGGATTTCATCAGATCTCCCTCCAGAATTTCTGTGATATCTGTTTTTTTAAGAACGTGATAAAAAAGGTCCTTTCTAAACTGGTTTGAAAACATAACGTAAATCTTCTCCCCAACAAGTGACAGGGTACAAAGTGTTGTTGTTATTTTAACAGGCTGATATATTCTGCTATCATAAAATTGTATTTCGATGGGATTTCTGTCCATGCCGTCAACTGATTGTGTTACTGCTATGTCCATTCCCATGAACCTGAGCCTGAAATCGCTTTCTTCAAGATGCTTCAGAAATGCCATGAGCCGCATGATAACTAAGAAATCATTCAGCTTCACGGAAAACGGGCGTGATGAAAGTGTATTCACAACGGGTTTTCCGCCTTGAAGTGGATTTTTCTCAACTGGAATTTTCAAGTTGCGCAGAAATTCGATCCGCTTTTCAAGAGTTTTGTTGGTGTTAAGCAGATACCCATTCATGATCCTCTGTAGAGTTGTAGCAGTGAAGAAGTCTGTATCCACTTCAACAACTTTATTGTATCTTTTTTCTTTGTAATTTCTTATGAATTCAACAATGGGCGCCGGCAGTGAGCCGCTTAACTCGGCAGGTGTCAGCCCTCCCTTGGTGAACGGAACTAGAAAATTGAAGTATCGCACTGCCGCATTCATAGCTCCTTCTATATCGTGGGTAATATCATACTCCTTATCGGGCATCAATATCTGAAAATCCACGCACCTGATATGCGCCATATCTATAAGCTCAAATGTCCTCAGATGTTTGCCGGTATATTAATTTCACTGATTAGACCCGGAGTAGTTTAGCAACCGCTGCTGTGGAAGCAGGCTAAGAACTTTGTTTTTCACATTCAAAGCCACGTTCGACCATAGACTTTTTATAAAGTCTACTTAGTATGTGCCTTAAAAAGGAACATTAACTGAAGGTGTTGGTTGTTTTATCATAGTATTTAACATTTAAGGAATGGGTATTTTATACTGATGATTTGTAATCTTTTCAAGGCAAACGATGAAAGAAACGAGGTAAATGAAATTATAGCCAGAGCCAATAGGATACCTGTCTGGTCTTTACCGACAGCCTTTTTGGCAATTATTGGCCTTGGTTATTTTTTCACGTTCTACGACATTTCGGATATCGGTTTGGCGATGCCTGCCATTGCTTCGCAGTTTCATATTGGGGCCTCCACAAGCCTCTTCATTGCATTATCAGTTGGACTGATAGGTTATGGGATAGGATCTTACATTATTGGCAGCACTGCAGATGTCTTTGGCCGTTATCGTTCAATGATATTGACAATGGCCCTCACTGCCTTAGGCTCATTTGGAGATGCGATTTCCGTTAACGTGCCTGAGCTGACCATATTCAGGTTTATCACTGGTCTTGGTCTTGGCGCAGACCTGAATCTTGTATCAACATACATCAGTGAATTCGCACCTCCGTCGGTAAGGGGAAAGATAACAGTCTACACCTTTCTGGTAGGAATTCTGTGACAGGCAGTCACGCCTTTCATTGGATTGAGTCTTGTTCCTGTTTTTTACAACGGCTGGCGCTGGTTATTTGGAATAGGAGCAATAATTGCCGTGATCGCACTGATATTGAGATTTGAGCTTCCAGAATCTCCCAGATGGCTTGCGACCAGAGGAAAGAACCTGGAAAAGGCAAAGAAAGTTCTTGAAATGATGGAGGCCAATGCCATAAAGAAGGTGGGCAAACTTCCTGAACCAGATATCTCTTCCGTTGTGGTCGAAG
>JAJZJR010000019.1 GCA_021810045.1 Thermoplasmata archaeon
ACAACGTTGCAGAGCATCATTTTTCCATGCGATCCGAGCTGCTGAAGAAGAGATTCAAGACAGATGAGGGACTGCTCAAAACATCATACTGGTACCACAGGCTATCAACGGAGAGTTGACAGTCTCATTTTGAAACAAAGAAATGGTTTGTTGAAGAGCTAACAATGCGCATTAATGATCTTCTCCCGGATGAGTATTCATTCAATGTCTCCCTGAATGCCCTGGATGACAGGAAAAAGGGAAAAGAAGGCTGTTATCTCACAGTAACGGGAACCAGTGCGGAACACGGAGACGACGGATCTGCTGGTCGTGGAAACCGTGCCAACGGATTGATAACCCCAAACAGGGCCATGAGTTTTGAGGCAGTGGCAGGAAAGAATCCGGTTAACCATATAGGGAAAATATACAACATTCTCGCAAAGAGAATTGCACAGGATATCTATGACTACACCGAAATACACAATACAGTGAAAATAGCAGGAAAAATAGGTGACAGGATCGATCTCCCTCAGGTTTCAGTCGTAACAACCAACGATGCCGTTTCACCTGATGTAAGAAGGACAATAAAAAACATCGTGGACGACAATCTTACCAGGATTGAGGAGATCACCAATGATCTCATCCGTGGAAAGGTTACGATCTGCTGAACATCCTTATGGCTGTGTCTTTAATTCCTTGTGAAATATAGTACACACCACCGGGTCTGTGAAGCGATGCCCTATTCTGCATCTACTTCAGTTCTTTCCACACGATTTCTCGGAATTCCTGCAGTGGCGATACTGTAAACTATAAGGTAAAACACTATGAAAATTGGGATCAGGAACAGATCATTGAGTGAGTAGAATGTTTCAACATACCAGAACAGGGAAAAGCTCAGCAGCAGTGATGATACTCCTGTCTTGACTGTTGCCTGTTTCACTTTTCTTATCTGCGATCTAAGAATGTAAGCTGAAATGACTACAATTATTCCGCCTGTAACGACACCAATGCCTGTTGAATCGAAATTCTGTGGAAAAAGTGCTATGAGTACAATTGCTGCTTCAAATGCCTCCACAAGACCAACCGAATAACCTGTGAACATGATCCCTTTCTCCACTTCATCATGCTTTCCTGTACCCTTTGGCGGCCCTATTCTCTGGAACCTGAACGATCTTCTTGCACTCCTGATGAGCCTGATACCGAAGTAAAGAAGAAGTGTTGCAGAAGCGATCCTTACATAAACAACGGGCAGGAGTGCAATATAGTTACCTGCAACAACTGTTGGAATCATTACAGTTATCACGCCGAGGATAACCGCACCGTAAGCTGAAGCTCTTCTTGAATCTGCATAAAGTGCCATTCCCATTGCAGATGCCTCGGACATCTCCAGGAGTGTTATTCCAAGAGCTGCGAGCATTATGGCGGGATCAAACTGCATGAATGGTTATTGACCCTGTTTATAAAACATTAGTCGGAGGAAGCTGGGAAGTTAACTGTAGTGATTTCCATTGGGCAACATTCCCGTAAAAGGCAAGAACTCTTATTTAAGTAATTTATCCGGAGATGATCATATGGCAACACCATTCCTCAACTTTCTTAGCATATTCATCAGACTGTTCGTTGTCATAGATCCTTTTGGCTCACTGGTCTTGTTCATAGCCATGACCGCAGATACCGGTGAGAGAAGCAGGAAAACCATAACAATAGACGCCACTCTATACGGTGGCCTAATTCTGATTTTCTTTGCCATTTTCGGTTCATACATCCTTTTATTTTTTGGCATAACCATTGAAGCACTGGAAATAGCCGGAGGCATAATCCTTCTCATCATGGGTATTGAGATGGTCCGTGAAGGGGACAGGCCTAAATCCATGGGTGGAGGGCAGACAGAATCAGATCTTGGCATAGTGCCGTTCGCAACACCTTTTATTGCCGGCCCCGGAGCAATTTCCCTGGTTATCATACTAATCAAGGGTGAGCTGCTTACAAATTTCATGAATGATATTTTCACACTTGCTTCGATTATTATTGTTCTGCTCATAATTTACGTTTTCTTTATCTATTCATCAAGAATAACAAGACTGATGGGAGAGAAGGTGCTCAAAGCCCTGACAAGGATATTTGGACTTCTGGTTGCAGGTTTTGCCATACAGTATTTTATTATTGCATTCCAGGCTCTTGGTGTGCCAATCCATTAATCAGGGGGACATGGTTCTTATTACTTCATCCACTGTGTTGTAGAATTCCTCAGTTCTTGTGTTCCTTGGTCTCGTGAGAATTATTGGCCTTTCTGCAATCACTGTGCTTGGCCTCTTGCTTAATATGACAATCTTATCACTGAGCTGCACTGCCTCATCTACATTATGCGTTACAAGAAGAACAGCATGGGGAGGTTTGTCAGGAGGAAGCCAGAGATCCAGAAGCTCTTCCCTCAATGCCTGTGCTGAAAAAACATCAAGGCCGGCGAAGGGTTCGTCCAGGAGAAGGAGATCGGGGGATGTTGATATTGCCCTGGCAATGGAAACACGTTGTTTCATTCCGCCTGATAGTTCTCTCGGATATGCACTTTCGAAGCCGTCAATCCCCACCATTTTGATGTATTTGAGTGCAGTCTCTTTTCTCTCATCCCTGTCTGCCATCAGGGGTTCAAGGACAATTTCCACGTTTTTCAGCACATCAAGCCAGGGAAAAAGCGCTGAATTCTGAAAGACCACCGATATCCTGCTGAGATTGTTTTCGCTTATTGGTGAGCCATTAAGGTGAATGTTGCCGGAAGTTGGTTTGATAAGACCCAGTACCATTTTCAGAATTGTTGACTTTCCGCATCCGGATGGTCCAATGAGGGAGACAAATTCATTTTTATGGATATCAAAAGAAACATTCTGAATGGAAACAAGTTTGCTTTTGCCTGTGGGATATTCCATATGGATATTTTTGACAGACAGAAGCTCTTCCATGTTTCTGGTATATCTTTTGTATATAGGTATATTTCCCGCAAAATTCAAGCGGAATTTGTTGACCTGATTTCCTGTATTGGCAGTAAAATTATATTGGGCCCCATAAAATGGGGCATATTAACCCAGTTTATATTTCAAATTCCTGGCCATTCATGGGAAGTATTACTTCATACTCGCCAAGGTCTTCCACGAGCTTTTCTCTTTGCTCGCCATGACAGAGTATTATCCTTTCCGGGTCTACTTCCTTGACAAACGAAACGAGATCATCATGGCCTGCATGTGCAGACATATCAAAGAAGTCCATCTGCATGGTGGGTCTTACGGGTGCTCCTGCAATATTCAGTACCCCGGTTTCCATGAGGCTTCTTCCATTTGTGCCCTCAACCTGATATCCTGTAAGGAATATGGCACTCTTTGGATCATCTGCAAGTTCCTGAACATACCTTAAAACAGGTCCTCCGTCCATCATTCCTGATGTTGTCACAATCGCGTCGTATTCCTCAAGTGCATTCATCCTCATGCGGTTGTTCCTGATCTGTCTTGTTCTTCCCACTGCCCGCTTGAGTTCCGATCTTGACCTCAGGAACCCCCCCGGCGTGTCCAGATAAATGTTTGTGAGGGCATTGCCCATACCATCGGAAGCCACTTTAAGATCCATTGTGGCCAGGATCATGAGAAGTTCCTGTGTCCTTCCCATTGCAAATGCTGGAAGAATAACCTTTCCACCGTTGTCGACGATTTCCTTTACCCGTTCCCTGAATCTTGCAACGACCTGTTGCCTGTCAACATGATTTTTTCCTGCGTAAGTGCTCTCCATGATGAGAGTTTCCGCTTTCACCGGTTTGGCTCCGTTAAGAAGGTTTGTATCACCAGTGTAAAGGTCACCCGTAATGAGAAAATCCATGTTGTTCTCAAACTTCCACATTGTGGACCCCGGAATATGTCCTGCAGAATATGGTGTGGCAGTGAGTTCCCCGACCTGCGAACTGTCTCCGTATCTTGATGTTATGACCATCTCGTAGAGAGTGTTGATGTCATCCCTCGCAAATCTCTTAGGGTATCCCTCAATATCCATTATTTTTATTGAATCCTCAAGCATGGGTCTCATGCTGTTTGCTGTCATTGTAGTGGCGTACAGATCTGGTCTGTGTGTCTGGTAGCACATTGGAAGACCGCCTATATGGTCAAGGTGAGCGTGAGTTACAAAAATGCTTTCCACTTTCTCATATGGTAATGGATATTCCGGTGGTTTCTCCGGTATTACCCCGTAATCCACCATCAGCTTTGTATTGCCTTCCTGTATCTTCACCGCAAGTCTTCCGACTTCCTGGGCTCCGCCCAAAAATTTGATTTTCATATTATTTCCTCATGCCTTTGCGTCATTAAGCCTGTCTTTGCAGTGGCAGGTTCTTTCCTTATTTATAAGTGGAAGAACATCCTTGATGAGTCTGGTTACCTTTTCCTCATTCTCCTTCATGGTCTTGAAAACCTCTGCAGCCTCAACTGGCTTATCTGCCCAAACATCATAATCAGTAACTGTTGCAATAACGGAATAGCACATGGATTTCTCGTCTGCCAGGTTCACTTCCGGGACCAGTGTCATCCCAATGATGTCAGCATACTGCCTGAACATCATTGATTCTGCTCTGGTGGAAAACCTCGGGCCTTCGACAGTAACATATGTTCCCCCAAGGTGGACATCCTTTGTTACCTTCTGTGCCGACTCGTAGAGCTCCTGATTAATATGGGGACAGAATGGATCTGCTGCAGATATATGATAAACTTCCGGACCGTCGTAGAAGGTCA
Organism: Thermoplasmata archaeon; assembly: GCA_021810045.1. Classification (GTDB taxonomy): domain Archaea; phylum Thermoplasmatota; class Thermoplasmata; order Thermoplasmatales; family Thermoplasmataceae; genus JAJZOM01. The sequence continues at coordinate 4,743 of JAJZJR010000019.1, forward strand.
GTTCCCTTCTTCTTGTATAATCAATAAACTGGTCTGGTATTACAATGGTACCTGGTGCAAGATTCTCCTTAAGTGACCCCACCGCATTAACTGCAAGTATCCTCTTTACCCCTATGCTTTCAAGAGCCCATATATTGGCCCTGTAATTTACTTTGTGGGGAGGGATAGTGTGCTTCTTGCCATGCCTCGGAATGAATGCAACTTCAACATTGTTGATCTTTCCAACTTCAACAACACCTGATGGTTTGCCAAATGGTGTCTCAATGTCAAGCGATTCCGGGTTTTCAAGAAGGTTGTAGAGCCCGCTTCCTCCGATAATACCTATGTAAGCCATGTTATCACTGCAATTTCAGGTTTTTGGCTATTTGATGATTCTATTTATATTAACCGCAGTTGGTGATGGATATACCGGTCGTTTCATGATAATGTATTCCAGAGTGGCATGGACTTGAGTTTTTTCAGGAGCCCTGAACCATACTGGGCAGCTGTTTTCTTCCTTTCCACAATGTCTGTAGGCATGCCTGCATGAATTGCTGCTGTTCTAAGTATGGCCTTGTTATATTCCCCTGCAAAATTTGTGTCCCTATCAACCCCTTTCATTATTTCCAGAATGCCATCAGACAGATAGGGAGTGATAAGCTCCTTTCCAAAATACTCTGCAATTTTTTTCTCGCGTGGGAGGGTTTCATTGTAAAGTTTCTTCATATGACTGCTGTTGTCTAATTGAGGCGATTCCCTGAATATATTATAACCATAGAAGATCTCGTCCGCACCCTGTCCGGTAATAACTCTATTTTCCTTCATTTTGTCGAGCAGAACTGCGAGCACAGTTTCGTATCCGAGATCCTTCTTCTTTATTTTCGGATCAACAGACCTCACAATTCCAACATACTTTTCCAGATCCACTGAGCTGAGAGGGATGAAAACCGTGCTGTATCCAAGCATCCGTGAGCCACTCTCGGAATTGGAAAAGTCCTTTGAGCCCCTGTCACCCAGTGTGTACGGAATTACTGTTTTGGGGCTGATGGAAAGAAGCAGTGAGCTGTCAAGTCCTCCTGAATAAGCCATAGATGTATTTCTCAGATCAAGAGAACGGAAGAACTGAGTAAGTGATTCGAGAATCTCTTTCCCAAGTCCCTGCTGCAGCTCAGTAAATATCACTTTTTCAAGAGGCGAACTGGTTATATAAGCTGGAGGTCTATCAATTTGTGGATTACGTTCCAGATACTTCTGTTATCATAGACGGCCGTTTTACCTCTTTCATAGAATCCCAGGAAGAATGCAGGGTCATTCTTGCAGAAGCCATGATCTCTGAGGTGGAGCATCAGGCCAATGAAGGGAGAGCTATTGGGTTTGCTGCACTCGATGAACTGAAGAAACTCAGGGAACTCGAGAGAGAGGGCCGGATATACATAGAGGTCTTCGGCAGAAGACCCCAGGAATGGCAGATCAAGAGGGGAAAAGCTGGAGAAATCGATGAGATCATCCGATCTGTTGCACTGGAGAATGATGCAATTCTGGTCACTGGAGACAGGATACAGAAGGATATTGCAATAATCAAGGGAATAAAGGTTGAATATCTTGAACCTCTCAGAAAAGAACCCAAGAATATAGAGGAGTTTTTTGACGATATCACCACATCTGTTCATTTAAAGGCAAATCTTAACCCGGTGGTAAAAAAGGGACATCCCGGAGATGTGCATTATGAGAAACTCAGTTATATCGTTTCAAGAGATGAACTGCAGGACATCGCAACCCACATTGTCCTCAGAGGAAGAAATGAGGATGATTCATTTATTGAAATGGATTCCCATGGTGCAACTGTTGTACAACTGAAGAACATAAGAATAGTGATCACGAGACCCCCATTTTCTGATGATGTTGAAATAACAGCAGTAAGGCCAATTGCCAAGCTCGCCATAGACCAGTACAACCTCAGACCTGAACTGCTTGCAAGACTTGGCGATCAGGCGAGCGGCATTCTTATTGCTGGAGCACCTGGAGCAGGAAAGAGTACTTTTGTTCAGGCTCTGGCTGAGTATCTCAGTTCAAGAGGAAACATTGTAAAGACCATGGAGAAACCCAGGGATCTTCAGGTAAGCAAGGACATAACACAATATACCGGACTGGAAGGCTCAATGGAGAAAACCGGAGACATTCTGCTCCTGGTGAGAGAGGATTATACTGTATTTGATGAAATGAGGGTTACTTCAGACTTCAAGGTCTACTCCGATCTGAGACTTGCAGGCGTTGGAATGGTTGGAGTAGTCCATGCAACAAGGGCCATAGATGCAATTCAAAGATTCATAGGCAGAATTGAACTGGGGCTTATACCCCAGATAGTTGATACGGTCATATTCATCGAGAAGGGTTTTGTAGGCAAGGTACTTACAACAACATATTCCGTGAAGGTTCCAAGCGGCATGAGGGAAGAGGATCTTGCTAGACCGGTTATTGAGGTAAAGGATTTCCAGACAGGAGTCACTGTCTATGAGATATACACCTTCGGTGAGCAGATCGTTGTTGTACCTGTTGCAAAGGAACAGAAGAAGAGTTCCCTTCACAAATTTGCTGAAGAGAAGATACTGCAGGATATGAAGAAAATGCTGGGTACCAGGAAAGTTGCAGTGAAGATGATCGGTGAAGGCAGGGTGCAGATTCAGGTTGCAGAGGAAAACCTTCCCAGGGTAATTGGAAAGAAAGGTGCCGTTGTAAACGAACTTGAGAAGAAATACGGTTTACATATAGACGTGGAACCCATAGAAGAAAACGGGCAAAGTGAAAGACAGAAGGCAGATATTGAGATCAAGAACAGGATCATTTACCTCACCGTGGGAGAAGCAAACAGGGACGTGAAATTCTATGTGGACAACATCCTGATTCTTCAGGCAAAGAGTTCCAGCAAGGGCATAGTCAGAATAAAGATTGCCAGCGACACCGGAGCCGCCATTTACAACTATATAAAAAAGGGGAAGGAAATTGAGTACAGCTTCACAGGTGAAGAGTAATCAGTTTCCCATAAGGTACTGATAGATCAGCCTAACACCAAATCCAGTGGCACCATGTGGAAGATATGGTGTTTTCACTGTCTTCGCCTGTGTCCACGCCACTCCTGCAATGTCAAGATGTGCCCAAGGCTTTTCTCCAACAAAATTTCTCAGGAAAGCTCCGGCTGTCTCGGCACCGCCAGGCCTTCCACCAGTATTCTTTATGTCAGCAACTTCGCTTTTTATCTGGTCCATGAAATCCTGGTCAATGGGCAACTCCCACACATTTTCCCAAGTTTCTGAGGATGCTTTCTTTATCTGGGAAATAAGATTGGCATCTGTTCCCATTATCCCTGCGATGTTGTTTCCAAGAGCAATAACGCATGCTCCTGTGAGTGTTGCAAAATCTATCACTGCATAAGGATCGTACTTTTCAACACCATACGAGAGAGCATCTGCAAGGACGAGTCTTCCTTCTGCATCAGTTGAGAGAATCTCTGATGTCTTTCCATTGTAGTGTTTGAGAATATCACCGGGTTTGTATGCATTACCTCCCGGGAGATTTTCTGTGAGAGGCATCATTCCAATTATGTGTTTGTTAAGCTTGAGATCCGATGCCAGTTTCATTATTCCCAGAACAGAAGATGCACCGCATTTGTCAAATTTCATCTCATCCATGGCTTCAGATGGTTTGATGGATATTCCTCCACTGTCAAATGTAATGCCTTTTCCTACTAGGAGCAGGGGTTTCTGATCCTTTGGACCGTATTCCATTATTACAAGCTTGCCCGGTTCAGTGGCTGCCCTTGAAACTCCTTCAAGTCCACCCATTCCCAACCTGACAAAATCCTCCCTGCCAAATGCAGTTACTTCTACTCCTGATATTTCTCTGGCCATTTTCTCAAAGAGAGATGGTGTTCCCCTTGAGGGTGGCATATTTGCAGCATCTCTTGTAAAATTGGTGGCCTCGCCAACCTTGACTGCACCGTCAATGACATCCTGACCTACTCCTGTGACAATGTTTAACTGCAGATCAGGAAAAGTTGTCTTTTCAGTCTGGAATCTGTCAAAATAATAGTGGCTCACTTTGAATATATATGCTGCCTCAAAACCCTCATTTTCGTGAGTTCCGGGGAGCAGAACTGCAACTGAACCTGTACTTGCGTCCTTGACCTTTGAATACGCTTCTGCGTATGCTCTTCTCATTTTTTCCAGGTTATATTCAGATTTCTTTCCGAGTCCTGTGAGTAGAATAAGGTGTCCGTCTGCCTCTGTGAAGATGTTCTGTTTGAACTTTCCGTTAAACCCGGCCTTTGAGGCACTTTCAGGTATTCCTGGGGAACCAAGTGCATTTGCCGTATCCTGAGGCATGGAATCCTCGAACACCGGAGCAATAATCAGTTCTGAACCAAGTGCCCTGTTCAGGTCTTTTGTTGCGGTGATATTCATGAAGGATGAGTTCAAGGGAGAAAATTAAGGTTTCATTGTCAATAGCTACTGAATTTTTCGCTTCAAAATGTGTATTATAGATAAACGCATCCACAAAGGATGAAGTGCTCAAGATGCAACATTGAGGCGGTGTACGAGGCCAAATACAGCGGTGAAATGCTGTGCGGAAAGCATCTTGAGGAATCTGTTGAAAAAAGAATAAAAAAGGAAATCCGTGAACAGGTTCAATTCCAGGAAGGGGGAACCAGAATAGCCGTTGCCATTTCCGGAGGCAAAGACAGCTCTGTTACCCTATATGCACTTAATTCAATTTTCAAGGACAGGAAAGATGTCCAGATTTCAGCCTTCACAATCGATGAGGGAATAAAGGGCTATAGAGACAGTGGGCTCGAAAATTCAGCAACCCTCTGCATGGAACTTGGAATACCCCACTCAGTGATCTCGTTCAGTGATATGTTTGAAACAACAATGGACCACGTTGTAAAAGACAAACCTGATGTTATACCCTGCTCAAGATGCGGACCCATGAGGAGACAGCTAATGAACATAGAGAGCTCTAACCTGAACGCAGATTACGTTGCATTGGGCATAAATCTTGATGATTATTCACAGTCCATACTGATGAATGTGGCAAGGGGAGATGTGGAAAGGATGGCCCGTATGGCTCCGCACCACAGTAAGAAAGATGGACTGACCAGGAGGATCCTCCCCTTGAGAAGAATACCGGAAAAAGAAGTTGTTCTTTATGCTCTGTTGAAAGGCATAAAGTTCGATTCCTCCTGGTGTCCGTATTATGCGAAAGCACAGAGGAACACATTCAGAGAAATACTTGAAACACTGGAGGAAAGGACACCTGGGGCCTCGTTTTCCATCCTAAGATTTGCAGATGGGATAAGGCCCGCACTGGAATATGCCATAGGCCCTGCAAATGTCAACAGGTGTAAAATATGCGGTCAGCCAACATCCCGTGAGATATGCACCACCTGCTCGGTGTCGTGATGTCATGACAGGTTACCCATTGTTTCCTGCAATAAATGAGAAATCTTTTTTATGCTTGCTACGATTGTAGCGAACCAGAATCGGGCATTGTATAATGTTCTGAAGGGGCCGTAGCTTAGCATGGTTTGAGCACCCGGCTGATAACCGGGAGGTCACCGGTTCAAATCCGGTCGGCCCCACTCAGTTCTAATCCTTCCTTCCTGCACTTCTAAAACTTCTATTTTTCCTTTCATATGGCTATTGCCTCCTCATATTCGAAAAAATCATGTTGCTGAACTCCTGTGTATAAATCATATATTTCACCCTGTACGTCTGAACTCAACATATGCGTGTACCTCTGAGTGCTCTTTATGGAACCATGACCAAGATGGATCTGTACCTTTCTCATGTCCACGCCCATTTTAAGCAATCTTGTAGCACAGTAGTGCCTCATGGCATGCGGATGCAGTTGTGCCACTCCAGCAGCAATACCTGCTTCTTTGACCAGTTTTCTGATCACTGCGGGCTTTAATCTTCCGTATTCCCCGGTCCAAAGTGCCTTTGTATCTGTGTTTTCCCTGAATTCTTTAACATATCTGTCTATCATTTCCAACGTGGAGGGAGATAATGCCACAAATCTGTCCTTTTCTCCCTTTGAAGACCGAATGAAGTATCCCTTTTCCCTTCTTTCATCCAAATTCATTTTAAGCAACTCAGATACCCTCATTCCACCTTCAGCAAGGACTCTGATAATCAATGCAGTCTTAAACCACTTCCTCTGATGAGCTGGTTCCCTAAGATAGTCTCTTAAACTCTCTTTGAAAACTATAATATTTGAATCAAAAGGATTTGTCAAGTGAAAAATACAGACATTATGGTGATTGGTGTCGAGTTTCTTTAGCAGACTCATTACAAAAGACGCTTCAATTAAACTTATCCTGGTTTATACATTATGTCGCAGGCTCTCAAAGTCTTCTCTGCGTCTTTCAAAATTTTCCCTCTCTCCATTAGATAATAACCGAGCCTTTGTGCCACCGCATATAACTTAGGATAGTATTGAATAATTTCTCGGGATTCTTTAGAATTTATTGAAGAATGAACTAAGTTGTTCCTCAATTCTTGAAGATGTTTTAATTCATTATTTGAAAAATCACTTCCAATCTTTTTCAATGGAACTGAGAGTTTGTCAACACTTGAAAGCATTATACTTTTCCCTTCAGTTAGCCTTTTTACTTTTGCTTCTGGAAGGTATTTCCTGAAGGCCTCAACATCGCCTCCCTCATTTATAGCTTCCTTAAATTGTATGTCTGCAGCCGTTTCTATTGCTTTCCATAATGATAAAAAACTGTGTTCGTTTTCATAAGAAGCAAGCGAAAATCCCATGAGTGAAATAAATCTGTCAATTTCGCTACCCACAGTCACCTTATTTAGCAAGGAATCAACTGTAGAATATGATAATCTTAACGAGTTTCGCAGTTTATTCTCAGCTTCTCTCCTGTGCTCCGGGAAAACCATATTTGGGTTCAAATAGGATTTGCCCTCCATTGTCTGCGGCATCATAAAATGGCTACTTGCCATGATATAATTCATTGTAAAGGAGTGCCCAGAAACAAAAGCCAAGTAATTCCTTATCCTCTTTAATTCTTCAATAATTTTGAACATCAAATCACCCAAGTCTGGTTCTGAGAAAGTTCTTCTAAAACCGTGTTGTGGAAACTTGATAACTGTATATTTTCCTCCACTTCTTTCGCCGATTGTCATCGGTCCAAAAAATGTCCTCGTTATCAGAATGCCTTCTCCTTTCACCATCTCATCTGGCGTTTTTAGATTTGGATCATGTTGAAGAAGTTCCAGTTCCTTTTGCAATTCTAAAGTGTATTCATTAGTCATTTATTCTCCCACTTGAGACCTGTTGTTCCACCATTGAATATGGCCTTGTTGGATAGTGACTGTATACCATTTATACATAGTCATCGTATGAAATCATATCCACCCCTCAATCCATTTTCTCATTTCTTTGCGATCATATTCTTCAAATGGGATATTAACGTAATGCTCGTACTGTGTTACGGTAGAGTGTCCTTGACTCAATGCAATCTGCAGAGCCTTATCCGGATAATAGAACACTAACCATGATTCCCAAGTTTTTCGGAAAGTTTTGTTGTTAACTGGTGGTCCTTCAAGGATCCTTTTTGACAACCTTCTCATCTTCATATCAAATGCAGGAAGTTCAGGCAAAGGATGCGGAGCCTGGAATAGATCAGGAATGAGGGTCTTGCCGATATCACTTAACCTTATGGCCCTCTCTTTCTGCTTTGCCTTAACTTTCATCATAGATCCACGAGGAAGATAAACGAATCTTCCATCCAACCAGTCAGGATTCTCTCTGAATCTCTGCAATTCAGCATACCTCATTCCAGTAACCAGGAGAGAAGTGCAGATTCTTTTCATGTTGATATCCAGTTTATCCCTCAGTGTCTCCCATTCAGATGGCCTTAGGATTCTGACTTCAAACTTTTCTGAAGATCTTACGATGGCTCTCAAAATGGCTGTTAAGTTTATGTCAAGACTTAATGGTTTTTCTATCCTCCTTATATATTGACATTTGAAAATCAGATTGTATGTATATAAAGGGCGTTAAGTTTTACCCTAAAAGTTAACTTTGATACTTTTGATGTTAGAGCATCTCATAACCGACTCAAAAATAAGGTTAGGTGTTATGGAGGAAATTTATCTCGAACTCATGTCATTTGTTCTATTGAACTTATAATAAAGAACGAGATGGAACAGTATGCCTATTACTATTGATAAGAGTGGGATTAACCCGTAAAAGACGATAAACAATAAGAGTGAGTACGAAAAAAATGTAACTTGCTCTAAATAAAAAAATACGAGTTCTCCAAGGGAGGAAATTGAGAGGAAAACACCAATAAGAAATTTAAGGTTTCCTCTTTTTTCTGCTTTAACCTTAAATGTCCCATGAACGAGTGCATCGGCAGTTAAACCCAGTCCAATTATAAGGAATGGAATGAAGTAATACCATATCTGTTGAACATACGGAGACATATTTATCTAAAAATAAATGCCGTATTTAAAATACGGCATCATATAATCCAACCCAGTTGGGTTCTGGATAACTTACAAAATTGTTCTGACCATAGACATTGGCAAAATTGTTCCAGGAGTTCAAGAAATCTGTCTGCGCGGTTGAGGATGGCCAAGGTGCAGCGTTGAAGACCGGTATCATATTTCCATTCGCCATATGACCATAGATATTAAACTGTGAAATTGTGTTATAAAAGTAAAAACTGTAGCCATAAATCAACTGGAAATATGGTGGGTTTAAATTCATCGTACTTGAAAAGGCAGAGTAAAGATTGTTTTCCGCATTGTAAAAGTCATAACCCAAAGCAGCAACCAAAGCTGTGCCTAGCACAGGAAGTATCACAGCAGCCGCTCCATCAGTACCCCAAGCGGCAATGAGAAATTCGAGTCCAAGTAAAGTTCCATCAATTAATCCGATACCGCTAAGATGGCTGCTTATAAATCCATAATATGAATAAGCGTTAGCTTCGTTTGTAAATTTCAGATTCGTATAGTACACGGTGCCTATAGTTTCAGTCCAGAATAGAATTGTAGTTTTGATGGGGAACTCATTTACCATGACCAGTGGATCTTGTGACTGGTTTGTCAGATTGGAGATGCTTTGAGTTTTCTCTAAATTATTGTAGTTGTCTTGCATTTCGATTCTTGTTATGTTGTTCATGACTAGTTGGGAACTAGGAACAGAATTCTGAAACTCTGCAAAGTAGTCTCTTGCACTACTTTCATTCAATTTGCGGATCTGTTTAATCGGAAGCTTCATTTCCTGGTGCAACCAGGTCAAGAACATTTGGTTAAGTTTCATCTCAAGCGATTTTAGATTAGTGCCAAGGTTTGAATGTTCAAAGGGCGTAGACGAAATTTCCGCAATTGAACTTGTTATTCTGCTATCAGTGCCATTAGTTTGGGTTTTAATATGAGTTGACCCGTCAGCGAGGCTTGGTAAAACCATTACAAACGCCGCAATTATTGAAACAACTATTATAATTTTCCTATTCATGAAGTTAAATATAACGCATATTTTAATTAAATCTATTGTAGCCACTGACCCTAAATCAACTTGCCAATTTTGAGTCCGATTTATCTCAGAAATTAGATGTATACCGGATTATTTTATTTAAATCATTGACTTGTTGAGTATCAAACCCCTTTATTTTTTCTTGAGGGTTATCTATATTTGCGCCGGTCGTTATTTTTCTTCAATAATAGTGAATAGAGGACTCAGAAATTACAGATTGGAAAAGTGAATCTGTTTAAAATATCAAAAAAAAATATTTCATCATAGATTTTATAATCCTATTAACAAGGTTGCAAATGTTATGCGAAAACCGATGATTCTACCTTCCTTCGGGAAATATGTCATAATCACGATTTAAGTTTCTTATTTAACTCTACAGTGATATCTGTTTTTCTTTTCCATTTAGCATACTTGTCGGCCATATAGTATTTAAATCGGACAAATTTCTCAAGAATTCTCTCCTTAATTTCTTAACTATATAATATATGAAAAGTTAGACACCACCAAAGGAGGACAAAATTGTTTAGATATTATGTTAAATACAGGAAAACGTGAAGTGTCCTCCATGGTGCCATCTTCTGTCCTTGGGGACATTTACAGGCTGTTACATTCGAATCATCAGCATCTGGGACTCTGTTCTTCTCAGTTTCTACTTTCTGCTCACAATTCGGGCATGTTGTACGCTTTGAAGAGCCTGTGAATCTCCATATATAACTGCAATGATTGCATTTGACATCATATCCTGAAGACCGACTCTCCTTTTCCAGAATGTACACTCTGGTTTCACAGTTAGGACACCGGGCAACTCGCAGGAAACCTGTATAGCCCCAGAAATAACCACATTCACCGCATGTCAATGGGATTCCATCGCTTGAATCCCCGGATCTTCCTGTCAACTTTTCTTCAAATACCTGAATAAATTCTAAATGAGATGGATTAGTGATATCTATCCAATTCTCATAGAATGAAAAGAGAGACATCAATTCAATCCCCTCCCATGTATGGTTTCTCTATCCTGGTCTTAGCTTCATCTACAGTTATCTCCGGAGGATTCTGGTAGAACGGCATCATTTTCTGTTTGGTTTCCCTTTTAACATTCTCAGAAAGGATCCTTGGAGAGAACTGTTTGAAGAAATCCGTTGGGGCTTCAGAGATATTCTGATTATTCAGGAATTCCTTTTGGAACTCCTCGTAATCAAATCTTATGAAATACCTTTCAATAAGATCACTTTCTGATGGTATAAGCCATGTTTCAGGTTCGCTTGGGATTAACAGATTGTTCTTTCCAATGTGCCTTCTAAGTATTCTAAATGTGATGTTTGATGCCCTGTTTGTTAACCTGAATCCCTGAGGTGTCTCTTCTATCTCATAGGCATGGATTCTTTTCTCAGCCATAAACTGTTTAACAATTGGAATCGGATCAATGGGTTCTCTTTTCAGTGCTCTAAAAATCACTGATTGAACTAAAGACCTGAGATACCAGGCATGACAATCTGTTTCCAGGCTGATATCTAACCGGATCCTTGCCTTATCTTCCACTCTGGCCTTAACGGATTTCCATTCGCTTTCAAGGATTGACAGTTTTTGCCTTGTTTCAAAGATGTCATTGTCCAATTGCCGTAGCCTTGCTTCATCTGATGTTTGGCTTTTGAGGGCCCAGAGAGATCTATTGACATATCCAGAAACGTTGAAGTGTGGTCCAAGCTCATCTATGAAGTTCTCCACTTCAGAGTCAATTGTAATCTGGAGCCTTCCCTTTCTTTTCATTCCTTCAGGCGGTCTTCCTGGTTTTGAATTTTTCTTGCTCATATCTGGGAGACCTCCATTTCCTTTCTAGCAATAGAGAAGAGAGAAGAAAGAAAATAAAATGAATAATTAAATAAGTACGATAAGTAGCTATTTAATTGTCTGAAAAGTACTGTAATACTGAATTTCTGGACGTGCTCCACTTGCAATTTAGTGTGTATAGAATTCGATAGAATAAACTCTGACTGGTTTTCCAAGCAATTCATATTTTCTGGAATTTTAAACACATCAAATTCAGGAACTTTGTTGGGAAGGAAAATCACTGCCTAAACCTCCTTTGATTTAGGTTCTCTTTGTGATTTCTATATTTCAACTGCCTTCTCTTGCCATAGGTTTCTCTCTGTATCCTCTGTTCTGGATCTGGGAAAAATGTTGTTTTGATATCAATAGTCAAGGAATTCATGCTTACGATATCGCAATCATCCTGGTGTCTTGATTGCCACAGAGAGAGTTGCCTTTCTGCTTCAGGTAGATCATATTCAACTATACCCATCACTTCAGAACTGTTTGCGGAAAGTGAGTATATTCTTCCAACCAGTATAATTCCTGTGATCACCTGTTGAATCCTGTTGTCCTGGGAAGAGATCATTCAAGAACCTCCATTAGTTCAGCAAACGTCTCTATTTCTGGATGAGGGTCTGCTACGGAGGAGGCAATATATGAATTGAAGCCAAGTCTAAGAAGCTGAAATTCAAGGAATGAGCAGCTCTGTAGAGACGAACCCGGGGTTAAATCCGGTCGGCCCCATCCTCCCAAGGTAATGTTTTATCTTTCATAGCTGGACAGAGGGTTACAAACTTTTGAAAATCGATTATATTTGTGCTGTCTTAAATGGTAATTCTTCAAGATACACTTTAATAAAATCGTCCAATACCTGATGCGAACCGCAAATGATGCGAGGATTTGATTCCAATCATAAAAGAATGATCGGCGCCGTTGCCATTATTGAAGTAATGAGGATGTTTGGTATCTTCCTCGTAATTCCTGTTTTTACGTTATATGGCAAGGAGTTTACCTCATCATCCCTGTTAATAGGTATAGCCCTGGGAGCTTACGGATTAACCATGGCACTTTTCCAGGCACCATTTGGCATAATATCTGACAGGTTCGGCAGAAAGAATGTGATCATGCTTGGAATGATTCCATATATTGTGGGAAATCTCATTGCCTGGCACCCATTCACAATTTACGGGCTTATAATTGGACGTCTTGTTGCTGGAGCCGGTGCCATCACTTCATCCGGAATGGCAATGGTTCAGGAAAGTGTGCCGCCGGAGAGAAGAAATATTGCCATGGCCCTTCTTGGAATCCCTATCGGATTCGCATTTATGGCCGGCATAATTCTTGGTCCCATAATATCAAACTACCTTGGAACAGACACTCTTTTCCTGCTATCAGCAATACTTGGTGCACTTTCACTGCTTCCATTTTCCAGGATAAAATACAAGAGGCCGACCTATACAAAGGAAGAAAGAAAGAAGGCCGGTAAAATTGAAACAAATGCATTCTTTGTTGGAGGAGTTGGCTTCCTCATATCATTATACATGATGGTTTTCTTCTTTTATCTTCCAGTATACGGAACAAAGGCGTTTGGTGTTAACGGATACGAGTTTCTTCTACTTCTCCCGGTAATTGTAGGAGGCATTATTGCAGTCGCAGCTTCAGGGTTTGCAGACCGGAACCACAGTACACTGTTTTCCGTACTTTCCCTGGTAATTATGCTTGCAGCAGTGCCATTCATGTTCCTTTTTCCTACTTCCACAGGAAGCAAGGAGCTGTTTACAATTGGTACTGTGATATTCTTTGCAGGGTATTCTATATATGAAATTGTATTCACTCCGCTCCTCTCAAAGATGTCGAGAAAAGACAGTTATGGGGCGAATATCGGGATATACAACACAATGCAGTTCCTCGGCCAGTTTGTTGGGGGAATTGCAGGAGGAGTCCTTGTTACGCTTAAACTTGATCAGGCAGCTGTATTCAGGACAACGGTATTCCTCACAATACTGGTGATCATATCTCTGGTTCTTCTCTATATACCAACAAAATTCAGGGAAATAAAGAGGCAGCCTCAAACTGCCTGAAAATCATATTTTTCTCATGAATATTTCTTTCACGGAGTGATCTCTTTCCTTGCTGAGAATAAGGTGGGCGTGGAATTTTGAAGGTTCAATATTCTGTTTCAGGTTTGGCCCGTTGATTTCATTCCATATATTTGCAGCAGTTTCCACAGCCTTGTCCACAGGCAGATCCCCATACTTCCTGAAGAACGATCTGTTATCTCTGAATGCGGTTTCCCTGAAAATCAGAAAACGATCGATATACCATTGCATTATGTCCTTTTCCATGGCATCCACATAAATTGAAAAATCAAAGAAATCAGAAACAAGAAGCTCACCTGATGGAGGAGGTGTATCCATTCTCCTGGTCTGGAGAACATTCAGACCTTCCAGAATAAGGACATCCGGGTTCTCTATTGTTTCATACTGGTTCGGAACTATATCATAAATCAGGTGTGAATATATGGGAATGTCAATGCTTTTTTTGCCGGACTTCAGTTCGTACAGGAATCGAATGAGGGTTTTCAGATCATAACTTTCCGGGAAACCTTTCCTGTTCATCAGGTTTCTTTCCTCAAGTATTCTGTTAGGGAGAAGGAATCCGTCTGTTGCAATAAGTTCAACCTTGGGGTTCTCCGGCCATCTTGAGATAAGTGTCTTCAATACTCTTGCTGTAGTGCTTTTACCAACAGCAACGCTTCCGGCAATTCCTATGACATAGGGAACTTTCTGCCCGTGTATGCCAAGAAAAGTACGTCTTGCATTATAAAGTCCCTTTGATGCAGAATAATAAAGATTGAGGAGTCTGGAAAGCGGGAGATATACATCTTCAATTTCATTGATGGATATCTTCTCATTGATACCCCTTATTGTTGCCAGATCCTCTTCGTTGATCGTCATTGGGGTAGAATTTCTCAGCTTGCTCCATTCTTCCCGGTTAAATGATATGTAGGGTGAAACGGAGCTGTCATCAAGTGCTTTCAGCAATTTGTATCCCTTCATCATGGAAGCGTACAGAAAGTAATCCTGCCGCTACTCCGTTCAATTGCCATATATATTATAACTCTTTTTATGACATCCATTGCTTCGCGGTTGTTCCATATTTCTTTAGGAATCAGGTTAATAGACTGAAATCAACTGTTTTAACAGGGGATAGGTCTGTATTCTAACAATCCTTTTCTTGAGATAAGCGACAGTTGCATTGAACTTGAAGGTGTTCACAAGAGTTTTGGAGCAACAGAAGCCCTGAGAGATCTTTCCTTCAGGATCAAATGCGGCGAAAAGGTTTCTCTCCTGGGACCCAATGGAGCAGGTAAATCTACAACGCTGAAAATACTGGCGGGTCTACTGAAGCAGGATGCGGGAAAAGTCTACATAAAGGGATATTCGCCAAACAGTATAGATGCCAAGAGGCTTATCGGTTATCTCCCTGAGGACCCCAGCCCGTACATCAGTCTTTCCGTTCAGGAGAATCTAGAGTATATAGGCAGTGTAAGGGGAACTCCCAATCTGGAGGACAGGGTTGAATACCTCATAAACCTGCTGGAATTGAACAGTTACAGGAAATTCAGGACCAATAACCTTTCCCGTGGAAACCGCCAGAAACTTGCCCTTGCACTGTCTCTCATCCACTCCCCGAAAATTCTGATCATGGATGAACCGCTCAATTATCTGGACATTCCTTCACAGGAAAGAATCATGGAACTCCTAAATGATATGGAGGCAACATTCCTGGTTTCAACGCATATCATGTCCATAGCGGAGCGTCTTACGGAAAAGGTTGTCATGATATCAAAAGGCCACCACATCTGGGAAGGTACAATCGAGGAACTTAGGGAAAGAGGAACCCAGAGTGAGCCGATCGAATCGATTGTGTCGAGGCTGATGAAAAGTGCACCGTAGTCTGCAGATGCTACTGATCCGGACCAGATTCACATGGTATTACATCCTCATAATATCGCTTATTGCAGTATACTCTCTGTATGCGATTCCTTACCAGATTGAGGGCCAGCCGTATGATTATGCAACGCTTTATTTCAGCGGAATAGTTGGAGGGTATTCTATCATTTCAGCCGTTGCAGGGGGAATATCTGTATCAAAATCCGATCAGGAATTCCTACTGGTCTCTCCCGTAGACAGGAGGGATCTTGTGACTGCTCTCCTCATAGTCCAGGCGATTGGGACCGGCCTGGTTCTCATTGCCGTAAGCCTTTTTGTTCTTGCGATGGTTCATTACGGCCCGGTAGAGATGGGCATTGCTGTCCTGAACATGATACTCCTGGACCTTTTCCTCATAACAGTGGGTATAGGGGCATTTCACCTGAAAAAGACCTACCGGGTGATCATAGCCGTGGGAATAGGTATCTGGATTGTGTCATACTTCCTTGGATTCCCATATTCACCTCAGGCCTTCATAAACGGCAATCCAGTTGATTCCCTGGTTCTTACCGCCCCTATTGCTGCAGTTTCCATTCTTGGGGCGGTAAGATCGCTTACCAGTGAAGATCTCCCCATAAGGATATCATCCACAAAAGAGAGGAAAAAGGAGTATAAATCCGCAGTCAGGTATGTAAATTACAGTCCTGTGAAGTCTGTTTTCATTAACGGGTTTACCAACCTGTCTTACAGCACAAACTCCATGATGGCGGGTGGGATAAAGACCATTACTTCCAGAATCAGATTGAGAACATATTACATGATTATAGTGATTATTGCGGCCGTATATGGATTTCTGGCGTATTTCCTCATTGATTTTGGTGCACAGTCAGGGGGATTCAACTTTGTTGTACTCCTTGGGTCCATATATGTTGGTGTAATTCCGCAGTTTGTTTTCAATTCCGGTGTCATGACGTATGAGAGGGCCTGGCTCTCCTTTACATCCATGGAACCATGGAAATATATCTCCATCATAATAGGTTCAAAAGTTGCCCAGTCTGTAATAACCAGTATTCCCTTTGTTACGGTAAGCCTTTTAGACGCATATCTTGGAGTCAACAATTCCATTGAAGCAGTCCTTGTGTTCCTTATCCTGGACCCCCTGCTTATTGGCCTCTATCTCCTCATTGTATTTTCATTAAGTTCCTACCAGATCACTGATGAAGGTTTCATAAGCACGAGAATGGGTGCTGTACAGTTTGTTCCTGCCCTTCCGCTCATCCTCTTTATGATTATAGTAATAGTTTCCATCATAATTCCAATGCTGATTATATTCACCTCTATCTTCACCGCCCTAATACTGGGATTTCTTGTCACAAGGAGAAGTTTCTGGGAAAGACGCGTCAACAGACTTGTACAGAAAGGTTTTGTTTGATGGGCCATATTGTTTTCCCTGTCCTGTCTGTGAGTTAAATATTTGCAATATAAGAGCCTGAGCAATAATGGAAAATATTACCAGAGATCCGTTGGACCCATTTCCTTGGTATAATTTTATGAGAAAGAACATGCCGGTATTCTACGATGAGAAAAACGGGATATGGCATGTGTTCAGGTACAATGATGTGAAGAAAGTTCTCTCAGACTACACCTCCTTCTCATCATCGGAGGGGAGGGTCGAATCTTCAAGCAATCCTATTGGTTCCAGCATTATATCAACTGATCCTCCACGGCATACTCATCTGAGATCCTTAGTGAATAAGGCATTCACTCCCAGAAGAGTGCAGGAAATGGCTCCAAGAATAAGGGAAATTGCAGATGAACTTGTTGACAGTATGGTGAGGAAAGGTGAAAGTAATCTTGTGGAGGATTACTCAGGACCTCTGCCGGTAATAGTTATTGCGGAACTCCTGGGCATTCCACCTGAAGACCGGAAGAAATTCAAGAAATGGTCAGATGAACTGGTCTCAGGAACCAGCGAAGGCATGGATGAAACCAGCACCGAATATTTCGATCCTCAGGCTGCCATGGCAGAATATTTCCGTAAGATCATTGAAGTTAAGCGTAAATCCCCGGGAAATGATCTTATAAGTTCACTCCTGGAGGCAGAACTGGATGGCGAGAAACTATCTGAATTCGACTTGCTTGGTTTCTGTGTCCTTCTGCTTGTTGCCGGGAACGAGACAACTACCAACCTGATTACAAACGCTGTTCTCACACTCTCAAAAAATCAGGAAAAATATGAAAGGATCCTGAAAGATCACTCGCTGATACCTGCAATGGTTGAGGAAGTTCTAAGATACAGATCACCTGTGCAATCCATGTTCAGAACATGCATCAAGGACACTGATCTTGGTGGAAAGACAATCCATACCGGGGAACCTGTACTTGCATGGATTGGATCGGCCAATCATGATGATATGGAATTCAAAGATTCTGGGGAATTCAATATAGACAGGACACCGAACAGACACATTGCATTTGGAGAAGGAGTCCATTTCTGCCTTGGTGCACCGCTGGCAAGACTTGAAGCAAAGATTGCCCTGGAGACCCTTATGGAAAAGGCTGGAAAAGTTACAGTGAAAAAAGATGCCGAACTTGAACCTCTTGGAGGCGTAATCGTGTACGGAGTAAAACATCTGCCTGTAAGTCTGGGCAATCAAAAGTCGTGAAAAAATTAAAAAAGAAAAAAAATTGGAGGGGATTACTCTCCCAGTGCAACTGACCTATAGAGTTTCAGGTTTGCTGCGGCTATGAGCAGAACGATCCCGATACCTATTCCAAATAATGCCTCCTGGAAGGTTGATGTTGCACTGAATGGCTGGATCACCGTCACGATGATGAAAGCAGCAAGTGTAAACAAGCCCCCAAGTATATTCTTGGACATTCTTGAAATAGGCTTGGAAGGTTTCTTCTCGGCTTCATGCTTGGAGTGCCAGATGGTATAGGCAGCCAGTGTGGCAAGGAGTGCTGCAACTATGGCCATTATGACTGTTGGCACATAGTAGACTGGATTTCCTGTTCTTATGAGTGCATCCAGAAGCATCCCTATGCCGAAGGCTGATAGTCCAAGAAGGCTCAGTGTTATGGAAAGCTGTGCAAAGTGAGCAGCGTCCAGCCCTGATTTCTGATAATTCTTTGACAGGTAATACACCAGCGGAATGACAATCACAATAGGCAGTATGAAAAATGCAAGAACTACAGGTGTTGGAATGGCAACCCCAGGTGTCAGTGCACCCCAAACTGAAAGGCTTATGTAAAATATTATTCCCAGAATGGCAAGACCAAATGTTATTGGCCTGTCCGTCAGCTTCAGGCTGGGAGAGCTGTCAACGAACGGTAGAATAAGCAGATAAATGACGGGAATACCTGCGAATATCAGGGTTGCAACAAATGGTCCAGGAGCAGACATCATAGTGAAATCAACCGCTTTATAGACAAAAAGCAGGAACCAAGGGGGATATGCCGGAACCGATGAGGCCAGGGGACTCGATGGCGAAACCTGTGGAAAAGGAGAGAATAGAGCCGGGACAGATGAACCAAGTGCTGCTGCTATGGATGTGACGATGAGTATGGCAGAAAGTGTCAGAAGACTGATTTCAATCATATAGAAGAGATTGTGTGGATACCATGGCTTGTACGTGGGTTTTTCATCATCAATTGCAGGAGCTCTGTAGTTTGCTTCCTTGTGGGATGGCATAATTGAGTTGTATTCTGCTATGAGGAAGTGGCCCAGAAAAAGTATTCCCACTGCTGCAGCAAGGACAATGTGCCAACCAAGCATTCTGTGGAACAGTGAAGTTGGAGTGCCGTCACCGAAGAATATCAGGGAAAGATAGTTTCCAATTAATGGAATGCCTCTTGCTATACCTGTGCCCACATCAGTTGCATCTGCTGATAGTACATCACCACTCATTGAATACCCGAAGAAACCGATGCCGACAGTGAGGGCTACCAGTATTATTCCAGTCAGCCACTGTATCATTCTAGGCTTCTTGTACGCTGCAACAAAAAGATTTCTGAGAAGATGTATGTAGACAAGTACAATCATCATGTAGGCGCCATAAAGGTGAGTTGTAAGAATCAGTGAACCAAATGGAACCGAGTGCACAAAGTTTTCAGTGCTTGTGTATGCATTTGACGGCTGGTAGTACATAAGTATTACAAGACCGGTTATTACTTCATAGAGGAAAGCGGCTGTGACCATTGCACCTGTCCAGTACCATGCACCGCCTTTCTTTCTCATATAGTCCGGTACTCTTCTTGGTATGGGTTTTGGTTCGTTGAATAATTTTACTATTGTGGAAGTTTCCTGTTGTTTAATGCTCATTTTTCAATCACCTTATGCTGACTGGGTTGTTACCTCAGTCTGTGAACCTGACGGTAGCGGGTTACCACCGGACAGATCGCTGCTGTGTCCGTAAATTGTAGGTCCAACCATGGATAGTGTGTAATACTGATCCTTGGTCTTGTCATACTTCAGTGCAACATTTGGAAGCGGGTTCTGTGTAGGTCCAGTGATAATCCCAAAACCTTTCAGTGGATCGTAAGTACTCCCGTGGCAGTTGCAATGTATTAAGCCGTTTGTGTTCTGGGATCCCGATGGCCCATTTGGTATGCTTGTCCCGGGCTTATAGAAGTGAATAATGGGGGGCACGCAGCCAAGATGCTGACATATAGCACTTGATGCTACAACGGAACCGTAAGGTCCTACACCTTCAGGTGACTGGAATGTCTTTCCTGAAGCAGGGATCTTAACGTTGACAGAATTGACTTTTACATCATTGCCGCCTGAGTCCCCCAGTCTAAGGAGAAAGTTTGGTTCACCCTGCAGGGGATAATCGAAAGTTACCACTGCTGAATTATTGACCTTGAGATCAGAGGTGCTGATGGCTTTACCGGTTGTTGAATCCACCAGAAGAAGCTGTGGAAAGCCGGTGATGCCAGCACTCTTTGGAATGATGTTCTGGACAGTAGCTCTCAGTGCGCCTGCACCGGCAGCTGCGAATGCTGCAATGGTCATGTACTTCAGGAAAGTCCTTCGTTTCGGATCTTCCACTTCACCTGTTTCTGTTCTTAATTCCTCATTCATTTTTAAACCTCAAAAAAAGGATTACTGATCAAAGATCAGTAAACGTTAATGGATCCCATCATCCAGCCTGCTGTAGACATGGCTCCTTCCATCCCATTTGTTCCGAAGCCACATGCGTCCCAGCAGGCCCAGCTGTAAGTTCCGGTCTGGTTTATGTAGAAGGATGTCGACACCGTTGCACTGTCAGGAACAGGAATATTGATTGTTGACCCGGAACCCAGTGCAATTGTGAAAGTATGTGAGATCTGATCAAGTGGTATATCTGCCAGCAGAGCTCCACCACTAACTGAAATACCTGTTGGACTGGCCTGACTGCCTGTCACTGTTGAGTTTACCATGCTGTCATTAAGGTAAAATATCTTACCTCCAACCGTGCCAGATACATTTGCATATGTGTTATCGGCCAGTGGTCCATATCCATCGAAGTTGAATATGGTGACATCGATCCTCGTGTTTGCTGGAAGTGAGATGTTGGCACTTGAGTATAATGCTCCATTGTTCAATACAATGTATGCGGGCTGGGTCTGTGTTGAGTTCCAGGGTTGACCCGGTACTACAAGGAGATTTAGGTTGTAAGGCTGATTGGAAACACTCATATTTTCTACAGTAACAAAACCTGTCATCCATCCAGGAGTTGACATTGCTCCTGTCATTCCGTCCGGTCCTGCTCCACAAGCTGCCTCACACTGCCAGTAATATCCTCCTGGCTGATTAATCATAAAAGTAGTCTGTTCCACTGTTGAGGGAAGCACCGGTACATTGACTACAACGTTATGAGTTGTGTTGCTGAATATTGTAAAAGTATGTGATATTGTTGTGTTGTTGACATAGTTTGTAGCATAACCGCCTGTTATTGCTATACCTGCAGCAGAAGTAGCCGTTGGATCGATTGCATAAGACTGTATCAGCGTGTCATTGTATACCGCTACCTGATCATTGTAGGTTCCGACAACCTTGCTGTATATGCCGCTGGTATTTGCGGGACCATCGTCATAGTTTCTTATTGTGAGCTGTATTGGAACATTTGATGGAAGTTTTATGTTTGCAGATGACTGGAGAGTATTATTCTGCAGAACATAGAAAGCAGGCTGCGTACTAGCGGATGCATTAAAGTAGTTCTGGGTGGTTATCACGAGTGTCAGCTGATATGGTTCTACAGCTGCTGCCTGTGCTCCACCTGAAGGGCTGCTTGGCGTAGCATTTATGGAATCATGATAAGCTACCCCTATTCCAATTCCACCAAGAACAATTATGGCGGTTACCAAAGCGTAAAAGATTCTTTCATTCATTAGAACTGTCCTCCCGTAATAGGTCGTACATCTTAGAAGGAAAAAATGTGGTTTTTAAAATAACATATACCTTAAATATTAAGGTACTTGACTTCACTAAAAATCACAAAATTCAGTTTTTACACCGTTTCGCTGCATTATGACGCAATCAATAAAAATCTTTATAGTAGATATAAAAATAACATTATATTTCTATCAAAACCCTAATATGATATAGGATAAGCTTAAGTTCAGGTTAGTTAAAATTGCAGCTTTACCTCAATGCTCCTGAAAAGATATTCATTGTTCCAGTCTGAAAAGTCGAACCGGATTCAGCTTTCCTGCTCATTTTTTGATGAACTGGATACTTTGGAGGAAATCCTCCACTATGTTATTTTCCTCCAGCTTGTTCAATGGGACGGGCAAAACGCTTTCTTGACCTGCCATGCTGTCTTGTTAAGGCAGCCGATCCTGCAGCTATCAGAAGACCGATTACGATCAGTCCACCAGTCGTCCAAATGAGGTAGTTTTCAGGAGTTGCACCTGCAAGCATCAGGGCAAATGTTGATCCCCAGGCACCAATGAGAAACCCACTGTTGAAAGTGGATCCTACTCCTGTGACCCGAATTGGGGCCGGGAATTTATCTGAAAGGTAGGACGGGAATATTCCCCACGCACCAGTAACAGTAAAAGTAAGAATCGAAGCAGCCAGGGTTTTAATGACAAGACCTGAAGAGGGGAGGAGGAGCAGGTAAAGCATAGGAACAGAAAAGATAATACCAAGGATGGAAAAGAAATAAAATGCCCTTCTGCTTCCATAGCGATCCCCCATCCACCCGATTATTATGTATGCCAGAAGGGACGAGGATAGTGCAATCATAAGGACATAGATGCTTGTGGGTGGATCTATTCCTGCAAACCTGGGCAGCAATGTAGGAAGAAAACCTGCTGTAAGCCAGTATGCAATCGCAAATCCTGTCATCCCAATCCAGGCATTGAAAAATGAATTTCTTGTTTCTCTTTTTCCAAAGATACTTTTTAATGGAGATTTTTCTACTTTTCCGCTATCTTTCAAGTTTTGCCATAAATATGATTCAGGCATAGCGAGCCTGATCACTACTCCTGCTATGAGTGGTATTATTCCCACCCAGAGAACAACTCTCCATCCTGCAGTGTAGGAGGGGCTTGAAAAACTGTCAATACCTGTGTAGAAAAGGACTACCAGGTAAGTCAGGGCAGCCAGGATGAAACCTATGGGAAAGCCAATTTGCATAAGGGCCCCCCATATGCCTTTCTTATTATCCGGTGCGTTTTCTACAACTATGACTGCACTGTTTCCGTACTCCCCACCAGCAAATAATCCTACCATGGCCCTTAGTATCACCAAAAGTACTATGGAGAAATATCCTGCCTGCGAGTAAGTTGGTAAGAAACCTGTTAGTACAGATGCTCCACCTATTCCCATGAGAGATATTACCATGGATAATCTTCTGCCAAAAATGTCTCCGATATGTCCGAAAATGAATCCTCCTGCTGACCTGAAAACACTGGTGGCGAGATAGATGCTTATGGTTGCAGTAACTGCCATAAAACTCCCACTGTCAGGGAAGAACAGCGAAGAAATGGGGATAACCAGCAGCACCATTATGGTGAGATCCCAGATTGCCATTATCCAGCCGACCAGCCCTCCGACGTATAGGCCCCTGAAACTTTTTCCTTGATTAGAAGGTGATCCTGTTTCCATCTCATCCACCACCAAGATCCTTCAACCTGTAAGAGTCATACAAAACGTTCCCCTCATAGTCATTAAAAGCAATTGAAACAGGATTTTCTGCGAGATATTGCCAATATCGTGAATTACTCGTCGATTCCTCTGAATACTCCGCATCCGGTTTTATTATCATCGGACAACACCTGCTTTATTCAACCGGAAATTAGAATTAAGCCATATTCCAAACATTTAATGGGGGGTAGAGAAGATGACCTAAACCAACCATTATTAGACCGCTTTCTCACTTCATAGCAAGTGTCTTTTGTAACAGTTTCTCCGGCAACGTTGTTGAGAGACTAATCGAAAAAATGAAGATTCGAATAGTGCCAATTTATGAAGTAATGAGACTGTAATGACATTTACAGGGCATCTTGTGTCGGTTTGTTTTTGAAGAATTCAATCAAGAACAGAACAGATGAACTGAAGAAAAACGCTGGGAGGGAGATTTGAACTCCCGATCTACTAAGAGAACAGGTTTTCCAGACCTGCGCCCTACCAGGCTAGGCTATCCCAGCTCTGAACCACTATCAGTCCGGATTATTTAAGAGTTTGACACTTAAGGAGATTTTATGTGATCAAAGACTGGTACTGATAATGTCTTAGAAATGCCTTCCATTCCTTTCAGTTTCCCAAGAACCAGCTCAGAAAGTTCTTTCATGTCTCTGGCAACCGCCAGTATCATGAGGTCCCAGTTTCCTGCCAGGATTGATGCTGAAAGCACATTGTCGAGGCCGATAATATTCTGGCACAATTCCCGCTGGCTCACTATAGACTTGTAGTCGTACTCGATCAACACATATGCCATGATGGGGTAACCCAGTTTTTCATAATCAAGGTCAACAGTATATTTTTGAATGAAACCTTCTTTCTTCAGCCGTTCCATTCTTTCAAATACTGTGGCCCTAGGAATGCCCAGTTTAGATGATATTTCAGATATTTTGTCCCTACCATTCTCTTTAAGGTAAGATAGAATCTGAAGATCTTTGCTATCAAGTTTTCCTTGCACTAATGTTAAAAAAATTGGATGTATATAAATTAATCCCAACAAAATGGCGAATAATGGTAATTATACTTAAATAGGGTTTTAAAAAAAACCGATTTGATGTTAATTTTCCAGACGACAACGTTTATTTTTGTGCTAAGATGTTTTATTTAAACAATTATCTCTGGTTCTCTTGAACTCTTTGGGGGTAAATAATAAACCCTCATTCATTTACATTGTGTGAATTCGGAGGAACTGTTCAGGA
>JAJZJR010000056.1 GCA_021810045.1 Thermoplasmata archaeon
GACATAAGCCACTTCATGATTCCGCCATTCGCGTTGTATACGTTATCCAGGCCGTTATCCATGAGGTACCTTGCCGCATAGTAGCTGCGCTCTCCACTATTACATATCAAAATTATCTTTTTGCCGCTGTGAGCCTTTATTGAATCGATCCTGTCCGGAATCTCCCCCAGGGGAATGTGAATTGAGTTCTTCACATGTCCCGTGTCGCCATAATATTCCCAAGGCTCCCTTACGTCTATCACCACGGCAGACTCTGGATCGTTTTCAAATATTTCGCTTATGTCAAATGGAGTCAGATCATTCACCTTCCTTGAAGAGAATGGGGTCAATGGCATCAATAATCACCTTGGTCAAGCCGATTATCAATTAATATTAAAGATTATCCTTCAAAGCAGGAGCTACAATGCAAATATTTAGGCAACTGGTACAGGGCGAGCAAATTTATTATTGCTCGCTAGTGATCGGCATTCATGCTCAAGCTCAAGAAGGGTCTGATTGAAGTCTACACAGGGAACGGAAAGGGGAAGACAACAGCAGCTTTTGGACTCGCATTCCGGGCCATAGGATGGGGTTTGAAGGTATATGTCATACAGTTCATGAAAATGGGGACATACGGAGAGAACCAGTCCTCAAAAAAATTTGCAGAAAACCTCCGGGTTGATTACGTTGGAAAACCTTATTTCATCGCCTGGGAGGAGGACATACCATTAGCGGACCGGGAAAGAATTAGAAACATCAAGCTATTTCCGCGTGGAAAACCTCCGTCAGACTATGTTTCCATGGCACAGGATAGCCTGAAGGCGGCTGAAAGGGAGATGATTTCTGATGAATGGGACATCATAATAATGGATGAGATAAACGTAGCTCTCTACTATGAACTTATCCAGAAAGAACAGTTATTGGCATTTATAGAAAAGAAGCCACAAAACGTGGAGTTGGTGTTCACCGGAAGGAATGTTCCCGAAGAGATTCTGCAGAAAGCAGACCTCATAACCGAGATGCGCGAAATCAAGCATCCCTATGCGCAGGGAGTACCGGCACGGAGAGGAGTTGACTTCTGAACTCTTAGATCATTTTCAGAATATCATTTGTACTCATAACAGTGGCGAATTCTCCCATTATTGTGGCCAGCGAAAGGGCATGCACGGTTTCAGCATCATACTTCTCTCCATTAATCCCCTTCGTCTCAAAGGCGGCTGTAGCATCTGATATCACAAAGGTCCTGAATCCGAGATTCCCGGCCATTCTTGCAGTTGTCGAGACACAGTGCTGCGTTGTTATTCCAACTATGACGAGGGAATCAATGCCACTTTCTCTCAGCCAGTCCTCAAAACCGGTGCCTATAAAACAGCTGTTTACATTTTTTGCAAAGACCTTTTCCTCCCCTATGGGTCTGACTATATCCTTTATTTCGTTGCCTGCCTGCCCTGGAAAAAGCGGTGATTTTGGATTGCGAGACATGTGCTGAAAAAACACAACCGGCATCCTCGAAGATCTCCAGGAATCGAGTAAGCGGGAAATGTTTCCTTCTGCCTCAGGATTGTTCCGTTTGCCCCAGAATGCAGAATCCCACCCCTTCTGAACGTCAACAATCACCAGAGCTGTGTTCATACCAAGTTTTTCCATTTCACATCATGCATGAGGACAAAAGAATAAAAAGGATTCTATATGCCGGTACTTTCAATTTTCGGCGGTTTATTCTCTTCTTGGGAATTGAAAAGCCTGACACCCAAAATTCTATATTGAACTTATTCTGGCGAAATCTCAAGATCGGGATTTCCTAGTTTCAATTCTTCCGACGCATATTGGAAGAGCCAGATCTCATTTCCTATTTCTGTCATGGCTCGGCCTATCAATTTGAGGTTGTTCTTATGTTCAATCAAATGCCTCTCGCTACGATCCAGATATCTCGATATAAAAGCCGAAAATAGACCTACGATAACCACAACGAAGCCGCCAAATATAGTGGCGATAATGAGCGTTCAATCAGCTATTACTGTTTCTTCAAATCGCCGCTAATCCAATAGCTTTCGTTCGTTGTCTACTCAACTTTTAGGTGCAATCAAAAAAATAGAGAAAAAAAATATCAGCGAA
Organism: Thermoplasmata archaeon; assembly: GCA_021810045.1. Taxonomy (GTDB): domain Archaea; phylum Thermoplasmatota; class Thermoplasmata; order Thermoplasmatales; family Thermoplasmataceae; genus JAJZOM01. The sequence continues at coordinate 2,095 of JAJZJR010000056.1, forward strand.
TTTTACTACTTCTGTTTGGGTGTGTTCCCCCTTCCCTTTCCAGACGGTTGCCCAGTTCTGCTTGGGTAGTTTGGATTGGGCGGAGGTGGTGGTGCGCTCCCTTTTCCGTCTTTCTTTCCCATTTGTGATCAAGTATACAATTGTTCTTTTTACTTAAGTTTCACTAAACTCTCTCAAATTAAATTTCCTCAGGATTATCATAACGTCATTGTCGTGTTTTACAATTAATTTTAAGGATTCCTTGTTCGCCATTCATCATTGGCTTGAATGAACGCTTCGTGTTGTGTCAGCCCAGATTCCCGTACGAGTTCTGCAGCCCTGTAACAACAATAGCTTGCCCTATTCTTACTTTTGTTAAAGCAACTTTCGATGGTCACCGTTAGTGAACACATACTTCAAGATGAACATTTGTTCTCAGAAATTTATCTGGTAAGATAGTATAGAAACTGTTTTTCGCGAGTGTCGTTTCCAAATACGCTACATCGCTTGCAAGCATCAAGACTGCTGTTTGGATATTTGCAATCTGAATTATTGTTGAAAGTATTGAGGAAAAAGTGTACATTTTTCTCCAAACTCCATTAAATATGATAGTGTACATGAATTGCTGTAGTTTAGAAAAGATCCCGTACAATATTAATTGAACTCTATACTCATATACTTTCCTTCCGGTTATCCATTCCCGTTGGAATCGGCTGAATCAGGTGAAAAAGGATAGGTAAGGAGTCATTTAATTAATTAAATGGATACGGGAATATCGGATTTTGGCATGAAAAGTACTCTGGATCACATTCTCAAAGTCATATGATTTTGCCAAAAAACTATATACGTATACGCTACGTATATGTACAATGACAAAACCGGTTACTTTGTCAGATGCTGCGTACGATGCACTGCTAAAAGCGAAGGGAAAGAACATGTCATTCTCAGACGTAGTGCTCAAACTTGTTGAGGCATCTAAACGAAAGAATAACTTTTCTAGCTTTGCAGGCGCCTTGAAATCGGATGCAGCCAATCTAGAAAAGTTCAGAGAGCGGATTGAAGAGGACAGGGTAAGAAACACTGAAGGTTTGTGATTATTTGGTCGTTCTCGATACCGACATCATCATAGATTATCTTATAGGAAAGGAGAAGGTTGTGAATCTGATCAATAGATTTGCTGGTAATGAATTAGCAACGATAAAGGGAGCACGTCACCCATGGTCATGTAGAATTACAGAATAAAATCAACAGGAGGTTAGAAATCAGAGTCTACTTGTATCGCCGATATCCGTCAACCATATCTAGACAATGACGGGGACCGACAAAATTATTATATATTAAATCGATCAGAATTGCGAAAGTAATGCACACAGATGAATATATTGAAAAAAACAGGAAAGCGTGGGACGAGGTAACCCCTGTGCATACAAGCCACAGAACTGGAGAAGCTCAGTTTTACAGAGATGGAAGTAGTACATTGGATCATGTTGAAAAGAGTCTTCTTCCTGATCTCCGAGCTAAGAAGGTTGCCCATCTTTGCTGCAACTGTGGTCAGGATACCCTTTCCATGGTTAATTTGGGTGCTACTTGCGTAGGTTTCGATTTCTCAAATTCTGCTATAGAAGAAGCCATAAGACTATCCGAAGATTCTGGGATAAAGGCAGAATTCGTAAAAGCCAACGTTCTGGATATCCCGGATACTTTCAACGGAAAATTTGATTTGGTTTATATCAGCAGAGGTGTCCTTGTCTGGATACCTGACCTCAGGGCGCTAATGAGATCTGTTGCCCGCCTCCTGCGAAAGGGTGGAAAACTCTTCCTTTACGATCAGCATCCATTTGCTCATCTTTTCGATGCAGACCAATCTGGAGATCTGGTTGCAAAATTTGATTATTTCAAAAAGAACCCTGATGAATATAAGGGTCTTGATTACGTGGGTGGGACAATGTACGATGCCTCGCCCAACTACCAGTTTATGGTCAGGCTTAGTGACATCTTTGAGGGAATTGCTGAGAGTGGTATGAGACTTGAAAATTTCAAAGAGTTCAACCATTCCTTTTTTGAGCAGTTCCCGGGAATGGTGAAAAATGAGGATGGTCTTTTCAGGTTTCCGGAGGGATCTGGTAAACCAGCAATACCTTTTACGATGGTTGTTACTGCTACTAAGGTATAGAACTGCCAGCTCATAAAACGGGCAAATTCGGGCTGCCATCAGGTAAAATTTTCAGGCCCGCCGCCATCCTGCAGACATAAGCTAAAGTTAGGTCCAGAATACCCCCAATTATGACTTTGCCTTTTACCATAGGCCAAAATTTGTGTAACAAGTGACACGATGCCATTCATCATTCCCATTATGGTCCAGAAATGCCGGAAAATAAAGGTCCAAAGGATAGGTAGGGAGTTGAACCCTATTATATGGGATCTGCAGTCCCACGCATGACCGCTCTGCCACCTATCCACGATATCACGGTAAATATCCAATCAATTTAAACTATTTTGTAGGACCCGTCGAAGGTTCCTATCTTTCGCCAGCACCTTTAGTTCGATTCTTGTTTTAACTCTCTGGTATCTAGAACTTTTTATTCTTAAAACGTGTTGAAAAGTTTAAGCGGCACTTATCTCTTAACTTTTGCAAAGTTCCACCTCTTATCGAGCCTTTTAACAAGCTTGTAACTCTACCTTTGATGTTTATCATTCCGGACAGTATTATTCTGTTATTTGCCCGAGACAAGTGCTGAGGGCTCTAATAAAGATGGGGGCTCATTCCAACTTCTGGACAATGTTTATGACAGATGGATGCATACTTAACAACTATAAACTCAGTAAATTTGCATTTTACGTAGAGATTATAAACACCATAATGCAATCATTAATGAGATAAATTAATATCTCATGAAAAATCTCTCTCTACTGAGATTTTAGTAAAAAGGAAAGAGTGGATATTGAAATGGAAAATTATGATGCTTCACAGATAACGGTTTTAGAGGGACTTAAGGCGGTACGAAAGGTACCTGGGATGTACATAGGATCTACTGATGAGAGGGGTCTGCACCATCTTGTGTACGAGGTGGTTGATAACAGTATAGATGAATCGGTAGCAGGGTATTGCAGCAACATATGGATAAGTATAAACAAAGACGGATCGCTTTCAGTCGAGGACGATGGCAGAGGAATCCCTGTTGACAACCATCCAAAATATAACAGGCCTGGTCTTGAGATAGTGCTGACGGAGTTGCACAGTGGGGCAAAATTTGATAAGAAGGTATACAAGATCACAGGTGGACTGCACGGAGTTGGAGTCCACGTAGTGAATGCACTCTCTTCAAAGCTCATTGCGGCGGTAAAGAAGCAGGATACACTTTATTATGAAGTGTTCAAAAAGGGCGTTCCCAGTGGAAAAATGGAGCAGGTTAAGTTAGAGGACTATAAAACTTCAAAGGATCCAGACGTATCCGGGTTGGTCTTCCATCTTGCCATGGATCATGGAACCCAGATGAGATTTTATCCAGATGACGAGATTTTTGAA
>JAJZJR010000020.1 GCA_021810045.1 Thermoplasmata archaeon
AGAAGGAACTCAACAGGTTTAACGCTCTTTCTGTAATTCTTGTAGCCAAATGGAATAAACAGGCCATCAGGTTTGTAAAAATGTCTAGTGGTATTACCTACAACCAAAATCTCAAGCTCTTTCTCTGTTGCATGGAACCTCAGTTTGTTGGCAGCCACAATTCCCGATGGGCCGTCGCCAATCACTATTACTCTTTTAGCAACTACCATATTAATCACTTTTCCAAATATCAGTGAATATTGTTCTGTTGTCTGAATTCCGGGACATATATCGTAATGCGGCTGTGCGACAACTGGTTGAAGCATTCTTCACGGCTTCTTTTTCCCGGTTGAAATTCAGGCTAGTTCGCACCTCAAATTATCGCTACTTGTTATTAGAATTTTTTCGTTTACCTCTTAAATATTTGCTGAAGAGCGATTTGCGCAATGTGTCACACAATCGAAGGCTTTGATTATGATCTTCGGAACTGCCTCTCTGAGGTTTTATTCTAATGGACTGTTTTTTTTGAATTTCCATGATCTGCAATTTCCACTTTCTGCAGTTAGTTTCTCCACAATTCTAAAGTCATATTTGCTGTACTGATATTGAAGAAATAATGAAACACTATTTGTCTGGCCACTCTCCATTTCGTATTGCTTTGGGTGGTTTGAGCCATATCAGTATCCTAAAACGATGTAACACCCAATGTGTTTGAAAATGGAAAAAATAAATAGTAATCTAACATAAGCCACCATGGACTCCCAGTTAAGGGTACTCAGTAAAGAAAAAAACTCAATAACCCTTGAAATGGTTAATTATGACAATACTATACTAAAGCCTCTGATAGATGAGATACTCAAGGATGAACAGGTCGAAGAGGCACGATATTATATTAAGCACCCCATAATTGATAATCCGGAAATTTTTGTACGGGTTAAGACTGGCAAGCCTCAAGCAGCAGTCAAGAGATCAATTAAAAGGCTTAGCAAATATTATGAAAACCTCGAATCAGATCTGGCAAAAGAACAGAAGAGATTGGCAGAATCAAGCTAAATAGATGGACAGTACCTTTCTGGTGGATTTGCTTCAGGATATACCGGGAGCATCCCAATATGAACTTTTATCCCTGAGTGAATCAGGGAATTATGAAATTTTAAAACAGATTGATAATTTTAACATAATCCGTGGTGATTGGGAAATCCTTAGAAAAGCCGCCTATGTAAGGCGTGTTGTTAAAATCCTGGGAGTAGCAGAAGAAATGGATGCCTTATCAGGTGTTACATTACCTTCAGGTACATTCTATGCAAGATTTCAGGATTATGGGAATTGCCATGATTCATCGATCGAACCAAAGTTAGGTGATATTCTTGGAGGGAGAGGCCGTGTCTCATTCAGGAACCCTGACTTTGTCATCAGGGCCTACCATCTTGATAAGTGGTACATTGGCATAGAACTGTTTACAGGAATCGGCAAAGAACTCCTGTCCAGGCGTGCCCCAATGCGTCCTTTTTTCTCCCCTATTTCAATACATCCCCGTCACGCACGGTTTATGGTGAACATTTCCGGGACCAGCGAAGGGGAAACAGTTCTTGATCCTTTTTGCGGAACGGGTGGGATTCTCCTCGAGGCAGGACTACTGGGAAGAAAGGTTCTCGGTAATGACTGGTCACTGCAAATGTCTTCAGGAGCCAAACTAAACCTGAAATATTTCGGTATTCGTGACTATGTCATATATAATGAGGATTTTCTGAAACTGGAATTAGATGAATCGGTTTCTGCCATCGTGACGGATTTTCCTTATGGGAAGAATTCCAGGCTTTCACAAAAAAATCTTGAGAACCTTTATGGAGAAAGTTTCAGGAGATTTCACGAACTTCTGCCTGAAGGAAGGAGGGCCGTAGTAGTTGTTTCGGAAAGGAAAATGCTTGATCTGTCTGATAAATATTTCAGCATTCTAAAAGTCTTTGAGTTCAGGGTGCATCGTTCATTAACAAGATATTTCGCTGTGCTAAAGAGAAAGTAACAATTTGGTTACCTACTATATTTATATAGAAGAACAAATTTACTTGTGCAATGTCTGCTCAATCCTCTAACAGCGATAAACTCCGAAATCCGTTGGCTGAAGAAGCAATCAAAAGCAGAGAGAGGGTCCTAAACCGGAATCATCTGAGACTCATCAGGATGGAGAGGGAACTTTCAGAAGCCAATAGTCAGCTCAAACAATACAAGGAACTGTACGTGAGGCAGAGAGCAGAAATGGAGAATTATTCCAGGGCTGTAGAGAGGGAAAAATCCATGATAACAAAGAATGCAAGCCGAAATGTTATAAAAGACATGTTACCTCTCATAGATTCTTTCGATTCTGCACTGGCAGCTTCGAAGGGAGACGGCAACCTCGTTGCAATGCATAACCAGCTCATGAAAATTCTTTCTGCTTATGGTTTCAGTGCAATAGATGCAAAGGGCAAAAAATTTGATCCTTATCAGCATGAGGTTATTGCAGTAAACCAGTCAAAAGATGATGGAATAGTTCTTGAAGAAATTCAGAAGGGCTATAAATTAAATGATGAGGTAATCAGGACTTCAAAAGTCATTGTTGGGAAAAAAGGTGAATAAAAATGTCAAAGATCATTGGTATAGATTTGGGAACTAGTAATTCGGCAGCAGCAGTAGTTATTTCTGGAAAACCTACTGTTATACCAAGTGCAGAAGGTGTCTCCATTGGTGGAAAGGCTTTTCCAAGCTATGTTGCCTTTACCAAGGAAGGAGAACTTCTTGTTGGTGAACCTGCGAAGAGACAGGCACTTCTTAATCCGGAAGGCACAATCTTTGCAGCAAAGAGAAAAATGGGTACGGATTTCAAATTCAAAGTAAAGGACAAGGAATACACACCTCAGCAGATCTCTGCCTTTATACTTCAGAAGATCAAGAGGGACGCGGAAGCATTCCTCGGGGAGGAGGTCAAGGAAGCCGTCATAACTGTGCCTGCATATTTTGACGACAACCAGAGACAGGCAACAAAGGATGCGGGACTTATTGCAGGACTTGAGGTCAAGAGGATCATAAATGAACCAACGGCTGCATCCCTTGCATATGGAATTGACAAGCTGAACGAATCGCAGAAGATCCTCGTTTTCGACCTTGGGGGAGGAACACTTGATGTTACCATCATGGACTTTGGAGAGGGCGTATTTGAAGTGGTTTCAACCTCAGGAGATACTCATTTGGGTGGAACCGATATGGATGAGGCTATTATCAAGTTCCTGCTTGAAGATTTCAAGGCTAAGGAAGGTGTCGATCTGTCCAAGGACAAGAACGCCTACATCAGGCTGAAAGATGCAGCTGAGAAGGCAAAGATTGAACTTTCATCAACCACTTCAACAGAGATAAACCTCCCATACATAACCGCAACACAGGACGGACCAAAGCATCTCCAGTTAAACCTTACAAGATCAAAACTGGAGGAACTCATAAAACCTATAGTTGACAGATGCAAAGCTCCAATAGAAAATGCACTCAAAGCCGGAAAACTTTCAAAGGAAGAGGTTACAAAGATCATTCTTGTAGGAGGGCCGACAAGGATACCTCTCGTGAGAAAGTATGTTGAAGACTTCTTTGGAAGGAAAGTTGAAGGAGGAGTCGACCCCATGGAGTGTGTTTCTATAGGTGCTTCTATTCAGGGTGCTGTCCTTTCAGGAGAGATAAAGGATATTGTCCTTCTGGATGTAACACCACTGACATTGGGAATAGAAACACTTGGTGGAGTTGCGACACCACTAATACAGGCAAACACAACAATACCAACCAAGAAATCCCAGGTCTTCACAACAGCAGCAGACATGCAGACAGCGGTCACAATTCATGTTGTACAGGGTGAGAGGGCTATGGCATCAGACAACGTTTCTCTGGGAATGTTTAACCTCGTTGGAATACCTCCCGCCCCAAGAGGAATCCCTCAGATAGAGGTTACATTCGATATAGATGCTAACGGCATACTAAACGTATCTGCCACAGATAAGGGTTCAGGCAAGAAACAGAGCATATCAATAACTGCATCAACCAAGCTGTCACAGGAAGAAATAGACAAAATGAAGAAACAGGCAGAAGAATTTGCAGAACAGGATAAGCAGAAGAAAGAAGAGATTGAAAAACTCAATGCTGCAGAGACTCTCGCCTACACTGTGGAGTCAACCCTGAACGATGCGGGTGACAAGATTGACGAAAATACAAAGAAGGAAATCAAGGACAAGGTCAAGGAACTCAGAGACGCAGTTTCAGCCAAAGATATGGCAAAGGTAGAGTCATTATCCGATGAACTGACCAAAAAGATTCAGGAAATAGGCGCAAAAATGTATCAGGCACAGCCTGGAGAACAGCAGGAAGCACAGGGACAGCAGCAGGAATCTCAGGGAAGCAGCCAACAGGGAAATGAGCAGACTGTCGACGCTGACTACAAGGAAAAATAATCTGGCGGGGACCAGAGGATAAATGGCCAAGGATTACTACGAAACACTGGGGGTAGCAAAAAGTGCTACCCAGGACGAAATTAAAAAAGCGTTCAGGTCTCTTGCAAGAAAATACCATCCGGATACCAATCCTGATAATAAAGAGGCAGCTGAAGAAAAATTCAAGGAAATAAGCGAGGCATACGAAGTACTCTCCGATGAAAACAAGCGAAGAATGTATGACCAGACAGGAAGAGTGGATTTCGGTTCCGGAAGGTCAGATTTCACCTGGGAGGATTTTTCCCATGCCAATGATTTCAGCGATTTGGGAGATATCTTCAGGAACATCTTTGGGGGGAATTTTGGCTTCGGCGGTTCATCTGATTTTGGTTCTGGATTCGGCAGGCAAGAGGAAAACCTGGATCTTGTCACTAATCTTAGGGTATCACTTGAAGATGCCTACTATGGTGCTTCAAAGAATATCAAGTACAGGAGAAATGAAATCTGTTCTCACTGTAATGGAACCGGCTCTGAAGACGGAAAACTGAATACCTGTTCCACATGCAACGGCACAGGTCAGCAGAGGATAGTTCAGGGCCAGGGATTTTTCCGGATGGTTTCTGTAACGGTCTGTAATACATGCGGTGGCCGGGGCAAGGTACCAAGCAAACCATGCGGCACATGCAAAGGATCAGGGGCAGTCCCAGTAACAGAAAATCTTGAAATCAAGATACCAAAAGGTTCTCCTGATCGTCTCAGACTTAGAGTCAAGGGAAAAGGACAGTCCAACTTTGGGAGAACAGGCGATCTGTTTGTCGTTCTTAATATCCAGGAACCCAATGGAATCAGAAGAATGAATGACGACATTTACATGCAGACGGAAATAAGTTTCCCCGAAGCAGCTCTTGGTGCAGAAAAAGAAATCAAACTCTTCAAGGAGAATATAACGTTGAAGATTCCTGCTGGGACACAACCGGGAGAAATAATCAGGATTAAGAACACCGGAATGCCTCATGTTAATGGGCATGGATCAGGAGATATTCTCGTGGAGGCCAAAGTTGTGGTTCCAAAACATCTTTCACAGGAACAGAAAGAACTCATTTCCAAACTTGGTGAAGAAACTGGAAAGAAGCATTCCTGGTTCAAGTGAACCAAAATCTAATTTTTTTAGAAAGATCAGAGAGTCAGGATTTCTCTTCACTTGGGAAAAGCTAAAGTTACCGAAACATATAAATGAACTTAAGATAATATTTGGGCATGAAATTCCTTGTCGCTTTCGACAATTCTGAAGGGGCCAAGAAAGCTCTAAAGTTTGCCATGAAGTTTAAGGGCATATCTGATGAATACATAATTTGTTACGTTTCACCTTTAGTCATGGGTGCCGGTCCAAATTTTGATGCCTATGTTCCACCATCACTTTACAAGAAGAGTGATGAAACTTCCGATGCTGTTTTGAATGCAGCAAAGGAGCTTATCGAGAAGGAAAATGTTAATGCCACATTCCTCAAACTGGATGCACCAGGGGAGCAGATAGCAAGGGCGATGGCAAATCAGGCTAAGGAAAGAGGTGTGGATATTATTATCACCGGGACGAGGAAACTTTCAGGAATAAGCAAGGTACTCCTTGGATCGGTCAGTTCAGAGGTTGTAAAACTAAGTACAATACCCGTTCTAGTTGTTCCGCCAGAGTAATTAAGCTTTTATAACTACAACGTATTTCCCGACATCTATGGGAAGTATAAGGCCATCCAACATCAAGAGAATTGCAATGGAACTGGTTGAAAAGAACCAGGGTACATTTAATGAAAGCTTTGATATGAACAGAAAAATCCTGAAGACATCGCTTACCGGTGTGTCCAAGAGGACACTGAACCTGATCGCCGGATATGTCACAAGATATGTTCTAAAGAAGCAGTCCAGACTCAAGAAAGAGATAGAGGAAGGGACTGTTGCACCTCCAGCATCATAATTTTCACATCTTTAGTTTGTAGTCCCCTTCTGAAAGGGAGGGGAATTAAAGGTATTTTGTCCAGGATAAAAGCAATATTGTATTTATTGTCAGATAGGATAATAAAATGCAGATTGCTTGGCGTTCTAACTTTCCTGCATCTGGCATCATTGCAAAGATTGAGGAATAGGGACAAACAAAGTTAGTAATAAACCTCTTATGAATTTAAGGCATTCGGCATAGTGATTCCATGAGGAAAGTCTATATCGTTGCCTCTAAAAGGACACCAATTGGGAAGTTCGGTAAATCATTATCTTCATTAGGAGCTCCGCAACTTGGTGCCGAAGTTATCAAATATCTTGTCAAGGAAACCAATCTGCCCGTTCAGTCCATCGAAGAAGTTATCATGGGGAATGTCATCCAGGCGGGTGTGGGGCAGAACCCTGCAGGACAGGCATCAACACTTGCTGGATTGCCGGACGATGTTATCAAATATACAGTAAACACAGTTTGTGCATCGGGCATGCTTGCCGTGGAAAATGCCTCAAGAGAGATAATGCTGGGAGAACACGACATTATCGTTGCGGGAGGTATGGAGAGTATGAGCAATTCTCCGCTGCTTCTTCCTTCTTCCACAAGATGGGGAATACGTCAGCTTTTGGACAAGGATCTTAAAATGGGGGACTCAATGCTCGTAGACGGACTGATTGATGCATTCTATCACGAACACATGGGATTTTCTGCAGAGGCTTCAGGGAGAAAGTTTGGAATCACCAGAAAAGAAGCAGATCAATTTTCAGTGAGAAGTCAGGAATTTGCTTACAGGGCATGGGAATCCGGAGAGTATCAGGATGAAATTATTCCCATAAAGGAACTATCCAGAGATGAGGGTCTCAGACCAACCACACTGGAGGCATTGTCCGGACTCAAGTCAGCATTTGCAGAAAACGGTATCCTGACAGCAGGAAACTCTTCACAGCTGAGTGACGGGGCATCGGCGATTATTCTTGCATCCGAAAAAGCGGTGGAAGATTATTCCCTTAAGCCAATAGCGGAGATAACGGGATTCCAGGCAGCTTCATTGTCTCCAAAGGACTTTGTTGAGGCACCGGTTCCTGCAACCAGGAAATTGCTTGAAAAATTGGGGAAATCAATAGATTATTTTGATCTGGTTGAGCACAACGAGGCTTTCTCGGTTGCTTCCCTGGTAGTGCAGAGAGAACTGGGTATAGATGACTCAAAGTTCAATGTAAATGGTGGTGCAATTGCAATAGGACACCCACTTGGTAATTCAGGTTCAAGAATCATGGTTACTCTGATAAACGCTCTCAGGCACAGGAAAATGGAACATGGCCTTGCTACAATTTGCCATGGTGGTGGCGGAGGTCACAGTATTTCACTGGAGATGATATATTGAAAGTAACAGTAATTGGGGCCGGCACAATGGGCAGGGGAATTGCCCAGGTTTTTGCTCAGGCGGGAAACGATGTTATACTCACGGACGTTTACCCAAAAGCCCTGGAGAATGCAGCTGGCGAGATTTTAAAATCACTTGGGAAACTTCATTCCAAAGGCGTAATCCAGGATTCTCCGGAAACAGTCCAGAAAAGGATTATTTTTACAGGGGATTTGTCGCAAGGCAAAAATTCAGAGATCTACATTGAAGCTGTTCTAGAGCGGTTTGAAGTGAAGTCTGATCTGTACAAGAAACTAAACGATCTTGCAGGTGATGATTCTATCATAGCAAGCAATACTTCATCCATATCAATAAATGCACTTTCATCGGTTATAAGGAAACCGGAAAATTTCATTGGACTTCATTTTTTCAACCCTGTGCCCATAATGAAGCTTGTTGAGATTATCAAAGGGGAAAGAACAGATCCCAACGTTGTTAAGAAATCACTGGACATCGTAAAGCAGCTTGGTAAAGTACCAGTTACATCCAACGATTTCCCAGGGTTCATTTCCAACAGAATTCTAATGCCTCTGATTCGTGAGGCAATACTCACTCTGGAAGAAGGAGTTTCCACAAAGGAGGATATTGACCAGACCCTTAAATTGGGAATGAATCATCCAATGGGCCCACTTGAGCTGGCTGACTTTATTGGTCTCGATGTAGTGCAGGACATCATGAAAGTTCTCTATGAGGAATTTGGTAATTCAAGATTTATGCCCCCCATCACCCTTAGAAATCTTGTGAATGCTAGGAAACTGGGAAGAAAGAGTGGGGAAGGATTCTACAAATATTGAGAAGGTGAAAAGATGGAATATGAAAACATACTTGTAAAAGACAATGGAAAAGTAAGGACAGTTACATTGAACAGGAAGTCCCCCCTGAACCCTCTTGACATGGACACACTGAGGGAAATCAAGGATGCGATTCTGAATTCAGGTAACAGGGTAATATTGCTTCATGGCGCAAACAGGGCTTTCTCCGCAGGTGCAGATATAAACAATTTCATGAAACTCTCCAACGACACGGCTGGAGTATTTGCTAAGGAGGGCCATGATATTATGAATACCATTGCAAACTATCCCAGACCGGTTATCGCGGCCATCCACGGATACTGTCTAGGTGGCGGTTTTGAGCTTGCTCTGGCCTGTGACTTAAGGATAGCCCATCCGGATACAACATTCGGTCTTCCTGAAGTGACATTGGGAATCCTGCCAGGATTCGGAGGAACCCAACGGTTAAGGCATATCGTAGGAGAAACAGTTGCATTCGGCCTTATTGCAACAGGTAAGAGATACAAGGCCGATGAAGCATACAGGCTCGGACTCCTCAACGAACTTTCAGAAAACTATCTCGAAACAGCTGAAAAACTTGCCCAGGATCTGGCAAAACTGCCAAAGGAATCCTTGAGACTGGTTAAACACCTTGTAAGAAACAGCCCTGATGAGAAGTTTGAAGAAGAAATAGATGCGTTTGGTGAAGTCTTTGCATATCCTGACAGGGAAGAAGGGGTAAAGGCATTCCTTGAAAAAAGGGAAGCAAAATTTCAGGAATGAACTGCATAAGATAGATTAGAGAACAATCAAAAAATCATTTTTTTCAGATGTTTTGTAGTTGTAGCAATATGTCAAACCTTTTATTCAATAAAATACTTTTATTTAATATCTGAGAAAACAAATCCTTACCTGATAGGCATGAAAGCCAGTTCGGTAGGATTTGTCTATTTAAAAAATAAAAATACTTAAATATACATAAGTAGTTAAAGATATGACAATTGTCAGACAGGTTGTATCATGCATCTGGAATCTCTGGAACTGGATAACTTCAAGTCGTTTGGAAACCGCAAGAAGATCATGTTCAAGAATGGCTTCACGGTTATTAGCGGTCCCAACGGAAGTGGGAAAAGTAACATAGGAGATTCTCTCCTTTTTGTTCTTGGAACAAGATCTTCAAAAACCGTCAGGGCAGACAGACTCGGTGATCTTATTCACAAGTCGTCAAACGAGAAGAGGAACAGAAACTACTGCAGTGTTACTGTAACCCTGGACAAGGATGAAGCAGATTCTCCGGAAGATCAGAGAAAAATCATTCTCAAAAGAGAACTTGTCGCGGATGCAGAGGGATACAAATCAAATTATTACATAAACGGAACCAGGGTAAGGCATACTGATGTTGCAAATCTCCTGGATTCAATTCATATTTACCTTGATTCATACAGCTTCGTCCTTCAGGGCGATATAAACAATATTGTGAAAATGACCGGATTCGAGCGCAGAAAACTGCTTGAATCCATATCAGGAATCGAAAGTTTCGACACTCAGATAGATAAGGCCAAAGTTGAGATCGATGCAATAAATGAGAACCTCTCAAGGCTTGAAGTATTGACAGAACAGACCAGGATTCGAAGAGATCAACTTGAGGTTGAAAAGAAAAGTGCAGAGAGATACCTTGAACTCACGGGGAGACTTTCTGATCTCAGGAAAACCCTGTTAAGCCTTGAAATGGAAGGGCTCGGACGTGAACAGCGTTCATATACCGATAATCTTGAAAAGCTGGAACTAGAAATCACAACAATAAAGGATTCTATTTATCAGCTGGAAAAGGAATTTGAGGAGAAGAAATCACTGGAAGCACAGCTGCAACATAAACTGGAGGTGTCAGGAAATTCGCAGTTAAATGAAATAAGGCTGCAGATTGACAACAAGAGAGTCAGAATTGCAGAAATTGGTGTCAGCCTTGAAAATTCCAGGGATCGTATAAAGGAACTGAAGGAAGAACTGGAAGAAAGCGTCGATAACATCAAGAAATCCGGAAAGAAGATAGAATGGCTGGAATCAAACAGGAACGAGAATGGCCAGACTCTCTCAAGAATAAAGAAGGAAATCCAGGAAAAATCCAACGAACTCAGGATTCTCAAGGAAAGATCAAGCAAGAGCAATTCCCAGATCCTGGAAAGGCAGGAAAAGATAAGGGAAAAAGATCAGGAAATCAAGAATTTAAACAGCGAAATAGCGGTTCATCAGGAATCAAAACAGGCAAAATCGACTGAGAGATCACAATTAATTTCACAGCTTGGAAACATTGAGGAAAGAAAAAAAGATCTTGAGTTCAACATCAGGGATGCCCTATGGAGGCTCAAGGACATAGAGAGGGAAGTTGGAGGAAACAAGAGGAGTTATGAAGATCTCAATGCCAGATACTACAAGCTGAAAAACAGACTTGATGATCTCAGGAAGAGAAAGGATCAGATTCAACAGGATCTTAACAGACTGGGCAGGGAACATGCACAGCTTCAGGCTACCTCAAACACTAGGACTGGAAATGTGAGCAGGGCCGTTTCAACTATAATGAATGCCAGGAACCACAACTCCATAAGTGGAATCCATGGAACAATCAGGGAACTGATATCATTTGATGATGAGTACCGTTCTGCAATAGAGGCTTCTGCGGGTTCAAGACTCAATTCAGTTGTCGTGGAGGATGATGCAGTGGCAGAGGAATGCCTCAACCTTCTCAAGGCCGAAAAGGCCGGAAAACTGACATTTCTTCCCATTAACAAGGTTCTTACAGGGAGACCCAGGGGAAAAGCTATTACTGTACATCAGTCAGACGGATCCCGGGGATATGTCTTCGAAAAAGTATCCTTTGACCAGAAATACCAGGGAGTTATCTGGTACGCATTCCAGGACACAGTCATAGTTCATGATGTAAAAACTGCCAGGAGGTACATGGTTGGTGTCAGGCTTGTAACCATGGATGGGGACATATTCGAAGCAAGTGGTGCAATTACAGGTGGCTATATAGAAAAAAGCCGCTCTGCAGCCGATGTTGAACAGAAGATGGGAAAACTGTCATCTGACATGAGGGAACTTTCCATTGAGCTTGAAGGGGTTGATTCTGAAATTGGAACACTGGAGTCAGAATTTGAAACCGTTTCACATCAGCTCAGGGAATCATCAAGAGACGAAGGTTCCAGGCAGACTGAACTCCAGCAGTACAGAAAGATTTCCGAAGAAGGTAAGGCACAGCTGGAGCAGTTTGACCTCAATATTGCACAGTTAACAAGAGATATGAAGATTTCAGAGGAAAGCATAAGAGACATAGAGGCTATAATCAAAGGACTTCAGGAGAAGAATGAATCTCTTGATCAGGAAAAAGCCAGGCTTTTTGAGGAGATCAGGGAGCTATCTCCAAAATATGCGGAAAAGGAGACTGCACTGGAAGACTCCATTTCCTCCTTGAGGGAAAAAGAAACAGAATTCACTTCAGAACTTAGCAGGATAAATGCAGATATCGATCATCTTAAGGAGAGGATCCAGGAGCTTGAATCCAAGAATCATGAAACTACATCAGATATCTCAGAACTTCAGAACCAGATCAAATCCCAGGAGACGGAAGTCAAGATCGAAAACGAGGAGTTATCCAAACTTAGGGCGATAGAGGCCGAAATATCCGAGAAATCCAGGGAAATAGTGGATGCACTCAATAGAAATGAGAACGAGATGAGAAAGATCGAAGAGCGCATTGAGATCAACAATTCAAACATATCAGCCAAGAGAGAAATAATCGTGTCTCTTCAGATCAAAATTGAGAATATTGAGGCCAAAATCTCAGATTTAAGACTGGAAATGGAAACAGTTGGAGGAAAAATACTCCAGGACAGGAAATCAGCCCCGGAAATCAAGAGAGAGATTGATGCCTGCAATATATCTATTGCAGAGCTCGGACCTGTGAATCAGAGGGCCATAGAGGATTACGTCATAGTCTCAAAAGACCTTGATGCTCTTGTTTTGGAAGTCGGCGAATTGAATTCTGAGAAAAAAGAACTGGAAATTCTAACTGAAAAGCTGAATGAACAGAAGAAACGGGCATTCATGGAGATGTACCTGGCCATCAATGAAAACATGAAACTTATTTACAGGGAGATTTCAGGTGGCGGTGAAGCACATCTTGAAATGTCGGATGAAAACGATCCACTGAACTCTGAAGTTTTTATCAGGGCAAGGCCAAAGGGTACAAACTTCTCCAAGATAGAAGCTCTAAGCGGTGGTGAGAAGAGCCTTACTGCCCTCTCATTCATCCTGGCCGTGCAGAGAATAAACCCTTCACCAATCTATTATCTCGATGAGGTAGATATGTTCCTCGATGGAGCAAATGCTGAAAGGGTGGGGAAAATGTTCAGATTAAACTCGAACACCTCACAGGTTTTTGCAGTATCCCTGAGGAAAGCAATGTTAAAGTACGCAGACAATGTCATAGGGGTCACCAGTTTTGACCAGGAAAATACGGAAGTATTCGAGAAATATGTTGGAAGCGACCAGGAGGCATTAACATGAACCAGGCAGAAATTATGCAAAGCCTTGTGGTACAGGGAACTCTTCTCGAAAGCGACACGAAATATTATGTTGAACTCCTGAATCAGGACTCTGCAACCATAGAATACAAGGATCCCGTTGAAAGAACGGTGGCCTCTGTATTCAAAATGTGTCTCGAAGGTTCAATAGATCCCTGGGATGTTGATCTCAAGGCTTTTGTCAAGGTCTTTTCAGGATTAGTAGATGACAATTTCCGTGATTTCGGTGCTGCAGGCTACCTCATCTACCAGGCATGGAAAATTCTCAATGTCAAGGCAGTAAACTCACTTCGGAAGAGGCTGGTAGTTGATGAAGACGAAGAACTGGAGGATCTTGCCGATATGAGTGAACAGTTTTTTGAACCAATAGAACTATCGGTCAAAGAACCCGTAAAACACCAGGAAAAGAGAAAAGTGTTTCTCGTTGAATTGCTGGATGCAATGAGGGATGCATATCGCGTTGCTCCTCACCACACTCAGAAGAAAGAAATTCTCAAGGTTGATCATACCGGGACTACCGTTGAAGAAATAATGTCTAATATGCACACAGAGGAACCTGAAGAAGAGATAAGCAGGGTCTATCAGACACTTATGAAACATGGTATTGAAGGTTTCATGGAAGAGATGTGGAATCTATCAGACTTAAGCAAGGCCTCGTTTTTTGTTTACTGCATGTTCCTGATGAGAGAAAAGAAGATACGCCTGTCACAGGAAGTTCCATATGGGGTAATCCGTATTGAAAAACCGGAATAATCCTTACGGAGATCCGGAATTCTTAAGTGCCTCTGAAATTTCAAAGTATGTATTCTGCAATGTTTCGTGGTTCCTGGATAAAGAAGGTGCCCCAAGGAACCCAGGTACAGGAAAAATACTTCAGAACGGAGTTCATTCCCATTCCACACTCAAAAAAAGACACAGAGCAGCCAAAGTAGGAACCTACGCGGTTATAATTCTGGCGTTGGTGATCACTGGAGTAATTTTCCTTTCGCTGTATTGATATGTCGACTTTCTGGCTTATCCTCCTCTTGCTGGTGCTTCTGTTTCTTCTTTTCGTGGGTGGCAGGCTTCGAAGAAAAGAGAAGAGTTATGCCATTCCTAAGGGAAAAGAGGTGTATGAGGACCTGGAAACCAAGGGCAAGATACTCCGTTCATACAGGTACGGTCTATCTGGAAAACCTGACATGATAAAGAGGCATGGAAACACCCTGATTCCTTATGAGTACAAGACAACCGATGCACAGGTTCCCAGGGATGGCCATATTTTTCAGATGGTTACGTATTTTGTCATCCTGGAGGAACTCTACCCGCATCTTGAAATTCCATATGGGGTGCTTAAGTATAAAAATCAGGCATTCAGGATTGACAATATACCAGAGAACAGGAACAGGCTCATGAGAATAGTCAGTGAGATGCGTTCAACGTTCATTGAGCCTGAAAGAAACCATAACAGCACAGGAAGATGCTTCAAGTGTTCTTTCAGTCAGATCTGCCAGCAAAAATTAATTAGTTCCAAACAATAGTCGAACCCTTATATGCCACTACTGGAAGCCCTTTCAAGGAATATGGAGGAAGTTGTTACCACCGAAGAGATCAAAGCTATGAGCAGTACCGGAGCAAAGGCCTACATCGGGATAGAACCATCTGGCCTGCCACACATAGGCACAGGTTTTCTCTGGGCCAAAAAGATGACTGAAGTCTATAATCAGGGTGTAGAGACTACTATTCTTCTTGCAGACTGGCATGCCATGATTAATGACAAGCTCGGTGGGGATCTTGACAAGATAAGAGAGAGTGGTGAAACCATAATGAAAACCATGAGGGCATTCGGTTTGCCGGATGGGGTAAAATTTGTCTGGGCAAAGGATGTTGTGGCAAACTCAGATTACTGGAAGCTGCTGCTTCAGGTTGCAAAAAATTCCAACCTGGCAAGGATTACAAGAGCCTTGCCCATAATGGGAAGAAGCGAGGAGGAGGCTGAAAAAGATTTCAGCAAGTACATTTATCCTCTAATGCAGGTCACTGATATTTTCTACATGAACCTGGATATTGCATTTGGTGGAATGGACCAGAGGCACGCACATATGCTTGCCAGAGATATTGCAGAGAAGATGGGACGAAAGAAAGTCATTTCCATACACGGATCACTCCTTGGAAGCCTGAAAGGATCAGGAAGGATGGATACCTTCAAGAAAATGTCAAAAAGTGATCCAGATTCTGCCATATTTATCTCTGACTCAAGAGAGGAAGTAAACCGCAAACTAAAAGGAGCATTTTGCCCGGCCGGCCAGGTTGAGGGCAATCCAGTAATGGATCTCTTCAGGCATGTCGTGTTTCCCTACATCGATCACGAAGTAACTATTCACAGACCTCCAAAAAAGGGCGGCGAACTTCAGGTAAAAAGTTACAATGAACTGGAATCCTTATACCTAAAGAATGAAATTCATCCAATGGATCTGAAATCAGCTGCGGCGGACTCTTTAAATGAATTAATTGAACCTGGACGAGCTGTATTCAGGTAATTATTTTACTTCATTTTCTCAAGAATGACGTTTTCACCATCAAAATAGTATCCAAGAATGTCCTCAGGATCTATCCCAAGTTTCTCAGAGACTTTTTTTGGAAGTGTGATCCTAAGTGAACTTCCCCTTTTCGAAACGTGAGATACGTCAAGCAGAATTTTCTTGTTGTCTGTCGTAAGGAATGTATCCCTATTAAGGTATATAAACTAATTGCATCTTTTTTAGTTGTTTGCAACATTTCTAATGATTAAATTATTTTTATATTACCAGTTGTGGTTAACATCAAAATTCGGTAAAATGTTCACATAGGTTGCTAGAAGAAAGAGTCCAAACTCTTTTGTGACTGTTTCTGCTGGATGTCCTGAAGTGTCCCGATGTAATTTTCTATTCTGTTCAGTGCAAAATCATGCTCGCTGCAGAGAAAATCTATTATTTTGGAAGTGTCAGGTTTCTGGAGCTGGACATCCACATCTTCATTGTATGGTGGATTTCTGAACAGGTCTAGTATTTTTTCAAGGTTGTCGATATTTGCTTCTTTCGTCTCCAGGATTTTGTATATATCTCCATGTTTCCGCATAAGGTTCAGTGCAGTTTTTGCCCCAACCTTGTAAAGTCCGCTGTTGAAGTCAGTTCCAACGAGTATTCCTATCTGTATCAGCTGATCATGCGTAATCTGAAGTTTCTCGAGATTTTCATTGAGGTCAATATACTCGGGAACCACGTTTATGTACATATTTCTCCCAGGCACTTTCCTCCTTCCAAAGAATGTGAAATTCCTGAAAACTCTCTTTGCTCCAAACATCAGGCAGTCATAGTCCTGTGATACAACGCCATCAACCAGCCCTTTCTTCGACATCATGGAGGCCTGAGCTTCACCTTCAGACGGTGCAACAAGATTAGGGACACCCATGTGATCAAGAAGAGTTCTCGCTTCCTGAACCATTTCTCTTGTTAGGTGGCTGGTCCTTGCCGATAATGATCTCACGCGTTCCTCATTACCCTCAGCCTTGGCTTCAACAAGTTCTGCTTTTGCTTTTTCCTTCATCATTATTCTTGCTTCGATGGTTCGGTTTTTAAGTTCAGAAGGCTTCCCATCGAACACAAAAACAGGCTTGATCCCAGCTTCCATCAGGTTGATAGTCCTGTAAAAAATGCCAGACAGGTGAGAAGTAACGCGGCCGCTGGAATCCATCAGAGGTGTTCCGTCGGGTTGTCTGATACTGCTGAGAAACTGGTACAGGATGTTGTATCCGTCTATGCTTAAGGTCAAGCCACTGTTTTCTTTCAGCGAAGTCTGGTGTTTTACAAGAATATTGGAGATATCTACACCCATGTGTATCACTCACAGGAAAGGCCGAACTCAGTTATCCTGAATTCCTTAAAGGTTCCCTCTTTTATGGACCTGTGCTTTATCACAACCAGTTTCCTCTTCCCATCCCTGGTTTTTTCTACCCTGAATATTGCCTTCATGACGTGATCTATCACATAACCGCCGAAAGGATGCAGGTCTCCGGAGTCAGGGCTCTGGTATATCTGGTTGGTTAGAAGTACCGGTACCTTAAACTTAAGTGCCGAAGCTGCAAGGCTGCTGAGTTCTTTCTGGAACCCAGCTGCTCTGGATGCAGGATCTCCAGATGTTTCCAACCTGAAATATTCCGTGAATGAGTCTATAATTATGAGCTTGATCTTTCTGGATTTTTCCAGAATTTTCGGTATTCTAAGGATCGCAAGATCCTGATCTTCTAATGATGAAACCCGGTACAGGATAAGGCCATCAGCAAATGAAGCATCACCTCCGGAGATCTGCAGAAATCTCTCTACAGAGAAACCTTCAGTGTCAAGATACAGTACCTGTCCCCCCTCCCTTATGGTAGAGATGGCAAACTGCATGCTCAGATTGGTCTTTCCGGCTCCCCCCTCGCCATAAATCTCAGATATGACTTCCGATTCAAGGCCCCCTCCGGTGAGTTCGTCAAGACAGCTGATTCCTAGAGGAATCTTGCCCGGCAGGGAAGTAAGATCAACTTTCTCCATCTTATTACTAAATTGCCTGTACCTATAAATAAACCTGTTGCTGAATAATCCTATAGTTTTTCAATCAGTTCAAGTATCTGTGAAAGATCGTTTCCTTTCATTGATGCAGAAGCTTTACTTGTCATTGAGGAATCATTGGCATTGAATGCAATGGAGTAACCGGATCGCCTGAACATGGCAACATCCTGTAAAGTGTCACCAACACTGAAGGTTTCTTCTTCGGCGATACCCATTTTTTCCTGAAGGATCCGAAGGACAACATCTTTCCTCCCCGGGTCAACCATCACAGTACCATCCGGAATAATCTCGTCATTCGCATTTGTTTCAATTTTATTTGCATGGATCTCAGTAAAATCAGCGAACTTGGAGATCTTTTCTGCAAGCCAGTAAATTCCACCGGAGATTATTGCTGTCTTTATTCCCATTTTTTTGAGAGATGACATTGTTTCTGCTATTCCACTTCTCAATGGAACAAGATCAAGTATACCTCTTATGTAATCTGCTGGAACATTCCCTAATTTTTCTATCCACAGTTCAACATCGCTTCGCAGGAAATCCATGTAGGTTATCCTTCCATTCTTGAACAGTGAAAGGTTACGGGAGTTGTCTACTCCAATTTTCCTATGAACAAATTCCCAGCTGCTGGGGGTGCCTGTAAGAACCCCATCCATATCGAAAACAGCCAGTTTGAATGGTAGTCTGCTCATTTCAATCTAGTATGATTTTGAGAATGTTCCGTTCCTTCCAGGTTTTCCACAGACAATACACTTTTTCTCTTCGGGATCTTCCGGGGAAATTCCGAGAGTTCCAAACTCAAATTTCTCCTCAATCTTTGTGGCACATTCTCTGTCTCCGCACCATCCGGCAATAACGAAACCGTCTGCTTCTGCAAGATCATCAAATTTTTCGATATGGTGCAGGTTTTCCCGGAAGAACCCTGCTGCTCTCTCAGTCAAGGCATCCTTAATGCCCTGCAGTATGGTACTCGTCCAGGATGTCACCTCATCTACAGGAGCCTTTGCCTTCTTTCTGTCGTGTCTTGATACAAGAACAGCTGTTCCGGAAGTAACTTCTCTTTCCCCAATCTCAATCCTCATGGGTACCCCTCTCATCTCCCAGTCATTGTACTTGAAGCCGGGCGTGTAATTTTCACGGTCATCTATTCTGCTCCTGAATCCACTTGCCAGAAGTTTTGACTGTATCTCTTTCGCAAAGGCACCTGTATCTACTTTTTTCGAAGGTATTGGTACTATCACAACCTGTGTTGGTGCAACTTCCGGCGGGAAAATAAGTCCGTGGTCGTCGCCATGAATCCCTATGACTGCTGCCAGGAGTCTCTCACTTAGTCCAAATGTCGTCTGGTTGGCGTACTCGTGTTCCCCATCATCTTTGAGGTACTTGATATCGTAAGTTTTGGAGAAATTAGTTCCATACTGGTGTATTGTACCTATCTGAAGGCTCCGGCCTCCGGGCAGGAGAGTGTCAAATGCCAATGTGTATCTGGCACCCGGGAATTTATCCCAATCAGGTCTTTGATGTACGTTAAATGGAAGACAGAGCTTTGAGCTTATTTCACCCCAGATATCCATGTATTCGTGCATCTGTCTCTCTGAATCTTCATACGTGTCGTGGGCTGTGTGAGCCTCAAAAAAGTGAATTTCCCGAATTCTTATGAATGATCTGGTATGCTTGGTTTCGTATCTGTAAACATTGACTATCTGATAAAGCCTTAACGGAAGATCTGCATGAGATCTTACCCACAGGGAGTACATTCCATACATGGCAGCTTCACTGGTCGGTCTTAGGGCCATCTCAACATCAAGTGGCTCCATTCCCCCACGGGTCACCCAGAAAACTTCGTTTTCGAAACCCTTGACATGGTCGAACTCAACCGATAACTGATCTCTTGTAATGAGGACGGGAAACTGTACTTCCTGGAATTCCCTGGAATCGACACTTTCCCTGATTGTGCGATCGATATTCTGCATGGCCTTTAGGCCGTACGGCATCCAGACATTCATTCCCTTTATGGGGTATCTTTTGTCGCTGAGTCCGCTGATCTCTATGATCTCATTATACCATTCGCTGAAGTTGCTCTTCTTGTTCTCCATGTGCAGCAGATCAATGACTATCCTCTAAATAAGCTTTTTAAGACTTGATCCCCGCGTAAAAAATTGAAGGAAAAATCCAGGATTGATTTACTTATCTGGATTCTTCTATCATAAAATAAGGATTTTTTCTGTTTCCCTGGTCATAAACAATTCTGTTGGAGTTTTCTTTTGCTTCTCTTACTCTATTTCCCTCCGTTATTCCAGACTTCTTGAATCGGGAATAAAGGTCGTAGGTTTTCAAGAGAAATTTTGGGAATTTCATGAAATCTCTCAGATAATTTGGCATCATTTCAAGGATGAAGGACATTGCATTGTCCAGAAGATCCGCTTTAAAACGGCTTGGTTTTATTCCTTTTAGTTTTCCTCTCATGAATTTATGAATATAGAAACTGTAGGACGCATAAAACTGGGCAAGCTGACTTATGACAGGACCAAGCCTGGTTTTCATAACCGGTGTCAGGACATCAAACCTGTCCCAATCCATGGTGAAAAGAGAATTTCTCTTTAAGGCAACATCAAAGACCCTTGTTCCAGGAAGAGGGGTATAGATCGAGAACTGAACAGCATCAGCACCGGCAGCCTCAAGCTGTCTGGAAAATCTTATGGTGGAAAGAACATCTCGAAGCCTCTCATACGGGGCACCAATCATCATTCCAATAAGCACAACAACTCCTGATTTATTGAGGGTTTCCACTGCTTTAACAGATTGCGGTGTGAATTCTCCCTTGTGCATTTTCCTCAGTACCTCTTCACTGCCTGATTCCACCCCGAGGAACGATATTCTCATACCTGCTCTGGCTCCTTTTTCAATAAGATCAGGGTATTTTGAAGTAACATCTGCCCTCATCTGAACAATCCACTTCATGTCCAGTCCCTCTTCCATAATGGAGTCGAAGAGTTTCTCCCTGTGTTTAACGTTGGGGTGTACGACAAATATGTCGTCTGTGAAGAAAATCCAGTTATAGCCAGCCTGTTTTGCCGCCCTCATCTCCGCCAGTATTCTCTGGTTTGACTTGTTCCGCCAGGTATTGCCCCATGTAGGTGTAACAGAGCAGAAATCACAGGCATATGGACAGCCCCGTGAAGTTTCAAGGCACATGACCTTCTCATTTTTACCAAAGACCCTGAAGGTATACTTATTGACATCAAGCAGTTCCAGAGGCGGCATGGGAAGACTGTCAAGGTCCTCGATGAGCTTTCTTGGTTTGGTTCTTACAATTTCGTTGCCATTCCTGTATACTATTCCCGGGATATTTTCAAAGCTTTCATCATCATCTACCGCTTTTGCTATATCATAAATGGCTCCATCCCCTTCACCAAGAACAGATATGTCGAAGCCGGATCTTATTATTTCATTCGGGAGAAACGTTGCATGATGCCCTCCCGCAACAAGAATTGTGTCTGGATTTCTCTCTTTTATTTTTCTGGCGATGTATCCTGCATTATTATGGGCAGCAGTTGCGTGAAGGGTTATACCAACTATGTCCGGCCTAAACTCTGCGGCCTGTTTCACAGTTTCATCAAGTGATATGTCATCTCCTTCCATGTCAATTATCTTAACTTCACTTCCCTCTATCCGGAGTATTTCACCTGCAAGAGTAAGTAGACTCAATGGAGCAGGAAGGAAACCCCACTTGGTCATATAGGCACTTCCAGTTCTGTTGGAAGGTCTGATAAATAATGCTCTCAGTGCCATATATCATGAAGTGCCATCCTGTCTTTTATGTTTAATGTGAATTTTTCATTGACATTATTTTTATATGACATGTCAAAATGTAATAATTTTATGAATTTTACTATATACAAAAAATCAATTTCATAATAAAATTTATCTGAAAAAAATATGCTTCCGTTTTCAGATTAAAGATTTTGCTTCTGTGCCCTCAATTAAGGATTAATCTTCCATCTTTTCTTTGAAAGAAATTATATGGTTTCTATGCAATACCACCATATGAGTGTCAATTTAAAGGAACTTTCAGATGAGGATTTTATCAAGGAAGTTGTTGCAAGGATTATTCCTATTGAATCAATTTCTCCCGCCTCCGGAGGAAGAGGTGAAAAAGAGAGGGCAGATGAACTGTGTAAAATTCTCGAGGAGCTGGGCTACCCGAATTTTACAAGATATGATGTTCAGGATCAGTGGGGTGCCACTAGGCCGAATATAGTTCTTGTGGTTGGCAATTTACACCAGACGTTCTGGGTTGTTCCCCACATGGATACTGTTCCGGTTGGTGACCCGTCACTTTGGACCAAACCTCCATTCAAGCCCACCATCGAAGGTGATAAAATCTATGGGAGAGGAACTTCTGACGATGGTCAGGCCATATGGCTATCCCTTCTTATTCTCAAGAATCTGGACACATCCAGACTGAAATACAATATAGGTTTCGCCTTTGTTGCAGATGAAGAGGTCGGAAGTACTTACGGTATCCAGCACCTTCTGCAGCAGGATATTTTCAAGAAAAATGATCTCATCATAGTGCCTGATGCGGGAACAGAGGACGGACTTCGGATAGAGGTAGCAGAAAAAAGCATACTATGGATTAAATTCAAGGTAAAGGGCAAACAGTATCATGCCAGCATGCCTTTCATGGCTGTAAATGCGAACAGAGAGGCCATGAAGTTTATCCTGAAGCTTGATAATGCCCTGCATGAGAAGTTTCCCACAACAAATGAGATATTTTCCCCTCCAGAATCAACATTTGAACCAACAAAACATGAAAAGAACGTAGACAATGTGAACACCATTCCTGGTACAGAGATCCAGTATCTTGACTGCAGGATTCTTCCAAAATACGATCTTGACATGGTCATTGATTTCATAGATGAAAAGATAAGGGACTTCCAGAGGGAAAGCAAGGCCACAATTACCTATGAGTTTGTCCAGAGAGAGCAGGCACCCATGCCAACAAGAATGGATGCCCCGGTTGTAGTCGAATTAAAGAAGGCGATCAAGGCTCTCAGGGGTGCGGAACCTTCAGCTGTTGGTATTGGCGGCGGAACCTGCGCAGCTTTCTTCAGAAGGAAGGGATTTGACGCTGTTGTATGGAGTACAACAGTGCCAGAAGTTGCTCACCAGGCGGATGAATATGTGCACATCTCGCATGTTCTTAAAGACAGAGATGTGATAATGAGGATAGTAACTAAAAGTTAGATAACATCCTCATCTGTTTTTGATAAATCAATCAGGCGGTTAACACCGTCTATCTCTTCAATAATGTCATATACTGTGGGAGGGACATCATCTTTCCAGTTCTCTCCATTGAGGATCTTTTCTCTTATGTGAGTCCCTGACCATGAAACTCTGTTCATGAGTTCCATGGAATGTACCTCATAACCCTTTTCTCCGAACAGTCTTCTGACAAGAGGGTTGTTTGTATACACTTTATTGAATTTCGGGGTCAAGGATTCAACGTGTGCAACCCAGAGTGGATTTGAATTCACATCTTCTATTGGTACAAGATAAAACTGATAAATGCCTTCAGTTTCAAGTGTAGATGAAATCATCAGATGTCTTTCACCTGCAGTAAAAGGATCCTTCAGGGTGTGGGAATACTGTGCACTTCCAATACCGATAATGAGCGAATCATTCTCCTTGAGAATCTGCCTGATAAGTTTAAGATGTCCATAATGAAAAGGCTGAAACCTTCCAACAATAAATGCCCTGTTTCCGTCAGGAATTTTCACCATTTATATCGCCCTCACTGAAATGGAAACTTTGTCACCATCTATGTCCCATTCTCTCGAATCATTGAGTTTTTCCCTTTTCAGACTGGCAGCCAGTGTCTCAGACTGGATCCATTCCCCGTACTCGCTTAACACCGTTTCAATGGTACTATCTCCATGAACTGATAAGGCTATCTTCTGATCGTATTGCAAGTCCAGTTCCTTTCTCATCACCTGGACTCTTCTCACTATCTCTCTTGCGAAGCCTTCATTCTGGAGCTTCATGTCTATCTCAAGATTAAGGAAAACCTCTACAGAAAGTCTCTGATCGCTTGCAGATGCAAAACCGGAATTTGGTGTTTCATGTACTTCAAGGAATTCTGCTGGCAGGATTTCGCCTTCAACTTCTATTTTTCCATCTGCTTCCAGAGATGTAACAAGTGCTCCCTGATCACCTTCAACCAGCTGCTTGACTTTCTGAAGTTTTCCTTTAAGAACCGGGGCCGCTTTCTGGAGAACAAGCTTTAATTTCCTCGTTACAGGCCTCTCATAATCTTCTATGAATCTAATGTTCTTGGAATTAAGTTCAGGAGCGATGGCTGAAAGTATTTCATCAGAAATTTTTATGCCAGCCCTAACAAGAACCTCCGTAACAGGCTGCCTTCCCTTGACAGAGTTTTCCTGTCTCAACCTTCTGACCATTTCCATTATTGAACCCGCAACACCCATTTCATTCTGCAGTTCTGTGTTTATAAAGTTCTCCTGAACTTCAGGGTATGCCTGTAGATGTACACTTTCAGCTTCAGGCTTGAGTTTGAGATACAGATAATCTGCAAAGAATGGCGTGAGTGGGGCCAGCATGAGAAGGACTCTTTCCATAACATATCCTAAGGCAGAGTAGGCATTTGCCTTTTCAGTGTTGAAATCATCTGACCAGAACCTTCTTCTTGAGAGGCGAAGATAGAAGTTGGATATATCATCTATGAGATCAGATATGTTTCTCAGTGCAAGATGCATGTTATAGGATTCCATCTGGGATGTGACCTGCTTGAGCAGTGTATTGGTTTTCGATACTATCCACCTGTCAAGTATGTTATCGGATCCAGTGTACTTCTCATAATGGAAGCCATCGAGATTGGCGTTTGAGGCAAAGAATGAGTAAATGTTTGCCATGGTGCCAAATATTTTTCTTGAAGTCTCGTTGATGAGTTTTTTGTCAATGGCTTTTGCTCTCCATGGTACTCCAGTAAGAAAGAATGCCCTAACCGGATCTGGGCCATGCTCGTTAAGGAAATCAAGGGCAAACACTGAATTCCCCTTACTCTTGCTCATTTTCCTTCCCTGCTCATCAAGGATAAAGTCTATGGAAAGGGCGTTATTGTAGGCATTTCTGTCAAACAGCAATGAAGATATAACGTGAAGGGTATAGAACCAGCCACGGGTCTGGTCAATGGCTTCTGTTATGAAATTTATCGGGAAATTACTGTCCAGACTAGTGTTGTTGAATGGATAGTGGAGGGCTGCATAAGTCGCACTTCCAGAGTCGAACCATGTATCTATTACATAAGGTTCCCTGTGCATGGTTTCACCACATTCTTCACACTTGAAGGAAATTTCATCGATATAAGGTCTGTGAAGATCCTGTGGCTTCTTCCCGGAGAGTTTCTCGAGCTCATTTATGCTCCCAATTGCTTTCATGTGGTTATTTCCGCAGGTCCATATTGGAAGTGTGGTTCCCCAGTACCTGTTCCTGCTAAGAGACCAGTCCTTTGCCTCTGAGAGGAAATTACCAAATCTTCCCTCCTTAAGGTGCTCGGGGAGCCAGTTTATGTTCTGATTGTTTTCTAGAAGTTTTTGCCTTATGGTCGAGACCCTGATAAACCACGCTTGAAGAGGATAATATATGAGTGGTGTACCGCATCTGTAGCAGAAAGGATAGGAGTGCGACACCTTTTCTGACTTGAATATTTTATTTTCCTTCTTGAGAAGTATGGTAATTTCAAGATCAGCATCCTTGAAAAACTTACCATTCCATGGTAGTCTTTGATCGTCGAATTTTCCCGAAGCGTTGATGGGGTTGAGCATTTCAATTCCAAATCTCTTTCCCACATCAAAGTCCTCCGCACCAAATGCAGGAGAAGTATGCACAATTCCGGTTCCTTCGTCTACATTTACATGATCGCCGGACACAACAAATAATGTATTGGGGCTCGGCGTAAGGAAAGGTATAAGCTGCTCATACTTTCTGTTAAGAAGATCTTTTCCAGACAGAGTCTTTACAACTTTTACGTCTTCCCCAAAGAGCTTTTCTGCTACTGCAGAAGCGACATAATAGAAATTATTCTCATATTCTACCAGAGAATATTCCAGATTCTCATTGACTGCTAGAAACTGGTTTGATGGCAATGTCCATGGGGTGGTCGTCCACGCCAGGAAAAATGTGTTCTCTGTACCGGATTCCCTGAATTTTACAAAAACAGAAGGATCTTTCACATCTTCATAGCCCTGTGATACTTCATGGGAACTCAGGGATGTTTCGCATCTTGGACAATACGGAACTATCTTGTAATCTCTGATAAGGAGTCCTTTCTCAAAAAGTGACTTTAGTGCCCACCATTCACTCTCTATGTAATCATTTCTCAGAGTTACGTATGATTTGTCGTGGTCTACCCAGAAACCTATCTTCTGGTCAGCCTCCATCCATTCATCGATATATCTGAATATGCTTTCCCTGCAGTATTCATTGAATTTTGCAATGCCAAAATTTTCTATTTCCTTCTTGGTCTTAAATCCGAAATGCTTTTCCGCCTCTATCTCAACAGGTAGGCCATGGCAGTCCCAGCCGCCGGTTCTTCGTCGTATATCATACCCGGCCATGTAATGATATCTCAAAACGGAATCTTTCATGGTTCTTGTCATGGCATGGCCCACATGTGGTCTTCCATTGGCTGTCGGGGGGCCTTCCAGAAAAACAAAAGGTTTGTTTCCAAGGGGAGTGGTGAGCGTCTTCTGAATAATTCCAGCCTCATTCCAGTAGGTTCTCATCTCGTCTCCTATGGCTTTCAGGCTCTTGTTTACCTGGATTTGTTCGTAGGCTGGTTCTTTCATATTAAACAGATTACGAGAATTTAAAGTGATATATTGTTTTTTACATCTGCAAGAGAGTCCCTAAATTAATTTGATATTGTGAATACAAACATCAAATTACAACGAGTGTGAGTTAAAAGGCGAAGGCATGATTAAATTATCATGACATTAATATCATATTGTGTGAGCAGGACTAGCTATTCCCACTACTGCAAGTAACTCTTTTGAATTCCAAAGGTTCCCAACACTTTTCTGCTCATGTGTAAATGCCCACAATCTTTAATTTGTAGACAGAAAAGAACTTCTCTATAAAAAATTCTTATTTGAAGAAATTGGGATCCCTCATCGCATTCTTCCCGTATTTCAAATAGGTTGGTATCAATATGCAAAATGTAAGAAGTATCATAAAACCAATCAGGGTCGTAACATTTGCTATGAAAGTATTTAGTGCCGCATAAAAATAGCCCAGTAGGATTACAATTGATGAATAAAAAATCATCGGAAGTGATAACCACATTAACCTGAATGCTCTCCTAGAAGCACTTACCGTATTTTTTGTCCGTTTAATGAAGGCTGAATAGAGCAATGCTGCCAAAGCAAGCACTAATATCAAATAAAAAAATAAAGTTATGATTTCCATCATGATGAACCTCAATTTAATTAACTAACTTATCAGTTTGGGTTTCCTCCGTAAAGCCAGGTATTCCAACCATAACTATTGCCAATCGCCTGAGTGAAGCCGCTCAGTGCTACCACCTGATCTAGCCCAGTAAACCCACCATACGAGATGAATGGTACATTACCGGAGAAAGTTACTACATTCCCATTACTCAAATACCCATACTGTCCAATCGAAGATGCTAATACTCCAACTACAGTTACAGAAGGGTAATAGTAGTCAATAACATCGTACATCCATACGTACTTCTTTCCAGCTGGCTCATTTGCATAAGTAGACTGATAGAGGCTGTTCAACTTTCCTGTCCACTGAGAGGTCAAATAAGCCACTGCGGCTCCTGTTGCAGCTAAAATTCCTGCTATTATTCCTCCTGCGAGAGCAGAGATACCTAATGTAGGAGCCGCAAATGCGAGTCCGGTACCAATTGCTCCAAGCGCAATTCCATCCAGTATTGCTTGATCGTTAGCACCATTAGTTGCACTGTTGACAAAGTGTTGTGCGTCATTACCTGCGTAGAGAGAATTTATGGTGTCCTGTTCACCATAGGTCACTGACCATCCGCCTAGCCACCATGGTGCATGATATACGAAGTAATTTACAGAAACCATTGTCCACTGGCCATCGCTTCCAACCCCAGACGGTAAGTTGGAAACTCTGACAAAATCGGTTCCGGGGTTGTGACCTTGAGAGGCAACTGTAATTTCTGCCCCATTTTTCGCTGTCATTGTGTTAAAGGTGTAATTGGGAGTTGAATTTCCGTTTTGTTGAGCTTGAATAAATGACTTTCCGATTTTATTGTTTTGTTGTTGAAATTCTGCCTTCTGTAGTAGAGTTAGATTTTTGAGGGCAATTCCCGCTCCGGTATAGTTGGACACGAAGCCTGAAAAAGTTGCATCTAGCTGATGTTTAGTCAATGAACTTAGTGAATCGATATTGATGTTGTGTTGTTCTGAATAATTAAGAAAATCGACTGACAAGAGTATTGAAGGCCCGTAGTCTGTGTTGTTGAGATTTTGGTCAATGAACGAGGTTTGATTTGTTGGGATAGTCATATTCAACTTATGTGCCAACACAGTAATCTGCTTGTACTGTGGGGTTAATGATTGCGTTACCTTGGAACCGTTGGAATTATTATGAGGTTGAACTATGCCGGCTGCAAATAGGCTGAAGCTTAAAACAACTATGGCCCCTATAGCTATGCTCAAAGGTACAATTAGTCTCTTTCGCGATTTTGCGAAGTAGACATCCTCCCTTTCATTCGTTTATTTTGTTTCATTATCAATAAATAATTCAAATAGCATATTAATATTTTGATACTACTAAAATTAATTATTTAGGCGTAATTATCATGTAATTCGCATTTCAAAAAGTGTCCAATTTCCCGGGTCTACCTCAACTAAACTACCGAATCACGTAGATATTGGAGTAAAAGGCGAAAAGCGGAAAAAATTATCATAATGTTAAAGTTAAATTCGGTTCTCTTGAACTCTTTGGGGGTAAATAATAAACCTTCATTCATTTACATTGTGTGAATTCAGAGGAACTGTTCAGGAGACTTCTAGGTCTGGAGGATCCGTGGATCATCAAGGAAATAAAGTTCG
>JAJZJR010000057.1 GCA_021810045.1 Thermoplasmata archaeon
CCGGTTGTTCATTAATACAGGAGGTCGTCAATTGTATGGAAAGTCTCCCCAAATTAGTTTTCATTTTTTTTAGAAATTGCCTTATGTCCAAAAACAGACGGAACTGAACAGTATGGACCTGTGGGGGTTAGTAGTTCTGCCTGCATTGCTCCCCCACCTGAGCGCATAACACCCCCTGAGGGATGGTTACCACCCGTGAGGTGATGGTTATCCTCTGAGCTGAAGAGGTTAACACCCCTGACGCTTTCTATGGCATCTTCCTGGGATGGGTGAAGGTAGACCTGAGTGGAAGTCAGCTCTTCATGGCCAAGAAGCTTGGAGACGTAATAAACTGGGACCCCTTTCTTAAGAAGATCCGTGGCGTAATAGTGTCTTGCCATGTGAGGATGGAATTTTACTCCGGCAGAACGGGCCACGTCATAGCAGAGGTTCCTGAAATAGGCATAGGTAACCTTTCTGCCTGCCTTTGTTGTGAAAAGGTAGTCTTTCTCCGAGCCGGATGCAGGGGTTCTAACATTGAGGTAACTGTCAATTCTGGACCGCGTTTCAGGGGGAAGGAATATCTCCCTTTTCTTCTGGCCTTTTCCTGTCACGTAAATGCGATCCTGAAGTATGTCAGGTATCTTGAGATCGCAGGCCTCTGCCAGTCTCACACCGCAGCCAAAAAGAAGATAGAACATTGCGGCTGCTCTCGGGCCTTTACGGTCAGCAGCCTCAAGGAGCTTTTCCTTTTCTTCCTGGGTGCATACCTTTATCGTGAATGTTTCGTATTCCTTGTAGTACTTCAGGGGTGGTAACCTTTTGAATTTCAGGTATCGGTTAATGATTTTTATGTATCCGTTGGCCCTGGCATTGCTATTCCCCTGCTCCCAAATCTCCCTTATGAAATCCTGGAATGCAGATCTATCATCAGATTTGGTGTGACTCAGGACATATCGCATCTTCCTCATAGTTTGATAAACAGTTGTGGCAGAAAAGCGTAGTTCGTCAATCAAATAGTCTCTGAATTCATTTTCCTGGTTGAATGTCATCCTTGCACCTCCTGGATGTTCTTTCTTGTCTCTTCTTCATTCATTCGTTATCCCTCCGTGCACAAATTGGAATGACCATGAAGAATGGGCCAATCTGGAGGGCCATGGTTTCCATCTGTTCAAAATTCACATTATCTGGCATCAGAACACCTCCTCGCCATAAACCAGTTTCGTGCATTCGCACTGGAGGCATTCAGTAGGGGAGGCCCCACCCGGATAATGTACCCACTCCGAGTGGCCACAGGTGCAATTCATCAGTTCGCCTCCGTCTTTCCAGATCCGTCCCATCCGTGAACAGGACAGAAATATGCATCGTGTTCTTCGTTCCATTTCATTGGCTTGTCGCACTTAGGGCAGATTCTCTTCTCAACACACTCAGGACATACATCCTCCATATACATGGGCCAGTTCAGTCCACTTCCCAATGGGGATTGGTTCTCGTAGTACCCTATACCTCCGCTGCCGTTACACTTTTTACAAGTCATCAGAAACCGACCTCCCAATCTTTCGGAGCATCCTTAAAAAAATGACCACACCCAACGCAATACACACACATCAGAATTCCTCCAGTTTGGCCAGTCTTGGCCGCTCACGATTGATTCTGCAGAGCTCATAAACTCTGGCAGCAACCTTTCTTTTTAGATCTGGATCAAGGGGTACTTCCTTGAGGCCCATCTCCTGTTTTGCTATCCTCAGAGCTTCCTGTAGGTTCATCTTGGGACCTCCTTCAGAAGTCTCCTAGATAGCCTTTCATGTTTCTTCTTCAGACCGTAGACTATTTTAGATTGAATTCTGGTCCATCTTTCAAGGTAACTTGATTCAGGCCTGATCTTCTTCTCCTCAAGCAGACCTCTCAATGTCAAGTCTGCATCGATGAGGGCTTCTGTTTCCTTGCGTAGGAGTTGCTCCAGATGATCTATGTTCTTTTCCTTTCGGAGATCTATGGAAGGCTTCATCTTGTGGCCTCCTGGATGTCTTTGCTCCCATTCACGTGTATAATTTTCTCTATCTCTATTACAAGCTGGTCCCCATCACTAATGCCCAGTTTCTTCCTTATATCGTAGGGAATCTGGGCTCTTCCATTAATCCCCACCCTTGCTGTTGTTCTTACCATTTCTATTGCCAACATAGGCAACAGGTAAGACAATATTAAACTTTCCATTGCCTATATTGGAGATAGGCACAATCGATGTTTTATTTTACCGTTTCCTGTTGCGCATATGCGAAATGAGAGACTTATCATCAGAGAAATACTATGTTCCTATTCTGAAGTATCTTCTTGAACATGGAGTCGTTAAGAAATATGATCTCAGAGAAATAGTAAAGTCATCTGGCACAATGGACAAGCTCCTTCCCAAATTCGAAGCGGAGGGTCTTATATCTATAAAAGAAGAGATGCTTGGGAGACGTACTTTCTTTGTTTCTTTAACTCCCAAAGGCCGTGCGGTTGCCCAACAGCTCAAGAAAGCTGAGGAGGTCTCCGAAGGAAAATCTGATCTTATTACTTTGAACCAATCAGATTACAATGAATTCGTTTCACATACGAGGGATATGTCTGTTCTTGCCCAACTGAATGTTTTGGATGACCATGTTGCAATCCATGAGGTAAACTATGACAGTCAGGGGCATGACAGGGTGGTTTTTGTTTACATAAAGTTGAATGGAAATGGCATCCTGAGGCTCTGGTGCGAAATAGACAATAGTTTTAGCTGCTGGCATGTAAAGTATGCATGGACCATTCCGGATGTCCAGGCTATGGTTCAGTATCAGATGAGAAAGGGAAACGTAAAGAAGGTAGATTAAATGAGAAATAAAACCAAGCTGATCTTTGGTTCAATTTTATTAATTTTAGGTATTGTTTCTTTAGTCTTTGGATTGCTCTTGTATATTGACACATCTGGCCTTAATGTTTTAATTTATATTTACCATGAACACGAATTTGAGCTTGCTTATGTATTATCTAGGATTTTAATTGCCTGGGGAGTTGCGCTTCTATCTTCCGGAATCATATTTGTTTTAATGGGAGCAATTCAGAGTGAATTCAAAAGCAAGAAGCCTATGGCTGCAGCCCTTTCTGTCCTTGTGGTGGGATTGGCAGTTACAGGATTATTTATTGATGTTGTACTACCTCCTCCTGTACATGTCAATGCAAAGATAGACGAAACTTCACAGTACACGCAGGTTGGGTCTCAGAGGCCTCTGATTTATAACGTTTCATCTTACTCAAATTATTATTCCACTGAATATTTCAATATAAGCCTGGGCAGTAAATTGGTGTTCTACCAGTCTGTAAATTTCACAGGGTATAAGAATACCAGCATATGTATACCGCCTTCTACTTTTTCATCTCCTGGCAATTATTCAGTTACAAACACAATTACTCATGGATCATTTAACAAGGAATATTCCTCATGGCTCGATGTAAAACCCTATTCACCAATGAAGATTACAATAACAGGTCCCAGTGAGGCAACATATGGCTATACTGGTGTGTTCCATGCAAGCGTTGTTGGTGGTTATGGCCCATATAAAATTAAGTGGGATATCAGTGGAGAACATAACCATATATTTACTGGCAGTAATATATCGTTTACATTTGGCAACTATTATTATGGATATACGGTCAAGGCCTGTGCAATTGATGCATACGATTCTGTCAATTGTACCTATTTTAATGCATATATAGTAAATAATCTGACAGCGTCTTATTCTACAACGTATCAGCAGCTTGATTGCGGTATGACGGACGTGTTTAATGGAAGTACATATTCTGGGTTTGAACAGACAGGCGTTGGACCGTATTATTATTCCTGGTATGAGAATGGCAATTTATTTGCTACAAATGAGAACACATCCTTCCAATTTAATTCCCCGGGGGTTTATAATGTCTCCCTGGTTGTCAGGGATTCGGAAAATCAGTCCTCTATATGTTATCAAGATATACAGGTAAATCCGAGATTAACATTATGGAGCTATGGTCCATATATCACATCCATCTCAGGAAACCAGCAAGTGGATTTCTGGTATAATGTAACTGGTGGAACTTGGTATCAGAACGTTTCTGGATTCGGTCATTACGATGTTACATTCTATATTAATGGAGCAGGATTTCTCCCATATAACTCATTCTTTTCCAATGATATAGGCCACTATGAGTTTCAGTTAGGTTCATTTGACTTATCAACAGGAGGTAACTCATTCAAGGCGGTTGCTCAGGATGGAGTTGACCAGACATCTACTTTCAGCATGGAGGTATACTATAGCTCGTAATCCTAATAAATTACTTTTATAGTGGTTCCCGTTTAGAAAAGGATTAAGGGGGTTGAAAATACCTCACTGATGTTTTTATAAGCTGTTAGAGCTGATATTCCGCCCTTTCATGCCTAAGGATTTCCCTCTTATTCTCGATTTTCCTTTTCTTCTGGTTTGTGGATCTCATTATCTTATAATACTTTTGCAAAACAACCTTAAAACACAATGGATTTAAGCCACTTCACTATATTTGTCAGTTGATTGTATGACATCTGTTGGTTCTGTAGCATCCATAACTAAAATGATCGGTGAATTTTCCGATCTTATGACAGCCGGCATGAAGAAAAAGGTCAGGAAACATTTCAGGGAATACTTACTGGGCATGATGATACCTCCAGAGATAAGGAGAAAAAGTATTTCCAACATATCATCACTCGTCTCGGAATATGACCGGAGTACATTGAACCGGACATTTCATGCCGTTGAACCCAAAACACTTGAGAAGAATTACATTGCATATCTGAAAGCAAGGATTAGTGAACATACAGTGGAGTTCATAGGTGACGATACGCTTCTTGAGCATCCCGGTTCAAAAAACATGGAGAACGTAGGGTGGTTTCATGATCATGCGTCTGGAAACAATGTACTGGCACACCAGCCTGTAACTACCATGCTTCATGACCTTGAGAGCGATGAATTCTATCCATTTCTTGTGAGGATGTGTGTAAAGAAGGATAAAGACAGCAGTGAAAACAATACAGAATTTAAGACAAAGCTTGAGACCATGTCTGATCTGTTTGCAATTGCATGCGAAAACTTCAGTGTAACAGGAAAGGTCGTTGATTCATGGTATTCGAGCTTCTCATTCCTTGGAGAGAATTACACAACAGAGCTGAAGTCTAACAGGAAGGCATCCTTTCAGGATCTAGGAAAGATGATACGGAAAAACAGCGATATGTTCTACACAATGGATGAGATCCTGGAAACCACGTTCTTAATGTACGAAAACAGTACAGGCATACTTAAGGAATTTCCACTGTACAGATCTTTCCATATCTGGCTTACAAACGGCAAACCGGCCAGTCTTGTAATTCTTTACAATCCGGAAAACGGAAGAAAGAAGTTCCTTGTCTCTGACCATCTTGAAGGAGATGATCTTATGGAAGCATGGAACCATCGCTGGTCGATCGAAACATTTCATAACGATGCAAAGGATCTGGGTCTGGGAGGGTATCAGGTTCGTGATGGTGAAGGGTCACTTATACACGTGAGGATCACCATAGCGGCCTATACT
>JAJZJR010000058.1 GCA_021810045.1 Thermoplasmata archaeon
TCTCTTTTTCTTTAAATGGCATTTCAGTAGTATTTTACAACCTGGTACATGTTGTCTCTTTCAACAGGGATCATGCCTATTGATCTCAGGTTGTTTATGATTGCCTCTTTCCTGAGGTTGCCGACACTCTTGCCTGTTGCCGGTATGACTTTTTCATCGTAGATGGTTCCACCCCAGTCATTTGCTCCGAACAGTATGGCCATCTGGCCCATCTGCAGTCCGTTTGTCAGCCAGGAACTCTGTACAACCGGTATATGCCTGTTCAGTACTATCCTTGAGATTGCTATATTCCTCAACACGTCAAGTCCTCCGGCCCTGAATTTCACTTTTCCCTCTCTCTGGAGCTTTGTGTTGCCCGGTTCAAAATTCCATGGTGTGAATGAAAGGAAGCCATTGTATTTTTTCTGCAGGTTAACCAGGGAAATGAGGTGATCAGCTTTATGCCTGCTCTCCTCAACATGCCCGAACATCATTGTGGCAGATGTCCTGACACCGAGTTTATGGGCCTCCTCCATTATTTTCAGCCATTCCTCTCCGCTGTTGAGTGGCCTTCCCAGTTCCTTCCTCACGTCTGCTGAAAATATCTCTGCTCCTGCACCAGGAATGGTCTGCAGTCCACTCTCCCTGAGTTTCGTTATAACCTGTGCATAGGTCATTTTCTCTTTCCTTGATATAAATGAAATCTCTGAAGTTGAAAGGCCGTGTATTCCCAGCCCCGGAAATCTCTCCCTTATTGCACTGAACATATCGGTGTAATATGAGAATGGAAGTGCAGGGTTGACTCCTCCCTGTATGAGGAGCTGCCTTATCCCGTACTTCGAATAATAACGGTCAATCTCATCAATCACCTGTTCCTTTGTCATGGTATATGCGTCATCTTCGCTGCCGGTTCTGTAAAATGCGCAGAAATTGCATCTTACATTGCACACGTTCGTGTAATTGAGTATGAGGTTAGAAACGAAGGATACGTATCTGCCCGTGATCCTGTCTGCCACATTTCTGGCAATTCTCCCCAGCTGGTACAGGTCCGCCTCATCATACATGTAGATAATTTCTTCCTGGCTGATATCCTCACCTGAAAGTGATTTTCTCTCGATTTCATAAAGAGGATCAGAATATTGAAACATGACAGCAGATTTTAATATGTCTAATAAGGTTTGTTCATTATAAAGTCATGGGGTTGCGGAAGCATGGCAGCATCCAAAAAACATCCTTATGGTTCATCTCGGGTAAAGCCCGCATTTTTTTATAATACCCAATATTTTACTAACAGCTATGTCATCAATGTATGCAATTTTTACGGCAAAAACTGGAAATTAATATGGAAAAAGCTTTGAACAGTGATATCTGAAGATTCATCATCCATATGCACTTCATAAAACATTATTAGTTGATATTGCATATTGAGCACATGGAATTGATGGGTGGTTACCCGGAAGAATACTGGTTTGATCAACTGAATGCAGATAAACCTCTAACTTACAGCGAATCACTGAAGCTGATGGAGGAACTTGACCTGTTCTCGCTTATGGATCTCGGGAATCAGCTCACATCAAGACAGGTTGGAAACGTTGTTTCATATGCCGTATCATACAATATAAACTATTCAAATTACTGTGCTGCAAGCTGTCCAATCTGTGCATTTTATGTGCCCATGGTCCTGAAAGGCAAAAGCAATAAGGGCTATGAACTCACTGTGGACGATGTCCGGAAAGAGGTTGAGAAAGCGAAATCCCTCGGATCCACAGAAATACACATTGTTGGAGGATTCAACTCGGACCTGCCGGTGGAGTATTACGAGGAGATATTCTCAACAGTCAAGAAATACGATCCGGATATAACACTCAAGGCACTTACAATACCGGAAATTGATTTCATTGCCAGGACAACCGGTAATTCAATCAGGGAACTTATCTCAAGGCTCAGGGCTGCCGGAATGGATGCCCATACCGGGGGAGGAGCTGAAATATTCAACCACGATGTCAGGGTACAGGTTTCTACAAAGGAGAAGATTAGCGGTGAAAAATGGCTCGAGGATGCCAAGATAATTCATTCCATGGGCGTAAGGGGCAATTCAACAATGACGTATGGACATGTGGAGAAATGGGAAGATATAATCGATCACATTGTAAGGTTAAGGGATAACCAGATTGAGGTTCCCGGCTTTCTTTCCTTCATCCCCCTGAAATTCAGCATAGAAAACACTCCCCTCCAGAAAATGGGGAAAGTTACCACAGCGTCATCCGGTGAAAAAGATCTGAAAGTGATCTCGCTTGCCAGGATCATTGCCGGAAAATACATCAGGAACATCAGTGTCTACTGGGTTGCACTTGGGAAAGAAATTGCCCAGCTTGCCATAAACGGGGGCGGAAGTGACCTTGTAGGTACAGCTTTCAGCGAGAAGGTTTTCGGGGCAACTGACCGAAATGAAGGATCATCGGTGGAAGAACTGAACAGGATGGTTAAACAGGCAGGGAAGATTCCGGCCCAGAGGGATACTTTCTATAACATAAAACACTACTTCTAGGAAAAGTGCAATTCATGATATCCCTAATAGACTTCACGCACAGTTTTCCTCTCATCGGTGCACTTTCCTCACAGACAAAAATGTCAAAGGAGAGCCCTGCAGACAACCTCAAGGGAGTACTTGACGGGAAATATTCCACGGCTATGGTTTCCCTTGTTTCGTATCTTGAGAATTCAGATGATCTGGAACTCCTGAAAGGCGCAAATATCCATACAAAGGCTCAGACGCTATCAACTCTGCTAGTATCAGCGGGAAAGGATCTGGCTGACAGGATGGAAGTTGCTGTAACTGCACATACCAGGACCACAGAGCTTTACATGGATCTTGTACTCTCCAGGATGGGTATAAGCCCCAAAAAAATATACAGTAAGGCAACCGAGGCCGCTGATCTGCTTGAGGAAGCCGAATTTGCACTTGTAATTGGTGATGAGGCGCTCAGGTATTTTCACGGGGATGGAAAGATAATACTTGACATTGGCTATGAGGTGTCGCATTTCTTCAAGCTGGAGCCTCTTTATGCAGTTACAGTTGCGAGAAAGGATTCTGTGGACATGGACGAGGCCCGGATACTGGAAAAATCAGTAAACCTGAGCCGTGGTTATATCATTGAATCCATAGAAAAAGGTTCAGCTGAAAGGGGAATAAGCGGGGACCTGCTTGAGTATTATTATTCCCTGATTAACTATGAATACAGCCTGAAACAGGACAGGACTATCGACTTCGTGAAGTACATGCTGGAGCCCATAAAACACTGATCTGCACGCTTTCGTCAATGTATATATACTTATTTGCCCTTAGGGCAACATGTTTAAGGATAAATTTACCTCGATAAAAGAAGGTTATACCTTTGACGATGTTCTGCTGCTTCCTTCAAGGACTGCCGTAGAGCCGAAAGAGGTTGAAATTTTTTCAAAGGTTTCACGAAACATCAATGTCAGGGTGCCAATAGTAAGTTCACCCATGGATACAGTCACTGAGGCAG
Organism: Thermoplasmata archaeon; assembly: GCA_021810045.1. Classification (GTDB taxonomy): domain Archaea; phylum Thermoplasmatota; class Thermoplasmata; order Thermoplasmatales; family Thermoplasmataceae; genus JAJZOM01. Next base: position 3,510 of record JAJZJR010000058.1, read on the forward strand.
AAATGGCCATCGCAATCGCAAGGTATGGCGGGATAGGTATTGTCCACAGGAACATGACCGTGAATGAGCAGTCAAGAATAATTGTAAAAGTGAAAAGGTCAGAATCCACAATAATCAGGAACGTTCTCACTATTTCCCCGGAAACATCACTGACAGAAGTCAGGAGCATAATGAAGGCAAAGAATGTGAGCGGTTTCCCCGTTGTATCAGGGGAGAAACTTGTTGGGATACTGACCAAGAGAGACCTTGAATTTGCCGGAAAATCAAGCAAATTTGTAAGTGAAGTGATGGTTAAGGACGTGGTTTCCGCTCCAGACAATATCAATATAGAGGATGCAAGGGAAATGCTCTACAAGAACAGGATAGAGAAGCTGCCTCTGGTGGACAAGGGAAAGCGCGTTGTAGGTCTCATAACCGCAAAGGATATTGTTACAAGGGAGAAGTTTCCGGACGCAACCAGGGACAGCAAGGGACAGCTTATGGTCGGAGCAGCGGTTGGACCATTCGATATTGAGAGGGCACAGACAATGGAGAAAATGGGTGCAGACCTTATTGTTGTCGATACCGCCCATGCCCATAACGAGAACGTGATCAATTCTCTCAAGAAAATGCGCAAGGAGATCACCATTGATATTGTTGCCGGAAATATTGCAACGACAGAGGCAGCAGAAGACCTCATTTCAGCCGGAGTTGATGGACTCAGGGTTGGAATTGGGCCAGGTTCCATCTGTACTACCAGAATAATAGCGGGAATAGGAGTGCCGCAGCTGACAGCCATCTCGGATGTGGCAGAGGCTGCATTGAAGGAGAATATACCTGTGATAGCCGATGGAGGAATCAGGTATTCCGGAGATATAGTCAAGGCACTGGCAGCCGGTGCCAGCTCTGTCATGCTTGGTTCACTTCTTGCCGGGACAGAGGAGAGCCCGGGTGTTGAGATGATCATAAACGGCAGGAAATACAAGTCATACAGGGGGATGGGTTCAATAGGCGCAATACAAACAGGCATATCGGACAGGTATGGCAAGATTGGAGCAAACAAGTTCGTGGCGGAAGGTGTCGAGGGTGCTGTTCCTTTCAGGGGGAAGGTGGAAGAGGTACTGTTCCAGCTAATGGGAGGCCTGAAATCTGGAATGGGATATGTAGGTGCTAGGACAGTCCAGGACTTAAGGGAAAAAGGGAAATTCGTCAAAATAACCTCAAGCGGTCTGAGGGAAAGCCACCCGCATGACATAAGGATAATGATGGAACCCCCAAATTACCAGATTTACCAGACGTGATTATAACCTGTTCTATAAATAACCCATAATTTTCAGGCATAACATATTTTTTATTAACATAGGGCTGAAGCACAGACTGAAACCACAGATCCCAAAACATCAATGGTAAAAATTGAAAAACTTAAAATACAGTTTACAGCATATATTTGGTCATGGCAGAAATAGAAAAGGAAGATATTTCGTTGCCCGTTGATGAGTATATATCGCATCACCGGGGAAGGTATGAATCGCTCCACAGGAAATCTATAGAAAAGCCGGAGGAATTCTGGAACGAACATGCCAACATTTTAGAGTGGTACGGAAAATGGGACAAGGTTCTTGACGATTCCAACGCACCTTTCTTCAAATGGTTCACAAATGGCAAACTCAATGTCTCATACAATGCTCTTGACCGGCATGTTAAGAGCCACCGGAGAAACAAGGCTGCATTCATATGGGTGGCAGAATCCGGGGCGGAGAAGATAGTTACATATCATGGTCTTCTGAGGAGAGTTAATGCATTTGCCAAGGCACTTCTCGATGCCGGCCTGAAGAAAGGGGATAGAATTGCTGTGTATCTTCCCATGATTATTGAGGCACCGGTTGTCATGCTTGCTGCAGCAAGAATTGGAGTGGCCTTTACGCTGGTATTTTCAGGTTTCGGTGCAAGTTCACTGGCAGAGAGAATA
>JAJZJR010000059.1 GCA_021810045.1 Thermoplasmata archaeon
TTATCCGCTTTGTTTGAACGGGAACTGCCTGTAGAATATGTTTTCATCTCCCTCGTATGTTCTTTCATGGCTTCTATCTCCTCCCTGGTGAATCCTGAGTATGATCTTTTCCTGTTCCTGCCAGGTAATTCTGATCCTTTTGCATCTTGCTTCAATTCATCTTTCATATACCAACGTAAAAGCATGACAGATGCCCATTAAATTTTTGTGTTTCTCCCAGACATTGAATTTCAGCCAGGAAGTCTATATTTTAACCACGGGATGGATCTCATTACGATGCATTATTGAACATTTCATTTTTTCGGCTCATACCTTTGTTATTCCAGTATCCAAAGCATTTTGTCACAGTTTTGATTCATGCCTGGGTCCTGCTTCGGCATCCCTGATCCACTGGACCATGTGGTCAAATGAATCTCCGTCAAGATCTCTTCCGTCCGCATTGTAGTTTTTCGATACATACTGTGCATCCAGGTCTGCTTTTTCACGATCTTCATGCTTCAATAAATGATTTGCATTCTCTGGAAAATAAAATGAAAAATTTCTCTTCTCATCCGCAGCATTCTTAAGGCAATCGCCGTCAACTTTCCAGTCAACCTGAATATCTTTTTTGCCAATCATGATCAGCACAGGTTCCGAAATAGCACCAAGGTAGTCTGAGAGATTATAATTCCACAATTCCCTGGAAAAGGGCAGATTATATGGATTGTACAGTGAAGCAATGAATTGTTTTAACGAGACGGGAAGAACAGTATCATCTTTCATGCTCCCGCCATTGAGAAAAGCGTCAATCGCACTGTCATAATGTTCCATTACCGCTTTGGAATCCGGAATTTGATCAACCTGCCTATTAATCTGATCACGGGCTACTGCACCAACTGGCCGTCCGGGAGGGGAAATCAGTACCAGGCCACTGAATTTGTCTGTTTTTTCATTTAGCTGGTAATTCACGGCATGAATTGTTCCTTCACTGTTTGCTGCGACAAAGATCTTGCTGATTCTATGCCCAAGTTCCAGCAGCAAAGTCCTGACTGCACCGGAAAGCTCCCGGAGGTGTGTGTCCATGCTGAGTTTTCCCTTGAACAGTTCCGCTCTCTCCCTTACACCGGGGCCTGAAGCCAGTTTATCATACCTGAGTGTAATGTAACCCATTCTCGACAATTTTTCTGCCAGCAGTTTTCCGCTTCCGTTGGATCCAGGCAGAAGCGGGGAACACCAGTTTCTGTCAGTTGGTCCACTCCCTGCAACAAAGACTATGGCTGAATGCCTCTTATCATCATCCGGAACTGTAAGCGTGCCATTTACCGGCATACCCAGAACCTTCCATTCCAAACTTCTCTCATTGTACAAATGTGCTTCTCCACTGTCCATTTTCTTGACCTCCACAGCTTTTTCTTTATCCTCGCGGAACAGATAAACGGTCAAATCATCATCTTCATTCTTAAGTCATTTTCCATACAACTTGATTGATGCATATTCCTCATGCAATATTCCATGGGGTTTAAAGAGATATTCACTTATAGTTTCCTTCCTGATAACCATTTGAATCCCTGATACGGCTTAATTTTATTTCATCATAAATTGGGTAAAAATGATCTCATAACCCGTGAATCATGGATCACTGGATAAATTGTGTCACCTGTTTATTTCATGAAGTCAAAGGCGATCAAAGAAAACCAGGTTGGAAGCATATGGTGTTTTTTGTTTCAGTAGAAAAGTCAAATCAGACATGGATTTAGATCAGATCCTGTTCTGGGAGATTCATATTCTATTAACATCATGTTCAGCAAAGTATGAATAACAGGTGTCCATGTTTACATGTGTCACTTGTAAGTTCGGTTATGGGAAGAGGTATTGTGAGGACTATCAAAAGCCTTCCCAACAAGAAATTTCCACTCATTGCAGGTCATAAACTGCAATATTCCTGTAATCTGAAATGCAAGATGTGCCCATTCTGGAGGAGAGAAGACGAAGAGCTCCTGGGTATTGATCAGGAGATCAGGATGATGGAATCCCTCAAGAGGGCCGGGGTGTCTTTTCTTGGGTTTGAAGGCGGAGAACCACTTCTCAGAAAGGATATAGGCGAAATACTGCACCAGTCAAAAAAGAGGTTTCACACCTCAATGGTGACAAACGGCTGGCTCCTCAAGGCAAAACTGGATGAGATAAAAGACAGTTTGAACTATATTTTTGTCTCCCTGGATGGCATCGGCGAGGTTCATGACAGACTCAGGGGTATGGCAGGATCCTTCAGGCATGCCGTGGAGGGGATAGAGGCAGCACGGGATTATATCCCACTGGCCATAAGCTCTACCATAACCAACGAGAATATGGATCAGGCACAGGGCATTGTGGACCTGGCGGTAAAGCTGGGTGTCAGTGTGAACTTTCAGATTGCGTACGATTATACAACGGCAGAAAAAATGTCTCCAGAGAAGATGCAGTTGAGGGAGACCATAAAATTGCTTGAAAGCTACAAAATTGCCGGTCTGCCTATAGTCAATTCAAAGGAGTATTTCAGTTCAGTCCTAAATTCATGGTACGGTAATGATCCGTGGAAATGCAAGCCATGGCTTACCATAAATATTGATCCACTGGGAAACATAGTCCAGCCATGTTATGTCCTGAACGAATACAATGGAAATACAAAGGTATGGGATACTGATATATTGAAGCTCTGGAACACATATGACTGGACTCCTTATGAAAGCTGCAATAAATGCGCACTTGCCTGTTATCTTGAGCCCTCTCTGTTCAACTGGCATAATCCATCAATGGTAAAGGAAAGGATACTGGATTCCATGGTGTCGCTTGTGAAAGGGGATCTTTCGTGGTAGACGCCTGTCAAAGACAAAAGGAACCGAGTTTGCTTAGGTAGGATAGTTGTGTGCCAGGTCCTCACAAAGGGATTTGCAGGGAAATATCTTCAAATCCAGGTCCTTCTCCGGTTCAGGCCCTGAAACAACCTCATAATACTGGGCATTGGAAACTAAACTGTCAATAGAAGCTCTGCCTGGTTCGACAAAAACTACGGGAAACCAGATGGAAATGAATATTGCCAGATGAATGTCCAAACTAAAATTCTCAAAAGGGGATGATGAATCAGGGAAACGGATATAAATGCACAGGAACTGGAATGAAGGTCAGTTCCATAATATTCATATTCAATTCAGCTTCAATGCCGCCAGGACAAGTGCATCTCCATTTCCCTGTGATGTAGTGTTCAGTGGATTACACTCCGGATCATTGCGGTTCATTAAAATGTGCCATAACAGTTTTTACCTGTTATTTAATTCCCTTCATGGATCTACGGGGTGTTTTTACATACTTAAAGCTGTAATATTCGACATGGATGGAACTCTTCTTGACAGTGAGGGGATGTCCGCAGTTGCCACTGATTATGGGTTCAGGAAGATTCTCGGAAGAGGCATAACCAGCGAGGAAAATGCCCAGCTTGTAGGGAGGCCAGTAAAGAAAGTTCTTTCCCAGTGGTTCCCGGAAAATGGGGATGTGATATACGATACCGGCAGGGAATACTACAACGCCAATCTTTCTTCAATAAAAGTCTATCCTGGAGTGAAGGAACTGCTGAAGAAACTCTCGGAAATGAAGCTGGAAATGGCCGTTGTAACTTCAAGCCACAGAAGTGATGCGGAAACCCTTCTGACCATGTTCGGGATCAGGAAATACTTCAGCTTCTATATAGGCCAGGAAGATACGCTGTACCAGAAACCTGATCCAGAGCCACTTAATCTTGCACTGAAGAAGATCGGAACTCCAGGTGGCAATGTCCTGTATATCGGGGATCAGCCATATGATATAATGGCCGCCCATGGGGCCAATATACCGGTACTGGGAGCTTTATGGGGTTCAGGGAGAAGGGAACTCCTGGAGCAGTATCACCCCCTGGCACTACTGAAAAAACCGGAAGAAGTGCTACAGTTTGCAATTGAATTCGATAAAGATAAAAAACAGTAAAAAAGATTAGGAAAGAACTGCATCAGTGGTATATGGGCAACCTGAAAATAAGTGAAGAAAGTATAATATCAAAGGCACTTGAGGGAAACGTTCCGGGAGACCCGGTTGAAAGGGCGATAACCTCGATCGAATATAACGCTCACGAGGAAACTCCCGTGATCATTGGACTGGCAGGATTTTATGGCACGTCATTTTCATTCCTTAACCGAAGTTTCACATCCATAGACTTCAGGTCAACTCTAGAGAAAATAGCCTCAACAGGAAAAGTTGATTCATTTGTCATAATTCTTCCTGATACAATGACCTCCTTTGGCGGGAACCAGTACATGAATTCCAGTGCTGTCGGAATGTATGAGGACTTCATAACACATGATGTTGTGGACTTCATAAAAAATAAGTATGGAAAAAGGAGGATTGGTTTATTCGGGAAGTCGTCCGGTGGTTTCGGTTCATACAATCTTTCAATAAATAATCCGGAACTCTTCAGGGGTTTCATAGACGTATCAGGCGATGCAGGATTCGAGTACTGTTACATGAGGGACTTTCCCCAGGCAATAGACACACTTGGCAAAACAGGGCTGACAGAGTTCATGAAAAAATTCAGGACTTCTGATTTTCATACAAACAGTGATCTCAATGTCAACGGTGTCATAGCCATGTCAGCATTCTATTCTCCGGACAGAAGTGGAGAAATGGGTATAGAACTGCCCTTTGATATGCATACTGGAGAACTGAAAGAAGATGTCTGGAAAAAATGGAAAAAGCTTGATCCCCTGCAGAACGCAAGGAGTCACATCAAGGATCTCAAAAAAATGAAGATAGTACTGCAGACCGGATCAAGAGACGAATTCTCCATCAACATTGGAATGCGGGGCCTGAGCAATATCCTGCACGACAATGGCGTCGATCATCAATTCATGGAGTACGACGCTGGCCATTTCGGTATTGATTATTTCTACGAGGAATCGCTGCCGGAACTTATTAACGGGTTGATTCATTGAACGGAAATGCAAATACTCAGAACAGGTCGTTCTTCACAACTACCTCTCTCCATTCAGCCGGAGGAATCTTGAACTGATCGCATATTTCTGGAACATCAACGCCCTTTTTCAGGAGTTTCCTGATCTGTTTTACCTCCTTCCTGGTCAATTCTCTCATGGAGCACGCCTCCCAGAATACATCCATGCAAGTCTTGAATATTAGTTTTACCTGATCCTCTGTAAAAATTAGTGTTGCATCTGTTGTCTCAATATACGCCCTAAAAAATAATCATCATCATTAAATAATATCTTTCCATGACAAATTATGGAAGTATTCAAGAAAGATAGAGTTATTAAAAGCAGCAAAAGCCTGAAGGACCTGGCAAACAGTTTTGCAGACTAC
>JAJZJR010000060.1 GCA_021810045.1 Thermoplasmata archaeon
CCGAGAACAAATCAGAGATTATCAAGGAATACCAGATGAAAGGAGATTTCGTCATGTTTACCGGAGACGGTATCAATGACACTGTGGCACTTGAAACAGCAGACGTTGGAATCGCAATGGGATCCGGAACAGATATAGCTAGGGAAAGCGGTGACATTATACTCATCAACAACGACCTGAGACAGCTTATACTGACCAGGGTCATAGGGACCAAAACAATTTCAAAGATAAAGCAGAACATCGGGTGGGCTGTGGGCTACAACACGCTGCTGATGCCAATTGCCGGCGGAGTGCTGGTTCCGTTCCTCGGACTGTCTGTCTTCTCTGTGCTTCCAATCCTTGCTGCATTTGCAATGGGCATGAGTTCATCGTCTGTGGTGATAAACTCCCTGATGCTTAGAAAAAAAATTAGAAATGAATGGAAGAGAAGTGACCTCCACCTGTATTCGAAGTCGGCGCAGCCTCATCTTTCTTAGTGAAAAATTGGGTTAATAAAACAAAAATTATACTTTTTATTTTCACTGCGACATACATTTACAGACCACCAAAAAACCATGCAATTGTTATTCCTGCGGCTAGCGCCAAAATTGACATGGATGCCATTATCGATATGATCTGCCTACTAGGAAGAGATTCTTTCGGGTGATGCATATCTGCATGCTGGCTTGTCATACTTTCTGAATCTGATGTTTTGGGCCTGACAGTCATCATGCCGTGCTTAAGGTGCCTTGACACCAGCCACCAGTTCATTGGGTAAGCCATTCCTAAGCCTCCCAGGAGAGCCATGGAGAATATAAACCAGAAAACGCCTCCAAACGGGTCGTGCCCTCCAGGAATGTTTGTCAGGGAAATGGTTGAAATAGGAATCATTGCGGTCATTAGAAGATTAATGGAAAGCAGTTCCGGTATAAAAGTCGAAGCTAAAGAACGCCTGTAAGAACCACCTGCCATGTCACGCATAAACAATGATTGGAATATCGCCCATCCAAAAAGGAAACCCATGGAATATTCAATAGCCACGTCGACAAATGGAGAAAAGTGTATTACAGAACCAATTAACGCGCCCACTAATATTCCTACGCCGTCTCCTGCAACGCAATGTATAGTAGACCCAAGTACCTGTCTCCATTTTGCGGAAACATAGCGTTCATGTAGGCCAGGCAGAGGCTCTCTGCAACCTACCACATACAGGAAGGCTCCTATAACCCCTGCATAAGCTGTCACCAAGACAAATCCCAGTTTAAGGATTGGATTCTCTGGAGTGGAACGTATATCCAAGATTACGAATATAAGGAAGGGGATTGCAAGCGCAAACCAAAGCAACATCACTCCTTCAAGAATTGAGGCGTACATTTCACACAACTTCTTCTAAGTCTTGTGATATTATGTTAGACTATGTGAGTTCTTAACTCTTTTCTGAGACAGTGGTTGAGACGTACCTCATTTCTTTTATCACCAGCCAAAGAACCCAGTATGTTGAGGTCTCAGAAGTTGTAGGACGCCGTAAGCTGCCATACAGAAGGTAACAAATGCTTTGTTTTCACCACAAAATGAATTTACATTGGTTTTATGAGAATTCATAGTATTCGCTTAAAACATTAAGCAAATCCCGACCAGTCCACTCAATTATATTGTATAAGGTCCCCGCCATATTCATATTTAATTAGTTTTGTCCTTTTTGATCTTGTATACCTACCCAATAAGCAGAATTATAACTGAAAGAAAAAAGAGGGCCTCACTTACCTGGAATATGGCTGATATGTTTTTGTTGATTTTTCCAGAATAAAGGAAATACGGTCCGACTCAAGCCGTAAGAAGCGCTACCATTCCAGTATACACTCACAAGGCCATGATCCTGTTAACAATTTATAGAAGCATGAATTTTCCCCTATTTGTCAGGATGACTGTCCAATAGAACAATTTTTGACTTCTTTTCCTTGGAGTCGTCAAGAACAGGATTTGAACACCCGCATTCCCATTTACATTCCATCGTTATCACATGGCCGGTGGGCCAGTGTGGAACATGGTATAACTTTGCCCTTGTGATATGATGCTTCCATTGACCATTGAAAAGAACAATCTCGTGACCACACTCTTTGCAGACGCCAAATGTTGATGAAACCATATTCTGTCATCCCATTCAATATTAATATCATACGCGATAAGGATAAGAATTTTACAAATCATAAACGTTCCTCTTATGACCTATTCTTAATACAAGAATTATCAGTTTTTCCTTGTCGAGGTCCAATATCACCCTGTAATTTCCTACTCTAAGCCTATATACATCGTCCCCAACAAGTTTCCTGACATACTCATCTGGTCTTATCCTGATCCGTTCGATCGTTGCAATTATTCTCTGCCTGATTTCCAGGTCAAGTTTTCTAAGTTGCTTTAGAGCAAGATCTGAAAAAAACACTTCATAGGTCAAAGTCCCAGATCCTTCTTGACTTCTTCCATGGTGTGATATTTGCCTTCCTTGATCTCCTGCCGAGCTTTGGCTATTTCTCTCCTCGTTTCTTCGTCCAGTTCCATTGCATCTTCTATGAGATCCCAGATTACTTCTTCGTAAGTTTCTTTGTCATACACTTTACGCTTTGCAAGCTCTTTCTGTAGTTTCTCACTAACCTGTATTGTTGTAGGCATTTGGAATCACTATATCATACTATAATATGCCATAGTATAAATGGTTTTGCCACAATATTATTGGAATTCCGGGGTATCTCCTGAGAATACTTAGTATTCACTTAAAACAATAAGTAAATTCAGACCGGCACATTCTCAATCGTGCTCAGAGCTCAATCCAGTGAGGTTTTTTCCATCAGATGCAGCAATGGCAACAAACTCTCTCTGACATTTTGGCCAAATATGGAGAGTGAATAAGTAATTCCATCCTCTCCATCATGTCTCTGGATCAAACGGAAATCCTGAAGATCTTTCAACCTCTTTGAGATAATCGTTGAACTTGAATAAGGAATATCGTTCAGTATCTCATTAAAATTCTTCCTGATTCCTCTGTTCCCTATTACACCCAATACCATCATTGTATATTTCTTTCCGATCAGGTTAAGAAGAGGAAGAGAAGGATCAATACATACGGTAAAATCACTACCTTCGATCATGCAGGCTTTGTTTTTATTTTCAAGCCTCCTCATGTCGTTGTTTTTTGCTTTAACCATTATAACCAAAGAACTTTATACATTCAGGTAAAAAAAAGTTTACTTTTGATCTTTAATACTTTTCTGTAATATGAGTATATGACTGAAAAGAAAGTAACCATGAAAATTTTTGGTATGACTTGTGATGACTGCACAAGAACAGTAAGTGATGGATTGAAAAAAGAGGGTGCAGATGTATTATCTGTATCATTAAATGATGGGATGGCAATTGTAAAGATAGATGATGCTAAAATTTCAGCAGATAAACTTGTTAAAGCACCCATCTTTGGAGAAAAATCCCATTACAAAGCACAGTTGAGAAAAGTTGAGTAATATGGCACAGGAATTTGATCTTGTGATCATTGGTAGAGGTGCCGCAGCTTTCTCTGCCGCAATAAGGGCAAGTGAGATCACTTCCAACCAGGCAGCTATTGCAATGATAGGTTTCGGTCCAATCGGAGGGACATGCGTTAATGTTGGTTGTGTCCCTTCAAAATATATCATAGAGGCTTCAAAGGTAGCCAATACACAGCGGAATCCCAGGTATCCCGGGATTAAGCCTTCAGATCCTTCAATTGCCTTCGACAAACTCATGGAATCTCTCAGGGAAGCCGTTAAAGAGGAAAGAAAAAGCAAATATGAGGATGTTCTGAAATTCTATCCCAATATAACGATATATGAAGGTAAAGCTAGCTTTATCTCCATTGATACAGTGAGAATAACATCTAAAATGGGGGAGGAAGATATAAAAGGATACAATTTTATCATAGCCACAGGCTCCAGTGCTCAGATTCCACAGATCGAAGGTCTTGAAGAGACAGGTTACTTGACCAGTGATAGCGTGTGGTCTCTCAATAAACTTCCAGGTGAGGTTGGTATCCTGGGTGGGGGGTTTGTCGGCCTCGAGATAGGTCAGGCATTGCACAGACTTGGTTCAAGTGTCAGGATAATAAAGAAACACGATACCATAGCCAGAGGGATTGAAAGGGAAGTTGGGAGTGAACTTATAAGAGCTCTGGAGAATGATGGGATTTCATTTTTAATAGGAAGAGACATTAAGAAAGTTTACAGGAGAGGAAAGAAAAAAATCATCAGTACCATGTATAAAGGAAAAAGTGAAGAAATAGAGGTAGACGAGATTCTGATAGCATCCGGCAGGAAGCCAAACGTAACAGATCTCTCTCTTAATAACGCTGATGTTGAATACTCAGAAAAGGGCATTAAGGTGAATAACGATTTCTCCACTAAGAATCCCTTGATCTATGCAGCCGGAGATGTGGTGGATCAGAGATACAAGTTGGAGACCCTTGCTGCAAGGGAAGGTTCCATTATAGCATCTAATATTTTTCAACATTCATCGAAGGGGGTTAATCTTCAAGAAGTCCCTTGGGCAATTTTTACCGAGCCGCAACTTGCTTCCGTTGGTTACACGGAGGATGAATACAACATGAACTTTGGGAAGGCAGTAAGCAGGGTTCTCCCTCTTGTTACTGTGCCGAAAGCCAGAATATTGAGAGAAGATACAGGAGTGTTCAAGATTGTAGCTGATGAGAATACGGGAAAGATCGTTGGCATCCATGTACTTGCGCCTTATGCGGCAGAGTTTATTATAGAAGGCGTGACAGCAATCAAAAATGGATATACATATCATGATATCATAGACAACAGCCATATCTTCCCAACAGTGGCAGAAGGCATAAAGTTGACTTCACAGTCGTTCACCAGAGATATGACAAAGATGTCGTGTTGCGTGGAGTGATAGAAATGAAAGTGAAAGAAATAGTTTCAAAATTTGGATTCGAACAAACAGTTGAACTTCTTGAGAGATCTGTAAATGAGAACGGCCTGAAGGTCATCTCAGTCATAGATGCTCAGGCTAATTTGAAGAAAATTGGAGCTGAGATAAAAGGAAACAAAATCTTGGAGGTCTTCAATCCGAAACTTGCCATAGATGTTTTTAACAATGATCTTAGGGCAGGCATAGTTCCGCCATTGAGAATTTACATCTACGAGGAAAGTGGCAAGACACATGTGGCTGCGCAGAGTGCAGTAGAACTTTTCTCTCAGTACAATGGACTGGAGGAACTTGCAAGAAGAGTGGACCAAATGCTTGATTCTGTGACTAATTCTGTCATATAATGAATTATT
>JAJZJR010000061.1 GCA_021810045.1 Thermoplasmata archaeon
GGATACAGGGTTTATCTTGAGGATGGAAAGAGCGGTTTTCGGTGGGAGAAAATTGTAGTTCAATCGGCAATGCAGAAGAGAATTATGGATGTAGTGTTCAAAAAGACCCAAAAAGATAGGTAATTAAAATATCATACAGATAATTTATTTAAACGTTGCTACCCTTAAATTTGGTCGACATCTATTGCCCTTTTTTGCAGAAGCCTCCATTTCCAGATTTCTATAATGAAGCAGGCTTTCTTCTCAGTTGGTTTTTAGACAATTCAACTTTGCTGGTGATTCTCCGGTATTTAAAGCAGCCGAAAAATCGCCCCCGAATCTCCCTTTGATTCATGTGTGTATAATAATAGGAGAGCAGCCACCGCCACATGACATTTTCCACTCCGGAGGCTGTATATCCCGCTTTCGGTCTGAATGTCATGCCATTGTCACATGACACTTCGCATGACCTCATTCCCCTTTCTCCTGGCCTGTATTCCCATCACTGTCTCTGCCATCCTTCTTCCCCAGTTCCTTTGCCGCCTTCTCTGCAAGCATCTCCATCAGCTGCTTCATCTCAGGGGTGATCTTCTGACCCTTGCGGATCAGTTTCTCAGCCATGAGGTCGAAGATCTCATCCTTTGTCATGCCTGGCCTTGCCGGGGTGTTCATGGGATCGAACGGATCATTCTCCTGTTTCAGTTCCACAACGTCCTTACCGGTGTTCACGTAACCCTCGCAGTTTGGGCATAGCGTTCTCTTTGCCCCTCCGGTGTATGTCCATGAGTATCCGCAATGCCTGCATTTCACCCTGATTCCAGACGATTCCTTTTCCTCGAGCTTTGATACATACACGCGGTGATCACAGCTGGGGCAGCGTGCAGTGGACCTGAATCCTGTGTAATCCCATTCATAACCGCACTCATCGCACTGAACATGGACAGCAGGATTCCCGTTTTTCATCAGAAGTTTGCCGCCATCCAGAAGGTTAAGTTCCTCCTGGAATTCCCTGAACCTTGATTCCATGTACTCCTTCTTCTTGGCCTCATACTTCTCCCTGAGGACATCAGAGGGGAGGCGGAACTTAACAAGCTTTACCGTTATCTCCGATATGCCTCTGTGGATCCTGGGAAACTTAGCCATTGGATGCTCAGGATCGAATGTGTTACGTGAGAGCAGCTTCATCTTCATGAGGCCTTGCACATCTGTCGCTTCAAACCTGATGTGGACCAGTTTACGGGACTGACGTTCAATGAATGTCTCATCAGGCACTGTTATGAATGTCAGGATCTGCTTGTACCTGAAACCCTGTGTCAGCATTCCAAAGACTCTCGCGGACATCTCCTGCCAGAGCCTTGCATTTATTCCCAGACCGGCATCGTCAAACACTATTACTGAACCAGGAGGAAGGCCTGAATTCACAAGTGCAAGAAAATCCTGGACTGTGAATACAATTCGATCAACACTGAAATTGGGATCCACTCTTTCGGCCAGCCTTATTGCCGACATTGATTTCCCACTCCCTGTATCCCCGATAAAAAGTGCAATAAGGTTGCGGTTCTTCCTTATCCTGTTCCTGATCCACTGCAGTAGCCAGACACTGTTCTTTGTTGAATCATCCTTGCCTACATTCTCAGTCATATTCCCTCTTCACCTCCCTCTGTGTATGTCATGTTCTCCGGTATCATCAGTCCCAGTCTCTGATACAACCGTGACAGGGATCCAAGCCACTCATAGAGGAGATCATAGCCCTCCGCCACGTACTTTTCTGAAGGGTATAATTTGGATATGTCTCTGATATTCTTTTGGGCCAAGCGATATTCCTGAAGATATTCCGCATCGTGGTAAGCTGACATGATCTGGTGCAGGGCCTTCAGTTTCTCTCCCCAGCTGTACAGGTTACGGGGGTTGTGAGGTGTTTCCCCCGGGAATTCGGATGCTTTAACAAGCAGATCGTAAAGGAGTCTCAGGCCTTCCGGTGTTTCAGGATTATTCATCTTCAGGCCTCCTGTTCAGTATGAATCTTGGCCTTGCAGGAATGTTTGCAAGGCTGATGTTCGTCCTTTCATCGCTTGCTGGAATCACCTTGTGCTGCTCAACAAATATTGCTGCCAGTGGAGGACCGCGTTCACCCTCGTCCTCCTCTTCCCTGTTTGCCTGGTAGAGATGGGCAATGAACTCATTGCTGCGCATCTCGGGCAGTGAGAAGAACAGGTCCCTGAAGGCATGCTCCTTTGACCAGTCCTTCACGATGTTTCTTGACGTGTAACCTCACCTCCTTTTTTCCTGAGAAGTGCCCTTAGATACTCCGGGTTGCTGAGCAGTTCTTCCACCTCCCTCTCGTAGACCTCATTCTCCTGCTCTGTGAGCCTTTCCTTCCTCAGCACGGACATTATGCTGTCCCTGTGTGCAGATGTAATGGCCTCGATCAGTTCACGGGACTGCCTTGTTCCTTCCGTTATGCTCTTAACATCACCGGTCTGCTTCAGCTTCGCAACCTCAAGAAGTGCATCCTTCAACATTGTGGTAAGATCGTCAAGAACTGACTGAAACATTGCATACTTCGCTCTGTTGTAGTGCGCCCAAGCAATGTCCACGAACCATGGGATATTGCTCCCTTCAAGGTATCTGACCTCAACGCACCAGTATGTGATTCTGCCGTTGACCTGGCCAAAGGGAACAGGCCCTGATGTGCCGGTGATGTAAACAACGCTGCTCTCGTCCTGCAGCACGTGAGAACTGTCATGCCCTGCAACAAAGAGGCCGCCAAGACCTGCTCCTATTGGCACTATGAGTATCGCCACAACGAATATGATCAGGAGGGCAAGCATTCCCCTGGCACCCTTTGATGTGCCTGATTCCGATCTTGTGATGACAACAGCCTTTCCACTCTTCTGTCCCCTGAATCCATGCCTGTGTGCCCAGGCTGCATTCCATGTTACAGCGAGACCGGCTGCCAGAACGGCAACAAGGAACAGGAGGGCATCTGGATTGCCATTGAATGCCGGCTCAATCACGTATTTGCCGAAGTTGAACATGTATCCCAGTAGGCCACCCAGGAATGCACCTATGATGAATGCGGGTATGATGCGGATCAGCAGATCCTCAATGGTTCTTCCAGGCGGTGTGAAGAACTCGACCATGGCCCATACTATGGCACCCATAAGGACTGCAGGTGCCACTATCCCCTGTGTCAGGACTACAGTATGATGCATTATGACGAACTGAGGCCTTGACAGCAGGGACACAAGCAGAAGGAATGTGCCCAGCAGTGCCACAATCACAGCGCCAAAAGACCAGTTGGGATTGTTCCATCTCTTTCCAGAACCATTCTTAACCTTATTTGCGGACTTCTTTGACATGAGGTTTCCTCCGCCATCGGGGAAACGGAAACCCCAGCTTATCGGGCAAGAATATGGCTTCCGCTTCCCGATAAGCTTTGCTGAACAAAATACGAGGTTGCATAAATATGGTTTACCTCGAGATTCCGAAGGATCTGAATTAACAGGTGAAAATTTCACTCATCGTATAGATGGAAAAATACTAATTGATATAGTAGATTGTAGTTCAATAAATATGGAAGGAAAAAAAGTAAAAGTAAAACACCCCTTGAAGAATGAAATTACTGATGGGGTTATAGTTTCTATTAAGAGCCAGGAGCCCAGGAGTCCATGTGTTGATTATATTCTTGAGGACGGAGCAATGCTTAGAGTTTGTACAGACATCACTGCGATTATAAAAGTTTTAGATGAGAAAGGGCAACCACTGAAGGATGCCAATGGTGCGAACGTATACAACATCAATTACAATGTTAAGTTTACAGCTTTTAATACGGGGAAGTGAGAACATGGTGGAGACGTCAGTTGATTTCATTTCCGAGACAAAAAACAGCGATTACAGCGTTGATCATGGAAACCAATATAGCTCAGGTTCTCTGAGTGCGGCATACGTTTACTTTCCCATCAAGACAAAAACCATTGGAAAATTTGATTTGGGAAAACCTGTTGAAATAGAATTTTCAATAGAAAGAGACCTTGAAGTTAGCAAAGCCGAGGTAAATGAAGTCGAGGTATACTGCGCAGAGTGCAAGGAATTGAACATAATCAATTGCGGTAGCAGCATAGCAGAGGCATTTATGGGACTTGAAGAGGAACTTGAAATCAATATGGACCTTTATGGGGTGCAGAAAAATGAAGATTCATTGGAAGTCAAGGAACTTTCAGAAAGATTGAAAAAAATTAAGATAAGGTGATGAACTGCCTTACACTTTCAGAGACATACAGAAAGCAGCTCAAGCGAAAGGCTACATTTTGGAGAGAAGCACCAAGCATAATATTCTCGTATTTTACTGGAAAGGGAAAAGAACAGGGATCCATACCATGGTTTCCCATGGAAATGATGATATTGGGAAGCCACTTTTATCAAAGATTAAAAGGCAAATGGGATTTGACAGCACAGAGGATTTCAACTCTTATGTTGACTGCGAAATGGGCTATGAAGCCTATGGAACATATCTAATAACTAATGGAAAGTTGAAAACAGAATAGATGTAAGCAGAATGGAAATTAAATCATCTATTTTGTGCTGGAATTTTTAACTATTTTGTAATAACTTCTGACCTTGTTCCCATTTCCCATCAAGGTCCTTTCCAGGTATCCTTCCTCATATAGGTCCAAGAGAATTTTCGATAATTTTTGTGGAGTTATGTTAAAGATTCGTGACAGTTTTGTTGATCTGAACATGAAAGTTGGATAATTTTCCATATACTTGAGAATATTTTCACATATTGCTCTGTCAACTGTGGAATTTTCAAAATCTATATTGCCTCAGCCTCCGCTAATTCTGCATAATGGATCTGCCTGTCCATAAGCCTCTTAAAGAATTCTTCCATTGGAATTCCTTTCTTAATGCGCAATGGTGTCGGGCTGTCTGGAAAAGTATAACTCCTCCACTCCTTCCTGCCAAACCTCACAACATAGAAGATCTCAAGCCATGGGAACCTCTCCTTCTTTTCCTTCAGGGCCTTCCACTGCGCCTCTCCTTTGCCGGAATGCTGCTTGAAGCTGTATGAGTTTCCCTTCGGATCCTTTATCTCGATGATCACATTGGGGGGAACTATAATATCTCCAGGGCGTGATGGAGATCCATGTTCTGCCTCTATTCCATTCTGGAGAAGCATCTTTAACAGGATACCTTCTGCAGCTGATCCCTTTGAGCTCATTTGCCCGCCTCCAGCCAGACCTTTAGCTGGTGCAGCCTCTTCCCTATGGGCCCATGAGCTACCTGCAGGTAGAAATTTTC
>JAJZJR010000062.1 GCA_021810045.1 Thermoplasmata archaeon
TAGCTAGGTAGAGCGATGGACTCTTAATCCATAGGTCGGGGGTTCGAACCCCCTCGGACCCGCTAAATTGGGTTCGGACGCATTTGGACCCGAATTTATTCTCGTTTCTGGAAAAAATTTGTTCATTCTCTCCCTTACGAGGTTTGCATTAGTTTCTGGATTCACATGGGTATAGACCTGAGTGCTCGCCAGAGACGCATGGCGCAGGTGGGTTTGCACAAACCTGATGTCCATTGGAGGCATCCCAGATCCTTCCCGTCCTGAAAGGAGAGTTGTGGCAACCCAGTGTCTGGCAGCGTGTGGATGGAACTGCGGTACAACCTTCTTCCCCATGCTTGATGTGTGCTGCCTCAGGTATTCATAATCTATCCTTCCGCTTGGTCCAGTGAAAAGAGCGTGGGGATCCGTAGGTCTTCTGTACAGATCCACATACCTTCGGATGCTGGCCAAAGCGTCATCAGAGAGACCGACTACAGAATCTGATTCACCCTTCTCGCTGTGCACGAATATCCCATTTTCCCTTATGTCCTCAAGATTCAGCGTAACAACCTCACCTATCCTCAGGCCACCGGAGAACAGTATACGGATCACAGCACCATCCCTGGCTGCGGTCTCCCTGTTTTTCTGGCTGTCTGCAAATTTAATTATTTTAAAAACTTCATCATCTGTAGGAATCCATTTCATGGATGACCTGGGCTCCTTGAACTTAGGAATCGGGAATTCAATATGGGCTGAGTGTTTCTCATTCAGGAAGTGGATCCATTTCTGTACTGCCTTCCTTGTTACATTTAGAGTCTGCCTCTTTGCCCCGGCCTTTATCTTCTCCAGAAAGTACTTCCTTATTTCATCTGGAATGGGCGACACCATATCCATTCTTTTGGAGAGTTCTTTTATTTTCCGCACGTCCCTTGAAATGGTGCTCACTGAATACTTACCGTCAAACAGAGCCCAATCCTGGAATTGAGAAAGGAGTGAATTCAGTTCAAGGATCCCCTTATCTCCCTCGTTCATTGCCTGACCCCCTGCCATTTGGGCACAAACATGCTTTTGCCCTTCATGTACTCGTATCCATGCTTTTCCATCTCATTGCACAGCCCTTTGAAATCTTCCACTTTTTTCACTATTTTTATCTTTACACCGTCTATTATCATTCCATACTTGGATACAACGGACATCAGTCCTGAATCTGTCGTAGCATCACCATTGGTTTTTCCCTGGTCTTGAGATCCTTTCCACAAACCGTATGGTTCAATTGCCTTCGTCATCAACAACTTTATCGCCTCTCCATTGAGCTTTCCGGTCTCCTGGGCTATGTCATTCACGATCTCCATCTGTGCAACCATTTCTCTAACGTATTTCTCAAAATTATCCATCTATTTTTCCTCCTCTTGATGTTCTTCAAATGATTCCAGCCTTGTTTGTGGCTGTTCTTTTCTTACTATTTTTAAAAGTTTCAATATGTCAGTGCTCATTTCAGCACCTCCAGTAGATCCTCACGATCTATCTTCCTCAGAATATCGGATTTGTGCTTTCTTATTGCATACAGGGCATTTACAGATCTTTTTTCATGCAACGATATGATCCTTGATTCAATGAGCCCTTCATAAGCTGCCCTCTGGAGTTCCCATACATGGTGTGTTTCAAAATGTTTCTTGGCTTCCGGAGCTGCTATAAAGATCGATCCGCAAACTTTGCATTTATGGAAATATCCATCTTTCCCGGATGTATCCCTCACCCTGAAGAAGAACACGGAGACAGTATATCTGTACTTTATCTCATGTCCTATTATCATATGGCATCCTCCACCATCATGATCTTTCTTCTCCCCGGGTATTCGTTGTAATAGATCTCAGGATGTGCTATTCTGAAATGGGTGTTCAGGAAATTCAGGTCCACCTGCTTATCGCAGATCCGGCAATACCTCACCGTATGTGTGTAGGACACAAGCCTTGAATTCCCAAGCTTTCCTCCTCTTGAGCTCATGATTTCCCTCCTCTGAACCATGAAATTGGAATTACCATGAAGAATGGACCAATCTGGAGATCAAAGGTTTCGCCCTGTTCATGATTTCTATTTTCCTCAGTCATCAAAATTCCTCCAGTTTTGACATTTTACCCGGACTCTTGCTCTTCTGACAGATCTCGTATACTCTCCTGGCAAATTCTGCCCTCTTCTCAGATGCCATAGACGGGATCTCGGTCAGACCCATCTCTCTCTTTACGGTCCTCATAGCCTCTTCCATGTTCATTCCAAAGCCTCCAGTTCTATCCTTTTCCCACATGAATGGCATCTCACTTTCCCTGCCTTTCTTGTCATCCTCTCCCACTGGTGGCCACACTTTGGACACCTGACCATGATTCCGGTCTTTCTTCTCATTTCTGTTTGAAAAGTTTCTATTGCTCCTTTGCGGAGTATAAGGTTGCCGTTGGAATCGAATAACTTACTTTGACTTCCTGGAAGTAACTTTCCTTCTGAATCTTTATTAAAAGGGAACGATTCAGAATTTGCCCTTGGAATTCTTTTGATCGGGAGCTCCGGGGTATTTTTCATATCGGAGCCTCCTCAAGATGCAGGTCTTCGGACCCGCAATAAAGACAGCGAGTCAGGTCATAGCTGCTTGTCAGAACGATCTGACCGTTACAATTATTGCAGCGTAGCGTGTCATTTTTTTTATACGCAGCCATCAAAAAACCTCCTTCAGTGATGATTGCGTTGCATTTTTATTGGCAGTTATGTTTTTCCTGATTTCTCTCATTAGGATATCCCATGAGTGTTCCTGATGCAGATGTTCTTTCATCATTTCGATTGCATTTTCGGTTTCCATGCATTCCGATGACTCTATCTGGAAAGAACAGATTACAAAATTGCAAGACCAATCGTCGCCCTCATCTTCGAATGCTCCTTCCATCCTGGAATAGTAGTCCTCGGCATTGAATACGGTCCAGAAATCATCATCATTCGCCATAAGTTCTTTCATGTAGTCTTTTATCTCATTTTTTTCTATACTCATCAAAAAACCTCCTCTACAATCTTACGGGACGCCTTCTCGTACTTGTAGCCGTAATAATCTCGTAGTTTCGACTGGATTAGTATCCATCTCTCGAGAAAATCAGATTCCGGCCTGATCTTCTTCTCCTCAAGGAGTCCCTTTAGGGTCAGATCGGCATCCGTCAACTTTGCATACAGTTCCAGCCTTTTTGCCTCCCTTCTGGCATTCCAAAAATTTAATGCCGTCTGGGGAACTATCCATGTGAGCCTCGCAAACTCACTTATTTTTTTATGTTCCATTTCAAAGAACCTCTCTCCTTTACTTTTGTTTAAAACTTCCTTTACAGCGGCCCACAAGACGGTAAACCTCGATGGGACCTTTACTGAGGAAACTTTATCTACAGAAAGATCATGATCAGTATGGTAAACTTCGATGGGAAAAGGGAATTCCAACAGTTCGGATTCATGGATAGTTGTTTTGATCTTATTTATTGCAGTCGCATTGATATTTGGAAAAATCTTTGTCTTACCTGCCCTTGTAGCTTGGGCTATTAATACGTGGAATGCGTTTCTTGTGTTCTTACATTCTCTAGAGATTTTGGCACTTATCGTTTTGTTGATTTTTGTCTTATTATTCATAGGTTATTCCCTCGCAAAAAAAAGTTCCGGGTTTTGATAAATACTTCCTGAAGAGGTATCGTCATTCCCAAATAGCCACTTAAAACTCCTAAAGTGTACAGTAGAAATATCATCGGTATTCCAGAAAAAATCCTGGCAATCAATGAGAACAAAAGAAGGAGAATCAGCCCATACTCTATGCATGAAAGTATTTTCATAATCTCACTTATTTTTTTATGTTCCATTTCAAAGAACCTCTCTTATTTCGCTTTCTTTGCTCATTTTTTCCCTTATGGCTTCTTTCACATACTCAGTTATAGTAGCATACCCCCCTTCACCGTCCCTTATTCTTTTCTCAACCTGATTTACAAGAGACTCAGGAAGACTCAAGGTTCTGTAATTCACGCTGTTACCTCCTTTTGAAGCCATATGTTACCTGTAACACAACAGTCATTAATAAAAGTTATGTTATTGGTAACATACCTATAACACATATTGTTTATATTATACTTAACACATAATGGATTAGTGTCAAAATACAGAACCTTGAGCATCCCTGAAGAATTATATGATGAAGTTGAAGAATATATAAGGAAACATCCAGAGAAAGGATACACCGGAGTAACTGAGTTCTTCAAGGAAGCATTACGAGATAAGTTATTCGAGAATGTGGAACCTGTTAAAAGAAAGAAGCCCTGATCAAAATCAAACTCACTTATTTTTTTATGTTCCATTTCAAAGAACCTCTCTCTGCTTATGCTCGTCGATTAGAACTTTCAAAACTTCATCTATAGATTCTACTCTCAAGTCAAATTTCAGAGCTTTTAGAGCATCTCTAGTTGTCCTTTTTGCTACTATCGGTACTATGTTTTTAGAATTCATAATGCAGATATAGTAAATCATAGTTCATATATAATAGTTCTGTTGTAATAGCTAATAATTTATTAATTTTCATTGCTTATATTATGGTTGATATTCAAATCGCTGACTCTACATTACTCGGTTCCTATACTTGTAGAACTTTATTCGGCAGGAGAGGTTTATAAAACTACAATTCAAAAAAGGGTTGTAAAGACACTATCTACACTTGATAAAGTGCTTGAACAACTGGAAAGTGATGGGCTCATCACGATAGAAAAAAGAATAGAAAGGGGGAATGAAGTAAACCGCATATCACTAACAAGTAGGGGCAGAATTGTCGCTGAAAACCTGTCTCATTTGGATGACTACAGAATTACATTACCAAAAGGCCTAATGGAAGAGATAGAAAAAATAATTGATAAGGACAAGTCACATGCATCAGTTGAGGAATACATTAACGAGGCAGTTAGAAAGGCCATTGAAAAGTGGAAAAAAGATCATGCGGTGGGGTGAAAGAATTTGGATGAAGTTACTTGGGATATTTCTCCTCATACCGCTGCCAAGCATTTAATCCTAAAAAAATATGTCCAAGCT
>JAJZJR010000063.1 GCA_021810045.1 Thermoplasmata archaeon
TTACTTCCCGGACAGTGCAGAGATCCAGAGAATGGTAAGCGAAAAAGGCGTCAACCTTTTCTACAGGTCCCCTGAAAACCGGCATCTATGCTGTAATCTAAGGAAGGTTCAACCACTTGGTAAAATATTAAAGGAAAAAACAGCCTGGATAACAGGAATAAGATCAGAACAGACAGAAGCAAGGCATAATTCAAGGGAAGTTGAATATGATGCAGAACGTGAAATCTGGAAGATAAACCCGCTTCTGGACTGGACACGGGAAGATGTCTGGAATTACATCAGGCAGAACAGGGTCCCATACAATAAACTGTTTGACAGGAACTACAAGAGCATAGGCTGTGATCCATGCACCAGGGCTGTGGGGAAGAATGAACCTGAAAGATCCGGAAGATGGTGGTGGGAGAATAGTATCAAGGAATGCGGTCTTCACATTCCTGCTTCAGGGAATATTTCCTTCCGGTTGAGTAAAGACAACATGGGTGATGCAGGTGATTAATTCCTCCTTACATTATAACAATAATGCCCATGGCGGTTCACTTGTCTCCATTGATTCTGTAAGTGATGAAGTTTTCAACCACTCCATTAATATTGACTATGGGACAGTCCTTAATATCATGAACATAAGGACGGGAATCCTGAGTCCCCTCAGGGGATTTATGGGTGAAGATGATTTCCATTCTGTTCTTGATTACCAGCGGCTTGAGAATGGAATTCCTTGGAGCATGCCATATATCCTGGAAATTGGAGAAAAGGAATATTCCTCAATAAAACCCGGTGATGATGTCGGTCTATACTACGGAAGGAAACTGCATGCTGTGATAAATGCCAGTGATCTCTTCAGGTATGATCAGAAAGAACTTTGCAGGAAAGTGTTTAAAACGACATCCCTGGATCATCCTGGCGTAAGAAAGGCGATGGAAGGCACTGGAATTTCCCTTGCCGGGGACATTACTGCAGCCGACATGCCTGAGATACCATTCATGGAGGAGACGCTTTTGCCATCGCAGACCAGGAAAATTTTCAGGGAAAGAGGCTGGAAAACCATAACAGGATTTCAGACGAGAAATGTTCCGCACAGGGGTCACGAATCAATGCAGAGATCTGCCCTGCGCATGTCAGATGGAATTTTCATAAACCCGGTTCTGGGCAAAAAGAAACCTGGTGATTATATGGATGATGTCATCATAGAATCCTACCGGTCTCTCATAGAAAGCTATTATCCTCGAGACAGGGTCGTATTTTCACCTCTTCATTATGAAATGTCTTATGGAGGCCCACGGGAAGCAATGATACATGCCATAATGAGGAAGAACTTCGGTTGCACGCACTTTGTCGTTGGCAGGGACCATGCAGGGGTCGGGGATTTTTACGGTCCATATGATGCACAGAAAAATCTGGAAGAATTTGACCTTGGCATAGAGATCATGAATATGGATGAGGTGTTTTACTGCAAAAAATGCGAGGAGCTTGCAACAGCAAAGGATTGCCCGCATGTGGAAAATGAGAGAATCCATTTCAGCGGTACAATGATAAGGAATACCCTGAGAGACGGAATGGTTCCTGAATCATATATTTTCAGGAAAGAGGTTTACGATTCAATAAGGATAAGCGAAAACAAGTTTCAATAAAT
Organism: Thermoplasmata archaeon; assembly: GCA_021810045.1. GTDB lineage: Archaea > Thermoplasmatota > Thermoplasmata > Thermoplasmatales > Thermoplasmataceae > JAJZOM01. The sequence goes on from JAJZJR010000063.1 coordinate 1,631, forward strand.
AAACAGTCCTCTAATTTTGCTATAAAGGATCTGGATTGGTTCCGGTATGTGGAATTTCAGGCAATCAGGCTGGTAAATCATCTTAGCTTTGTTACTTCCACTGAGGAGGTAGATAATTTGAATCCGATCACATTGCATGTAATCTGGTATTCTTGAAGATAGGGTAGCCTGTGCTGTTAACGGTCATGCGTATTCCGGAATAGTAGTGATCAAGAAAGACCAGTATTTCCACCGCTTCATGGACAGTTCCTACAATAATATTTGGAAGTACTTAATGTAAGTTATGGAGAAGATTCACCTGCTTCCTCTGAGTGTTTTTCAAGGAACTTGGTCCGTAAATCATCAATGGAGATCAAGATTCCATTCCTGACCACAAACCAGAAAGTCCAGCCGTTGAAATTCGGTTTACCCTGCAATGCTGCACTGACATGGTGAATTGATCCCGCAACATCCCCGGAAACAACTGTGGCATTGGAAAGCACTCTTGCCTGAAATTTCCTGTCCCTGGAATATAATGTTTCTCCATCGGAGATCATGCCACTGGCAAGAAGCGTGCCGAAAGGAACTCTCGGTTTCCTGATTTCCAGGGGGTATTCAATCAGGTCCGGATCCAGCATCTTCACTTTTGAGATACGTTCAGTGGCCACTTTTATGTATTTTTCATCCCTCTCAATTCCAATAAACTTTCGTCCAAGAAGCTTGGCTACAGCACCAGTAGTGCCACTTCCCATAAATGGGTCCAGTATTATGTCTCCCGGGTTGCTGGTGGAAATAATGACCCTCCTGAGAAGTTCTCCGGGTTTCTGTGTGGAGTGAGCCTTCTGCCCATCAACCTGGATACGCTCTTCACCGCTGCAGATTGGGATTTCCCAGTCACTTCTCATCTGAACACCTTCATTGTATGCCTTCATGGTTTTGTAATGGAATGTGTAAGAGGAATCCTTGCTCCGGACAGCAAATATCAAAGTCTCATGAGCATTGGTGAAACGTGTTCCCCTGAAATTCGGCATGGGGTTTGTCTTAACCCATACAATGTCATTAATAATCCAGAAACCAAGATCCTGCATGATTTTTCCAATCCTGAAGATGTTGTGATAGGTTCCAATAACCCAGATCACGCCGTTTTCCTTCATGACCCGTCTGCACTCCAGAAGCCACTCCCTTGAAAACTGATCGTATTGGTCAAAGCTTTCAAACCTGTCCCAGGCGTCGTTGACCGCAGAAACTTTTGTCTGGTTCGGCCTCCAGAGTTCCTTGCTAAGCTGGAGGTTGTAGGGAGGGTCTGCGAACACCAGGTCTACAGACCCATCAGGGATTTTACTGAGAACATCCACCGTATCACCCCGGATGATCGTATCAATTATTCGGGAAAGGTCCAACGTTTCAGCCATGTGAACAGATTCATGATAAACAGAATGGTTATAACCTTCTCTTCAGCAGGAAATGATGGCAGGAAAAGGCAAAATATTTAAATTTTGCAAAAATAAAGAAATTATAAATGAAAAGGGTCAGCAGCAACCAGGACATTTACCTGAAAACATTCGCCATCCTGGATCGAATGAGGATAGAACTGAATGAGAAGACATGCAGGAAGGCCTTCAGGTTTTTCTGGGACGGCAAAAGATTCAGGGCAGATTCTTTTGAAAGTGTCCTCAAGTTATGGGAAGGGAATGAAAGGACAGGAAATGATCCGGAAGTAACAGATGATGAAATCAGGCGGATGAAAATTGCCCTCTCAGATTCATTCCGGACTATTTCAAAGGCGGCTGAACTTACTAGACTGGACATGGCAATGATAAAGCGCCTGGTGGAAAATGGGATGATAAGTTCAGTCAGCGTCAAGAATCCCTATTACAGCAAATCTCCACCCATGAAACTCATAAGGATGTCAGAACTTGAGCAGTGGATGGATGCAAATGGCTATGCGGTGCATGCCTCACGTAAAACTCTTGAAAAGATAGAAAAGGCCAAGAGAACCAGGCAGGAAAATCTTAGAAAGAAAGATGAAGTCTTCGAGCAATCAGTGCAAAGCGCAATGTCGGAATTCAGAGCCATTGTCAATGAAGAACCGGCCCCATTGCTGTTTCTCCTTTTGAAGCAGCTTGAAATCCTCATAAAAAATAATCCGGCCCTGGAATACCTTTATGCCAGCAATCTGGTCCGAATCATGAGGATTGCCGATCCTGGGAATCTGAGTTTCAATCATGTAATCGATGTGGGAGAAACATACTCCGTCATCCCGTGTGAATCCTGCTCGAGGATTGCAGCATCAAAGGGGTTGAATGCAGAACAGTACATAAAGCGTTTCAGGCCTTGTCCAGGATGTGTTACACGGAAGGAGATATCAGAAACGGGGAGGCATTACGAGGTAGTTTTTACAAGGGATGAATTTTCGCTGGTTTTCAGGGCAAGCAGAACCTTGTTAAGAGACATTGAGAAATATCTTCCTGAAGGTTTTATCTCGTTTAACGAGAAAATATCAGACAGTTACGGAAATTTCTGGGACATAATACCTGAACATTTAATTCGTTCAGGAGTTGATGAAATTGTTGACAATATTGGGTCGATCCTGACATCAATTGAAAAAATAACTTTCAACAATGGAAAGAGAAATAATTATTAACTATGCCGGATAATTATAATTTTCTCATTGTTAACAAGTGTTTATAGAATATCAATATATATTGTAAATTCTTAAATATTAATATACTTTGAAGTTAATCAGTCAGACAAAGTAATACAGCATGCGGGATAAATGGTTATTATTGGTGGTTCTTGCGGTGGCAGTTATGATTCCTTCCATTGCAGTGGCCGATGTAATGATAAGCGGAGAAATATCAGTTCATGGATCACAGGCCAACGATGCCTTTATAATCATCCAGGGAACAAATTACAAGGTCGCAAACAGGTCTCGCCTGTTTGGATGGGAGCAGGAAGCCCAGAGCTCCCAGGAAAGCCTGGGGAGAGCCTGGATAGGAACGATGTCCAATGAAACAATAACGGAAGTGAATGTTCTCGAGATAAATTTCACATCCGGTGTAGCGAAAAATTCAAATTTTGAAATAAACGTAACTGACGGGCATTTTGCAAACAATACTTTCATGATAGTTTCCAGCACACCTCTTACCATACTTCCGGATGGAAACGTCATAGGTTCAAGCGCAACGCTTGTGTTTTCCCTTTTTTCGGGTAATACTGTCGTAAATGGGATTGGCCCGGGTATAACGGTGGGAAGCTTCACCATAAACTCAGGTTCCCACCTTTATATAGGTTTCATCATTCCTCCCCAGGGAGGAAACAGCGTCCATAATGGTCCTCTGATACCTCCTCCCCCACCTCCACCAGGTCCTCCGGCTCCAATACAGGCAACTTCAAGTAACGGTCCCGTTGCAGGTTCATTTTCGGTACAGTTCTCCCTTACTGAA
>JAJZJR010000064.1 GCA_021810045.1 Thermoplasmata archaeon
ATTTCCTGAAGATAGGGTTGGCCGGTTCAGATTATTTTACAATGGTTGGTGTTGCGCTGGCACAGGAACTCGTGGTGCTGCCCCTGACTGTGTTTATCATACTCGGCGGATTCAGGTCTCTTCCAAAGGAAATAGAAAACCAGGCCAGAGTTGATGGAGCTGGCTTCGGCTCTGCTATGTTCCGGCTCCTATTACCGATGAATAAGATAGCTATATTTGTGGCATTTCTACTATCTTGGATGACTTCATGGGATGAATTTACTTATGCTGTAATTATTGCCCCAATCGCACCAACTGATTCAACATTTCCAGTGACGCTTTATAACTATGTAGCGAGGGGATTTCCAATTGAATCGTCAGTTTTTGCTCTGATCGCTTCGATACCGGTGATTATACTTGCAGTTGTGATAATGAAATACCTTAAAGGAGAATATTTGACAGGAGGTCTTGTGGGATGAGCACTAAATTAAAACTTGAACAGATTTACAAATTGTACGGCAAGAAAGTTGTACTGAACGGCCTGGAACTTGAAGTGGAAGAGGGGGAGTTTCTTGTTGTTCTCGGTCCCTCTGGAATGGGAAAAAGCACCCTTTTGAGGGTTATAGTCGGAATTGAGGATCTTAGCTACGGAAAAATAATACTCGACGGGAAAGATATAAGTGCCCTGCCGCCTAACAAGAGGGATATTGCCATGGTTTTTCAGAACTATGCTCTCTATCCCACTATGTCCGTATACAATAACATCGCATTTCCTCTCAAAATGGCGCATAAAAAATCGGCTGAAGTAAAGAAAAAGGTCGAGGAAATAGCAGCAACCCTGAATATTACTGATATACTAAACAGCAGCGTAAACCAGATCAGCGGCGGACAAAAACAGAGAGTGGCACTAGCCAGGTCACTGGTAAGAAACCCCAAGATGTTCCTGCTTGATGAACCATTGAGCAACCTGGATGCAAGGGTAAGATATACTGCCAGAACGGAACTGAAAAAGCTGCAGAAAGAACTTGGCTTTACTTTCGTATACGTCACACATGATCAAACGGAAGCCTCAACGCTTGCGGATAGAGTTGCTGTGTTGCGTAATGGGAAACTTGAGCAGATTGACAAATATGAAAAGATACTTAACGAACCAAAATCAAGGTGGCTCGGTGATTTCATGGGCGATGTTCCAATGAACTTCGTTTCAGGAACAATTCTTGGCAGCACTAATACTGAGATCGGATTCCGGGATTCATGGATTGAGGAGGGAAAAGGCCCCTATGTTGCAACCGTAGATTACACTCAGGTAATTGATGACGTATATCGTGCATTCTGCCACCTCGATATCAGTAAATCCGATTTACCGAAAGATGCAGAAAATAAGGATGATGAATCGTCGAGGTCGATAATCCTCAGAGTAAAGGACAGATATCAGCCAGGTGACCAGATAAAATTCTCTCTGCTAAAATATAATGTTTATAGTGAAGGAATTCTGAAAGAAGCAGTAAATAAAAATTAGAAATATTTATTAAAATTTTAAAAAAATAAAATTGTTATGGAGTAGTTTTAAGTTACAACAGGCTGATAATCGCCAATTTCATACTGCATTCCGACTGCTGGAGAGTATGTCGTATTCAGGTAGGACCAGAGCGCTGCATTCTCGGTGCTTAGAATTGTAGGTATCGAACTGTATGAGCTGTGATCCTCGATGATTGAAGTCCATGCTGCATCCATGTAGAATTGCCACTGTGAAAGCCACGCAACTGGATCACGTATGAAGACTCCCGTGCTCAGTGCATTGAAAGATGCGTTGAGAACAGTATCGGTACTGTTGTAAGGCTTCATTGCAAGAGTTGTCAGATTAACGGATCCTGGCCACTGGTAGTCCATAATTGTGTATGTGTTGGATGCGAGTCCGGTGTATGTGTCCCAGTATGATGCTGGGTAATCAGGGGAGAAATACGCACTCAGGTTGTAGAGGTATTCCATTGCAGCGATATCGCCTGTGTCATTGAAAACCATAGGGTTCCCGCCAAACTGAACCATCCACTGATATAACTCAGTAGGTGTGCTTGCGCCGCCATGACCCTGGAAGTTAACCATTCCAACTCCATAGTAGTTGTAGAGGGTCTTTGCATCGCTCATGAGCTGGGCATCAGTTGTTGGTGGGCTTGATATTCCAGCCTTCTGCATCGCGGAATAATTGATCCAGACAAGTGGTATGTTCACAAGCTGAGTCATGAAATAGACTCCGCCAAAGACCTTGACTTCATAGTTGTTCAATCCAGTAACACTTGAAATCGTCCCGGCACCCGCAGTTATTGTTGGAGCCATACTTGTGAGGTTAGCCAGATATCCATCATAGAACAGAGTACCAACATCAATATTGTCAATCGTTGTAACAATATTCTCGTGTGACTTTGCAGCCAACTGTGTCTGGAACTGAGATACTATCTTAGAAGCTGAAATGAAACTCGTCTTCACATGAATGTTTGGATACATGCTCATAAATGTGCTCATCTCGCTGCTTACGTAGTTAAAGTCGGATTCTGTCAGACTCGTGTAATAGTAAACTGTAACTGAGGCGTTGGATGCACTATAGATTGTGGGTATCGTTGATGATGGTGTTGTATTAAACGCTCCTGTATCAACAGGTATAAACCCTGTAGCCGATCCAAAGCTCTTCTGCACAGCGGGATTAAGCAAAAACGCTATAAGTTGTGCTGATGCCATCGGGGTTGAGCCGTTTTTCATCTCAGCCACTACGCATCCACCGAGAAGGTGATCCGCGTTCGCCGGACCTGCTGGTCCCGAATACACAAATATTGTCTGCGCCGCCGGTTTAGGGTGGAATAAGTTGTTATAATCCAGGCCGATAAATGAGGCGACCAGAACTACAACCACCACAACCGCAATCACGGCGATCAATATGCCATGTCCTTTTGGTTTTGTTGGTATATTAGGTGTTTCCATGGTCTACATTTTAAAACATTCTATATAAGAATTTACCTTAAAACATTTGTATAGCAAATTTCTGATAATAATTGTATCATTTATTCAAAAATTTTACATATTGCTGCCAATAATTAAGATATATTATTATACCATGTTTCGATACCGGACCCCTTTCTATCAATTGATAAGGATTCCAGTCTATCAGCATGCTTGTAACTTTTAATACGGATTCTATTTAATAATCTGCGGTACATTCTTATTTCATTCACTGAATCCATATCATGTTTCCAATCATGCCTGAAACCCAGCAATCCCTCCATTACGAGCTGTATGAATAGAGAACTTGACCATACCTGTGCAAATTGACCGGTAGGATAAAAGAAATCCGGGTCATATGTTTCATTTATTCTGCCCGGATCAGCGCTTTTGAATGTGTACCTTATGAAAGTGATAAGCATCCTTTCACCAAGATTCCTGTTTCCATTGTTAAAGGCTGATAAACCTATCCAACCATTCATTAGCGGCCAGATTTGACCTGTGTGATATCCACCATCATATAACGTATCATTAAGGGACATTGATCTGAAACCATTAGCAGTCATCAAATCATCTTCAGACAGGAATCTCAGTAATTTTTTGATCCTTGATAAGCGAAAATATATACCGGGAATTGTCAAGAGCGGGGTTTTGATATATCTCATTTCTGAATCTGTGAAGGAATCAAGACCAAATTTTCCGGAAAGAAATCTTGATTTATATGAATCGTAAACCACCTGAAATCTGCCGTCGTGGTCTTTGATGATTGTGTCATGGACCCTGACTGCTTCAAGATACCATGCATTAATGTCAACGCATTTTCCATTCCTTTTGGTGGCCCAGGTTTCAGGCCATCCGATAAGACCTGATTTGAAATCGTTTTCGAGGAGGTAATCTGTTCCGGCAGACAACGATGTTATAAAGGAATAAACTTTTGTTATTTCCTCTTCAACGACAGGTTTAGCAGAAAGTTCATTCCTGTAACCCTGTGCAATCATCCAGAGCAGGGAGCTGTCAATTGACATGTACTTCGTATTGATCCCCTCAGTTCCAGAAACCTCGTAATTCTGGTCCAATGTATCCACGGAATCTACAATGGGAATTTCATGCGGTATCCTGCCATTTGCTGAATTTCTATAAAGAATATCAAGATGGGAATCTGCCTCGGCTGTCAGACCTATCAGATATGCGGCAAATGATGCCCACAGGCCATCACGTCCAAAGAACCATGAAAATCTTGGAAAGCCTGCGTAGAAACCATTACCCGCCTCTGTTTCAGAATATGACTCAAGCAGGCTTATCTTCGCCCAGAGAAACGCCTTGTCCAATCCTGGTATGATAGATTCTAAGATGCAGTTTTCAGTCACCTTTGAGAAGTAGTCTCTGGCACTCTTGAATGCAACCTCCGTATCTGGAATAGGATCCTCACCGATCACGACCGTTGATAGATTTGCAATTTTTCCTGATATAATTACATTATTTGTATCGTGATCATATCTGATCTGTGATTGCATGAATCCTGAGAGTTGAATAATCGTCTTTGTAAACTCACTCTCTATTATTACCTGATCTTTCATTCTGGACATGAATTGGTAACCTGATGGTGATTTATTCAAAGGCCACATTTTTAGATGAGATATTTTAAATGACAGTTCAATTTTGGATGAGTTCTGGGGATGCAATGCAATAACAAGCGACTTGGTCTCTGGTGGAATGAAATCGATTCTTGAAAGACTGTTATATTTTCTATAAATATAATAAGGACGCCTGACATACTTTTTGCAGATACTGCTTTTTTTTGTCAGTTTGAGGTTCATTGATGAAAAGTGCTGGAGACCACCGACCCAGAATCCCGTCCTGTTTCTACCTGAAGCGCCTGCACTGAGGTTGCCATCCTGTCTTATTATCAGATGAGCTCTTTTACCCTTAACAAGTGAAAAATATGACAGGTTCATGTTTGATCTGTCATTGGTCTTGACCCAGGCATCCAGTACCTTATTATTTGCCTTTAAGGATAGATCAGAACAATAATTCATTTCATCTATAATCATGAATGAACATAGTTTAAGCATTCATAAAA
>JAJZJR010000065.1 GCA_021810045.1 Thermoplasmata archaeon
GATTGAATCCGAGCCATCCAAGCATGAGCAAAAGAATTGCCAGTGCCAGGAAACCATTGTTTATATGAAAAGTTTCCCGGGGGCTCTCCACCAGGTTCTTCTTTTTTTCCTCCTGCCTTATCCTCAACAGTATGGCAATGCCAGCAAACCCTGCTGCACCATGAACTACAAGACCACCCGCAAAGTCCCTCATACCCAGCAGGTAAAGCCAGCCGGTTGGATTCCATATCCAGGCAGCCGGAAGATTGTATATAATTATGAAATAAACAACGGAAAAGATAGCGAAAGCCGACATCTTGACCTTTCTTAGAATCACCACAGATACCAGGGCCAGGGTGACCGAGGCAAATGCAGTCTCAAACATGAAATAGGTGATGCTGAGGAGTCCCGTGCCAAAGTACCGGGAGGTTGTGGACCACCACTCAGTGGTAAATAATGCAGTGGGAGATGCCAGTAGACCCATGAATGATCCCTGTGCATAGAATGGATTTCCAATAATGCCGTAAATGGTCGGGGCAAAAGCAGTATTGAAACCTATGAAAGCCATTACTATGAAAGAAATCCCTGTTATGAGAATAGTCTTGTACAAACTCCTGTAAAGCTTGCTGCCCAGTTCGCCAATCTCCAGGAACCCCACGGAGATTGTCATCATGAATACAAGGGCAGCCGCGAAAAGCACCCAGAAGTTGTTAAGGATATTTATCATAAAACTATAATCTTATCCCAAAGTAATATTTTAATCATTGTGAAATGGGCTGTTATACTGCGCATTGTTATCATTTAGCTATTAACAAGAAATTTCCAGAAGCATCATTCCGCTTAACTTATGTCCTGAAATCTCAATGGATAATTTGCAGGCATGATGTATAAATAAAAGACATAAACACCATAGCCGATCACTAACAGTTAAGTAAGATTAACCCTAATAAATGGTTATGGAGAAGAAATATACCGAAATAGAGAGGCTTGAATGTTCACTCTGCGGAAAAAGTTATGACCCGTTCAAGATCCAGAACCTGTGCCAGTGCGGAGGATCACTCGTTGCGAGATATGATCTGGAAGATGCAAAGGAGAGCATGGACAAGCGCAACATGTCAAAAAGGGTGCTTTCACCATGGCGATACCATGAACTGCTTCCATTGAAGGATCCATCCAATATTGTAACTCTGGGGGAGGGAATGACACCACTCCTGCAGATGAAGCGCCTTGGGGAGAAACTGGGCATGAAGGACCTGATGATAAAGGATGAGGGCATGAATCCAACCGGCACCTTCAAGGCCCGGGGTGCAACAGCAGGTGTATCGAAAGCGAAGGAACTCGGGATAGAATCCGTTACGGTGCCGACAAATGGCAACGCAGGTGCAGCCTGGGCTACCTATGCGGCAAGGGCTGGAATGGAATCCTATATAATAATGCCCAAAAACGGCCCTGAAATGGCCAGGAAGGAGATAACTGCAGCAGGATCGCACGCATATCTTGTTGACGGAAGGATAACTGATGCAAATGTCATCTCTGAACAGCTTCACCAGGACTATGGAATATTCAATGCTGCAACACTCAGGGAGCCTTACAGGCTCGAGGGAAAGAAAACAATGGGCCTTGAGATAATGGAACAGCTGAACTGGGAATCACCGGATGTCATTGCATTCCCAACAGGCGGCGGTGTCGGACTCATAGGCATATACAAGGCCATACAGGAGCTCGACGAAATGGGATGGATTGACGAAATGAAGACAAGGATGGTCTGTGTACAGGCAGCAGGCTGCGCTCCAATTACAGAGGCGTGGGAGAAGAAGGAGAAAAAGAGCATGATGTGGGATGAATCAGACACTGTGGCATTCGGCATGAATGTTCCAAAATCAAAGGGGGACTTCATGGTACTTGATTCCCTCTATTCATCCGGAGGATACGCTACATCTGTGGATGATGACGAGATACTCCGCACAAAGCAGATTATAACAAAGGAAGAGGGTCTTTTCGCATGCCCGGAGGGATCATCCGCAGTTGCAGGAATCAAGAAGCTTCTTGACCAGGGCCTCATAGACCGAAATGAGAAGGTTGTTGTGGTGAACACCGGAAGCGGGCTGAAATATCCCAACACTGTGCAGACTTCAATGCCCCTTCTGCAGCCAGGGGACGAGATTCAGATTGAGCTGGAAGAAAGCACGGAGTAACTCCACAAATCTTCCTTTATGTTTCTTTGAAACTGCATATTTTCAATGATAAAACCTTGCTTTTATTATATAGAACATTTCAGGAAGAAGCATAATCCAGAGGATGAATGCGTAATGGAACCTTACAAAATCTATTGCGGAAGCGCCAAACTGGACGATTATTCCATAAACATCATGTGTTCGACCTCCCTTGAATCTCTGGACCCACTGGTCAAAGGTAAGGTCATTCTGGTATCTGTCGCTGAAAAGGTGAGAAACCAGGTCCACAAGAACGCCGAAGCTTGCGAAGGAGCCAACCTCAACCACCACGAAGAAAAAAAGGTTTTCACGGCTGTAAAGGATTAGAATTGCAAATATTATAAATGAAAGAAGCGCGAAATATACACCCTTTGTTTTTCCCGTCATGAAAAGGTGTTCCCACTGGCTGAAGCTCACATTTGAAGGCATGTTTTCATCCTTAAGAGGCGTATAAGTTCAATCTCTTAAATTTGCGCATTAATGCGAAACTGTTTCATATCCGTTGATAAGAAGCGATGATACCAGTAGGATGTCCTCAGCAATCCTTCCTTAGTTTTGAACCTCTTCTTGAACAGCCATGAATGTATGGAGAGATGCTGTTCAGCTTTGTCCTATGAATTCGATGTTCCCAGTATAAGATCAACTAATTTTTGACTATGTCAATTGAAAGAAAAGTATTATACCTCTGAATCAATTAAACAGGTAATGAGATTCACGGTGATCCTGGAAAAAGATGAGGATGGGGTATACGTAGCCACAGTTCCAGCTTTACCCGGATGCATATCAGATGGCAACAGTGTAGAAGAGGCTATGTCAAACATAAAGGAGGCTATCAGTGGATTTATAGAGGATATGAAAGCAGACGGAGAGACTATCCCTCATGATATAGACATAATCGGAAATGTTGAACTGAATGCCTAAACTCCCCTCAGTCTCAGGTAAGGATGCTGTAAAAGCTCTTTCTAAAGTTGGATTTGAATTCAGGCGGCAGGTTGGTAGTCATATGATACTGAAACGAGAACTGGATGGAAAGAGAGTAGCTATTCCTAACCATGATGAATTACCCAAAGGTACGCTAAGAGCGATAATCCGACAGTGCGATCTTACTGTTGAAGAGTTTGCAAAATTGCTTTAAAATCCCATGAATTTCAAAACCCACAGTTCAAATCAATCGGATTGAGATTAGCAGATCGACTAATCTTCGTCACTGGCCTTCTTTTTTCTTTTTGATACATAGTCTCCCGGTATCATCTGAAATGCAATATTGGCCCTGTTCCATGAGTTTATGCTTATTACCGCCCCGGTTAGTTCGACAAGTTCAACCTCGGTAAATTCCGTACTGACTTCCTCAAACAGTTCATCTGTAATGTGACTTTCAGAAATAAGAGTAACTGCCTCCGTCCACTTAAGTGCCATTTTCTCGCGGTGCGTGAACTGTGGAGATTCTTGCCATGCATTAAGAAGAAATATCCTCTGAGGAGATTCACCAGATTCCATCGCATCCTTGGAATGCATATCCAGGCACCATGCGCATCCATTTAATTGTGATGCCCTTATTTCTACCAAGTCCAGAAGGCTTCTTTCGAGGCTACTTTTAGCCAGGTATCTTGAGAAGCCAAGCATTGCTTCATACAGTCCGGGAGACACTGATTTATAATTCGTTCTCTTAAACATGAAATCCAAAGAGTAATTCTGATTATTATAAAACAATGACCTCATTACATTTTCGTCTATGCCCAATTACTGGCTGTGAGACACTGGAGTTTATAAAGAAGGCAAACAATTTATTTTGTTGTTTCGTGGAAATCTATTATATCCACTTTCCGTTTTCTTCTCCACTTTATCAACCAAATGTTGTCAATGTTATTAATGCAAAAATAATGTGTGGATTGATCACTTGACCTGAAAGGTTTCAGAGCCCTGAGTGAAATATTTCCTTAAAATACTAATTCTCAGTTCAATGCTGGGATGGGTCCTTGAGGAAAAAAACCTGTACTCAGGTAGACGCCCATTCATGACTATCAGGGTTTCCAGTGCCGAAACCATTTCTTCAGCCATTCCCAGCTTCATGCCTACGAACCTGTCGGCCCTGATCTCTGACTTTCTTCTTGAACCTGGGAAAATGAAAAGCATGTCAAGCACCTGATATGCGATGAATATTGCTGCAATGAGAATCGGGATTATCTCCAACGTGATCATAGCATAAAGAGCGAGATCCAGGGTCAAGAAGGCCGGGATGGTGAACATAAGAATTGACCTGAACGCATCACCGTTCTCAAAATGGCCCATTTCATGGCCAAGTATAGCGGACAGATCAGATCCTGCCATGTTTTCATAGAGGAAATCTGTCATGATTATGACTGGCTTTGTTATGCCGATCTGTGATGCATTGGCGATTTTCCTTCCACCCAGGTTCTTGACGTAAAGCAGCGGTTCCCGGCAATTTGCTGCCTGAAGCTTCATCTTCAACAGTGCAGGGGAACTTCCGGAAATCCTGCTTAATGTCTTGTCCTTTCCTTTTAAGATTCTGTTCTGCCTGACGAATGGAAACATTATAGACAGGGCAAACAGGATATTCACAATAATCAGCAGGATTGTTGCCCCTTCTTTGAGGCTGGAAATAATGCGGGAATAGAAGAGGAGATAAGTTGTTGAAATGAGAATTGCAGGAATTACCACAACTATTCCGCGGGCATAAAACCGTGACAATTTCTTCACCCGGTTCCCTGCTTTGGCATAAAGCCTGGAATAGATTATTCCACCGGCTGCATATACTCCCATTATTGCGGCAAGATCAATAAGGTACCCGGAGAAGGAAAAAATTTCCATGAGGACCGGGGTCAGCAGGGATAT
>JAJZJR010000066.1 GCA_021810045.1 Thermoplasmata archaeon
CCCAGGCCCACCTCGCAGGCTGAAACACAGTCCTTTGTCGGGCAGGTCACGCACGTGGCAGGTTCTTTGACTTTGAGCTTGAAAAGTCCAAGTTTACTGAAGAAACCCACAAAGGTACCTGTTGTGCACCAGCCATATCTTCTGCACGGGCTCATTCCAACAAAAGGTATTGAAATGAAGAAAACGTACCAGAGAAAATTCCAGATAAAAAATGAAAAATAAACTGATACATCTATTCCGTAAAGATTGAAGGACCCGAGTTTTGATGCCGTGATGTATGATAGGAATGATACCACAATCATTATGACCCAGAGGGATGAAATAACGGAAATTACCCATCCCTTGAACCTGCTTCCAATATTCTTCCTGCTGAATTCTGATTCATAGTTGTAGGCGATCATGGACTGGCCCAAGCTCCCACCATACATCACTGCAGAAGGACAGAGTGTGCTGCAATAGCTTCTTCTTCCAAAAAGCAGGGCCAGCACAGCATAAAGGGCATAACTTCCCAGCAGAGCTGCAATCATATACGGATATAGTGGCGCAAGAGCACCAACATTGGCCCATAGTGGCAATTTCGAGTATGTAGCATTGCCTATAAAATTTGGATATATGGTAGTATACAAAGCAAAGGCTATAAGTGCGAGTGCAAGGTTTACCCTTTTTTCTTTCCACTGGATGCTTTTCATCCGGAACAGGACAAGCACACCCATCTCAATTCCCATTATTGCCAGGAAGATGTAGTAATTAGCTACCGCACCCAGAATATAGAAAATATCAACAATGATTGACCGGGATGTGAAAACAGTCACTCCGCCCAGCATGTTGGAAAATATCACCAGATTCTGGAAACCGGTCTCAAAAAATGGTGCGTATGCCTGAAATTCTATTGCAGCTGCCAGAAGCCATTCTGAAATAAACGACGTAAGAAGAATAAGGAATACAAATCTGGGATTTTTGATCCAGCCGGTCCTCTTTTTATCAGGTTCTCCAATGGGAAAGTGAATATGCAGGTAGAATAGCATCCCTGTAACCATTGCAATACCATACAGTACCCAACCAACGTAAAAAGGACTGTGGTAAAGCGTCCCGATAAAAATGGAAGTGCTCATGAGGGTGTAAAGGAGGAATATATACCTCATCTTGGTCATATCACCGGGGAAAAGTGACGTTCTTCCTTTTGAAATGCGTTCGTAAAATATAATCATAAAAATTACCATGCTCCCGGTTCCAAGTATAATCCCCGGCAAAACAAAACTCTCGTTTCCCAGGAAAGTGGGACTGAAAATGCTCTGTATCATTATACTCAGTGAAATAAGCCTGTTAAGTGAACTTTCAACTGTTATGGCAATGATCACAGCCATTTCCGCCACCATGGGTATTATGAAGAGGTATGAGTTCAGGCTTGAACTAATCACAGAAAGCACATTTGAAAAGAGGGAGTAATCAGCCGAGGTGGGGTAGTATCCGTATCCAATCAACCTCAGAAAAATTCCCATTGAAATCTCATTAAAAACTATGAGAAATATCAGGGTATTTGATACCGACCTGTTGTATCCTATGAATTTCTTTGAAAAGGAGAGCCATAGCAGGTAAATTACAGCTATTGACATCTCAAACATAGAGATATTAAGTGCAATTACTGCGTTGAGAAAAGTTACTGGAAATGCAAGATAATAAGTTATTGAATCAAGCATACTGGCCATCATTGACAGTGCTATTACGGCAATGGAAAAGTCGCGGTAAGTAAACTTGTTTCTTCTTTTGAGAGAGAAAAATATAAGATACGAAATGAAAGCTGTCATCAATACTTCTGTCAATACAACAGCAATGATGTTTTCCATCGGGCAGCTAATGGTGTTATCAATTAATACAGTTTGCATTACGTTTTCTTTCTTAGTTTAATGAATTTTGTATTTCTACTTTCCATTCGTTCTTTTCTCAACTTTCCAAAAACGCCAGTCCGGAACGCTAACTATTTAAGCAATCTGGAAATCGAAACACATGGAAATAAATTATCAGGAACTACTCAAGATGAGCAATGAAGAGAGAAAAGAAACAATGACAAAATTCCTGGTTGAATTGCTCGGGAAGAAAGAAGAAGATCAGATTAACGACTTCCAGAACATGATCGGGCATATGGTCAAAAAATACAATGACAGCGAATATATTGACCTTTGCAAGTTATGTCTTGAAATTATTTACTCCATGGATGAAAAAAGCACAAAATCAATCATGGAAGCAAGGTTGGAAGCACAATTCGAACTTGAAGATCTGTTCGAAAGAAAAATAGACAGCACAAACCTCCTTAAAGCAATCCAGAAGATGCCAGCAAAGGATCACGTTATTGAAATATTGAAAAAATATGGAATCATGCCGTAAATTGAGAGGTTAATAGAAAATCCTATTTTTTATAACTATTAAATTTTTTGTTAATACTGCGATTATAATATTTAAAAAATTATTGTAAAGCATGTTTAGAATAGTTAATCCATACCGGAAAACATTAAATAAATTGGTTACCATACCTTGTTATGAGAAATGACCAAAGAGTCGTGGTCAGTTTATTAATAGTAGGTGTTATAGTTGGAATCGCCTCCGATTTCCTGTTATCTTTTTTGTTGACAGGTTTTTTTGCAGGGGATCCGGGAGCACAGGCTGAAAAAATACTGGCACCTTACATGGCTACAGGTATCGCTACTGCAGTTTTTACTATAACTATGTTGTTTTACCCGGTTTATAAGAAAGGGGATAAAACACACAATTGGGAGGATTACAGATGAGCCCAAAAGGGAAAACCGAATTGATGTGGCTGTTGGGTGTTTCAGCTATTCTTGTTGTGTCTGCCGTTGCAAACATAGCTTTCATAGATGGGCACACTGCAAACATAGCCCAACCAACTGATCTCCAGACAGTTCCTGCAAATTCCACTATAATCAACGTTACAGGATCACAATGGGTTTGGGAATTCCAGATTGGGAACCAGACATATTTCAATTCTGGGAATGGGCACAGTGGCGCGCTTCCTTTGGTATTGAACCATACATACACATTTGAAGTTACTTCGAAGGATGTTATCCACGATCTTTCCATACCGGAATTTGGAGTTCAGTCCTATGCTGTGCCAGGTCATGAGAACCAGGTGTCGTTCAAACCAACCAAGTTAGGTTATTATTATTTTGAGTGCGTTGAGTACTGTGGATTTGAGCACTATGAGATGAGAGGATACATCGACGTCACAAATGGAGGGGCGAGTTAAATGTCATTTTTACCAGTTTCATATCAGGCTCTTCCCGGGGTTGTTGCTGGCGCCACCCATTATGTGCTTGAGGTAATGATAATACTTACAATACTGGGGGTTCTTACTTTTTACATATACTACCTGATATCCTCAAGAAAAGAGGCGGTAGAAGAGGCAGCAGGAAAAGAAGGATACACCGATTCATCTGAATATGTAAGAGATAAGATGTATGGAAGAAAGAGAAAAGCAGATTTTTCCATGTTCATTTATGACGATGCAAAAAGCATAGGGCTTAGGTATATATTTACCGGTATTGCATTCCTTTTCCTGGCAGGATCATTTGGCGTGATGATGAGAGTAAGTCTCGTGGACCCAAATCCTGTGGTTATAAGTCCAGTCCTATATGATATATTTCTAACCCAACACGCAACTCTAATGATATACATGTTCGCATTAGGTGTTGGCTTTGGCTTTGCCTATTACCTGCTGCCATCGTATTTGAGACTCAAGAAAGACAACATGGGCACACTTTCATCAGTAGCTTACTGGATCTGGCTGTTGGGTGGGGCATTGTTTGTTGTTTCCAGATCATCAATGAGATGGTACATGTATCCGCCACTTTCCCTTCAACTTACACCATATGGGGCTGGTATGGCTAATTGGCTTGCAATTATAGCCATGGAACTGATATTCATAGGTATAACTATGGCCTCAATCATCGTTCTCAAGATTATTTTCCTGGACAGGGCCGATGATATGCCTCTCTCTAAAATGCCCATATTTGCCTGGTCAATAGTGTTCACACTGATTATGGTGGTATCGTCAGATCCTCCTTTGATGGTAGGACTTGGCATGCTCTTCTACGATTTCTTCAACCCGGTATTTTTCACGGCTTCCTCAAATACAGTATTGAATTTCGCAATTCTTTTCTGGTTCTGGGGGCATCCAATCGTGTATATAGCAGTATTGCCATTCTTTGGGCTGATATACGAAATCATCCAGAAATTCACTGGAGGCAAGGTTTACAGTTACTCCTCCGCAATAATAGGTATGGGCACCCTGCTTATATTCAGTGAACTCGTATGGGGGCATCACCTCCTAAATTCAGGACTTGGTGTGGACTGGGTACTGTTCTTCACAACAACGTCATTCGTGGTGGTTATACCATCTGCCATATCGGTATTCAACTGGATTGCCACTCTGTGGACTGCAGACAGGATCAGGCTCTCTACTCCAATGCTTTTCGTGATAAACGCAATATTCGATTTCATATTGGGTGGTATAGAAGGGGTTATGCTTGCTAATGACAGTTTCAACGAGATAGCGCATGGAACTTATTTTGTGACCGGACACTTTCATTTCATATTTGTAGGCATGACTCTCGGTGTAACCATGGCAGTATTCTATATGCTGTACCCAACATTTTCAGGTGGAAGGGTTTACAACGAAAGGCTTGCTAAATGGCACTTTTACATAACAGCTTTCGGATCCTTCCTGATGTCGTTCTCTTGGTCAGTCGGTGGGTTCCTTGGTATGCCAAGAGCTGTTGCGGGATATTTCCCATTTTTCCAGCCTTACCAGGACAGTGCAATTATAGGTGGTGTAATAATAGGAATTGGTCAACTGGTCTTTCTGTACAACATTGCCACAAGCTGGCTCAAAAAACCAGTCACTGACACAAACAATGCATTTGAAACTGTAGAG
>JAJZJR010000067.1 GCA_021810045.1 Thermoplasmata archaeon
TGAGGCAATAAAAAATATGTTTCCGGAAAAGATACTCGGTATCAATATGAAAGCACTGGAACTTGGTCTTGAATGGTCGGGCCGTATCAGGAACATTGAGGTTTCCAGCTCTGAGGTGCAATTGCGTACACAAAGATGATTCACTGAGACATTATTAAATGAGATAATTGGGTTTACTTTGTCTCTGCTGACAGTTCACTTCTCTGAAGATTGGGGTTTCGCCCTCACAATTATGGTGAGGAGCCGCCAGGAATTATTAGAACAATAGTGAATACGGCTTCTTTGTTGTCGGCTAAAGTACGCTTCGTCCCCGTATATCCAGACACCTTTTCTCATTGTTTTCCTAAAAACTATTCAACAGAAGAAAAGTAGAATCGGTCAAAAATTCAAACTATGGAATTCTGGAAAAGTTTAACCTGGCATTTATAAACCACCATTTAACGCTGGTTTCAATTGAATAGAACAAATTAAATCTATTTGTTTCTCTTTCTTCATCGTTACCGTTCTTATACTCTCGCTGATTATACTGTTAGAAATGATCAGGAAAGTAAGAGCCACTAATTTTAAAAATTTCGAGTCCATTGATGTTGACTTTTCAGATCTCAATGTGGTAATTGGTCAGAATTCTTCAGGCAAGTCCAACCTGGTATCAATTTTTCAGTTCATAAAGGATATTTCAACTGTTGGATTAAGTAATGCAATCTCGCTTCAGGGTGGACTCGAATACCTGCTAAACTTCAAAAATTCACATGATGGGCCTATGGAAATTGAGATAGTTTCAGACAACAAGAAGAATATCTTCATTGGTGGGCCACATGGAATTAAGCTTTCTGAGGTATCTTACAAGATTCAGATTTACCCGTTCAAGAGAAAAAACGGAATTCAGAGATTTTTCGAAGAGGTAACAATCAAGAGTTGTGATTCAAAGTTAAGTGCAAACGAATCTTCTGAAATAAAGATAATCTCCGATAATGGTAAGCTAAAAGCCGTGGGCGACAGTGAGGACATTAACAAGGTATTTCCGTTTGGCGACATCTTTGATGAATATTCCGGGAAGGAGATTGGAAGTCTGATGCGGTTTCCCCCACTTTCTTTTTTCCTAGGGTTTGGATCTGAAATTGGTATACAAGTCTATGATTTTGACCCAAAACTATCAAAACGCGCAATTCCAATTGCGGGTAAAGCGGAATTAGAATCAGATGGAAGCAACACTACGCTTCTATTAAGGAAAATATTCAATAAACCTGATGAGAGGAAGAAATTTATTGAATACTTAAGAGTATGTCTTCCTTTTGTCAGGGATTTATCCGTTGAAAACCAGGTTGACAGGTCTTTACTTTTTAAGATGTCTGAAACATACAATTCAAAAACAGATATTCCAGCATTTATCATTTCGGATGGAACGATTGAAATAGTATCAATAATCTATGCATTATTCTTCGAACAAAAGAAACTTATTGTGATAGAGGAACCTGAGAGGAATATACACCCACATCTTATATCAAACCTGATGAATCTTATAAAAGAAGCTTCCAAAAGGAAACAGATAATAATTACAACACATAGCCCGGAAATAATAAAACATGTAACTTTAGATAACCTTTATATCGTAGACCGGGATAAAAATGGTTCTTCCAAAGTCTTCCGCGCATCAGACAAGAAAGAGATCGAAGTTTTTTTGAAAGAGAAAATAGGAATCGATGAACTATTTATTGATGGAATTCTCAATTGAGAATATGTGTTTCGTCTTATATTTTTAGAGGGGTTTTATGATGAACTCATTATCAGAAGAATTTTAGGCATTCTGAAGGTTGACAGAAGAGTCAAAATAGTTTATCTCCCATATAAAGACAAATGATTAAAGGTATGTTTAATGTCGCAGAGCATCTCTTTCTTTCATTCCCGCTTAGGATACTGCAAATTATTGTCCTGATTGTTCAATAAATGAGGAGCTTCCAAATCCACAAAAGTATGTACAATGGAAGCGTCTTATTTATGAAAAATTCTCCTTAATTCAAGAATTTCAAGGAGAAAATCCAATTGTGGTAATTTCATCCTTTAATTCAGAATAAAATCCCCTATAATCCTAGGCAGAAACAAAAGCTGAAATTCCCTGTACTCTTCCGAGGCCAGATCCTATCTGCATCCATGAATCACCCAGATCAAGAGATCCGTAAACCTCCCCCGTACTTGTCCCAAAGTACAATCCCGGCTTATTCATTCCATCATGGTCCATTGAATCTCTTAACACGCCAGTATGTACCGAACCAGGTAGCCCTGCAGTAAGTTTTTTCCATGATTTCCCCGAATCCTCTGTCCTGAAGACTGACAGCTGCCCCTGTATGCATGAGTTGTGCTTCTTGCATAGATCCTGCCTGGCCGGGACAACAAAAACAGAAGTTTTCTCTCCCTCTATTACATCAATGGGGAAACCATGCCTCTGATCGTTTCCTGGACTTATATCATTCCAGTGTTCTCCCATCTTTCCTGTCTCGTAGACACCGCAATGATTCTGCTGGAAAATCGTGCCGGTTTTCTTTTCGGAAAGAACCATTTTATGGGTGCATGAATGGACACCGGATAGATGTTCACCAAGCTGCTTCTCCCAATCCCCATCTGATCCGTTTAATTTTTTTCCGGACTCCATGGTCGGGCAGGAATCCTGCACCCCGTTTTTTAGAATTTTCCATGTTTTTCCGCCATCATCGCTTCTATAGGGTCCGTTACCGGAAACCACGATGTACATTCTTCCCTGCTTGTCAGGATCCAGGAGGATGGTATGAATTGTCAAGCCTGTAGTACCATAACCCCAGTCAACACCCCATTTTTTTCTTCCCGGTGCCTCGTGAAGGCCCGTTACTTCATTCCAGGTTTTTGCATAGTCATCTGACCTGAACAGATGGCCATACTGGGTTCCTGCATATATTGTCCCGTCCGCATGAGGGTCAGCTGCAAGGCTCCAGACTTTTCTGACGTTTAATCCTCTGCTTGAAGGTTTCCATGTATCATTTAAATTGAGGGGTGTAAATACTCCTTCAGTCAATGTAGCTGCGTAGTACAAACCTGATTTATCCCGGGTGATCTTGTTTACGTCCTCTCCAGCCAGAAACTGTTTGCTCTTTTTCCATTCCTTCCTTTCTGAATTTGATGTAAGTACATATCCACCGTTCTTTGTGGCTACAGCTACATTTACTTCCATTTTACCCACGTAAAAATAACTTGAGTGAATATTAAAAGATATTTTATCAAGAAAATAAACAATCCATCAATCTCTAAATTTTACTTTAATGTGAAGTTCTTTAAGACAACCACGTAAAATGGCGTAAAACCTAATCAATCAGGATAGTCCAGTACGTTGGAGTTATTCACGTAAACTGGATAAGACAGGTTCAGGGTTTTTAAACTACCTGCAAAGTGGTATGGGCCAAAAACACTTTGCGGAAGAATTTGCAATTCAACATGCATTGTATAATTTCCATCTGGAATCTTTGCAGAAATCTCATTCGTCAATGATACATATACTGCGAATTGAGTCCCGGTGTTAGGCGTGCCTGAGGGACTGTTACTTGAAACTTCATTGTAATATACGTAGTTGAGATCATAACTGTTCAAATTGAATTGCAAGTTATATTTTCCAATTGTAATTGTTATATTTTTAATGACGGGTGCCTGTGACAGGCCAAATATTTTGGAAGATTCATTTACCTTGGAAACCTGGAGGGAGTATGCCCATGAATATAACTGGGTGGAGTTTATGCCTCCCTCTTGCGGAATGGGGCCGTTTAAAGTAGCGTAGTAAGATGATGTGATGCCAGGTGATAGGAGGTCAAAGGAGAGATTATCTGTATAATTACCAGTTATGTTTTGTGAACTTACAGAAGCCATTGGAATTACTGGAACAACAATTGGCCTGGTTTCAAATTGTACCAGGGAGAACATGGAAAAAACCACTAACACAACAATTATCACAGTCAATCCTTTTCTTTTTGACACTCGGGAAATGAATTTTTCTGACCCTTTTCTTAGGCTTCCATATACGAATTTATGAACGGAATCACCATTATGGAGTATATCAATCACTTTCCGCTTTATGGGTCCTGAAACTGCAAATATGAATAGCAATATCAATGCAGAAATTGATCCAAAAAATATCTCACTGGAACGGGTGAAGTTTTGTGGGCTGGCAATATAATCCTCTCCAGAGTATGTTGAATGCGAAAATTGATAACTGGCAAATTCCGATGGATTGGTTCCGGAGATCGCAACAACATAAAAAGAACCGGTAAGGCCCAGGTATGTGTAGGTATCTGGTCCACCTGCGTATTTTATTGGAGTATAAGACAGAGAAGCTATATTTGACTGATTCACTTTGGACATTTGGGATGCAGGCACGAGATAGAAAGATGTGCCGTTAGCAACTGGTCCCCATTGGATGGAACCCTGGCTTTTGAATAACAGATTGATTTCAGGGGACTCGTAAAACCCTTTACCGTTGTGCTGGAAATCGCTGGAAACTATCTGAGAACTGAAGACAGCAGCCGCTGATAGCGCACAGAGAACCAGCGTGAAGATTACAACTATCACAAATATTATGGCTACCCAGGTCTTCACAATAAGTAATATTGCTTATTGTTAATAAATACTACCATACTTTTGCGTTTGACCCCCTGACGATGCCATTGGTGACCTGTATGGCTTCCTTATCGATTCCATCAGTGTATCCAGGAACTCTTTTCCTCCCTTCTCCATCGCCTTGAACAGATCAACCAGAATCCCCATGGCCATTGATCTGAATCTCATGCCGGGTGTACCTTTCCCGATCTTAAGATGGGATTCCAGGGAACGTATTGCAGAGATTTCAAGAAGCAACTCACCCAGGGGACTCAGCTTTGCTGTACCAAGCAAGCTTTCATGCGTCCTCTGGTAGA
>JAJZJR010000021.1 GCA_021810045.1 Thermoplasmata archaeon
GTGATGACAACCCGCTTGATTCCAGGAATCCGGTGTATCCGCATGAAATATGATGTATCCATGATATTTCATGATTGCGGTCATGAAACTGAAAATCACAGAATTTCAACTAGGAGTTGACAGTCTCGATAAGAGGGAAAGAAAAGAAAGCACCGGTTTCCCGTTGTTCTTTCGGGCAGGATTTCATAAACGAAGCTTCGCTGGTGCTTGTATTTGCAGCAGATCCTGAAGCTGCATACCACGAATACGGCAGCAGGGGAAGATATCTGTATTGCATTCAGGATACAACAATTGCTGCAACTTTCACAATTCTCAAGGCTACAGATATGGGTTACTCCACCTCCTGGATTGGCCATTTTGATGAATTAAGACTAAGAGCAAATATAGGGGCCATGGATTACAATCCCGTTGCAATAATCCTGGTCGGCAAGGCAGGAGAAAAACCGGAGCCCAAAACGAGGAAAAACCTGAAATCTCTTGCACTGTTCGTGGACTGATTCCAAAGTTGGCGTACCCTGCCTTATTCAGGCAAGGTCTTTTCCAGTATGTATCCGGAAGTCACAGACAATTCATCATAACCGTAAATACTTCCTGAAAGATCGACAGAGTCTTTTGCACAGGTAAAACCGTTTCCATCGAGAAATATTTTCCCATCGCCTGTACTAATGATTTCAAACGTCGTTCTGTCTCCTTTAATGATCTTCCACCTATCTCTTTTGTTCAGTACTGAATTTATCCCTGGTGTTTTGGATGCATCAATGAACACCCAGTTCTGATTAAACAAACCTTGGTTCACAAGGTATTCCTGCTGATCAAAGTCTTTCAGGTCTGGAACTCCCCTTATGAATCTGTACTTCTGTATTTTCCTGAATCCCATTTTTTCGACAAGATTCAGGGACCTGAAATTATCGTCAAAAACAAGAAGTCTTGCAGTGGTACACTTTCTCTCCACGGCGTATTTCAATGAATACTCAGTTAGTTTAAAGCCTATTCCGGAACGCCAGTAATCAGGATCGACCCTCATACCGCTAAACCATATTGCATTGTCAGGAAGAAATTCCATTTTGGCGAAAGCCTTGATTTTTTCTTCCTCGAAAACTATTACCTCACCCTCGTCCAAATATGAAATGCCAATTTCATTTATGTAATCCTCATAACCCGACCTGCGTGAAACTTCGCTTATAGAAGGCCAGTCATCCCTGTTAGCTTTTCTTATCACAACAGCCTTATGCTATTAAGAAAAAAATAAATTACTGAATTTCTCATAATAAAGTAATGTCAATGAGAGGTTTGTGCCATATTTGTGGTGCACCAGCTGATTTCCAATGCAGGAACTGTCACGAACCAGTCTGTGCGAAACATATAGGTGAAATGGGATTATGCACAGCCTGCCAGAGAGCTGGAAGAAAGATGCTCAAAACCTGAGAGGGAATTTCCTTAACCAGTCTATGTCAGTTCTGTAGATATCGCGTATATCTTCAAACCCATAGTAGATCATTGCGAGACGTTCCAGACCCAAACCCCACGCAACAACTGGTTCTTTAAGACCCAATGGTCTTGTTACTTCCGGCCGGAACACCCCAGATCCCCCAAGTTCCATTTCCTTGCCGTTGATATTCACAACGACGTCAAGACTTGGTTCTGTATACGGGTAATAGGACGGTATGAATTTTAGATCATGGAACCCAAGGCGTCCGTAAAACTCTTTCATTAGCCAGAAAAGTGTCGATAAATTGGCGTCTTTGGCATAGTACGTTCCCTCAATCTGGTGAAGCTCAGCAAGATGTTTCCAGTCGACGCTTTCGTGCCTGAAAACCTTTTCAACAGAGAATGCTGCCTGTGGACTTTCCTTGTGTTTGTAAAGGTATCTTATGGTGCTGACTGTGGTATGTGTTCTCAGAACTTTCTCCCTGGCTATTTCTTCTTTCCACCTGTATCCCCAGCCCGAATATCCTTCGATTCCATTCTCGTGGACTTTCCTGAAAATTTTCATTGCTTCAGAATCTTCAAAGGGGATTTCCCTGTCGCTATCAAGATAAAAAGTATCCTGCATGTCGCGAGCGGGGTGATCCTGTGGAATGAAAAGGGAATCCATGTTCCATCCTGCATATTCCACGTAATGTCCTGTCATCTCAGTGAAACCCATGTCAAGGAATATTCTCCTGACTTTTTCAATGAGAAAAGTGATTGGGTGATAAACAGCGGAATTGATTCTTTCTACCGGAGCATTTAGATCATATCTTCTGAAGTTTCTTCCTTTCCAGCTTTCATTCTGCAGAATCTCTGGCGTAACTTCAGAAACCACATCTTCTGTAGTAACAACTTTTGAAAGTCTCATACCAAGATCTGTAGGGGCAACAGTTCTTTCTGTCCGTTTCTTCTCCGCTATGATATCCTCTCTCTTCTTAAAGTGTTCAAGCGTATCGGGATCGGATATAGCTGACTCTGGAAGTCCAGCGAGAAAGGATTTTCTTCTGATGAAAATTTCTTCTATATTGCCGATGCCGCGGCTGACATCTATTATACCCTGTGATGGTTTAATGCCAAGCTTGGCAAGCTGAGCAATTGCTATTTTTCCGTCTTTGGACCCAAGCTGTTTCATTATTTCAGAGGGAGTGGTACCTTTGTTTTTTTCCGATAATTGAAAAGCTCTTTCTTCTGGAAGTCCTTCCTTTATGAATTTTCTACCCTCTTCAGTCAGCAGAAATGTGTGATGTTCTGTCTTTTGGACGTTGATGAGTTCTTTTTTTTCCAGCCAGGAAATGGCACTAGATATTTCCCTCTCATTGAGGCCTTCAACCTCAATGTTGGCTTCACTGATGGGGAGCGTGTCCTTTTTTAATTCAGTCAGGAATTTGAGGACCTTTGCTTCAGCAGGACTTACTTCCGGCATTTTATCTGAATCTGATTTACCTTTATCTGTTATTACCATTGCTTATTCTCCAGATTCCAGCGCTGTTCATAAGTTAATATTGGGTGATGGTGCTTCTATTCATGACCTCCTCTCCCAGCTTTCGCAGGGAACTTCCTGCTTCGACGGTTACCAGCGGAACCTCCACAGGCATGCATGGAGTCACATGTGATCCGACCCACTTCCATTATGTCTGCTGGTCGGCAGAGTACAATGCCGCAAATCAGCAAAAAGATTTCGCTTTGATACCTTCCCTTTCAGAAGGGGATTTCCTGCTCAATTTGGATAGAAATAGTGATATATGTACCTGCCAATGTATATGTACATTTGCCAATTTGTTCAAATTGTAAACTTGTGCACAAAACCCTTGAAAAAATTGAGTCTAGAAAAAAATACTACCGTTTAATATATAAACTTATTACTAATTAGGTTACAGAGATGATTGTTGACAGGAAGCTACTGTCTTTCGTTATTATTGCAGTATTTGTAGCCTCTGCTCTCCTAGTCCCAGTTCATTTCACTTCCAAAGTCAATACCAATTCATCATCAGTAAGCGAAATTTCGCTGACCGGCTCAGGTTCAAATCCAGGGCTATTTTCACCTTCTAACCAGCCCGTAAATCTTATGGTTACTTTTAATGAAAGTGGTCTCCCTTCAGGTACCACTTGGAATGTTTCCATTGCGGGCCACGTATATTCATCACAAAATTCCTCCATAGTATTTTCTCTCCCATCCGGGACATATAATTATTCCGTTTCCAACAATCTCCAATATTTCACAGTATCCCCAATTGGGGAGTTAAATCTGAAAACAAATGGTCAATATGTTTCCATAAGTTATCTTGGGAAGTTCACAGTCAGTCAATATCTCAATCTTGAAAACGGAAAACTTCTAAGTTCACCAATGGAGCTTTCCTCAAACCAGACTGTATTTCCTGTTTATGGTGTATTCGATAATTATTCCAAGTTATTCCTTGTTGCAGGTTACTCCAGTTCTACTGTATACGAAATAAATCCAGTTGATTATTCAATTTACGGTCAGATTTCAGTCCCGGGTTCACCTCTTGCAATTGCTTTGAACCAGCACAATGGCAATATCTATGTCATAAACACAACAGCACTCCTGAAATTAAGTCCTACGGGAACTTTTCTTGATAGTGTATCACTGACTTCTACACCATCAACTTTGGCATTTGATCCAGCAAATGGTCAGGTGCTAGTGGCAAGCACAAATGGTGGTGTTATGGCCTTCAATGCCTCCTCATTATCACCGGTTGCAGCATTATCCTCAGTAAGCGTTTTTGATATCCAGGGATTCGCTTACAATTCTGCCACTGGACAGATGGAGATGCTTGATAACAGTGGACTTAACAGCTACATTGATTTTCTTAGTGCTGAAGATTCTGTCACAAGTTCAGTAGAAATTCCTGGCATAGCACTTTCTCTCGTCTATGATCCATCAACAAATGTTTCAGTTTTTTCTACTTCCACTATTAATTCAAATTCGGGAAACGCACAATATGCATTCACACTTTCCGGATCGACCTTAACAAGAGTATCCGGATCAGAAAACGCATTTGGTCTGGGCATAGATCTGCAAACTGGAATGGGAATCGCCACCAATACTCAAAATTCCACGGTTATGCTCATGAATCTTACCACGGACAGTGTGGTTTACAGCGTTTATACTGGTGGCTCTCCGTTCATGCCTTTGACCATTCCAGGTTCATCCGGGATGCTGGTTATTGATCCAAGTCTTGATGCAGGTTATGTTATTCCTCTAAGATATTCTGTCAGGACAGTCAATTTTGTTGAAACTGGCCTCTCGGGCTCCACATCATGGGGGTTAAGTGTAAATGGATACACTGCAGTTTCCAGCACAAATCGTCTTTTACTCTACGAAATACTAGGCAACTACACCTATTATCCTATCCACGTTCCAGGCTACACCAATGTGCCGTCAGGACACTTTTCCGTATCGGCCGGCAGCAATATTGTGAATGTACAATACAACAAGACCTTCATGGTCCAGTTCAACGAAAGCGGACTCCCATCAGGACAACCTTGGAGTATTACATTCAATGGTACAAAGGACACATCCTCTGCCGGGGTACCTGTTTTATTCTTTGCTACAAATGGAACCTACAGTTTCAAGGTTTCAAAAATATACGGTTACGCGGTATCTCCACAAAATGGCACACTAAAGGTTGAAGGTTCTGAAGTTACAGTAAATCTTAATTTTTCCATGAAAAGTTATCTGGTGAATTTCAAAACTTCCGGGTTACCTGCCACATCCGTCTGGAATCTTACTATCGGAGGTATCCAACACACCGTCCATGGCAATGAGTATAGCTATGTGGCAACTCCTGGAAATTACACTTATTCAATACAACCTGTGGCAGGGTACTATCCTGTAAATAGCAGTGGAAGTTTTTCAGTAAACGCAGATAACATTACTGTTAACATTATGTGGAAGCCTTTTCTTTACAGGACTGAATTCACACAGAATATTCTGCCCAATGGCACCACCTGGTTTGTCAATCTAAGTAATGGCGTTTCTCTTTCATCAATGGGACCCAATGCTTCAGCATATCTCCAGAACGGTTCCTATGAATATACATTCACTTCCATGAACACTTCCTGGAAAGGTTACTACGGAAACGTCATTGTAAATGGCAATCCCACTGTATTATCTCTTAATT
Source organism: Thermoplasmata archaeon (assembly GCA_021810045.1). Taxonomy (GTDB): domain Archaea; phylum Thermoplasmatota; class Thermoplasmata; order Thermoplasmatales; family Thermoplasmataceae; genus JAJZOM01. Next base: position 5,613 of record JAJZJR010000021.1, read on the forward strand.
TTACGGAAGTTATTTACAAAGTTGTTTTTTCGGAGAACGGGCTTTCCAAGGGCACAGACTGGATGGTGAGCCTGAACAATGAAACAACCGGTTCAATTGACCATAATCTGTCTTTGCAGCTTCCAAATGGTACTTACTACTATGTAGCATCATCATTAAACACTTCATACAAGACAGTATCAGGAAGCATTGAAGTCAATGGTACATCTTTACTTGAGAACCTTCTGTTTGTCATAAAGGATGCAAATGTTACATTCTACGAGACAGGTCTTCCAAATGGTACTCAATGGGGCGTGGATATTCTGCAGCACTCCTTTTATAATACAACCGGCAACAAACTGACCATTTCATTACCTTATGGTTCATATTCGTTTATTCCTGTTACAATTCCAGGTTTCAACTCCACTGACATTTCCAGAGTATTCTCACTGGGGTCTTCCGGAAATACGACTATCGCTGTTTCCTACACACCAATACATCCTGTCCAGAAATTATACAATATTACAGTGATGGAGGTTGGGTTACCTGAGGGCCTGGACTGGTCAGCGGCATATAATGGAACAGTGGCACCCGCCTATCCGGGTGGTGTTTTCAACTTCCAGCTTCAGAATGGTTCTTACAATATTACCTTCCTTGCAATCAACCATGATGGCAAGGAGATGCCTGGGTCACTTAATGCTACCTTAAAGGTAAATGGAACAGCACAGGATATTCTTGTGGTGTTTTACGGAACCAATGTCTGGCTTGTTCTGGATTTCCAGCTGCACCAACCTGCCCATGATTACGATCATCATAATGGAAACCAGCATCACAACCACGAACACAGGAAGACCGCTGAAGCAATCAGGGTCAATATGAAATTTTTCTGATCTTCAGGATACTACTATCCCTATAACGTTGTACAATACGATCACAACAAATGAAAAATAGGATATTGTTGAAAAAATAATGGAACTCAGGAACAGATTCTTCATTGTTCTAAGTTGAGATATGAGGGCAGCGATTACAGTAAACAGGAACAGGAGAACCAGATATATTATGAGCCTGGACTGTAAATTGAAAAGGGCAAGCCAGCTCATGGAAGGAGATAAGAGAGATAGGGTAAAGATAACAATTATGGAACCTTCCACGAGCACAATCCTTCCCCAGGAAACACCTATTCTGAAAAAGATTGTAGAGAGAATACCTTCAAAAATAGATATTGACAGAACAATCGCAATTATGATGTTGTATGGATTTGGGAAATGCGGGATAAATACTGAAATATATGAAAATGGCGTAATTACAAGCATAAGGCCAGCCCAGGCACTGACTGGGAGCATTATCCGGTATATCTGGAATAAAATGGCAGATTCATAGAATGGTGGTTTTACATAGGTGGTTGAAAGGTTCCTTATAACAATATCAGGTAATCTGTTATTGGAATAATAATAAAGCAAATCAAAAACGGGATTACTCTGTTTCATGCAGTTAACATAGTTTTTGTTGAATATTGAGACGTTAAAGGGAAAAAAGAACAAACCTGATGTAGAATAATTTATGGGAGAAGCACTACTTGAATGCCCAACCCTGTAGGCCTTTCTGATAAAAGGAATGGTGTTCTTCCAGCCCGGATACTTTCTTCCCAGGTAGACATAGATGAATATTGAAATCAGGGTAGCTGCAACGTATTGCGGTATGAACAGGCGGAGATTTTCAAAATGGAGGCTTATCACCAATTAACCTCCAGTTAAGGCTCTATTGTAGTGCTAATGAGAAAATGGATGTAATATTGTACAAAGATTACTTTTGAGGAATGTGCACTTGTGTAATATCCATTTATCTGTAGATCAAGTTCCCATGTATAAGAGGAGCCAGCTTGCTTCTTGGTAAAGCCCATGTTAAGACCAAGGCCAGTGTTTGTTTGAGGTGTAACACTTACTGGAGTTTTGCCGGTCTGGTTTCCATTATTGGTGGAATAGGCAAAGTTTTGCACAAATGTTCCAGTGGAGTTTACACTGTATAAATCCAAATTGGCTACATGGGCAGATCCAGAGAATTTGGTAATATTGGCTGTGTAATAGAAATTTTCGTGGGAATGAGATGAAATGTTAAGGATATCACTTAGATTTTTGTAAGTATTGTGGGGTGCATATATCAAAACTACAGAAATATTGGCATATGCAACCGAACCTGGCTGGTTTGTGGATACAGCCAGGCCACTATAAGTTTGGTCACCTTGAGTTATGTTCACATCTGGAGTGATTGTTCTGCTTTCCATGGAATATGTATTGCTGATAATCACCTGACCCATGGCGGTGGAAGTCAGAGCTAAAGCTGTAAATGCTGTAATTAAGATCAATAGCCGCTTTCTTCCCACCCGATTCATGATTACCCAACTATGAAATGGTATATTGGAGATTTATGGTTCCAGGTCCGGAAGCATCACCAGTTAGCTTGAACCCAAGATATTCTCCAGCACCCTTGTTTGTCAGGTGGATAGAGGTTGAATGGATGGTTGAGTTCAGGAGAACATTACCGGAAGGTGCTGAACCTGTGAATGATTGCATGGTAGTGCTTCCATAAAGCGTAACGCCTGTTGGGAGTGTCCCATTAAGCCAAACTGTAACTGAACCAGCTGAATTGCTGTTATTGTAAATCTCAAGTACATTTGTCAGGACCACGTATCCGCTTCCAGGTACTGCATTCAGAGTAATTGACATGTTAGTGTAATACTCGTTATTGCCGTTAATGCCAATGAAATTGCTCTGGTTCGCACTTAGGTATTCAGGTCCGGCCTGCATGTATACTGCATTGGAAGCCGATGGGTTAAAGTCAACAGCAATCCCATTGTTTACAACAACGGCTGCAGTAGCAACTGCCGGTAAGAGCAAGGCAAGTGCCATTGCACTGATAACAAGTAGTGATCGTTTCATATAAATACTATTTAAATAATATTCCGCAGCTATTTAAAATTATGTGAATTTTTATTTCACAAATTTACTCCAAGAGCCAAGAAAAAAGCTAATTGTCTGATTTATGGTTTTTTGCAATTTGACCAATAAAAGGCAAACGGTTTAAATGGTATTTCCAAGTTTAATACAAGTAGTCCGAATGTTTTGTTAAGTGAGAAGTTTAATATTAAAAAAAGCGTTGAATAAACAATGCAAAATAGATTTTCAGATATATTTCTAAGTAAAGGGGTTGACTATTACAATGCCGACAAGCCTCTCCAAGAAATCATAAATCACTTTTCATTTCAGAGATATAAAGGTCTTTCGGACCTTGGTAGGTATGTATCTTCTGAATTAATTGAATCGCTTGATTTCATAGATCACTATGCAAAACCAGTCCTTATGACCTGGAGTTTGATGGGGGAGAGAATAGACTATGTCAGAATATCACCGGATCATGCCCGTATTCTGGGAATGCTCCAAAAACATGGTGTTGTTAAGAGCATTGAAGGTAATCCCGCGGATCTGATGAATCACTTTCTTTCCGGGTATCTTATTTCCGATTCAGGTATCTTCTGTACACTTACCCTGACAGCACAAACAGCCTACACTATTCAGAAATATGGAAACAAAGACCTGAAGGAAAAGTACCTGAAGAAATTCTTTGAGACTGACAATCCATGGTACGGTGCCACATTTTACACAGAAGTACAGGGAGGGAGTGATCTAGGGGCCAATAGAACTATTGCCATGCAGGAGGGAGAAAAGTTTCTCCTGACAGGCGAAGACAAATATTTCGCCAGTGACTCAGGCATAGCAGATGGTGCACTGGTAACTGCAAGATTCAAAGATTCTCCTTCCGGTGCAAAAGGCATATCATTATTCTTTGTTCCTTCACATCTTGAAGATGGTACACCAAACTATATTATCAGGAGACTCAAGGACAAGCTCGGAACTACGGCAGTTCCAACAGGGGAAGTTGAATTTGACAGATCAGTTGCTTATCAGATAGGGAACGAAAAAAATGGAATCTATCTGGCAATGGAGGCACTTGTCATCTCAAGGATTGATGATGCAATCGCCGCAGTTGGAATTGCAAGAAAAGCACTCTGGGAAGCATATCTTTACGCAGAAAAGAGAACTGCCTTTGGCAGGAGACTTGTTGATCACCCTCTTATGCAGAAGGATCTATTGGAACTTGAAACCTCTCTTGAAGCATCGCTTGTATTGTCAATGCTTGCTGCAGATGCTTTCAACAAAGTGAGTGGAGTTGAACCCCCATATAATTCAGAATATCAGCTTTCGAGAATACTAGGGGATATTGCCAAAACAATATCTGCCGAGGTAAGTGCACAGGTGACCCGTTATTCTATGGAAATACTTGGCGGCATAGGGTTCCTGGAGGAGTTCCCAATGGCAAAGTTCCACAGGGATTCTGTGGTAACTTCAATATGGGAGGGAACAAGCAATATCCAGTCATTAGAAGTCATGGAAGTTCTCATGAAGAGAAATGGTACAGAAATAATGAAGAATTATTTCCAAGACAGAATTGGGAAGATTAAAGACAGAATCTTCGGGGAATCGCTCGAAACCAAAATGACAGAAGCTTTTACAACAGTAAGTAAATGGTTCACTTCAGGCAATCCTGAATTTTATGCCAAAGAAGCACTTTTCCTCATTGGTAATCTGGTTGCAGCATGCGAAATGGAACTTGTAGGACAGGATAATCCCAGTGGGGCGTTCGCAATCACTTCTCGGATTTTCTTTGGCAAGACGGTTCTCAGGGATTTACCCGATAGCGCATCGATGACGAGGGATTTCAGAATCTTGGGTTGGATGAGTCGAAATAAATCGGATTAAATTTTTATCATATATTTTAATTATTTTTTCAGTAAAATCAGCCTTTCCAGCACAATATCAGATTTTCTTTTGATAAAGATTTATATAAATCAACGTGTTAAATACTTGTTCAATATGAGCAACACCACAACGGGTCTAAAAGCCGGATTGGTTGCGGGCATTCTCTATGGGATAGTGGATGGGGTATTTGAATACATTATCCTTGTGGTTTTCAAGAGCCTCGTAATGTCGGTTTTGGAGAAGGAATTAGCGACTCTGAATGCCATAACTCCTGTTAAGACCACGGCTCAGGCGTTATACAATATTGCCATTGTTGAGGGATTTGCTCTAGCAATTATAGGTGGCTTAATAGGCGGACTTATTTTGGGTGCAATATTTGGAGCAGTGTATAACAGGGTACCAGGAAAATCTTCCGTTGCCAAAGGTCTTGTCTTTGGAGTTATTCTGTGGCTTATCCTGAACGTTCTCATAGGATTGCTTGATCTCAGCACATATGGCAGTTCATATTATCTGGTCGGAATAGGTTTTGGATTAATTGCCGCCCTGATATGGGGATATGTTGCAGGTTTTCTATTCGGGAAATGGAAATCCTCACCGCCACAGCAGGAAGAACTTCAAACTTTTCCATAATTATACTCTATTTTGGTCAACTTAAAAAATTTCTAAAACCAAACATTTCTTGAGAATTTCTCCTTTGCCAACTGATATTGATTTCCAGTTATAATGAAAAAAACAAAAAAGGAAAGACTTCAGAAAATGTAAACGATCTTGCGCAGATTTTTATTTCTCCACCTGCCCAGCTCCTGAAGAAGGCCCCTATATTCTGTCCAAGTCCACGAGATCGTACAACCAATCCGAATGTGGCTCCTATGATTTTTGTTACCTTGTAACCTGAAATATATGGTGTGGGGACTATCATAATGTCGGAAGGAGGCGTGAACAAATCCTTATCAGGAATTTCTTCTGTCATTATTAATACTAGTCTGAAGAAGTAAGTCAACTACCCACCCTAAAGGGTGTGGGCTTGTTGCTGTCCTCTCCCATGCCCGTGAGCATGGTTTCATCGGAACGCAACGATTGGCTGGTTGACAGCAGCCTGAAATACTCAGATCTACCAAGTATTTCGATGTTTCTTGCCGCATTCAAATCCGCATGAAGTTCAAAGTTACAATTCAAACAGTGAAATACTGATCCCTTCCTGTTATTTCTGTTGATGTATCCACACCTTGAACATTTCTGTGAGGTGTATTTTGGATCAACGTACAGAACCGACTTTCCTGCGTCTTCTGCTTTGTATTCAATGAATTGCTCCAATTGGTATGGCGACCATGATCCCAACTTCCCGTTGAACTTCCTGCCATTCTTTTTTCTTTTCATTTTTGCAGATTCGAGTTTCTCCAGGGCGAATACATTGTGAGGAAGGTTCACGATCTTCTTTGCAATCACATGATTTGTGTCAAGCACGAACCGTCTCTCTCTCCCGCTCAATTCCTTTAATTTACGATGAGCGGAACGAGTGCCTGCGTGCTGTAGTGTGCGTTTGTTGTACTGATATCTTCCCTTTACTTGCCTCAGATGCTTTGAGTTGAAGAACTGGTTGTTCGACAATACTGCTATGTTCTTTATTCCCCTGTCTATTCCCATCACTCTAACGTTTTCTTTATTCTGTGCCTCCTTGCCCGATATTTCAACTTGAACCATTATGAATATTTTCTGATGCTTCTGATCTACAGAGAGCTGTGCGTTTGTGTATTCTCCCCTGTATTTCTCAATCAGTGGGGAGTGTGCGACTGGGAAAACAAGTCTCCCTGCAACGGTAGTCAGGGATATTGTATGCGAATCAGGATAGAATTTGAATGTTCTCTGGTCGTATCTTATTGTAAGGGATTTCCTGTGTAATTCTTTCTTCAGTTCTGTCTGTTTCAGTGATTCCGATGCCTGATCCCTTGCTGTCTGCACAAGAGCAGACGGCAGTGTTGGTATTTTCTCCCGTACTTCCCTGTATGTCCCCCTGTTCAGCTTGTTCTTATTGAAGGTTTTCTCCTTGAACCCGTAGTCCAGAACTATCTGGCATGCTTCCCGGAATTGTTTTCCAGTCTCTATGATGGTTCGATCATAGGGAAGTTTTAGTTTAATAGTCCTGAACATTATTTATTATAACGCAAGACACCTTATTGATTTTTCATTGTCTCGCTCTCATCCCACCCATGAATGGGATGGGTTTTCTCGCTCGAAGTGATAAAGCCATGCAGTTATTGTGAAAATGATATTCTGCCGAAGAATTATTGTTGCAGCTTAATCTTCTCAATGTTCTTTCGAAGGTCTGACTCAATATTTGGCAGAATACGTTTGAGATCCTCCATAAATCCGTCTATTCGTGAATTGAGTTGCTGGGTTATCCTGGGGATGCTAACTGCACTGTAGACATGGATGTAACCTCCTCTCGAGATGACTATCTTCTCCTTATAGCATAAACCTTCACCAACCAGTTTCTGAAGTAACCGATGAGTAGTGCTTCGGTCTCTCTTTATAATTTCAGATAGTTCATCAAGGGTAACGCGGTCTCTTGCGGCCACAGCATAAAATGCTTCACATTCATGTTGCCCGAGATTAAAGAAACACTCCAGTAGCTCTGTGCATGAAGCTCCTTCTTTTTTTAGTATGCTGAGGTCTGGCATGGTGATAACTCTAGCAACAGGTGATTAATAAAGTATTGCATGTTTTCCGCAATACCGTGAAATATTAATATCAAAGGTACATTGTCGCAAGGGAGATCACCATGGTTACCGAATTGGACTACAAAATAGCAACAAATCTCGATGTCGAAAAAGCCGTAAGCATACTCGAGGAAAATCTGAAAGAAAAGGGATACGGAATTCTTAGCAGGATTGATGTAGGCAAAATACTGAAAGAAAAGAATAACCAGGAAATTGAGCCGTACCTGATCCTCGATATCTGCAACCCCAAACACGCCGGTGCAGCAATGGATAGACACAGGGAAATCGGTCTTGTTCTTCCCTGCAAAATATCGGTACACAGGGAAGGTTCTGTAACAGAAGTCTCACTTTACAGACCAACCACAGCAATAGGGATTGCAGGTTTTGATGACATGAATGAGTTGGCTGAAATCGTTGAATCTGATCTTAAGGAAATCGTGGGAAAAGTATCTGCAGCATGAAAATAGTCAAATTGTTTTTCAAGGAGAAATTAGAATATGATATGGAAAGAAATCAGAGATGAAAACCTGGGATGTAATTCATTCCTGCTTGGTGATGAAGTTTCAGGTAAGGGTTTGGTTGTAGACCCCTTAGGATCAGCAGGTGCTATGGAGTATATACTGACTGCACAGGATTTGGGAATATCCATAGAACATGTCGTGGAGACCCATATCCATGCTGATCACAGGTCTGCAGCAAAGGAACTGGCAGGTAATCTTGGAATCAAGATCACATTTGGTAAGAACGCTCAGGTCAATTTTGACTATGTTCCAGTGGAGGATGGAAGTTTGATTTCCCTCGGGTCCATTGAAGTAGAGGTAATGGAAACGCCCGGACATACCATGGAAAGCATCTCCCTGGTGGTTCGTGACAGACACAGGGGCGATGAACCAATCCTTGTTATGTCTGGAGATTCGCTATTTGTTGGAGACGTGGGAAGACCTGACCTAAACGATGCCGATGATGAAATAATAAGAAAATACTCAGAGAAACAGTTCCACAGCATCCAGAAAATCATGAAACTGCCCGATTTCACAGAATTGCACCCAGCTCACTATGGGGCTTCACCTTGTGGCGGACTTTTCATGAGCAAAAAGCCAAGTTCAACAATTGGCTACGAAAGGAGATACAATGTTTTTACTGCAATAAAAGACAAAGGTCTCTTTGTTGAAAAACAGATAAAGCTTCTCAAACCACCTCCTGAAGAAGCTATTGCAATCCGGGCTGAGAATCTTGGCCCAATTAAGGAGTGATAATAATGGAAGAAGACAGAATGGTAGATATTAAATCATTGTGGGAAAAAACTGCATCAGAGGAAACAATTGTTCTGGACACAAGAATAATGACGGAATACGCAAATGCCCATATTCCCGGGTCATTGATCGCACCATATCATCGTTATGGGTGGGGCAAATCTGTTGCAGATTATCTTAGGGAAGAACAAAGAGAAATGGCGATAGTTGCATCGAATGATGCCATTGCGTCGGCTGCTAAAGAAGAACTCAAAAAGAACGGAATAAACGTATCTTTTGTAATATCTGATGCCCTTGAAAAATGGAAGAAGGAAAATCTTCCTGTGGCAAGTGTATCCAACATTGATGTTGAAAACCTGTACGAAAAACTTGAGGAATTCCAGGTCATCGACGTCAGGGAACCATATGAATGGCGTTCAGGTGTAATTCCATCGGCACTCAAAATCCCAATGGGCGAACTCGTTAACAAATTAGGTGAGCTTCCTAAGAACAAGAAGTATGCTGTGATTTGTGCAACTGGTTCGAGAAGCCAAAGCGCCTCTATATTCATGGCCGACAATGGTTTTAACGCTGTAAATGTGATAGGTGGAATGTCTCGCTGGCTTTCCCTTTCTCTGCCGGTAGATCTGCAATAATTTAAAAATCAAAAATTTTTATTATTTTTTAAAAGTAAAATATTGAATCATATTTGTATAGAAATATAGGCAGAGTCATATTAGGTGGGAAGCAGTGTTTTTGCCATAACATAGAATCCTACAAGTATTACTATTACTGCAAATATCCTGCGTAATCTGTTTTTCTCCATGGAGGTAGAAACTCTGGTTCCAATTACGCCACCAATTACGCCACCAATGATGTAGAATAAAGAAACAGTGTATAGGAGATGGCCGGAAAAACCATATCTTATGGCTGTAACAACTCCAAATGTTCCAACTACCAAAAGCGAGGTACCCACAGCTTCGTTAATCTCCAATTTGGCTGAATACATAAGGGCAGGTACTATTAGAAAGCCTCCACCAATACCAAAGAAACCTGAAGCGAAACCGGTAAGCACGGAAAACAATCCTACTTTTGGGTATATGTTCCCAGAGTTATCTTTTTCATGAGCCTTGCTTGCATTTCTCTTTCCTATGTACATATATATGCCAATTCCTACCATCAGGATTGAAAACAGCACCAGAAGGCTACTGCTATTGGTTAGTAAACCTATAGAACTCCCTATTAAGACACCAACTATACCTATTATTGAAAACAAGGTGCCGGCTTTGACATTGAGTTTATTTTTGCGTCTGTGTGATATGAAATTAATGTAGGCATTGATTCCAACTGCAAGAGCGGTTGTTCCAATTGCGTAGTGTACATTGTCTATACCTACAAAATAAAGCAGGAGAGGAATCGCAAGTATGGATCCACCTCCTCCAATAAGGCCAAGTGTAAATCCTACAGCCAGGCCTGCTATTATTGACAGGATTAATTGGATTAATGTTACAATCATACTGATTGTTTAGTGTATGTCATAATAACGTATAAAAGTTTCAAAAATATGATGAAAATTCATATTTGTGAATTATAAAAAAAGTTGCTCAATTTATCAAGGACGAGCCCTGCATGATTGATACTGACCGTAATCCATATCTCAGTGTCCAGACGGTATATGTTCTTTGTCTTAAGTCCCGAGGCACTTAAGTATTCAGTAATAAGCAGAGTTATCCCCGGTTCACCTGCGGATTCTTTTGGCAGCACGACCCGGATTAATGCAAGGTCGTTTGTTGTACTCGACTTCTCAATACATTTGTACCTATCTCCTTCATTCACAGCCAGCATCGTGTGTTTCCCAATTTCCTCTATTGTATCATGGTAGACCTCTGTATATTTGTATTCAGCCATTATGTTGGATTTCCTGAGAATTTCCAGAGCCATTGTATCGACTTTTTTGACTTCCATTCCAGTGAGGACTTTGACTATTGTGTTAATCTTGACCTTCTTGCCACTGATGGCTTCAACCTGGCTGTGTATCTTATTTGCCAAGCTCGTATGATTCACCAGACCGCTGCTCAAAAGAAGAGAATAGAGGATATTATTTCTCACAATCACAGATACTACATCTGCAATTTTTACCATGTCTGTGAATTTCTATAAGGATTATGAATTTTTGTGAGTACGCCGGGCATTTTTCAGAATCTGTAATGCTAAATATGTTTTACAAAATAAGTAGTTCTGATCGTATCTATAGGAGTTGAATCAGAACTTTTGCATTTTGCGTATATCAATTTTGTTTACATAACGCTTTGTGAATATGCTTTATTTTAAAATAAACCATCGATGATATTAAATCCAGGAAATGCTGGTAGAGTATTCTTCTACAGTAAAGTCTACTTCTCCAATGATTGTGTTCAAAATACCAATTATAGACTAGGAATGTTTGGGAATTATCCAGCACAACATTATCTTAACCCTGGACAAAATGTTATTGAAGGATAATGGACCGAACCATCTATATTTTTAACAAATCTCTTTTGCAAACTATCTCTTCAACCAAGGCTTTTTCCAAGGAAGGATGAACGATACGGCCATCTATTATGCGGGATTTTTGGACATAAAAATAAAAAGGCATATATTCAACCGGCACCTCCAATGTCAAGCAAACCAGTTTTTCATGAAAAACTCTGGTATGTATTCTCACGACACACAACATACTAAGAAATGAGTAAAGTTAGATAGAAATTTCAATAATTCCTGATAATAGGCTATTTTAATGATATTACAATAAATATTGATTAAAATAAAAACTTAAGCTCTCCCAATTCATCTGGCAAATCCACATAAAGTTATATATACAACTAGTTCGTAATGCTTTAGAGGATAAAAAAATGACTGAATCTTCTGGTCCTGGTGCTGGCATGGTAGATGATGGCCAACACAAGCTCAAGAGGGGCATGAAACTCAGAGACCTGTACTTTTCCGGTCTTACGGCAGTTATTGGTTCTGGTTGGCTCTTTGGCAGTTACCTCACTGCCAGTGCAGCTGGACCAGCATCAATACTATCATGGGTCATCGGAGGTATTTTTATTCTGATTATCGCCCTAGTTTGGTCCGAGATAGCAACATCGGTTCCTATTGCAGGAGCAGCGGCAAGGTATGCAAATTTCACCCACGGTGGAGTTGCAGCCTCCATTATTGCATGGAGTACAATCTTGACGTACATTGCAGTACCTGCTGTAGAAGCTGTGGCAGTGGTTTCCATATTGCAGGGAGGCATTAGCTATTATGGTTCTTCCATAGTCCTGATGAATTCCTCTGGGATTCCTTCATTTCCTGGCGTAGGAATAGCAGCACTGTTTTCAGTGATATTCTTCTATGTGAATTACGTCGGTTTGAAAGGTCTCATTAAGACAAACTTTGGAATGACAATCTGGAAGCTCATAATACCACCAATTGCAATCATACTGTTGCTCATATTCGGGCTTTCTCATGGTTTCGGTGTCAATTTCACTGGTCTCAAGACTGCAACCGGTTCAGGGTTCGCACCTTATGGATTTGATCCTGTTTTCAGTGCATTGCCCGCAACTGGAGTTATCTTTGCATATCTGGGTTTCAGACAGCCGGTTGAAATGGCCGCTGAGGCAAAATCACCGGGCAAGGATATCTGGAGAGCTCTCGTTGGAGTTGTCCTGACAGGAATGGGTATATACACACTTCTGGAAATTGCCTTTATCGGCTCACTGGACTGGAACAGCGCAGCTTTTGGCACATCCGGACTTGCAGCAGGAGCCTGGAATCAACTCTCATCGAACTTTTCAATCTCCACCTTCCCGTTCTTCTATGAAGCAATAGGACTTGGTATGGGGGCATTGGGTGTTGTGCTCCTTATTGATGGTGTTGTGAGCCCGAGTGGTACTCTGAGCTAATACATGGGTTCCACTGCAAGAGTACTGTATGGGACTGCCAAAGAAGGTTACCTTACATCAAACTTCTTTAAGGTGCACGGGAAATACAGAGTTCCGACCCTTGGAATTGTAGTGACTTTTATCGTTACTCTGGTGCTTTTGTTAATAGCAGCAGTAGGCTACCTGGTTTCCAGCATAGGCGGAGCCTGGTCAGCACTCACGGCAATAGTCACAACGACAGGGGTATTCTCATACATAATCGGGCCAATTGCACTGATGGGTTTCAGAAAAGCTCACCCTGACCTGCACAGGCCATTTGCGCTGCCTGGTTACTCTGTGTTTGCAATACTGGCTTTCATTGTGTCAGCCTTAATGATTTACTGGGGAGCTGGATCTCTAAACTCTTCAACAGACCCATATGGCGGCTATATCCTGTTGGTACTGATCCTTTTTGGAATCGTGCTTTACACTTTCGCGAAAAACAGGGACTTTGTAAAGGACTTAAAATCAGGAGCATGGGTAGTGGGATTCCTGCTGTTTAACCTGCTTCTTGTTTTCGTGGGCCCGTACGGACAGGGCTACCTGGTCATAAAATCGGCTCCATCCGTGCCAATAGACTGGTTTGTCGACATAATTGCAGCCATATTCTTCTACATTTGGGCCGTCAGGACTGCATTCCCTGATACTGAAGTAGTCAAAGCCATAGATAGGAGCATATCCATGACAGAGAGCACGGATTAAGTCTCATAAATTTTTATTTTTTTTAAACATTTTTTTATTTTAACTTATCTCAGTTTTATAATCGGCTTGAATTCTGTATAGGTGTATTCAGTCAGGGTGAGAGGTATCTTCTTATAAAGTTCAATATGGCACATTTCCTCCGTATATGTATAAAATAAGTAAAATAGTCGAGTGCTGGTTTGATTTCCTTTGCACATTTCAGAATTAATGTTGTTTTGATGTTAGTTACTGTGCTTCAATAAAACAAATTCCTGGAGATACACTCCGGTAAAGAGATTAGACAGGAACTGTAGAATCTTATACTCTCTCATTACATCATCCTACATAAATCACAATTAGAAATTTCCTCGACTCATTCCTATCATTAGGATATGTATAGGCCATGCACATTGTACGCGGTCATGGTATTAAATGAAACTTTTTCATTGCTTAATTAGTAGTGGGTCTGCCCGTATTAGATTATGGACATAAGCAAATCTTATTTTCGCCATTTTGGAATATTTAAATAAATTTCAGATTTACTAATATAAAAATAGAATTTGTGAGAAAATAAAAGTCAGTTCTCAATGTCCGATCTATTTTTCTCCCTCAGTTCGCTGATATAGTCCATGACCCTATATGAAACCACATTCCAGTAAACTATTTCTCCTGGCGTCATACTTCCATTGCCCGACCTTCCCCACTTGTCCAGGGCTTCTTTCGCCATTGCCAGTTCGCCCAATAGTTCATTGCTCTTGAAGGTGGCATATTTCCTTGCCATGAACCCCCTCACTTCTTCAGGATAATTATCAAATCCGCTAATCAATTGTTCAGACCATATAGCCAATAGACGCTTAATGGCTTCAACAACGTCTATAATCAGTTCAGTTCTGACACCTTTTCGTCTCTTTCCCCTTGCTGTCAGGTCATCTAGTAGGAACTCCGCCTTGTTCTTAACGAGTATCCCCGAATCTTCTATCTGGGCCAGGGCCTTTGCGAAAGACCTCTCACTAACGCCAAACTCACTGGTTACATGTTCCATGACCGTGTGCCTTGTTGCAGGATTGTTCTTCATATTAGCCATAATTACGGTTCTCACGATTGCCCTTATCAGTGTGAGGTTTTCCAGTCTCCCCATTAATTACACTAATGTTAAACTATTATATAATATATCCGACATGAACTATTTTATTGTAGTATAGTTCATACTTACACTGCTGTTCAGTAGTTATGGTATTACTGATGAAATGGGAGAGCTATGTCAGAAAAATCGGGTCTAGCTATTACATTTCGCTACCTCCCGACTATGTGAAGGCTCACAGAATCGATAAGGATGACCTGTTAGCATTCGTTCTGAACGAGGACGGGAGCTTGACGCTGAAGAGATCGGAGGGCCAAGATGACTGAAACCGTCGACATGCGACCCCTGAAAGAAAAGGCATTCTCACTGAAAGACCCGTCATTGAGGGCATTTCGTGAGATGGTAATCAGCCAGCCGGACACGTTGAGCAAGGCCGAATATCTCGCAAAAGCGGGAGATTGGCTCAGGCTATTGGAGATAAAAACAGAGTGAAAAATGAGGGATTGGCCGGCAAGCCAACCCAAAAAAGAGTTGATACAAGATGATAAGTGTTGACAAGCTTAAAAGTTTAATCAATTCGCCAGAGAAGCCCACGCAACAGGCTTTAGCCATTGAATACGCAAAGATGGGATACTCTGTTTTTCCTTGTGATGATAAGAAGAACCCGATTGTCGATTTTTCCCTGGGATACGTTCATGGCTTCAAGGATGCAACAGGAGACCTGAAGCTGATAGCAAAGACATGGCATAAATATCCAAATGCCGGAATAGGCTTGGCACTCCCTGAAGACCTGGCCGTGATAGATTGCGATGTACTGAAGGATGGGGATAAGAGGCCGATTCTTCAAGACGGAAAGCCTGACATTATCGGCTTGAAGTCTTTCCAGAGCCTAATACTTGAACTTGATTTCAGGGATTCCGATCTTGACACTCTTTCAGTGAGGACGCAATCGGATGGACGGCATTTCTATTACAGGATGCCTAAAGGCATCAGTTCTTTTAACCACACACACGCATTAGAAGGACTGGACATCAAGGGTTATGGCGGATATGTCTTATTGCCCGAATCTCCAGGGCAATATGGGAAGTATGAATTTCTGAATCTTACAGAAATAAGGGATATTCCAGAATCCCTTTTGAAATGGATTTTGCAGTTCAGGGATTCAGGGAGAAAAGAGATCAGAATACCTGAAGCTCAGGATGTCAATGATTCGCAGATCCTAGATTTTGTTAACGAGGTCATGCCCGTCTGGAATCAGGCCATAAAGAAGCACATGGGCAATGAGCTTAGGCTAGCGATTGCCGGAACTCTATTTCATTATGGATGGCCCGAAACAAAAGCGGACCAGGTTATGAAGCTGATAATCGCAAAGTCAGAAATACAGGGCATTTCAGACAAGAATGCAGTTCACTATACATATTTGAACGGAAACGCCGGAAAGGCAGTTTACGGATTCAGCACATTGAAGAATCTTATCGAGGGAATCGAGGGAGCGGATAAATGACAGATACGGAAAAACTTAAGGGAATAGCGAAAGGCATCGATAAGCCAATAAGTGAGGGCCTAAAATTCCTTGCAGACAATGGAAAGTTCAAGAAGAACCATGAGAGCATAGGAAAGGAGCTTCTATCCAAGGATTCCTTCAGCTATGACGAACTTAAGCTAGCCAAGCAGATGTTAAAAGGCTATGAAGGAGACCTTGACCCTAAGCTTTACCTTGACATCGTGAACTTCAAGCCGGAAAAACCGATAAAAGAAAAGTCAAGCTCCAAGACCATTGAAGGACTAAACGGGCAATTCTTCAGCAATCCCCAGGGACTGAAATTCTATGTAGAAGCTGAAGGCGTACCGATGGAAATTGAAGGCGAATCCTTCGAAGGTCTCATTGCAGACAGAAGATACCAGTCAGGCGAGGGATTGCCAACAGGGGACGAAATCGCAAACATAAGGAGACTTGCTAGATACTGGGCTTCAAAGAACTTAAGAGACATCGGCGTTAGGGTCTCCAGATTTGAAGACGGCTTCATCTATGATCCCATAAGACAGGACGGCAAGGTTTATTTCATCACCAAATCGGGATACGAGTTAAAGACCCCTGAAATTCCTTATACCGTAAGCTATACGGGAATGCTTGAAGCTCCCATCGAGGACGGCACTATTCAGGATCACCTTAGCCTTATCCGGCTGTGGCACTTGGATCAGAAAAGCGAGATTCTTTCAATGGGTCTTGATTTTTCTAGATTCATACCGGACATTCCCCATGCGATTGAGAACATAGACGGCCCGCATGGAGCGGGAAAAACTTCTTACACTGAGACAAAGAGATCGATATTTGATCCAAATGGGGCCCCGACACAATCCTTAAAATTTGACGAAAGAGACCTTTCGATTTCAGCAGTTCATCAGGGCATGTTATCCTTTGACAACGTGAATACAGCAATGCCCGACTACATTTCGGACATAGTATGCAGACTGACAACGGGTCAGGGATTCAGAACCAGGGAATTATACACGAACATGGGAGAAGTGATCCTGAAACTAAAGCGTCCGATAATCATAAATGGAATAAACAGGGCTTCATACAAGCCTGATTTCATAGACCGTGAGTGCCCAATACATCTTGGAGTAATGCCCGAATCAAGAAGGCTTACGGACGCTGAAATAAGGGCAAAAGCTGAAATGCTCATCCCGAAAGTAAGGGGATACCTGATTTCAATAATTCCCAGGGCAATGGAGCTATATTCACAGGTAGAAGCGGAACTTAAAGGAAAATTGCCAAGGATGGCCGATTTCGTGATATGGGCCGAATGTGGAATTAGAGCGATGGGCTTTCCGGCTTTGTCATTCTTTGAAGCTTACACTGAAGCAAAGCATAACGAAACCGTGGATGTAGCTAGAGAGACCCTTCTAATCAACGCTATCCAGGCATTAATGACAAAGCGTGAACAATGGGAAGGGACTACCTCAGACTTGTTAGAAGCACTTGGGCCGTTAGTTACTGAAGGACAGCGAAAGTCTAAGTCTTTCCCGAAAGACGCAAGGAGATTAGGCAGGATAATAAAGGAATTAGAGCCGACACTTAGGGAGATAGGGCTAGAAATCACTGAAGATAACAGCGATAAGAGCGAAAGAAAAAAAGTCATAAAAAAAATTTTACAGGGAGAAATCACCAAAGTTAATGTCGGTAATGTCGGAGATAATGGCGACCCTACAAAATCCGATGTCCAGAAGCCGACATTAGATACCGACAATAACTTTTTAGAAAATTCTTCTTGTCGGCAAAATGAGCCTACGAAATCCGATGTCCAGAACGATACCGACAATACCGACATTAAAAATCCAAACTTTCCAGATCAGAAAAAATATTTTTCAAGTCTCAAAGATGAGATCGTAAAACTGATCGATTCTGAAGCTCCAAAGACAAAATACCATTCGCTCACGCCTAAAAAGATTTTCGACATGACCGGCTCAAAGTTCCCCGATGCCGAAATATCTCAGGTTTATGCAATCTGTGAGGAATCAGCCAAAGAAGGCATCCTGATAAAGCAAGGCCCAGGTTACCGGATGAATCCTGAATGGCTAAACGGTGGTGGCCTATGATTTCCCGCTCCCTCATCCTGAAGCTGAAGGGCCATACTGTGAGGATTGAATACCGGACAAACAAGAAGGCAATCAAGGCCAGGATTGGAACGCTTACGAGCATAGGCATAGCCAACGTTCACATTGAAACAGTCAAAGCTTCGGGACGTGAATATAAGATACCTATCCAGTCAGTCAAAAACATTAGCGAGGTATCGGCATGAAACAACAGACGCTTGAGGAATTAATCAAGAAGAACGATTCAAATCTGACACATCGGATAAACGAGACAAAAAACGATTCATTCTCAGGGAATAAAGAAGCACTTTCCCTTGAATCCATGTCTTACTGTTCCAGATTTGAAGATTGTTCAGCTCCTAAATGCCCTCTTGACATTCTCATAAATCTTAGAACTGAAGTAGAAGAAGATCCTAGATGTGAAATGGCAAAGGCGACCCGTCATAAGTACTGGGAATCTCTGCCGGATTTTCTCAAATCTGAATTGAGGTATCAAGGTTATTTTGAATCAGAATACAGCAGAATGAGATCAGCTAGGGAGAGGTGGTTAGCTTTGCCCGAACAACAGAAAGCGGAAATTAAGGAGAGAATGAAAAATATGAAAAATAGAAAACCAGTACCGATGGAAGGAGAACCAATAGACGAACCGTATTTACCGCAAGACCCAGGGGATGAGCCGGCATGAGTGAATCCTTAAAGTTCAGGGCTTCAGATTTGCCCCTGATTGCAGTAATAGCCATATCGGGATTTCTGTTCATTGATTACTTTGGCCTGATTCTCAGCAGTGATCCGGTGTTGCTTATGCTAATCTTTGTTGCCTTTGTTGCATGCCTTTATGAAATGCATCGCACACTGAAGAGGAGGGAGAAATGAGACCCTTAAGATTCCTGATAGGCTTCATACTTGTTGCCTATCTCATTTCCTCTTATTTCTC
>JAJZJR010000006.1 GCA_021810045.1 Thermoplasmata archaeon
GAGAAATAAGAGGAAATGAGATAGGCAACAAGTATGAAGCCTATCAGGAATCTTAAGGGTCTCATTTCTCCCTCCTCTTCAGTGTGCGATGCATTTCATAAAGGCATGCAACAAAGGCAACAAAGATCAGCATAAGCAACACCGGATCACTGTTGAGAATCAGGCCAAAGTAATCAATGAACAGAAATCCCGATATGGCTATGACTGCAATCAGGGGAATATCTGAAAGCCTGAACTTCAATTCGCTCATGCCGGTTCATCCCCTGGGTCTTGCGGTAAATACGGTTCGTCTATTGGTTTCCTGTTGTCTTCAGGCATGTAAGGATGCCTTCTTTCCGGTAAGTCGATCATCGGTTACCACCTCTGAAGGTATCTAATGTAATTGCTTGACCCATACCTGTTATTACGGAATCCTGTTCTTTTTGCTTCATTATGTGATGTAATTCTTGCATGTGTTTGCGTCTGCTTTCCCTTTCCTGATCCGACATTGGCTTTTTTCGTGTCTTTTTTCTCACAAAAGGCACTATTCGGGATATCTCCTTGAATTTCGATACTGGGAATTTCAGGATTAGTTCATTCTCTGATATGTCGATATCCTCATTGAGCAAATCGCCTAGCTGCCTCCAGTAGTTCTTATGGTCTTTCAGGTAAAGGGCAAGTTCATTTTCACTGTACTTATAGACGTGCGATACCACGTTATAAGAAGGCTCTGGTTTTGACCCCTTTACCCTAATAAGTTCACAGTACGACTTGTCAAACGGGCACAGATCGTATTCCTCCGTTCTTTCGATCCTGTATGGCCCTAGCTGAGACAGTGCAAAGGTCATTGCCCTGCCCTCCTGGCTATCCTTTGCAGATACTTCCTTAAAAAATCTGGAATTTTCTGCACTATTCTGTCTTTCAATTCCTCTATTTTCACTATTTCATCAGCTCCTTTCGATCTAACTTGCGTGAAATCGTCAAAATCTTAGACTTCTCAATATAGCCTTTCCCGCTTGGCCCTTCGTATTCTAAAAATTCAGTCTGAGGGTAATATGTGAAAATCCCATTGCCTGAGCCTGTACCGCTCACTTTCACATATCGGGCCTTGAATGCCTGGACAATCTTTACTCTGCCATTGTCAGTCAAGTATTGGATTTCGATCAGGTTCATGGGTTCACCTCTGCCATTTTTGGAATACCCTTTAAATAGGGGTATTTAAAGGGGTTTATATAGGGGTATTTAAAGGCTCCAAATTTGTTGCAAAAAACGATCATGGTGTCAACTCCTTTATTGCGTTCACTGATTGAACCGGTATTTTGTAGTGTCTGCCTGATTCCTGCTCTATGTGAATATTGGCTAAACCGATCCTCTTTATGGTTCCGTTCCTGGCCATGTTCACCTTTCCTACTACATGATATTCAATTCTTACATTGCAGCCTTTAAAATGCTCTATTTGCGAGCGAGATACAGTCATGAGACCACCTCAAAAAATGTAGTAGTTCCAAAAGTGTAGTAATTCGGTTTTACTACACCTTGAACTCTGTTTTTTCTAGGCTCTAAAATCGATTGTAGTAATGTAGTAGTGATTTTTCGTATATGGGGATGTTTTTTAGTGATTGGTTTTCTTCTCTCATCATGTATATACAATAATTTACTACTACAATTACTACAAATAATAAAATATATAGAAAAATACAGGGTTTTAAGTGTAGTAGTTTTTGTAGTAGTTATGTAGTAATGTAGTAGTTTTTTACCGGTCATTGTTCGCCATCCTCCTTGAAATACGGAATAGAAATCTTATAGGCCTTGACAGGGTAAGGCTCCGAGTTCATGCGCCTGCTCACCATTTTACCTTCATTTTCAACCTTCACGCCGTCATCGCTGGAGTAAACATTATTCAGAAAATTCGACGCATTCGAATACGGTCTGCCTAGCTGATTTGCGATCTGTTTGAAGGCTGCCCCTGTGAAATAGATAAATTCTCTATCGATGCCGTACTCCAAGTCTATTTCACCGGCGATTCTTGACTGATACCGAGTTTTGTCATGCACCACTCCGTCACTGTCCTGGTATTCCTGGACTGAGTGTTCTATACGCTTGAACTCGGCTTTAAGGGCCAGGGCAATTTCAAGGGCATTACTGGGAGCTTCGATACTTGCAGCATCGCTCTTGAACTCTGGCAGTCCCGCAATGCCATGCAAATCGCAAAGTTCGTTTATCTTGCTGATACCGTAATTTATCCAGTCTTCGACACCTTCGAATCTTTCAACTTCACTGAGTATGTCGGTTATGTTTTTTCCTTCAAAGATGGCGCGGAAAATCTCATACATGAATCCATCAGGCAGCGAATCAAACATGGCGTCGAATTTCTTTTTGTCTTTCCGCTGCCTGTTGTATTCTGTGAACCTAATCAGCAGCAACCTCAAACTCAGGGCCAGGTCATCATCAACCCTTATGTCATCATTGATAGTTCCAATGAATGACCTGCGACCTCTGTATTCTGTAAGTGTCTGGTCTCCCCTTCCCCTGTCTCCGAAGTGCCCAGTCTGGACGTACGATTTAATGTCCTCCTTGTGCGTTAATATCCAATTGGCGGGAAGGTCATCAAACAATGCGGGAAGGTTAGACTCTCCCAGGTGCTTCATTAAAACGAATCTTGTAGCGACTCGGTTATACGGATAAAAATAATCATCCTGTTTGAGCCCGTATCCTTTGCCAATAAAGAGGTTCCCAAGTGTAGTTTTTCCGCCTTTTGTTTTTCCGGTTAATATTGTAATTGGCGTCTGTATGCCCTTGATTGACCCCCTTTTCAGTTCATCGTGCAGCGGGCTAACAATAGTCCATGCGAATAGTGCCTTGTATGCGTCCTGGTGCGATGCGAAAGGATAGAAGTTTATCAATGCTTTAAGGATCGTCGCGACATCGTGACGCTGCTCGTAATTCACTTTCACGGCGCTGTCTAGGACAATAATCGGGCTGCTTGCGTACAACTCAAATTTTCCGTTATCTATCTGTTGGAAAATGTAGGATGTGAGAATTTCAGTGAGGTACTGGGTCTTTGAAGATGAAAGTGCAAACTTCGACCTGAAGAATTGAACGGCTTCTTGCAAGTCAAAAACGTAACCCTCGTTGTTGACGCTGATCCCTATTGCCGGCGCTACGTTATCTATTTTGTAGACTTTGCCGATTTCGCCGTTGAACCTAACTATGTCTCTGGTGTCTATTGCATCTTCAAGCTTTCCTGTTTTTTTGTCTTTTTTCTTGTATTCATGGATCCATTTGATTACGCCTTCTTTTCCATTACGAATAGTGCCATATACTTTGTCGGCCTGGGAAATCGCGATAAATATTTCACCATTGGCCGCTGCCTTAGTTTCCAGTCTTGCTGTGGAGGGGTCAGTCATTCCGTTGCCCCCTGTTCAAAATCTCTGCTGCCTTGTCGAATCCTAAACCATAGCGATCATGGGCTGCTGCAATTGCCTGCCAGAATGTCATGCCTCTGATTGCACCTGGCTTTGCATCCTGGCAGCTTATGATTCCCTCCGCGACTGCGACCCATTGCAGCGGGCCGCCACCGGAACCGCACCTGAAGCAGTGCCAGACATTGCGCGATACATCCACAGAGAAGTTTTGTCCGCTAAATGAACCATGCGCGGGATGCGGGCCGATATAGCGGCTGCCTGACTTCCTGAATTTGCTCAGGTTGATCATGTCCGGTAGGTACAGCCCGCTCAGGTCCGGTCTTTCAAATTCGCGCTTTGGCTCTGCCTCATTTGGCTTCTCTGTTATTTCAAGCAGCCAGCCTGGAGCAGCAACGATGGGAGAATCAAAAACGTGATACGCGCCTTTGGCCCTCACGCTGGGAGCGCGGATCACATAGCCTCCCTGGCCGCAAATGTCTATCCCTGGCAAAGCAGGATTTCCGGTGCTTCTCTGGACAGAATACGGGGCTTCAAATGATAAATGCAGCCCGCCGGACTGTGTGAGTTCTGTCAGCGTGCGCGGGACTGTCTTTCCCTTCGTTAACTGCCTCCATGTCAAAAAACCATTTTTGCCGTGCTGATCTATGTCAACGTCAAAGCGGCCGGAATCCGGCTTTGGTACTGTTGCAAGGTTGACCTCTGGCGTCCCCAGTATTGGTTCTCTGCTGAACCATCTGGCTATCTGTTGCGGATCATCTGAAGCGTCCTTAAATCCGTTGGCCGTGATCGGCGTTCCCGCAAAGTTGACGGGCATCACGAGGTAGCCTTTCCTCAGCCAGTACTGGGCCGCTTGAAACATTGAGGCAAAGCGAACCTCTGAAGCGAAACTCTTTATTTTCGAATCTGTATTACTATCTTGCATACTACCATCCTGGGAATTACCGAGAATAATTCCCTCATTTTTTCATCCTCTTCTCTGGCTTCTTTCCGCGCTCCGTGTCGAACGAATACAGCTTGTCCAGTAGCAAAATCAGCCGCTGCGTTCGTTCGACTCTGGTATCAGTCATGGCTTTCCCCCTGCCTGGTAGATATTCACCGGCTCTTTTCCCACCGGCCTTATAACCAGCGTGCCGTTCCCTTTCAGCTCTATTTCCAGTTCGTCGCCCGTCTTTAGTTCGTTGGCATACAACCAGTAAACCGGAATGCTTACGTATCGGCTGTATTTCGATACTCCCTGGAGCTTCCTTCTAAACTTCATTCCCATTTTGTGATTCGCCTTCTTCAAAGACCTATGGCGTCCCGACTTTTATACAAATCTTTTACCTATTTGACATTATTAGTTAGCCTCTATATTGCAGAAAACCTTTATTATAGGTAATTTACGAGAACTTTTTAGCTTACAATTAACAGAATTATGACTTATCCCGCTTACAAAAGATTAATGTATAGTTTAAGCTATACATTGCTGATGGAACAAGGGGAGCATGGCAAGAGGAATGACATAAAAACGAGAATACTCGTTGAGGTCATAAGCGGAAACAACACTTCAACAGGGCTGAAAAACGTCTTTTGCTCAAAAGCTCCCACTGACCTGACCATGTTTATAGCGAAATCCCCTTACGCCATGAGCCATGAAGAATTGCCGGATGCTGAGCATCTGGACGATGTGAGGAGAGAGATAAGGGACGGCATAAACCAGTCAGTGATAAGCAAAAAGGATGTTGAGTATCATTTGAGATCACTCCAGGATATGGGATTAATTACAAAATCAGAGGGCCGTTATTATCCAAATAGAAGATCGGCCAGAGCGATGAAAACTATACTGTTGCTTTTGCAGTCAAGAAATGAATACGAAGAGGGAATAACTCCTTTCATGGAGATGTGGGCCAGATTGTCAGATGTCAGCATTACTGACGCTGTGAAGTTCCCGCTAGAAGTTTCAAAGAGCTTTTCAAGTGATTTTATCGGCTTTATGGCACAATCGTCAACCCTGAAGGATTTTGTCAATGCGTGGGGCCGTTGGGACGATAAGCTGAAAATAGAACTAGGAAAGAGATTTAGAGACTACTTTACAAACTGACCCTTTGAGATATATTAATCTCTGGATAAAATTATTCTTTATATACTGATAGGTGTGTCATTTTGAGTAAACTATACCTGATGGTAGTGATGCTCCGGTCGGGATTTGGACCCGAGTCGAGAGATTGAGAGTCTCTTATGCTTGGCCTGGCTACACTACCGGAGCGACTCACCGAAATGCCGTTGTGGCATTTATTTCTTTCTTCGGGAAATCCCGAAATTCAAAATATTTTTCCAGGTAGTTCCGGGAAAATACATATTGTGAATCATTTGGTAACCTTAGAATATACACGTTTTTTCATAATAGGTATATAGGATGTGCCACTGCATAATTATGAAAGCCGCAATTCTCAAAAAACAGGAAAAAATAGAGAATTCCCCACTTAAGGTGGGAGAAGTTGAAATACCCCAACCGGGAAACGGTAAAGCCCTGATAAAGATCGAGGCAAGCGGGGTGTGTCACAGTGATCTCCACATTATTGAAGGGGATCTCCCCCTTCCGGAATCCATGTTCCCCCTGATTCCGGGACACGAGATTGTTGGAACTTTGGAAGAACCATACGGGGATTTTCAGAAAGGTGACAGGGTTGGCATCGGTTGGTTCGCTTCAGCATGTGGCCATTGCGACCAGTGTGTATCAGGCCATGAAAACCTCTGCAGCAATTCAAAAGTTACTGGAATGGACGTGAAAGGAGGATATGCGCAATATACCCTTGTAGATGGAGAATACATGACAAGGATTCCCGACAATATTGGAAGTGCAGAGGCTGCACCATTATTCTGTGCAGGACTCACAGCTTTCACCGCAGTAAAGAAACTTAACTTTTCACCTGGTGAAAGAATTGCAGTCTATGGTGTTGGCGGCCTTGGCTATTATGCAATTCAATTTATTGAGAAAATGGGAGGAAAAGCAGTTGCAATAACAGGAAATCACGCACAACTTGCTGAATCAGTAGGTGCATCTGAAGTTCTCGACAGACCCGACGGAAAATACGATGGGTCTATTATCTTTGCTCCAAGCAGTTCCATTGTTCCTGTTGCAGCAGAACACACCAGAAATGGAGGTACGGTAGTAATTCCTGCAATTATGGACAAGGTGGAAATCCCCTTCGGCTCATTTGCATGGGAAAAGAACATAACCAGTGTTGCAAGCGGTTTCAGGCCTCATACAAGAGAACTGCTGAACTTCGTTTCAATTAACGGGATTAGCAGTAAAATCACAAAAAAGCCTCTTTCCGAAGTTAACTCGGTTCTTAAGGATTTAAAGAATGGAAAAGTAAACGGCAGGGTCGTTCTGACCCCATAATTTCCATTTCCTTTATTTTTATTAAAGATGAACATGCAGACATAATTTTAAAATCCAATGTTCCGTGAAGTGAGAAATCTGTTAAACGGGTTTTGTTTTAGATCGCAGGAACTCAAGCGACAATAGGCCAGAATACCTTTGCCAGTTCCACTACGACCGCCATTGCAATCCCTATGTATATGATTAATTTAGGATCTAGGGCGGGACCGGTAATCTCTTCCTCCTCGAAGTACCGGATAAGACCAGCACCTGACTGGAATCCTTCGTTCTTCTTTTCCGCCATGTTAATACCGGATTTTAATGAAGGTTATTTAACTTATGGATATGAAGAGGAAATGATCTTTGCACCCTCAGCGACTGTCAGCAGAGTCTGGCTGTCGCAGTGATTCCTGTACCTGGCTGCTACTTCTTTCATGTTCTTCCTCTCTGTAATGACAAATACATTGCTCCCACCAGTTACAATATAGGTCATCCATGTCTCTTTCCTGTCTTCATCAACCATGTCCATGAGGTTCCGCATTTCAGGAGTTATTATCCTGACACCGACGCTCTCATTGAGCCTGTGATATTCTCTTGTGTCAATGTGAGACAATTCAAAAATTCCTTTGATGTCCCTGTTTTCTGCCAGCTGTACAAGTTCCCTGGCTTTATTTGCAGTACTTTCTATCCTCTTTGGATAATCAGGGCTTGTGACAGCATTTTCGTGTATCCTGTCAGAAGGTTTCCTCTGGATATCAAAACTGCAGCCTATGATCACATAATCCCTGAATGCATCCGGATCGAGAATACGTTCTGTCCGGGCTGACTTGCCGTCAGCCCAGGTTACTGTAAGGCCGCCTTTTAGGCTTCGCCCGACACTTTCGGATATGGATCTTAATTCATTTTCAAATTTTTCATTATCTTCAATGCCGCCTGCCATACCTTCAATACATGATCCCATGGCGGCTGCACCAGCATCTGAACTGCCACTTAGAATGCCCACGTTGGTAGACCTGAACGATAAGGCAGCTTCTTCTTTCACGTTCAGATGATTAAAGATCTTTTCCCTGTAGTGGTTGAGAATAACGAAGGGAGACCTCCTGGTATCAGAATACTGCACCTCCTCCCCATTGAGATCCCCGAATGGCTTGCCCCTGTTGACCATTACCTTTGTATCCACCCATATGTCCTTTTCTAATCCCCTATAGGCAAAACCGGCAGATGTATGCATAGGTATCCGTTTCGTCTTGTCAGAGATACCGCCGAGAAGTATGACCCCGATAGTGGGATATGCTCGTGAATCTGAATAATGAATGATATCTTCGCTCAATGTTTATTGGATGAACCGGAATTATTAATTTTTTCCCACAATCCATGGCCAATATACACTATATTCTGGTATTAATTGAAAATGCTATTATATCTGCATTCTGAGACAAAATATATAGTGCGAGATTATAGTGTACGTGAGCTCTATGTCTGTGAATCAAGAACATAAAGAAATGCTCGACTTTCTGCAAATCAATGAGAAATCTGAACTGTTCTCCGATGTTCCCAACAATGTAAGGAAAAAGGACCTGAAAATTAATAGAGGTATCTCTGAATTTGAGCTGCTTGAGGAAGCACGCCGATATTCTATGATGAATCAGGGGCCGGGAATGATAAATTTCCTTGGTAATGGCCTGTATGATCGTGTCATTCCAACATCAGTTGATTCTCTTCTTGGAAGAACCGAATTTCTCACATCCTACACACCTTATCAGGCAGAGATGTCCCAGGGTGTCCTGCAGTCGTTGTTTGAGTACCAGAGTCTGATGTGCCAGTTAACAGGTATGGATGTTACTAATTCGTCCATGTATGATGGATACAGTGCACTCGGTGAAGCAGTAAGAATGGCCCATAGAATCAATGAAAAAGCAGAAGTTCTGCTTCCTGAAACCATCTACAATACAAAACTTGAGGTCATCAAGAGCTACCTGGCAGGCCTCAGTATAAAGCTCATATTTTACAAGATAAACATGGAGACGGGCCACATTGACCTTGAAGATCTCAAGAACAGAATCAATGACAACACATGTGCCATAGTTTGTGAACAGCCCAATGGCCTTGGAATAATTGATGAAAACGTCTTTTCACTCCATGAAATAAAGAAAAATGCTATCCTTATTGCATATGTTGACCCTGTTTCACTTGGAATACTGAAGGAACCGGGTGCTTATGGGGCCGATATAGTTGTTGCAGAAGGTCAGCAACTTGGCATTCACAGGAGCTTTGGAGGACCTCTCCTGGGAATACTCTCATTCAAGAACGAATACATCAGACGCTCACCGGGCAGAATTATCGGTGAAAGTGTTGATTCCAATGGGAAGAGGGCATTTGTTATGACCCTGCAGACCAGGGAACAGCACATAAGAAGAGCAAAAGCAATGAGCAATATCTGTACAAATCAGGCCCTTATGGCAATTGCAGCTGCATCATACCTTAGCATTGTTGGTGCTGAGGGCCTGAAAAAAGTTGCAACCCTGACTTATCAGAATTCAAAGAAACTGAAAGGAGCATTGCTGAAGAGTGGGAAGCTTTCTGATAACCAACTCACTGGAAAGTCATTCTCTGATCTTCTTGTTTCCTTTTCTACGCCTGTTGAAAAGCTTCAGGACAAACTATACGACAGGGGAATACTTGGAGGCGTACCTCTTTCAAGATTCCTTTCCCATGGTAAGGGTGAGGTAATACCCAACTCGTTTTTCTTTTCCGTTACTGAAAAGACCAATGAAAGTGACATAAATCAACTCATTGGGGCACTGGAGGTGATTTCATGAGCTACAAACAGGCTTCTTATGATGAACCATTCATAGGTGAACTGAGATCCGGCACTACATACAAGATACCAGGAAAAGTTGAGGAAAAAGTTCTTGATGACCTTCCTGCTGGTTCAGGAAGGGAAAAACTCCCTCTTCCGGAAGTGGCAGAATACGATGTTGTCAGGCATTTCACAAGACTTTCCCAGATGAACTACAGTGTTGACATTGGAATGTATCCACTTGGGTCATGTACAATGAAATTCAACCCAAAGTTCGCTGACAGGATCTCCACCTTTGAAGGATTCAGTGAAATTCACCCTCTGCAACCGGAAAAATCAGTACAGGGCTCCCTGAAAATTATGTACGAACTTCAGGAGTATCTGAAGGATCTTTCGGATATGGATGGCATTACTCTTCAGCCCTTGGCTGGGGCACACGGAGAATATACTGGTATCCTCATTATAAGAAAATACCATGAGGATCGCGGAGAACTGGACAAGAGAACCGAGATCATCATTCCTGACTCTGCACACGGTACAAACCCGGCATCTGCTGCCATGGGTGGTTTTGATGTTGTAGAGATACCTTCCAGCGACAAAGGAACTGTTGACCTTGAAGCACTGAAAGCGGCATTATCCAATAAGACTGCAGCCTTCATGATCACCAACCCCAATACACTTGGAATCTTTGAAGACCAGATAACAGAGATAGCCAGACTTGTCCATGATGCGGGTGCACTCCTTTATTATGATGGAGCCAACTTCAACGCCATTATGGGCATTACATCCCCGGGCCTAATGGGATTCGATATCGTGCACTTCAACCTTCACAAGACCTTCGCAACTCCACATGGAGGAGGTGGGCCGGGTTCTGGCCCCGTGGCAGTAAAGGAACACCTCAAGGATTTCCTGCCTGTTCCAACAGTCTCCAGGGATGGTGATATATACTTCCTTGATTACTCGCATCCGAAGTCCATAGGAAGAGTTGCTGCCTACTACGGGTCATTCAACATGATGCTCCGTGCCTGGTCCTACATTACATACCATGGTTCAGACGGTTTGAAGGAAAACACCATAAACGCTGTGCTGAATGCAAATTATCTTGCCAGGAAGTTGTCTGGAAAATTCAAGATACCCTATAAGGCCCTTAAGAAACATGAACTTGTCCTATCCACTGAAAACACCGGCAAGCGTGCACTGGATCTTGCAAAGTACCTCATAGACCATGGGATTCACGCACCAACAGTATACTTTCCCCTCATCGTCCATGAGGATATGATGATTGAACCAACCGAAACTGTTTCCAAGGCAGACCTGGATCAATATGCAGATGTCCTCATCAAGGGTCTCAATATAGATGATGCTGAACTGAAGAGTATGCCCAAAAACTTATCTGTCAGCAGAATTGATGAGGTCAAGGCCGCAAAGGATCTGAAAGTAAAATGGGATTTAGAGTAACCTGACTCTGTCAATGGTTACTTTTTCCAGCCTTTCCCTGTCTATTTCAACGCCAATCCCTGGGCCTTCGTTTGGCGTTATAAATCCATTTTCCATTTTAAAAGGATTTTTCACAATGTCCTTTTCGAAGTACTTTTCATTTGGAGAGGTGTCGCCGGGATAATCTATAAAGCTGCTTGAAGCCAGTGCTACATTGAAAGCCCTGCCCACACCTGTTTCCAGCATGCCACCAACCCATGTGTGAATCCCATGCTCTCTTGCAAGTTTTGCAATGGCAAGTGATTCTGTGAATCCTGAAACTCTTCCTGGTTTGATATTTATAACGGTGCATGCCCTAGAACTGATTGCTTT
This sequence comes from Thermoplasmata archaeon, assembly GCA_021810045.1. GTDB lineage: Archaea > Thermoplasmatota > Thermoplasmata > Thermoplasmatales > Thermoplasmataceae > JAJZOM01. The sequence goes on from JAJZJR010000006.1 coordinate 11,378, forward strand.
CCTCGCCCTGTCCCTTGAAATTATGGATTCATCAAGGCATATTGGAGTATTGATGCGCCTGGCAAGCTCTGCGTGATCCATAACATCATCATGATCGAGCGGCTGCTCCATGTATACAAGATTATACTTATCCAGTACTTTGAGGGCCTCGGTATCCTCAAGTGAAAAATCGGTGTTTGCATCTACACTGAGGGGGAAATCTCCTATTGCAGATCTGACATTTTTTACTATTTCATCCTCCCGGCCTTTCTTGATCTTGACCTTGATTCTCTTATAACCCATTTCGACGGCATTGGATGTCTGTTTTTTCATTTCGTCTGGTCCTGCCATCCCTATGGATATGCCCACCTGAGCCTTACCATTGGTTGGGCCTATATACCTGTACAAGGGAATTCCTTCTTCCTTTGCATGATAATCCCATAGAAGCATCTCCAGAGCAGCTTTTGCCATAAGGTGTCCTTTGACAAATTTTACCCGATCAATAAATTTTTCAGGTGTGGGAGCGTCCTTTATCTGTTCAGCCAGATATGCCTCGATTATGTGGAATGCAGTAGTATTGTCCTCATAGCTGTAAAATGGCTCCTTATCTGTTACAGCTTCAGAAAAGGCAGTTATTCCATTATGCTTCATTTCAAAAATCATTGCGGTTCTGTAATCCTGGGCTCCAAAGCTAGTAACGAATGGCGTTTTCAGGGGAATGGAGATTCTGTGGCATATCAGTTCCATGTATAGCCATAACTTTGGTCTAAAAGTTATTTTCTCTGCAGGCCATGAAAGGAAAAATCCAACCATAGTCCAGTGAAAAATGAATAATCCTGAAATTTTATGCTTTCCTTGAGTTGAAATCTATATATCTCGATTTAACCTCACATCCTCAAATGGATGTTCAGGTCATTACGGATCCCGACGAGATACGGGAGATTGTGCCGGTCATAAAGTCTGCATGGGGTATGCAGGACCTTGGACAGCTCGTAAAAGACGTGGTTGCGTCCATGAGATTTCATGGTGGTCTTGTTCTTCTTGCAAAAGAACGAGGCAAAACCCTTGGCATGCACTTCAGTTTCCCAGGATACCGTCATGGACAACCATATCTCTACTCCCACATGACTGGCGTGATCAGTGAGAGCAAATATGGAGGTGTGGGAAAAACCCTTAAACTTGCCCAGAAAGAATGGGCAAAGGAGCATGGGTATAAGCTCATAGCATGGACCTACGATCCATTGATGACCCTTAATGCAAATTTCAACTTCAACAAACTTGGAGTTTTCAGTAGAACCTATCTCAGGAACTTCTATGGAGAGATGGAGGATTCACTGAATTTTGGTATGCCCACTGACAGGTTTGTTGCCGAGTGGTGGATCGATTACAATAAGCCCTCCATGAAAGAGCCTGAAACATTCGCAAACGAAAGCAATAATATTGGCGAAATAGAAATCAATACGCAATCCACTACAATCGGGCTTCATATCTCCCCTGATTTTGTTGCTCTGAAGAAAAATGACAGCCTGGAAGCGACAAAGATTAGAATGGCCACCAGAGAAGCAATGGAAACCCTTTTCCAAAATGGATATGCTGCTGTGGATTTCAATAGGGAGGAATCCTACTATACTTTTTCAAAGGAAAATGAGTATGTTAAAAAATTGGGCAGGAATATTTTCCTGGATTAGATGGCCTTATACCTCTTGAGGGAAACCTCGAATATCTCTCCATCTGAACCCAGAGTGTTCAGGATCTCGTCAACCTCACCCTGCGATATCTGTGCGTTTGTAGCTGCTGCAAGAATATCTTCATATCTGCAGCCTCTTCCATCCTCATCATTATTCCTGACATAGTCCAGGATCAGTTCTTTGCTGCCGGAATCCGATTGCTGCTGCACGCTGGCTGCAGGTGAACCTGAAGCCACGGCCTCTATGTCTGCAGGATTATAATCAGGATAATTCTTCAGTGCACGGATTGCACACTCCGATTCCTCCTCCGAGTATCCCATCTTCATGAGTTCCTCAGATGATGGAGAATCACTTTTTCCAGCGGCCCTTATTGCAAAAATCTTTCTTCTTGCAGCGTGGCTTGCCCTGAGATTCCAGTATTTCAGTGCAATCTCATCTATTTTTACTGCAATTTCAGGATTTATGTTGAAATAAATCCTTTCCTCGTTCTGGAATGAAGTAAGGCGACCCATCACCATCACGGAATCGTTTAGCTCAAGAGCATCAAGCATTATTTTTCCCTGGTTTCCAAAATCATTTGAGAACGCGGTGAGATAAAAGTTACCAGAGGCATCTGCAACGGTCATCCTCGTCATGTTTTCCTCTGAATTCTTCTGGGTAACCCTGCCTGTAACCAAAACTCTCCTGATCCTCGAACCCAGAGGCGTAACAATGTAGGGTTTGGATCTCTCTTCCTCATTGCTTTCCTCAAGTACAGTTGAGTCTCTTATTTCCCTGGCAAACACCCAGTAAGCAAATTCCCTTCTTCTTGGCATCACTGGAAATCAGCCTCCAGCATTCTTGAGAATTTTTTAAGGAATTCCTCATCCATGGGCCTGATTTCCCTTATTCTCATGGAAAGACCAACCTGGCTTTTTACCAAATCTCCACCTATGATGAAAGGTCTTCCCGGTATTCTCTCTTCCAGAAGGGTAAGTATTCCGCGTCTTGAAATTGATTTGTTTGAGGGAACAAATTCTTCAGCCTTGATTCCCAGAAGGGGCAGAAGAGGGAACTTCCCTCCTGTACATTGTAGGTGACCGGTCCCGTCATCTACAGTGAAATAGGCAAAAAGGTCGTAAACGAATGGGGCTTCAGGGTGATCAGGACATCTGAGATCATCCAGTTTCTGGTTGCATTCACTGCATCTCATAACCAGTCCGCTTTTCTGGCCCATGTTGACTGCAAAGCCCTGGACTGTTATTCCACCAAGAGGCCCGTTGATATCAACTATATTGAGAATCCTCTCCGTTATTTCAAAGGGAAGTTTGGTGGGCAGAACGCGTGTTTTATCGTTAATTGTCAGTCTGAGTCTTCCATTGTATTCAGAGACTTTGGCACCCTCAATTCTTACTGTTTCCCCTTCCTTGAGTGGTTTTCCGAATGAACTCAGCCTTATCTTTCCGGTGTCGTCTTCAAGGTCTCCGTAGAACAGTTGAAGTTTTTCCCCGTTTCTTTCCATTTCCTTCTCTCTTACACCAGAGATCCTGCCCTCAATACTGACATACGGGTTAGAGGTGGTTAGATCCTTGATCTTGAGTTCCTTGAAGGTTCTCTTGACCTCCATTTCTTCCCCGGGCCTTAGAATAACTTCTGTTCGGGCATCGATGTAAACCCTGTTCACATTGTTGTATTCCTTTGTACTGCAGTTTTTTATTTCTACGACATCCCCTGCCTGGATGGTTGCTGGAAAGGCCCAGGCAGTAAAGGAAACCGTTCCGGTTCTGTCCCCCAGGATTCCGTAGAAATACACCGTTTCTCCTTTGTCATTCTTTATCTTTCGCTGCTGCAGGGAAACAATCTTGGCCTTTAACCCAAGGTTCTGTTTTCCTGGCTCCAAATCCGATATCTGTGGAAATTCTTCTTCACTCATTACGCATACATTCCGCCGCTTTGGTTTTCCTTTGCTTCGCCTGTTAGTTGTGAAATTATGTTATCAGACTCACTCTTAGAGAGGCCGATCTTATCAACTAAATATTTCAAGATTTCATCCTTGCTTTTCCCTGAATTGATCATGTCCTGGACCATCATCAGCATTCTTTCTGTAATCCTTGCCTGGAACTGTTCTTCCATCTTTAGGCTTTTCACCATTATATATATGGATGAAAGTAGCATGCTCATGCCTTCATTGAGCTCATCCTTGGTTAAGGAACTCAGTTCAAGGTCCACTCTTGTGATTACTTCCTCCTGCATTCCTTCGAGCATGAATTTAACAAGATCAAGTTGCCTGTTGAGAAGCAGAAGAACCCTGTAAACTGCAAGTCTCTGCTGATTTTCAAGCACTGCTGTTTCGACACCCGTTTTCAGAAATATTCTCACAAACCCCTGTTCAAAGACAAGGAAAATTGAAAATGGAACTTTCTCGTTTTCAAGGACCAGATTGTTCTCATATTTCTTGATCTGCCAAGGTATATCGACCAGATTTCCTGTTGATTCATCTTTGCCCCCCAGCCATCCGAGAACATCCTCCTTTGTGACTGCCATGTACTAACCATAGTTTGTCGATTTAAATTCTTTTTGATTTAATTTCACACAAACATGCGGGATAAATAGTCTATTGCAATTAAGGAAAAATTATGCCTAGTGAAAATAACCTTGGAATTTCCTCAGTAATGATTTCAAGATTATTTTACGCACTGAACTGGTATAATATATCCCCTGCACTTATTCCCATCAGCCAGACTTTTAACGTACCGTTTTCATATACCGGTCTTGCACTATCATCCTTTCTCGTAGGTGCTGGCATATTTCAACTCCCCGCGGGTATCATCTCATCCAGGTTGGGTGCGAGAAGAACCGCCCTTCTCGGCCTTTACATCATGGCTGTTGCGGCAATAATTTCAGCATATTCTGCAGACTTCTTCGAACTAGTTGCTTTGAGATTTATTGTTGGCGTTGGTGCTGCATTCTATTTCAGCACTGCAATAGCCATTCTCAATGAGATTGCCCCTAACAGGATTGGCCATATGATTGGATATTACAATGCCTCTTTTAACCTGGGAGCAGGTGGTGGGATTATTGCTTTCACGCCGCTGATCCCAATTTTCGGTTGGAGGATTGACTTTCTTGCATCAGGAATTCTCGTTCTTGCATCAGCGGTGTTCTTACAGCTTACAATAAAAAGAGGAGCCAAATATGGTGGATTTGACAGTAAGAACATTCGTGCCAGAATTCTGGACAGGAGAACATGGATTCTCGGCATAGGGCTTGTAGGACTTTGGGCCCTTAACTACACCCTTCCGGAATATTTCAAATCATATGGCACACTCATCGGGATCAACTCCAATATTGCTGGCATAATGGGCGGAATCATACCCATCGCGGGCATAGCAGGAGGAATAATTTCCGGAACGTTAAGGCGGTACAATCCCTTAAGGATCGCTGTTGCACTGGTCATTTCCATAGGTTCACTGGTAATGGTTCTCTCTGTGGTCCCATATCTGGGATTGTGGATTATTCTCCTGGCTGTAGGTCTCGTGGCCACCATTGTGATTTCTCTTGAATATACAATAGTTGCACTTATGGACAAAGACAGCAGGTATATGGCCCTTAATATCGGCCTAATAAATTCAATCCAGATAGGAATAGGGTCCATTGTTCCCACACTGTTTGCATTCATTGAGGTTTATGGGTTTTCATACTCGTGGATGTTTCTCGGCGGATTCGCCATGTCTACGCTTTTGCTGCTACTGCTCCTGCCAAAGGATTTCATGAGATTTTACGCAAAATGAGGTGAATGGCTTATTTTATAATTTTTTTAATAAAACTTAAGTAAGATGGGTTATTTTTCCAAGGTAAACCTTTAGGCCTTTTAGACCGGGAGAGTGTTATAAATTAGCTCGCAGGCTAAGCTGAAAAAAAACTCAATAGGACTTATGCACGGGATTTTTGAATCCATGGGGCAGGTTGCTCCTGCCGCCGATGTTGCAATATTGATGGTTGGAACTTTTGAATTCTCTGGAGTCGCAAGCACATTTTCCGTAATTCTCGCATGGCTCATTTACGCACTTTGGATGGTTACTCCATACCAGTTTTCAAAACTGAAGGCAAACGCCGGATCATACTACTCATATGCAGCTTCATCAACCAGGAGAGGTTTGCTGGGACCTCCGACAATCCTCAGTTTCATGTATTATGATATAACGGGAGCTGCCTTTGGAATTCTGGGGATTAGCAGCTTCCTCTTTCTAATCAGCCCGGAGATATCGGGCTTCCAGTATCTTTGGATTGTCTTTGCAGCCGCGTTTACTGCTTACATAACCATCATAACATATATTGGTGTGAAACCCTCAATGAAATACCTGGCCTGGACAGGAATGGCTGAAATAGCCTTTCTTTTCATTGCAGCAGTAATCATAATAGTGAAGGTTGGTCCTCACAATTCTGTTGTTCCATTTACAATACCGCATAATGTCGGCATTTCTGCAGTTCTTTTTGGTTCTATTTTCTCCATACTCGACTTCACAGGGAGCGGGGTTGTTACAACTGTTTCAGAGGAAATGAAGGAACCTCGCAAAAACATCGGTAAATCCATTCTCTTTGCAATGCTTCTCACCGCTGTTGCACTGATTCCAACAACATATGCACTCACTGTTGGTTGGGGAGTGAACCATATAAGTGGATTTGCAGCCGTTAACGACGGTGGAATCATTGTTTTCCAGAAATATCTTGGAATAGTTGGTGCAGTTCTTCTCATCGTGTTCACCGTGAACAGTTATCTCACAAATGGAGTTGCAAAGGCTACTGCAGTAAGCAGGCTCTGGTACTCGGCTGCACGGGATGGTGTTGCACTCCCAAAAAAGTTTGGAGTAGTTCATTCAAAATATAAGACTCCACACATGACTCTTTTGCTGTGGAGCATTGGATCCTTCATCCTGGATCTCATAATGGGACTCATATATGGTCCAAAGGCAGCAGCATTGATTCTTACCGAAGGATCAGGTCTTGCGATCATAACTGTGCACATTATGGCCAATTCAGGGCTCACCATGTATTCCATCAGGAACAGAAAGGGGAAACCGTGGACGCAGATTCTTGCTCCAACCGCCTCCAGTGTTATTGGAGTTGTAGTGATTGTCATATCAATATATTTCACCATTTCCTCATATCTGACCAGTCCGTCCGCATCCAATCTGGCTTATCTCATATCAACTGCGGTGACCATAGCCTGGATCCTTGGTGCTGGTTTCCTGGTAACAATATTTTATGCAAGAAAGAGACCCGATACGCTGGTTAAGGCCGGAGAGTATGATGCAAGTGCACAATGATCATAAGGGGACCCGCAATATCCCTCATATTTTAATGCGACTCAAAGTCACCGTAGATGAAAAAAGATGTTGAGGTAAATGGATGAATGAAGAACATGAATTGATTAGGTACCTTTGCAGAGTCATAGATGATGGGCATACCAGCATTGGTCTCAGATGGGGGAAAGTGATTGAATTACTCTCCATGGCACTGGATATCAATGGCGAGGAGATCAAGGCCGCCCTATTGACTTTGAATATTGGGTACCGGGGGAATCTTGAATCTGAATTTCTGGTGCACGGAGTATACGACGCCGATGTATCTCCAGATAAGAGGGAAGGGGCTTTTTTAAAACTGCTGGAGAAGATGAAAGATTCGCCGGAAATAAGAAACCTGCTCATCATGGTTTCTACAGAATATGGAATTACACTGGATCTCGTGGATTTTCTGCTTCATGATGTGTCCAACGTTCCAGATGCCCTAAACAACAATCCCTTTGTGGCACTTGTGACCTGTGATCTTTTTCTTGTAAGCAGTACGGTCAATGATTTCATAAAATTTGAAGCACAGAGGCTTGGAAATCAAATGGACCAAGTCAGGCAGCTTACAGGTAAGAACTGGTTCCTCAATCTGCTGGAAATACTGAGGCCATGGAATCCTGGGTTGCGCAAGGACGGCTCGAATATATTCTCTGGGACTGATCCGGAAAACCCCGATCAGAAGCAGCTCTTTCTGCTCATAAAAGAAGGGATTCTTCCCTGGGTGATGCTGAACAGGAATATGGTCATGAAGGAAAAGTCGGTAATGGAGGCATTTCGCAGGAAACAGGAAATAGATTCCCATGAGAAGCATCTCAGGAAGTTTTACTATTGGCTTGGAATTGCAAATGACTTCATACTGGGAGTTCTGTTCCTGGTAGGCAGTTTTGAGTTTCTCCCTCATGGAAATGAGCTTGCAGGAGTAATAATGTTCATTGTGGGAAGTGCACAGCTCGTAGGTAGATCGGTAATCAAAATTGCGATGAATGTTCATATAAAATCCAGGAGAAAGAAGGTATCAGAAAACTGACCACGTGGTATCGCAGATCTGGTTACCTAAACTTCTTTTTTTGTAATCTGAAAGATTTCAGTTGGAATTATTCCTGAAAATATTGTCTCTTTCTCCTGATTCCCGTTCATTTTTTCTCTCCCTGCGGTTGATCACGTATACCAGGACTAGATGTAGGGAGATATAAACCGTTGAAACTACAAGACCAGAGATTATTGCATTCTGCCAGCTGGCCCCTTCAAGAAAATATGGAAAGATTGAGAAAACCGCAAATGTAGCAATCCATTCATACACAGTGAGTTTTGGCGAAAATGGAATGCTGTAGTATCGGCGACCCATATTGCTATACCTGTTTATAGTAATAAATGCTTTTTTACTTTTGTTTCTTTAACCAAATTGAGCAGGAAATCCCTTTCTGAAACGGAAAGTATCAAAGCAAAATCTATTTGATGATTTGCTGCAATGCACTCTGCCAACCAGCAGACAGAATGGAAGAGGGTCGGATCATGTGTGACTCCATGCATGCCTGTGTCCGTAAATTCAAATGGATGAGTGTGGAGGGAAAAGTACCTTCGGGCCGAGGGCAATTCATGCCTGTGGAGGTCCCGCTGGTAACCGTAGAAGCAGGAAGCTCCCTGCGAAAGCTGGGAGAGGAGGTTTTGTAATTCCTAATTTCTCCACATTGAAATCCCGGGAATGGCCAAGGTTTCAGCAAAGGTTTTTTTCAATGAGGTATTAGGAAAGCATGGTCTGGCATAAGACAGTGGGTGCAAAAGCACTTGAAAAGGCAGGCGGAGTAAGTATCAAGGTAGGAGACGAGATAGTTTTTGCCACCAGAGTCAATGGAAAACTCTACGCAATGAATGGCGTTTGCTCACATGCGAAATGCATCCTTGGTCATGTGGAAAAGGATGAACTGAAGGTTAAATGTCCATGTCACGATGCTGAATTCGAACTCGAGACTGGAAAAATGGTGGCTCCCCCATTTGTTGCTCCCAATGCCCCGATGGACAAACTTGGATTGAAAACTTACCCCATTAGAGAGGAAAATGGGTTTATAGAGATTGATCTATGAGCCAATTCCATTAATTTTTTCTTCCATAATTCTGCTGTTCTTCTGATTCCTCATCATATGGGTATGAAACAAACAGATTGCTTGCTTCGTCTAGTATGCCCATGTGTTCCCTTGAGAGTTTCCATCCAGCAGAACCAAGATTTTCCTCCAACTGAGAAAGGTTTCTTGCTCCAATAATAGGAGAAGTAACACCTTTCTTTGAAAGAAGCCAGTTCAGTGCGACCTGTGATGGTGTTTTCCCCGTTTCCTCTGCGACTTTTCTTACTGCGTTCACCACCGACCACACATAATCCTCATTCTGTTCCCATGGCGCAGCTCCCCCTTTCCTTACATTTTCCCAGATTCTGGTTTCATCATTCTCTGGCTTTTTCCCTTTAAGATATTTCCCTGAAAGAAGACCGCCTTTAAGAGGACTCCATGGTAGAACCGCAATGTCCTCCGCCGAACAAAGTGGGATCAGTTCGTATTCAGTTGCACGGGTAAGAAGATTATACTGAGGCTGCAGGCTGGAGAATTCCTCGAGCCCGCCCATCCTGCTATCGTTCAGTGAAAGAGCAAGCTGCCAGGCCCGGAAATTGCTTGCTCCAATGTATCTGACAAGACCACTTTCCACGAGACTGTTCAATGCTCTCATGGTTTGTGAAACTGGAGTGAGAGGATCCCAGGCATGAACCTGAAGCAAATCAATGTAGTCTGTTCCAAGTCTTTTAAGGCTCTCTTTAACAGACTGGAGAATGTGTTTTCTGGTTAGTCCTGAACTGTTTGGTCCATTTCCGGTTGGGAACCTTACCTTTGTGGCAATGAAATATTCGTCTCTTTGCTGTCCTTTAAGCCATTGGCCAAGAATTTCTTCAGAGGCCCCTGAGTTGTAAATATTTGCCGTGTCAAGGAAATTACCACCCTGTTCAGAGAATCTGTCCATTACAGCGAAGGAGTCATCCTTTGAAGTATATCTGCCGAAAGTCATTGTGCCAAGACACAACTCTGATACTTTCACCCCTGTTTTACCGAAAAGCCTGTACTTCATGTTTGTATAGCAGCTTAATCATAAATAAACACATGGAATGATCTAATAGCCATGAGAAAAGGAAACAATCCTTAAAGCTGCAAGAAATTGAAAAAACACATATTGTTGTGCAGGATAACAAACAAGTGGCATATCCAAATCTTGTGATGTTTGATGTTGACGAGACGCTGATAGACCATGAAAAATCTGCAAGACTTGCACTGGAAGCAGTTATCAACAATATAGAGGAATTTTCTGGTATATGCTACAGTGAACTTATGGAGATTTGGGCAAGAGATTTTCAAAAATATTGGAAAGACGTTATTTTTGGGAAAACCACTATTGAAGAAAATAGGATAAACCGTTTTGAAAGTACCTTGAAAGAACTTGGATCTTCAGAACCGGAAGCAACTGCATTAAAGGCTGCGGAAATTTACGGCCATGTTTATGACAGTTCCATATCGGCCATACCGGGATCACATGATTTTATCATGATGATCAGGGAACTGGAAATTCCAGTTGCCCTCATAACCAACAATCTTGTGGAAAACCAGAAAATGAAACTTGAAAAGTCAGGTTTTTCAAACATGTATGATTTCATGATAACTTCAGAAGAAACAGGCCTTTTCAAGCCTGACGGTGAAATGTTCAATAAGGCACTTGAGAGATTTGGAGTTTCGCCTGAACAGGCACTTATGATTGGAAATTCCTTTGCAGAGGATGTTGTTGGTGCATTCAATGCAGGTGTCAAGGCAGCCTGGTTCAACAGGTCCAGGTTTAAACCTCTGCAATCAGATGTTGAATATCTTGAAATCCATGACTTTCAGCCAGTAGAGATTACGTTAAACACAGTAATATCGTGGTTTTGAGATGGAAATATTTTACAGAAAAATTAGTTAGCATTTACTAATGTTTAAGTATTCCTAACTAATTACCCAAAGTGAACAGTAATAACCAGAATAGAGAGAAAGTACCTGAAACACAGGGTGTGGATCTGTCTGATTCTGTCAAATGGAGTTTCAGAAATTTCTTCCACCAATGGATCTTTCTGCAGATGAAGTTCATCAGGGAAGAGGGGCTAGCAATACCCCAGCTGTTTACCTTGAGGTTTCTTTACTACAACAAACCCAAGGATCTGTCCACTCTGGCAGATTTTATGGGAGTAAGTAAGCCAACTATTACTGGTATCATGAATACTCTGGAAAAAGAAGGTTTTGTGAAAAGAGAACATGGAGTTGAGGACAGAAGGAGAATAGACATGGTGCTAACTCAGAAAAGTCTTGATCTTTTCACAAAATTTGAATCCCTTACCACCTACATTCTTGATGAACTGGTGGCATCATGCCCTGAGAATTCCCTTGAGAACCTGAACAGGACTCTTGTCGCTCTGAGCAATAAATTAAAGGATTCCATTCACAGAGAGTTTTAACTTATTTGAGGTGTAAAATAAATTGAGTAATGAAGAAACTAAGCCAGATTACGTATCCATGGAGGAATACGATAAAAAATATGCCTACAAGGTTATGGGAATACTTGCAGGTCTCGTTCTTACTGTAATGTATATCGAAGGGATGCTGACACCATCACTTGGCAGCATTCAGGAGACTTTCGTAAGCGAACATATAACGGCGGCACAGGTCAGCCTTGTTCTTTCCATGTACATGGTTGGAGGAGTTGCCATAACACCGATTGTTGGAAAACTTGGTGATATCTATGGCAAAAAGAAGATGCTGATAATCACCCTTATAATATATGCAGCAGCAGTTTCTGTGACCGGATTCTCCCCTACCTTCACTTTCATGGTAATATCGAGAACCATACAGGGTATAGGTCTTTCCGTGATGCCACTTGGATTTGCGCTGGTAAGGGAGGAATTCCCAAAGGAACTTGTTCCAAAGGCACAGGCCCTGATAAGCGCCATGTTTGGTGCAGGTTTTGCTATCAGCATACCCCTTGGTTCATTCGTTTCCAACGAATTTACATGGAGATGGACTTACCACTCAGCTATCCCCTTTGTAATAGCGCTTGTGATCATAAGCTGGCTTGTCATAAAGGAATCACGTTTCAAGCGGCCTGAGGTAAAGATCGATTATGTCGGTGCAATATCTCTTGCAATGACACTTTCACTGTTTGTCTTTGCACTATCTGAAGGTGCAACATGGGGGTGGACAAACATAAAGACCTTAGGAATGGCACTTGCTGGTACCATAATCCTCGTACCACTTGTCTGGTATGAGCTTGGATACACAAAGAAAGGTGGAGAAGCTATCCTTAACTTTAAGCTCCTGGCCATAAGGAATGTCCTGGTTGCAAATGTTGTTTTAACAATTGCCGGTCTTGGGATGTTCCTTTCCATGCAGGCTCTCACATACAGATTCGAGTACGGTTTCGGTGACTCCATTCTCAAGACTGGAATATCTCTGGTACCCTTTGCTGTTGGAACATTTATTTTAGGCCCTGTGGCAGGGATACTGGTTTCCAGGACTGGAGTGAAACCGCTTTCTGCATTGGGTGCAGTTCTTTCCGCTTCCGGTTTTCTTCTGGAGGCAACACTCCCAAGCTACCTTGGAGTACTTGTGTATGAGTTCCTGATTGGTGCCGGACTGTCTCTGCTTAATGGGACGCTGATCAATTTCATCGTACTGACTGTGAAGCCAAAAGATATGGGACTTGCCACAGCAATGAACGGCACTTTCCGATCATTGGGAAGCAGCATCGGTGCCCCAGTAGCAGGCTCAATACTTGCAACATATGCAATAGTACTTCCTTCGGGCTTTTACAATTACCACAGCATTGCCTACACATACATCTTCATAATCGCGGCAGTTGTTTTCCTTGTGGCAGCCTTAATGGTGCCCCTGGGGCAAGAAGTGCTGGGTAAAAGGAAAGGTAAAGCTTCAATGCAGCCAGAGATAACAACGGGAAAAGTTGTCAGCCCCAAGAGGGCCTAATCTCTTATTTTTTTAAACATAATCAGTGGTAGTTGACACCACTTTCTTCTATTTCATGAATTCTTTCATGTTCCTCTATTTCAAGTGGATTTGAGGTTCGGAAATCGTGTTTTTCGCAATAATGGATAATTACTTTAGATCCGGCTTCTTCATGCTTTTTCCAGAATGACATTAATAATGCTAATGGATAGTAATAGATAAAAATTTCACTTTAATAAGTAGTTAATTTGAACCAGGAAAGGCACTTTCCTAGTAGCAGCTTAAGATGAAGAAGCGGTGTCCGAATCGTCTTCCGTGAATTCGTCAACATCGATATTGGCCTTTGGAACCTTCTGCTCTATGAACTTTGCAACTTCCGGCTGTTTGTTGATATTGAAAGAGAACTTCCTTTTGCCAATGTAGAATGAAGCTGTCTCCATGAACATTGGAGGATTATTCAGCCCATACATTCCAGTGGGTGAAGCAGATGAGGCGGCGAAATACCCTAAGTATACATCTTCCATTTGATCATATGTGATCTGCCTTTTCGTTCTGATCTTTTTCCATATGGCATAATCATCATAGAGATCAAGCTGGCCAACCCTGAAAAACAGAATGGATACCACAATGAAAAGCATGGCCGAAATTACAAGTGAAATGTCTGCAACAAGAAAGAGTGCCAGTACAACGCCAGCAATGTTGGGAGTGAAATAAAAACCGCCTGTGAAGTAGTTCTGGGTTACAGACTGTTGAACATGTGGTTCAGGATAGATTGCAGTCAATTTTACCATGATAATGAAGGCCACCAGAGAAAGTATGAACCATGTCAGTACCCTTGCGAAATTCCTTACTCTAAAACCAAGAACAAATCTGGGAGTGTCACCATATGGCCTTAGCTGCATCTATTCAAAAATTATTATGGCAGTATTTAAAATTTTTGAAAGTGAAACCTCTCTGTAAATTGCGGGAATTGAAACTGGTCCGGTGAAAAATTCACGAATAGCGTTTGAAGCAAAAGGTTCTTTGGTAAAGTAGTAAGAGGAGACAATAAATGCTCAAACTGATACAGTTTCAGAAAGAAAACGGCACTATTTCCTTATCCTGCGCCTGAAGAAATCAGAATATTCACTGAGGGCGCGCCTTACGGTATCTTTCCTGTCCTGATTATTGGCGGTTTTCAGATTGCTTATATCTGCAATCATTGACACCAGCTCCTCATCCAGTTCCTCGCCGCGGAGCATCATCCTTATTGCGGAACCTATGAGGAGGATATCATGATCGATTGACAGTTTTTCCTCGATGTTGGAAAGCCTTTCTTCCACGAGAGAAAGATCCATCTGTGAATCCTCTGCAAGTTTCCTCAATTTGCCAATGAGAATTTCAAGGCTGCCTGCCTTTGAACCCAGGCGCCCTATCTCATTTTCAATGGAGTTTTTTTCATGTCTCAGGGATTCTATTGCCATTTCAAGGGAAATAAGTTCCTTTTCACCTCTGTCTCTCTTTGAAATCCACGAGATAAATTCATGAACAAGAGATTCAATATTCTGATCCCCTGATAGCTCAGCGTATTCAGACAGGGCATGTTCAACCTCACCGACTAATGAAGACACTGGATTCTTCTGCAGTTCCTGAGTCGGTTTTTCTGGAGAAGGGTCTTCAGGCACTTTTGTTTGATTTGGAAGTGCATCGGAGGGGTCATTCTCCTTTTTCTTTGCATCAGTGCCAGCCCCTGCCAGGATGCGGGAAATGCTGGACGAGGATAATTCGAATTCCCTGGCAAGATCAGCCTTTGATCTGTTTCCATTCTTGTAAGCCCGGATAATGGCATCCTTTTTTTCCTTCTGAATCTTGCCAGCCAATGTATCATCTTAGAAAAACAATAGGATAAAATAAGTTCTTCTCAAACTGTTACGGAAAATTTCGCATAATACCTGTCAAATCTTTGTGTTGCTCATATGTACTGGAGACTAAATTTGTAAATCTTTGAGATTAATTTCAAAAAATAGGCTATAAACCAAAATATTAGGCTTTAAAGATACATGAATGAAGTGGATGAAAAACTACGACGAAAACCTTAATAGTGGTAATCCTGTATAATTATATTGAAGGTAGATTTTAATGACCATTGAGAACTATTATATCCCCATTAAAAAGAGAATCCACTATGGGAATGAAATAAAATTATGGTTAACCTTCTTGATTGTAACTGTACCGGTAATAGTGTCTTTGCTATTGATGGGGATGCAGGAAATCTTAATGCTATTTCTGGGCTCATATTTTTTCGTCCTTATGATGGTCATTCTTATTATGAGTTATTTCATCGATGAGAATCTCTTTAAAACCATGTTCTTGCATATCAAAAAATATTATCTTAGAATTGAATCTCCTGCTGACGAGGGGTATTCTGCTAAAAGACGTCCGAAATTGGTTTCCTTCAAGTTGAAGACAGACATTATCGGAAGAAGGCTGAAACTTGGAACAATGAGTTGCCTCAAGATAATTTATGAAAAAACGTTAAGCAGCTCTATTAAAAATAACAGAAATTGAAGTTTAAACAAATAATTAACAGATTGCTTTCACAGGTCAGCAAGCTTAGATTAGGGAGTGCTCTTAATTAGATATTGGGAAAATTTTCACTTCTTATTTCAAAAAAATTAAAGATAAGCCCTCCAAAAATAATAGAATTATTCCAGGACAGGTTTCGATTGCCCACCTATAAGTTTCAGGGTTGCCTTGAATCCTGTCTTGCCACCAAGGAATGAAAAGCCAGCTGAAATTTCAATAAAGCCTTCCAGTGAGACTTCATAGTTTTTCACTCCCGAAACCTCCAGTTCTGTTGTTATTCCTTTTACAACATTCGTAAGAAGGTGGGCCTCAATCTCTGCTTTTTTCTCCTGGTCTGTTTTGGGCCAGATTTCTGCGGTCTTGGAAACCTCTCCAACTGGCTTATCAAAAAAATAATAGTGAAACTCCTTCTCTTCTGTGCCTTCTGCAACGGATTTCATTAGATTTACCGCCTACCGGATCTCCGGCACTATTTCATGGGTTTGATCCTAAATGCTGTGCTTGCTCATATTTAAGCGCTTCAACTTTTCTTTGACACGTTGGTGATCATCAAATCTCTGTTATTTGGAGGAGTTTTTTATAAATTTTACCTGATGGCAACATATCCAGAATGAATTACAAGCGAATGATGTTCTCAACATATTACTATACAGCTACACCATGTTTTTCTGGCAGGGAATTATAAAATTTAATGACTCATGATTCGGTAATAGTATTCTTATATCGATTTTCGCTAATTTTTGTATGGCTACATACGTGTTTTTGATAACTCTAACTGAAAAAGGAAAGTCACATTTTGAAGAAGTCAGAAATGGCGGGAAGGAGCTCTCGGATACTTTAAAGACTGCATTCATTAGTATCCCGATTGTACGGTAAACCTCGTGACATCCTCCCCGCCCTAACGGACGGAGCTTCCTGCTTCGCCAATCAGAGTTGCCCTTGCATGTAGTGCCCCAATCTCCACAGGCGTAACTTCGGGAGTGCCCCTCCCTACCTTTTCCATTCCTTTATTGAGGTTATAGGACATAGTTGTAGTATATTCTTCTGAACCAAAAAGATCTAGCTTTCATCCTCTCCCTTTCGGAAGGGGATTTCTCGCTCAATTTGGTTAAGGGGCGTCATGTACCTGCCCAGCAATAGAACTATTCTTTTATTGAGCGGCCCCATAACAATAGGAAATACATCTGATTTCCTTCAATTCCCATCAGTGAGGAACCCCTTTGTAAACTGTTAATCGCGGATTGAATTACCCTTGTTAAGAATGTGTGACGCCCACCCTTGGTGTACTTCTGTTCATTTGAGAATTTATAAAGTTGATTAAGTCTCTACCAACTTCCGTAAGATAGTATACAGACATTGAACCGTGAGAATACTGTATTTTTACCAGATTGGCAGATTCAAGTATTCTGACATTTCTGTCAACTTCTTTCCAGTCCGTATTTGTGATCTTTGCAATTTCATTCCTCAGTTTCGGTGTATCCAGGGCATTCATAATTGCCAGTCTTCTGGGACCACCTCTGCCTGTGAACATTCTATATACGCTCCTGTCGAATCCCTCTTGGGAGATTTTCTTTCTCAAAGTACCATTGAAATCCCCACTTTTCAGCCTGATGACTTCATAGACTGTTGTCATCCATCCAATGATTCCCATTGAAACCGGAATTAGAAAATTTGGTTTCCTTATCACTATGGTGGAAGCCATGGATTCGGATGCTGCACTGTTTATAACGTTATAATGAAAGGATAAGATCATGAATATACCGTAAAGAGTTAGTCCTTCAGATAAGGCGATTAATGACAGTATTAGGACAATCTTCCTGTTCACATTTTTTCAGTTTAAAGTTTTATATTAATATTTCCCAGAACCTCTGGGAAATGTGTTTATGCCCATTTCAAATGTTATGGCCGTGAATCTGAAGGTCCTTGTCACCACTTTAATTGCACTGATAATTGCCTCGTCAGGAATTGCAGCTTTCATCCATTTCAGTGCAGACCAATCAAGGTATACCGTACCATCTTTGTCAGAGTTAAGTGCAGGCACACACATAACAATCACAAGAAACGCCATGAAAATGCTTGGAGGAGGAATGATAGTGAACTTTCAGACAAACGGGTATTATGCATACGAATACAATATTGATCTGAAGAACTATTCCATTATTACAGGCAGCTGGACTTCCACGGGTAAATCATTAGTCTGGCTGATGGTAGACGGCATGGCATACATGGATACCCCTATGCCGCAAGTCACCAATGGAACCCTTAACCAGACTCTTGTGGCAGGTAACTACACACTCGTTATAGGGGGATATCCCAGTGACGTTATTTC
This sequence comes from Thermoplasmata archaeon, assembly GCA_021810045.1. Lineage (GTDB taxonomy): Archaea > Thermoplasmatota > Thermoplasmata > Thermoplasmatales > Thermoplasmataceae > JAJZOM01. Next base: position 29,283 of record JAJZJR010000006.1, read on the forward strand.
TCTGATAGACCCCATAAAGATTGGTGAGTACAAGCCTCACCAGATCGGAAACTTCAGTATTTCTGCAGGCACCAATATCAGTACTGGGACCAGTTATCACTTCTACCTCAGCCAGCCGGGTCAGATTGTGGGTACTGTCACCACACCGCCGGGAGAATATTCGTTTTCCCTGGAAAATTCCAGTGGGATTGGTTTTGGCTTCGCAAGCCTGAATTCATCTGCCCAATCCTCTTCTGCCACGTTCAGCATTGGCCCGTACTGGCAAATACTCAGTCCTGGGCACTATAACATGACATTCAGTGGTGCGTTTCATGTTACTCAGAAATTAGAGTTCCTGTACTATTATGACTACTCTACCTGACGTAATTCAGGCAGTTTTCATGACATTGGTTTGGTCTGATATTGAATAACGCTGCCTTCCTAATGTTTCACTTCATTCTCATATAGTTCGGAAACGTATTCAGCAATTGCCGGAGAAGCTGTCAAACCCGGTGAATCGATGCCTATAAGGTTTATTAACCCATGATATCCGTTTTCAGCTTCGTGCCGAATCACAAAATCCCTGAATGAACCGTTGACACTCTGTAATTTTGGCCTTATTCCCGAGGAATCCTCCAAGATATCCCTTCCAGATATGGATGGAAGAAATCTTTTCACGTCCTGCCTGAATTCTTCGGCGGATGAGCCGACCGTGTAATCAATTTTCTCAACATGATATGCATTTGGGCCCATTTTCACGGAACCTGCCATATCGGGTGTCAAGTGTATCCCGAGGCCCTCACCCTTTGGAACCGGATAAACAAGCATCTTAACAGGAGGTGTTCCTGCTATCCTGAAGTAGTCACCCTTGTAATAGCTCAGACTGTATCCCAGTTCATTGACATCCATTCCTGCCATAGCAGCAACTTTATCTGAGAACAGGCCTGCACTGTTTATCACGGTAGAGGCATTGAATGCAAATTTCTCCCCTGAACTAATCCCGCTTACCTCGTATCCTGAATTGGTTTCACGTATTCCGGTCACTTCTGTCTGTGTTGACACAAAGGCTCCATTGTTAGATATCTGTGCATAAAAGTGATGCATTAGATCATCTGGTTCAATAATACCGGTGGAAGGTGTGTAAAGAGCCATTTCAGCCACTATGTTTGGCTCCATTTCCCTTATTTCCTCACTATTGAGCAGTTTCATGCCTTCCACGCCATTGTCATTGCCCATTCTGTAAAGGTTTTCTATTTCTTTAATCTCATTCTCCCCTGAGGCGACTGTGAGCTTTCCCAGCCTCTTATACTGTATATCGAATTTTTCGCCCAGATTGTAAAGCATGGAATTCCCCTTCACGCATAATCTTGCTTTCAGGGTTCCTTTGGGATAATGTATCCCCGAATGTATCACTCCACTGTTATGGCCGCTGATTTCCTGTCCGGTTCTGCTGTTTTTCTCCAGAACGTAAATTCCCTCATTGTTTTCCGAAAGTCGTGCGGCTATGGAGAGCCCCACAACTCCTGCCCCAATAACAACAATGTTAGCGGTTTCCATATGTATACTTCAAATGTTTGCTATACTTAAAATGAAAGGTAGTGACTTTGGATGGCAATCCTCAACTACTGCTGAAAAACCGGATTGAGTGAAATGAGGGTAAATAACCCATATTTTCCTGAACAATATTCATATCAGTGAAATGCTGGTTAAGATTTCTATGTCTGGCTGCATTGTTTAAGCAATAAAAGGTGAGGATCCTATGGTTCCCTGTGAACGCTATGGGATTTTAATTACCTATTTGTAAGCAGTTTAAATATGAACTCGGCAGAATATGGTGGCCTTTTAGAAGCTTGTTAAAAGATGTGGTGAAGCTCTGGAGTTCTCTGTCAGGTTCCCCAAAGGATTCCACCCTCTTCTTCATGGATCCTCTCGTGTTCCTCAACTTCAAGTGGATTTGAAGTCTGAAATTTGTGTTTGTCGCAGTAGTAAATTACTATCTTTTTCTGCGGATCATGTTCTTTCCTCCAGAACGACATAAGCATTGATACGTGGTGAGTCCATATATTTTTTTCCAGCACCAGTGCCTTTGTTAGCTCTGCAATTGAAAGAGTCAGAAATTTGGCAGTGGCTCATCATAATGGAGTTAAAATAGAACCAATACGAACTTACAGAAAAGTTAAATGCAGTTTCAGTTGAAATACAATGGTCCAGAATAGATAATAATCCACTATTATCAAAGCAAGCCACTGGAGGGATTTGAACCCCCGACCTGCGGGTTATGAATCACATCAAAGTCCTTCTTTTGACAGGAAAAATGGATTCTCAATGCAAATCAGGCAATATATGAAATTTCGATTCCCACTGTATCAAGTATTTCTTTACTGTAATAATCAAACTCCTTGTCTCTCGTAACAAACTCAAACCTAGACCTCGTTGAATTAGAGAACGAATGTGCGTAGGAAAGGTGCAACAAATCCAGTGTCCTCATAGGCACCTTGCTTGCTAATTCAACAGCCAAAGCCATGATATTGCTATATCTTCCAATGGGAGTTTCAATTTGGGTAAGCTGGTTGGGAAGATACACCAGATCAAATTTCTCAAGGATGTAGCTAATTGCTGCGTATGAACTAGTACTCCTCTCACCCGCCAGTTCATCCATCAACTTCGCAAAATTCCTGTTTCTAAGAAGGACTGCGTTTAGTTCTATGATAACTAATTCCGAGACCACTTTATCAGGTTTCTTGAGATTTTCAGCGGAGCTCTGCCGGGAAGTATCAGCAGGATCAAGTGCGGATACTATCACGCTTGTGTCGATATATCTCAATTGAATCTGTCTCTGTTAGATAGTAGTTCTTTGAGACTGCCAGTCAGTTCTATGGGAAATCTCCCAATAGATTTCTCAAGTGATCTAAGCTTTTTCACCTTTTCTGCAATCTCTGGAAATTCAATAGAAGCACTCATTCCTTTAGACAGGAGGTGTCTGATAGCATCACTCCTGGTTCTGAAAAGCCCTGACCTGAGCAAACGCTCAACAAACCTCGAGGTGTCCTCATCAATTCTTATCTGAATTGTTTCCTTAGCCATTACAATTACGTAATTGTAATTGAATTTATAAACATTTTGCTTCCGATGGATCAGGGATTATGCAGACAAACAGTATCCAATTGATTATTTCCCATGGATTCAAGCAATTTAGTTCTGAATAATATCATGTTTCTTCCATGTTGTGTAAACGCCGGTCATGATTTCACCGCCTGCTTCAAGGATCTGGTTTGTCATGTGGATATTCATTTGATTTGTTCTGAGTAATATAAGTAGGATTCTGCAGGATCAGGTATGGAGAAAATAACATTGGTATTATGATAAAATTAATTTGAAAAAGGAGAAGAAATAAATGATAGTTCATGTGTAAATATACAGGAAAGTAAAATCACGAATCACATCAAAAATAACTGCATCTAACCTGTTAGAAAACCCACTATTTTCAATAATAAGCCACTGGAGGGATTTGAACCCCCGACCTGCTGATTACGAATCAGCTGCTCTACCTGCTGAGCTACAGTGGCAAAATTATGCTGTACAGCATTTGTGATATTTGGCATACTTATAAAATCATCCTCATGAAGTATTCGATTCATCACCAGGTTCCTCCACCTTCCCCATGTGTTCCTTGTTGAAGTCAAAAATCCTCTTCTGAACAGCTATCTGGAAAACTTCTCCAATTATAAGTCCTGTAATGTAAGAAAGAACCGCACTGAGGATGAGCCCTGCTGTTATGTCAACAAAGATTAGCATGTACAACCTGATCACATATGCGACTGTCCAACCCATGACGATCCACAGGGATCTCTTGTAAAACAGCTGTCCACCCTTTTCAAAGAACTTCAGCTGTCCCCTTAGCGGGCCAGAAAGGCCAATTCCCACTGCAAAGAAGATAAAACAGATAAGCAGCCCCACAAGTGTGAGGTCTATGAAAGTTGATGCAGTGAATGCCAGATACATAAGAGGTGAAAGGATCAGTCCTGATCTGGAATATTTCCCGCCAGCAGTTGCCCTGAAAATTCTCCTCCCCACGAAAACTGCCACAAATGCAGCAAAGAATTCAATCTTGTATTTGAACAGGAATGTATAAAACAAAGCCTCCAGGAAAGGAATTGATGTTGTGATGTCAGACATTATCTTAACTTAGCATAAAAATAGGAATTAGAAAAATGTTGGCTTTAGAGAAAATCTCTGCAATAAATGGCGATTCCTGAAGGAATTTTTGGATAAAAGTAAGTTGACTTCTGAGGCATTATCCGGCCTTTTTCTATCATTGACAGAAATACGCTCTTGTCCCACTCAGGCATAAGAACTGCAAATCCCGCTTTTCCTTTATCCACTTCCTCTGCTGCAAATGGGATACTCTGCGTATAAGTAACTTTTGCGGCCACCTCATCTATAGATAACCCCATTATCTTCATGAAAATGAGGTGGTTCACGAGGCCGGGATCAGCTTTGAACCCGAATTTGCCAAATTCACCAAGTTCCTCGAACGCACTGTCCAACGGAGTGAGGACATGATATTTGCCATCATATATAGTAATTTTTTCTGAAAAATCGTTTGGTCCACTCTCGTCTATCTGGAAATACTTCCCAACATCTTCCCTTATTCTTGAAAACGAATACTGGTTACTCATCAGCTTGTGAATTCCGGAAATCATCAGGGATTCCTGCTGCAGGGAGGTAACGTAAGCGAAACTGTATCTCCAGAACTCCCTGCTTTCATCCTGGGTCTCCCGGAATAGCTGGGTCGTTGCCTGTAGGCGGTGATGGCCATCAGCCACAACAGCATTCTCTTTGCTGACTGCCTTGATTATGGAATTTATTGAATGTTCGTCATGAATTGCAAAACACGTATTGGTGACTCCAACAGGCTCCTCAAATTTTCTGAAAGGTTCCAGGCCCCTTATTGCCGAACGGAGCATTCTTTCAAAGCTTACACCGTTTACCGCAAGAAATATAGGTTCAAGCTGGCAGCCTGTAGCCTCCATCAGATTACGCCTTTCTCTTACTGCCCAGTCAAAGGTGTCTTCATGCGGTATCACAATCCCCGCAGGAGGAGATGTCTCTACAGGTGCAATAAGTCCAATTCTGGTGAAATCTTTGTTGTTTGCCCTGAAATCCTGTGTAATGACAATCAGGCATGGATCTTTTTCTTTTGCTATTGCTCCCTCACCGACCCATTCGCTAAGAAGTCTTCTAGAACCTGCAGGACCCCCATTTTCCGGCAATGTGATGTGGGTAATGTTGTAATGGCTTTCCTTAAGTGCCGTTTCCTGATCCTTACTTATGACATCGAACGGGGGAGATGTAACATTTTTTATATCCTTACGGAACACCAGTGGTTTAAATGGTTTGATAATCAATTCCTCATTCCTCTTTCAGAACTGAATTCATAACTGCAAGATCCTTGAAGTACCCATCCTCACCCAGCGGAGTTTCAAGATTCATTGGTATTTCTGAGAACCTTCTGTCCGTGATGAAGTTGGCTATTCCGTCTATTCCGAGCATTCCGTCACCTATCTGTTCGTGTCTGTCTACCCTGCAATTTATGCCCTTCTTTGAATCGTTAAGATGGAACCCAAGGAGCTTGTCGAGTCCAATAATTGAATTGAATCTGTCCATGGTCTCACCGTATCCGGATTTACTTTTGATATCATATCCGGCGGCAAAAACATGGCATGTGTCGAAGCATATGCCAACCTTATCCTTCAGATCTATCTGGTCAATAATTTCGGCCAGCTGTTCAAATGTGTGTCCTACAGTTTTACCCTGTCCCGCAGACGTTTCCAGTAGAATTGTGCAGCCCTGATCCTTTGTAATAAGCTGATTAAGATTTTCTGCAATATTTCTCAACGCATCCTTTTCAGTGGTCCCGTTTGCAGAACCGGGGTGGAATGTCAGGTAATCTATCCCGAGTATATCTGCACGCTTTATCTCCTCGAGGAAACCATCGAGCACCTTTGTCTTTAGCTGAGGATCAGAGGTGCCCATGTTGAGCAGGTATGATGCGTGTATCATGATCTTCTTCATTCCTCTTGAGGCAACTTCACTCCTGAATTTCTCTACGTCGTTTTCGGCAAGCGGTTTTGCTTTCCACTGCCTCTGATTCTTTGAAAATACCTGGAATGTTCTGAATGAGAATTTTGCAGCCCTTTCAGGGGAAAGATATATTCCGCCTGCTGTCGAAATGTGGCCACCAATAAGCATTTTTTCTGTAACTCCCAAAAATATCACTTTATGCTGACTTTTCGCTCTCAATAATCATATTAATGAACTGATAGACATGCAACGCAAGGGCCGGATTATCGGTGTATCCACAGGCATCAATTTCGGGTCCTGCAATCATGGCCCTGATCTGGTCACTAACGACATCTGTTGCTATGAGCCCTTCTTTTCTGAACACTTGAGTGTTAGGAGGTATCCTCTTGTTTGGCGGCGTAACAAAAGTAACCTTGACGCCTCTCTTGATAGCATTGTCAATATACTTCTTTAGTTCTGTTCTTATCTCCTTTACTTTTGGCGTGCAGATTATGAGTTCCCTTTCAGTGAGGTTAATCATCTCTGCAAGCTTGCTCATTACCTGCTGGCTTCCATATATTGTGTAAACAAGCTGAGGTTCTCCCTTTGAAGGCAGCATATCCTGAAGGTCCTTAAGGCTCCTGAACAGCTTATCGAATTTTTCCTGGAATTCAGATCTTATGCGGCTCATGTCGTCTGGCTTGAACATCCTGGGTCTTCCATCTGTTTCCTTGGCGAATCCTTTCTGAACAAGTGATTCCATTACCTTGTACGCAGATGTTCGTGGTATATTTGCAGTGTCTGCAACAGTATCTGCATTGGCAACCCCGTGGTAAACAAGTGCTACAAAACCTTGAGCTTCGTAGGATGAAAGTCCTAGTAGTTTGAGCATTTCTGCTATTTTGCTGAGCTGCTCAGCATTAGCTTCCATAGCTAATAATATCCTGATTGTTTATATGATTTTCTTTTTAAGATTTATTTTAAAAGACAATGATTTTCAGTGTTAATGTAAAATATTATACAACTCAAATTTGCGAAGTTTGTTGCAATCATAACTATTTAATGAGTTGTTATTTGTATACTCCCTATAATACTTTAATCCTTTCATAATACCCATTACGCATGAAAGACGCTATTCTCAACATTCTTAAGTCTGACAATTTCCTTTCAGGAATGGATTTCAGCATTCAAAATGCTGAGCCCGGATTGCTCGAACTCTCTCTACCTCTTGATCAGAAACTGCTTCGTCCGGGAGATTTCATGAATGGGGGTGCCGTAATGACTGTCCTTGATGCTGCAGGCGGCCTAAGTGTCATGACCTATGGAGATGTTGCAAACGAAGTTACAATCAACATGAGCACCAATTTCCTGCGGGCAGTGAGAAAAGGGCCCTTGACAGTTATAGCAAAAGTTACCAAGAGAGGAAGAAATATAACGTTCAGCAAGATTGAATTACTAGATGGTGACAGGAAGCTCTGTGCAGAAGCTACAGGTTCCTGGTTCATCGTAAAACCTGAGGACCTATGATAGATACAGATGAGACAAAATTTGCAGGCTCGCTTGCAGGAAAGAAAATAGTTCTGGCAGTAACCGCCAGCATATCCATTTACAGGGTTCCCGATCTCATAAGGGACCTTAGAAGAGAAGGCGCAGATGTAACTGTAGGTATGTCCCGTGAAGCGGCAGCAATGATTAACCCCAATATCATGAAATGGGCTTCTGAAAATGAAGTAGTGACAGAAATTACAGGGTATATCGAGCACATCAGCTGTTTCAGCGGAAATCCTAAAGATACACTCCTAATGGTCTGCCCGGCTTCATACAACTTCATAGGCAAAGCATCTTCAGGCATATCAGACGATGTCCCTTCCCTGTTCTTTTCATTCGCACTGGGAAATGGAAACCCCGTTCTCATTGCTCCAGTAATGCATGAGGGCATGATGATAAACCCCATAAACATTGAAAATCTTGAGAAGCTAAGGAACACCGGTGTCAGTATCATCCCACCTAGGATACACCATGAAAAGGCTAAAATTTCGGAAACAGAGAAATTAGTGGATTATGCTGTGAGATCATTGGAAGGTCATGTGCTCAGAAACAGGAATGTACTCATCATTGGAGGCAGAGGTGAAGAGAAGATTGATCCGGTGAGGAACATTACCAATTCAGGAACCGGAACCACAGCATGGTGGTTGATTAGAACCGCTTTTCGTCTTGGTGCAGAAAAAATTGTTTTCATTGGTAACACGGAACACGGGATACCCGATTATGTCCAATTTCACAGGTCTTCAACAATGGACCAGTTTGAGGCCAATACAAGAACCACACTTTCCAGCTTCTCATTTGATTTAGTGGTCAATTCGGCCTCTCTCCCTGATTACAGGCTGGAAAGGAGTTTCAAAGAAAAGCTTGATAGTTCTGAACCCATTGAATTAAAGCTTATAACAGGGAAAAAACTCAACCATATAATCAGGGAAACATACAATGGAATACTTGCGGTCTTCAAACTATCCCGTGAAAAGGACCCCAATCTGGTGAGAATCAACTTCAAGGACGTTGAACCAGACCTGATAATTTTCAATCCCTTCACAGATGAGAAACTCCCCTTCGGTTCTGTAAAAAATAACTACACCTTTATTACGAGAGATGGTGCCATTGAAGCAGGATACCTGTATAAGCCAAGAATGACCTGGAATATGATGCTTCTTCTTGCAGATAAAATCGGTGAGAAATCCCAATGAAGGTTCTGGCCATTCAGGCACCGCGCATGCAAGCAGATGATGCGATACCGTATCTTGAAAAAACCTTTAAAAAATTTGATGAACAGGACTTCCAACTTGCAGTTCTCCCCGAAAAATGGATTACAACTGCTATGGGAGAGAATGATCCTTTGCTTAACCATATACTGGATTTTTTCTGTGATTTTTCCAGAAAAAAGAACTGTACAGTGATACCGGGAAGTTTTTCCATTGAAAGGAGCGGCAGATTGTACAATTCTTCACCCTTCATTCATAATGGAGGATTGCATGGGTTTCAGGACAAGATCTCATTATTCAAGGCTGAAAACGGCAGATACACCCGGGGAAACGAAATCAGGGTATTCGATGCAGAACAGATTAAGGTCTCTATTGCAGTCTGCTATGATCTTGATTTCCCATATTATGCCAAAATGGCGATCAAAAATGGTGCTGCCCTCATTGTTAATCCTTCACTTATCGATTCTGAATTCAAGGACATGTGGCATATATATGTTAAAGGAAGGTCACTTGAGACAAGACTCCCGGTAATTTCAGTCAACTCTATTTCTGATCCATTCCGTGGTGGCTCCATAATAACAAGAATGCGACCGGAAAACGGCGGCATATTCCTGGAAAGTGAATTGCTCGGCAATGCGGAGACAACAGTAGCAGAAACCAACCCTGAACTTATGGGAAAATACATTGAATCCAGGGACGCAGAGGACCCGGGCTCTTATGCCCTTGATTCCAGAGATAACCGGAGATAGCCTACTTCAGAAATGAGTTGATGATTGGCCCAAGTTCTTCTGGATTTGTTGAATGCGGAGTGTGACCTGCTGATTCGATAATTTCCAGTTTGCTTCCCTTGATGTTCATGTGGAGTTCTTCTGCATATCTGACAGGGATTAGCCTGTCTTTCTGCCCCCATACAATGAGCGTCCTTGATTTTATTGAACCAAGTTCCTCTGTGGTGACCTTTTCATTACCTGTGGCATTGACTCTTACAAAATTCCGGATATACTCAACATTGTTTCTGGGATTCATTTTCATGACACGCTGAACAAACTTCTCTGCATTTTCTTGGGCCTCTTCGCCCACAGTGGGATTAATTCCAGCAGAATCCACGAGAATCAGGTTTTCAGGTTTCCCCCCGGAAATGCAGAATCTCATTGAAACCCACCCCCCATAGGAATTGCCCGCTAAGGAAAACTTCTGAAGTCCAAGTCCTGTTATGAACTCTCTCATTGCCTGGATCTGCTCGGCAATTGTGAAATTGACAAGAGGAACATCAGTACGGCCATGCCCGCACAGATCCGGCATGATCATCCTGATGTGGCCGGGAAAATAGTTTGCAAGTTTCAGCCAGTTGTTGCTGGAACCCCCAAGACCATGGAGAAATATAACGGGATAGTCGCCTTTCCGTTCAAGATATGAAATTTTACCATTCGAAATCGGGAGATAGAAGCGTTCCATTTCTGATGGGAATTAAGTAAAGGGATTTTATTTTGATCTTGGGAAAATATTTTTATTTATAAACAAACAATAAAAATTTAGTTTTTGACAGACCGTTCTCTGATTAACAAAAATAGATTTTTGTGAATTAATGATAAAATATCTCTTAAAACTGTTCGGTTCAAAACAAAAAAATTTGGGTTTTCAAAATAGTTGAAGGATATCTTCATGCAGATGCTTCTTTCTTTGTTTCCCGGAATTTAGTGGGAATGTAAAGAAAGATCAGGGCCAGCACCATAATGCCTGCAAGAACAATTGACGTCCTTATCAGCGCCGGATAGGTCAACTGAAGAGTTATCAGGACACCTCCTGCAATACCGCCAACAAACTGCCCAAAAAATTGCATGGTGTTATATACACCAATGTTTGCACCATAGCTGTTTTTCCGAGAGAGCTTGGAAATCAATGGAGTGAAGACGATCTCTGCAATGGAATACCCTATAAAGAATATAATCGCCCCTATGAAAAACCAGTTCCGGTTTCCAGTCCTTATAGGCTGTGTGAAAACCATTGGAACACTGATCAGTACAATAAGAAGGGACAGTATTGCAAACAGAGTGGTTTTCCCACGATCTGCAAAACCAGAAGATATTACTGCTATTGCTCCTCCAATGACAACAGGCCAGAGCAAAAGTAATTCGTAACCCTGTGAACCATAGGCTTTAACACCGTACAAAGGCAGGTAGTAAAAGAAAACCATCATGAATAGGGAGAGAAGGAACCCTACCATCCCAACCAGTATAGCTTTTCGTTCAATCTTCCCCGCTTTTCTTCTCTCGGCATAGCTGAGATCAGGTTTCCTGTATCTGACTCCAAACATAGGAATCACGGAAATTATGCCAAGAAGTGCTGAAAGGAGAAACAGGAAATCTGTGCCCATTCTTGAAGATATATAGGGACCTAATATGATCCCAACCATAAAGGAAAACCCAATTGGTATACCTAGAATTGCCATTGCAAGGTTTCTCCTTTCTGGAGGAACACTTTCCTGCACCATGGCCAATCCGGATGAAGTAACTGCTCCAGATCCGGCAATGAGCCTTCCAATTATTAATCCATAGATAGTGAAAGGATGCCACGAAATTATGTTACCAATAATGTATGGTATCATTCCGAGAATGATCACTTTTTTTCTGCCGAAGCGGTCTGAAATGATACCAAATGGTGCTTGGAATAATGCCATTGTCAATCCGTAACCTCCCAGTGCTATACCTATTAGCAAAGCGGAGTCTGTAAATGTCTTCCCATATAGTGTAAAAACCGGTACAACAAGAAAGATACCAAACATTCTGATGACTTCGATAAAAGCCACTGACCCGATCATCCTTTTCTGGTTACCGTCAAATCTGAACCTTCCAGTTTCAGTACTGTTCATAATTGTTTATCCACCGTCCTGACTACTGGTTGGTGTTAAACATGAGTGTTAGATAATCATTGTACCAATTATAATTGGTCCTTTTTAAAGATTATTAACCACAACCTATTAACCAACATCATGCAGAGAGTTATCATCGAAGGCCCCATAGAAGATTTTGGAAAGCTGGATGGGGAGATCATGACCGTATCCCTCCAGAAACTGAAGTCCCTGGAAACATTGCATTTATTGAGATCCGATCAGGAAGAATTTGCCACAATATGCAGGATTAAGCTGCAGAATCCTGATGACAGGATAGAAGAGGTCTTTGACAGGAAAGTTTTCGAAATAACTCCTTTGGTTGATGAAACCCCCGGAACCTCAATATGTTTCATGAGGGAGAGAAGACCGGAAAGGGCGAGATATCTCATGAATGCGGGTGTTTATTTCCCCGGCCCGTATGAAATTAATGATGGCCGAATAAAAATAGGAGTTATGGGTGAAACAAAACAACTGAGGATTTTTTTAGGTGAACTGGAAAAAGTGAGTTCCAGATTGAATATTCTTTCTGTAACAAATGGACAGTCCTTCCTTCAGTCACCGCTGGATAGCCTGACTGAAAAACAGCGAAAAGCGATTAGCACGGCATTCCAGTATGGTTATTATGATCTTCCCAGAAAAATATCTTCACAGGAACTTGCAGAAAAAATTGGGCTTGACAGTTCAACTTTTATAGAACACAGAAGAAAAGCGGAAAAACGTTTGCTTTCAATGATTTTCACCGAATGAGTGGATAAAAAGCCAGCAATTTGATCGGAAAATTTCCTGAAACTTGTGTTTTAGGGAACTTCACAAGAAAAAAATATTTTTATTGAGCATAACTAGATAATTATTATTTCCTTCATAGTACGTTAATACCTTATTTATAGTTTTTTGCAAAAAATGAGGAAAAAATAAGATTTTGTCAGACATCCTGGCAAATATCTTCAGTTTAGTTCGAAATTCGTCATGTATTGCCATTTGGACAGGTAAAAGCTTTTTAAACCCCCTTAATGAATGAACGTGAACACCCCCGGAAAATTGGTGTATGATTTTAGAGAAGGAAGCCGAGAAATGGTAGATATCCTTGGAGGCAAGGGAGCAGGTCTGGCTGAAATGGTCAGGATCGGGCTGAATGTTCCTCCAGGATTCACAGTCTCAACCGAGGCCTGTTTGGAATACCTGAAGACCGCAGAAGTGAAGGAATCTCTATGGAAAGAGATTCTGGAACACCTTGCAACACTTGAAAAGACAGCGGGAAAGAAGTTTGGAGGGAAAGAAAATCCCCTTCTTGTGTCAGTAAGATCCGGTGCAGCAATAAGTATGCCCGGAATGATGGATACGATCCTGAATGTGGGTCTTAACGATGAAACTGTCAAGGCCCTCTCGAGTCTCACAAAGAACGAGAAGTTTGCATATGATTCATACAGAAGACTTATCCAGATGTTCGGAGAAGTTGTTCTTAGCATTCCCCACGAAGAATTTGAGGAAAAACTCTCAGAAGTCAAGAAGCATATTGGTGTCAGGGGAGACAATGAACTTGGACCAGATGCCCTGAAAACAGTTATAAGTGAATACCTCAAAGTGTACAAAAAATTCAAGCAGGAATTCCCACAGGATCCAATGACACAGTTAAAGGTGGCAGTGGAAGCAGTTTTTAAATCATGGAATTCAGAACGTGCCAAAACCTACAGGCAGCTCAATGATATCCCTGAAACTTTGGGAACAGCAGTAAGCGTGGTTTCCATGGTTTTCGGGAACATGGGAGAAGATTCTGCAACAGGAGTTGCATTCACCAGGGACCCAAACAATGGTGAAAAGAGGATATTTTCAGAATACCTCACAAACGCGCAGGGAGAGGATGTTGTTGCAGGAATCAGAACTCCGAGGGAGATAAAAGATCTTCAGAAGGAAATGCCAAAGGCATATGGAGACCTCATAAAATCAGCTGAGACTCTTGAAAAACATTACAGAGACATGCAGGATATAGAATTCACCATAGAAAAGGGAATATTCTACCTGCTCCAGACACGTAACGGAAAGAGAAGCGCAAGGGCTGCAGTGAAGGTAGCTGTCGATCTTGTAAACGAAGGTTTAATCGACGATAAAGAGGCGATCAAGAGAATATCGCCTCAGGTACTTGACACGCTTCTGCACCCGCAGGTGAAATACAACGGAGGCGAGAAGATCCTGGGCCGAGGACTTGCAGCATCCCCAGGTGCAGCGTCGGGAACAATAGTCTTTTCATCCGAAAAAGCAGTTGAGCTTGCCAAGGAAAAAAAGAAGCTTATTCTGGTAAGACCGGAAACCACGGCTGATGACGTGAGAGGTATGTCTGTTTCACAGGGCTTCCTCACACAGAAAGGAGGGATGACTTCCCATGCAGCTGTAGTTGCAAGAGCAATGGGAAAACCCGCAGTTGTTGGTGTTGAGAGCATGACGGTAAATCTCAGGGAACAGACTCTGAGAATTGGAGACGATGTATTCAGGGAAGGTGACACAATAACTGTTGACGGAACAAACGGTCAGTTCCTTCTTGGAGAGACAACGCTGGAAACTGCCTCCATAACGCCTGAGGCTCAGGTTCTCCTGAAATGGTGTGATTCCTACAGGAAACTGGGAGTGAGGGCAAATGCCAACACCCCGCTCGAGGCAAGGATAGCAAGAGAGAACGGTGCAGAGGGAATAGGCCTGGCCCGGACCGAAAGAATGTTCCTGGGAAACGAGAGAATCCAGATCATGAGAGCAATGATTATGAGCACCTCTCTTGCAGATCGCCTGAAATATCTTGATCAGCTCCTGCCAATGCAGGTTGCAGATTTCACCGAATTCTTAAGGACCATGGATGGGTATCCTGTGATCATAAGGCTTCTTGATCCCCCGCTTCATGAATTCCTCCCCGATAAGGAGGAAATACTTACTGAGATTTTCGATCTGAAACTGAAACTTGGAAACACGAAGGAATCCAGGGAACTTGATGATATTATTGGCAAACTCTCGGAACTGAGAAATCTTCTCCAGATCGTGAAGAATCTCGAGGAATTCAATCCAATGCTGGGTTTCAGGGGATGCAGACTGGGACTCAGTTATCCGGAAATCTATGAAATGCAGGTCAAGGCCATCCTAACTGCGGCCATAAAGGTAAAGGAACAGGGACACAAGATTCTACCGGAAATCATGATACCGCTTGTAGGGCACATGAATGAACTGAAACGCCTGAGGGAGAGACTTGAAGGAGTAGCAAAGAAGGTTGCAGGAGACAATGATGTGGAATACAAGTTCGGCACGATGATAGAAATACCGAGAGCTTGTGTTACAGCAGACAAAATCGCCGGCTTCGCTGATTTCTTCTCGTTCGGAACCAATGATCTTACGCAGATGACATTCGGATACAGCAGGGATGATGCGGAGGGAAAATTCCTTGCAAACTATGTTGAAGAGGGAATTCTTCCAACAGATCCTTTTGCCACCGTCGACGAAGAGGGTGTTGGTGAACTCATGAAAATGGCAGTGGAAAAAGGGAGGAAAACCAACAGGAAGCTTGAAGTTGGAATATGCGGGGAACAGGGAGGAGATCCATCTACCATACATTTCTGCAACAAGATTGGACTTAACTATGTGTCGGCATCTCCCTACAGGATTCCAATAGCAAGGCTGTCTGCGGCAAGAGCCGTGCTTATGACAGAAAAAAGTTGAACTTCAAAAGCTCTGACTGGGTTTGAGACCGGTTCCCAAACCACTTTTTTTAAAATTGACAGAACAGTTCGTACAAAAGATGATATTTCAAGTTGTAATCTGGGGACATAATGGTTTTCGCTGACCTTGCAGAATACCTTGATACCCTTCGAACCAGATCCATGCTCCGGGATGTAAATGCCCAGGTTGAACCGGAACTTGAGCTCACCCATATACTAAGTGAAGAACAGAGAGTAGGGAATAAAATGACACTGCTCTTCAACAACGTCAGGGGATCAGAGATACCTGCAGTTGGAAACCTTTTCTCAGACTGGGAACGAATGAAAATGATCCTGGGAGATGAACCTGAAAACATAGGAAACAGGCTCCTTGGACTTGTACAGGTACCCAGTGATACAGATTCTCTTCTTTCCAAGGGATTCCAGATGATGAGAGAGCTGGGGGGCATCAAGCCGAAGGTATCCTCATCCATTGGGTCATCCCATACAGTCATTGAAAAACCTGATCTTTCCAGATATCCAATATGCAAAACATGGCCGGGAGATGCGGGAAAATTTGTTACTCTTCCTGTAGTGGTTTCAAAGGACCCGGTCACAGGACACCGGAATGTTGGAATGTACAGACTTCAGGTGTTTGATGATGAGACCCTTGGAATGCACTGGCAGATCCACAAAGGTGGAGCAGAACATTATCATGATTATTCAGAAAAAAAAGAAACCATGGATGTTGCAGTCATCATGGGTACAGACCCCCTGACAATATTTTCTGCTGTTGCCCCACTTCCTCATGGCCTAGATGAGTTTTCCTTTGCAGGATTGGTGTCAAAGAAGAAAATGGAATTGGTACAGGGACAGACTGTTGATCTCCAGTACCCTAAAAATGCGGAAATAATCCTGGAAGGCTATGTAGAACCTTCAGAAACCAGACTAGAGGGGCCATTTGGTGATCATACAGGATATTACTCTCTTGAAGAGCAGTTTCCAGTTTTCCATGTTAAGAGGATTATTGAGAAGAAAAAACCTGTTTATCCGACAAGCATTGTTGGAAAACTCTGGCATGAGGATGTTATTATCGGCAAAGCCATTGAGAGGATGTTTCTTCCAATCATAAAATTCCAGGTCCCTGAAATAGTTGACATGAACACTATGGAGGAGGCAGTGTTCCATAACATGGTGATCGTGTCAATAAAGAAGAGATATCCCGGGCAGGCAAAGAAAGTAATGTTTGCACTCTGGGGACTGGGTCAGCTAATGTTCTCAAAGATCATTGTGGTTGTTGATTCAGATATTGATGTCCACGACAGGAAGCAGGTCATATGGGCACTAAGCACAAGAATTGACCCCCAGAGGGATGTGTTTATTGTTCCGGGGACCGTAACTGACAGCCTTGATCATGCATCCCAGCAGTTCAATTATGGCTCAAAGATGGGCATTGATGCCACAAGAAAAGGAGAGGCAGAAGGCTTCACGAGAAAGTGGCCTGAAGTAATGGACGTGCCTGATGAAATTAAAGAAACAGTCAAAAAAAGATGGAGAGAGTACGGAATATGAATTTCAGAGACATTGTGGAATACATTAAACTTGAGCATACCGTTTTCGATTTGCCATTTGTATTCAGTGGGGCAGTACTTGCCTCAGCGGGTCACTACGACTACTTCAAGCTTCTGCTCATACTTGTAGCAACAACCTTTGCCAGGGCAACAGCAATGTCTGTCAACCGTATTGAGGGATTGAAGTTTGACCGTTTCAATCCAAGGAAAAAAGACTGGATGCTTGTCACAGGTAAGATGAAAGTCGGGACAGCAGTTATTCTAACACTTGTTTTCGGAGCCGTTTTTGAAATCTCGGCCTATCTCCTGAACACTTTCGTTTTCATGCTTTCTCCAATCGTGCTTTTCCTCTTCGTCAGCGATCCATTCCTGAAAAGAATTACACCATGGAGACACCTCTACATGGGTCTTACAATCGGAGTTGGTGTTCTTGCTGGATATCTGGCCATAACTCCTGTTTTTCCGCATACATGGCCCCTTTACCTCATATTCCTTGCCTCATCCCTGTGGATTGCCGGCTTTGATATGATTTACACAATACCTGATATGGAGCATGACAAGAATCTGGGCCTAAGAACAGTGATGACAGATTTCGGAATAAAAAGAGGTTTGCTGCTATCAGACCTGATTCATGCACTTACATTTGGATTCTTCCTCATGCTTGGCTTCTATCTGAGGTCAATTTTCTACTTCCTTTCTCTGGTTCCAATCTCAGCACTGATCTTCTACCAGCATTACATAGTGAATCCGGATGATCCAAGGAGCATCAAGGTGTCCTTCCAGAATTCAAACACATTTATTGGTTTCATATTCCTCATAGGTGTATTGCTCTCCGTGGGATCTCAGGCACTGTGATCCTCAACCTGATGCTCGTTTGGTCTGACAGAAATCATTGGCAGAACCCTTGAGAAGGCAAAGAACAGGGCTATTGATGCCAGACCGAAGAGATCTATGGTAGACCAGAGCCTGAGGCCGTTGAATGCGTACAGGGAAATAAGGAATGTACCTACCGACGGCCCAAATGCTCTGCCTGACGAATTCATCATCCCCATGAAACCAAGATATCTTGCAAGCTTATCCCTGGGAGCAATTTTTGAAACGATACTGTTCATCACAGGAGATACAAGATTCTCGCCAACGGTTATTATGACCATGTCGCCCATCAGATCCAAAAGGCTGGTGGAAAACCCGACGAGAAGATATCCGACTGAATAAGCAGCTGCCCCAAGAATCATTGAGAGAATTTCGGGATACTTTTTCATGAAATTGGTTATTGGATACTGCCCCACAACCACAACAACACCGTTTACTGCGTAAATGAGACCAATGTAACTGGTCACTGAGACAATTTTCTCTTTCATGAAAACAGGAAGCGTTACTGAAAACTGTGAGGAGACCA
Source organism: Thermoplasmata archaeon (assembly GCA_021810045.1). Taxonomy (GTDB): domain Archaea; phylum Thermoplasmatota; class Thermoplasmata; order Thermoplasmatales; family Thermoplasmataceae; genus JAJZOM01. The sequence goes on from JAJZJR010000006.1 coordinate 47,612, forward strand.
GAGTCAGGAAAAATGTTCCAACCGTGAATATAATCAGGAACCTGTCAAAAGACAGAATACTGATTTTCCCGGTCTTCTTGAGGTTTTCCTTCTTTCCTCTCTCTTTCCACCTGTCCTTGACCAGGAACAGCACCATTATTCCCTGGATCACGCTTGATACAGTTATAAGCGTGAAAATCCATATGATGCCTGAGTCGTAGATAAGAGCCCCGCTCAGAGGACCAATTGCCCATCCAAGGTTGGACATTATCCTGTAAACAACATAACCATTGGTTCTTTCTGCAGGACTGGTAACATCTGCAACAAGTGCATTTGCTGACGGGAATATAAGAGAGCCTCCTGCTGATGTGAAGATAAATGCAGCAATAATTAAAACTGCAGGTGCAGAGACGCTCAGAAGAAGAGCGACCACGAGGAAGAGGATACCTGAAATTGAACTCCCTAGAAGCAGAACCTTTTTTCTTCCAAAGAGATCAGCAAGTGCTCCCCCTATTATACTGAATACAATGGAAACAATGGACCCAAGAGTGAAGATGACCCCAACAAAATAAACAGGAACTCCAAGTGTCTGGTTGAGAAATATAGCCATGTAAGGCCAGGTTGCTCCAAAACCAATTGACCGTATCCCTGATGCTACACTTACGGCCCATAACTCTTTGTTTCCCAGCTGGAACCTGTCTCTTATGCTATTACTTGGCGTGGCAGGATACCGCACGAATCTTTAAAAATACTTTCCCGGAGTCTACGGGTTAACAAAAGGAATTACAGGCTTAAGTGAGTACAAGACCTTTGACGATGAGTTTCCCAAGGGGACTCTTTTTCAAGGTTACAGATAGCCTGTCCCTGTCGATATACATCTGAACCGGTGGTTCTATGGCGAGAAAATACCCATCTCCAGCATATACCTTAAAAGATTGATCTGGAACCTGTGTGACTTCAACGATCCCAACAGGTATCCTTTCACAATCAGCATCATTGCATGGGCCGGGAACGGTTTCCATGCGGATAACAATGTAATAGCCCTTTTCTGCAAATTCCCTGAGGGAACGGTCAAGGGTTACTTTTCCCATTCCAACAGGAATAGTGGTATTCTTATCCATATTTATTGTGGGAACTCTTTTCTGTAAGCTTCCATGGATTCCTTTATTTCCTTCCTTGCGAAATCCCCATCTTCCCAGCCGAGAACCTCAGTCTTCTTGTTTTCAAGTATCTTGTAGGTCTGGAAGAAATTGGATATTTCCTTGAGAATCTGCTCAGGGAGATCCTTGTAGGTCTGTACATGCCTGAATCTTGGTTCTCCGTCAGCAACCATCAGTATCTTGTTGTCCTTGTCTCCCTGATCGATCATCTTCATTACACCTACCGGTCTTGCCTCAATCACAATACCGGGATATGTGGGTTCACTTGTGAGGACCATTGCGTCAAGCGGGTCTCCGTCTGCATATAGTGTCTGAGGAATGGCACCGTATTCAATAGGGTACATTACAGATGAATAAAGGACCCTGTCCAGAACAACACCCGGGAATTTCTTGGATATCTCAAACTTATTCTTGCTTCCCTTTGGTGTCTCAATAATTACATAAAGGTGTTCTGGTGGTTCAGGTCCCACAGGAATTGTGTGCCAGTAGCTGTTGTTCTTTTCCATAGTTTGACATGCTTCATCTGTATATATCGATTTTTTTGACCTCATTTGGTGGTAGATCCATTTCCAGTTGAGGAACGTAAAATCGGTTTGATCGTAGCTTGCTGTACTTAAAGCCTGGAGATATTCCGTAAACAATCCAGGAAAAAGCAAGCCCCCTGCGAAGGCCGGCAGAGAAGTTTATTGAAAATCTTAAAGACCATATTTATGAAATAGCACACCATATGCCACATGTCATGGCCGGGAAGAAATACGTTGCGTATAGCCCTTTCAGAGTAAGCTTCGGTGGTGGAGGTACCGACATATCACCATTCTGCGACACTTATGGAGGAGCAGTTCTTAACACTGCGATTGACCGTGGTGTTACTATAATATACACCCCGGACGAGTTCGATCTTGAGATCTCATCCAGAGACTTTCTCAAAAGTGTACTAATTGGGAAAGACAGCAGCGACAATGACGTTCTCAATAAGATGTCCCATCTGCTTGAAAGCCGTGGGATTTCCAGAGGCAGGATCATAATCAGCAGCGGTGTACCACCTGGCTCAGGACTCGGATCTTCCAGTGCACTTACCACGGCTATGCTGAAACTCATTTACCTTATCCAGGGCGGAACCATTGATCCATGGGACCTTGCAAGAGAGGCTTTCAGACTTGAACATGATTATTTTGGTATTACTTTGGGCAAACAGGATCCATTTGCAGTGAGTCTTGGGAATTTCAAGTATATGGAATTTAACGCTTCCGGGGAAAATACAACCGATCTTTCCAGTTTCTCTGATTTCATGAATGAATTGGAGAGGAGAACACTGCTTGTATACACGGGCAACACAAGAGAAAGTACTTCCGTACTCCAGGAACAGGTTGAGAAATCTCAGCATGGAGACAGTGACGTTGTATCAAGTCTGCATGCCATGAGAAATCTTACTGCTGACATGCGAGACTCTGTTGTTTCAGGTAACTTTACCGGATTCACTGATGCTGTGAACGCCGGCTGGTCACTTAAGAAGAAACTGGGAAGCAAGGTATCAAATCAAAAAATTGATTCACTCATTTCATTTGCCAGGGAGAATGGTGCCGAAGCTGCAAAACTCATGGGTGGAGGTGCTGATGGATTTCTCCTGGTTATAAGCAAAAAGGGAATGGTTCAGCAGTTGCAGAAATCCCTCATGGATTCTTCCAGTTTTGTTGTGAGGGTATCCTTTGACAGGAATGGTACCCGGGCTTTCCTTTCAGACTGAAATGTCATCTCCAGGTGAATTTTTCTCCTTCTGCCACCTCTATTCCCTAAATTAAGAAATACTAAAGATATTAGGTATGGCTTTAATAGGCCAGCAGACATTGAATCATCAGTTGAGCCTTTTTAATGATCTTATCAGTCCTGTATCAGTTGCAGTTATAGGTGCCTCACCTGACAGAACCAAGATAGGAAACGCTGTTCTAGAGAACCTTGTTAACCAGGGATTCAAAGGTAAAATTTATCCGGTTAACCCTTCATATGAGGAAATTCTAAAGATAAAATGTTATCCAGACATACTATCGGTGCCTGGAAAAGTAGATCTGGCAGTAATCGCCTTACCGGCCAAAATAGCTCCTACTGTGCTTGAGCAGTGTGTGAAGAAAGAGGTATCCTTTGTGATCATAGTTGCTGGAGGGTTTTCCGAACTTGGTGATGAGGGCAGGAAGCTTGAGTTATCGCTTAAAGATAAGCTGAAAGGAACAAAAACGAGATTGATTGGCCCCAACACTGTTGGAGTTCTGTTCCCTCATTCCAATGTAAACACCGCCCTTACTCCTGGTGACCGGATCTGGTTCCCTAAGGAAGGGCACATTGGTTTTATTTCCCAGAGTGGAGCTCTTGGCCTTCTTGTAATGGATGCAATTTCTGGGAACGGTACCGGGATTTCCGGTTTTGTTAATATCGGAAACCGTGCTGACGTTGACGAGGAAGACCTCATGGAGATGTTTCTTGATCATGAAGAAACAAAATCCATAGTTGCCTACCTTGAAAGCATTGCTAATGGTGAACGTTTCTTCAAAACCTTAAGAAGAGTAAACATGGAAAAACCAGTGGTCATTTTGAAGACCGGTAGAACCAGGGAATCCTCTGCAGCAGCCTCATTCCACACAGGTGCAATGGCTTCCGATGACAGGGTTATGAATGGCGTTCTCAGACAGATGGGCGTAGTCAGGGCCTACAATGAAGTAGAACTCATAGATTTTGGAAAAGCTTTCGCTTATGCCCTTCCATTACAGGGAAAAAGGATAGCTGTCCTCACCACAGCTGGAGGAGTTGGTGTTCTCACAACCGATCTTCTTACCGAAGAGAATGAAAGGCCTTCACTCGCAATGGCAAAGTTCAGTGATGAGGAGATTGCAGAGTTGAAGAAACATGCACTTCCCATTGCTTCCCTGAACAACCCCATAGACCTGACTGCTGACGGTAGCACAGAAGCATATGCTGCTATACTCGAAATCCTGTCGGGTTCTGATAATGTGGATGGCATAATCGCATACGCTCTACCTCAGACACCAAAAATCGACTCATCGGTTGTACAGCACATTATAACCGCATCTAAGAAGAAGACCACCATTGTTGGTATTATTGGTAACAGACTTACGCAGGACCTTATGCTTGAATTTGAAAAGAACCTGATACCTGCATATCCGTCCATTGAAAGAACTGTGGCCTCTATGAAGGCCCTATACCTCAGAAACACCTACATGAGGAGGATAGTCCATGAGCAGTGAAGAGCAGATAAAGCCACAAATAGTCAATATAACAGAATTTGAGGCAAAAAATATCCTTAGGGAATATGGCATTGGGACACCACGAGGGATGCTGATCTCTTCAGTTCCCAAAGAAATAGAATTGAAGTTCCCACTTGTCCTTAAAGTTTCAGACGCCTCCATTCTGCACAAAAGCGATGTCGGTGGAGTCAGGACTGGTTTAATAGGCCTGTACGATCTCCTTGATGAATTCGATGCCATGAAGAAAAGATTCCCTGAATCACTCTTCCTGATTGAAGAGATGGCTCCAAAGGGTGTTGAGTACATTGTTGGCGTTACGCAGGATCCTGTATTTGGACCGGTTATAATGCTTGGAACTGGAGGAGTTTAGACTGAATTATACCACGATGTCACTTTCAGGAAACAACCCATTTCGAAAGATGATGCAGCAGATATGATTCAGGAAATAAAATCAGGAAGATTCTGTAAAGGTTTCAGGGGTGACAGGATTGATTGTGATAGTCTTATAGACCTTCTCCTTAAAGTAAGTGCCATGATTTCGGAGCAGAAACTGGAAATCGAAACAATGGATCTGAATCCCGTCATTGTATCCAGGAATGGGGCTGTTGCCGCAGATGCTAAAATCTCTATTCGCAAATGGTCATAGAAGGAAACACCATGATAATCAATAGCACGTAAAGTGTTTTTTAAAAGACACCGTGACACTTATTCACAGAACCTGTACAGTAAGTACTGACAGCTAATGTCACACTGAATATTTCTGGGTAATAGTTCATATACTAATTCTACGTTTTACATATTAGATTATATATGTCAGCTTACCAAGGCCTGCTGAATGGCAAGCCCGGAGAGAAAATGTTCCTGCTTGGAAATGAGGCAATAGCACGTGGTGTGCTGGAGGCCGGAGTTGCTGTAGCCACTACTTACCCTGGCACGCCTTCCAGCGAAGTTGGTGACGTCCTTTACGAAATTAGTGAAAAAGCAGGACTCAAGTTTGAATTTTCTGTCAATGAGAAAGTTGCAATGGAGTCTGCCTTTGCTGCGTCACTTTCAGGACTGAAATCTTTTGTATTTATGAAACACGTGGGACTCAACGTTGCATCAGATGTGCTGATGAGCATTTCATACACCGGAGTCAGGGGCCCAATGGTCATCATGACGGCAGATGACCCGTCAATGTTTTCATCCCAGAATGAGCAGGATAACCGGCATTATGGCCATTTTGCCCACGTTCCTGTCATCGAGCCATCGAATCCACAGGAGGCAAAAGATTTCCTGAAGGTGGCTTTCGAGATATCTGAAATGGAAGGGTTGCCGGTAATATTCAGGACAACTACAAGAATAAGTCATATGAGAGGGAGTGTTACTTTATCCACTATAGAGCCCCCAAATCAGAATGGACTCTTCCCGAAGGACGGAAGGAGCTTTGTGTCGCTTCCCTCCAATGCGTATCATTTCAAGGAAGAACTCCTATCAAAAATGGGAAGGTTGGGGAAAACTGATTTTTCCGGAACACTGAACAGAACTGAGGGAGACCGTTCTTCCAGGATAGGTTTCATCAGTTCAGGTGAAGCGTACAATGTTCTCATGGATGTTCTTAACAAGCACCAGGTGAATGTGGAAGTCCTTAAGCTTGGAATTACGAACCCAATCCCGGACGCTATTGTAAAGGACTTTCTTTCAAGGCATGGCAATGTGATCATCGTGGAGGAGGTTGATCCCATCATCGAATCGGATGTAAGAGCCATTGCTGATCTCGGATTCCCTGAAGTCTCGATTCATGGGAAAATGGATGGACTTATCCCCATGAGTCATGAAACTTCTCCAAACACACTTGAAAGTTCTCTGTCAAAGGTTCTTGGATATGAGATAAAAGCAGGCGATCTGTACCGTTCAAAAGAGGAATTACCCCCAAGACCACCTGTTTTATGTCCCGGATGTCCACACAGGGCAACTTATTTTGCAGTCAAGAGAGCAGTGAAGATGCTCAAGATAGAGGACCCGATCTATTCATCTGACATTGGATGTTACTCACTAGGAAATTACGAGCCATTCAGTGAAGCTGACATTATGCTTGATATGGGATCTTCCATTGGAGTGGGATCCGGGTTCACAAAGGCAACAGACCAGAGAATCATATCATTTATTGGAGACTCCACCTTCTTCCACGCAGGCATTCCTGCTCTTGTTAATGCAGTTAACAACAACTCCAGAATGCTGGTGGTCATAATGGACAATGATGTTACAGCCATGACGGGGAGGCAGCCAAATCCTGGAACCCCCATTGCTCTGACAACTGGAAGATCCAGGAATCTTTCCATCGAGAACATCGTGAAATCCCTTGGAATAGAGAACGTCAAAACAGTTGATCCATACAACCTCAAGGATACGTTGGGTGCAATAATGGACGGCCTTAGGGCAGATGGAGTCTCTGTTGTGGTTGCAAGGAGAGAATGTGCTATCCTGAGAGACAACAGGATGAGAAAGGAAGGCGAGGAAGTGAAGTATCATGTCATTCCCGAAAAATGCTCATCCTGTTTTAACTGTGTTGAGAATTTTGCCTGTCCGGCACTTTCTGTTTCCAATGGCAAAGTAACCATTGATCCTGTTCTCTGCGATGGATGCGGTGTGTGCTCCCAACCTTATGTATGCCCGTTCAGGGCTATAGAGGTGACCACAAATGAGAACTAATATTCTGCTGGCAGGTGTTGGAGGACAGGGCGTCATAACTTTAGGGATGATTATTTCGCAGGCCGCAATGGAACAGGGTGAGAAAGTCCTGATGTCTGAAATTCATGGTCTTGCCCAGAGAGGAGGTTCGGTAACGGTTGATGTGAGGATTGGCGATTTTCATGCCCCCATAATACCGGATGGCGAAGTGGACATAACCATAGGAATGGAGCCGCTTGAGACCAAACGGGCACTTGCCAGGGCCTCCATGGGGTCCAGAGTGGTAATGAGCACCGAGAAAATGGTTCCCGTATCTTTGAGCATAAGACACGAGGAGTATCCGGATCTTCAGGACATTGTTTCATCCATATCAGGTAATTTCAGGCTCAGAACCATAGATGCTGTATCCATAGCGGAAAACCTGGGAAATTACAAAGCTGCTAACATTGCACTTCTCGGTTTTGCCCTGGGAACAGGTTGGTTACCTATTTCCGTGGATTCCGTGAGGAGACAGATTGAAAAGACTTTCTCAAAAAAGGCCCTTGAAATAAACATGAAAGCACTGGAAGAGGGCCTTGAGAGAGGAAGATCCGCACAGGTTGAAACAATGGAACATTAATTTTTTACCTTATTCCAAGAAAACTGGTAATTATCCTGTAAGTAAGCCCCCAGACAATCCATCCACCATATTCTAGAGCAGGAAAACCATTCTGTGGATTTTTTGTTAATGTGTAATCTGCCAGATTCACTATTTTGATTTCTGCTACCTCGGGGCCGGGCCTTGCATCGGATAAATCATGGGCTTCGATAAGGAATGGATAAACCTTCAGATTGGGTGCACGGTTTGGAAAAACAGATTCGAGAGGCTTTATGATTTGCTTTTCACCGATATTTAGATTCACCTCTTCATTTATCTCTCTGAGAAGTCCCTGCTCAATTGTTTCTCCATCCTTTATATGTCCTCCGGGAAAAGCGATGTTGCCGGACCATGGATCCCCAGGGTATTCCATTCTCCTGATCAGCAATGTGCTGGTACCATTCTGCAAAATGCCAACTGCGGCCTTTCCCGTCATCATAAAGATCTATGCCAGCAGATGTATGAAATCGGATACTTTCTGACCTTCCGAAATGCCAAGTTTTTTTGCTTCATCAGATACTCCTGCAGCTTTACTGTCCAGGAGAGTCTGAAGATCACTCACACCGGATACTCTTACTGCACAGTCCCCTAGTTTATTGGCAGCTTCAAGGTTAAGGTAACCACACATAACAAATCCCTTTTTTCCCTTCAGCAGGAGGAGAGGTGCTTTGAACATGGGCATTTTTACATACTCATATTTTGAACCGGAAATTTCTACAGTATCTGCTTCTATCATATTCTGTACATCTCAAGCTGAAATATAGGCATTTTGCACTGCCAGAGCGGTGTGGGATTATTATGCGAAAAGCTTGTAAAACAAAGCGTTTTTGAACTAATGAAGATTAGAAATGGTTATATAGAAGTTTATTTTTACTTGGTGAGGACATATGATAGGAGGCCAACCAATATTCATATTAAAAGAAGGTACAAAGAGAGAGACTGGCAGAGATGCCATGAAGAACAACATTGATGCAGCAAAGAGCATTGCAAATGCTGTTAGATCAAGCCTTGGACCAAGAGGAATGGACAAGATGCTGGTTGACTCTCTCGGTGACATTGTCATTACAAACGATGGAGTTACAATTCTGAAGGAAATGGATGTAGAGCACCCTGCCGCAAAGATGATGGTTGAGGTGTCCAAGACTCAGGATTCCTTTGTTGGAGATGGAACTACAACAGCAGTTATTGTTGCAGGTGCACTCCTCCAGGAAGCAGAGAGTCTCATCAACCAGAACGTACATCCAACAGTTATCTCTGCAGGTTACAGAATGGCCGCAGATCAGGCAAAGAAGATTCTTGACGAGGTAAAGAAACCCGTCAAGTTCTCAGACAAGGAACTGCTTACAAAAATGGCTGGGACATCCCTTAGCAGCAAGAGTGCGTCATCTAGCAAGGAACTTCTCTCGGAAATTTCATACGAATCCATAAAAGCTGTTGCAGAAAAGACAGAAAGCGGCTATTCCGTGGACTTCGATAACATTCAGATCGTGAAGAAGCAGGGCGGAGACATTGACGATACCCAGCTTATTTATGGTATTATAGTGGACAAAGAGAAAGTGCACCCGGGAATGCCGGACTATGTGAAGGGGGCAAAAATCGCACTTCTCAATGCAGCACTTGAAATAAAGAAGCCGGAATTTGACACAAACATAAGGATCGATGACCCATCAATGATTCAGAAATTCCTCAGCCAGGAAGAATCTGTCCTCAAGGACATGGTCAGGAAGGTTAAGGAAAGCGGTGCAAACGTTCTTATCACCCAGAAAGGAATCGATGACCTTGCACAGCATTACCTTTCAAAGGAAGGTATTTACGCAGTAAGAAGAGTAAAGAAGAGCGATATCGAGAAACTCTCAAAGGCAACTGGAGCTGCAATTGCTTCATCTGTAGATGAGTTGAGCCCACAGGACCTCGGATCTGCTGATGAAGTGGAACAGGTCAAGATTGGTGACGACTACCTTACATTCGTAAGAGGATGCAAAAACCCCAAGGCAGTGAGCATACTGGTCAGGGGAGGAACCGAGCATGTTGTTGATGAAATAGACAGATCCATAACTGACTCCACACATGTTGTTGCAGCAGCCGTTGAAGATGAGGGATATGTCACAGGTGGAGGCTCCACTGCAGCCGAGATATCCCTGAAACTCAGGGAATACGCTTCAAAAGTTGGCGGAAGGCAACAGCTTGCAATTGAAAAATTCGCCAATGCACTGGAAGAGATTCCAAGAGCACTTTCAGAAAACGCCGGTCTTGATGCCATAGATATCCTCATAAAGATAAGGAACGAACACGCCCAGGGAAAGACCACCGCAGGCATTAACGTGTACAGCGGAAAGGTCGAGGAGATGGACAAGGTTGGCGTAATTGAACCTGTAAGAATAGGCAAACAGGCCATTGAGGCTGCAACCGAAGCCGCTGTAATGATCCTGAGGATTGATGATGTCATAGCCACAAAGGGATCAAGAGGACCAGGCGGCGCAGGCGGCATGCCACCAGGCATGGGCGGAGAAGAGTAATCTTCTCATCCAATACTGGAACTGATTGTTCCAATTATACCATTTTTATTTTTTACAGGATCTTCTCCGAGAACCATTCTTTTGGCACCATCCAATGTTTCAAAACCCAGTTCCCGCATATATCTGTTGATTTTAGTTCCTTTCAGTGTCCTGATCTTACCCGATCTCCCGTGCATTATTTTCGAAACAAATTCAGGGATCAGTTCCTCGTTTCTGGTCATCCCCACTATGCCATTCGTTGCTGAAGGATAAACAAATCCCAGAAGTTCGTCGCCATTCGTGAGTTCATATCCATCTTGCCCGGATAGACTTGAAAGCACCGTATCTCTGAATTCGCCTGTATATTCATGGTCCAGGGAGAAATGCTCTTTACCCAGTCTGCTTAATTTCCGGAAGTCCTTTCTTTCCGGGATGTCAAAGTCCCCCGTTTCGACCGGGAAATTATCGTAGGATCCTGTCTCTATAAACCCCATACTACGGTAGAGCCTGGCACCTTCATCGCTTGCTCTTAAAAGAATGGATTTTGCACCCTGACTGCGGAGTTTCCTGATTGTGTATTGGGTCATTGCTCTTCCCAGTCCCATTCCACGATAATCCATATGGGTGCAGATTGCACCGATCCATCCAGTTTCTCCCATGGGTATGGACATGCCGGAAGCTATTATTTTTCCATTATCCATGGAAACATACATGGTTGTTCCGGGGAGACTTCTGTACCAGTTGAACACTTTTTCATCTGCCGGAGAGAAGTCATATTCCCTCAGAAAGTCCCTGTACCTTGATTCCATATCATTTGATAATGGTTCAATAACGAATTCTCCCATCTTCATCCGTATTCAAATCAGCAATTAATGCTGATCCAACAATTATTTTGTAACACTATAGATAAGTAAAGATTATATAAGCTAAAATTCTGTTGCCTCGTGGAAACCCAATATGTAGAAATCTACAAGAAGCAACACTACGGCCTTGTTGGAAAGCATTCCGCGGTGAAGGTCTGCCATTGGACAAAAAGCGAACTTACCGGAGGTCGCGGCTGTTACAAGGGAGATTTCTATGGAATTAAGTCACATCAATGCGTTCAGATGACACCGGCTTTGAGCTCCTGCACTGAGAATTGCTCATTCTGCTGGAGATTTCAGGGATTTGACAGCATGCACATCTCTGATGAGGACGACCCTGAATTCATTCTTGAAGAATCAATAAAAGCCCATAAGAAGCTCATTTCCGGCTTCAAGGGAAATCCGAAGGTTACAGACGAAAAATGGAAAGAGGCAGAAGACCCTAAACACATTGCAATTTCACTGACTGGAGAACCCACTCTTTACACGAGGCTGGGAGAATTCATAGAACTGGCCAACAGGAGGGGTATATCTACTTTCCTTGTTACAAACGGAACGCTTCCAATGGTACTTGAGAAACTAGATCCACTTCCCACACAGCTTTATGTTACTACTGCGGGACCTACCAAGGAAATTTTCTTTGATTTGCTGAACCCTTCCATTGGCAATGCATGGGAGAACTTCAACAGGACACTGGAACTCCTTCCTTCTCTCGACACGAGGAAAGTCATAAGGCATACACTGGTGAAAGATGTGAACATGCCATATATGGAGGAATACACCAAGATGGATAGAATCGCTGATCCCCACTTCATTGAATCGAAAGGTTATGTGCATGTTGGCCAGTCAATCAACAGATTAGGTATCGACAACATGCCATCACACGACCTCATGCTGGAATTCAGCAGAAAACTGGGTGAAAACCTTGGTTATGAACTCACAGCGGAAAGAAGGGACAGCAGAGTTACACTACTGTCAAAGGGATCGTTGGACTCTAAGATTGATTTCAGCAGCATAGCAGGGAACAGCCTTTGAATTTTCCTTTTATGCATTTTAATTCTTCAAAATGATTTGGGGCTTTAACAGCCAATAGAAAATACTGAATGTTCCTGTGTAATGCTGTACATTTTACGCAACAGTCTCATCCACTCATTTCTCACAACGACGAAGAGTATTTCCACCATGTACAATAAACGGTGATGTGATGATTTCACATCCACGGAAATCATCCGGTGAATCGGGGAGTCACCTCATCTGATTGTCCTGTATGTGGTGGTGGAATAGATCCTGCAATGGCCGCCAGCCTCATGACCATATATTCGGAATCCATAACTTCCACCAGCAGAAGTGCGGCAAGATTAGTGGCTCTTCCCTTGCCTGCAGCATTAAACATGCTGATGATAGTAGGAGTCATACTTGTTGCAGCGGTTATCCTGTTGAATATAGGGACGAGGAATTATTCCTTTGCAACGGCGGCTGGGAATTGATCCCCAAGGTATTGATATTTACCGCCATGACATTGAGGGTAGGGTTTTGGGATATGGCTACAAAGACAATGTAACCATTCCCGTAGGCAACAGGGACGTCCTGGACACCGTTTCCTCCTTCAATGGAACTGATTAGGGAATTATCGCTGCTCCAGACAATTTTACCCGTTGAGAGGTTAATAACATGATAAACACTCTGCTGCCCTATGGAAGATATGAGTGCATAACCTGGTGATAAGCCCGAGACTTCGTAATAGCTGTTAACAGGTGAAGGGAATAGTTCCTTTGTTTCCCACAGCCTGCCGCCAGTCAATGATATGGAACTGTAGTGCCCGTTGTTCCGGTAAAGGAATTTTCCCTGTACAAATACCATGTTCGAACTGGGAATGGTCAATGGAACAAACTCATGCCCATTTGTTGAATTCAATGATACAAGGCTGTATTGGGTGTCATTCTCTCTGACAAAATAGAAATGGTTAGCTGCCGACCACAGATGGTCAAAACTCCCATTGGCAGAGAATGACCATGATAGATTTCCGGAATGGCTGTCAAATCCGAAAAACGAGACTTTGCTGATACCTGGTGCCTCTGTGTATATATTATTTGAGACGATGGCAACTGTACTGTTTGAAACAACAAGGGAAGCTGAGGAATAGTTGGGATTTCCCTGCACGTAGAATGTCTGGTTCCATGAGTTCATGCTGGAAAGGTTAATCCCGAAAAGGCTCACTTTAAAGGTTGTTGTCGGTACCCCGTTGCTGTAGTATTCCCCTCCATCTTCCTGGAATGAGTATCCAAACAGTTCATTGTCATGGATGGCCAGTTGATTTGGAGCCAAAACCAGGCTATTGTTATACCTGGAAATATTTGATATTGATCCTGTTCCCGGGTTAAATTTCATCATGAGGATATTATAATTGTTGAACTGCCTGTAATTATTGCTGTTATAGCCGAATCCATGTGCATAAGATACAATTAAAAGGTTACCATTATGCCAGTACATCTGAGGTACTCCATAATATCCCACAACGAAAGAATCTGCCCACAATCCAGATCCATCGGTTGCATTGGCTGCTGTAAGAACAATGGTATCCGCACCGCCATACAAGCCGTCGATTGATAGGTTATAGCTATTTACTGACAAAATGAATATGTCTCCGTTTTCAATTATTGCATCCACCATTGACGGGTTTACCACATGCCCGAAATTCTGATGCCAGGAAGAGGAGAAGGGACTGCCATAGTAACTGGCATCTTCATACACGACAACTGAAATGACCAGAACTACCGATAGCCCCACCGCCACGAGACTGCGATTCAATATTATCATTTACATATTGAATCAAAAATATTTGGATTTTGTCTAGTTTTGCATGTTACTTGAAAGACAAAGTCAACTTTTAGAAGTAATCTCAAGGTTGTTAAGAACAAAATTATATGTGTAACACATACTGAGAATGTGCTCATATGATTGATTTCACATTTTCAGAGGAGCAGGAAATTTTAAGAGATTCTGTGAAAAGGTTTGCGGAAAAGGAAATAGCGCCAAGGGTTCCAGAAATGATCGAGAAAAGGCGTATCCCGAGGGAGATTATGGATGGATTGAGGAAACAGAATCTCCTTGGAATGACTGTCCCCGAGAAGTATGGTGGAATGGGGGCGGATGCTGTTACCACAGGAATTGCTGTTGAAGAGATCGCAAAAGTTGATCCCACCGCATCAATACCTGTGATGTTTCTGGTGGACAATGCCTGGTCCTATCTGTTGAGCAAGTATGCCACCGATGGGTTCAAGGAGAAAGTCCTCCCGAAGATTGCCGCCGGGAAAATCCTCACAGGAATTGCCTCCACGGAACCGAATTTTGGATCTGACATAGGGTCCATGACAACTGTTGCTGATAAAAAAGGATCAGATTACATCATTAACGGGGAAAAGGCGTACATAAGCCTTGTAAAGGACATCAAGGAAATTGGTGGAGGTTATGTCACAGTGGCCAAGACAGACAAATCAAAGAGCACTTCTGGTGTATCACTATTTTATGTTCCCCACAGCGATGAATACATGGAACTTACACCACTTGAGGAAATGGGAAGAGAAGGTTCAACCTGGGGTTCAATCAGGTTTAACGACTGCCCTGTACCGGAGGAGAACCTTATAGGAACCCTGAACGGAGGATTCAAGATAGTCCATCTCGGGTTCGAGTTTGCCAGGGCCCTGATTGCAGTTATATCTGCTGCCTCTGCAACCACAGCACTGGGAAACGGAATGGAATACATGAAGGAAAGGAAAGCCTTTGGTCAGCCTATAGGAAAATTCCAGGGACTCCAATTCCAGCTCGCTGACCATGTTGCAAGAATGGAAGCGGCGAGAACCCTTGGTTACAAGGCGCTATGGATGTACGACATGGAGCAGAAAGAAGGCAGATTCTCAAGATTTGAAGTTTCAAATGAGGTAGCCATCGCAAAGCTTCTTTCCACAGTGTGGGGTTTTGACGCAATCAACGATGCCCTGCAGTGGCATGGTGCATACGGATATACCAAATACAACCCGCAGGAGCTTGCCCTGAGAGCAATAAGATCATTCCAGCTCGCTGAGGGTTCCAGGGAAGTCATGAAAACAATTATAGCAAGGGAAGCTCTTGGAAAAGAGTTCATGAAATCTTAGGTGCAGAAATAATGTCTGAAAGTGAAGAAATAAACGTTGAAGAAGTAAGGAAACTTGATCTGAGGGCGGTGAAGGTCACCCACTGCGAGAAAGTTGAGAAATCCAGGAACCTTCTCAGGATACTCGTTGACGTTGATGGCCATGAAAAACAGATAATATCGAGCATTTCAGACTATTATGAACCCTCTGAACTGGTTGGCAAAACCATAGTGATAGTGAATAACCTCAAAAAGGCAAAATTCATGGGACTTGAAAGCCAGGGAATGCTCCTTGCGGTTGAGAAAGATGATATTCTTTCTCTCCTTACGACAGACAGAGAGGTGCCCTCCGGGCTGAAAGTATCCTGAAATGACTGCAATTATTGAGAAATACCGGCCAAAGAATACGTCAGAGCTCATCGTGAGCCAGAAAGTACTCCAGGAGGTAAGGAACTGGATAAACCTCTGGAAGGAAGGTACACCTGTAAAGAAAGCACTGATCCTTTACGGACCTCCCGGCTCCGGTAAGACTACAACTGCCACAGTCCTGGCAAAAGAAGCAGGAGTCCCGCTCATAGAGATGAATGCTTCAGATGAAAGAAACGCTGAAGCAATGAAACGTATCGCACTGATGGCTTCCCAATATGGTGACCTTATGAATATAGGCAACGAGGGCGATTCAGGGTTCCAGAAGATTATACTGATAGATGAAGCAGATAACATTTTCGAAGGAAGAAGCAAGGCAACCGGCGGAGATTCTGGAGGTATAACGGAACTCTCAAAAATAATAAACAGGACCCATAACCCCATTATTCTCACAATGAATGACTTCTATGCCTTCAGGAGAAAATCAGCTGCCCGTGATATTATCAACAATTCAGTAGTACTTGAATATAAACAGTACAAGCGACGCGGAGACAGCGACTACAAGATGTTCAAGCTGAGGCTTTCACAGCGTATCAGAGATATTGCTATGTCTGAAGGCCTGAAGTATTCACAGGATCTTGTTGACAGGATCATGGAAAAGAATTCTGACGATATCAGGGGAACAATAAATGACTCAATAAGTGCATTCAATTTTATCGACGAACCCGAAACACTGGCCGAACTCACATACAGAGACGTCCAGTCAAATATTTACAACACCATACACACCACATTCAAGGATCACAGGTACGAAAAGACCCTGTCTGAGCTTATGGACAAGGATTTCACGACCGAGGACTACCTTATGTGGATAGATAAGAACCTCCCTGCAGAAGCACCTGATCTCAAGGATCTTTCAGAGGCATATGATCTGCTTTCCCAATCTGACATGTTCATCGGCCGGGTAATAAAAAAGCAGCATTACGCATTCAAAGGCTTTGCCGAGGAAATCGCCGCAGGTATTTACACCAGGCTGGAGAATCAGAACATGAGTTACGTGAAATATGAATTTCCCTCATACATAATGAAAATGTCCAGGATGAGAGAAACCAGAGAGGCAAGAAAATCCATCGTTACCAAGTTTTCAAAATTTACTCATAGCGGAAAAATACGTACACTGGATAACCTGTGGTTTTTTTCCAGGCTTATAAAGAACAAGAAAAATCTTGAAGAGCTTACGGACAAACTTGCTCTTTCTGATAAAGAGATAAATGTCCTAAAAAAGCGCTGATATTTCTTTCTCTTCTTTCCCATATGAATCTCTGTGGGTTTCAATGAACTTTTTGCATTTCTTGATTGTCCCGCTGGTAATCAGAGGTTCAATCCCTTTATATGTCTGTTTCACAAATGATATAACCTGATCTTTCTGGAACTGGTTTGTTAGGAATATTGCATAATGCCCGTTAAGGTGTTTTCTTCTGGCCCTGAATATCTTTATAAGATCTTTCTCCAGAGAAGGGATTAGGGAATGCATATTTGTGGAATAGAACAGTACATATCGCTTCCTGATTTCAGAGCCTTTCAACCCGGATGAATTTTAATCTTCTTAATTTATGTATCGGCTTTAGATAACATAAATTAATCAAACCATGAAGCATCACTATAGACTGTTGTAACATCCCTGTCATTGTGGTTAATAACATATTTATAGACAGTTAGGCTACAGCATCATTCACGATAGATAGAGGTTAGATTTAGATGCCAGAAATACAGAGCACCACCACATTGGTAAGAGACGCATGGAAAAGTCTCAAGAAGTCTGAAATTTACAATCTTCACAAGCAGAGAATGATCTCATGGAGAAATGGACCTGCTCTCGAGAGAGTCGAATTCCCAACAAGACTTGACAGAGCAAGAGCTCTTGGATACAAGTCAAAGAAGGGGTTTGTAATTGTCAGGGCTAAGGTAAGACGCGGAGGCAGAAACAAGGAACACATCCTTGGAGGAAGGAGACCCAGGAGAAAAGGTATCTCAAAACTCACCCCCAAGAAGAGCATCCAGTGGATAGCCGAAGAGAGAACTGCCGATCATTACCCGAACATGGAAGTACTGAATTCCTACTACGTTGGAGAGGATGGATACTACAAGTATTACGAAGTAATCCTTGTGGACAAGAGCATTCCTGAAATAACCCACGACCCAAGAATTTCCTGGGTTGCTGAACCACAGAACACTGGTAGAGTCTACAGGGGACTTACCTCTGCAGGATACAAGGCCAGAGGTCTGAGAACTGGAAACAAGGGAAGCGCAAAGAGTCGCCCATCCATTAGAGCAAACGGCAGGCTCAGGAGATAATCTCCTAAATTTTTTTAATGCCGAGGTGGCCCAGTGGTACGGCGCCAGACTTGAGATCTGGTTCCCTTGTGGATCGGGAGTTCGAATCTCTCCCTCGGCGCTTACAAAATAAGCATTGAACCTGCCATTGAAGCAACAGGCCTGTAATTTTTTTCCCTTTAAGGACACATGTGAAGTACTTACGGTATTCTCGCTCTCATGGTAGTAGTACCATCTCCGGCTGACAAAGCGTGAGTTCGTTCATGTTCCTCAATCTCTATAGGATCACTAGTACTGAATTTGTGTCTGTCACACGTGTAAATTGGTACTTTGTTGTTGTACTCCACTTTCTTTCTTCGAAAGTGCATGAAAAGAAAACTGTATGTGAATTATAATATTTACTAAGTCCTGATAAGTTAAGCTTGAACAGATAACCTGGGTTTTAAATTACTGAAGGCAGGAAAACAACCAAAGTTGAACCCCAAGATCACTTTCATCTTTAACTCATTTAAAAAATATTAATATATAACTTGATGTTAGAAGAATATGGATTCTGGCTTAAAAGCTGCTTTAGGCGTTGTAATAGCTATTCTTGTCATTGGGGGGCTCTATTATGTTATTAACCATCCCGATACAGTAGCACAGACTGTAAACCCAACCGTCACTGTAACTGCAGTTGATTTACAGATTAACTACCAGGGCTCTACAGACGGATATATGGGCCCCACTTCCCAATCATTAGGAGGTTTCACCATAAGCGCTGGAAATCAGGAGACATATACCTTGACATTCAATACCACGGCATTACTTTTGCAACATCAAATAAACAGTTTGACAATTAGCACATCTGGATTCAGCCTATCTAGCCTTAGCCCAAACATGCCGTATAGCTTTAGCGCCGGTTCAACAGTTTCGGTGACATTAACCATAAATGTACCATCATCCAGCTACAGTGGCGTTCTTGATATAGTGCTGGATACCACTTAAATTCATTATTGGAATATTTGGTAGACCCACTTACAATTTTTACTTTTAGGAGAATCCGTTAAAGAATTCATTCAATAACAATCCCATACTAGTTGGGTTCATATCGGTAATTGCCACTCATTCCTCCCTGGTCTTTAGAGCACTTATGTCCCTTCATTAAAGTTTAAACAGATTGACATCTTTGAATTTTGAAAGAATGCGATAGATTTCCATTTTAGCTTAAACCGAATTAAATTCTATGATATGAGAGAGCACTCTGGAGGAAGTTGACGAAACCTGCAATAATTTTTCAACGAATGCAGCCCATGTCTAACAATTTGGCTGTTTCTCAACAATTAATACACTCTGATGAAGGTAAGTTAATCAGCTAAAGCTCTTACTAGCAAGGGAACAGATAACTTTAGACGGATCAAATATTTGTAAGGATGTCATTAAGCTTATTTTCCTTGCTTTTGTATCTCATACACAACCTTAAACATAGTTTTAGTTGACGTGTTGAGTGTGTTTCTCCGGATAAATCTCTTTAAGCAATGCCCGAACTTACTAAAGATCCCAATAATTCGGAAACTTCTCCGGAAAGCATTATACCAGCACGGTACCAGTACTTAGCGTATTCCAGTGCCTGAGAGTGATTCATTCCCAAATTACCGTTTGGATCGTCGAAAGAGTCTGTGCAGTCGCTAACAATTACCGGATGAAAACCCCTGAAATATGCATCGGCTGCGGTATGTTTTATTCCGCCATTGGTATGAATGCCAGTAAAGTACAGGGTATCTCCCGGTTTCACGCCAAGTTTCTTTAAAAGTGAGTGCAATGCAGTTGGCTGCCCACCCGAGTCTGTGAAGCCACTATAAGTTCCTTTTTTGACTTCAAACATAAGTTCCTTTCCCTGGAGACGATCCAGGTCCCAGTCTTTCCATTCTCTTCCCAAAATAAATAGATTGTCTGTTTTAAGCCCATCAGCAATATGTGTCTCCGTTTCCCTTTCCATTGAATGAGGACCCCAGTCCTTTATCTCATAATCAGTAGGAAGATGACTGTCATTCAGGTAAATGACAGGTAAATCCATTGAGATGAACTCCTCCTGAAGCGCTCTTATTGCAGGTATCATTTTCTGTGCCCTTTCTAGCACAACTTCTTTTCCATATTCCCTGAATAGAAACGAATTTGTCATATTCATTACGAGCAGGGCTGATCTTTTAGCAACCATAATATTACGAATAGGTCTTGAAATATATCCTGTGTTCCTGTCTTCTGAGAGTAACTAAGTTCTCTGGAAGGCGGGGTATCACTTTCAATTGTATATGAAGGGATTTGCCAAATTTATCGTAATAAAAATATATGGGCACTTAAGTACATAATAGAATAATTTTAGAAAGTTATGGAAAATATGTCTATTTAACTGACTCTCTTCGATGGTTTTCCCTTCCAAAGGCCAATACTAAAAGCCACAAGAAAAAGTATGCTCACCAGAGCCAGTGCACCTAAGCTCCCTATAGGCAAGAGTGTCTTTACATAGGATTCTAATATGGATGCATGAGCTGTCAAGTAACTTGACACAGTTGCATACATTGTGGACGGAGATACGCCCGGAACCAGATAGAAACCCACATACCATACAATTAGGCCTATAACAAGAAGAAGCCCAAAAGTTACTGCCCCCTTCCTGATTGCCAGCCCAAGGAGTAGACCCACAATTATTGCAATAATAGGGATCACTATACCGACATAATTCATTTTGATTTCCTCCTTCCAGATCAATACACTATGTACTTAAAATACTTACTGTTTTAAATACAATAAAATAAAACAATCGCACGATGAGGTAGGACAATACCAGGAAAAATACTGATGAAACACCATATGTAAAGCATTAGACTGCGGAATCACATAAGTGTCTCTCGATAAAAGAGACCTTAAATTAAAATCGGTCTATAATGAAAATTTCATATAATTGTATGACGTTGTCCGACATATTTTTACCCTAGTAAAATTATGTCATGATTACGATCACAACTACTAATCCGAAATCTGACCAACCTCTTAAACAAGAAAGGAATAAATCTCCAGTCAAGAAAACAACCAAGAGGGCTGGTAAACAATATTCCGAACTCGGAACAGAGCCTTTTACGCGGGAACAGGCAATAAGACTGCTCAATACAGCAGATAGCATGGAAGAGCGAGTATTACTCCTCCTTGGATTCAACACAGGCATGAGTCTGGCAGAAATTGCGTCATTGGAGCCTATAAATTTTGAATTTACCAATGGCCTTATCAAAGTATGGGACAGAAAAAAGAAACACTACAGGCAAGTCAGCGTATCAGATGAAACAACTGGTGAGATCAGGAATCTTATTGACACACATAAGGATACAGTGGGTCCAAAATTATTCCCATATAGTGCCAGAACAATAGAAGGAAAGTTCCAGAGACATACGCTGAAAGTTCTTGGTGAGAGTCGATCGTGGGAATCAGTGAGGTGGACATATATTTCAATCTCCGCCAGGCTAGGCATCCCAATAAGGATTGTTGTGGACAATACCGGAGAATCCCCATCTGCAATAGTGAAGTACTACATAGACTGCCAGTTGACCAATCCACGGAGAATTGTAAACGAGATCCCATTATATCCTGATAGCCCCAAAGTAAAACTGAAGAGTGATGAGTTGAAACTGATACTTGAAAGACCATTTGTGGAAAAGATCGATATGATAATGTCCGAAAAAGCCAGACTTAAGTATACAGTCTCTGATTTAAACAGCCGTGAAGATTGAATTCTTTCCTGCTTTCTTGAGTTGATTTTCAAGTCAAATATGATTTCATCCATTTCCAAGATCTTGTAAGGGAAGAAAAAATGGTGCGTAGCAGTACCAAGAAGTATTATGATTTTAGAAAACTGAAATCCAGTTTGCCATTCCTGAAAGACCTGTCAAAGACAAAAGTGAATGCTATGGCCATAATTACGGTTGCGAATATTGCAACCGAATAGTATGTCTCAGTCATAAGCCCATCTGATAAGGCTATTGAGGCGATGATTATCCCCACAGCCCCTCTCCCGCCAAAGATACCTACAGATACCATTGGAGATATGTGCTTCATAAAACGCTGGGAGAATTTGTAGGCAGCATACCCTCCTATGACTATTGTAACAATAAGAAGGAAAACAAGATATGGCAGAACTGTAAGTGCAATAATTGTCATTTCAACTCCTGATATACTAAAGAAAAGCGGAATGAAGAAACTGGAGTTTATCCTTTGAAGAGTCACTTTTACCATCCTGAAAGTCTGTTCACCAACTGAGTCTTTGTGTATTATCAGTCCTGCAAAGAAAGCCCCCATGACGAAAGAGATGCCGATGTATTCGAAGAGAGAGGAAATACCCAGACCAATGAGTATGATAATTGCGAATACCACAGCTTCCTTCTCTGGATCATTGAGCCTGTCCAGTCTTGGTATGATATGCTCAGATGTAGCCCTTAGAAACATATCAAGGTAGTAAACCCCAACAACAAAAGCGATCAACGATACTGAAATGATCAGGAGCTCCAGGGGAGCCCTGTGGAAAGATACGAGTATTATGAATGCCAGGACGTCGCTCATGGCTACCGCCCCCAGGAGCCTTTGTCCGTCCTCAATTCTGATGAGTCCGGATCTCATAAGAAGCACCGAAGTTATTGAGATAGAGGGGATACTCACTGCGAGAGAAACACTTATTGCCTCAAAATACGGCAACTGAAAGACATAATATGACCCCACTGCCATTACAAGAAATGGAAGTACGAAGGAAGTTATGGCAAATCCTGAGATGAACGTGATATTTCTTGAGAAAATATCTGCAGATGATTCAATTCCTATTTGCAGTATTATGAAAAACAGAGAAAGGAGGCTGATGGCTGAAAGTTCAGATGTTGGTGTTATGAAACCAAAGACTGCCGGTCCAATAATAACTCCTGCAATAATTGCTCCAACAACATCCGGCAGACCAAGGACTTTGAACACGGAACCCAGGGCTATTGCAACAACCAGGAGAAGAAGGATTAGAGGAATAAAATCTGTCAAAGGTCCACTACCTTTAATTGATTATTGGCAAACCGGAATATAAGGAGGGATACTAATTCTTCAGAAGAAAGTAAAATGTACTCATTGGCAAACCTATCAGGTTGCCTTTACCTTTGTTTTTCCCAGAACAGGTTTTTCACTGTGATTTCTCACAACGACAAATATGTAGATAAGCAGTGAGGCAACCAGAAGGGATGATGACATGTAAAATACCAGATGAACCGAATCCACAAAACTCAAGGGGGAGAATGATTTAATTGCTGAACCTGACCCTGAGAATATTCCATCCAGTACAGCTTTTGGCGTTGAAAATTCCATAAAAAGGAAAGCAAGGCCTATGCTCATGGTATTACCGGCATTTACTAAAGTGGAGCTTATACCTGAGGCAACACCTCTCCTTGGCCCAGGGACAGAATTCATGATAGAAGACCTGTTAGGAGACGCGAATATCCCCATTCCTCCTCCAATAAGCACTAGTGGGATGATGAGTTCTTCCTCGGTTATATGGGTCCCGATGTTGGCCATTATGAGGAAACCAATTGCAGTTATAGCAAGTCCTATCATGACAGGTTTCTGGAAGCCAATCCGGTCAGATATTGATCCACTTATTGGCCCCATAACAGAGAGGGCAATTGAAAGTGGAATCAGGAAAATGCCTGCCTGAAGTGGGGTAAGATTCATAAGGGGCCCCTGCAGGTAAAACACCATTACCAGGCTAAATGATCCTCTTGAAAGAGCATTCAGGAAAATGGATTCGTTCCCTGTTGTAAAGACTCTATCCCTGAAAAGTGAGAGATCAAACATGGGGTTTGAACTTCTTTTTTCCACCACGACAAAGAGCCAAAGCAGTACGAAAGCTGCAATGACCATGGAGATAGTGATTGCAAGAGAAAGACTGGAAATTGCATTAAGCGTTATGGCCAGAAGGAGAAGGAGCAATGCTGATGCAAATGTCAGATTACCGCCAATGTCAAGCTTGTGGTTTGTTGAAAGGGCCGATAGTTCCTTCAATTTGATATAGGACCAGGAGGTTGCAAAAATTCCAATAGGAACGTTAACCCAGAATATCCATCTCCAACCAACTAGCGTTGTCAATGCCCCTCCAAGTACCAAACCTGTGACTGAACCAACAACTATTGAAACCTGGTTTATTCCAAGGGCTTTTCCCCGTTCATTGATCGGGAATGCGTCTGTTATGATTGCGGCACTGTTTGAAAAGAGGAATGCTGCCCCTGTCGCCTGAATGAGCCTGAAAGCTATGAGCTGATCTGCATCCAGGGAAAAACCGCACAGTGCTGATCCTATTGTAAAAAGAGCAAAACCGATAGTGTATAACCTTACTCTGCCGAAAATATCTGAAAGCCTGCCGAAATTTACCAGTACACTGGCAATAACCAGCTGGTAACCTAGAATGACCCATATCACATTGAAGGCATTCATTCCAGCAAGATCTTTACCAATGGTTGGCAAAGCTATCAGTACTATGTTTATGTCTAATGATGCCATTAAGACGCCAATCGTAGTATTGCTCAATGCAACCCATTTGTAATTCATTTAGATTCACGTAATTTATATGAATAATCAGCACAGATCGATTCTACATTCTCTGGACCCAAGCTGAATTAGATTTCAATGGACATACTAGAATCAATTAAAAACATTGGTAAATTATACTGAAATAAATAATTTACTTTGTAAAGTAATATGTGGAAAATATATTTTGGCTAAAACCAGCTTTTCTTATCCATTTTCCTAATCTGATCTCTGAGCCTCAATTTGAAGTCCTCAAAATTACTTGCTTCATAGGCAAGTTCCTGAATCAGGGTTATATCTGTCTTGAGCTGCTCAATCTTCCCGTCTCTGTAACCTGATATATACCCCCTTTCCTTCTGAATCAGTTCCACCATAACCAACCAGCCCGAATCTGTACCTAAGAGTTTTGGTGGAGTTTAAAAATGAGAAAATGAGCGGAAATCTTCTCTAATCAGGATTATCTGATACTTCTGCTCCGTATCAGGAAAGGATTCTTCACTCACAATACAAAAGCCTCATCTCCGTACTAAAGCAGGAAAATCATTGGTCCAGAACCTTGCCTCTTGAGATCTGAATAGAGACATAAAGTAGAAGGAGGCCTAGAATCAGACTTGCGGATATGGATAGAATAGCTTCGTATGGATTGTAAAAGTCTGTGCGGATTACGGAAAGATAGCCACTTACCTGTTGGGGTATGGGAAGTGAGCCCTGGTGTGTGAGAACCAGTACAAGGAGCCTGAGGGTAACGGAAACAACAAGTGCACCAATGTAAATCGCATGATCAACCCTGTGAAGAAGTCTCATCACCAACAGGTAATAACATAGTCCATCTGACGCGGCCGCATTGAGAATCAACAGCGGGAAGATCTGGTTGAATACGTTGTTTACGTACTGAGCTGGTATTACTACTGAAAAACCTTCTGTCAGGAGGCTCTTGATAAATGTGAAAGTAACAGCAACCAGCCCGCCTATTACAATAAACGATATGACAATGTAGAGAACTATGCTCCCGTATACTGCTCTTCTCTGCCTGCCGGAAAAAGATTTCCTGTATGCAATCAGAAGTACTATTGCAATTATTGATAGAATAATACTCAATGCAGAAAGATATGTGTTAAGATCAAGGAAGGCTCCAATGGCAAGAACCAGGAATGCAACAGATATGCCCCTTCTTCCCATAACCATTCCTGAATTGTTTGAATCCGGAGCAACCATGCAATAACCGTAAAATCTAGATAAATTATAATTTACTGATCAGTCAATCGGCATTTCACGACTAACACTATCGACATATTTTTATGCACTTTAAAATTCCTGCAATGTGGATATACAGGAAAAGATTGCAGGGGAAATCACCATAGCTGAAAATCCTGGTGAAACCATAAGAAAATGGAGAGAGGAATTTCAGGTATCACAGCTGGATCTGGCAAAGTATCTTGAAATCTCTCCGTCTGTAATCAGCGATTATGAATCCGGAAGGAGAAAATCACCCGGAGTATCGTCTATAAAGAAAATTGTAAACGCCCTTGTTGAACTTGATCTAAAAAAAGGGGGACAGGTTCTCAGAAGGTATAACAGCGGAATGCCGTCAGATGCGGTTCTTGATATCAGCGATTATAACCATGATATATCCCTTGAACGTGTCATAAGGATGATAAGCGGTACCAACTACTCTTCCGTAGGACTTAACAGGTACATCAGAGGGTACACTATTGTTGATGGAATAAAGGCAATTCTTTCTTTTTCATATTCAGAGTACAGCAAACTTTATGGCTGGTCAAGCCAGAGGATTATCTTCTTTACAGAGGTGAAGCTCGGAAGAAGCCCAATGATTGCCATAAGAGTACATCCCCTGAAACCTGCCGCTGTGGTATATATAAAACCTGACAGGATCGACGAACTTGCTGTCAAGCTGGCGGATGTGGAAAACATACCGCTCATAGTGACAGAGCTGGATGTCCAGGAGCTTTCAAAAATAATGTCCTCACTGAAGTAATGGCTCTCTTCAGATGGATAAATTAACTGAACGAAGCCTACACAATGATAATAGGCTTTAATTTTATTCTCAATAGAAA
Organism: Thermoplasmata archaeon; assembly: GCA_021810045.1. Lineage (GTDB taxonomy): Archaea > Thermoplasmatota > Thermoplasmata > Thermoplasmatales > Thermoplasmataceae > JAJZOM01. The sequence goes on from JAJZJR010000006.1 coordinate 74,153, forward strand.
TGAAGTTTGTCTCTGCACCTGTGATTGCCGTCATTATCATTATTGTGGTATTTGCCGGAGTAACAGTATATTCTGGCATTTTTCCTCCCGCCTCCGTTGTAGAGTCTCAAAGCATGCAGCATTCAGACAACTGGGAATTTGGTGTCATTAACACAGGCGATGTGGTACTTGTAAAGAAAATAAACAACCCTGTGAAAAATATTGTAACTTACGTTCAGGGAAGACAGACAGATTTCAAGACCTATAGCGATTATGGGAACGTTATCCTTTATAATGCCCCAGGTAACCTGGTAGTGATCCATAGAGCTATGTTTTACCTATCATGGTCAAACGGCAATCCGGTTGTTGCTCACGCAGATAACCAGAGCTGGATAACCGTAACACATTCCTACGTCCTCCTGAAGGACGTTGGTTATGCCCATCGTAACCTTGTTGTCTATATTGGAGGATTCACCAACCAAAGCGGCTTCATAACAATGGGAGACCATAACCTTGCCACTGCCTCACCGTTCTTTTACAATTCCACACTTAAAGCATATGTGGCTGCAGACGAAAATGTGGGCATAATGAATCATCCTGTTTTGCCTTCAGATATAGTCGGGGAAGCTCAGGGTCTGTTGCCTTGGTTCGGCCTCATTAAACTGAACATAATGCGTCTTCAGGGGACATGGAATTACGCAAATGAGGTACCAAACCATAGCTACGAGTACCTGGCTTTGACCACAATAGTCATAGTTGGCCTTGTAGTCTTCCCATATTCGAAGGTGTTCGGAAAGGAAAAGAGGAAAAACAATAAGAAATAGGACAAGATGAATGAGCATGGATCCCGTATCTATTGTGGCACTCATCTTATCCATAATAGCCATACTTCTATGGCTCTACAATTTTATTTCCCATGAGAAAGCCAGAATACCTGAAGAAATAAACAAAACAGAGAATAAAGTACAATCTGAAAAGGTAAACAGCACATCTTTTCCTGATGTCAAAACTCAGGAGATTGCGAAAACGCAGGAAGAACAACTACGCGTATTGGAGCAGCAGATACAGTGGGAGTCCAGGTTCATGCAGGAGACGCAGAAATTCTCCCAGATGGCCAGAAAGAACCTTGAAATGCTTAACACGAGAGTGGGAATAAAATTTGATGTAAAGCCCATATCAGATGACTTTAAGAAGAAACCACGAGGACCTGAATTTGTGGATTCTATGGAAGTGTCTGAAAATAGCGGTAATGAATTTGATGTGGAAGATTCTCAGTAAGAACTATGGCATTATCCTATCCAGATACCATTTATAATCGAATGGCTGGAGATCTTCCATCTCCTGTCCAATCCCCACAAAGAGAATTGGTTTTTTCAACTGATCAGAGATTGTAAGAATTGCTCCTCCTCTTGCATCAGTATCCAGTTTTGTCAGTATAACTGCATCAAAAGGCGTTTCCTTGTTGAATGTTTCTGCCTGATGAACTGCATCCTGGCCAATCATGGCGTCAAGAACAAGAATGGTGAGATCAGGTTTCGCAACCCTTCTCATCTTCTTCATTTCCTCAAGCAGATTCTTGTTTGTCTGCATTCTCCCGGCTGAGTCTATGAGAACAAAATCAAGATTTCTTGCATTGGCATGTTCAATTGCGTCGAACGCAACAGATGCAGGGTCACTGCCCGCTTCGTGTTTTATGAGGTGAACACCGACTCTGTCGCAGAGAATGCTCAGTTGTTCAATAGCACCTGCTCTGAAAGTGTCTGAAGCGGCTACTACAACCCTTCTGTTGTTTTGCTTAAGATAATTTGCAATCTTTGCAACGGTTGTGGTCTTGCCTGTTCCATTAATTCCCAGGAACAGGATAACCATTGGTTTCTTTTTGGGGTTGAGAAGATCTATGTCGGTCTCGTTTTCCTTAAGTATAGTTTCTACGGAATCCCTCACAGCTCCTTTTACATCATCCATACCCACACGTTTTTTGCTTCCGGATATAAATGCTTCAAGGTCAGAGATAACACGTTCAGCGGTGTCAAAGGACACATCGGATTCTAGGAGAATAGTCCTTATATTATCCTCTATCTCGGTTTTCCTTATTTCCTGCCCTTTTTCTTCCTTCAGGGCCTTGCTGAATTTTTTCTTGAGGGATTCGAACATATCAGTTTCTTGACCTCTGCTGTTCCTGTGCCTGCTGAAGCACTGTCATCAGAGAATTGTACCTGCTGGATATTTCCGATCTTCTCTCCTGCACACTCTGGATAGATGTGTCAAGTTCCTTCATATTCCGGTCCAGTCTTGTCAGGCTCTTTTCAGGTTCCTCTTCCACAAAAAGATCTGCACCGATTGGAACAAAAAGTTTGTCTTTGGGATTGACCTTGGCTTTTGCGTAAATACCGGCACCTATTGATACTCTGACATCCTTGGACAATTCAAGGCCTTCCTCCTTGAGAACATTATATGCCTTGCGTATTTCATCCATCCCTCTTACTAGGACAGAGAGCTGAGAATCTAGTGATTCCATCAGTGATCTCAGGTAATTCAGTTCCTCTGAAATGTTAATTCTTCCTTCGTTTTCCATAACTTTGACCCTGAAAAATGTTCATACTCTCTTCAAGAGCTTGTAATACTGGCATTCTTTCACCTGATAAATAGCTTATCAATGCACCGCCTCCAGTGGATGCATGAGAAATCCTGTCCATCAGTCTGAGTTTTTCCAGCGCGTTGAGTGTGTGACCGCCACCTGCAATGGTCAGTCCATTGGAATCTGCCACCGCTTCCAGTATTTCCCGGGTTCCAACGGAATATTCCTCTATTTCATACATCCCCATAGGACCATTCAGGAATATTGCCCTGGAATTTCTTATTTCGTCCACAAATCGTGCAACGCTGTTTAGGCCAATATCTGCCAGTATCTGATCATCCGGTACTTTTTCCCTCATGGTGATTGTCTTTCCCATGGGATTAAGAACAAAATCATCCGGGAGCATTATTTTATCAGAATATTTATCAAGAATTTTCCTGCATTGTTCAATAATTTCCCCGTGGTTCTTGTTATTCTTCATTATGAATTCCCTGTTTTTCTTCCCTATGTCCATGCCCCTTGCCCACAGGAAGGCGTTTGCAACAACTCCTCCGGCAATTATTCTGTCTACGGTTCCGTTCTTGAGAAAACTGCTTGAGACATTTATGCTGTCATCGATCTTTGCACCAGCCAGGATTGCAAGTTTTGGGTGGTCGTTTCCAAAAGTAAACTTATCGATCATGGACACTTCACGTTCAATAAGCCGGCCGGCCAGATTTGGCTTAACCCTCCTGAACCCAACGAGAGAAGTCTGGGCACGGTGTATTGTTGGAAAAGCATCTATCACATAATAATCAAAAAGTTCGCTTAGGTTCTTCACGAAATGTGTTGATTCTGCCAGGTCTGCCTCCATAGGATCTATTGCTGTCTCCTCTGAGTAAAATCTGGTATTTTCGAGCATTATGATTTCTCCGTTTTCCATTTTCCTGATACTGTTCCGGGCTTCGGAACCAAAAAGTGAATCAAGGAATTTTATAGGTCTCCCTGTAAGTTTCTCAAGCTGCTCGGCATGAGTCCTCAGTGAAGTAAAGTCTTCTTTACCCGGTCTGCTCTGATGCCCTACAATAACCAGTTTAGAATTGCTGAGCTCCCTTATTGTCTCCAGGTGAGACATAAATCTTGATAGACCCATGACCTCGCCAGAAATTGGGTTGATTGGCGAGTTTATGTCTACCCTCAGGTATATTCTTTTCCCTTCGAGATCAAAGTGGTCAAGCGTGAAAAACTTAGCCGGAGATGAAGCCATTTCTACGTTATCGTATAATTAACATATATTCGTTTCGAATGCTTCGACACTGTAGAAGGAAAATAAGATTAAATCCCAAATAATTTCATTGCATGAAGGGCATAATCACCGCTGCCGGTCTTGGAACAAGATCAGGTCTTGACGGAAAGCTTAGAAAAGAGATGCTCCCTGTTTACGATACCAGGGGTGGCCATCTTGTGTTGAGGCCCATTCTAGATGTTATCATAACTGAGTTTACCAGAAATGGCATTACTGATATCGCAGTTGTCCTTGATCCAAATGACAAGTGGACCAGAGAATATCTGGAGAGCAATTTTCCTGATGTTACCATACTGTTTCAGGAAGAAAAGAGAGGGTATGGCCATGCAGTACTTATGGCACGAGATTTTGTTGGAAATGACGATTTTGTATTGAATGCCGGAGATGGGCTTGTTCTCAAAGAGCAGGTGCTAAGAAAAATGGTTTCAGGAATGGATAAGTCCGTACATCTAACACTCATTCCTGTCCCTAACCCCCAAAATTATGGGTGTCCTGAAATTCTAGGGGACGAGGTACCCCTGAAAATTACAGGAGTGATTGAAAAGCCAGAAAATCCTCCTTCAAATTATGGATTGTGTGCACTTTACAGGCTCCCGAATGAAGTGTTTGATGAAATAAATGCAGATGAAAAGAATGTGGAACTCACTCCAGCCATAGACAGAGTTATAAAGAAAGGCATCAGAACTTATGGGGAAATAATAGAGAGGAAAGACTGGATAAGTGTCGGAAAGGCCGAGAGCTATGTTGATGTGCTAAAGGCCACACTTGAAAAAGCCAGAAAAAAGGTCACTTCGTAGGACTGTCTTTCCAGATTGTTCTTGGATTAATGACGTCCTGAAGTTTCTCAATTCTTCTCCTGTAAGTCTTGAGATCCCGCAGAATGATCTTTATTTCATCCTTAAGTTCCCTTGATCTCCTGTATCCTAGTTTAGCAAGTTTTTCATGTGCAGGATTGTAATAATGTTCTTCTGCCTCAAGTCTCGGGTTTGGAACGCTCCTGATCTCAGGTTCCATCTTATAAGTCTCCAGGTAGACATGCTGGACCATTTTGGCCAGTTCATTCACTGAATAATGCTCGTCGAACTGGTTGAATACCCTGTATTCCCCTTCTTTGGGAGGGTTGCTCAGTGCCAGGTCCAGGCAGGAAATACTGTCTTCAAGAGATAGGAAACCCCTTGTCTGTCCTCCCTTTCCATATGGTGTTATGGGAAGTCCAACGGTTGCCTGGGCACAGAACCTGTTCAGTGCAGTACCCCAAACCTCGTCTATATCGTATCTGGTGAAAAGCCCAGTCTGGTCTATTTCCTTTGTTCTTGTGCCGTAAACCACGCCCTGCATGACATCGGTGATCCTGAGTTTCCATAGCCTGTTTGCAAACATCAGGTTGTTTGAATCGTGGACCTTTGTCCAGTGGTACCATGAACCTGCCTGTTTAGGGAAAGGCAGATAATCCTTTCTTCCATTGTATTCAATGTCAAAGAAACCTTCCGGAATGTCAATATTGGGAGTACCGTACTCCCCCATGGTTCCGAGCTTGAGAATGTGGGCATCGGGAACTATGTCCTTGACTGCATATATGAGATTGAGTGTGCTGACTATATTCTTTACCATGGTATCTGTTGCCTGTCTGAGGCCCCTCATGGAGTAGGGAGCCGAACGCTGTTCGGCGAGATGGACAATGGCATCCGGCTTTTCCTTCCGCATCACTTCAAGGAAGAATTTTGGGTCAGCAACATCCCCTCTGTAGAATTTCATGGTCCTGCCGGTTTTCTCCTCAAGTTTCCTGAGTCTCATCTGGAAGGAGGGTATTGGCGTAACTGACGATGATTCCACTTCCTTCACTCTCTTCCTCGTGAAGAAGTTGTCCACCCCCACAACTTCATTCTCTTTCATTAATTCCCTTAATGCAAGTGGCCAGCCAATGTAGCCGTCAATACCAAGAATCATTACCTTCATTTTATGGAGATTGGACATGAGGCTAAAAAGATTGCCGGAACAACAGAAATTCATTGATTTGGATAATTAATCCACAGGTCCTCCATGCACCAGGCCTGGTTTCCGGAAACCGCTGCTGATACTGGTGTTTGGCAAACCCTGCTTTAAGGCCAATGACCCGATACCGGTGTTTCACGGAATCACGGCCTCAGTTGCCTGATCTTCCGGACACTACAACGAGCCTGTAGGTTTCTCCCTCCAAAGTCTGGAGATCTATCCTAACGACAGTGATATTGGAAAAACCTGTTTTCCTGTACATTTCAACCAGGTCAGCCTCTGTGTAAAAAGTGGCATATCTATAGAATCCCCGTGGATTCCTGATGATGTTTTGAATGTACTCACAATCCCTGTCCAGAATAACATTTATGACAAGGGCTGCCACCCGTTTTGACTCCAAGAGCACAGCCATGGGCTCATCCAGGAAACACATTGTAACAATACTGAATGAATAATCGAAGAACCTGTCAGGAAACGGTAGTTCTGATGCATCGGCTTGGATGGCCTTTATGCCTCTCTTTCTTGACTCGTCAACCATTTCCCTTACGTAATCGACCCCGTATTCTATTTTCAGGGCAGAAGCAAAACGCCCGGTTCCAACCCCAATTTCAATCCCTTTTCCATGGGGAATCAATGGTTTGAGAAAATCAATCTGATCCCGGTATTCCTTTCCATGCTCCTCATACCATTCATCGTATCGCATGTAATTCTCAGAGAAGAACTTCTTCTGTTCGGTTCCCATCAGGCATTAACAACATATCTGGAAATATGAAGGCATCTCCTTAATTTTCCTTGATCACAAATTTCCGCAGTTTTCTGTCCTAACTATTGAGACACAGTCCATTACTTCACATTGTCCATAATATGCAGGAGGAGACCTGGTGAATTCAATATCATTTGGCCCCGTTCCCTCCCGCAGACTGGGAAGAAGCCTGGGCATAAATAACGTTTTTCCAAAGAAATGCAGCTACTCCTGTGTTTACTGCCAGCTTGGAAGGACCATTGACATATTGTCAACCCGAAAGCCTTTCCATGAACCCCAAGTGCTGGTGGATGATGTTTTCAGAAGGATTAGGGAAGCGGAGAATTCCGGAAGCAGGATTGATTACCTGACTTTCGTCCCGGATGGGGAACCGACCCTGGATTCCAATCTTGGGACTGAGATAAGGATGCTCAAGGAGAGCGGAATAAAGATTGCGGTAATAACCAACAGCTCCCTCATATGGCGTGAGGATGTGCGGAAGGACTTGGAGGATGCTGACTGGATATCCTTCAAGGTTGACACTGTGCGGGAATCCACATGGAGACGCATCAACAGGCCATATGATTCATTTGACTTCGAGTTGATCCTCTATGGGATTTCACTCTTCAGCAAACAGTTCAGGGGAACCTTTACAACTGAGACCATGCTGGTGTCCGACCTGAATGATTCAAACCCTGAGATGGAAAGGACTGCCAGGTACCTGAAGAGAGTGAATCCGAAGATTTCCTATGTATCCATACCAACAAGGCCCCCTGCCGAAAAATGGGTAAGGCCGCCATCGGAAAATGTGCTAGCCAATGCCGGCAGCATATTCAGGAAGTATCTGGACAGGGTTGAAGTCCTCTCCCAGTTCGAGGGTACGGAATTTTTCGTAACAGGTGATCCCGCCGAAGATATACTGGCAATTTCAAGTGTTCATCCACTCCGGGAGGATTCCATCAGGGAAATCCTGAAACGAACCGGAAAAGACTGGAATGCCGTTGCAATGCTTCTGGAGAAGGGCGAACTTGAGGAAGTGGAGTACAACGGTTTCAGGTACTATGTGAGGATACTGGGGTAGTTTTCTGTTGTCCGTGTTCTCCGGCAGAAGCCCCACTGCTTCGCATCATCGATCAGTACAGGCCTGGCATATCTCACTATCCATAACACCGTTATTATACGGGAAAAAGGAATGACCTAACTGTTATGCGGTATGTTTAATAATTATCCCGGGAAATATTGTATTTCATGGGGCTTTAATCATGAGGAGAAATATAGTTGTGGAGAGGGCAAGGGGCATTAGAACCGAGAACCAGAGAGTGGAAATGGTTGAGAGAAAAGGACTTGGTCACCCTGACTTTATTGCAGACTCAATTGCTGAAGCATACTCCCGAAACCTCTCGGTGTACTATATAGAAAACTTTGGAAGAATACTGCACCACAATGTTGACAAACTTGAGGTCATAGGTGGCAGAACGTCTCCGGAATTTGGAGGCGGGCAGGTCATTTACCCCATCTCAGTTCTTTTCTCAGGGAGAGCTACAGATGCGATGGAAAACCAGAGAATCCCCGTGAAGGAAATTGCAATTGGCGCTGCCCTTGGGTGGATGGAAAATAATTTAAGGTTTGTTGACGGAAACAGCTTAAGATTCCTGTTCGAAACCAAGTCAGGTTCGCCCAGCCTCACTGGACTTTATGAAGGAACACAGCCGGTGTCAAACGATACGTCTTTCGGTGCAGGATATGCCCCTCTCACGCCCACTGAGAATCTTGTCCTGGCACTTGAGAAGGAAATGAACTCTGTGGACTTCAAGAAAGAGTTTCCCTTTTCCGGGGAGGATGTTAAGATAATGGCCCTTAGAAACAGAAAAAGGATGGATATCATTATAGCCAATGCCTTTGTTGACAGATTCGTTCCATCACTGGAGAATTATTTTGAAGAGACTGTCAACTCCTAGTTGAAATTCTGTGATTTTCAGTTTCATGACCGCAATCATGAAATATCATGGATACATCATATTTCATGCGGATACACCGGATTCCTGGAATCAAGCGGGTTGTCATCA
>JAJZJR010000001.1 GCA_021810045.1 Thermoplasmata archaeon
TGCCACCATACTGATCTTGCATGGCCGGATGATTTCCAGGGATGTGATGATGGCACATCCCTGTTTATTGTACATGGTGGAAATACTCTTCTGTCTGTGTGAAAAATGAGTAAATGAGACTGTTGTGCAGGATGCACAACATTTCACAGGATCAGTCGGTGTTTTCCATTAGCTGTTAAAACCCTCTTGTCATCAGGAATATCATGGAACAGACCTGCAAGTTCACAGACATCCGGGTCTGCGCCTTCCTGACAGGCAACCTTTTGTGCGGTTTCAGCCACTCTCTTTGCATGAAACCAGCCATGACCTGAAGTGTAACTTCCCAGTTCCTTTTCAGCCAACAATCGTGCTTCAGCAGTAATTTTCTGGATAATCAAAACATAACACTTGTAGATTCAGTCATAGAATGTAAAAATAGATTTAAAGTGGAAATTCTCCACTTGGTGAAACTTTCTTCCAGTCATCCAGGAATCTGGCCAGGCCTTCTTCTGTCTTTGGATGAGATGGAAGCTTTTTCAGAACGTCGAAAGGCAATGTAACAACATCGGCCCCAATTATCGCCGATCTGAGAACATGAACCGGATTCCTGATAGAAGCAACAAGGATTTTGGTGCTTATATCGTAGTTTGTAAACATGGTCTTGATCTGGTCAATGATCTGCATCCCATCCTCTCCAATATCGTCAAGTCTTCCCACAAATGGGGAAACGTATTCAGCTCCACTCTTGGCGGCAAGTAGGGCCTGCAGTGGATTGAATATGAGTGTGCAGTTTACGGGAATTCTCTTTTCCTTGAGGCTCTTTATTGCCTTAAGGCCATCCAATGTCATTGGTATCTTTACAACTGCGTTTGACCCCAGCTGGCTTACTTTAAGTGCCTGCTTCATCATATTCTCGTAATCAGTAGCAACAACTTCTACGCTTACTGGACCCGGAGTTATTGTGAGAATCTCTTTTATGACTTCTGAGAAACTCTTGCCTTTCCCCGCCTCCTTTGCTGCAAGTGTCGGGTTGGTTGTAACACCATCTACAAGTCCCAGTGCGACGCCTTCTCTTATTTCATCTACATTTGATGTATCAAGAAAAATTTTCATATCTCTGTTCCTCCCTAAAACAGGCTTCTGTGAGTTTTACTATATCATCTACTCCCATATGGAAGTAATCAAAGAGTTCCCATCCTTTAGCAGATTTACCGAAGGTATCTCTCATCCCGAGTCTCCAGACTGGTACAGGGTATTCTTCGGATGCCACTTCAGCAACTCTGCTTCCCAGGCCATTGTAAATGGAGTGTTCCTCCACGGTAACAATGTGTCCTGTTTCCCTTGCAGCTTTGATAATAGCATCTCTGTCTATTGGCTTTATTGAACTCATATTGATGACACGGGCATCTATTCCCTTGCTCTTCAGCTGCTCGGCAGCCTCGAGAGCCAGCGACACCATAATACCCATGCCGATAATTGTAACATCGCTTCCATCCTTAAATGTGCGCGATTTTCCTTGTTTGAATTCGTAATCCTTGTCGTTCAGGACTGGAAATTTTTCCCTGGTCAATCTAACAAAATTTGGCCCCCTTCCCTTTTCAGCAAGGAAATCTATGACACTTCTTGTCTCAATAGAATCAACGGGAACAGTAACTTTCATGTTTGGCAGGCCTGACATGACACCAACATCCTCTACTATCTGATGTGTGGCACCGTCCTCACCTACAGTGATACCTGAATGGGTCACTACAAAGTTAACGTCAACGTTATTGTAACATACAGACTGCCTCATCTGTTCGTATGTCCTCATCAGGAATACTGCAAAAGTTGATGCGAAGACTTTCTTTCCACTCAAGGCCAGTCCTGCTGCAGTTGCAACCATGGACTGTTCAGCAATCCCCATGTTGAAGAATCTGTCTGGATACGCTTTACCAAATATTGCCGTCTTTGTTGATGATGAAAGATCAGCATCCAGCACTACAAGTTCTTTGTATTTGGCTCCAAGAACCTTAAGTTCTTCTCCGTAAGCTTCTCTCAGGCTTTCAGTCTGGGTTTTGAGCATTTACTCCTCACCGCCTATTTCTCTCAGTGCCTGTTCATACTCTTCCTGTGATGCAGGCGGTGCACCGTGGTATTTGGGATTGTTTTCCATATAACTTACTCCTTTCCCTTTTATTGTGTTTGCAATAATGAAAGTCGGCCTGTCTGTGCTTTTCTTTGCCTCTTCCACGGCAGATATTATTTCATCGAATCTGTGCCCGTTAATTTCTATTGTGTTCCAGCCAAAACTGGAAACCATTGCTTTTATGTTCCCCAGTGGCATTATATCCTTTGTATAACCATCAAGCTGAACGCCGTTCTTGTCCAGAATTACAATTAAATTATTGAGCTTGTACTTTGCACCGGCCATGAGGGCTTCCCATATACTGCCCTCCTCAATTTCGCCATCGCCCACGATGACGAAAACGTGATAGTCCTTGGAATCAAGTTTCCCGGCAAGTGCCATTCCTACACCGATTCCGAGACCCTGACCCAGTGAACCGGTTGATGCTTCGACCCCGGGAACGCCTCTGTGTACATGACCCTCGAGCTTTGAATTCAGCTTCCTGAACCCTGTTAGAAGGGATTCCGGGAAAAAGCCCCTAATCGACAAAGCCGCATAAAGGCCTGGTGACGCGTGTCCTTTACTCAGGATAAGGCGATCTCTGTCAGGATTGATAGGATCGAGAGGATCTATATTCATTTCCTTGAAATAAAGTACAGCAAGTATGTCGGCAATGCTGAGGGATCCACCCGGATGTCCGCTCTTAGCGGAATAAACCATTTCAATTATTTTTCTTCTAATGCCGGTTGCTATGTTCTTCAGGTCAGCCTCTTTGTATTGTTCCATCAATCTTACTCCAGAATTTCTCTCCTGTGTGCCATTTGCAGGTTTTCAGGGATTTTTACGTTTAGCAGTATTTTTAATAGTATTAAAAATGTTTTTTAGGTTGATAAGCAACATTGCGTTCAATCTTATCAGATCATGTCAATTCCATTGTCATTATCCGGCTTGTTGTTCATACCCTGGATTTCAGAATAGCTCAGACCAGTTGCTACAACCAGAACTTCAACACTTCCAGTATATTTTGGGTCAACTGTTGCTCCCCATATTATCTGCGTGCTCTTTCCCACCTGTTTCCTGATGATCTCCGCAGCACTGCTGGATTCTTCAAGCTGAAGATCAGATCCTCCGGTGATGTTGATAATAACACCTGATGAATTGCTCATGTCAAATTTAAGGAATGGGGAATTCATTGCTTTCTGAACAGCTTCTTCAACCCGCATGCCTGGTTCAGCACTTGACATTCCGATTCCAATCATAGCAAGGCCGGAATCCTTCACAATCGTCTTTAGATCATTGAAATCCAGATTTATGAGACCGGGTTTTGTTACAAGATCGGAAATTCCGGTTATTGCCTTCACTATAATCTCATCAGCGAATCTGAATGCCTTCTCGAGTGGGAGATCCGGTACCAATTCCAGAAGCTTGTCGTTTGGAATTATGATAACCGTGTCAGAAAAATTGGAGAGTCTTGAAAGCCCCTGGGTAGCATTTTCCATCCTGACCTTGCCCTCCGACTTGAATGGAAGTGTCACAACCGAAATAGTGAGTGCCCCACTGTCCTTGGCTCTAGAAGCAATATATGGTGCAGAACCTGTTCCTGTTCCGCCGCCTAGTCCTGCGGTTATGAATGCAATATCCGTGCCGGTTATGTATTTCATGATTTCCTGATCGGATTCTCTGGCAGCCTGCTCTCCAACTCTTGGGTCTGCTCCGGAACCAAGCCCCCTTGTTAGGGTCTTACCCATAAGGATCTTGTGGTTAGCCTTGGTCTTCAGGAGATGAGGTGCATCAGTGTTACAGGCAATCATTGTGGCACCATTGATACCTTCCTTCATCAGGCGGTTAATCGTGTTGGAACCTGCTCCACCAGCCCCAAAAATCATAATCTTAACCCTTAGCTGTTCTAAATAATTCTGAAGCTCTTCATCAGATGTGCTGAAGTCATCTTCACGATCGTCAAAGCCGGGAAAGTTGGAAGGATTCATTTTCCTTAATGATAGTGTAAATAATGTATTAATTTTTGTCAGGGTTTCTAAAAATTTTATCCGGAAGTTATCTGTTTTGTTGTTCAGGATCTTTTCCCAAAGACAACGACATTTTGAAAAACTTCAGAACCATTGCCCATGCATGAAGATACTTGTAACCGGCCACAAAGGGTTCATAGGTTCCATTATTTACTCAAACCTCAGGAAAAAGTACAATGATGTTGATGGTATTGATGCAGAGGATTCCATTCCTGACAGAGATTATGACTATATTATCCATCTTGGTGCAAGAACCCTTATCAGACTCTCCAAGGATAAGCCTTACGAATACTTCCGTGACAACCTTGATCTTTCAATGAGAATTCTGGAACTCGCAAGGAAACATGGATCTGTTGTGATTTATCCCACTTCCGGCTCTGAAAGCGAAGCTACAAACCCGTACTCCCTGGCAAAGAAACAGGTTGTTGAATGGATAGAACTCTACAGGAACCTGTATGGTCTCAAAAGGCATGTCCTGAAATTCTATAATATATACGGGCCAACAAGCAGAAAGGGAGCAGTATATCTCTTCTCAAATGCAGCCCTTGGAGGAGAACCTGTTACGGTATACGGTGACGGAAACCATGTAAGGGATTTTATCCACGTTAATGACGTCTCACGCTGTATCGATTTGATTCTTGAAGGTAAAGTTGAAGAAGGCCATCACGAAATTGGAACCGGTAAAGGAACATCTGTTAACGAACTGCTTGGAATTGTTGAAAGAATAAGTGGCGTAAAGCTGAAAGTCAATCATGAAGAATACATTCTTCCGGAGGCTGAGTCCCTGTTTGCCAAGAAACCACTGCTCAAAGATACCATAACAATAGAAAATGGTGTAAGAGAAGTTATTGAAGAATTGAGGAAAGAGAGATCAGGCTCTCTTTAACTTCTCTCTCAATACTTTTTTGTCAATTTTTCCGGTGCTTGTCTTTTCAAAACCTTCTATGGGAATGTATTCGTCCGGAAGCCAGAATTTTGCGATTCTGCCTGCATTTACAAACTGTTCCAGATGCTCCCTGAGTTTTTCCTGATCAAGCTTATCCGCTCCAGATACAAATGCAACCGGTCTTTCTCCCCATTTATCATGAGCTTTGCCTACTACCGCAACTTCACCTATTCCCGGGAAGGTGCTTATGAGATCTTCCAGAATCACCGTTGGGATAAATTCACCGCCTGATTTGACAGCATCCTTTTCCCTGTCCACAATTGAAATATAACCATGTGGTTCCACTACTGCTAGATCTCCAGTGTGCATCCATCCATCAACCCAGAGTTTCCTGGTGTTGTTCTCATCCTTGACATAACTTTCAGTGAGCCATGGGGCTCTGACAACTATTTCACCAATTGACTTGGAATCCCACTGAACATCCTTTTTGGAAGAATCGATAACTCTCATGTCCACAAGAGGTATGGGAATTCCTGTCCTTATTTCAAAGTCTCCCTTTTCGTTTTCCGGAAGTTCGTTTACATACTTGTTGTAAGTGGCAAGTGTGAGTATTGGTGCTGTCTCAGACATCCCATATCCTGCATTCACCATTATATTCATGGATTTTGCCCTGTCTGCAAGACCCTTAGGTAATGCCCCTCCACCCACTGTAACTCTTAGATTAAGATCCTTGAGATCCTCTTTATTTTCACTGTTCATTAGCATATACAGGATAGATGGAACCATGAAACTCACGTTCACTTTTTCTTTCTTCATTATTTTGGGAATTTCATTAAAGTCATACCTGCCTGGAAGGACATACCTCATTCCCTTGAGAATTGCAAGATACGGCATCCCCCAGGAATGAACGTGGAACATTGGAACCAGGGGCATTGCAACATCTGTACTCTTCAGATTTATAGGTTCATCTCCCAGAGCAACTCCCATTGTGAGGGTGTGAAGTACCAGCTGCCTGTGGGTGAAACTTACTCCCTTTGGAAGCCCGGTTGTTCCAGAAGTGTAGAATATTGTTGCGAGGTCATCTTCATTGATAATAGGAAGCTGGACCTGATCAGCTCCATCACCCAGGTGATGGTAATGATGAGCCCCATCGAGTCTTGGTTCCCCATCAGGGTGGTCTGATGAAACTATCCATCCCTTGACAAAATCAAAGAGGGCAATACTACCCTCGATCAGGGGAACAAACTCATCCCTGATTATGACATATCGGTCATCAGCATGCTGCATGGAGTAGTAGATAAGATCCGGAGGATATCTGATGTTAACTGTATGGAGCACTCCGCCGGCCAGTGGTATTGCATAATATGCTTCAAGATACCTTAGTGAATCCCACTCCAGGACTGCAACTTTGTCACCCTTTTTCACCCCAAGTTTAACCAACCCGCGAGCAATTTCGTACACTCTTTTCCGGAACTGCTCATAGGTAACCTCTTCTTTGCCCATATAAGAGATTATCTGGTTCGGGTT
The DNA here is from genome assembly GCA_021810045.1 of Thermoplasmata archaeon. GTDB lineage: Archaea > Thermoplasmatota > Thermoplasmata > Thermoplasmatales > Thermoplasmataceae > JAJZOM01. The sequence goes on from JAJZJR010000001.1 coordinate 6,524, forward strand.
GTTCCTCACTGATGAACTAAAAATCTTGTCTATTGTAAGTTGATATTTGTCCCCAGTCATTATAATCAAATGAGCATGCTCATTTAAAGTTATATGGTTTTCTAAACCAATACTCTGTAAAGGAAAATAATAACAATAATGACTATAAAATACGGAAGCATTTCACAGAGAAAAATTCAATCCCCACGGTAGGTCAAATACTGACTGTTAAATGAATTGAGTGAAACATACTTCTGAAGAGATATGGAAAAACTTGTGTTTAAGGAAGATGCAGCGAAGGGAAGGCCAGTAAAGTTCCATCCTGATAGGGAAACCAGAGTGTCAAACGGGATCCTGCTGCTGTTGTACTGGGAAAAGAATGCATAATTCCAGGCATTTGCCATTGCACCATTGAATGTATATTTCAATGAGTGAAGAGACATGTTGTCTATAGTGTACTCCTTACCGGAAAAAGCAACGATGGAACCATTTGAAAAATCGTGGAATGTGCTTGTGTTTACCAGCAGATTTACCACCTCAGATGAAGTCGATGAAAATATTTCAGATTGCCCTGTAATGCCCATGGCAACCAGGCTGACCGATGGTGTAGCCGCACTTCCAGTTATGCCAAGAGGAAGGGGGCCAAGACTGTCTGATGGCTGGTTGTTCCCATAAACCTGGAAAAGAGTTCCATCCTCAATCAGATAATTTATTGCTGTTATATACTCGGTTGAACCCAAAGTTCCCATTAAACCTGTTATATTATAGGAGAAATTTACAAAATGAGAGGAAATGACCCCGCTTGTGTTTGTGAGATTCAGCAACAGAACTGCTGAAACAGATGCGTTAAATCCGGTATCCTGAGGCAATATTGAGAATTGCGTATCCGTGGCCTGCGAAAATATGGCTACACCGGCGATGCCGAGTGGAACTGTAGAACTGATAGTGGATCCCGTGGTAATTGAAGGTGAATGAAGATTTGAAACCATGGTCCCTAGTGCAGCTTTGTTCTGAACCTCATAATGTGTTTCATTTGCTGTGGTCTGGGCAGGAATATACCACACCATGAAACTGGTGAAGAGCGTTATCAGTACAGCAAAGATAAGAATGGCACCTACCACCTCTGCTACACCCTTGTCATTTTTCTTAATTGAGATACTGAAAAAACTGCCCTTTTTCAATCTCTCTTGGTATGAGCTGATTGTCTTAATAATTTATCGCATTTGGCAACGGGATTTCATTTGCCTCATAATAATGGGATCATTTTGCTTCATTTGCATGAAAAGTGTATTTAACCAGTGTCAATGACCCTATCATTGTCTATTCGTTGTTTAACAATTGAAGGGGGAGAACTATCAGGAATACCTCCAGGCATGAATCTCGAGGAAATGGAAGGAGAGGAAATTATGGTGTGCGACTATGACGCCATTTTCAGGGGTAAATTCAATTTCAAGCTATATGATCAGGTTGCTAAATTCTTCGAACTCATTGTTGTAAACTTCCCTGGGAGAGTGGAAGACCTGATGGATTCACTGATATCCGGTGCTTACAGTGTTGTGCTGAATGCGGATGAAAATCAGGAGACGATTACACGAATGCTGGAAGTTTCAGAAAATATCATTCTTCCGGCAAAAAGCCTCAACCTGAGCTTCTTCCTGAACAATGGAGGTAAATTTGTTATTTCAGAAAGAGCATTGCCCTATAGGTTCAGAAAGTGTTACATAGTTGGGCCAGAAGTAAAAGGAGACAACTACGTGAATGTCATGAATTTCCCGGAAAATCTTTTGCAGTATATATAATTCAAAACTGAAGAAACCGAACACTTTTATATCAATATTTTGTAAAAGTTAAATGTTGATTACTAACGGGGAGCCTTCGGAAAAAATAAACCCATTTATATCATCCCTGTCGGTACTTAATTTCCTTTTTGCCCTTACCATGAATGTATTTGGATACACAATATTCTATCTTCTTGAGAAAAGCAATATTTCCCTGATTTATGGTGGACTTGGGACCAGTATAGGGCAACTTATCCTCCTCTTCATTCTAATACCTCAAGGACGCTTTATAGACAAGGGGAAATCGTACACACTAATGATTCTTGGAGCTCTTGTATACGGATTCATGATTGTTCTGATATTTATCGATTCATTGAACATTATGCTCTATTCAGGAGTTATAATGGCTGCAGGGATAGGGATAGTGCTGGTTTCACAAAACACATTCAAGTCATCCCTTTCATCGTTTATTGGAAAAGCTATAAAGCTCTCTCTCGTTGGCAGGAATTATTCAAGAATTATTCTCATGGAAATGCTGGGAGGTACTGCTGCAATGTTTACTGTCGCCGCAGCAGTGGTTTTCTCAACATTCCGGATAATTTACCTCATATCAGGAGTCTTCCTCTTAATAGCCACTTTAGCAGCATTCTTCATCCTTTTCCCGGAAAACAGGAAAATGGTGCTTGAGTCAGAACGGAAAACAAAGAGGCCGGGGTTTATGGAAAGCGTCCATGCACTTTCGTCAAAGAAACGTTTCGTGGTACCACTGCTTCTTACAAAAATCTTCATGGCTATTGGAGTCTATGTGGTCTCTTATTTCTTTATAATAAGCGGGCAGAAAATAGACATCTCCCCCGTATATGCAATAATAGCACTTGGAATTGGATTTGCCCTGTCTGTTCCTTTCGGCCTCTATGGGGAAAAATTTGTTGATGCACACCCAAACGTAGGTAAAGCCTACGTTGTGGTTATAGCCCTGCTGGATCTTGGGATGTATTCATTCCTTGCGGCTGCCTTCTTCCTTTCGCAACCAGTGTTATTCTATCTCTCCCTGGGATTCTCTGCCCCTGGTCCGGTATTCGTGGCAGGTGGAATGACATATGAACTGAAAATCATCGGAAAGGAAAACAGAGGGATGTTTACTGCAATCCAGAGAACCTTGGTAGGTATTACATATATCCTAATCGGAATACCTTTTGCCTTTATTTTCACCGTGGATTTCAGGTTGATATGGTACGTTCTTTTGGTGCTTTCAGTGGGAACATTATTGTTTTCACTTCTCCTCCCATCGGGAGAATACGTTAGAAAACATTTTTCTCTACCTGAAGAGTAATTTTCAACCTTATCATTTTTCGCTGCAAAATACCAGTAAATATTATTCTTGATGGTGGAAGGTACTGTTTGATTTAAGTAATAGCGGGCCCGCTGGGATTCGAACCCAGGTCTCCGGCTTCGAAGGCCATAAGGATATCCTAGCTACCCCACGGGCCCCATTTGATATATTTACGAGATATTAAAAAGCACCACTGCCCTAATTAAAGAGTTTTCTGGAATCCCTCTTTCTTAGGGAAGAAAAGTTCATTGTCGTGCCTGGAATGAATAACATCCATCAGTGTATATACAGCCTTTGTTTTACCCTTTTCAACCACTTTGTATGGGGATGAGAAGTTAAAGCATAGGTTGCACTCTGTTGGAAATCCGGCATGGAAATAACACATTGAATTTTCATAGAACATGCACTGAGTCTGCAATGAACCTGAGGTCATACGGCTGGTCTCCTCTTCCCTATAATGTCACGGCACTTAAAATAATAGGAATATGCATCCATTCCATCGTCCCTCATTATCCCCTCCGGGTGGATTCCCATGAGTATCATTACAGTGAGATGTACTGAGCTTTTGGGGCTCTTCTTCAGATCTTCTTCAGACAGTTCACGTTTACTGTACTTTAACAGGAGATCGGTTAGTTCCTTGTAAATGACTATGTCTTTTCCAATTATGAAACCGTTGCCTATGGCATCAGGAATCTTATCTTTCTCATCCCTGGCCAGATGTTCTATCACCTGTCCGAGTTTTGCCAGTGTGAGCCCGATTGAATCTCCAAGATTTTCAGCCGTCTGTTTTAATCTTGTAAACGCAGTGTGTGCTTTTTCAATATTTCCCTTTAAGCTGTAATGGATCCCCGAAAACAGGTACCAGGTTGGCAGGAAATCATCTGCCTCAGTAAAATCCATATCCATTATGGATTCGAGTTCACTCTGGAGAGTTTCGTTAATGGACGGTTGTGCAAGAATATAAAGCCCTCTTGCCAATTTTTCCTTTACCGGGTCGCCGATTGATCTGGAGATTTTTAGAAGCTCCTCGGCATATTTCACTCCGCTTGAGTAGCTCATCAGGCCGAAGGATGCCGCTACCGCGAACCTGAAGAAAGGATATGCAAGATTGCTGTCTCCAAGCATCCTTACAAGGCCAGCTGCACCTGGGAAATATGAAAGAAATTCCTCATCCTTTCCTATATTGAAGTATATCTCGCAAAGGTTATAGGTTGCGTATGCCCGGGATACGAGTTCCCCTGATATATAGGACTTCTCAATAATCTCTGTAAGCATCGTTGCGGACTGATCGAAGTCTCCAAGGTAGCTGTATATAATTGCTATATTGTTCAGTACCAGGAGTTCCCTGTCATAGAATTTCGAACCCTGGCATATTTTAAGGGCCTCTTCATACTCAACAAGTGCCCCTCTTAAATTGAATTTCTTGATCTTAAGAGTTCCCTGAATTGTATAGCCGTCAGCAAGTAATTCCAGAATGTTGTTTTCCCCGGCAACTTTCATAATTTCCTTTGCTGCCTTTTCTCCTTCTTCCAAATTGTTCAGAGAAGAATATCCGCTGGCTATTGTAAACCAGACAGATGCCAGGTCATAAGGTTCAAGGTTCTCCTGCTTCAGGATGTCCCGGCACATTTCAATTGCTTCCCGGTAGTTGTCCATCCTCAGTGCAAGTTTTGCAATGCTGAGCTTTGTAAAAACGGGCTCATAATCAAGGAGACTGGGCTCATTAAATATCCTGATGGCTTCCTCCAGGTTTCCAAGATTAATTGCAGACTGCGCCGAAAGTATTGAAAGATGTGCCCGGGCTTCCTTGCTGTTTACTATCTTTGAAAGATTTTTGAAGATGTCAGGAGGGAAAGATACGTAACTCATCTTGTCGATGAATTTTCTCCAATTCTCATTAATAAGGATTTCAATGTTTTCCGGATCCTTTCGTAACTCGAACACCTTGAGTTTTGTTATAAAAGGAAGGTTTACGAAACCTGGTTGTTTCAGGAACGTCTCACTTATTATGTAGCCTCCGTTTGAATAAACCGATTTCATTATTATATCCGAAACACGGTTGTTGACGACACTGTAAATCATTTCCCTCTCAGTTACCAGACCCATTTCTTTGAGTTTTTCAAGTGCGTCCAGGACCAGACTTAGTTCAAGCTGTGCAAGACTTGAGATAAATTGCGGTGAGAGCTCTTCTGGAATGAGTGAAATGATCTCCATCACTTTTCTTTCTGAATCACTGAGATCCCTGATCGATTTGTCGAATCTGATCTCAGAGCTTGGTGGGATAGGGAAATATCTATATGTTACTTCTTCCAGTTCTCTATTTGAATTTATTATTCCTTGTTCCTCATAATATTTTAACGTATACGCAAGAGATCTCACATTCCCATTGGTAAGACGGAAAAGTTCCTGCTTGAAGCTTGTGGGTAGATTATACCCCATATTCTTCAGGACTTCCTTTATGTCCTCGAGGTTGGTTCTTTCGTAATTTATGATCTGGATATCCGGTTCGGAACTGACCAGATTAAGGAAGCGGATTACTGAGTTACTGTCTTCAACATAATCCTCAGTTACTGTGCCAATTATGGAAAAGCCAAGCTTTGGTGCAAGTCTGGAGAGATAAATGAAAAGCTCCCTGGAATGCTGGGGCATGTTTTCCATCTGGTCTATTATAAAGAGGGTCTTTTGAGCCTTAGATTCGGTTAGGCTGGAGAAATCCTCCACAATCTGCGAAAGCGTCCTTTCCTTGAAAGACTTGTTCAACTGGTTCAGGAGTTCGTTGTAAACCTGATACATAAGTGCTTCATTGGATGCGTACGATCTTGTTCTGTAAACCTTATACTCCTTTCTTTTTGCCTCTTCTTCCAGTTCATTGAGTATCTGGGTTTTTCCTGTACCTTCCTTTCCCAGGAATACAAAGGAACGTCCCGTAAGTTGACCGTTTTCAAGCATTTCAAAGAAATACTCGTGAGCACCTCTGTAATTGAAGACCTTCTGCATTTCCAACAAAGTATATGATAGAATACTTAATAGTTGCTGGCGATTGTCAGCGCATGGCATATGGCCTTAAATGGAAATTATAACCTGACTCTTTTTCCACTTATGCTTATCCTCTCTTTCCCGAATTCATCTGACTTCAGCAGGGCAGATTTTGGAAATACAGGTCCTTGAGTGCATAACTGTAAGCCGTCCATTGAGCACGAATCGCAAACCCCTATGCCACATTTCATATGTCTTTCCAGTGAGAAATCAGCATCGATTTCCTTGTCCGCAATGTAATCAAGTATAGACTTAAGCATTAACTCCGGACCACAAATATACATCAGTGAAAATTCATCCAGATCAAGAGTTTTCAGGCCTTCTACTGCAAACCCTTTGGTTCCCATGCTCCCGTCATCGGTAACAATTGTAAGTTTTTCCTGTGAGAACCTGTCAGCGAAAAGCAGTTCCTCCTTCGTTCTTGCAGACACGACCCCGTGGGATTCCTGTGTGATGAGGGGCAACAAGCCTGCCATTCCTGAACCACCGCCTACGATGAGTGTTTTACCTTCTGTTTTCCTGAATGTGTTACCATAAGGTCCCCTGAAAAAAATCCTGTCTCCTGCTTTCAATTCTGTTATTGCTGTGCTAGTGGGGCCAAATTTCTTTACAGTTATTCCTTTGATCCTGCCCGTATGTGATAATGAGATCGGTATCTCCCCAACTCCAGGTATCCATAACATGACAAACTGTCCCGGAAGAACATCCTGGTCCCATGGGAACAATATTGAAACAGTAGTCGGCGTTTCCATGTCTACTCTTTCAATTATGGAATGAATCATTGTACAGCAACCCCCACCATATCGTTTATACTGGAAAATCCTTCAGATTCCATGAATGACGATAATCCTTTATTGATTTCTGAAAAAATGCCCTTGCCTCTTGAGTAAACTCCAGTGCCTATTTCAAGAGCTGTTGCACCTGCCATTATGTATTCAATTGCGTCTTCGTGGGTTTCGATTCCGCCAACGCCTATTATTGGCTTACCTGTTTCCTTTCTAATCTGGTAAACGTACCTTATACCCACATTTTTTATTGCCCGGCCTGACAATCCGCCGTATGCATTGGAAAGTACTGGACGTCGCGCATATATATCTATGGCCATCCCCCTTACTGTGTTTATCAGTACAAATGCATCAGCTTTTTGTGCTGCTTCTGCAATTTTGAGAATATCTGTAACGTTTGGGCTTAACTTTGCCCACAAAGGTATTTTTATCTTTTTCTTAAGTTCACCAATTATCTCTTCCACCAGTTCCGGATCAGATCCTACCTCTGAACCAACCCCTAAAACGTGCGGACAGGAGAGGTTTAGTTCGAGTGCACTTGCTCCGTATTGTTCCATCTTTTTCCCTACATAGAGGAAATCGTCCGGAGTCCCGCCGAAAATGCTTCCTATAATTGGCTTTCCAGCCTGAAGTGCAATTTCAACCTCATGATCAAAGTTATCAATACCAGGATTTGCCAGTCCAACTGCATTTAAAAGGCCACCCGGAATTTCTGCAATTATTGGTGGGCGATACCCTGTTCTCTCCACACGCCCTATTGATTTGGTTACTACTGCAGAAGCACCTGCCTCTAGGATTTTTTTCATCGTATATCCATTCTCATCGAGAATACCTGATGCCAGCATCAGGGGATTAGCCAGTCTTATTCCTGTTATAATTGTATCAATGTTTGCCATGCTATCTCCCGTGAACAGTATTGATGCTTATTCGTAAGAACGGCCGTATCTTACCATTATGGAGACCGACTTGACTGTTTTGTCATCCAGAATCTTTTGAAGGTCTTTTTTGGTGAGTCCGGGTTCAAGATTCGGCTCTTGAAGCACTGCATGAAGACGGAAAACATATCTGTGAACCTTCCTTCTTGGAGGACATGGCCCATTGTATCCTATCCTGTTGAAATCATTAAGGCCCTGTGCCCAACCCTCGCTGGTTGTCTTCTCCTTTGGAACATTATCAGGAAGCTGCTTTACATCTGGTTTCAAGTTGTAGATTACCCAATGTATGAATGTCCCTCTCGGTGCATCCGGATCTTCTACCACGAGAATGAATGATTTTGTAGATGACGGTGGATCCGACCAAACCACCTCTGGAGAATAATCCTGACCATCGCAGGTATATTTTTGACTCATGCGTTCTCCATGCTTTGCAGATGGAAGCTCGATGTTGAATGTCATTAAGAGTCATATGACATTGACGTTAAAAAAATATGTGAATCTTCTGTATTTTACAGAAGCATCGGGATTATGTATGAAATTATGCATGTTCAACAACAGGTGATAAATTTTAAATTGGCATGAGTGCTTAAAACCCTGAAGATGAGAAAAATAGCAAGCCGTGAAGACAAAGCCGTCTCGCCAATTATTGCAACTGTACTTCTTGTTGGCATCACCGTTACTATGATTGCCACAGCATACACCCTCCTCGAGAATTATATTCCCAGTCCAACACCAGGTACTCCTTCTGCAAATCTTAAGGCAGTTTACAACCCACAAACAAGCAGCACTCCATTTTACAACAATTACACGGTTTACATAAATTCACTTAACGGAAATGTATCCGTGAAGGACGTAAGCATAATGATAACGCTTTCAGACAATAAGGTACTCGACATCCCCCTTGAACAGGTCTATGCAAATTCAAATTCCCTCAATTATACCAGCAGTCTTTCAGTATCACTGCAGAGCAGTTCGGGATACCTGACAAGCACCAGTTCCCTGGATATCCATCTACACAACTCCCAAAGCAAGATAAACAGAATCTCGCTGGTAGACACTTTTACAGGTGGTTCCATCGGTACAGTCCTGATACCGTGAGACTCCCAATATCTTAATTTTTTATTGTCCAGAATTATTTTTGGCCGGTTGTGGTCCTTGTGATACCTTGATCAGGGATTGAGAAGAAAGCAATAGAAATTATTATCTGTGCAACAACCAGAAGCAGGAAACCTACCATTATTATGACTGTTATAGAGCCGATAAGATAGAACAGAGCACCGGTTTCAAACAGCGGGATATTCAGTCTGCGTGAAATTTCTCCGTAACTTTTGTGGATGAAGTATCCTGAAAGTATGAGCAGAAGCCAGGTAACAGCCAAGGCGGGGAGGATTAAGACGGCCAACCCTGCAAGGTTGACTGCCCCCAAATTCTGATACTGCTCCATCATAGCAGGATAGCCATTGGGGTAATTCAGTCCGAAATAATGCAGGAAGATTGCCACCACGAAAAAAGCTGCCAGTGCAACAGCTACAATTGCAAAAACAATGGAAAGAATTGCATTTGTGAATATCTCCCGTTCACCCAGTCCAGTTGAAATTCTATGGATTGCAATGAGAATCAGCACAAAACCTGCAATTCCAAGAATCCAGCCAATAGACGGAACAAATGTGAGAATTACCAGTATAGATCCAATTCCACCATATATCCTGGCATCTGAATAAGGAGTCATAATAATCTCCTGTTTTTCAACCTGGTGATAAATATATACTTTAATCCTAATGGAAAAAATAATTTTTAGGAAACAGCACGAATATATTATCCATGATTTACAATTTTCTACTGACTGGCCTTTTGCGGTTTTCCGGGTTGAGTGCTTTATCTGCCAACAATTTTATATATTAAATCATTTAAGTTTGGATGAATATTAAAAGAGAAATATTTTCATTTAGAGACAGGGAAAAACTGGAAGGTTCCAGTGGCAGGAATGGAACATCCTGCTTCATAAGGTTTTTCTCTATTTTTCTCGTCTTCCTTATGGTGATCTCAACTATCAATATCATCACCCACACCAATTCAAGCAAGATTATATCGAACTCACTTTCCCCAAAAATCACCGGCACTACAGATGGCCTGTTCCATGTATCCGGAAATTTTGAAAATATTCCTTTTTTCCCGGCTTCAGTGTATAGTTCAGCAGGGGCCCAATACAACAAAACCATAGCAGTACTGGTGTCGTTCTCGCTGAACAACCAGCCTCAGCTTCAAAACCTCCTTTCAGGTCTGCAGGACCAGAAAAGCACCAATTACCACAATTACATAACAAGGTCCCAATTTACCCAAGATTTTTCTGTATCTTCCGACATTTACAAGCAGGCAGGCATTTATTTCCATTCTTTTGCAGGAATTTCCGTTAAGAATTATTCTGACAGAGTTTCAATGAGGATAACAGGTCCTGCATCGCAGATTGGCAAAGCCCTAAACACAACCTTTTCGGCCATTAATGGTATATATCACGCAAATTCTGCACCAGAATTGCCTTCAACCCTCGCAAATTATGTTTCCTTTATTTCAGGATTAAGCAATTCTGTTAAGTTGAAAAGTGCCATCATGGGAGGAGCCTTTTCCAGCATTCCATCTCATTACTCCAGCACTGTTCATGGCTACCCGGAACCTGTGAATAATGGCAGTTATCAGGAAATCTTTGGCACTGATATGCAGGTTGCATATGAAGAGCAATCACTCTTTAATGTGACATACGCCAACAGGGAGGTTATTGCAAACATTCTCTGGTCTGGACACGATTCTTCTGGCATGGGAGTTGGTGCTTTTTACCCATACGATATTTCCACATACTTTAACGCCACTGTTCCATCATTTGAACCGAGGCCGCTTGTTTACGGTGTGCCAATCCAGGGTGCACCTGCTCCCGGGGCTTCAGCAGCTGGAGACATTACAGGGGCAAATCTGGCAAACACTGCAAGCCTGGAAATGATTGGAAGCATGGCGCCTGGGGCAAGTGTTTATGATGTTTACGGTCCAAATGCAACCTTTGAATCTGTATATGCCGCCCTGGCTTCTGTGCTTAATCCAAATCCATCGGATTCCCCGTTAAACAATGTATCAGTGATTAACAATCCCTGGCTAGGTCAGCAATATAACAGTTCCATGTGGTACTCATACATGGAGGAAGCAGCAGCCAGAGGTATAACTGTTATTTCCGGGAGCGGAAACTCCGGGGATAACACGTCTGGCTCAAGCACATTGGATTCCCCGGGATCAATGGCTTATGACAACTTTGGAGTTACTGCAGTTGGGGGAACAGAAGTATCCCTTCGGGGAGATCTTATGCTCTACCATCAGCAGCCCTGGTACATGCATTATAAGAATCAGGTTGCAGGCAGCACTGGAGGAATAAGCAGTATTTACCCGGAGCCTGCCTGGCAGAGTTCAAGTTATGCAAATAATGTAATTGGTGGTAAGGGCAGAGGCGTGCCAGATATTTCGGCACTTGCAAACAATACAGCAATATTCTGGACAGATGATGGGATCAATCACGATTCCATGAACAACTACTATAATGTGCGTGGCACTGGAATTGCTTCATCTCTGGTCGCAGGGATTATCGGGGAATCCGATGCTGTTCTTCATCACTATAATCAGAACAATGCCGGTTACCTCAACCCGTTTATCTACTCTATTGCTGAAAAACAGTTTAAACCGTATCCAAAAAATACGTTTTCATACGGTTTCGAACCATCAGGAAATTATCTTTTTTCAACAGGAATGGCTGCGTTCTCTGATGTGGCAGGTGGGGGATATGGCTTGTATAGGGCAGTTTATCCATATAACCTGGTAACTGGATGGGGCTCCATAAACGCATATAATTTCACCAGTTTTATGCTCCATACAAACTATTCGGCGGATTCGTATGCTGCAAAAGGAGTGATCGATAATCTTGTTCTCAATGGCCTAAGAGTAACTTCATACAAGATCAACTACACTGACATGAAAAATGAAAATGTAAACACGGTTCTGAATGCATCAATCCAGCAGAATCTGTTCTTATCAAACCAGCTTAACGCACCAGTTTACTGGATACAGAACGTTATAGATTTCAAGGCCTTATCCAACTCTGACTGGACCGTCTACTACAGCGAATGGGTGATGTTTCCATTCTACGGACAGTATTATCATGAGACATTCCAGTATAACTACCATTATCTCCAGAGAAACGGACCAGTTCCTCACAATTATGACATGAAAACCTGGCTTGCAGGATCAGGTCATGGAGATAACCAGGTTATGTATTTCCAGTTTGACAACCTGCCAACACTGTCTTTACCCGTTCCTGGGGCTGCGTATATAATCACACAGCATAACTATACATATTCATGGAATGGGCAGACCTACTATAATGGGCCATATCCTGATAATTCTTTACTTGGCGGCCTTGATCCGCAACTTGGTCTTGTTGGAGGGCCGACCCTAAGCAACGGGGAATTCGAATCCCCGACTTCCGGAACCATGAATGTGTCCTATGAGCCGATGTACAGCAACCACTACATCACACCCATAACCACAACATTCCACAATTCTACGGACCAAACTGGTGAAAGGGCCTCTAACCTTTTGTGGAGTCAGGCATCGCAGGGGCACTGGACTCTCGGGATAAAACAGAATTCGGGATTGCAGGGAGTGGAAATCTATTCGCCACAAGGTTATAATGTGACTTTCCACGAGAATGGATTACCCACTGGAAAACATTGGTTTGTTAATCTCAGTGGAGGCGCTTCCTTTGAATCAGACTCGAATTCCATTTCCTTCACTCTGCCCAATGGAACCTATACTGTGAATGTTACTGCACCGGGATACTATGTTGCCCATCCTTTCCATTATTCCTTTAACGTGACAGGAAATGTGACAGTTTCAAAAGCCGTTGTTTTCAATTATACGCCACCACAAAGCATACTTTCCCCATTTTTGCATAACAAGCTATACCTGCTTGCAGGTGGCGTGATCCTGATAGCAATAGCAGCTACCGTCTTTGGAGTCAGAAGGCGGAAAACCTAAAGACCCAAGAGAGTGACAGCATTGTTTCATTTTTTTATGACTGGAACAACACATCCTATTTTTTCAGCTTTAAAGCCTATAATTCGTGACTGCCAGGGGTCCTGTGCAACCTTGTACAGAATCTCAACAGAAGAAGTACGGGCCCGGTGGGATTCGAACCCACGATCACCGACTTAGAAGGACGGTGCCTTATCCAGACTAGGCCACGGGCCCGTTCGCTTTAACGTTGCAAAGGACTTTAAGGTTTCGCTGAATTTGAACTGAAAAACCATATCAGGCCTCATTGAGTTTAATAACAAATTTGTACTGTGTACAACATGAAGTTTGAGCTTTCCATAAGTATGGATAAAGCAAAGTACGGAGACTTTGTAAAAGCCATTAAACCAGATATTGCTCAAACAGTAGGCAGATCAAGAACCAAAATCAAGGAAGATGAACACAATTTTTACATTTATATATCTTCCCCAGATACCGTTGCATTAAGAGCTGCTGTCGGGTCAATTACCCGGTGGTTCAAAGTAGTAAAGGATATAATGGAGGAAATAGAGTAATGGAACCTAATCTTAGTCAGTACATTCAAAACCAGATCAGGCAGGCACAACAGATGGAAAGCCAGATTGAACAGGTGGCAAACCAGAAGTACCAGCTTGACGTGAGAATCAAGGAACTGGACAAAACAATCAAGGAACTTGAATCAGTTTCAACAGAAACCCCGGTTTACAAAAGTGTAGGGAGTATTCTTTACCAGGTGCCGGACAAGAAAAAACTCCTCGATGATCTTGCAGAGCAGAAAGAACTCAGCGAGATAAGAATTAAAACTCTGGAGAAGCAGCAGAAGACACTTGAAGAAAAATACAAGGAGCTTGAATCTGCTATTCAGCAGAAGTATGAGGAAGAGACCAAGAGAAGAGGCTCATCCAATTGATTGATCTTATCGATGTTCAGGCAGAAAAACCCACTTATACGATACCTGTAAGCAGGGTCGGTGTAAGGGGTATCAAATACCCAGTAAGAGTGAAGAGGGGAGACAGGGAAATAGATCTCCTTACAGAGATAGATATTTTTGTTAATCTGCCCTCAACGAGGAAAGGTGCCGATTTCTCAAGGAAGATAGAGGCCATTAATGAGATAATACTTGCCAGAAAGGTTGTCCCGAGCATCGAGGAACTCAGTTCAGAAATCGCCAAAAAGACACTTGAAAAACTTAACTATTCAACAAACTGTGATGTTTCTATTTCAGCAGATTATCTTGTTGAAAAGAGAAGCCCGAACAATGCACCAATTATCAAAAACTACAAGATTCTTGGAGAGACACATTCGAATAATAACGGAAAGAAAACCATGGTTGGAGTTGTGGTCCAGGGAATTAATGCCTGTCCCTGTGCAATGGAAACCACCAGAGCCCTCATTTCCAAGGATTTTCCGGGGAATGATGAATTACTTTCAAAGATACCGACCATATCACATAACCAGAGAAATCTGGTAACATTGAAGATAGGTGTACCCACCGGAAAATCTGTGGAAGCTGACGAGCTTATAGAACTGGCAGAAAAAGTACTGGGTGGTTCACTTTATTCGCTTCTCAAGAGAATAGATGAGGGAAACCTTGTTTACAATGCACACAAGAATCCAAAATTTGTCGAGGATATCGTTAGAGAAATAGCGATTCTTGCACTTGAAAAATACTCTGATTTCCCGGATGATACAAAACTTTACATTGAGTCAAGGAGTGAAGAGAGCATCCATCCTCATGACGCATTTGCTGCTATTGACACAGATTTTGGAGAAATAAGGAGATCGCTCAAAGCTTGAGCGGTTCCCCGTGTCCGGGCAATATTGTCACACCAGACATTGCCATGATTTTCTTTTTCGATTCTTCAGCCTTTTCCAAATCCAGAGAAAACTGCCTGTTAACACTGGCTTCAGAATTTTTAACGTTCACTGCATCTCCAACGAAAAGCATTTTTTCAGGCTCAAACAAGTAAGATGTGCTCCCCGGAGTGTGACCCGGGGTTTCAATCACGGTCATCCAATCGGATGAAAACTCTTCTGCCGGCAATACGCCTGAAACCGGATCAGTTTTTCCCATTATGGATACGAATTTGGAAAGCAGGCCTTTTGGCTGGACAGGTTTGCTCTTTCCCTCTATGACGGGTATCTCAACATTTGGTGCATATATCTCTGGTGAGAATTTTTCATGAAGCTGTGCCAGACCACCCACATGGTCAAGATGATAATGTGTGATCAGAATAATATCCGGTTTTTTTCCGATTTCGTCGTAATAACTTATGATTCTTTTTGCAGATGATTTCATCCCGGAATCTATAAGAATTATCTGGCCATCGTATTCCACAGAGTATGTGTTAACCATATTGCTGTCAATCCTTGTGACAGATTGTGATACTTTCATGCCTATCAGAAAGGAAACGAACATGAAAGTTTATAGGTTTTTATTTGCAGGAAATTAGATCTGTCCTTCAATAAGTTCGTAGAGCTTCTGTCTCACTTCGGAACTGCTCTGGAATCTTTTGCCATCATATTTTGAAATTCTGACAACTTTTGTGCTCAGACCAAGTTCCCGGCACTTTTCCTCGATCTTATCTGCATCAAAATTCTGGTCATATCCAAGTGTAATGATATCCGGTTTGTTATCCAGCACTGTCTTGAAAATATCGCCTTCATGGCCGAGAATTGCTCTGTCTACAGGCTTTAGCTCGTTCACCATCTTCAGCCTTGAATTTTCGTCGAATAGAGGTTTCTTGCCGTTTCTGTGGGCAGTACTGTCTCTTGCTACAACAACCAGGAGTTCGTCTCCAAGTTTTTTGGATTCACTAAGATAATGAACATGTCCCGGGTGGAGTATATCAAAAACGCCTGTTGCCATAATGCGAATCATATTTGGCTCTTCAGTTTATGTCAGGTAGTTGTATAAATGTTACTCATAACTATTAGAAATTACAGGTAATAGTGTATTTTGAAACCTCCCGGAGTTTTTATCTTTTGGTCTCACAATACTAAAAAATTAATATTTCATGATAAATACACAGTTTGTTGATTTTCAGACAATTCAAACCGGAAGATCTTGATTCCATTGTATTACTTGAGAAGAGGGCTTTTCCGGTTGGCCCATACACCAGATCAATGCTTAAGAAGGTCTTCAGTGCTAGAGATTCCTTCAATTTTGTTGCTGAGGAAAGTGGAATAATCAGGGGATATACAGTTGCCCTTCCTCTTGATGAAAAATCCGCTGATGTTGAGAGTATTGCAGTCGACCCTGATCTTCACAGAGGTGGCCTTGGAACATTATTACTTGGGAAGATTGAGAACGCAATGAGGGAACGGTCGTTCCAGTATTCAGTTCTGGAAGTCAGAGACAAGAATGATGAAGCAATAAACTTCTACAAAAAACATGGATATGTGGCAATTACGCATATGCCCACATACTACACAGAAATATTCAGAGGATCAAGGGGGGCATACAGAATGGTCAAGAAACTGTAGTTTAACCAAATAGGGCTGGGAATCCCCTTCTGAAAGGGGGGTGAGAGCGAAATCTATTTGCTGCAATGCACTCTGCCAACCAGCAGACAGAATGCAAGTGGGTCGGATCACATGTGACTCCATGCATGCCTGTGGAGGTTCCGCTGGTAACCGTAGAAGCAGGAAGCTCCCTGCGAAAGCGGTGGAGGAGGTTACACATTTACCTTTTCAACAGTTTTCCTGACCTCTTCAAGGGACCAGGCTGGTGCGGAAATAATTATTGTTTTGTTTTCCAGGGTTTCACGCAATGCCCTGACAAGAGGTGATACCTCTGTAATATTCATGATTCCATTTGGTGTAAGCACACTGAGATCAGACTTGATTCTTCCGGGCCCAGAGAAGTCGAGTGGAGGGATAACATCTATTATGTAATCATACTGTCCCAGCCTGTTGTTTGTCTGGAGTGCTTCCTTGATTCTTTCCCAAAGATCCGGACTGTAAGGCAATTTGAAAATTGGTTTGAAAAGTTCCCTCTTAAGTAAGGACTGGGCAATTCTGTTATCCCTTAATCCTTTGAGAATGTGGAATAGATCATTGTCATCCATCTTGAAAGGGTTCTGGAATAAATCTCTGTTCTCATTTATTACATAACCTGTCATGATTTGGGCGATCCTCGAGGTCTTGTGAAAATAAACTGTCCCATACATGAGAATTCGTGCAATCAAAACGGATTCCATTGTTCCGAGCCCTTTTTCCTCCACCATTATGTCGTTATTGTGCACAAGGGCGACATTGAGAATACGCCTGTGATCAACATTTCCAATCTGTACTCCACAATAAAGTGAATCCCGGCGCATGTAATCCAGTTCATCCACATCCATGGGGCCACTTATAAGTCTTGACAGGACACGCTGATCTGTCCTCCTGTTCAAGAGCACGGAAACAACATCTGATGGCTTTATTCCTATTGATTCGAGAATTCCGGGCAAGCTGCTGTCAGAAAAAAGACCTTTTCCCTCAATCATTGCAAGTCCGGCCTGGAGATGATCCAAACCAGTCATCTCGTCAAATATACCTTCATTGCTGTGACTTAGTGGCGGGTGTCCAATGTCATGAAGCAGAGCTGCAACCATCACCAGTTCTTTCTCCTCCAGATCCAGAGCTTCCGAGAATAGACTGGCAAGATGCATTGTTCCCAGTGAATGTTCAAATCTGCTGTGATTGGCCCCTGGAAAAACAAGATTGCACAAACCAAGCGCCCTGATGTAACGGAGTCTTTGAAATTCTGATGAATCTATGATCTTCTGGATATCTCCAGATATTTTAACAGGGCCGTTAACAGGGTCCTGAATAATCTTGTACTCCCTGGTTTTCATGCTTCGGCCACCAAAGTGTGATTTTAAGTGCCGGACACACCTGTCTCGGGCCAGATGTCCTGCCAGGTGCCCCCTGCTTCATCTCTATCCCGCACCCCTTCGGCATCAAGAGTCCAGGACACCGGTGCTCCCTTCCGGTCCTGACGGATTCTCCTGGTAAATTATGAGATCAGGTTCCTTCGATCCTGACCTCATAAACCTTCGATCTGAAGGGACAGAACGTCACTGACTCCACAGGGCCTGACAGAAGTCTGGTTGACCTCGACAAGCCGTCACCCCCGCATATAGACTTCGGGTCACAGAGAGAGCCTAACTCCCCGGCCAAGTCCGGCTTCTTGAGATAGGTATCTTGTTATAAAAGATTTTCAAGGATAATTTTAAAAATTTATTGATTAGGGAAAAAATACATGTTCCCTTTAAATGTAAAGTTATATTCCTCAGCATCTGTGTCTATGGATCCTGAAACCTCTGATATTTTTCATTCCCTGCTACCTGACCTGAAAATTGAAAAAGTTGATTATATCCCGGTAGGCTGGAATAGCAAGGTGTACATTGTGAACGATACTTTCACCGTAAAGATACCTAAAACCATGGAAGCTGAGATGGGAATAGAAAAGGAGATAGAAATATCAGAAGCTATCAGGAACAGCCTGCCCGTAAATGTTCCCCTTTATGTCTCTTCAACCAGTGTAAATGGAACCAGAGCATTTGCGTACAAATACATAAGGGGTGCGATGATGACAACAAGGCCTTTAGGAGGTGGGGTAAAAAGATTTGACCCCACAACAGTAAATGAGAGTGATAAATATCATTCAATACAGAAACAGCTTGCAGAAATTCTGTCAGTGATTCATGGGCTGGAACTGGATAAGACAAGGGAAATTATCTATCGATACAATCATAAGACATGGGCCACTACATATGCAGAACTTGGTGAGAAATTCAGAAGTATTCTAGATGAGGTATTCCATGGTGATGCCTTGATTTCTGCCAGGACAATTCTGAGAGATATAATTGAAAAAATTACACATTTCAGTTTTCAGGAAAAATTCATACATGGTGATTTTGGGGGCTGGAACATTATATACGATGAAGAACATTTTCAGATAAAGGGCATTCTTGATTGGGCAGACAGCAATATTGGGGACCCGGCAATTGATTTTGCGGAACTGATTTACGATTATGGAGAGAAATATGCATTTGAAGTATTCCAACTGTACAATAACATCAGTGATTCCCAATTGATGAGGCGTGCCAGCGTCTATCTGAGACTCGAGGGTTTCAGAGATATCCTTTATGGAGTTACAACAGGTTCTTCAGAATTTTTGGAAAAGGGAAGAAAAAATATAGAAAAAATGGTAAGTGAATTTAACCACTGAAAGACAGAAATTATGCTTTCTTGAGCTGATAATCCAGATCCAGATTCTTTGTCTCAACACCAGCCAGGAACCATATAGCGGCTCCAATCAGTCCAATACCCCAAAGAGCAACGTTTGTAAGTATCTGCTGATACAGAGTGAAATTGGCAAACAGATAGATTGTAAGCGGATAGGCAACCATTGGGATCACCCTTACCAGTCCTATTGCCTTCCCCCTGTTCTTTGTGGTAAACAGTTCTGGTTCAAGAGTTGTTCTTGATGCCCACGCAAACTCGCTGAATGCCATGTTTATGAATAGCAATGGAATAAAAACAAAGAGATTCTTGAGATCATTTACTGCCAGCAGGATAATCAGGACTGTTATGAAGCCACCCAAATATGCAAACATGGAGTAATTCTTCCTACCACGGGAAATCAGCCTGGCTGCAATAGGGCCGGCAATTGATGCACCGAGCAGTCCGAAAAATACAAGATAACTGACAATCACTCCAGTAAATTCGTAATATGGAATGATGTAAGCCATGAGTCCGAATGTCAGATATTGGGACAGGCCAAGGAAACCAAGAACCAAAAAGCTGATTGCAGGACTTACTTTTCTGCTTGGCATTTCACCATGGAAATCTGTCTCCAGACCAAGTGTCTCTGCTTCATTTTCAGCCTCTTTCTTCCTGCCTCTTGAATCAAGCCACCGGTAAGATTCAGGCATACTCATCCTGGCATATACTATTATACCAATAAGAAAGAGTGAGGGGATGAATATGGCAAGTCTCTGGACAAGGATACTTGCATTACTTACTGAAACTAAGATCAGGAGACCCGCGATAAAGGCACCGCCAATATTGCTGAAATTCATTCCGTTTGTAATGAGCGAACTCATCTTCCTTCTTGGAGTATCTTCAGCCAGAAGAGCTATTGTCGGTATCTCCTCACCAGCGATTCCGAATTCTGAAAGCGCAATTCCAACCAGCAGGGATAAAATGCTGTATGAAAAGGATATTATGACAATTCCGATGATATAAATGGCCATGGTCATAATGAATACCCGCTTTCTTCCAATAAAATCGGAAACGAATCCCATTGAAAAATTTCCTAAAAGAGCCAGTATTGGACCTGTAAGAACAAGAAGAACCACATAAGGGCCCGTAGCATTGGCAGCAAATGGCCAGGATTGGGAAAGTGGAGCGATGGATGCAAGAATTCCCCAAAGAAACATTCCGCTGAAAGTGGATGATATGAGTGCAGTTTTTGATGCCCTCATGATACGGCACTCCCACTGAAATTCACACTAATACTCAATAACCAGACAGTTCGCTCTAATTTGCATGAAGAATGTGTTCTCATTTCTTCCCTCCGCCAGCATTACCTGGATCAGGTTCCAAGGGTCGACTCGCTAAGAGTCCTCTCAGCCTTTTGGGCTCCCCGAACTTGTATTCGTGTATTTCTCATCAATAATTAAATTTTTTTAATTGAGACAGAAAGTTTCTGTTCATATAGGCTGGCAAGTTTAATATAGTGAAGTCAACTTCACTTTATTGAAGTCAACTTCACATCAGGTCTCTACCAATACGACCTGGTCAAGGGAAGGTGGATAAAATAATGAAACGGAATATTCAGATAATCTCAGTTATTGTTATCGTTATCATAGTAGGAGGCTCTGCATTTGGTATTGAGCACTACCTGAATAACAGCAATGCGTCAAACAGCAGCAAGAGTACTGCTGATACTTTGACTCCCGTATATAATGTAAATGTAACGGAAGCCAATGGTACAGTGGAATCATTCAATCTTTCAAATGTGGGAGGATATGCATACATTCCGTCCCCACAGAATGGCACATGGGATCTAAACCACACACTTTCACGGATTGTAACACTGATACCTTCAGTTACTGCTACGTTGTATGCATTGCATTCATACAACGACGTCATTGGAGTAGATCAGTATTCTGTGTACCCTGCTCCCACAAAGAATGTTACAGTCTTTAATTTTGAAATCGGCAGCATACCGCTGGAATCAATTACAAACCTTACACCCGGTGTTGTTGTGGACACTTCTGGAACATTCTCAACACAGCAGCTGAACCAACTTGTCAATGTTCTTCACATACCGTATCTCGTAATCGATCCTGGCACCATATCCCAGATAGAAAACCAGACAACTTTGCTTGGATACCTGACAGGAACTTCCAATAATGCCAACATTATTAACAGCTGGATGAACTACAATATACAGAATCTCTCAAATGATCTCAGCAATATTTCATCAAGCTCAGAATATTCTGTATTTTATTACCTTTATCCGGCATCAGACGGCATTTATACGGCAGGCCCCGGCACCTTCATAAACCAGGAATTAAAGGATGCACACCTGAATAACATTGTCAATGTCACAGGATATCCTGTTGTGAGTGCCGCCACGGTTGCCAATGCCAATCCAGACTATGTTCTTCTGGATCAGTATACAAACGAGACCACACTTAACCAGACAATTCAGGGTCTTCCTGCAGAGAAACAGAACCACATTGTTCAGATTGCAAATGATGATTTCTTCTCAGAGCCAAATTTCAGGATTGTATATTCTATGTACTGGCTCGCAGAACAATTTTACCCGCACAATGTCAACTTATCCGACGTATATAGTTTCAATAAGTACACCGGATTAAACCTGTCTCAACAACCAGGTGTGGGAGTGAATTCCTAATGGTAGATGCGGAGATTACTGAGAATAGAAACAGGAAAATATCCCTCTTTTTCACAAAAGCATCATTACTTGTTGTCTTTCTGGTAGTTTCCGTCATTTATTCTACATTTATCGGATCTGTAACTATACCCGTTCAAAATATTGCCAGCATTTATCTAAAACAGATACCGTTTTTCGGAAACTTTGTATCCGCAGGTTACACATATTCACAGTATGAAATTGTTGTGCTGATAAGAGAACCAGAGGTGCTGGCTGCAGTTGTGGTGGGTGCTGCACTTGCCATAGGCGGTACATCAGTGCAGAGTGTGTTCAGGAACCCGATAACTGAGCCCTACATAATCGGAATTTCCAGTGGAGCCACCCTCGGAGCAGTAATAGCACTGGCCACAAGTACAACCATATTCGGAGCTTATTCAGTGCAATTTCTTTCATTCTTCACATCAATTGCCGTCGTTTTCGTGGTATATTTCCTTTCATTCCGAACAGGAAGGGTTCCGCCCATTTACCTCCTCCTTACAGGTATTGCCATTTCTCTCTTCATATCTGCTCTGGTTGGACTCATTCTATTCTCCAGCCGCAAGCTGCAGAATGAAGCTTTTGCATGGCTTCTTGGGTCATTGAGTGGAATAACTTGGCAGGAACTTGGACTGGTTACTCTCCTGGTTATGATTTCCAGCCTTATACTTGGCACAATATGGAAAGAACTTGACGCACTTCAGATGGGAGAACCGCACGCAAGATCCATTGGTGTAAATGTGGAAAAAACGAAGCTTATAGCCCTCACTGTTACGACAGTTGGGGTGTCTGCTGCCGTCTCCATCAGTGGCCTTATAGGTTTTGTAGGACTGGTAATACCGCATCTGGCGAGAATAGTATTCGGCGGTTCCAACAGAAAAGTACTTCCAATGTCTGCCCTCTTTGGCGGAATTTTCCTGCTCATCTCTGATGATCTTGCACGGACACTTGTACATAATGAGATACTCCCAGTGGGAATTATAACTGGCCTGATTGGTGTGCCATTTTTCATGTATATGCTATCGAGAATCTCAAGGGGTAATTATGTCTCTTAAATTGGATCATATAGGGTATAACAGAGGTTCATTTTCACTCAGAGACATTTCTATATCTGTACCTGAGGGCTCTATTCTTGGGATAGGTGGACAGAATGGTTCCGGCAAATCAACACTCTTGAAATTGATGTATGGTTTTTATCGGCCTGACAGTGGTAGGATATTCCTGGAAAAAAAAGCTTTATCAGAAATATCAACTCGGGAGATTTCAAGAAACATTGCTGTGGTAAACCAGGAGATTTCTGAACCTTTCAATTTCACCGCATTGGAAGTTGTGAAACTTTCAGGTTACTCAAGAAATGATGAAACCATTTCGCCCTTAGAAGCCATGGAAAAATGTGGTATTTCCCATCTTTCAAACAGGACATTTTCAGAGTTAAGCGGAGGGGAAAAGAGGCTTGTAATAATTGCTGCTGCAGTTTACCAGGATGCAAAAATAATACTTATGGACGAACCTACCGCTTTCCTTGATGTAGATAAGGAAGAGAGAGTGAAAGCAATTATCCGTAATCTAAATGAGGATGGAAGGACACTTATTCTGGTTCTTCATGATATAAATCTTCTTAACAGCATCTGCAGCCATGTAGTACTTCTGAAGGAAGGAAGAATCATTGCAGAGGGCAAAAAAGAAACTGTACTGACGTTGGAGAATCTTGAAAACGCCTATTCAACAAGATTCAGAATATTGGAAGATGCGGGGCCTTACAAGTTTGCCCCTGCGGATTATAAACTCATGTAGACTGTTCACTTGGTACTGGAAAAGCCTGCTGATCCGTGAGATATCTCTCCATTATTTCGTTTGGAGTGGTAACTCTGTTGTCCATCCTGTTTATGATGGGCCTGTTGTTGTACCAGTACATGAAGTTGTCAGCACTGCTGAAGGTCCATCTGAACTTGTCGTAGTTCTGCCACAGCCTTGACAGGGCAAGATGAACTCTGTTTCCGTGTTTGTCAGCTTCTACGTTTTCAATTCCCAGTTTCTTCATGTGGTATCTCAGATCTGTAGCTCCATACAGGATACTTAATACTCCGCTTCTCAGATACATGTTCTGTACCTTCAGGTTGTTATCCTGAGTGAAGTGTGACATTGAGTTAACCAGGGATTCCACTACTTCCTTTGTAATCTTCCTGGATTCGGTTATGGAAAGAATCTTCTTTGTTGCCATGTCCACACACACAACAGCATATGGATGATCCATTGCAGACTGGTGGTAATCCATATATATTGTGGAAAGTGGTTCTTCATGCATCTGTCCACGGCCATTTTCAGAACCATTTCGCTTTGATCTGATCATGTTGTGGTTTCGCATGAAATTGTAGATCTGGTAATAGGACACGTTCTTTCCCTTACTTTTCATAAGGTAATATATTGTTCTTGAACCAATCTTATAATTTACCCACAGATTCTCTATTTCCTTTGCTTCTTCCTGTGTAAGAGAGGTGAATTTACGCCGGCCGTTTTCTCCGCTAACATCTTCCTTCAATATCTGTTGCACCCTTCTGGGTGTCACATTGAACATCTTAGCGAGATCACTGACCTTGTATCCATTCTCGACACTCTTTATTATGAATCTCTTGTCGTCAGTGCTTAGCATTGATATCAAGTTATCATGCCATATGTTACCTTTATGCGTTTTCTGTACAGGATTATAGAGGTTCTGCTGTACATGAGAGGTTTGTATTTATGTATCTATGATTGCAAAAGTATTTAAATGAATGCGAAATTTTTTCGTTCCCAGCGTTAACCCGTTTATATACAAACATAAGGATATACATAAGCTGGTACAGGCATACATATGGGGTTAATGTAATGACAATAAAGAGAAGTCTGTTTAGCCTTGCAAGATCTGTTAAAAGACAGTTCAATCTCAAGGCTGATGTAAAGGCAGAGTCGGGAATAGGCGTCCTGATCATCTTTATAGCCCTAGTATTGGTTGCTGCCGTTGCGGCATCTGTGCTTATACATACTGCAGGAATACTCCAGCAGAGAGCGCAGAGCACGGGAACATCCACGATCAGCCAGGTGTCTACAGGATTAGTTGTTAACGAAATAGTTGGATATGATAGTGCTTCTCCTGCTGAATCTGGTGGGATCAAGTACTTGGCTATTATGGTTAGCGATAATACCGGAGGAAACCCGGTAGATCTAGGCAACACCAGTCTGACTCTTACAATCAATGGTGTAACTTCGGTGCTGGTTTACAACAGCTCAGTGTTTACCGACCTGGCAGGCTCCGGATCGAAGAATCTGTTTGGAGTTAGCCAGTGGAGTTATCTGAATAAAACAAGTAAAGACTCTACAAGCTTTGGAGTCATTGGAATAGCAGACCCGCAACACGCCCTGGATAATAACTACCCTGTTATTACACCCGGTGCAGAAGCTGCAATCATTGTTAATGTTACAAATTCCTTTGGAACAAACCTGACCCAGAACACACAGGTTACAGGCCAACTCACGCCTGAAACTGGAGTTTCAACCACAATAAATTTTGTGGCACCTGAAGCCTTCAACACAAATACTATCACGCTGACGTAGACACCTCGCTGCCTCCCATTGGCCGATGGGAGGCGCAACCTCAATTTTTATTATGTATTAAATACGGAATTCTCATTCTGAATCATCATATGGCAATACAGTTCAGAAACAGAAATCTTGATGCTGCCGTAGTATCTGCGGCAGGTGGCATTATTATTCTTTACGTAGGACTTATTGGCCTGAAACTCGTATTGTTTGGGGGAGATACTGCTGCATCAGACCTTTCTGAGGTTATAGCAGGAACTCTCTGGGGCATCCTCATAATAATTTTCAGTGCTCTTTTATTTCTCGATAATAAAAGAAGTAAGATCTATGGATCCGCCATCATGGTTCTTTCCATTGCAAGCTGGTATGGAACATCAGGTGGACTTTTTATTGGCTTTGTTATAACACTCCTTGGTGGAATAATGGGGTTTGTATGGAAACCAGGCCCTTCATCTTCATCCAGACCGGTACAAAGCAGATCATGAGTATTTCGTTGACCTGTTCCAGGCCATTTACTCATTTTACAGCTGAACCATAATGTGTTAGATATACCAATATTAATGCTGGTGAATGAAACCGTTTTCTGAAATAAGAGCTAATGGGACAAAACTGAAAAATCTGTACAGGCAAGGATATGATAAGGGAAGAATCGAACAGCTACGGCAGGATGTTTCCATGATTGAGGATGTTATAAACAGGAGCCAGAACTATCAGGAATTTATAGAAAATTTATCGGCCGACCTCAGAAAAATAAAATTCAACATAGAATCCGGATTCTGATTTCTGCTGAGCCAGAAGGCCAGAGATTTTTCAGCTAACCGTGAACTTCAGGATAAAACCGTTTTCCAGTACTTCACCTTCTGCTTCGAAGCCCGTAATCTGTCTTAGAAGACCAGAATATAATTCACAGAGATACACCGACACTTTTGGACCCATCCTGTGAAGGAGGCTTGCTTTGTAAAAAGGTCCTTCATTCCTGACTTCCCACTCACCTATTCTTGCATATCTGGCAAATTTCTGAATAAAATCAAGAAAAGACTTCAGTCCCTTGATTTCCCATGAATACAACGCAAATTCCTTCAATATTGAGACAGAAACAGATTTGGCAAGATCAGAAAGTTCTTCTTCTTCAAGGCGGGAAATGAGTGCCACGAATGTCTCACGTGTAACGGTCATAAAACCAAATCTTTCGGCATACTTTTCCCAGTCTAGATAGCGGAATATGACAGTATTGGCTATTGTGTTCACGCTTAAATGCTGAGCTTCAGATTCCTTCTCGAGAGCTGCGATGAGCTCATCTGGCATCCGTATGGAACGAACACTGGTGGAACCTTTCTTCCCATCCATCTTCGGAATATAGGATTAATGATACATAAATGTACGCTATTTGTCCTTTCATGGCAAAATTTAATATTTTAGCTAAATGGGATATATGGGTAATACATACAGTGTATTACATTGTAAACATACTGATTTTATAAATTCATTTTTTTAACCTTAAGGGAGGGTTGAAGTATAAACAGCTACACGTATTGGTCCATTTCCACTAAAGACCTGAAGAAGGAACTGTACAGGAATCCTGCTGCGAGAGTACTTGAAGGAATGCAAAAGGGGACTAAACTGCTTATAGTTCCGCTGAGTGCGGAATATGGTGACGATGTTACAGCCCTTGGTATAAACTGCACATTCTGCGGGGAATCCTATGTAGAACTCAATGAACCTTTCCAGGGATTTCTTGAGGATTTCGATGGTGAAGTTTTGAGAATAAGGACCGAACATTATTACAACCTCAAGATTTCAGTTGCTGATGTTAAAAGTGCTGTTGAATTGCCGTCAGCTGCAGATCCAGATACTGCCCTTTAAGTGATATTGCCATCATTTTTGAACCAATTCAATCCTTTTTCGGCTTGCGAATATGTAGATATGCTGAAACTGATTAGGGTGCAATTTCCCTGAAATTTTGTGGGGTTATATCCGGAATTATATTTTACACGTCCTTGAAGCAATTCATTTTTGCTGTATTTTAAGAAATCTACAATTCATTTCTCATTTAATTATAGACATTGAAAACAAAATTTGTCAATTATATTATTAACCCAATTGGAATCAATTATCCCATATTGTATTTAGTGATATTTTTCACCTTTCTATTAAAAAAGGAAAAAATTGTTAAATACCCATGAATGTCCATGCTCCAATGGATGAATACAAATTAATCAGTAAAATATCCAATATTAAAAAGGGAAGCAGAGTAGCAATTGTCGTCAGGCACAATGGTAAAGACACTGCTGTTGGATTTAACTGTTCATCTCCGGAAGGATATTCTGTTGAGTTAAGAGGTGCTTTCGAGGCGATTCTGCAGGAATTTGACGGTGACATCATGAAACTTTCAACCGCTTCATACCCATGTCTGAAAATCTCAGTCCAAGACTTGGGTGATGTGCTTGACCTGACTTACATGATTCAAATGGAAGGCACGAGAGAGGAGGAAATTTAAGGATTAAAATATAAAAAATAAAGAAAAAATTCAGAAGTTTCATTCTCCCGGAAGTTTTTCCAGCATGATCCTTCCATCTTCGTGAGTGAAGACCAGAATGTTGTCATCTACGGTAAGCCCCATTATTTCAACCACTTTCTTCGGAAGTGTTATCCTGTAAGAGTTTCCTGTTCTTGTTGACACGTGTGTAACATCAATTATTGTTTTCCTGTCGGCCATGTTATCAAATGTATAACTTTCCCAGCGTTAACAAATCTCCTCAAAATTTTTTTTACACTTTAACAGCCTGATGTAAAAAGTTGGTGGAAGCCACCATTTGCTCTCTATAAGTACTGATAGACGTTATTGTAAAAAAATAACCGCAGTTGTGCTTCAACACTCCCGGTATTCAACAACGCTTTTCACTACCTCTAAACAAGAATTAATCTTTTCATGAAAGTTATTGCATAATCTAACAAATCTGCAAGAGTGAGATATAAGAATTTATACACTGTAATCAGATTGATTGGAAATAAGGACGCGGGGAGAGGGACTCGAACCCTCGCTCTCATAAGAGAAACAGCTTAGCAGGCTGCCGCCGTACCACTGGGCCATCCCCGCTCATGCGGTGAAACGATCCTGGAGGTCATTAGCAACTTGCTCAAGAACCTCTTCAAAATCCTCGTTTTCCAGAGTAACAACTTCCCCAGAAGGAAGAATGATCTTAGCATAATACATTTCTCCATCTTTGGAGATTTCAACCTCTGCCAGTTTTTCACCCATGATATCGAACCCTAATTTGTTTGGATATTATAGTTATTTCTTTCCCCTAGAACATATTAGCCATACATACTAGGAGTTTTTCCTGATCTTCAGGCATCTATTTTAAGTTGCCTTTTGATGTATTTACTAAATATCTCTTAAGAGTTATTTTATTTTTCATGCCACATTATGTAGAATGCGCCGCAAATAAAAAAGATATAAATTGCTTTGAAATACAAATCTAGATTTATTATAGATACTCATTAGACACTGGATTCTACTGCGTTTCTATAACATTCACGTTACCATTGTACCAATAAATCTCTATATACTGATTAAAATCCGAACTTTATGCTAAAGCAATTAGCAATGGTAGCAGTTGCTGTGATAATAGCACTTTCAGCTGTTTCCATAGCAACTGCAGATGGTAATTCCAATTCACTCACATCGACCAATAGTGTGACGGTTGGAAATTACCTCCTAGAAAATACAACAACAACGGGCTCATTCAACTTGAGCTATGTTAATGATAATGCCCACATTTTGGTGGCAAATTCAGTGAACGCCACTGGGCAGTCTGTAAGCACGACTAGCACGAAACTGTTCAACGCCGACAATACACACACCCTCGGAAATAATTTAACAGTCTTTACGGCAGGGAGTGAAAAGACCCTGATTCTGGCTACTCAAGGATTAACTGCAGGAGTTACACCATCCATTACCCTGAACCTTACCTCTCCTGTATCTTCCGTGATGCTGAACCAGATGCAGAACTCATTCCTGTCAGAACACAGTAGCTCGCTTGTATCTACATTCTTCGCTAACAAGGTGTATACTGTAACAGTTGACAACATGTCATTTATGCTTTTCTCAACAGTAAAGGCAAACCTGTCAGACTCTAACCAGACACTTACCTACAGTGGACAGAATTCCTTAACCGGAAACATCTATGTAGGCCTTGTATCAACCTCAGCTTTGCAGGATTCCTTCGAGAAACAGCTCTCTGACCACAGAAATGCCTTCATTTACAACAACACCACTGGAGCAGTGTCAGGGAAATTCCTTTCGTTCAATTTCAACGACACAACTGGAGTTTTCACAAACTACACCTCTAATGAAACTGGCAACAGCATATTTACCTCAATGGAAGCATCAGGCAACGGTACAATCGGACTTGACAATCCAAACCCAATGTTCCCAACTGTAAGCCCAGTACTCACAGGAAACCTGTTCTTCTATGGAAACAACACTGTGGTCTATCAGATACATGACAATCCATCACTTGTCAACAACATATATCTGAGCAACGGAACCCTGAATCTGTCTGTTGCCAAAGGATTGAATGTAACAATATACAGACCCCAGGTAAGCGATGTTCAGCATGAGAACCTGTCCGGGAACCTGAACTACACCGGTGTGTCACTTGGTGATCAGTTCGATGTAGAGGCTTCTTCAACAATAGTGCTTCTGCACAACAGTACTTTCAGAGCATCGTTGTTTGCACACCATGCAACTGTGTCCTATAACAACACCACTGGTCAGCTATCTTTAACAACGAACGACAATGCGAAAATTACGTTTGTTGCCCCGCCAGGATTCCAGCAAATAAACCACCACATTGCAAACGTCATCCAGTACGCAGTTGAACACGGAAAACTTGCTGCAATGGTTGTCCTTGGTGCCCCTGGAATCAACAACTCAAACATGTCTGTCAGCTACAACAGCACGATGAACATCAACATCCAGAATGTAAATACAAACAGTGTTACCATAAAAGTTGGTTCCAAATCATCGCATGAGGGGACAAACTTCGGTATCTTTGTTCCAAACGGAGTCATAGCCAACAATTCAAAGATTGTTGTGACATTTGACTCAAAGAACACTGTGACTGTTAGCAACATCTCTTCTGTGATTAACGCAACAAGCAACACACAGGCTTCAATCTATAAAGTCAGCGTTAACGGCGGCACACTGATAGTCATACACGTACCCCATTTCTCAAACCACACCATACAGATTTCTGCCGTGAATTCACAGGCTGGACTCCCGGGACTACCCGGAAATGATTCCCTGTACGTTCTTGGTGGAGCAGTAGTTGTGGTCGCACTTGTTGGTATAGGCCTGGCTACAAGAAAGAGGAAGTAACTACTTCTTCCCATTTTTTTAATTATAACTTCATTTTTCCACTATTTTTGAAATTTCATTATGAAATCATTTTTTCGAAACAATTATAATTATTTATGAATTTATTATTTGCATGAAAGGTATAGAAGTCCGCGGTAAACTTGGGAAGGGTCAAATAGCAGATATTTTTAATTCCGCAGTAGGTAATGTAGACTATGAAAAGGTGTATGGCGATGGAACAACAGAAGTCATTGTTCTGACAGGTTCCAGGTATTTTCTGAGAAGTAACGATACCATAGGGTTTTGCCTGTTCTCATATTATAATGGAACCAGTACAAAGATCGATTTTGGCCGGATTGGAGGAGGTTCAGGTCTCCTGAACATAAGAATGGGTGCCGGCAATAAGGTTGAGAATTCCATGCTAGAAGCATTTAAGGGCGTTGCAGACTCCTCAGGAATGACGCTGACCTCCAGTGATGGCGAAGTCCCATCCTGAAATCCGGGAGAAACGCATTTCATATGCAGCCTTACCCCGATATAGCTGCTTTTCAGTTAGAAGTTTCAAATTTCATTAAAAATAGTCAAAATAAAAAGGTTATATACCGGAAGAATCTTAACCATTCCGTGGAGGTGCCCCACAGTGCTCAGCTTCATTAAAAGGCGTGACGACGATGATGATGAAGATTATGAAGACGATGATGAGTTGTAATTTTATATTTCCTCATTTTTTCATCCAACATTCCACCCGCCAAATGGGTTTAGTTTTTATTACAAAACGTATTTAAGTATACTTTGGAAAAGGTAACACAGACTTCGAATGTATTCGATCTGCTCCATCCCAGGATCAGGGATCTGCTCAGAGAACGTGGGATGCTTGAACCCACTGAGCCGCAGGCGAAAGTCATTCCGCACATCCTTGAGGGAAAGGATGTCCTGCTCCTTTCTCCTACAGGTACAGGGAAAACAGAAGCAGCCATTTTTCCAATATTTCACAAAATTCTTACTCATCGGCCAGAACCTGTTTCCACAATTTTCATCACCCCTCTCAGGGCACTTAACAGAGATATGCTGGATCGCCTGATCAAATATGGCAGGGAATTGGGGATACGTGTGCAGGTCAGGCACAGCGATATCTCCGAATCAGCAAGGAGAGAGATTGTAAATCACCCCGGAGATATTCTGATTACTACACCTGAATCCCTGCAGATCATGCTCAACGGCAAAAGACTCCGGGAAATCATAAAGAATGTAAAGTACCTGGTAGTGGATGAACTTCATGAGGCAGCCCAGAACGAAAGAGGTTCACAGTTTGCCATAGCAGTTGAAAGGCTGAAGGAACTGGCCGGAGATTTCCAGAGAATCGGATTATCTGCCACAGTGGGTAACGCAAAGGAACTTTCACATTATCTTTCTCCCACAAAACATGCGGAGATCGTAAGATCCAGCCTGAGAAAAAAGATGGAAATTCATGTGGGAATCCCACCAAAAGCACCGGAGGAAGTGGCAGAAGTCATGGGGTGCGATGAGGGATATGCCGGAGCTATTCTATACATGTGGGACCTCATCCAGAAACATAAGGGGACCCTTGTTTTTGTAAACACGAGGAGTGCCGCAGAAGATATAGCTTTCAGATTGCGGTTGTACATCAACGATCCTTCCATTCAGGTGCATCATGGTTCCCTTTCAAGAGAAGCAAGGGAAACTGCAGAGTCTGACTTCAAGGCAGGAAAAATCAAGGCACTCATCTGTACATCGTCACTGGAACTAGGTATAGACATTGGTTCCGCTGATCTTGTGCTTCAGCTGAATTCGCCAAGGCAGATCAACAAACTTATCCAGAGGGTTGGTCGCTCCGGCCACTGGATAGAGAAGATCTCCCTGGGGAAGATCGTATGCAGTGACATTATAGAACTTGAAGAAGCCACTGCCATAGTATCTCATATCCAGACCGGACATCTCGAGGATATACTCATAAGAAAGAACTCGCTGGCAACCCTTGCAAACCAGCTGATCCTCCAGTCAAAGTTTTTCCAGCGGATTGAACTTGATGAATTTTTCAAAGTAGTCACCGCATCCTATCCATTCAGGGAAATGAGCCGTGAAGAATACGATCAGGTAGTTGATTTCCTGGTGTCGACAAGGAAACTCTGGAAAGAAGACAATTATGCGGGAAAGAGACGAGGCGTACTGAACTATTATATTGAAAACATCTCAATGATACCCAGCGAGAAGAACTTCAAGGTCATTGACATGGTAAACAAGAAGTTCATTGGAACACTGGATGAAAGATATGTTGTCAATGAACTGGAAGCTGGAAGTTACTTTGTTATCAAAGGGTCCACATGGAGAATTATAAGGATTGAGGGTGAAAAAATTCTAGTTGAGCCTTTTCCCACTGCTGCCATAGCCCCCAAATGGTCCGGCGAAGATATACCCGTACTTATCGATGTTACTGGCAGAGTTTCTGAGAACAGGGAAAAGAAGGTAGTTCCTCAATTTGTGGAAGAATATTCGAGAGAGGAACTTGAAAACTGGTACAGGAAGGATACCGCAACACTGGACAGAACTATTATTGAGAGCAAGGGCAGCGAGATAATTATCCAGGTCATGCTTGGAACCAGAGGTAACTTTGCACTAGCGGAAATTTTCTCCAGTCTTCTGGCAGGCATAACTGGAGAAAGTGTTGAGATGGATTACTCACCTTACCATATTTACGTCAGGGCATCCAGGAGAATTCCTGCAAGAGACGTAAGAAGAATTATCCTGAGCATTGAACCTTCAAAAATCCCGCAATATATTGCCGGATCAGCTAGGAGATCAAGATTCTTCAACTCAGTTTTCCTTTACGAATCCAGAAAATTTGGCATCATAAGCAACGATGCAGACATGGGGAGAATAAGACTTGAGAAGATCATAGATTCCTACAGAGATACACCACTGTACGCAGATTCCATCAGGAAACTTGTCTCTGATTACATGGACATTGACAGTCTCAAGCACTATCTCAGAAAGGTTCAGGACCAGACTATGGAATTTGTGATGAATGATGATATTTCCGAAAGTTCGGATGTTTTCATCTCGCATTATTCCGAAAGGGTAGCTCCACTAAGGCCGACAAAGACCATACTTGAAGCTGTCAAGAAGAGGCTTATGAACGAGGAAGTAACACTGTTCTGTACCTCCTGCCAGTATGTGAGAACCATAAGAATAAAGGATATCAAAAGCATAAAATGTCCTCAATGCGGAAGTTCACTGGTAGCGTCACTTTCACCATTCGAAAAGAATCTTCTGAATGAGGCAAGAGAAGAAACCCCGGAAGGGCTTAAGATAAGGAAGAGACTGGTGAAAAATGCACACCTC
Source organism: Thermoplasmata archaeon (assembly GCA_021810045.1). Taxonomy (GTDB): domain Archaea; phylum Thermoplasmatota; class Thermoplasmata; order Thermoplasmatales; family Thermoplasmataceae; genus JAJZOM01. The sequence continues at coordinate 40,688 of JAJZJR010000001.1, forward strand.
GTAAGGGAAAGGGGCATGCAGGCAGTCATGGCTCTTGCTGCAAGGGGAATTGGTCCTGAAACTGCTTCCAGAATACTTGAAGTGCTATACCACAATGAGGATGATTTCATCAGGGCAATACTTGCCGGTGAAATGGACTATGCAAAAAGCAAGCGCTACTGGGACTAGGCCAATACATTTAAATTGGTCATTTATTGTTAGACATTTATGCCTGAAAATCGTGTTCTGAAAACCCTGGAAAAATACAGAATCAAAAACCAGAACATCCCGATAATCGTGGAGGGAAAAAACGATCTCAGCTGCCTGAGGTCGCTTGAATTTCAAGGCAATATCATAATCCTTAACACTGGAAACAGCCTAGTCAATTTTTCTGAGAATATTGCCGGGTCCAATGATGAAGTGATTATTCTCACAGACTTTGACAGAAAGGGCGTAGAGATCAAGAAAAATATCCAGCGATACATGACAGGATTAGGCTGCCGTGTTGACACAGACCTTTGGGATACTCTCAGGAGATATGTACCAATCAGAACAGTTGAAGAACTTCCTTTTGCAGTTCAAAGAATAGTTGATAATCTTGAACGCAAGGAAATTGACGGGGAAAGCATAAAGAGAAGATGGAATTCTTAGGAAAAGACAAAGCTTTCCTGTTGAACCTTTTATAATCACTCCCAATTACGGGGAGATGGCATCCAACATCAAGATCACGTTCATTGGCACAGGCGGTTCCTGGCCAAGTCCGGGCCGCAGTTTACCTGCAGTTGCCATCCAGATCGATGAAATCGTAAACCTGTTCGACTGCGGAGAAGGCTCTCAAAAACAGCTCATGAAAAGCAATATTTCTTTCATGTCCATTGACAACGTATTCCTTACACACTTTCATGGGGATCATTTTCTTGGCCTTCTTGGCATGGTACAGAGCATGTCGTTCAACAACAGGTCGAAACCACTTCACATTTATGGACCTAAGGGTGCAATCAAGATCCTTTCTTCAGGCCTCAATATCGGCTATTACAGGCCAAAATTTGAGATTCGAATCGGTGAACTTGAACCAGACAGGACTTATGACTTTGTAAAATTCCGTATTTCAACAATGAAAAACGATCACCCTGTTCCTGCACTGTCCTATAGAATTGAAGAACCCGATATGAACAAGATAGACAGAGCAAAGGCAGATGCCCTTGGAATTCCCTCAGTAAAACTGGAGGAGTTGAGAAACCAGGGTATCCTGAGTTTCCGGGGCAGCAATTACACAATTGATCAGGTTTCAGCAGGAGTGAGAAAGGGAAGGAAGATCGTTTATACCGGAGATACGAGACCACTTGAGTCAATGGTGGAATTTGCCAGAGGTGTTGACGTACTGATACATGACACATCAACTGATTCAACGCTGGAACCAACTGTAAACGAGTTTGGCCATACATCAGCCAGGCAGGCGGCAGAGATCGCCAGGAAAGCAGAAGTTGGAAAATTCTTTCTGTTCCATTACAGCCCAAGGTATGACAGTGTAGAAACTCTCATAAAAGAGGCTAAGGAAGTATTTCCGGAAACTGTTGCTAGCAAAGAGCTCATGGAATATGAGATACCTGTAAAACACGAACTCCAGTAATTACTGCGTGACTTTTATCCGGGACTCGGCTTCCAGGATTATCCTGGAAAGAGCATTCTCAGTTCCCTGCTGAAAGTGTCTTGTTAAAAACCTTTTCAGAATGAGAAGCCTGAAGGAAAGGTGTATGTCCCATTTTACCGTGATTGTTGAGCCGTTGTTATTCTCATAAATCTGAATTTTCTTGAAGCCTGTGAACGGACCACTGTGATAATTTTCTGTGCAATACATGGATTCCTGGTCGCAAAAGTATGACATCTTCCCTTCGCCTGGAAAAGCAAAACGGACCTTGAACATCCCTCCATTGGATTGAGAAATTTCCCTCATTCCATGCCAGTACTCGGGAAGACTTTTCCATTCTGATAAAACGTCAATGACATCCTCGCAGGAAGCGGTTGTGTGTGCAGAAACAGTAAATTTTACAGCCCCGATCATACCCTTACTATTACAGATATTATTTACTTCCCTTAACCATTATCCCTCTAGATCCCTGATAATTTCCAGACCTCTGTGAATAGGTTTTCTCAGGGACGGATTCCATCCTGTGAAATACAATCTGTGCAATTCTGTCTCCCTTGGTGATTTCCAGATCTTCAGATCCGGAATGGAAGAAGGAGAGTGTAAGAGTGCCATGGTAGCCTGCATCCACTGCACCAAACGAACCAAGAATACCTCTTCTTGCATATGAAGACCTGACCCAGATCTGTCCCATTATATCATCGGGAAGCTTGAGATATTCAAGAGTGGCAACAAGGAAATGTTTGTTTGAGGATATTGTCTCATGATCCTTGTCGTTTCCGTTAATCCGTATTATGGATGCCCTGAGATCGTAGCCATTGGGAGTTACTGATTCCTCCCTGAATTCCTCTGCAATGAGTTCTCCCCTTCTTGAAAGTGAAATTATGTCCCTGTCACTTAGAGTAGACATTATTACCCTAAGGAACAGGTGATAATTGTTCTTTACGCCCGGCTGTGGAAAATTTGTTCAGGGCACTGTAAAACAGTATGGCAAGAACAAAAGAGATGTAATAGCTTATATCCACGCCATTAAGTATTGCACCTATTGGGCCCTGAAAATAAGCTGGAGGATACATGAAAGGCACAGAGATAAGGATTGCAAGGACATATGATATTGCACCGGAAAAGGCCCTCGGTGATTTTCCAAGTTTGCTGAGCCGTGGATTCATGATGAAATAATGTGCAAAGAGTACACCGAGCCATGGCGTTATCCAGTAATCAAGTATGAAAAGGAAGTTTTCGTAAAAACTGTAAAAGGTCCCGTAACCAATAATTCCAAGGGATACAGATATGGCAGTACCCAGGAGAATTGGCAACCTCTTTCCATTCCTGTTCAGGGCTGTGTTGAATGAAAGACCGTTGGAATACAGATTGATCGCATTGGCCGCTATTCCTCCAAGGAACAGGGCAACCATACCTGCGATGAAATAGCTACCCATGTAATGAGCAAGCGCTGTAGCAGGATTGGAGATAGCATCTGCTGTAAATATTGCAACCACAAGACCAAGAATTTCAATCCAGAAAGATGCTATTGCCCCACCGAGGAATGCAAATGTGAAGGAACGGGATTTCTCACCTTTTCCACCGACAAATCTGGAATAATCAGATGCATATGGCCCCCACGCCATAATGTATGAGAAAGATGCAGCAAGCGTAATGCCAAAACCTGCATAAACCGGTATTACAGGCGACGAAACATAAGGTATGCCCTTTCCTATGTCTATTATTGACCTTACGCTAATGGCAAAGAACAGTATACCCAAAACAACGGACATGGCAAGTTCAAACCGCCTTATTGCCTCATGTCCGTAGTAAGCAAGGATAAGTACTATAGCGGCAACAATGAGCAGGAGGAATACGTAATAAGTGCCTTTTATGATAAGTTCAAGAGCGAAGGATGCAAGTACAAGGTTAACTGTGAGCCACCCCAACGTATTTCCCCACTGAAGAAGGGCCATGATCGATGAGCCAACTTTTCCAAATGGACCATGACTCAGTTCCATCTGAGATTTCCTTGACATGACACCTATCATGCTCATGACACCAAGGAGAGACCCACCAGTAATATTGCCGATTATAAGTGCAATGATTGTAAGGTTCAGTGGCTGGCCTAGTGAAATAGGTATAAATCCTATGGCAAAGTCGCCAATTGTGAGATTTGCAGCAAACCATATGTAAAAGAGTGTGAATGGTTTATGAACACGTGTGGGCCCGTTGTTTTCATATTCAGCAGTCATTGTGCCATCTCCATTACCGAACTGTAGTTCGCTAACTGTTGCACTGCAATCACGGATCAATACTTTAAACTGTTCTATCAACTATGTGCCATTTGTTGACCTCTGACAGCGAACTAAACTTATATACTGAACAGATCACAGTTCATGAGCCTTGAGGAAAAGGTAGAAGCAATACTGTATGCATCAGAAAACCCACTTTCTGTTGCAGACATTGCAACCGTCCTTAATGAGAACAAAGATGAAGTTATGAAAGCTCTCAGGGCACTTACAAAGAATTATAAAAAAAGACCAACCTCACTAGACATAGTGAGAACGGGGATACGTTACAAAATGCAGCTGAAAAATGAATTTTCTGATCTTGTAACTCCTGTTTCCAAGAGGGAGATCTCCAATCTTGAACTGAAGATTCTTGGTTTTGTTGCGGCAAATCCACAGTGTATGCGTGGAGATATTGTTCAGCACTTTGGCGATCGATCCAGGTCACCGCTGGAAGGCCTGGTCCACAGAAAGTTCCTTAATGCGAAGAAATACAGGAATACTGAGCTTTACAGTGTAACAAGAGAATTCTACAGATACTTCAACATAAACAAAAGTGAGTTGGAGTCAAGAGTCAAAAATTCAGAGGAGACCGATAAAATTGAGTAAAATCCTTCTTGTTGGTGGTGGTGGAAGAGAAGATGCCGTTGCAAGAAAAATTGTTGAAAGCGGTGGTGAGCTTTATGCTGCACTTAAGAATGAAAACCCTTCAGTTCTTGAACTGAGCAGGGAACATCTAATTGTCAATGAACTTGATTATTCAAAGATCACGGAATTCGCAGTTAAAAATAATATCGAACTCGCATTCATCGGGCCGGATCCTGTGCTTGACACACCTCTACACGAAGAACTAACCAGGAATAACATATTGGTGGCATCACCCTCAAGATCAGCTGCAAAACTGGAGACTTCCAAATCATATATGAGAGATCTCCTAACAAAACACAATATTCCTGGTAACATTTTTTCAAGACTTTTTACAAACCAATCTGATCTTGAAGCATTCCTTACGTCCGAGAACAGGGAATTTGCGGTCAAGCCGGTTGGCCTTACAGGAGGAAAAGGGGTCAGGGTCATGGGACTGCATCTGCGGAATTCAACCGAGGCTTTGGCTTATGCTAAGGAAATACTATCAAAGGATGGGCAGGTTATGCTTGAAGAAAGAATAACAGGTGAAGAATTCTCCCTGCAGGTTTTCACAGATGGGAATAAGGTGGCCCCAACACCACTTGCACAGGACTTCAAGCGTGCTTATGAACACGACGAGGGCCCGAACACCGGAGGAATGGGTTCAATAACCGACAGCGATGGTTTACTCCCGTTCATTCCTGCAAAGAGCTATGATTTTGCACTTTCAGTCATGCAGAAGATAGCATCATCAATGAAGGACGATGGGAATCCGTTCAAAGGCATCATGTATGGACAGTTCATGGAAACAGCAGATGGGCCAAAGGTAGTTGAGGTCAATGCAAGATTTGCTGATCCTGAAAGCCTTAACATATTGAGTCTTTTCAGAGGGGATTTTGTGGAACTTCTGTATTCTATAGCAGAAGGGAAACTGAGAACAGACTTTTCTTTCAGACAATCAGCCAGCGTGCTGAAATACGTTGTTCCAAAGGGATATGGCACAAAGCCTCTTCCTGGAACGATCAGTATTGATCTTGATTCAATGTCTGAAGACGTGTTACTCTATTACGCTGCTGTTTCCGGGACTAAGGAGAAAGTCCAAATGTCCACTTCAAGGTCACTTGCAGTTGTTGGCATGGCTCCTACCATAGAGGAAGCTTCAGCTAAAGTCGAGGAAAACCTCAAAAACATTCGTGGGGAATATTACCTTAGGCATGATATAGGCTCAAGGGAAATGATGGCAGAAAAAATGAGGAACTTCAGGAAATCCTGATTTTTCCCTGAATTCTTGGAGTCTTGTTTGGAGTTGCAACCACAAGTTCATTTTTCATTTTAACAACGGGTTTTTCAAGAGTGAATTTATCTCTGTCCGCAACCCCTCTCTGGTATCTCATCTGATCCGCAACAAAGATCTCGAAGCTTGCGTCATTCAGACCTTTCACGGCAGGGTGAAATTCAAATTTGCCCTGGAATTCTGTCAGGTATTCGAAGGGACCTTCTGACATGAACATTCCCCTTTCGATCTCGTCTGCATCAATATTCTTCAAGGCAAGGCCAACCCTTGTGCCGCTTTCAACGGATTCCTGATCCTCATCTTGGACCTGAATTGATTTGATCTGTGCTTCCTTGTCTGCATATGAGCACATAAGTTTCTGGTGTTTTTCCACTTTGCCCCCCAGGACAAAACCAAGTGCAACAGTACCCACACTTTTCACCTTGAAGAAGTGATCTATCACTATGGTTGGTTTTGAGAATCTTGGGACATGTTTCTCCTTGGAAAGGATATCCATGAATTCCATGTGATTTCCAGAATAAAACCTGAAATCCTTGAGGGATGTCTTGGAAATAACAGGTTTGAGCTGATCAATCTTGCTTTCATCATCTACAAGGAAATATCCTCTTTTCAGTCCCATTAAGTCAAGTGCAATAATGACTTCACCCAGTTCCCGTGTGAGGTTATTTCCATTAACGATAGCTACATCTGCTGGGTAAATGCAGTCAGTAAGTGCCGGAATCTTTTCAGGGAAACGTGTGGGTGACAGGAACGAGAATATGTTTTCCCCGTCCTTCCTGTTGTAAAGTGTAATGTCACTTTCCGTAGCCTTTTTAGACACGGTCTTGAGAAAATCGTTAACATCGTATGTGAATATATTGAGACTATTCATGTTCCAATCCTGCCTCCTTGAGTATATGATGTTTCAATAAAGAAACCATGGGCCCTGAATCATTTGGAAGTTCTGATCTTACATAAATTAGGCCATTATCCCTGACCTTGCTTCCAAACTCATAATCAAGATCGTAAAGAATTTCGAGATGCTCGTAAATAAACCCTATTGGAACTGACAGAACATCCCTGTATCCCTTTTCCTTTATCTTTTCAAGGATATCGTATACAGATGGTTCCAGCCATGTATTACCATATTTGCCCCTGCTCTGATATCCCACGAAATATTCCTTAATTCCCAATTTTGAGGCAATGAGACTGGAAGCTTTCCTGAAGTCACCGTCATATTCACTCTCCTGGCCCCTGAAAAGAGGCAGGCTGTGTGCATCAAACAACACGGCAGTTTCCTCATCAATAGGATACTGTTTCATCAATCCGGACCATAATTCTGATAATAAATGGATATCAAATCCGTTAACAAATCTTATTTCTGCACTGAATGCCATTTCCTTCATTGCATCCATTGTTGGTTTTAGGTAGGAATTGTTGACATTTGTTGACTGGAAGGGAAACAGCGGGATTGCAATGATTTCTTCTGATCCGGATTCTTTTGATCGTTCCAGAGCATCCCTCAGGGAAGGGGTCCAGTGTTTGTTCCCGAGTATGACGTCAAACTTACCGTATTGAGAAAGTTCTTTCCTGAGTTTTTCCAATAATCTGTCTATAATTGCGTTGGATGGTGAGACTCCATTCGCCATTGCATATTTTTCCGTATTTTCCTTGAGAGCATATTCTGGAACAGGCTTGCCTTCGTATATGCCTTCCAAATATGGTAAGACATCTTCCATTTTTGAGGGGCTCCCATAAGCCATGAGAATAACAGTGATCATTTGTCTCTCCTGAATTGATGCACAGTTCTTACAATTTCCCTTAATGCTTCTGGATCTGTGTCAGGCAATACCCCGTGTCCCAGATTGAAAATGTAATTGTCCTTTTCTTTCATCTTCTCCACAAGTTTCCTGGATTGGATGACTGCGGAATCTGGTGAACGGGAAACCATAAGAGGATCAATGTTTCCCTGCAAGCCCATTTCAGTTTCAATGGTAGATGCGACGCGGGGCAAATCAACCCTCCAATCCATACTTATGAAATCGAAGCCTGTTTTCGTCAGCTCATCGAGAATTCCACCTGTCTGTGTGCTGAAATATATTGTGCTGGTCATGGCAGAAAGCTCTTCTGCGATCTGGGAAAGATAATTATCCCTGTACCAGGAAAACATTGATGGTGACAAATATCCGGCCCAGCTGTCAAAAATCTGTATTGCGTTGGCACCAGCCTTTACCTGGGCTTTAGCATTTTCTATGACCATTTCCCTTAACATTGCAAGAATGTTTTTGATTGCCGGAGCTTCCTTATACAGGAGTGTCCTGGTTGCAGACAGGTCCTTGTCGGGTCTCCCGAGAGTCAGGTAAGATGCAATTGTGAGAGGACCTCCTGAAAAACCGATGATTGGTGTATCAGGATACTTCTCCCTGAATTTTGATATTGCCGAATATGTGCCATAATGCATTTCGGAAGTTGAAAAATCCGTGATCCCTATAAGATCCGGGTTTGTGCTCAAAGGATTGGATATAACTGGTCCAACGTTTTCCCTGAACTCTACATTGAAACCCATGGCCTCCAGGGGAATAGTGATATCCGAGAATATGATGGCAGCATCCACCCCAAGCAGATCTATAGGTTCCGAGGTTACCTGTACAGTCAGATCAGGATCGCGGCAAATCTCTTTTATGCTGTACTCCAGCCTCAACTTCCTATAACCTGACAGATAACGGCCTGCCTGCCTCATGAACCACAATGGTGTGGTTTCATGCGGATGGCCCTTTATTGCAGCGAGGAAGCTGTTCATTCTTGCCCATGAAAGGATGAATTATGAATCTTTCCTGTTTTGCTGAATCAGGCAATCTCTATCTTTACTGCCCAGTCTGTCTTGTTCTGTACAACATCAACGTTTAGATTCAACTCTTTCAGCTCTGAAACCATCTCATCAGCATCGGATTCCCTGTTGAAATGTATGTATAGGCCATCAAAACCGATTTCCGGTACTACTGGAATTTTAGGGAAAACCGGCCCCATTCTGGCTACCACTTCCCTGAACTTTCCAATATCTGCATGAAAACTTCCGTTCTCTATCTTTTTCTGAGCCAGATCTATGAGTGCTGAAGACATTCCTTTCTGAAGCCTGTTTTTTATCTGTCTCTCACTTGGGATGAAAAGGGAATATAACCCGATGCCAGCACCGATTACAAATGCGATAATGCTGCTTGGAATACTTTTGAAAAACAGGGCAATTATTCCAAGGATGATGAATGCGATTCCCACGATGAAGAAAGTTCGGTTCAACTTCCAACCAATACTATATTGTTTATAACCGTTTTTGGAAGAGTGGGAACCCACACCCCATCATGGACGTGTTCTTCTTATTGTTCTCGGATATGGTATGGCTTCCTTTATGTTGGAAAGCTTCATGATCCACATGCAAAGCCTGTCAAGTCCAAGCCCGAAACCACTGTGCGGAATGCTTCCGTATTTTCTCAAATCAAGGTACCAGTAGTAATCTTCCTTTGGTAGGTTATATTCCTCCATCCTCTCTTCCAGCTGCTTGAGGTCCCAGATCCTTTCTCCTCCACCGACAATTTCTCCGTAACCTTCCGGTGCCAGAAGATCATGACAGAGAATTTCCGATGGATTCTCGGGATCGGGAAGATGATAGAATGTTTTCAGTTCGGTGGGAAAATGTGTAACAAAGACTGGTTTGTCAAAGTGCACTGTAATTGCACGTTCCTCGTCTGCACCGAGATCATCTCCGTACTTCAGGTCAAGGCCCCAGTCCTTTTTTGCCATTTCCATTAGCTTTGAGTATCTTATTCTCGGGAAAGGTGCTTTTATTTTTTTGAGCAATTCGATGTCTCTTCCAAGGATCTTAAGCTCCTCCTCATTATTCTTCACAACTTCGGCGACGATGTACTCAATCATCTTTTCTTCGATGTCCATCATTTCCTCATTGTGTATCCAGGCAACCTCTGCCTCTGCATGCCAGTATTCGGTCAGGTGCCTGAATGTCCTTGATTTCTCTGCCCTGAAACTTGGGGAGATTGTGTATACCTTTTCAAGACTGTATATAAAGGTCTCAAGATAGAACTGAGAACTTTGTGAAAGTGAAACCTCTTCTCCGAAAAAGGGGACCTTGAACAGTGTTGAACCCCCCTCCGTTGCTGTTGAAACCATTATGGGTGGTTGAACCTGATAATAGCCATTCGTATTGTAAAATTCAGCAAACGCGTTGAATATTGTGGATCTGATTTTCATTACAGCAGTGAATTCCCTGCTTCTAAGCCACAGATGCCTGTTGTCAAGCATGAATTCCTCGCCAAGATCTTTTGATACCGGGTAATTCTCATTTCTCTGATAGATCCTGTAATCCTTAATCTCAATTTCATATCCAGTGGGTGCCCTCTCATCCTTATGGATAATTCCAGACACTTCAAGGCTGCTTTCTATTGTGAGTGAAGAGAGTTCCTTGTGTTGTTCCTCGCTCATGGATCTGGTGCTGGAAAGCATTTGAATGATGCCCGTGGAGTCCCTGAGAACAATAAAGGTAAGTTTACCGCTGCTCCTAATCCTGTAAACCCAGCCATGGACAGATACTTCTTTTCCATCCATAGAATCAATGCTGATTTCTTTGATCTGGCTCATTTTATGATTCATAGCACCTGATTATAATAAATTTACATGAGATGTTAACTATTCCAGAATTGGGTCCAAGGTCTCAAGACTAAATTTCAATGGATATGCGAAATTCTGTGGCAATAGTCTCATTATTGCATCTCCCTGTGTTAAGTTCAACTGACTGTAGGACCTTTCATAGACTCTTTTACCTACATCCCATTGATCCATCTGGACCTTTACCTGGGAGACTATAATGCCAATTATATCATGAATGAGTTTCTTCTTTGCTCCCGTATTTCTTTTCCACAATTCCTCCAGTAAATTGTGCGATTCCCAGTACCTTTCCTCTTTTATCATTGCAGTCGCTTTTGAAAGTATTTCCCCCGTTCTGAGATGTGAAAAATCGTCTTCAACCCTGTTTATGTTCGTTGTTCCTAGAATAACAGAGAGTTCGGTAATTCCTGACTCATCTTGGAATCTGAAATCCAGTTCATACCCTTCACTGTGTTTCCTTACAATCGGGTTAATAATGCCAAAAAATCTTGCCTTCTGTATCTTCTCGTCATCAAGGAATTTCGGGAAGCATATATATCGAGTCAGGGATGGATCACAATTCATGTTAATCCTTTGACATGAGTTTTTCCCTGAGCATGGAAGTTACATATCCCTTCGCCTGAGAGAACGTGAGTTTCGGAGGCATTGGTTTCTCATCGGGATCAACAACCACATCAAGAACTCCGGGCCCATCATGTTTCAGGAACCTGATAATGGCATCTTGGAGTTCACCCGGCTTTTCCACCCTTTCACCGTAAAGGCCTATAGATTCCGCAAGCTTTCCAAAATGAGGGTTCAACAGATCTACGCCCCATTCCGGGTAACCCATTACTTCCTGCTCAAATTTGATCATTCCCAGTTTTGAATTGTTGAATACTATGACCTTAATTGGCCGGTTATACTTTTTCGCAGTGATAAGTTCCATCATGGTCATGGCAAAACTACCATCTCCGACAAGGGCAACTATGGGCTTATCTGATGCAAATGAGGCCCCGACGGCCGCCGGTATTCCAACACCCATGCTGCCAAGCCAAGGAGAAAACAGGAAGGTTCTGTTCCCATGTGTTCGAATGTTTCTCATTCCCCAAACTGTGACATTGCCTGTATCCACCACAACAACAGCATCATCGGGCATATGATCGGAAATCAGCCTGGCAACTCTTTGTGGACGAATTTTGTCGATACCCTGAGCTTCTTCCTGTTCAAGGGTTTCTATCCATTTTTTCTTCTCAGCCTGGAACTCTTTATAGTATTTGTATGATTTTTCCCGGGTGTTCAACGAGGAAAGGAATGACTTTATAGAACAGACATAAGGAAGTGTTGCAGGAAATCTTTTGCCGATGTTTGATGGATTTATGTCAACCTGAATGGTCTTGGTTCCCTTCTTTATGAAATTGTAATACGGGAAGGATGTCCCAAGAAAAATAATAAGATCTGAACCGTCCATGGCAGAAATTGATGGTTTGGAACCCAATAGGCCAATCCCTCCCAGAACCCTGTCATCAAAATCACTGAGGAGACCTTTTCCATTGAGTGCATAAATAACGGGAGCACCAATTTTTTCTGATAGTGCCATTACTTCCTCTTCGCAGCCCTTGATACCTCTTCCCGCCATTATGACCGGTTTTTCACTGGAATTTATTGCCCTTTCCGCAGCAGATGGATCAATTTTGTAATCGACCTGAAAATCCGATTCCAGTTTTATTTCAAAATTTGTTTTTGATGGCATCCTTAATATATCCACGGGAAGTGTCAGGTGAGAAACACCTTTCTTCACTTTTGCCTCCTTGCAGGCTCTCCATGTGATATAATCAGCGGAGTCGGGATGAAGGATCTGCTTGCTGTAAACTGAAACATCCTCGAAAAGCCTGTTCAGGTTTACCTCCTGGAAATAATCCCTTCCCAGCAGATCTGTTTCAACCTGGCCTGTCAATGCTATGACAGAACAGCCGTCCATCTTAGCTTCATATAACCCATTGAGAAGATGTATGGAGCCTGGGCCAGAAGTGCCCATGCAGGCGGTTAGTTCCCCGGTGATCCTGGATTCATAGGCAGCTTCCAGGGCACCTCCTTCTTCATGCCTGACTTGCACATATTGAATTTGAGTGTTTTTTCTTATGGCATCCACCAGTGGATCAATGGAGTCACCGGGAACACCGTAGATTCGCTTTACTCCTGCAGTCACCAGCGTTTCAATAATCTGTTCTGCTACTGTCTGTGCCATAAAATCCCTTTAACATGAGATTATCAGTTAAGACCGTTTCTAAATTGAACCTATTCACATATGAATCTGAAAATTTTAAGTCCTGTGTAGTATAACAGGAATACTTGGATAGGTGGCAGAGCGGTTATGCGTGGGACTGCAGATCCCATCTATTAGGGTTCGAATCCCTACCTATCCTCTTTCGTTCGAGTCTGGCATTCAACTGAGGCGTTCCAACCGGAATCATTTATGATGTTTAATCATATAAAAAAGAGATAATGATGGATACGCGAGTCTTGTTGAAAAAACCAAGTAAGGAAGACGTTGAAAAAATGTTTGAGATCCTGGAAAACTCGCTGAGTCAGTACCTGAGAGTCAATGATATTGCTTCAGAGAATAATCAGTTAATCGTCAACAGGGACATCGTTGAGGAATAAGTGCTAAACGACGATTATCTGTGCATTGTTGCTTTGGTTGAATCGCAAATCGCAGGATGGCTTGCAGGCAGTTGAAAAAGTACCATCCTCTCTGAGCACGGGTGCTCATTTGAAGAATTTTATATCGAAGAGATAGTGGTCGATTCTCGTTACAGAAAGTTAGGCATCGGCAGCTTTCTGTTAAGCAAAATTCGAATGGACAATCTGAAAAGTATTGTTGTCGATACCCCATTGATTAACGAACAGGCAATTGCTTTCTATGAGCATATCGGGTTTGTGAAAGTCAATGGTTTAACGGAAGAGTTTTCCAGGAACTGGACCTGGATGTTGAAGATAGTTTGAAAGCACATGAGCACATGTTTGATCTCTATAGATCGTCATAAACATTCTTTCTGTTTCCAATATCAACTACGAGGATCACAAGGTGTTCTCTTTCTATGCTCATGATTATCCTGTATTTACCGGTTCTCAAACTGTAAAGCGGAACTCCCTTGAGCCGTTTGACATAGTGAAACGGATTCTTACTGACAGTACCGATTTTCTCCAGAATTCTTTCAGAGTCGACTCTGTCCAATTTTTCCAGGGTATTGACTGACGACTCAGTCCACTTGACTTCGTAATCAGGCAATCTTTAGCCTCTTTTTGACTTCATCAGTGGTATAAACTCGCCCTTCCTTGATATCTTTCAGGGACATTTCTATTCTCTGAATAGTTTCTTTAGAAAGAGGTTCTTCATCTTCTGCGAGTTCGGATAGTCTTCTTATCACTGAGTCGTAGGATTCATTCGGGTACAATCGTAAAGAATTGAGCTTATCCTTGAGGTCCTTTTTGACCTGAATTGTTGTTTCCATGATTATGTAATTATTTATATGTAGTTAAAGCTTATTACAGCTCTTTACGAATACATATAGTACCTTATTGTTGCTATCCACTTAATTAATTACACAACTCCCTACCTATCCTCTTTATGAATTATACTGACTGATGGCTTCATTTATGGCTATTTAATTCCTCGTGACTTTCTGTGTCCATTCCAATGGTTGCAAGAAAGATCCTTTCGCCGCAGATGTCATATTTACATCGGGATAGATGGATTACTGATTCTTGGTTTCTACAATTCACTCATCTTGACAGTATCAGCTCTTTGGTTTCCATGAGAATTGTATTTGAATCCCATTTATGCTCTTTGAAATTCTCTACTCCTATTGATATATCGGGTTTGATGTCAAAGAATAAAGGTTCATCAGGATACTTTAACATTAATTTTGATGAGACCCAACCTTTGAGTCCTGATATATCCAGGGAGAAACGAATAGTATTCGTGAATGCATTGGCAGCTTGAGATGGAGATATCCCAATTACAGTTGCCCCACATTTTTTCAGTATGGATAAAAGATCGAAACCTGCACTGAATGTTCGAGCAGAACATAACACATATACCCTTAAGCCACTAGCTGGATTGTAACTCTTTAGATAATTCGTAAAAGTAGGCGATAATATAACAATATCTTCCCACTCTTTGAGGTTCATCCCCCTCTTTCCTGAGAGCCACTTATCCATTTCCTGAAAATTATATTCGTTGAAAGGGTCTACATTTCCCATAACGTTAAATTGGTGTCTATACCATGTTGAATACCTTTCTATGTCATATCCCATATCTACTTCCAGAGCTCTGTTCCCGTAGAGAAAATATGCTAAAATATGCGATAAGTAAGAGTTGCCGCCGTTATTCTTCTGCAGATCCACAACTATATCCTTGATACCTTTATCCCCCATAGCCTTAAGGAGCTCGATAACTGCCTCAGAGGCTGATGGAATTACAGATATGATTTCCTCAATCCCTCCATTGGTTTCAATTCCTTGTCTTGATAGAAGTTCTCTGATAAATGATTCACTGGCCCCAGATTTCAACTGTGATTCGTAGTTTTCCCGATATTTCCTCATGGAGTCGATCCTGAGATATCCGATCCTATTTTCAAGTATTCCATGTGAAATATCTGACTCAGAGGATATGGGAAAATCCAATGAATTATTTTCCATAAGTCCACCAGGCGGTTCTTTACTGCAGGATATGGTAATCCTCTGGATTGAGTTGTTTTCATGAGACATAATAGAGAAGATTGCCTTGTCCATATCACCGGTGCCATTTCCGGTAAGAGATGATATGATGCATGGATCCTTAAGAGCATCTGCAAGATGGATGAGATTGTTATAGGCTCCATTCGCTCCTCTTATCCCAATGATTCTTGACAGTAAGTCTTTCAGAGGAATATCGTTGACAGCTACGAGATGATTTCCGATAAGATTGCGGTACTTACTTTCGTATACACCTATTACGATGAGTTTCTCATCTATAGGTTCAAATTCAATCCAGAAGCGTCCATTATGATACCCCATCGGATCCATAAATGTATGGCCATCACCCACAAGTGCTGCAATTTTAGAGGCCAGGGTATGCAGTTGTGAAAGATCCAGGGTTTCCGGTAATTCTTTAAGAAATTCATTAACCTTGATGAAAAACTTTACCTGTGAACCCACATTCAAGAAAGGGTCTGGATGTGCTTCTGTCAATATTTTGATGAGTTTTGACATATCCGATAACACTTCCTCTCTTGTGTACCTTAGAAGTGAGCTGCCCATACCTCTCCATATTGGAACTGCTCCTTAAGACCTGCGTAAATATCCAATAAAAAGGTTTGGCAAAAAAGCGAGAGCACTAAACCCACTTAATTACACAACCCAGAAAATATACTTTAGTTGCCGGGTCACAGATTATATAGAGAACAGTTAATTACAGTCTTAAGCGATTCCATATAGCTCTAGTAAAGAACACTGGGATATGATGCACGCAAAAGGCACTTTCCAAATTGAGAGGGATTTTAAGATAAAGCCAGAAGACTTTTCTGGCATTTTTCCTATTCTCGAGAAGACCTCAAAAGGAACAGTACTGCTCGAAAGCCAGACCCCTGATGGCAACTCAATCCTTGTATGGAATCCTGTTGCAACAATAGCAGTCTATTCCGACTTTGTGGATATTCAGAATCATGGGGGTGTTGATTTGCCAAACCCTCCATTGAGGCCTTCACAGGTCCCCAAATTTCTCCAGGAGGTACTTGACCGGTACAACGTGCCAAACAACAAACCGGGTTACGAAGCGTTTCCATTTGCAGGAGGATTTGTGGGATATGTTGGATATGAATGGGCTGCAAGACAGGAAAGTACTGCAAAGCCGGATCAGGCTGGCGTTCCACCTTTGTGGTTCGGCCTTTACGACAGGGCATTGGTGTCCAATAGGAATGGAGAGGTATTTCTGGTTGCAGTACCATCCATAAGAGATGCATCGATCAGAGACGTAAAGAAACAGTTGTATGATGCAGTGTCACACAACTGGGCCCCTCCCCCCGGTGCTTCGGGATCGGGTGGAATGGTATTTTCTTATGATTTTCCAAAGGACAGGTTCGAAAACGGTGTCAGGAAAATCAGGGACCTCATAAGATCCGGGGACGTCTATCAGGTCAATATAGCACAACGGATCAGAACCCGGAGAGTTGAACCGTTGCACCTTTATTCCAGATTGAAAAGAGTCAACCCAAGCCCGTTTGGTGGAATACTTTCCACAGGAGGCTTTACAATAGTATCCAACTCCCCAGAGCGCCTTCTCAAGGTCTCTCCACCGGAAAACGGAATCCGCTGGGCTTCTACTAGACCCATAGCTGGCACACGCCCCCGAGGATACGGACAACAGGATTTGCGCAATGAAAGGGCTTTGAGAACTTCAACAAAGGAACTAGCAGAGCACACAATGCTGGTGGACCTCTCCCGCAATGATCTTGGAAGAGTGTCCGAGGGAGGAAGCGTGGAAGTTGATGAATTGCTGACCATCGAGCGTTATTCCCACGTAATGCACCTGGTATCAAATGTAAGGGGGAAGCTGTCTCCCTCTACAGGGCTTCCGGATCTGTTCCGTGCGCTGATGCCTGGAGGTTCTGTAACAGGAACACCAAAGATCAATGCAAACTGCATCATCTCAGAAATTGAACCGGTTCCCAGGGGAGCTTACACGGGTTCACTTGGATATATTTCCCTCAATGGCGGCATGGACTTCAATATCCTCATTCGCAGTGCCTATTATCCGGCGAACAGCAATGAAATGCACCTGTATGCGGGATCCGGCATTGTTCAGGACTCTGTACCAGCGAGAGAGTGGAATGAAACCAGGGAAAAAGCTAAAGCAATGCTTGAAGCTATCCTGAATGCTGAACCAAGCGGGAATACATGGAATAAACCAAATATACGATCGTCCTGGAAGCCTCCCAGTTTCAAACACAAATTCAATGATGCAAATGTTCTTCTAGTCGACAATTACGATTCTTTTACTTATAATCTTGTGCAGTACTTGGCTGCTCTTGGAGCTGGAGTTTCAGTGGTGAGGAATGATGAGTTATCCTTATCTGAGCTGAAAGCAATGAACCCAACCCACCTGGTCATTTCACCTGGACCAGGTAAACCAGAAAAATCTGGCGTTTCCATTGATGCCATTCGCGCTTTTGAAGGAATCCCCACAATGGGAGTATGTCTTGGCCATCAGGCAATAATAAAGGCTTATGGAGGTTCACTGGAACAGGCAAGGCACCCAATGCATGGCAAAACGTCGAAAACAAACCGCATCATCTTTGATGGCCTGGATGATGCCCTTAACGGATTACCTCCATCGTTCACCGTGGGAAGATATCATTCACTCCTGGCTAGTGAGGTGCCTGAAACACTCCTTGTAACTGCAAGAACGGAAAACGGTGAAGTAATGGCAGTTCAGCACAAGACTTTGCCAACATTCGGAGTGCAGTTTCACCCTGAATCAATACTTACGCAGCAGGGCATAAAGATCTTTGCAAATTTCCTTTCCATGTCTGGACGCGAAGAGGGCAATAAATGATATTTAGAAATTCTAAGTGGCACAACGGGATACTTTATTCATGGGATATCTCGTCAATACCATCAGGCTACAGGCTTGGTGACGGCGTCTTTGAAACCATCAGGACATATAATGGGGTGCCCTTCAGGCTGGAATCGCATGTTAAGCGTCTTATTGCAGGTGCCGGATCAATAGGCCTGAAGAACCTTCCTGCTTATGACATTGTTCTGGATCAAATCAAACAAAATTTCATTGAAGCGAGAACAGGACAGGCAGGATTAGAATGGATATTGAGACCAACATTTTTTTCGGATAAATCAAACTGGGGTTTTGTTGTCCCGGTAGAACCATGGAATTCTCCAAACGATTTTGTAAATAACAAGGGAGTTTCTGTTGGTGCATCCGAATATCCACACCCTGGCAATTACCTTGTTCCACCTTCTACAGATCAACAGGTGAAATGGCTGTCCAGGGGACCTCTGTCACACGCACTGCGTGAAGCCACTGTCAATGGGTGGAAAGAAGCACTCCTACTGAACCCGGAACAGAGAGTAATAGAAGGTACAAGGTCGAATATCTTAATGTTCCTTGAAGACAGAATAATTGCTCCTGGAAAACTTTCAGGTGCCTTTCCAGGCATTACAAGAGAAGTTGCCATTGAATGTGCGGGAAAAGGAGGCATGGAAGTTGAAGACCGGCCAATAACGCTGAACGAGTTGAAAAGCAGTGGAGAAATTCTCCTGACCTCAAGCCTTCTTGGTATTGTTCCAGCCATATCGGTGTCAATTCAGGGAAACACCTTCAGGAAAACATTGGGCGAAAAATCAAAGATTTTATTATCAGACTTTGAGGTCGTTGTAAAAAATGAGTGCTCTATTGATATTTCCTTAAGGTAAAACACCAAATATACAGTCTCAATTGCAGAATATGAATTTAATTCAATTGTCAATATAACAAAATCATGTAGTTGCAGACTTAATTCGGCCGGTAATGATAGTTATCTAATGGAAGAAGCGTCCCTGCTCCGCAGGAATTATTCCAGTATGCATTCAAGGCCATTCTCGCTGGTTTCTCTCAAATAAAGAATGTACAGGTGCAAACTACATATAAGGCAATTCCTGTGGCCCAAACATAGCTATCAAAAGCCTAATGTGCCAGTTTAACAAAATTGAGCGAGAAATCCCCTTCTGAAAGGGAGGGGATGAAAGCAAAATTTATTTGATGATTTGCTGCAATGCACTCTGCCAACCAGCAGACAGATTGGGAGTGGGTCGGATCACATGTGACTCCATGCATGCCTGTGTCTGTAAAGTCGAATGGCTGAGTATGGAGGGCAAAGTACCTTCGGGCCGAGGGGAATTCATGCCTGTGGAGGTTCCGCTGGTAACCGTCGAAGCAGGAAGTTCCCTGCGAAAGCTGGGAGAGGGGGTCACAAGCCAAATAAGTCCCCTCCACAGATGCAAATTTATGCCCCAATTCCTTACTATTTCCATTATGAATTTTTTGGGACAAGTACCCAGTAAAGTATTATGTACATCCATACATTAATATATAATGGAACAAAGAGATTTTAAAGACTTACTGGGAATGCTCAATTCACAAAGCACTCTCTTCCTTATGGATCAGAAAATCCTCAAGCCATACGCTGTGCCTGGCACAATGACTTATAGCAAATACAGGACTAAAATAATCAAGGACCAGTCTGGCAATGAGGTTATGAGAATAGATTATGATCCTACCACAGGTTCATCAGGAAAAGGCCTTCTGGGGAAACTGCAACAGATGGCTGTTGGACTCCTCAACTTCAAAGTGGGAGACCTGGATGGAAACTACCTGTATTCAGTCAGGGCTGATTCATTCATGACAACTACCCACCATTTCCATATATTCGACGGTGAAGAATCTGACGAAAAATACTCTGCTGTCCACAAAATGATGAACCTTGCAAAGGAATCTCTCGTTGTGTCATCCAACGATGGAACTCCTGTCCTGACAACTGAATACCGTGGATACAGGAAGTTCATAGAGTTAAAGGATGGTAGTGGCGTCCCTGTAGGTGAGCTTCATGCGCCAATCGTATCAATGAGGGACCGATGGCAGTTGAACTTCAATGGCGATTGTGACCGGTCTCTTGCCCTAGTCATGGTTGCAATCATGAGTGAACTTGGACAGCGTTAATACAACAGCATATCACCACAATTCAACTATTTTGACTGCAAATGCAGGGTTTTACAGTATAACAGGTTCCAATGGGCAGGAAATTCAAAAAATTTTGATTGGATGTGGATCAATACAAGGGCCTTATAAAAAATACAATTCATACCGGGAGTTTCAGGAAATTTCACTTTGAATGGAAAGTAATATTTTACCCAGTATGATCTGACATGCGTTTTACATGATTAAAGTAGCCATTAACGGATACGGTACCATCGGAAAGAGAGTGGCTGACGCCGTCTCGAAGCAGAAGGATATGCAGATCGTGGGGGTTGTGAAGAGAACACCTGACTATGTTTCCAGGATTGCTGCAGATAAACACAAACTCTATGTTTCCGAGGAAAGCGGGTTAAAGGCTTTTGAGGAAAGTGGGATAAAAGTCCACGGCACAGTCGGAGATCTCCTTGATGACTGTGATATAGTTGTTGATTCAACGCCGGAAGGAATGGGCGACAAGAACAAAGAACTCTATAAGAAACACCATGTTAAAGCAATTTTCCAGGGAGGAGAAAAACCCACAGTCGGGGAAGCAAGCTTCAATGCATATGCAAACTTTGAAGAGGCAAGAGGCAAAGAATTTGTCAGAGTGGTGTCGTGCAATACAACTGCCCTGATGAGAAGCCTGTTCCCAATTTACAGCGAACTTGGTATCAGGAAGGTCAATGTAACCCTGGTAAGAAGAGGCACTGATCCGAATGACCACAAGAAAGGACCAATGAATGCCATAGAGCCTAGTTTTTCATTCCCTTCACATCATGCTTCTGACGCAAAGACAATAATCAGAGACCTGAACATAGATTCAATGGCACTCAAGGTCCCCACGACCCTTATGCATACGCATGTAGTTCTTCTGGACCTTGAAAAAGAGGCCTCATCAAATGATGTTCTCGATATCTGGGGAAGATACAACAGGATAAAACTCTTCAATTCGAAGGATGGATACAAATCCACTGCCCAGATTATGGATTTTGCCCGGGAACTTGGCAGGGACCGTTCAGATCTCTTCGAACTTGCCATATGGAAGGACAGTGCTCATGTAAACTCAAGCACACTTTCATATATTCAGGCTGTCCACCAGGAAAGCATTGTTGTTCCTGAAAATGTAGATGCCATAAGGGCAATGACCAGCGAAACTGGAAAAGAAGAATCCATTAAAATGACCGATTCCACTCTTGGAATCGCCTGATTTTTATTCTAAAGTCCACCAAATACTTTTTTCTGAACTGAAACAGGCATGAACTTTGCAAGAGTCATGAGGCGGCCAATTGATTTCGCACCGTTCTTGTTCATCCTCCTGTGCAGTTCGTGATGCTTCATGAGCCATGGCCTGATCTCATTGTTCCAGGTATTCTGGTAAAGTGAAGGATCATCCTTTACTATTGCCCTTCCTGCAGATATCCCACTCCAGAATGCCCCCTGAAGTCCACCTGCAGTTGTGTTGAGCACAGCATTTACCATGTCACCCACATAAAGGCGGTTATCCTTGACAACAGTTTCAAATGGTGCCCCAAGAGGTATCTGATGAGCCATGGTACTCTCTATTTTTCCTTCTACCTCAGGAAACTGTTTCGTGAATTCATCGAGAACATCCTTTGGTTTTGCAGCTCTCTTGGGGTAGTAACAGACACCAATTTTCCTTGTGTTGTCTGTATCTGCAAAATCCCAGAAGTATCCGCCTGGAGCCTTATCGCTGAACCAGAGGATCATCTCGTAATCATCCCTTCTGGGAAGCTCCCTGACTTCTTCATATGCAACCAGAACACCGTCCCTCGGTAGTTTTTCACCGAAGGAGGACTGGGGACCTGCTGCCATCACAATGTGTTTTGCAGTGAGTGTTTCATTGTCTGTTCTTACTTCGTTTCCCTCCACGGATGTGACCCTGGTTTTCAGCTGTATGTTGAGTTCCCCTGCAAAATCCTTTGAGAGATGTTTCTCGTATGTTGTAAAATCATATACAAGACCAACAGGATGATCGTATTTCAGGGATATGCTCTTCCCGGTGTCGGTCCTGAACCATATTGAATTTATCAATGACCTTACGATGCTTTTATCTGTAGGCATGCCAATTTTCTTGACCCATTCCATGGATACTGCACCTGTTGATCTCACTGGAAGGCCTATTTCGTCCTTTTTGTCGAGTATAAGGTAGTTCTTGCCACCCTGTTTCAGGCCAATACCTGCTGCGAGCCCTCCGGTTCCTGCACCTATCACTATAGCATCATAATCGTATGTCATTGGTCTAGTTTGGGCTATCAATAAAGTATTATTAAGTTTAGCTTGGCTATAATACGGAAATCGAATCGTCAAAATTGAAGTGAGTGGAAATTAACGTCTCACTTCAACGAGTGTCAGCTTCTGATCGTTCACGAATCCTGCCACAGCCTTCTCGAATTCTTCTTCCGTTGTGCAGAGTTCGTGATGGATGCCAAAACTCTTTGCAAGAAGTCCAAAATCAGGATTCCCGAACGAGATGTGGGATGGTTTGAATCCATTATCCAGCTGCTCCTTCTCTATAAGACTGAATTTTCCATCGTTGAATACTACTACAGCAAATTTCAGGCCAAGTCTGACTGCAGTTTCAAGCTCCTGGACATTCATCATGAAACCTCCATCACCTGATACGGCAACAACAGTGTCATTGGGGCATGCCAGTTTGGCTGCAATTGCACCCGGAAGTGAACCTCCCATCGAGGCAAATCCATTGAATACAATTGTTTTCCCTGCCTTCTTTGGATGGTACCAGCGGGAAACCCATACTTTGTGAAGCCCTACGTCTGAAATGAGCACTGTCTCTTCGGGAAGTTTTTCAGTAAGAATCCGCATAACTGCCTTGGGCATTCTTTCCCATTGATCCCTGACTTCTGTCATTTCCGTAAGCCTTCTGGACCTGATTTCATCATGAACTGTTGTGTTGTTCCTCCTTTGAACACTTTCTGAAAGAGAATCCATGGTCTGTGCGATGGATCCTGTTAAATCAAATGAGACAGGGAAATGTTCATCCAATTCCGCTTTACATGTATGAATATTGATTATTTTCCTTGCCCTGTCTTCGTTCCAGGTGATTGGATCATATTCCACCAGGTCAAAGCCAACTGCTATTACAAGATCTGATGAATGAAGTGGACGCATTCCAGGCGGATATGGTTTTCCACCCACTATGAAAAGATTCCTTGGATGATCAAATGGAACTATTCCTTTTGCCATGAATGTGCTTACAACAGGTATATTTGTCCTGTCAACAAAATCACTTACCTCATTCCAGGCCTTTGATCTTATTACTCCATTTCCTGCCAGAAGGATTGGATTCTTTGCCCTGTTTATCTCAGCGGCTGCCGCTTTTAGGATATCTTCCGAAACAACGGGAGGTTTCTCCTCGGGAATGCCAAGCATATCCACAGGCTCTGTTTCCTTTGCAGCAACATCCTGTGGAAGCTGGATATGAGATGCCCCCGGTGTCTCCCTCAATGATGTTGCGAATGATTTTCTCACGATTTCCGGTATTGTTTCAGGAAGAATCACTGCCTGGTTGTATTTTGTGATCCCCGAAAACAGTTTCAGGGTGTCCACATTCTGGTGAGACTCTTTATGAAGCTTATTTCTTGCAGTCTGGCCGGTGAGAGCAACTAATGGTACCTTGTCAAGATGTGCATTTGCCACCCCTGTAACCAGGTTTGATGCTCCTGGACCCAGTGTAGAAAGGCATACTCCGGGTTTGCCTGTGAGTCTTCCGTAAACATCTGCCATAAAAGCGGCACCCTGCTCGTGTCTTGTTGTTATGAATTCGATACTTGATCGTGTCAGAGAATCCAGAATATCTATATTTTCCTCCCCGGGCAGGCCGAAGATATACTTTACGCCCTCATTTTCAAGAGCCTTTACAAAAAGATCACTCGCCTTCAATTTCATGATTTTAATATAGAAGCACGGTTAATTAGGCTGATGGTGTTTTTATGGAAAGATATCAGATTTCCTTTCTCATGAGATAAGTATCCTTTCCAATCTGTGCCACAGTATGAAAACCCATGTCTTTGTACATGGAAACCAGGCCAAACCATACGCTGTTGGATTGGAAATCCTTTACAGGAAATGCCTCCACTGTCCCTCCGCCCATTGACTCTATCCTCTTCAGTATCTCACCAAGGGCAAATTTTGCTACCCCTTTCCTTCTGTACTCCTTATGGACGAAGAAGCATGTTATTCTCCAGAGCTTATTCTCCGGGACAGGTAACTGCAGTGACCTGTAATTCCTGCCGTTACCTGGCCTGGGGAGTTCTTCTGAAGTCCCATACTGGGCAGATGCTATGGCTTCTCCATCATGGTAAACCAGAACGCTTCTGTTTCTGCCAGATAATACAAGATCATGGATATCCATGTGGTTTTTCTCTGTACGCTCTTCCGCTGTCTTACCCGGTGTTCCGCCTGTGCGGTGATAATACATGCACCAGCAGCCGCCCTGAACACCACCATATTTGAGGAACAGATTTTCAAAATCCTTCCAGGTAGTGCTGTCCAGGTCCTTTGCCTCGAACTCTGCGATGATTGACATGAGAAATACCAGCTGGAAGAAACCCGGGAAGGTTTTCCCGGTTCTAATCGATACCGATGCTGTTTATGACTCCACCTGAGCTGGCATCCAGCACGAGAACTATATTCCTTCCCTTATGCTCATATCGTGCGAACCAGATGGGTGCATGCAGAAGCTCAGGTTCCCCTGTATCGGATTGGGTATTCATGCTCCTGATCATGTGATGTTTGGCATGGGCCTTTGCCGCCTGTATCTGTCCCACAATTGTCTTGGCCTCGTATTCTGATGAATCTTCTCCAACATCACCGTTGAGTATCTTTATCCCTTTTGGAATTTTTGAAGTGTCAAAATTCACCCTCTTCGAAAGATCAAAGGAGTAGTCCCTGGGCTGGTATTGCGTCAACGCCTTTACTCCAACAACCGGGTAATTGTAGTTCTCATTGAGCTGATAGGCCCTTATGGTTCCGCCTCCGCCCATTCCGCCCATCATCATGCCCCCCATCATGGTTCCTTCAACCATCCCGATTCCGAGTCCCCCACGGTTATTTCCGCCCATGGCACCGCCAGCGAGACCCATTATGGCAGCTGTTGCAGCAATAGTACCAATTTCGGCAGCAGCATCTACAGCGGTGTAGTTGGTTCTTGAAGATACTGGAACTATCCAGTATGGGACATAACTGAGATTCAGTTCTTCCAGTGTAGACTGTTCCTGGAGATGCCTGTGCAGGAGACCGCGATCCATTTTGCTCTTAAGATCAGACTGGGCCTGATCCTTTGTAGAAAGTGTAATTGGAAGCATTGAATGCTTTGATATGCTTGTCCATCCCGCGTCGGCCAGGGAAATACTGGAACCGCAGTATTCGCAGGTTATGACCATTTCACCGAACTGGGGTTTGATTGGGGCCCCGCATCCAGGACATTTGAGTTCAGACACTCCATTTTCCGCCAGTACACTCTTGTTGCTGGCCTGATTAGCCTGCTGAGAGTTTTTAATTGCTCCCGCATTCGCTTCCTGTTTGGCACCACATTTTGGGCAGAACATTGCATCGTCTGGTATTTGAGAACCACATTTTTCACAGAACATCTTATCACATCTTGTTTCCACAGTTTGGACAGAACTTCACACCCTGTCCTACTTCATTGCCACATTTAGGGCATTTTAGTGTCTGAGGCTCCTTGGGAGCCATAGAGTTTCCGCAGTTGGGGCAGAATTTGGATCCGGTAGGCACCTCTGATCCACAGTTTGAGCATTTCACCATGGCCGGTTGCTGCATATTATAGCCGCAGTTGGGGCAGAAATTGCTGTTCTGCGGTACCAGTGTGCCACATTTTGGACAATTCCTTCCCTGTTGCTGCTGCATCCCTGACATCTGGTTTGAAAAAGCATAACCCATTCCGGCGCCTGCTCCCATGCCTACGCCCAAACCTGCACCTAATCCGGCAACGCCCGATGGATTCTTTGAAGCATCGACCATGGCCTGACCGGCCTGGTACTGGATATAATTCACTCCAAGAACAGACATCTCAGAACGGGTGTCCACTGCTTTCTGGACCTCTTCTGGAAGAGAAATGTTCAACTGCTGAATTTTGTTGATTTCCACCCCGAATTGCCTGAAATGATCCGGAGATGATGTTACAACAATCTGCTCAATAGTTGTTAAATTGGCAGGAAGGTCAGTAACCTTGAGGCCCTGCTCCTTCATTTTTCCCAGGGCATTGTAAACGAGAATTACTATCTGCTCCCTGAGTCTCTGCTCAACTTCATCTGAAGTTTCAACACTGAAAGTGCCTATAAACTGGCTTACGAATATATTTACATCAGATATTTTCCACCTGTATTCACCGAAGACTCGCAGATTGACTACGCCGAAGGCAGGATCTGTAAACTGGTAAGGTTCCTGGCTTCCAAACTTGCCATCAAGATACCTTCTCTGCAGATAGTAAACCTCGGCTTGCTGCTGTACCCCGGATAATGCCTTGACAAGCGGCCCGACAATCGGGGCATTTATGTCTGTAAGGGCATATCTGCCTGGTTGATCGAAAACTGACAGAATTTTTCCGTCTCTCATGAATATTGCTGTTTCGTCCTCTCTGACCACAATGTTGTCATTGAGCCTTATAAGACGCGGGACTTTCCACATGGAATTTCCTTCCTTGTATTGAGTTTCCCATGAAACAGTTGTTGAGCCGAAAAGACTGCCGCCAGATGATGGAATCCCAGAAGATTTCTTTCCAAACATTAGCTTTTACCTCCACTCTTCAGTAAGATGTTTTCCACTTTCTCCAGCCTTTCCGCCCATGCTGTTTTTGCAAGATCTATTTCACTGTTGATCCTGGAAAGTTCATCTTCCATATTGGCGGAATTCCCTGAACTTGAATTTTTAATATTCTGACATACCTCAAGAAACTTCAGATCACTTTCATACAATGAATTTAAAGTGTCTGCATCAACCCTGATGGAGGGGGAAATACCGGAATATCCCTGAGTGGCATGAAGTATGTCACCCTGCAGTTCCTGCGTCTTGGATAAAACGGATGCTATGTTTGTAAGTTCCCCAAAAGCACCTTTGTTGACCAATGCAACTCTTTGATCCTGAAGATTTTTCATAGTCTGTTGAAGGATGTCTGAGAGCTGTTTCCTGAGCAGTTCATCTGCCTGCCTGAAATCTTCAAGTTCCCTGTAGCCGTGAAAAAGAGGTACCAGAAGCTGAATTTTCTTCAAAAGACCCCTGCTTCGGTCTACTTCCTGCCGGATATCGGGATTTTCAGGCTCCATAGTTCTCCATGCATTATGGTGTTAATTATTATTTTCATTATTCATAAAGGATGAGTGAAATATGTAATATGACCATAAACAACCTGAATGAATGCATAGCAAAAGACGAAATTACGAATTTCATCCTTGATCTTTTGACGTGAAATATTTGCAATTTATGAATATATGACAAATGTTTATTTTATATGAGACAAGCGGGAATTGAATGAACTGTTAGATTTTATTTGGGGATTTTATGCTTAACATTAAGGTACAGTTTTATTATAATTTTATACCCTTGTTAATCCATGTCAAAGTTGCTTGACCATAAAGTTGCTATCATCACTGGTGCCGGATCCGGAATTGGAGAGGAAATGGCAAAACTCTTCAGTGCAGAAGGTGCAACTATTGTAGTTGTTGATGTTGTCGCTGAAAGAGTTGAAAAAACGGTTTCTGCCATAAGGGCAAAACATGGCACAGTTTATGGAATGGTGCTCGATATGACACAAAAGGATGATATCAGAAAACTTGTGGAGGATTCTGTCAAGATCTTTGACCACATTGACATCCTGTGCAACAACGCAGGGATCATGGATGGCTTCTATTCTCTGGAAGAGACGGAGGAGGAATGGTGGGACAAAGTCATGAATATCAACCTTAAGGCACCATATCTCACGACAAAAATGGCACTTCCGCACATGATGCACAATGGTGGGGGGATTATTCTCAACACTGCTTCCATCGCCGGCCTCCATGGTGGTCGTGCTGGTCTTGCGTACACTGTGTCCAAACATGGCCTCATAGGGTTTACAAAGCATGTGGCGGCCTACTACGGAGAAAAAGGAATCCGATGCAATGCCATGGCACTTGGTGCAGTCAATACGCAGATAGGTTACGGGTCAAGTAAACCTAGTCAGGTTGGGCTGAAGATTATGGAAAAAACTGCATTGAGTATGGGGAGACCTGCCGAACCTCATGAAATTGCAAGAACTGCACTCTTCCTTGTTTCTAAGGAATCAAGTTACGTAAATGGGGCAGTGCTGGTGACAGACAATGGCTGGACTGTGTACTGATCAAATTCGACTTTTGCTCCCTGTTTGCAGAATAGCCATTTAACTGCGTTCAGAGATTTCTTTATTTTTAGTTGGCTTTCAAAATGCCTGAAAAAAGGGGCTTAACGGCATACTCGTGAAATGCCGAAGTCGACTTAAGCAAATTATAAATATGATAGTTGGCTCTTTTATTTAATGCCAGAAGTGCACATAAGAAAGGATGTATTAGAACAGCTCCGGGGCAATGGGATAGACACCACAGACCAGGTAAATGAAATCCTGAGAAGCTACCTCAGCGCAAGAAATATGGTTCCAAGGTTTAATGGGGAGGAAAACCACCTTAACCAGTATCTTGACCATGGAAACGCAGACTGAACTGTTCCTTTATATTTTTTAAGTTGTGGGAACCACCCACTATCAGATTTTTAAGTTTATTCAGCACATGAGAGAAAGTAGATTTTAAGTTGAGTTTGCAGTAACTGACAGGGTTAGAGTTGAATACATCATCCCTGGGGAGAATTATAGCAATTCTTAGTACCTATGTTCCTTCAGGAATTGCTTATGGTACACTGGCAACTGCTGTTCATGTTCCCTGGTATTACACCGTTATTCTTTCCGTAGTAGTTTATTCTGGTGCCGTTCAGTCTGCATTTGTCGGTCTCTGGTCTATTGGTTTTGAACCAGTGACAATGGTGGTTACAGCATTTCTCTTGAATCTCAGGCACACATTTTACGGTCCCCATCTTGAGGAAAACTATCCGGAGATGTCAGCTCTCGATATGTATTCCATTGCACCGGTTCTTACTGATGAGCTCTATGCACTTGCAGTCAGTGATCCACCAATGTCCGTGTCCCAGGTGAAAAGGCTTGGATACTTTGCATATGCCTGCTGGGTTACAAGCTCTGCCGTTGGAGTTGTTTTTGCGGGCGGATTGCCTTCTTTCCTATATCCAATTTTGTTCCTTGCATTACCTGCACTGTTTCTTGCCCTTATGATGCCCAGGATAAAGGGAAGCAGTACAGCTGCATCTGCAGTTGTCTCAATTGCCATTGCCATAGTTATAAGGATTTACAACCTGCCGGAGTATTCAATTCTGCTCGCAATTGTTGCCGGGATTCTGGCCGGACTTCTTTTCCTCAAAGCAGGAGGAACCAAATGACATACCTCCTGATTGTAACTGTTGTTATATTGAGTGCACTGAGTCTGCTTCAGAGACTGGTCCCCTGGGCCGTTTACAAGAACCACCGGGGTGAGAATCTCCTGGTTCACCTGTTTGACTATGTGGCAATATCCGCATTTGGTTCTCTCATGATAGAAAATATACAGGCTTTTTCCGCTCCTTCCCTGATTCCCCTTGTGCCTGCAATTCTTGTAGCTTATAAAACCAGGAATGTTGGAGCTACGGTTCTTGTTGCAATGCTTTCTTCT
Source organism: Thermoplasmata archaeon (assembly GCA_021810045.1). GTDB lineage: Archaea > Thermoplasmatota > Thermoplasmata > Thermoplasmatales > Thermoplasmataceae > JAJZOM01. The sequence goes on from JAJZJR010000001.1 coordinate 70,686, forward strand.
TTTGTTCTGAGTCTCTTTGGTATTTGAGTTTCTGAAAAACTATTCAAGTGAATGCGTTAAACATTGCTTCAACCTGTTCCCTGATCTTTTTCAAGGATTCCATAGAATATGGGTTGTAAGCAATTGTGTCATGTATAACCCCTTCCGATTCCTTCAATGAAATTGATTGAAGGACCCTGAGTTTATCATAAGATGATGTTGTGATGCGGGATTCGATCGGTTCATCTGTTTTTTGTGCAATCATCGAGAAAATGTAAGGGCGAACAAGAAGATCTATCATGAATCTGTCATGCTCATCTGCCGTCACAGAGTGCACGAAAAATCCTGGAAAGAGATTCTTGACAAAATCAAGTTTATCCGGGGAACTTATATCATTTATAAAGAATATATGTCTAAATTCGGGATCGTTTATGCTGTTTGGTCCAAACATTGGGTGAATGCTTATGATCCTCTGACTGAATTTCTTCAGAGGTTCCTTTACAGAACAGATTTCGATCAGGTTTTCCTGATCATGATTTTCCAGGAAATGAATTGTTTCCCTGATAGGGATAGCTAGCAGAAATGCGTCATAATTGTCAAGAGATTTGGGTAACTCATCGTTTTTGTCAACACCTGATACCTCATGATCCATGGATCTGAGATAATCAACAGCAGTCTTTCCGAAATTCCCACGGTTTCCCACAACGAGTATTTTCAATGCTGTCTCACCACAATTCTTCTGGCTTTGGGACTTACCAAACAGCCTATGTCTATTGACATGGTTCCAGAGGAACTTATTCTTATGCTGCAGGCACCATCGTGATCAATACCTACCACCAAATCCGGGTCTTTGAGTTCACCCAGAACCAGGTGTCCTCCATTGCTCTGGATGCCTGATGATAATGTATCTGGTATGGGTTTTTCTGCATAGACTTCAACACCCGGGGCTGAAACGATTAAACCGGCAAGAAGCTGCAGATGTTCAGGCTTTCCTGATAAACTGATTGTTTCATCTCCATATGGATTCCCGTTCTTGTTTTCATTTTCATTTATTATTGTAAATTCGAAAAGCGATGATATTATAGCCCTTGAAAGAAGATCGGCCTCAGGAATGGCGTTTATGATCTCCTTTTCACGCTGACGTATTCTCACAGGAAGTGATTTTTTTTCCTTTAGGGCACCAATTTGCCTGGCAATTTGAGATCTTTTCCTGAACAGGTTCAGGATTTCTTTCGTATTGCGTTCCAGACTTTTTCTTAGTTCTTCCAATTCTGGTTCTGATTCACTGGATAAAAACGGGATCACACTCCTCTTTTGGCATGACACTCATTAGCACTCTCAATTTAATAATACTTTTGATAGTTCAGTCACAACTTCCCAAAATGAGATTGTATTTAGATATTGATAAGAGAAAACTAAGCTATTATTGGGATTTTTTTATTCCGCACCAGTTAGTATTAATCCTTATTAATCTTCCTTAAATATGTAAATTATGAGGCCCCTATTAAAAGGCATAATCATCACCCTGGTGACCGTTGCTGTGGTTATCCCTGCAAGTTACTATGCAATAACAAGCTTTCAGCAGACAGAGGTAACAATGGCACAGGTGGTCCCCGGAAATTCAACTCTGGTAATTTCCGGTACGTACAACAACACCCCGGCTTACATTTACAATTCATCTTATGCAAGTGGAATAATATTGGGCGTTGATCTGTCCGGTTTCAGTTCGGAGGTGTCTTCGGCAACAAACGTCAGCAATAGTACTCAACCCGTTATCCAGCCGTCACTGTACTCAACTTATAGAGGATACAACATCTACAGAGTCGAGAATGTTTCCCTAGAGGGCCTTATACCACAGAATATTACAGGCCTGACCGCCAAATATAATATCACCCTGAATACAACGAATTATATCCATGACAACACAATTTACATAGCTAGCTTCACAAACGTTGTTTCAATCGGTTCTTATAATTCAGTAGTTGCATCAATAAACACACTGATGGACAAGACAGGATTCCAGGCCCTCTCGGACAGATATTTCAACAGCTCTGCAAATGTATCCCTGTATTACACTAATGATTCAAGCGGAGCTTATATTAGAAATGCCGTTGCCAACGTGTTCTCCGAGGAAACCAACTTTAACATCCAGTTTAGCAGTTCCAAGGATGCCAGCAATATGTCCAACTTGTTTGCATTTGTAAGTGATTATGAGGGAAACTACACTTTTTTCCCTAGCTATTCCATTGATGGGCCCTGGGTAAACGGAACATTGGCTGTTGGAATAGGAAACTATTATCATATCCAGAACTTTTTGGATGCCCTGCCTACAACATTAAACTACACCCAATTAATTTCGAGGCAGATCCCATGAATGCAGGTATGAGAAAATTTGCTGCCTCCACTTCCTACTATTTCAGGAATTACTACAGATCACGGAGTTTTTACCTTATGCTCGTGATCTCACTTCTCGTTTCAGGTTTGATGACATATTTCACATTCAAGTACTCCAATAATCTCACGGATATCCTGCCAAACCTGAAGCTTACGTCTGTGAGCCTTACAACAAAGGAATCTGTTTTCGGGTATGTATGGGCTTACGTGCTTATCGAACTGCCTGTTTTCTCTTCCGTATTTTTTGGATCATCTGCAATATCCAGTGAAATAGAGAACAGAACAGCGTTTCAGATTTTCACACTCCCCATAAGCAGGACCAGTCTCCTGCTCTCAAAATATATTGCTGCTGTAATGGTTACAATAATCATAACGCTCGTATACCTGGTAATTCAGGCGGGAACATTTCTATTGGTGTTTCCGGCTCCCCTGATTGGTGGATTCTTTAATTCCATCTGGCTGCTTGTGATCTTCATCTTTTCCATGACTGCGTTCACATTCATGATCAGCAGCATTTTCAACAAGAACACTTATGCCTACATTTCGGTTTTCCTGATCTATTTCCTTATTTTCAACGCTTACCAGATAATTTCCGAATTCCTTTACAGAAGTACTCCTTTTTATCTTCTGGACACAGCAGCATCTATCGTCGAAAAGGTATATCTCAATGTCTCGCTCTCACCATTCAATTTCAGTTTCTCATTGAACCCTGCAGGTTATAGCGATATTATGCAGTCCATCCTTGTCATGATCATATACACCATTATTTCCATGGCAGTTGCATTGATCATATTCGAAAGGAAGGAGGTCAAATAATGCCATCCATAAAACTTGAAGGCATAACGAAACGATTTGGTCAGCTCAAGGCCCTTGATGGGATCTCCTTCGATATTGATGGCCCAGGATGCATTGGAATACTAGGGCCCAATGGGGCAGGAAAAACAACCATGCTCAAAATTCTCACCAACATAGTGAAACCCTCTAAAGGCATTGCCAAGGTCAACGGCATTTCTGTTTCTGAATATCCTGAAAAAGCACTTGCAAGTGTCGGAGCCCTTGTTGAACAGCCGGAGTTCTACCCATACCTGACCGCAAGGGAAATCCTGAGTTTTGTTGTGAAGATTAAAATGGCCAAAGATGAAAAGGACGAAATCAGGAGAGTCAGCGAACTAACATCGATTACCGGTTATCTTGACAGGAAGGCAGGGGAGTTTTCCAGAGGCATGAAACAGAGGCTTGGTATTGCAGTTGCTCTTGTGGGTGATCCTGACGTCCTCATACTGGATGAGCCTACTTTCGGACTTGATCCAAGTGGGATGAAACAGGTCAGGGACATTATAAAGGAGATCAATGCCAAGAGAGAGAAGATAATTATTCTGAGTACACACCTTATTTATGAAGCACAGGAAGTGTGTGACAGGATAATAATAGTAAACAGGGGAAATATTGGATATGATGTGCACAATGGCCTTTCAGATCATGTGAAAATTGAACTTGAAGCTCCTGTGACTGGAATAGATTTCCCAGCAGAGTTGGCAAGAAAATACAGATCAGACGGAAATTCAATTTACATTGAAAAGGCGGATGGAACCAGGAATTCAGACCTCATAGAACATTGCAGAAAAATGGGCCACGAAGTGAGATGGGTAACTCCATACAATGATATTGAGGCAATCTATGTTTCCCTGACCAAATAGCATTTACATTTCCTATACCAAATTATCAATTTTTTCCCTGAAATTACAGTAAACTTAACTATCATTGCCGGTTATGCCATAAGACCATTAGCTGGCAGGTTTTTGTTATGTCGGGTCCGTCTGGTGAATCGAGGGAATTGGGAAAGAGGCTTGGAGTTTTTCAACCTCTGCTTTTTGGTCTGCAGTACCTTAGAGACAGGAAATGGATCCTTGCCATTGTGATTGTTTCTTCAGTGATAGCGACCTTGTTCAGGCTCCTTGTCCCAATATTCATTGGCGATGCCGTAACTTCCATTCAAAAAGTCCAGTATGCCAGGGTTGAATACTATTCCATCCTTATTTTCATTGTATCAAGCGTTTCCGGAGGTGTTCAGTTTATTGTGAACTATGGTTCACAGTATATAAGTCAATCATATGCATACAACTTGAGAAAAGATGTTTTCTCTCACCTTGTCAGGAAGAAATTCAGCTTCTTTGAAGAGCAGACTTCAGGAGATCTTCTTTCCAGATCCACCATGGACATTGAAGCCTCAAGGAATTTCATTCTCAATACTGCGTCACAGCTTATTCCTACACTATTCCTGATTGTGTTCGCATTTGCCCTTCTCCTTTCCATAAATCCGTATTTCGCAGGCATATTCATCATAGCTGTTCCTGTCCTGATATTCATAGGTATAATATTCCAGAGAAAACAGAGAACACACTGGAGGAGAATAAGAACTTATTACGGACAGATGAATGAACAGCTCCAGGAGAATATAGTTGGAAACAGGGTTGTAAGAGGTTTTTCGGCAGAAGAACAGGAAAAGGCTAAATTTTCCGGTACAACTGGCAGCTATTACGATGAGTACATAACTGTTGCAAAGCTCAGAGGCAAATATAACAACCTAATGCCCTTGGTTGTTAGTGCAGCTGCAACAGGAATACTCCTTTATGGCGGTTATTCAGATATTATCAGCGCAAGTGTTGTGGGACCCCTTGTTGCCGCAGTTAACATATTCAGCCTCATAAGTTTCCCCGTGAGTTTCCTGGGAAGGCTTATTGTATTTTCTGAAAATGCAAGAGCCGGAATATCCAGAATAAGGACTGTTCTGGAAACTGATAAGGATGAAACCCTTGAACACGGAAATCCAGTAAGGCTTGCGGGAGATCTAAGATTTGAAAATGTGAGCTTCAGGAGAGATGAGACTGAAATACTGAAGAATATTTCATTTGAGATAAAAACGGGGGAATTCGTTGGACTCACTGGAAGAACTGCGGCCGGTAAGAGTACTCTTATCAATCTTATTCCAAGATTTTACGATTCGGATTCGGGAAGAATAACCATTGGAGGGGTAGATGTTAAAAATACAACCCTTGCAATGCTAAGGAAAAGTGTAGCTCTTGTTCCTCAGGAGATCAATCTCATATCAGGAACCATCCGGGAGAATATTTCCTTTGGATCATCGGATGACCAGATGGATGCAATAAAATGGGCAGCCAAAATAGCAAGAATTTCAGATTTTATAGAATCCCTGCCAGATTCCTATGAAACCATGGTAGGTGAAAGGGGCATAACACTGTCAGGTGGACAGAGGCAAAGGGTGGCCATAGCAAGGGCCATTATTACAAAACCGGGAATACTCATTCTTGACGATGCAACATCCAGCGTCGATCCCGAAACTGAACTTGAAATCTTCAGGGAGATCAGGAAAAATCTCTCAGGAACGACTGTTATAACAGTGACTCACCGGGAATCAGCTCTAAGGTTTTCAGATCGTGTTTTCAGCCTGAACAGTGGTATTCTGCAGGAAGAGGATGAATCCCAATTCAGTGAAGTTGTGAGAGGGGAGGACCGGTCCTGATGCCTAATGAATACGAGGAACAGGAGGAGAAATATATTCCCATGCAGCGGGGATCCAAAGCCTTCAGGAGACTTCTTGGTGACATATTCTCCATGAAGAGGGAGTCTGCGAGGCTGATTATTGCAGTTCTCTCAACTGCAATTGCTGCAACCCTTTACCCCCTGTCACTTGCATTTGCCATCAATGGAGTCATATCTGGTAATTTTGATACACTGTATACCTACGCAGGCATATTTTTCCTGCTGTATGTAGTCCAGTTCTTTTCCAACAGAGAGAGAACTGTAAGCTCCACGGTTTTGGCACAGTCGGTCATAAGGAGTCTCCGGGAAAAAGCATTCGAGAATCTTCAGTATGTACCGGTTACATTCTTCGGGAAAGTAAAGACAGGATACCTCATCAGCAGGATAACAAATGACGGTGAAACTCTCAGTGAGTTCCTGACATTCCAGCTTCCGCAGGTTGTATCCGGCATTGCTACGGTTATAGTATCAATTTCAATAATGTTCTATTACGATTTCAACCTCACACTGTATGCCCTCATTGTTATACCAGTACTCATGGGATTTACATTTTCACTTCAGGGAAAGGTCAGGAGAAATTATCTCAGAACGCGAAGAGCCATCGCTGCAATAACAGGAAATCTCAGTGAGAATATAAACGCCATAAGGACAATCAAGTCTTTCAATGTTGAAAAGAGAATGGAGGAACGCTTTGATGACCTGAACAAAACTAACTTCATGGCAAATATGAAGGCGTCTCTTCTGGCCTCATTATACGGTTCCACAATAAGAATAATAGAAGCAGTTGGAATTGCAATTGTACTTATTGCAGGGGCTTTCCAGCTCAAGGCAGGCCTTGCCAGTGTAGGCATACTCGTGGCGTTTGTCGTGTATGTCCAGGAATTCTTTGAGCCTGTTGTACAGCTATCTCAGCTTTACAATTCGTATCAGTCTTCCATGGTGGGTGTTGCCAGGATCTATGGGATAATAGACTTCCCGAGGCAATCCTCCTGGGAAAATGCAACACAGCATGCTGACTTCAGGAACGGAATAGAGCTCCGTGACGTTTCCTTTTCCTATGGTGAAGATGAAGCCCTCAGGAACATAAATGTCAGGATAAGGAAAGGAGAGAAAATTGGAATCGTGGGACATACCGGAGCAGGAAAGACAACAATGTCAAACCTCATAATGAAATTCTATTCACCTACGGAAGGAGAAATACTCCTTGATGGCAAGAATATCAATGAAGTGAATACTGGGGAGTACAGGAGGCTTATAGCCCCTGTCCTGCAGGAACCTTTCATGTTCAAGGGAAGTGTTTATGATAACATTCTCTTTTCAAATCCTGATGCTACAAAAGAGCAGATAGACGAACTGGCAAAAAGATTCTCACTTGGTGAAATTTTCAGTCATCTTCCTCAGGGTCTTATGACCAACATAGGAGAAATGGGAAGAAACCTGTCTGAAGGACAAAGACAGGCAATATCTATTCTCAGGGCATTCGTTCGCAACCCGGAGATTCTCATTATGGATGAACCGACATCACAGATTGACCCATATTCGGAAAAACTGATTATTGAATCACTTTCGGATTTTCTTAAAGACAAGACCCTTATTCTGATTACACACAGGTTCTCAATGGTGACACTGGTGGATAAGATCATTGTGCTCAATGAAGGAAATATTGTTGAACAGGGAGGATTCAAAGACCTTCTTGACTCTGATGGAGTTTTCTCCCATCTGTATTCCATTCAATACGGAGAATCCAATGGCAATTGAGTTAGAGATTGTGCTTATATCCTGATTTTTTATTTTCTCATCATGGATTTGCTATCGGCAAAATTAAGGATTGCTACTCTGCTGGGAGGAGCTGCAATAGCCGTTGTTGCGGCGGCAATCATAATTACTGTGGTTCAATACTTTTTTGGAACTGGATTTTCCCTTTATTTTCTGTCATTGATTCTCGCCTTGATCCTTGCAATGGATATTCTGCAGTGGCTTTTCTCGCCTTACCTTATCGGGCTTGCCTACAGGCTTACGCCTGTTTCCGAAAATAACATGAACTACTCCTGGCTTCTTGAAATGATCAGGAATATAGCACAGAACAGTGGAATCAGGACACCAAAAGCATATATTGCAGAGGTTGGCTTTCCAAATGCCTTTGCATATTCGTCACCGCTGGCAGGTAGGAGGGTGGCCATAACCAGACCGCTGCTGAATATCCTGAGCAGGAATGAGCTGGAAGCGGTTCTGGCCCATGAGCTAGGGCATCTCAAACACAGGGATGTTGAGCTTCTCTTTGCCATTGGTCTTATACCGTCATTGATTTTCTACATTGCCTATGGACTGATTTTCTCTGGAGATAACAGACAGCAGGGTGGTTATGCACTCATTATAGCACTTGTCCTGATGGCCCTTAGCTTTGTTTTCAATCTTATTATTCTGGGCATAAACAGGATGAGAGAATCATACGCTGACATAAATGCGGCAATAGTAGCCAGTAATGGTGCAGAAAACCTTCAAACAGCACTGGCAAAAATTGTATCGTATAGCGGCACAAGATTCAGGAGAAAAAGGACTGAAGCCACGAACAATATGACAAACATGTTGCTGTTTTCTGATTTAAACAGCGAAGCTGACGGAAATATAGCTGCTCTGTTGGATAAATGGAAGACTATGAGAGTTTCATCGCTGCATTCCATATTCAGCTCACATCCGCACCCTGCCAAGAGGATACAGATGCTGGAGAAAATCAGGAATAAATCACTCTGATTTCTTCTTTATGAGAAACCTGCAGACATCACTACCATTTACCTGCCTGTGTGTGGAGTTAACATCCATCTGGAGCACGGATGCGAATAACTGGGTCTCCAGGGAACACGCTACACCGAATTTCCTGGATATCTCAAAGATTGGGCAATTATATTCGAGCAGTTCGAATCCATCCTTGCCGGTCTCCTTGAGCTCTGGATAATAATTTTCCTTCTCTCTGATCCTTGATAATTCCTGAACTTTTTCACGATCATTGAATTTTGAAAGTTGCTTCTCATAATCAAGTCGCACTGAACTGTATCTCTCTGAAAGGAATTTGGTTACAAGATCATTATTTCCTGTTTTTTCAAGGAAATCAAGTAAATTTTCAAGCATCTCGTTGTTGGAGCTGTCCATTCCCAACCGTGAGTTGTCCGTGGTCTTGAAAACATAGTGCGGCCTTCCAACACTGGATTTGACAAGGTAACGTTCAACCAGTCCTTTTGACTCCATTTTCTGTAAGTGGTTAAGGATGGCCATTTTTGATATGCCGATTTCCTCAGAAAGCTCAACAAGGCTCATTTTTCCATTTTTCTTGAGTGCAAGCATTATGCGGGTTTCTGATGGGTACTTATCCATAGCAATCACTTTTGATATGTAATGTAGATTATACAATATATAACTTTACAAACTTTACAAATTATTTTCTTTATAAATTATTGGATAGTGCTGAAAATATGACTAAAGCAACTAACCCGGAAATTTTATGGAAGTCTGTAGAAGAGTGTCTTCGCCAGACAGAAAACATGATCAGGAGGCATCCATTATGAATCAATATGTACGGTTTAATACTGCAAGGTTTCTCAGTCTTGTTTCAATTGTTCCTATAGAAATTTATGTGGTATTCCAAATGGCTGAAAATGCAGAATATTACACCATTCTTGGACTTTCACTGTTATTGCCCTTATTCCTGGAACTACTTCTTCAGTCAAAAATTTCTCAAATAATTGATTCGACCCCTAGAAGAAAGATTCTCGTATTCAATGAAGTCTGCAACACTTCATTTCTCATCATCACCGCAATCCTTTTTGTTTACAGCAGGGACATTAGGATGTTCCTTGATTTTGGTGTTCTTATTTCTGTTGAGATATATCTTTTTCTTGCTTACCAAACCTACATGGCACTTGCAAGAGAAATTGTCTCCACAGGCTCTTTTGGAAAATACAATGGATTGTCGGAAATACTGGGCCAACTCCCAATACTTCTCGGGGCCTTTGTTTCATCCATAATTTTTCTTAGGATCGGTTTTCTGGGATTGATTCTCATTGGGGTTGCACTTCACTTATCTGCCGTTCATGAACTTATGAAAATTAATGAAAAATTCTGGGCTATTCCATCAAACAGAGGAGAAAATTCATTGGTTCAGTCATTCAGGTATATGAAGAATAACTTAAGATCCATATTCTTCATTTTCCTTCTCAACGTTCCTTTCATGGCTATTGTGGCAGGAAATCTGCTGAAACCCATCTATATTGCGTCATTTCTCCAGGGAAATGCCTCATTGCTAGCTGAATCAGAAGGTATCTATGCATTGCTTGCCATGATAACAGGCTTTGTTGCTCCAGGGATGATGAACAGGTTGGGCGAAATGAGAAGTGTATATCTCTTCACTGCAATTTTCTTCATTGGAAGTGTTCTGATTCCAACAGTTCAGGTAATACCGCTGTATTTAGTATTCCAGATGTTGCATGGGTTTGGAAATCCCGGGGTAAGGATTGCAAGGAATTCCATGGCTATGAGATCTACTCCTGTTGAAGAAATGGGAAGATTCAATGGTTCTGTAAGTTTTCTTACAATCATAGGCAGGATAATGATCATAGGATTATGCATTGTCTCGCTGAACTTCCTTGGAGTCAGGCTGCTTTTGCTTCTCATGGGTATTCTTGTGCTTGTTTCAGTCACTTTTGCAGGCTTCATGTGGAATGTTTCCCACCAGTTAAAGGATAGATTCGATGTGAGGAAAAATGCATTGACTGATTGAAAAATATGACCTCAAAGTATTTCCTCAATGGAATCCCTTAATCTTTTATCCATTTCTGTGACCGGAGACCTGTTTACAAGCTTTTCCATGAATCGATCCGGTTCCTCCATATAGGTCAGTAATTCTGCCAGACGTTTTTCAACCACATCGGTCTTAATCCTGCCATATTCCCTCATATCGAGTGCATATCCCATGATTCCGGTGTCAACGGCCTCCCTCATGCTCACGTACATGATTGCCCCCGATATTTTCTCAGGCTCAACCTGAAACTGTCTCTGAAACATTCTTGTATAAAGCCAGAGCTGGTGCCAGTATGCAGGATTTGCAGATTTGGATGTTTTATAATCTGCAACCAGAAATTTGCCTGAACTTCCGCTTCCTTCAAATATTGCATCGATTCTTCCCTCAAGCATTATGTCGTCAGGAACTCCTGGGCTCTGGAAAACCTCGCTGAGAGGAAGGGTGACCTTTAATTCGGTGAATTTTGCAGGGATTCTGAAATCTGGCCTAATCTGTTCAAGAATTAGGTCAAGATTTGTGAAGTGATCTTTCAGCTCATCGGGTATGCTTTCCACGGTTGCAGTGCCATTGGCATATGCCTGGGCATAATTGTGAAAATCACTGCCTGATGAAGCCGATGGAGAATAGTCAGTAATTCCTAGGATCCTGTTTCTCAGGAACCTGTAGGGATCATTTATTGCTTCTATAGTTGAGTATGAAAGGTGATCTATGGACAGGAAGTAATCCCGTATCTTCTGAGGAAGCCATAATTTTGATCTGTTGATCAATGCAAGGGCTTCTTCTTTTCTTCCTGCAATAAAAAGATTGTAAGACTCGTCGTACCGCCTGTTTGAAAAGGAGGTTTTTTCGAAATCCGATTCCTCTCTCAAATAAGTATCACCCTCAACCTGGAATCTTGCTATGATTTTATCAGGAGCCAAAACCATAAGTTTTTCCCTGGCACGTGTCAGTGCAACAAAATCTATCCTGATCGGCTCCTCTTCAAGATCCTGGATTATATCTGTTCCTGTTGCAACGGAAATTATGGATGTTGTAAGGCTGTCCATGAACTCAAGATTCTTTCTTGGTTCGGATGGGACATAAATAACAGTGTGAAATTCAAGCCCCTTTGCTTTGTGGACTGTTAACACATTTACTCTTGATTTCTTCAAATCCTCTTCAGCAGCATCACTGGAAAGGGCCATAAAATCCAGGAAACCCTGAAATGAAAATTCCTGGAAGTTTTCAAGGTATTCCCGCGAAGAATTGAGCACAGACAGTGCTGATGCCACATATTCCTGGGTCATTGATGAGCTGATTGGCAGAATCACTGACTCAAATGCTTCCTCCATTAAGTTGGTTCCAAACTTCAAGTCCCGCAGTGACCTGAATTTCTCCGGAAGAATCTGGTCCTTCACGCCTTCTTTGACAAGAGATGAACCGATCTCCACAGCCTCCATTAACGTAAGACCTGAAAATGGTGTCAAAAGTGCCTTGGACACAATATTAGGATCTGATGACACTAGTCCTTTGATGTAGTCCAGTATTTCACTGATCTGCTTCTGGTTTATACGGTTCTTTATTGTTGATGAGAAAGTGATCCCGGCAGACTGAAGCATTGAGGAGATTTTTTCAACCTGACTGTTTGTTCTAGCGATTATGGCAATATCTGCATCCGGATCATTGTTCTCAGAAAGAGATTGAGTTACAAGTGCCACAGCATTTCCTTCAGGATCCGATGTTGAAATAAGGTGTATCTTTTCCCCTTTCTCCTTATCCGGGTTGTTCAGTTTTTCAACTTCCTTCCTGGAGCCGTCATCCCTGGAGTATGCCATATAATACCCCTTTGCAAAATCGAGTATATTGTTGGTACTCCTGTGATTCTGGCTCATCCCAATTACCTCAAAGCCTGAATCATCCAGGAATCTGTGAAATGAGCTTAGGCTTCCACCCTGAAAACCAAAAATAGATTGTTTTCTGTCCCCGACAAAAAACCTGTTTTCCGCCATCCTGCTTACAATGTCAGTTTGTAACCTGTTCAGGTCCTGAAATTCGTCCACCAGAACATGGGTTCTCTTTGGGAAACTGTCAAGTGCATTGAAATCCCTTAATAGATCATTGAAGTCAATAACATGGTTTTCATCCTTGTATTTTTCATAAGTTGCAAATGTGTCCACAAAATCATTTACCAGCCTTCCAGTGGCCTCATGGGACAATGAAAGATTTTTTGATGACCGCATCTTGTCCCAGGTCAGCTTCGTAACCTTATCTATATTGATCCTTTCTGGAAGAATTCCAAAACTCTTGAGGTACCTTATGGAATTTTCAAATTTTGGAACGAGATTTTCGATAAGGTAGTCTCTGCCGTATGTAAACGTATTCAGCTCAAGGAGTCTCCTGTAGATAACATACCTCAAAGTGGTGTTGGATGTGATCTCCGATGTTCTGCCCAGAGACTGCAAGTTGGACATGGCATAACCATGGATTGTGGAAACTTCAATCTGGAACGCCTCGTTCATGAGATGGGGATGCTCGGCCCTTATTTTTTGAAAAATTCTTTTCTTCATCTCGTCTGAGGCTTTATTTGTGAATGTTACACAGGCTATGTCTGCACCCTTGACTCCGGCATTGAGAAGTCTGCTGACTTCCTCCACTATCTCTGTAGTCTTGCCTGTACCTGGATTGGCAACAATAATCCTGTCAGTCACAGAAAAATATAGTTAGAGGCTATTTTAATTATTTCGCCGAAAGCTAGAAGTCAACGCCTCGTCTGGCAGGTAGGCCTTCCGAATAAGGATGACGTATTTCCTTCATTTCAGTTATCAGACTTGCCCTTTGCAGTATTTCTTCTGGCATTTTCCTCCCTGTCAGGACAACTTCCACATTGTCACCCCTATTGTCCAGGAATTCCGTGAGCGTATTCAGATCAAGAAGATTGTAGTAAATGGCAACGTTAACCTCATCCATAATGACAATATCCCATTTCCCGGATGTAACTTCCTCCTTCATTTTCCGGAAGGCGTCAGTGACTTTTTCCCTGTAGTCCTCCGGTGGTTTTCCTTTTGGGCATAGAACGACGTTTGCCACCTTCTTTCTGTCTTCTACTGGTATGTCCTCTTCCCATGCTATGAAATAAGGCATTCCGGCATAGTCCACCTTAAGTTTCTCCGGAAAGAGTTTTGAAGATTTGTTTTCGCCGTATGTACCAAGTTTCATGAACTGGATAATGTAAACTCTTAATCCCCAGCCAAGGGCCCTGAACGCGAGTCCAAATGCTGCTGTTGTCTTTCCCTTTCCATCTCCTGTATATACTTCCACAAGTCCCTTCTTTAACCTGAACATAGACATCTCAACCAGAGTTAATTGAGGATGTTGGGGACAGTTTTAATTGTTGCACTCCATACGGAAGTATGTTGAAATTACTCATCGCCGATGCTGAACTTGAACTGATTCCCAGAGAAATGCTCGACGATTATTCCATAAGACTTCATGCCAAAAAGAGGAAGAAACCTCCACAAAAAATACTCCTTGATTCCAACTATATGCACTCCGCAATAGACAGATTTTTCCCTGGGGAATCAAACCGTAGGGGGAGACCCGATATTATCTACCACCTCCTTGCCATTGTTATGGAGAGCATCCTCAACAAGAAAGGTGGGATGCGGATATGGATTCATACAAGAAATAATCTTATCCTGGAGATTTCGCCTGAAACGAGGCTTCCTAAGTCATATAACAGATTTGTAGGACTTATGGAAGACCTGTTCGAGAAAGGGGAAATAAAATATGAGGAAAAAACACTGTTAAGGATACACAACGGTGATGTTGCGAAAATGATTAATCTATCAGAATCCGGAAACATTAAGGTCCTTTCACCTGTGGGAAAAATGACCCAAGTTCCAGAACTTCTGGATTCGGAGAACGAGAATATTTCCTTCCTCATAGGTGGATTTTCAGAAGGAGATTTCATATCCGATGTGTATGAAATTGGTGAAGCTTTCTCCATATTTGATGAGGAACTTACCATATGGTCTGTTGCAATGGAGATCATAGCACAATATGAGCGGACATTTAGGTTTGTATGATAATTTTAAGATCAGATGAACAAAAAAGTAGATTAATACTTTACAGATTAAGGACAACTCAAGGGTAAAGATCAAAATGGCGCGAATGCACACTAGAAAGAGAGGAAAATCAAAATCAAGGAGAATATACAGCCAGGAAAAACCGGACTGGATACAGTTTTCCAATGAAGAAGTAGAGAAGATGATCATTGACCTCAAGACAGCTGGAACCAGCAATTCGGTTATCGGTGTCAAACTCAGAGACCAGTACGGAATTCCAGGTACTAAAGCAGTTCTTGGGAAAAAACTTGGCAAGGTGCTCCAATCAGCAGGGATTAAGGACGAAGTGCCAGAAGACCTTATGAATCTTATCAAGAAATACAGAAACGTTTCAAAACATATGGATCTTAACAGAAACGACATGAGCAACAAAAGAGGACAGGCTCTGTTGATGGCAAAGATCCTGAGACTCGTTAAATACTACAAGAGATCTGGATATCTGGCTCCCGAATGGAACCTTTCCAGAGTTCTGTAAAAATGTTAAAGGACATTATTGATCCTGAATTCTATAGGCTATTGAAAGAGGGTGCAGAACGCATCCTTAAAAATAATTATATCAGGGTTCTTGCCCACTTTGACGGTGACGGCGGCAGTGCTGCCATTATTCTTACATCTGCCTTGAGAAGGGCTGGAATAAAATTTCATTTAGGCTTCATCAAGAGTCTTGATGGAGAGAGTTTCAGGCAGCGAATAGGCGAATTTCCAGATATTTACACTGTTGTTGTTGATGCGGGATCAGATCAATCAAGATTCATTGAGGAGTATGAGAATGTATGCATTCTCGACCATCATTTCTTTCAGGAGAATCCCTTTAAAGGCCTGAACATAAATGCGAGACAATTTGGCATTGATGGAACAAGGGGAGCATGTGGAGCAACAATGGCCTTTGTTATGGCTCTTGCCATGGATGAGAAGAACGCAGATTTACTTCCCTTCCTGGTATCGGGCGTTATAGCCGATAAACAGGATATCGGAGGCTATACAGATCTTAATCTAACTTTGATGGATCATTACGGAAAAAACCTCAAAACAGTTCGTACCCTAAATTTTGAGGGACAGAATCTTACTGATGGCATCACCTATTCTACTGATCCATTCTTTATGGATCTGAGTGGAAAACCTGATAATGTACGAAAAGTGCTTGATAGCCTCGGGGTTTCACCAGATAAAAGCATATTTGACCTTACAGAAGATGAAAAGCGTTCTCTCGGAGAATTTCTTACAGCCAGGCTGCTTGAACAGAACAGTGGCTCAGAGGGGATCAAATACCTTGAGAATGATATAATAAAATTTGACCACCTTGGTTTCACTTCTAAGGAAATAAGTACACTTGTGGATGGCAATGCAAAGGTTGGGATGAATTCCGTTCCCATTATTTTCTTCCTTGGAGACCAGTCACAGAAAGAAGATATGATCAACAACTGGAGAATCTTCAAGACTAAACTTATCGAGTATGCGTATAGGGCATACAAAGAAATTTACGAAGAGTCAAATGTAAGGTACTTCTATGCTCCGGAATCTGAAATGGCAGGTGCGATCAGTGGCATCATGATGCTTTACCTTTTGAAACAGGACAAGCCCCTGATTGGTTTCAATGTTGGAAATAATGATACAAAGGTATCTTCCAGAGGTTCAAGAAGACAGGTACAGAAAGGATTGAATCTTTCAACCATAATGAGAGAAAGTGCAAAGGAAGTTGGAGGCTCCGGTGGAGGCCACGATATAGCAGCCGGTGCTGTTATTCCGAGAGGAAAGGAGAAACAGTTTGTTGAGACTGCCAATCGCCTTATTGGGGAACAGCTTGGAAGACCGACTATATAAAAGAAGGAAAAGCTTTAAGTCTGTAAAGAATTATGAATTGAATGGCTCGGATAGGAGTCTTCACATCTGATTTCAAATTTTATCGGGACGTTATCCAATTACTCAAGGAGTGGAACCTACCTTTCATGAGTATCGAGTCCATGGATTCTATACCGGATGATGTGTCTGTAGTCTTAAGCTCATCAAGGGATGATTTTGACCTCATAAACCAGGTTAAGTCCAATAACCCTCTTCAGGGCTTAAGGATGTCACTGGCAAAGCTCCTTATGAGAGAGAAATTTGATTCAGTAGTGATTGGAATAGATCCTGGACCATATCCCGGTATAGCTGTCTTTGGAGATAACATTTTAATGGAAGCTTTTGAATGCCCATCACTGAGGCAAATTGGTGACGAGGTTTCTGCAATCGCGGAATCATACACATACTCTGATCTGCAGGTAAAACTGGGAAATGGAGATGCCCCCAACAGAGATTATATTTTTAACACATTGAGGTCATTGGAACTGAGAATCCGCGTTGTGGATGAACAGAATACAAGTTTCCCGCACAAGATTCATGACAATGCATTATCTGCTGCCAGAATAGCCCAGGTTGAGCAAAAATACTACATAGCACCAGAACTGCTTTCTCAGAACATTAAAAGAAAAGAAGCATATGAAAAAGAATTTGTGACTTTAAAAAGTGTCATCGGTTAAAAAATAATTTATTTCTGTTTTCTCCATTTTGGGGTTCTCATACCAGGAACTGTTTTCCTTCCTGCAGATAATGCAAGGAATATCATGAATATGACAACAATAGCTGCAACGTAGTAAATCCAGTTGTAATTGGGCGGAGTTCCATAATAGAATTTTGTTGTTGATGAACCTTGATTACCATTTATGCTAACCAAAGGACTGTTTGTTGTAACCTTAAGAGTATGCTCTCCGGTACCCAGATATTTTGCAGGATCAAGTGGATAAGTGAAATTAACGCTTACTTCCTGATTAGGGGCCACCGACTTTACAGTAACGTTACCCACAGGATTTGGAGAATTGTCAAGGTAAAAGTTCACCGTAAGGTTCTTGACCGTCGTAATTCCAGTATTAAGGACAATCGCATGGAAGATTACGGGATCTATTACTGTAACCTGTAATGTCTGTGTCGCCTTAACAAATGAATTACCGTACTGAGCTGCAGTTACAATGGTTATGTAAAGTGTCTGCTGTGTTACCGGGCTTTTGATGTTAAAGTTGAATATGGGATTGCTGCCCTGGAAGTTATGCACAGTAGATGTTGGCGAAATCCCAGTAAGGTTACTCCCGGATATATATGCAGTCATTGTGTAATTTGTGAACCCAAGAGGATTATCTACAGATACGGTAAAATTCTGACCAACGAAACTGTAAGTTGGAGCAGAAACTGTAACGTAGTTTGCAAAAGGCGGTACGTAATTACTGCTTGGCGATGCTGTTCCAATAGTTGCAAATGAGGAAAACAGCAGTAATGCGAGAATTCCCATCAGAAAGTACTTTTTCAATTCCTTCTCCCCCTGTATGCTGCAATACCAAGGCCTGCAACTACCGCTACCACAATTACTACGATTCCTGAGATGAGGCTTTCAGTCGGAGTGCCGGTATAGTTTGAAGTAATTAGTGGTCCGGTAGGATATGGTGTTATACTGGCCGTTGGTGATGACACCAGCGTTAGAGGCGCACTTTTTCCAGTGATGCCAGGTGACGTAGAATATACTGTGAAGCTCAAGCTGTGTACCGGGTTTGCCACAGTTGGGGTAAGTACCACATATACAGTCACTGAAGCGTTGTAGGGAAGTGATACTGTATCATTGTATGAAACTGTACCACTAAATGCTGCGGACCACCCGCTGTCTTTAAGGTATGTCTTGTTCAATGACAGGTTAACAGTAATTGGTGCATTTCCAGTGTTATTAAGGACCACCGGAATAAGTACACTTCCATTTTCGTAAGCTGTTGCCTTACCCTGACCAATTGTGTATGTGGAATTTTTGGCAATATTTACGGGGAGTGAAAGCGTGCTTGATCCTCCGGAATACTTAACAATAAATGGTATTGCGTTAGAACCATACTCTAATTTGCCTTGCAGCGTTGCATTCAAGGTTATTGTAGAAGTGTTACCAATGGGCATCAATAATGATGACCCCCCTGAGAAATTCTCTTTCCAAATACTGCTTCCAGTTTCAAGAGATATGGTTTCATTGCTGTTTCCATTATTTGTCAACGTAAATATGTAAGTCAGATTTCCGCCAGTTCCGACCTCTGCCACTGATGACAGGAGTTTGACCTGGAATGAGTGAACTACAACTTTAGACAATGTAAGTGGAATAACCTGATCGGACGATATCTGACTGTTCACTGAAGAGGAATATGATACTGTTAGGTAGTTACCATCTGAGGTCTGCTGTGTTTTTGAGATGGTGGAAGTGAATTGATAACCTCCATTTGGCAGAATAATTGAACTGGAACCAGATTGTACTGTGAGCTGAGCATTTCCAGACGTAATATTCACAGGATTGTTTATGGTCTGTGAAGCAATATTAACACTGAAGGAAACTGCATAGCCAGCTTTTAGTGTAAGGTTCTGGTAATCAGTCGTGGCGAAAGCCGGGATGTCAATTACCCCGAGATATGCAAGTTTGCTGGCGTTTTTGACCGCATATACAGTGTACAAACCTGTTGGAGATGAAATTCTATATCCTCCACTGCTGTTGGTTAAACCTGTGGCAACAACATTACCATTGGAATTCACATATTCGAGGTAAGTGTTCATTACAGGTGCATTGTTGTAAGAGATGTTACCACTTACTTCAGCGTAATTTTTAGTCATAGATATTGGGACAGTCACTGCCATGTTATTATTCAAGGAAAATGTCTTTGATCCTGTATAGGTAAACGATCCGGTTGTGTTTGAGGTCTTTTTAAGATAATTAATCGTGTAGGTGCCTGCTGGCAATTTTATGTTGCCGTTGGTGATGTTAATTGTTGTTTTACCATTGTATATTGAATAAGTTCCGGAACTTATGCCTAAACTGTTGCTTATGTTAAGGTCATAGTATGCTGTGTAAGTTGGTGTTATAGACTTATCTGAAAAGATATTCACTTCGCTTAGATTTACACCTTGTGAACTGTTATATGCGTATAGCGTGTAAGTTCCTGTCTTAACATCACTGAAGCCGTTGACAGGTGTGCCGTTCTGGTATAACAGCTGTGCTAGATTGGCATTGTTGATGCTAATATTCACATATTGAGCAAGTGTCAATTCACTTGAAGATGGAGACACCGTTTCAATTGGAATGATTTCAGGCACAATGGTAGATTTTATCTCGGATTGGTTCAGTGAGGCACTGTACAAGCCAATGGGGACCACAATTGAACCGTTTCCGTGCACTAAAGTAAAGTTGTAGGAACCTGTTGCTGAAGTTAGTGTAAGCGTCTGCAATGGAGTGGAAAGTGGGGTTGAATTCAATGAAACTGTCATTGTCTTTTTCACCGGGGTAACAGGAATACTTACCTGCTGTGTATTAACTGAAACTGTAGACCCGGAGTAATAAGCCCCCATAAACGACATAGTGAGAAGGCTGTTGGAACCGCCCGGATAGTATAGTCTGGCAAGGCCAGATGTACTTACCGGGTTGTAATACACTGGATATCCACCGTATTTAAGAACTACAATTCCAGTTGATAATGCACTATTGGCATTGTATCCCGTTGCACTGTCCTTGTTATAGAGCAATGCGGACAGGGTGTAGTTTGAGGTCAGGCTGAGATTGTAGGTCTGGTTCCGGTATAAATTAACTGTTTGGTAAGCTGATGAAGTCCCTCCCGTAAAAGTCCCAATACCTGTGATTGTATACGCCCCTTCAGGTATACTCATTGAAAAGGCGTGATCTGCTGTGAAATCATAAGATAACATGGCTGTACCGTTCAGGATTTCATATGTGCCCGAGTATTTGTTGGTTGCTGAAAGATGCGATAATATTGTCAGATTAGCGGAGGGTACTAAAGAGATATCTGAAGTGTAAGAACCATTTAAGACAACTGTCTTTAGATACGACATTGCCCCATTTGTTGCGTATATTGTGTATACACCATAGGGGACTGTACCAGTGAATTTACCATTGCTGAAATCCAATTTGGCAGCATTTGAGATTATACCGTTAGCATACAGGATCACATTTGTTCCCTGCGTGTAATCATTTACTCCGATTGTTACTTTTGCAGACAGATCTGGAGTTACCTCTACACTTGTATTGGCATTCCAGTCCTGGAACGAAGCAAGGTAGCTGTATGAACTGATATTGTCCCCGGTTGCAATAACATTGTAATTACCTGGGGTTACCCAAATCTCTGCAGTCCCGGTACTATTGGTTGAAGTGGTTCCTACAACATATCCATCATTTGTAGTTGCAGAAACGCCGACCCCGCTTACTGGACTGCCTGCCACTGTGACGTTAGCAAAGATTGTATCCAGGGGAATTGCGAGATCATATACCAGATTGCCACCATTTGTAACGTTTGCGTACTGGAAGTTTGAATATGTGTGTCCACCTGTTGTTATGGAAACCTGGTAAGAAACGGGTGGGAGATTGTTTATTGTGTAGTTGCCTCCAACAATAGGTGTGGTGTAAGAGATGTTGTACTGGCTGTTGTTGAATGTGATACTTCCGCTCCTAATCTCCTTGGTAAAGACAAGAGGTTCTGTTGTGTTCTGGCCATAGAATCTCTGCTGATACTGGAATGAGGTTGTACCAGATACTGTGGTGTTTTTAATCTCGAGATTTTTCTGAATGTAATAATCCGGAAGGGCGGTTGTCTGGTTGTAGGAAGTGGCTAATCTGTTTGCCTGATCATTTGTAACATGCACAGCATTTTGACCAAGTGTTGTGCTTCCAATGAGGTATTCATTATTGGTTGAGCCAAGACTGTAGTAAAGAGTGTCGTTTCCCGGGAGGCCCGTTATGTTGTAATAACCCTGGCTGTTTGTGCTTACAACCTGGTGCGGAATACCATACTGATCAAACAGGGTAACATTTACACCGGGAGCCGGGTCGCCGTTTGGCATTGTGACTCTCCCGTGAATTATAGCACCCGGATAATAGGCAACTATTGGATCTGATATAGCCAGGGAAGTGGTTACAGGTGGGGTCAGTTCAACTGTGCCAATACCATGCTGTGCGTTATAATATGCCTGGGAAAGCGGTATAGTAGTCCAAGCTGACTCGTGTGCAGCATAATCCTTGTAAGGATTGAAGGGGATATTCTCGTATATGACCATGAAGTTGCTCATGTCCCATGCTGGTCTAGCAGAATACTGAGTGGAACCATAGGTCACTCCCGGTATTCCATTTGACTGGCCAACAGCACTTGGTGGGAGACCTACAGTAAACCTGTAGATTGACGTGTTATAGAACGCCGGCGTGAATTGAATATTGTAAGCAGTGGGTATAATTCCTGAAGGAAGGTTCTGCAACGAGAAGGTCCCGTTTGCCGTTGTTGCATATATGTTGTAATATTCTGTAGGTATTACGCCTCCACCTGAAGAAGTGTATGATGGTGAATCTGTAAGATATGCTGGAGCATAAAATATACCAGTGTTCTGAGCGGAAGTTGGAAGCAATGTTGCAACACTATTGTCCGTAGGTGCCTGAATGTATTTAATGCTGTATCCAGTTTCTGACATCAGCACCTGATAAAGATTTACCAAAGTTGAGTCTGAGTATTTGCTTGCAAGTTGCCCTTTAACAAAAGCATTGTACACATTTGCTGATGAGACTTCTGTAATATACTGGCCGTAGATAGATGGGTGATCAAGCACAACGCTCGTAAATGCTGATGGGTTGGCAGAAACTTTGCTTAAGTTTACATACTCATTATATCCAAGATATTGGATTAGACTTGCTTTTACCGGTGCACTGAAGTCACCATTGCTGTATGCCCCTTGAAGTACCCTGCCTATGAATAAGGAAATTATCTGAGAATTATTCTGGGCAAGTAACACCTGACCGGCGGTTGCTATTCCCTGCTGGAAGTCATCGGCTACAGTTGGATGTTGGCCCTGGTATCTTTCCTGGAAACCATAATCCCACCATGATAAGTAGGCAGCACGGTCCTGGACGGGAACGTTTGAATCCTGCCCACTTAACCATGCAAAGGATTTGCTCAAGGGAGTTGAACCATTGGAAACACCGCCGCTCAAACCGCCTACAAAGTTTGTGGTGTTGTTTGTTTTGAGGAATGCCGGAAGAGAGTTGGCAATCTGGCTTTCCACCTGGGCCTGAGCAGGACTGCCTGCTGGTACAGATGCCGATATCATTGATGTAGCTGATGGAACAATAACAAGTAATGTGACGATGATGACGAATGCTGCCTGCAGCCATTTTATATTCCCTTTTATGGCTTTGAATGCAGAACCGGAAGTAGTGGGTTTCTTCTTTTTGACTTCCTCGATCTTTGAAATCTTCGCAAACATCAAAAGCACGCCGGCTCCAAGAATAGCATAGGCTGGTGCTGCAGTAATATTGAATCTGGCTGCTGCAAAGCTCATGTAAATTGATACTACAGAGAATACCAATATGAGCAGAAGTTGATCCGTTTTCTCCTTCAGGAACAGGTATGCTGCATATCCAACACCAACCATTCCCAAGAGAAACTGAGCGATCCCGAAGCCGCCTATGTAAGAACCAAGTGCAGGGGCAGCAGCTTCTGCGATGGTTGAATAAACCCTTGTCTTGATGAAATATCCATCTCCGCTAAGCAATCTGTCCAATAAGGCAGGGCTGAAATGAGCCATTCCTTCCAGGCCAGCTATCACTGCGAGCACAAGAATGGGTATTATGAGAATCCATGGTCTTCTGCCTACTAGTCCTATAAGTACACCAAACAGAACAATGAGTATTCCAATCTCAAGTTCTGCATTATACCAGCCCGTGAGTTCATTGACACCGGCGTAGTAGTAGAATCCCATGAGAAAACCAAGTATTACAAAGAGGGCTGTGTAATAGGTAATGTAACCAGTTGGTCTTTTGAAAATGAGATTGACTATAAGCTGGACTGCAACATATAAGAGTAAAATTGCCTCTATATATGCATATCCTTGCCAGGAAAGCATAAGACCGCCTAGAGATGCTCCGGCAAGAAGCCCGTATATCGTAGGTATTTTATTTGACTGATAGAATTCGTATATTTTTAAATAATAATGTCTGAAATCTCTAAGATTATCTATAATCCTGTTCTTCCCGGAGAGTCTTATTGCCCTGAGGAAAAAGTAAACCGAAAAGAATGCGAATATAAGTTCCGGGGTGTGCATCCTTCCTCCGGACAGGATGCCTGCCGATAGGTTGCTTGGCATTAGTGCGTACAGTAAAGCACCTACTGCTGCTGCATTTTTCCCAAAGATTTCTTTTGTGATCAGGTACACGGGGATTATCAGTAGTGCCCCGAATACTGCATCGAATTCCTCAAAAGCATAGAATGCTGCTGTCTGCGCACCATAGAAAGGTGAGAGAATCTCAGCTACCAGTGCTATGAACCAGTGGAAGAATGGATTTCTTGGGTTTATGGTTCCCAATGGGTAATTCAGCGTTGGATCATACACAAGCTGAGTATGCTGGTTTAAGATGTGCAGTATGGCGATGAAGTTGTAATAGGGGTCGCTTCCTCCAGATGTAGGAAGAGCAGCTATACCCCCGCCGTATACGAATGTGGCCGACCAGTAGAAATAATTCGACAGGAAAAGGTAGAATGCCACCAATATTCCGACGATTATGACTTCTGAATGATTATATATCCTAGATAATGCGTTAAATTTAGGCTCAAGCTGTAATTCCATTGGCGTCGTTCCTGAGGAGCGCTAATATAATCTAAATATAAAAAACTAATCTGAAGGCAGTCTATTCCTATTTTGTCATATTCGTGACATCCTCCCACGATTAAAGCTGTGGGCTTCCTGCTTCGCCGATCAGGGTTGCCCTTGCAGGTAGTGCCCCATTCTCCACAGGCGTAACTTCGGGAGTGCCCCTCCCTACTTTTATTAAGCCGATGTTTCGGATGTTTATGGCGGCATTGAGATCCCTGTCGATCTCATATCCGCAGGACTCACAGAGGAATGTCCTTTCTGACAGTTCCAGTGATTCCTTCTTATATCCACAGTTTGAGCATGTACGTGATGTGTTTCCCGGATCCACTGAGACCACAAGCTTACCGGCACTTTCAGCCTTGTAGGTTGTGTATTGTACAAGTGTGCTCCATGAAGCATCCGCAATGCCCTTCGCTAAATGATGGTTCTTCACCATGCTTCTTATATTCAGGTTCTCGAAAACAATGAGATCATTGTTCTTCACTATCTCATTTGAGAGCTTGTGTGCAAAGTCCTCCCTCTGATCCTTTACCTTCTTATGCTGTTTCGAGAGAATGATTCTTGCTTTCTTCCTGTTGCTTGATCCTATTTGCTTGCGTGAAAGGCTCCTCTGTGCCTTCCTGATCCTCTTCCCGCTTTTCATGAGAAAGTGAGGAGGATCGATCACAGTGTCGTCACTCATAGTTGAAAGATGCAGCAGTCCTGCATCTATTCCGATGGTGTTGCCTGTATGTTCAGGATGAAAGGATATTCTGTCCTGTTTCACGGAGAATGAGGCATGCCATTCTCCGGTTCCATCATGTGATATGTTGAATGTCTTGATCTCGCCAACAATGTCACGGTGCTGGAACATTCTCAGTTCTCCGATCTTTGATAGCTTCAGGTGTCCGTTTTCCATGAGGTGGAATCCCGACTGAGTGTAGGTCAGTGACCTGTACTGTCCTTTTCCCTTTAGTCTCGGGAATCCTGCTTTCTGCCTGACACCCTGCTTCTTCTCCCTTATTCGTCGATAGAAGTTCTGGTATGCACGATCCGCTCTCCGTGCAACATCCTGAAGAACCTGAGAATGAATGTTCCTGTATTCCTCAAATTCCTGCTTGAGTTCAGGTATCTGGTTCTGCTGGTGATTGTATGTGAGGGATTTCTTGTTTCCCCTGTATGCATATCTTCTTTCAAGCAGGAATGAGTTGTACAGCTGTCTGCACGACTCCAGCTGTTCGTTGAGCTTCCTTTCCTGATCCGCAGACGGGTACAGCCTGAACCTGTATGCCTTCATTCCTTCTTTTGATCCTCCACGTATTTCATTATGGTTTCCGATGAGATATGCCCATGTGCGGACACAAAATAGCCACGTGTCCATAGAGTTGCCAGCCTTCTTTTCAGGTCAGTGAATTCTTCTCTTAGAAGTCTTGAGGTAACTCCCTTTATTCTTGCGATTATATTATTCGGCGCTACCAGAGGGCCCGTCTGGATGAACAGGTGGACATGATTCGGCATCGTCTCCAGCAACATGATTTCCCATTTATTTTCACTTGCAACCGAAGCTATGATATCTTTGAGTCTACCCTCAACCTTTCCCGTAATTACCTTCCTCCTGTACTTCGGCACCATACAAAATAGTAATACATGAAGTGAACGTAAGTCTCAGAAGCAGTATATCCCTTGGGCATTCTGAATAATCCTATATGTGTTGTCTGCATGTAATGTTTTGTTCACTTTCGTCCCACCTATAAATGGTATGGGGTTTCCCGCTCACAGTGCTATAAATTAAGGAATATATATGAGCGTTTCATCGTCCATATCGTAGTCGAAGAGTTTTGAATACCGACCCCAATTGAGTAAAACCCTGAATGTATTTTCCGGATCATCTGATGGAAAATTACTTTCGAGGAATTCGTCGAGTTCGTCTTTTTCTATGGTTCCGTCCTCTGCATTTTTAAGGATATTTATAATTGACGAAAACGGCTCTATGCGTGAAAGAAGTCTGTGAAGGATGACCTTCCTCTCAGTGAGATCCGACTTCAGGAAAACGCTCCCATCACCGGTAAGTGATACGTCTCCGTCGGCAACGTTTACAAGTCCAAGTGCTTCTGCATCGTTCAGCAGATTCAGGAGAGTGGTCCTCTCCTCGTCAAGGGAGTCGTCGAGTGTGGCAATGTCTACAGGCTTGCCAAGATCCTCAAGAATTTCCAGCAGTCCAAATATGTCTCCGATATTTTCTGTCTCTAAAAGGTGCATTTCTGATTTGTTCTCCATATTTGTGTTAGCTTATATTTTTTATGCTTAAATCTGAAACGAAACGTTGAGTCAGTTTAAACTGTATCGATAATGTGTATGAAATCCTCATTTTCAGTATTTAGCATAATATTAATTCCACAATGTGGTTAACCC
The DNA here is from genome assembly GCA_021810045.1 of Thermoplasmata archaeon. Lineage (GTDB taxonomy): Archaea > Thermoplasmatota > Thermoplasmata > Thermoplasmatales > Thermoplasmataceae > JAJZOM01. The sequence continues at coordinate 97,596 of JAJZJR010000001.1, forward strand.
ATTGCTTTGTCCGGTAAATCCTTGACTGTGAGGGAACAGATACTGAATCTTGTCAGGAGCAATGCAAGAACGGGAATATATCAGAGAGATATACAGAAAACACTTGGCATATCAAAATCCTACTGCTCTGAACAGTTGACCTATCTCTCAAGGGTTTCACAGAAAATTGCAAAACGAAAGGAAGGGGGATTAACGAAAATTTATGAAATAGAATATTTCCCTGGAATTTTGAAAGGCGTTTTGAGAATAGGTATGCTGAAGTCTTCAGAATATATTCCCTCGATTGCCACTTTTCATACAATATTCGGCTCTGAGAGGTATCGCATTTTTGTGAGGTTTTATAATAGTACCCGCCAGTTGATCCAGGATTTTAACATGGGAACCCTGGAAATTATGCTTGCCCCAACCAAATCAATAATAATGTCAGGAATTATGGGAGAAAATCTCAAAGTCATTTCTGGTCTTGCTTCGGGTGGATCAGGAATAATTTCACATGACGAGGGGAGAGAGGCCATCCTAAGTACAGAATTGTCTTCAATGATTTCTCTCGCTTCAGATTCCACTCACAATTACTTGCCAGAAGATATCGAGAGTTATGATGAACCAACCTCGGCAGTTTCAGCTTATATTTCTGGAGAATGCAATAAGATTGCAATATGGGAACCTTACTTTTCTGACATTATCAAGATGCCGGGTAATTCTATCCTGTTAAAATATAATGACATCATGGGAGACTTTCCATGTTGTTGTGCTGCAGTAAATATAAATTTTTATGAAATAGCCGGAAATGAGATAAGGCAGTGGAATTCAGATTATAGGCGATTGACAACAGTTTATGACATTGACATCAGAGAATTGAACAATGCCATAATATTAATATCAGATGCCACTGGAATTGAGAAATCTGTTGTTGAAAAGAGTCTGGAAAACTACAGCTTCAATAGCAACACCATAAGCATGATGCTGTTGAAAAAAATGGGTGTAGGTCTGTCAGAAAGGCAAAAAAAGAATATTTTCCTCCCTGATGTTTTAGTAGATTAAGCTTGAGACTGAAGAAAGGTTTACCTCTATTATTGCCACTGGATTCTTCAACTCGTACTGTTCAAGTGTTTCAGGATGAACTTCTCCGAGATATCCGATAGCTTTTCCATTGACAACGATTTCCCCTGTTCTTCCGGAAATAAAATTTTCATGATCTGAAGTTCTTACTTCATAGGAGTCCAGAGAAAGCCTTGTCATTAAAGCGTCAAGAACCTGTTTCATATCTGAAAACGATGACTTTGAGTTTATCCTTGCAACGCAGAGGTTTGTAAACTGTTCGGTATCTGACAATATCTCTCCGATCTCAAACACCATCTGTGGAAGATTTCGTCTTTTATTCAATCTAAGCAAATCGAGGACTCCGAGGTACAGCCGGTCTCTTACCATGCTGAAATCGAGGCTTTTTGGGTTCCTTATGTGGACTCCGCCTGAATAATTGGCATTTTTATAATGATCATGGGTGGATACAACATAAGTCATGATCTCCTGATAACCTAAGCCCACCATGATAGTTCTTACATTGGAGACCATCTGATTGCCTTCTGCCTCGTGACCAATCACATCAAGATTTGGTCTGTGTAAATCCAGATTGCTGTAACCATGGGCTTTTGCAATATCTTCAATTATATCAACCGGGCCCATAACGTCACTCCTGTTGCCAGGGACCATTGCTTTTAAATGGGAACTGTCGGCTTTGCAATCGTAACCCATTCGTTGGAGGAGCGTTATGCAGTCTTCTGCAGAAATTCGCTGACCAAGTATCTCTTCTACTTCGTCCAAAGATACAGCAACCGTTCTTCCATCAGTCTTGAGGAATTTCTGGATATCGTCAAGATTTGATCCTTCTATTTCATAACCTATGCCATGGAAATAATATGCAAGAAGGAAAAATGCATCCTTCACAGCCTTCAGATCTGTTCCTGTTATATCTATAAAGAATGCACTTGTTGTTTCTGTTACAGCAGTAGAATTGCCATTGACCACGGGGGGCATAGAGAGAACTCTGTGATCGGCATCCTCAATAATTGGGACAAGGGAGCTGGAAGGTATAAGGTGACCGTATTCCACACCTTTCTGGTGATTCTTCAAGATCTCTTTTGCAGTTCCGGTTATGGTGCCATCGTAAGTTGTAAATTTAACTTCTTCTGATTTCCTGGCGGAATAATTAACTGGAAATCTCAGATTCTTCTGGTCATGTATACCAATTGAAACCTTTGTACGGTCCTTGCCTATTGATAAGTGGATTTTTTCCTGATAATCAATAAGTTCCCTGAAGTGATCTCCTATGCTTCTGCCAATGCAATGGAATCCTATTACATATTTTCTCAGAGACCTTACATTTTCATCGACAAGGAAGTCACTGCCTTTTTTTCTGATGGAAATAGGTTTCCATCTAAGGTTGTTATAGTACATTTCCATTGATATCTTCAAGAGGTTGAATGAAAAGAGATCAGGTCTGTCAGGATTGAATTCCACCCTGAATTCAAAATCATCTTTTTCAGTGCTGTAACCTATTACCTCAGAAAATCTTTCAATTTCAGGTATGAAATTCTCTCCGTATAATTTCCTTAATTCAGGGATGGCCTCCTTGATTACGACCATTATTCAGGGTATGAATGAGAGTTTAAAAATGTGGGTCATGTGTGAAGCTGTCAACCGGATAATGCCAGCAAAAAATTATTTTATATTCTCTTCCTTGGAGATTTCCTTTATCTCCTTGTTAATTTTGTTCAGGGTATAGTCTCTTAAAATAACCCTTATAAGATCGTCCAGGGAAATTGCGGAACCCTGATCTATTTCTGTTTCCAGCTCAGCAATCATTTTCTTGGGGAGAACAAGATCAATCTTTGAGGTGGGACCTTTCCTGTAATTGCGTTCAATGAATTCATCTATGGCCCTCCGTACGATGTCTGATACCGTTTCATACTGGAAGTTTTCAACTAATTCCTCCAGTTGACCCATTGTTTCCTTTGTCAGCCTAACTGTTATTCTAAATGGTACAGACATATTTTGACCTCTCACGATGATGACAGATATCCAGAGTTGGATTTATGACATCATACATTCGTCTGACAAATTGATGATTTAATATAAACTTTGTCAATACAAAATAAACACAAATTATTTCGTTATCTTTTTAACCGAGGAATATGCAATCAATTAGGGAAATTTCTGAAAACTTAAATCGAACCTTTTGTGGTGAATATTAAGATATATGATCTCTTAACTGTGTTATGACCATAACTGTTGGAAAAAACTGCCATATTTCAGACACTGCAGTCCTCATTGGAGAAGTTACATTGGGAGATAATGTCGCAATTTTTGATCATGCAGTCCTGAGAGGAGATTTAAACAGAATAGTGGTGGGGAATAATTCCAATATACAGGATAATGTAACATTTCATACAGAACTCAACCATGAAACTATAATCGGCGAAGGAGTGTCTGTAGGCCATAATGCAGTAGTCCATGGTTGCGAGCTTGGTGACCATATAATAGTTGGAATGGGGGCCATAGTTCTGAACGGAGCCCACATTCCTTCAGGTTGTATAATTGCTGCAGGAGCAGTTGTAACAGAAGGATTTACATGCGGCGAGAATTCCCTCATTGCAGGTATACCTGGAAAAGTCAAGAGAGAGTCTGACATAAAGTTGAAGGAATATGCAGTGCGGAATGCTGAGTCTTATGGAGTTCTCAGACAGAGACATTTATCAGGAGATTTTCCACGAGAAACGGGTAAATCACTGAAAGACCGGAAGCCACCTACATAAGTCTATGCATATATTCTTACAGCATTTTTTACACACAAACAGATAGTCGCCTCTACAAAAAACGGATATTAGAAACACTTGGGTTCCACAGGTTGAGGTGTCTAATGAATAGAACACTAAGAATAGGAGTTAAGAAACTCCAGAGAGCCTTCAGCCTTAAGGCCAATAGGGCTGATACCGGGATTGGAACCCTGATTATTTTTATAGCCATGGTTCTGGTCGCAGCAGTAGCAGCTACCGTGCTGATACACACAGCCGGAAGCCTGCAGCAGAGAGCACAAAGCACAGGAACCCAGACTTCCCAGCAGGTTTCGTCTGGCATAAATGTACAGTCTGTGTGGGGATTGGACAACAATTCATCACCTGAGGCTGGAACAGTTTCCTGGGTCTCCATATATGTATCATTGGGAACGGGCAGTTCGCCAATTAACCTGGCTAATGTTACACTCTCACTGACATATGGTGGAAGAACAGCACAGCTTACATACGTTGGAGACTCTGTTCACTACAATGGAACAACAACATCAACGAACAACCCTGCATTCTCCGGTTACCACAGTGCAACTTCTGGAACATCAAACGTATTTGAAAGCAGCTACTTCAGCGCACTAAATGCAAATGGCACAACAGGATTCAGCAAAACTGCCCAGACTAACGCAACAGCTAACGCATCCAAACACTTTGCAATACTTGCTATCAGCGACTCGTCCAACTCAATGACTGGCAAATATCCGGTTCTTACAGGGGGAGATGAGGCAGCAATATTGGTCAATGTATCTGCAGTCTTTGGTGGATTAAACCAGGATCAGTCTGTAACAGGATCAGTGACCCCACAGGTAGGATCAGCAGGAGTAATACAGTTTACCACACCAGTGGCCTACACACAGCAGGTTATGGAGCTTCAGTAATAGCTCCATACCTCCTAATTTAAGCAGTGATCACAATGGGTCTCTTTGATAATTTAAAGGGCTTAGGAAAAAAGAAGAAAGAGACCACAGTCAACGTACCCCAGAATCCACTAATACCACCACCTACAGAGACACAGCAAAGTACACAGTCATTTGACAGTAAGTTCATTGATGGTGTTAATCAGAGAATCAGTGCGGTGGAAAATGAAGTCAGTAAACTGAATGTATCAATGGAAACCGCAAAGAGGAACATATCCGAAATCAAAGAGGAGTTGGAAAAAATGAAGGAGAATGTTAAAATGGTAGTATCATTATATGAAATGGTATCCAAGAAATTCAATCCCTTCATGGATGTCACTCCTGAGGAAATCAAGGAAGTCACGGAAGTGCTCAGGGAAAACATACAGGACCTGGAGAGAATGGTGCATTATGCTATCAATGATCTCAAGGAACTATATGGGGCCCCGGACCTTGACGACATGATTACGGATATAGAACACCAGGAGGATACAAATGATCAATGAAGCATTGAAGAGTTTTCTGCAGACCAAAATGGACACTGCAGACAAAACCATTCCAAAATTCGTACTGGAAGAGCTTCGGCAAAAAATACTGAACTCACCAACGAAATTCTCAAAATCGGACATTGAAGCCCTCTTTAACAACCTAGAACAACGATACAGTGAAAGCAAGGAGAACTCGCTACTTGGAAAGGTTGATAACCTTTTCAAGGAAATTTCCAACGTCGAGAAGATGTTGTCTGGTGAAGGAACCAAGAAAAAGGCAACTGAACCAGAAGTGGAAACCAACCAGATACAGGCAAGGTATCCATGGAAAGCTCACAGAAAAGCCAAGCTGGAAACGCTTGGTGATGATGTGATCTCACTCATGGTTGCATTACGATGGCTGGAATTCCTGCTGGATAACTATGGACCAGAGAATACCATGGATGTGCTGGACTATTACGAGAGTATAGGATGGATCTCACAGTCAGTAAAGGAACAGATGATAAAGTTCACGAAAATGACTGGCCTGATCAGCCCTGTGCAGGAGTACAAAGTCAAGCCATCAATCCAGGACCACATAGTTACCATGCTCTTCATCGAGAAACTCAACGGTGGCGAGATCACCAGAGATCTCATAGAAGCACTGGAAAGAGACTTTAGAATGTTGAAGAAGGGAGTGGACGAATTATATGGGATTTAGTTACGTTGTAGCTGTGGCAGTATTGCTAAGCTCTTCCCTTATTTTTTTCGGGATAGTATACTCCGACTTTGTGCACACGGAGACACAAATTAATGATGCACAGCATAATTCAAACTCACAGAATTACGATTACATGAATTCCAAGGTCATAGTGGATAATTACAGCTATGCAGCCTCGGGTTCAAACTTCACAGTAACTATGAATGTTACAAACACAGGGAGTGTGACCCTGAACCTGAATCACACAAATTTACTGGTTAACGGAACTATGGTTAACTTCACATATGAAAATCAATACTTGTTTCCTCTTGGGAACGATACAATACAGTTCACCACGGGAGCAGGTTCGCATAATGTTGAAATGGTATTCAGCACAGGATATGAAAAGTTTGAGAAAGTGGTGATAAGCTAATGGCATCAATGGCAACGTCGGAGATGATATTCTTCATTGCAACCCTGGTCCTTAGCGTAAGTGTGGTTGGGGTGCTGGGAGGACAGACAGCACACCTTTCCCTGGGAATGCAAAACTCAGGGCAGGGAACCTCAACACAGATACAGACAGATTTCCAGATCATCAATGATCCGAGCAGTATCCCTTACCAGAACGGATATGTGTTCTACATCAAGAACACTGGTGAAACAGGCATATTTTTCACAAATACAACGGTTAACGTTCTCATCAATGGAACGCTGTTATCAGGCAGTGAGGTGTCTATGATATCCCCGGGAAATACAAGTGAAATCATGCCAAGCCAGGTTGGAGAGATTGTAGTGCATGTGCCCATATCGAGCGGGTACAATGAGATAACTGTGTCAGTGTCAGCTGGAATAAGCAAGAGTATGGAGTTTCAGATCTGAGGATTAAGAAATGTATCTGAACTTTTCCCTGGAAGGGGACGAACTGGATAGGAGAATGGGCGGAGGGTTGTACCTCGGCCAGGTGATAACCGTAGAAGGAGGCAGCGGGGCAGGAAAAACACTCCTGTGTTTAAGATTAGCCTACGGTTTGATGAAACATAGTTCAACCATTGCCTATGTATCTTCCCAGTTTCCCATCAGGGAATTCGTGAACGAGGCTGAATCCCTTGGATACCCTATGATGAATGAGATCCTTTCGGATCAGGTATCGTTCATAACATCGGTTTTTCTTATGAGGAAAAACCGGAAAGCCACCCTGGAAGAATTACTGAGTACAGAACAGGTTATAGACAAGCAGGTCCTGATACTGGATTCACTCAATCCGGAACTGTTCAAGGATTACGATGTTGTGGAGTATTTCACAAAACTGAGGAAGTATTCCGAGAACAGGATTGTAATAGTGACACTGAACCCTGCTGACGTTGAAAAAAGCCAGCTGTCAACAATACATGAGCTGTCCACCACAATTATATCCCTTAACACCAAGGAACTCGCTGGAGAAAGAAAACATATGGTGGATCTGGTAAAATTCCCCATGGCCTTGAATTCATTCCAGCAGGCTATACCGTTCAGGATAGAACCTAAAAGAGGTTTGATAGTAGAAATATCAAGCGTATCGTGAGGCGTAAATATGGCAGATTACATAATATCGGATAATCTTGAAGTTGCGATTCAAAGGAACCCGCACCTGCGTGATTACATCAATGAATACAGGATCCAGACACAGAGAACTCCAGAATTTGTGCCTGTACCTGATAATTCCCTCAGGGATGTTGCTTCACTGGATATCATATATCCTGTGGGTGACCCCATATTTATTCATGTATACATGGAAAATGGAACAAGGATTTACAAACCCATTGAACCGGATCTCACAATGGAGGAACTGGCTTTCATGGAAAAGATCCTGGGAGTCATACTTAACTATGCAGCTGATTACCCGCCTCCCGAATCTGAAGAAGTACTTGACAGGAATCTTGAAGAGATTTTCAACAAGGCAGTAACTGCTGGAACCAGCAACAAGGTGAAATTGAATTCTGTCACCATAAAGGCAGACCTGCGCGACAAGATGCTATACAATGTAAAGAAAGATGTCATAGGTCTCGGGCCAATCGAGCCGCTTATCCGTGACTCAAATATAGAAGATATCAGCGGCATAGGTGCTAATGATATTTTCATTGTTCACAAGATATTCGGATCACTTAAAACGAGGGTGAGTTTTGGAGACAATGATCGCCTTTCAGTTTACAGCAAGAGACTCAGCGAACGTGTGGGAAGACCTGTTTCCGACAAGACACCTATTGTTGATGCGACATTGCCTGACGGATCAAGGCTTTCCATTGTTTACAGCAGTGATGTATCCACCAGGGGTCCAAGCTTCACAATAAGGAAATTTGCAGATATCCCTATAAGCATCGTTCAACTGGTAAGATTCAACACACTTTCGGCTGAGGAGGCTGCATATCTGTGGCTTGCCCTTGAATATGGGCAAAGTGTCTTTGTATGCGGAGAAACGGCCAGTGGTAAAACGACTGTTGTAAATGCCATGGTTCCATTTATCAGACCTGAATCAAAGATTTTCAGTGCAGAAGATACGCCAGAAGTCAGGGCACCGCAGGAAGCCTGGCAACAGTTGGTCACAAGGGAAAGAGGTGCAGAGGAAAGCAGGGTTACCCTTTTCGATCTTCTTAAGACTGCTTTGAGATCAAGGCCCAATTACATCATTGTGGGAGAAATAAGAGGAGCGGAGGGTTCCATGGCATTCCAGGCAATGCAGACAGGCCATCCTGTCATATCCACCTTCCATGCTGCTTCAGTGAAAAAGATGATTCAAAGATTTACGGGTACCCCAATCAACATTCCCGTCACTTTCATGGATAACCTGAACATAGCACTGATTCAGCAAGCTGTTTATGTTAACGGAAAGTTTCTGAGGAGAACAACAAGCATCAATGAAATAGAAGGCTATTTTGAGGAACTTGGTGGTGTATCCACAAAACAGGTTTTCCAGTGGGATGCGGCCAATGACAAGCATGTTTTCAGAGGTTTGAACAACAGTTACATCCTTGAGAAGAGGATCGCCCAGACAGCAGGAATGCCAGATCCAAAAGCCATTTACGATGAGCTGTTCAAGAGAGCCAGAATAATTGAGTGGATGCTCAGAAACAATATCATGTCATATTACAAGGTCTTTGAACTCATCAAGACCTTCTATACAAAGGGAGAAGCGGCAATACCGGTGTTCGGGTGATATAAATTCCAGAATTTAAGTTCCTGGGGACAGTTTCGAGGATAGAGTTCAAGCGCAGAGATCTCCTGATAATGGGAGTTTCACTGGCACTTGTAGTAACAGGCCTCATTCTGTACAACCTTACAGGAGTAATTTATCTTGCAGGGGCATCTGCCGTAGGTGCACTTGGTGTAATGTTCATCATAATCCGTCCAGTCCTTGAAAGGGACGCTGCAAAGACCGATATTAACTCAAATATCCCATATTTTATAACTGCATTTGCAACACTTTCCGTTAGTGCTGCGAACAGGATTGACATGCTTGAGCTCCTTTCTGAAAAGGAAAAGCTTGGAAAAATCAAGGATGAAATTGCAAAACTTGTGAACCTGGTAAAAAACTGGAAGAGAGGGCTATCAGAGGCGGCAATGTTCCTCTCAAGCAGAACGCCAAGCGAAATCTTTGAAGATTTCCTCGCGAGATTTGGACATGCCATTAACAGCGGCCAGGATTTTGAGGAATTCGTGAACAATGAGGCCGAGACTGTTATGAACAACTTTGAGACCACATACATTTCAGCACTCTACACATTCGACCTCTACAAAGACATGTATGTTTCTCTGCTGCTTTCCTTCGCCTTCATGATAACATTCATCATGATTATGCCCATCCTGATTAGCATAAATATTCTTCAGGTTCTGTCCCTGAGTCTCCTCACCATCATTCTTGGAGAAGCCATGCTAGTTTATGGCATCAAGGTTGTACTGCCGAACGATCCAATATGGCACAATACCGGCATAAAAACACCACTTCAGTTGAAAATAAGGAAATACCTCATAATAGGAGGAGCTTCATCCGTGGTTCTGGCCCTAGCTTCCTTTGACCTGAATCTGCAGAAGATCATCCCGTTTTATTTTATTATAGCAATTGTTGTTACTCCTCTTTTCCTGCCCGGATACATCGGTTCTAAAGCTGAAAAACTGGTCTCGAAGAAAGATGAGATGTTTGGAAGCTTTATTCGATCACTTGCAGGCTCGGCCGGTGCAAGGGGAAACATGATCATAGAGGCATTGAAAGCCATTGTTCTCCACGATTTCGGGACTCTTACAGTAGATATAAGGGCCCTTTACAGAAGACTGGCCTACAGGATCAACAATATAACGTCCTGGAGAAACTTCAGTGCCGATACCGGTTCGCACCTGATAGAGGTATTTTCGGAAAGTTTTGTGGAAAGTGTAGATCTTGGTGCAGATGCAGATAAAGCTGGTGCAGTAGTTGCTGACAACTTTGACAAAGTCATAAGGTTGAGAAAAAGAAGACACGCCTCCGTCACAAGCTATATCGGTGTCATATACGGAATCACCGGAGGATTGGCGTTTTCCCTCGCAATAGCCTTCGGCGTTCTGCAGATCATCAACCAGGTGTTTTCTACATTTAACGTTCAAAGCCTGAACTCCTTTGGAATATTCGTTTCACAGCCACAATCCTCCATGTTCCTTATTGAGGCCTTTGTACTGGCAATACTCCTGATACATTCATTTATAGCCGGTGCAGCACTGAAAATAGCTGATGGTGGAAAAATAGTACATGGGTTGCATCACTTTGTCATAATGACATGGATAGTAACTATTGTCATGTATGGTACGCTTCAGGTTGTGAAAATAATACTGGGCGGCTCTCTGTGAGATTTACCTCACAAAGTTAAGATAATAATAATATACGTGTTGTACTCTAGAGCAGAGATGGCTGAAGCCACAACAATCAGGAAGGCCGTTAAGAGAATGAGGTTGGCGGCCCAAGCTCTCATTGAGTCAGCCGGGGAAGCGGATGATTCTTTAAAGACCGAGTTTCAGAACAGTATTGAAGAACTTAAGGAAACTTGGCAATCAGGGCACATTTCGCCAGATGACGAGAGTTTTGTTGAAGTGGAAACCATATTTGAAAACCTCAAGAATAATAAAAATGAGACTTTTAAGCCTTCTCTTGACCAGGCACTTGCTTTTATCACAACCTCACAAAAACTATGGGATATGAAATTTAAGGAACTTGGTTCCAACGATTCATATGCAGAGATACTTGACATCATTAATGCCGGTCGTCCTGTTTCTATAAATGAAACGAACCTGGAAATAATACACAGGGCTGCAAGGTCATTGGACAGATATCCGGAAATTGCCATTTTTCTTTCCGGAAAAGGCATTTTCCACCGAGAGATCTTTCAGGGAGCAGTGGACCAGGGACTTGAGTCCGGTACCAAAAACACTATCCTGGCCAATTTCCTCTCCGCCCATAACACCTTTGATGCGGAGAACTTCCTCGAGCTCATCAGAGACCGGGAAAATGACACCTGGTCGGAAGTCCGGCTCATAGAGCTTTACGAAAAAGAAAACCATGAAAAATTTCTGTCGGAACTGCAGAAGCTTGAGCCTGCAAAAATAACAGAACTCCAGGAATTGAGGAATATAGGATATCTTCTTCTCAGGAATGATATGCCTGAGCTTACAGTCAACGTGGCCCAGGAAGGTCTTAAACTGTTCCCCGAAGACTATGAGCTCTTAAAACTAAAAGGCGAGGCTCTGCTCATACTGAACGAAAATGTAGAATCCTACGAAATTTTCAAGCATCTGGCTAGCAGGAACAACTCAGATATGGGCTCTATAAGAAATGCCATAAATCTTGCCTTCGCACAGAAGCTTTATTCAGAATGCGAGGACCTCATAGAGTCCTATCCTGCTTCCAAGTCAGAACCCGATATTTTAAGCAAAAAAGTGGAATGTGAAATCTACAGTTCTAAATTTACGGAAGCCATAAGAGATCTTGATCAGGCACTCTTAAAGCACGCTGATGACCTGGGACTTCTCAATCTTAAACTTACCGTGCTGATAAAACTAAACAAAGAGAGCGAGGCATTCAATCTTGCCAGGGACCTTATGGAAAAATATCCTGAAAACAGAGAGTCCACAGAATATGTCATGAGCTGGCTTCATAAACGTGGAGAATATGATTCCATAGTAAATCTCTGCGAGGATGATCCGGAACTCAAGTTTCAGTTTCACCCCATATTCGTTGCTTCGCAAATTTATGAAGATGAAAACAAGGCTGCTCTGAAAGAACTTGCGGAGCATCCTGAACTCCTGGACACGTCTGAAGTTGTGGATTCAATATTTTTCAACGTTCGCGATGAGGAATTCATAAGAAAGCTTGATGCACTGTATGAAACCAGAAAGAACAAGAAACCCTATTTCAGGATTGTAGCAAACAGGCTTAGAGGCATCCGTCCAAGGATGGATTCCCTTGATGACAGCTTTATATCTGGAAATACTTCCCAAGCCCTTGCATACATTTTTTCCTATGAATACTACTCTTCCAGAAATCCAATAGTGCCTGACAGGATAAGGAGCATGCTTTACTCTCCTCAGTTCAAAGAAATAAGGGGAATCATGGATTTCCTTACCCAGATTTATGAGGGTAAACACACTGAGGATGTGATCGATTCCGCGAGACTCCTTTTCCCACTCACTGAAGCTTACATAAGAAAGGGCATGCTGGACAGGGCAGAAAGTCAGCTTAAAAGAACATCCCATTCTGAAGACGACCCATTTTACAAGTACAGTGTTGCCCTGATCGAATTCCGGAGGGGCGAAATCAACACTGCCAGAAAATACGCAGAAAGTGCACAGGACGATCTGAGAAACGCAGATTTCCTGAAATTGCTCCTTAATACAGCCATAGTAAATGATGATCAGAAAAAATTCAGGGAATATCTCGAAGAAATTGTTGAGATGAACATAATGGATTTCTTCGACTTTTCGGAGCTTTATAGCAACATAACATCAAAACAGTTGTGGGAAATGGCCTCCATTGTTCTCGCCATAGATTCGGAAGGAAACGTCAGAAACCCATGGATTGTAAGATTAAGGAGAGATTTTGCACTTTCAGTTAAAGATTACAAAAAGGCCGGAGATGCATCCCTTATGCTTTTCAGCACTAAGCAGTACAATGAGGAAGATGTTAGAAAGCAGATCAGCATCTATCAAAGCCTTGGTAAATCATCCGAAATCGTTAATTTCCTCATAGACCTTGAAACTGATAACAGGGTGGAATGGCTCGAAATCCTAATCGGAGATATCTTTTTCAGCATGTCCAAGTATACAGAAGCTTTGCAGCATTATTCAGTTGCAGTCTCACTTGGGGCTGATCCGGAGAAAATTGAAAACTATGTCAACTGTCTTATTGAGGTAGGGAAATTTGAGGAATCTGAGGCACTTATAAAGAAAAGTGATAACCGGCTCATGCAGCTCAAGCTCCTGCAGAAAACTTCCGATATCCGTGGAATTCTTGAGCTTCTTGGAAAATTGACCTTCAAAAAAGATGAGGATCAGGATCTCATAAGATATTCTGTGGACAATCTCTGGTATAACAGAGATGTGCGTGATTTTCTTGTGAATCTCTACAAACAGGAAGGTTACACCTGGCTTGGAAAAATTATAGCAACCAGAACATTTGAAAATGGAGATTCGAAGCTTGCTCTTGAAGTTGCAAGAAACCTTAACAAGAACAATCCGGAGGATCTTGATATCGTAAACATCTATGTGGAAATGCTCATAAAATCCGGACAGAGAGAGGATGCCATAGAACTTATTCTTCAAAGTCTGAAGTTCAGTGACGATTTCTCAAAGGGAATGAATCTTACAAATACGCTTCTCAGGCTGTATTATGACGACAGAGATTACGATTCAGTGATAAAGTTCTATGAGACTAATCCAAAGTATGTGGATGAGAGGAGTCTCCAGTACGTAATCAGAAGTTACATGGAAGCCGATGATTTTGACATGGCAGAGAAACTAATGGGCAGATATGAAGGAACACTGCTTTCCAAGGAAATCCACAATGAGCTCAGAGAGGACCTGAAAGTCAGGAAAGAGTTCATGCAGACCATATTTTATGTTAGCAGGCTTCTGAAGCTTGAATACAAGGTCGGTAGAAAATTTGACAAGAAAGAGGCGTTCTACAAGGCAGATATACCCATTGAACAGATTGAACCTGTGTTCCAGTTTCTAGCCAGCAGAGATTTCTATTTCGACGTAAATGAAGAGAAGTATGAAATCCTGACCAGAGATGTAATTCAGAAAGCCGCCAAATCCGTTGATTTGGAAGGAATAAACGATCTCAAAATCTACGTTATTTTCAATAACCTTGACAGGAAAGATCCTGTTCTGGCACGTAACATTTACATTTACATTAAGGACCAGATGGATATTGCAAGAAGGCCTAAGCTTAAGGACGATACTCTCCTGAAGCTTCTCAGAGTCGCCTTAAAGGAAAATATTAAGCAGGAGCCTATGCATATTGCATTCTTCCTCAAAATAGGTATTTCAGAGGCCCTTGAGGTAATGACACTCATGGAATACATGTCCAGAATGAATGAAGAGGGCGAAATCTGATTGGCCATCTTCGGTTATTCCCGAGTTAGAAGGGAAATTCAGGACATTCTCATAGCAGTGTTTGGCTTAACAATGGCTTTTTCCATTTCATCCTTCAGCTACTACTCCTTCAGGTTGTCACTTTCACAAACACTATATTTTCTTGGTCTGAGCTTAGCTGCAGTGTGCCTGGCGTTTCTTGCTCATGAACTCGCACATAGGCAATTGGCAAGGCATTATGGTGGATATGCAGAGTTCAGGGTATGGCCAATGGGCCTTATTTCGGGAATTCTCTTTGCATTTCTGGGATTTGTAATAGCTGCACCCGGGGCAGTGTATATGGATGGCGTATTTGGAAGAGAAAGAGTTGGCAAGACAGCCCTTGCGGGCCCGTTGACCAACCTTGTTCTTGGTTTTACCTTCCTGGTTGCTGGAATACTACTTATACAAACACCATGGGCCTTCCCCATAGGATATCTTTCACAGATCAACCTCTATCTTGGTGCATTCAACATGGTTCCTTTTCCTCCTCTAGACGGCCAGAAAGTGATGTCCTGGGATATGAGGCTGTACATTGTAATATTTGCAGTAATGATATTTATGGCAGTGCTTTCATATATAATTTTCAGGTAAAGGCAATCTCACTCCTGAGGGGTCAGAAAGAAAATGGAGTTTTCCCCTACTTCCATTCTGTAAGGAATGGCATATTGTGCGGAGGAGTCATCCCTCTCGAGTAGAACACTTTTTTTACGTGAGAGGAGTTCCCATAGTCCAGGTGATGGTTTTACTATAACTCCTATGTAAAGAGGATTTTCTGAAGCGGTAAACCAGTTTTCAACGGGAAATTCCATCTTTTCACCATCGTGGGTGGACACTATCTTCATTTTCACCATGTTCAGGCAGGTGATCTGGATAAGCATTATATATTTTCCAGAAATTTGGTGAAGTCTTAGTTCAGGAATTCAGGGAACAAATGTCCCGAATCCCGTTATAAGAAGGTAATGGTAAAAATGAGATATAAAGAGAATTGCACGTCCTGCGGAATAGGACTTGTCCAGCCAGGTTACTCAATATTCGAATGCCCCCAGTGTGGAGAAGAACTTATCGGGCGCTGCAAAGATTGCAGGGAACATTCTACAAAGTATGAATGTCCAAAGTGTTCATTCCAGGGACCATGAGTTGATTTCGATGGGAGACGTAGCAGTTTTATTGAAAATTTTACCAACAGATGTTGAACTTAATATTGAATCCCTCAAAGATGCAGTCGTTGATAAGGTAAAGCCCATCTGCGAGGTAAACAAAGTTGAGATTAATGAAGTTGGATTCGGCCTCAAGGCAATCAAGCTTCAAGTGATAGTACCTGACGAAGAGGGGAAAATTGACCAGATAGAGGAAGCCCTGGCATCAGTTGAAGGTGTTGGTCAGGTAGATACAGAAGAAGTTACACTGGTCTGATGACTTTTCCCGGTTTATTTTACAATTATTTTTTCGATTTTTTCATCGCAATCCTTTTTCTTGTTTTTCTTGGTCTCAGTTACATAGCCGCCGTCAGGAATGAGCCGGAGTTCTACAACGAAAATTCTCATGTGAAGGCATTGGTCATTGTACCCTGTAGGGGATTGGATTACTCGCTTGAAGCAAATCTTAAAAGTATACTTAATCAGGATTATGAAAAACATGTTGTGATTGGAGTGGTGGATTCCCAGGATGACCCGAGCGTTCCGGTGTTGAATTCGGTCAGAATGAAGTGGATTGTATCTGCTGACTCCTGCAGAAACTGCAGTGGAAAAGTGAGGGCTATTTCCACAGCCATAACTCAATATGCTGATTACGACGTATATGTAATAGCTGATTCTGATATCATTGTAAAAAATGACTGGCTTTCGCGTCTCCTTTCACCCATGATAAGCAAAGAGATTGGAATTTCAACCACTTTCCCTTATTTTGAACCAAAGGGAGGCTTCTGGTCAAAGGTAAAGCTCGTCTGGGGTTTCGTTGGCCTTGGAATGATGGAATCAAAAATCACGAGATTCGGATGGGGAGGTTCCCTTGCTTTCAGAAAAGAACTGATTCAGGGTGAAAATCTGGAGTTTTTCAGAAACTTTGTTTCGGACGATATTGCCCTCACGAAAATCTGCAAGAAATTGAACCTTAAGATTGCATTTGTGAAAGAGGCAATGCCCAAAGTAAATTCACCGGATGACTTTGGTACATTCATTGAATGGGCAAACAGGCAAACAGCACTCTCAGTGTATTCGACCAGGAATGTACTCAGATATGGACTCATATTCTACGGTGCATCCATTCTCCTCTTTCTTTCCTCGATCATCCTTTCTGTCCTTGTATCGCCGGTCTTTCTCATATATCTTATCCCAACATTGATAAATGCTGGCAGAGCGGTAAAAAGATCCGGGAAAATGCCAGTTTCCTCCTTTTTTATAAGTATTCTGATACCGTTTATTTATTTCTACAATCTGGTCAAGGCTTCAGGAATGAAATCCATTACATGGAGAGGAAGAGATTATTCTCTTGAAACCTAAGCCCGGGTAGATTCATATATTATAATACAATAAAAACGCGGTTAAGTTGACCGATAATTCAAAGCACGAACCCATTTTCGGGACCAATGGGATCAGAGGTATCCCGAACAAAGACCTTTCTGTGGAATTTGCACAGGAGATTGGCAAGGCCATTGGCACATTTTACGGCAAAGTACAGGTGGCAATGGGCAGGGACACCAGAGATACTGGAAACATGATTTTCAATGCGGTTACCTCTGGGATGATGAGTGCCGGGAGCAGTGTAATAGATCTCGGCATACTGCCCACTCCTGCAGTCCAGTATTACTGTAAAACAAAAGGCATTTTTGGAGTTGTTATAACTGCATCCCATAACCCGCCTCAGTTCAACGGAATTAAGTGTATTGCCAATGACGGAACCGAATTACGAAGGGAAGATGAGGAGAAGATCGAGAGAATCTACTACCAGAAATCCTACAATACCGTTTCCTGGGAGGAATCCGGTTCAATCAAGAGTGATCCGACATCACTTGATCTTTACCTTGACGGCATCATGTCACACGTTGATGTGAAGAAGGTGAGGGATAGCCAATTCAGGGTACTGGTGGATAGTGGCAATGGTGCATCTTATTTTACAACTCCGTCCCTGCTCAGAAGACTTGGCTGCAAGGTAGTATCCCTTAATACATATCCGGATGGAAAATTTACATCGAGAACTTCTGAGCCTAAACCTGAAAACCTTAAGGATCTCATTACACTGATGAAGAGCGGAACATTCAACCTTGGCATAGCCCATGATGGAGATGCAGACAGGGCAGTCTTTATTGACGAAAATGGAAATTTTATTGACGGTGACAAGACACTCACACTTGTGGTAAAGAGCGTCATTAAGCCTGGAAGCAGGGTTGTGACTCCTATCAGCAGTTCAGACGCAATTGATGAAGTATGCTCATCTGGTAAGGCAGAACTTATCAGGACCAGAGTTGGAGCTCCAATAGTTTCTCGTGCCATGATCGACAATAACGCCATGATTGGCGGTGAGGAAAATGGTGGCATCATATTTGGTGAGCATCAGTATTGCAGGGATGGAGCAATGACTGCAGCCCTTATACTTGACCTAATGGCCACAAATGGAAAGAAAATATCAGAACTCATTTCAGGACTGCCTCAGTATCACATACACAAACTTTCTGTTGAAAGGAAGAAAGACTGGAGGATTCTTGAACCGGGTATTCTCTCCTATGGAGAAACCAGTAAGATTGAGAAAACAGATGGACTGAAAATTTATCTTAAGGATGGTTGGGTTCTTATGAGGGCATCAGGTACTGAGCCAATAATCAGGATATACGGGCAGGCCAGAGATGAGAAAAGAGCAAAGGAACTTGCCCAGGAATATGAAGCTTTAATCCTGGGTCTTCAGGAAGTCCCCAAAGCAGAGTAGGTATCCCTGAATCTCATCACAGCGGTGACATTTCCTGCGATTGCGAACCAGATGAGAAGGATGTTCATCGGTGTGATGAGTACACCATAGTATACTGCATGGTACGATATGAAGAATTGAAGCAGAATAAAAATAAGCATGAGAACCAGCCTGTCTGCTCTCCCCAGTATTCCGGAATAATTCCTTTTCAACCCAAGTGCCTGTGACTGAACTCCAAGGTAACTGGTAAGCAGAACTCCTATTATTGCAAGCATCCCAATCCATACCTGAGCATGAATGCTGAAGATGAAACCGAGCATTATGAGAATATCCGAATACCTGTCCAGTACATGATCAAGGAGGTCTCCTTTCTTGGATGCTATATTTCTAAGGCGGGCAACTTTTCCGTCAATTGCATCAAACAAAGCCGATAGTATCAGTGTAACAAAACTGGCAAGTATGAGGTAGCTGCCCATATAGAAGAATAGACCGGTGAGTCCTGCGAAGACTAGAGAAAATACCGATATGGTATTGGGGTTTACCTTCATAAAAGGTTTGGACAGTGGGATCAGGAATTTATCAGCGGTGTTTCTATATGAATCCAGTACCATTAGATGGGAAGATCATTAAGTTCAATTAATCTTTTTTTCCACCTTTAATTAAATCTACAATTATTTTTGCAGTAATTTCCGGATTTCCTTCCTCCACCTGAATCCTGTGTATTCTTGAAGCAGGAAGGAGATCAAGTGACTCCTGGTAGATTATATCTGACCTGAGTGCATCGATATTCTCATTTATCTTTTCTTCACTGTAACCCCTGGTCCTCATAACCTCTCTGACTATTTCCTCATCCCTCTCCAGGATGAATATTTCAGAACAGCCGAGCAAATGAGAATAATGCCCCTCTATTATGGTTCCATTGTAAATATCCCGATTTAGTCTTTCCTTCAGGCAGTCAATATCCATCTCTTCACCTTCAAGGCAGATCTTTGCACCTTCCATGTCGAGGACATTTTTGCAGTCAAAACCCAGCTTTTTTAGAATATTACATACAGAACTCTTTCCGGAACCGGGTATCCCGGTGATACTTATCACGCGGAAACCTCCCGAACCAGTTCCCCCTTCTCAGTCAGTTCAAGCCCGAATGGGCGGGAGAGATGTCTCCGTGCAATAACGGGAACATTATACATTCCTGGCTGTAGATCCCTGTGAACAATACTGAAGGCAGGCATGGAAGACCTGTTACCGCATTGTGAACACCTGTAGTCATTGTGACCTTTACTTCTCATACTTGCACCACATTGATCACATAATGGTGGCAGTCGCCTATATATTTCTGATGTAACCTTGACTTCCAGCTTCTCTATGTTTAGACAGCCGTCTTTGAATGTACCGAAGACCCTTACCAGATCTCCAGTTTTGAGCCTTGAAAAAATTCTCCTGAATTCCTTTGTTGGTTCGAACGCCGCAATCTTAAGTTCAAGGAGACCGGATTTCATTGTTGAAAAATAATGCCCCCCCGTAATGCTATATGGGTCGTCCGAAATTCTTCCCTCAATGGAGTAAGAACTTCCGGAACTGATGCTTTCTGGATCGAAGATAATATGATCATCTGTAGCCTGATTTGTCATGTAAAGAATTGAACGGTCGATATCCAGATCGTTGAGTTTGATGATTTCTTTGGCACCATTTGCCAAATGTTCCCAGGATGTGCCCCTTACACCGAAGACTACTGGTGTTCTCTCCTTTGGGAAAATGGCAGGATAGCCGTTTCTGAGATCGATATTGTTGAAACTCCCCGTAATACGCTCAGCCACTTTTGCAGCCCCCATTTTTGTTTCTGATTTAATCGGAGTTCCATTCGGGTATTTGTAACTTAAAAATTCATATGTAACAAGATTTCCCGGCCATGATATAGCTGCAGCAGAACCTATAATTCCTCTTCCGTTCTTTATCTTTCTGAAACGGCCACCCTGGTTCCTTATGAACTTCTCAGCGTCCAATATGGAAACTTCTTCCCTAACTGCCTTCCAGTAAAAGGTCTGCTCAAATTTATTTTCTGAAACTACAATCCCGGGATTTGTTTCAGGTTCTTCCAGCTCAGCCATTTCATTAATTACTTCCCCTGCCAGATCCATAAGATCTTCGCCGTCGGAAACAGAAGTACCTTTCCGGTAGCTAAACAGATCCATCCCATTGAATGTTCCTACCCGTATTGGGTCTCCCCTGCCCTTTCCAAGGTTTGCAATCAATGCCCCGTTTCCACGGGTCTTGTGTTGTATGGCCGGATTGAGCCTTACCAGCCCAGGAAAACCGATCAGATCAAGGCCACTGCGCAATATGATTTCGGAAAGAACGTATGTTGTACACATCCCCTGCCGGGAATCTGTGTCATCAACTGCTATGTACATTTAAACCCCGAATCTTCTCTTTCTGCCCTGGTATGATATGATTGCTTTAAGAAAATCCGTCTTTTTCAACTCTGGCCAGTTGATATCAGAAAAATACAGTTCTGAATAAGCGGATTGCCAAAGGAGGAAATTGGATATTCTTTCCTCTCCACTGGTCCTGAATATGAGATCAGGATCAGGAAGGCTCTTGTCGTAAAGGAATTCCCGAAACTTTTCCTCAGTGATTTCGTCGATGGTCATTTTTCCATTCTGGATTTCCATGTACATCTTCTTCATTGCATTGATAATTTCCTGCCTTCCCCCATATCCAATGGCAATATTGAACCTGAAATTTCTGAAGCCCTTGGTAGTATCTTCCACTTTCCTGATTGTTGTCCTGAGATATTCCGGGAGATGATCAAATTCACCGATTACCTTTACCCTGATTTTGTTTTCAAAAACCCTTGGATCTTCCAGCAGATCCAGGAATGCATCATTAATCAGCCTGAAAAGAAAGTCGACTTCTTTCCTGTCCCGGTTGAAGTTTTCTGTGGAAAAGCCGTAAACTGTTACTATTCTTACACCTGCGTCCATGCACCACTGAAGCACTTCCTCGAGCTTTTCCTTGCCCTTTACATGTCCTTCGTTTTCACTAAGGCCAATGCCCCGTGCGTAACGCCTGTTGCCGTCAGTGATTATCCCAATATGCATTGGAACCGGGCCTTTTTTTACTTCTTCAAGGAGAAGTTTTTCGTAAACCTCGGAAGTAAGGCTTCCAATCTGATCGGCTATTCCCATCTGGTTTAGGCTATGCAAATTTGAGCTTATAATTTACTCTTATTATTGATGGCAGTAAGAGAATACATTGTAAGTGTGCTCGAATAACCGTGAACCTCTCTTTTCTTCAAAACGGTCAACCCAAAATCCCTGAATTCCTCCATCCTTTCCTCTATCCCCTCCATATCAAGAATTTCATAGTAATGGATTATACCGTTATCTTTCAGTTTGCCTATAGCGAGTTCAAGGTATTTTCGTGACTCATGTGGGAGATTCATTATGATCCTGTCTGCATCGTCAAGTTCACTGATTTTCTGGGAAGCATCTCCGCAAACAGGGTGTATTATACCAAGTAGTCGGTTCAATGCCATGCTTTCCTTCATGTATCGAATTGCTTCCGGGTTGCTGTCTATTGCAGTAATATCTGCTTTCTGAACTCTTGCAATATTCAGCGAGAATGCCCCTATTCCGGCAAACATGTCAATAATCTTCTCCCCTTCCCTTATTTCTTTGGATACCAACATGCGTTCGGTTGCAAGCCTTGGTGAGAAGTAAACCCTTGAAACATCAAGCTTGAATTGCACACCGTTTTCCCGGTACATAGTTTCAGTCTTTGCCTCGCCGCTGAGGAGCCCCAGATCCCTGAGCCGGAATTCTCCTGTTATTCCTCTGTCTAGATATACGCTCCTTATGTTTGGATGGGTTTCCATTAATGAATTCGCCAGAGATATGGCCCTTTCAGGTTCCCTGATCTTTGTAATAGCAATATCCCCAATGAGATCAAAAGCCCCTCCAGCAAGTTTTGGAAAATGCTTGGTCTTTGAAGGAATTGATTCCATTACTATGATTTCATATGAATCTGATTTAAATGATTCTTTGAGTGGAATATAGACATAATCCATGTCCCTCTGGACCTGGCTCTGATCGTCAACTAGTGATCGTTTTCTCAGGTCCTGGATAACGACCTGTGCATCCTTCTTTGAAACTTTCAGATGTTCTTTCACCGTCTTCTCCTCTGAAGTACGGTTCTTGCATGGCCTATGGTTTCGCTGGCCAGCTTGTGAGAGAAACCTGCTATCTTTGTAATATCGCCTTCAGCAGAACCTGCAACTGCGTCGAGACTGGTAAGTCCTGCAGCGTATAGCCTTCTTGCCCTTACCCTTCCTATGTTTGGTATTGCAGTGAGTTCCCAGATGTCTTCCCTGATTCCTTCCCTGATCCTTATGGCAAGCATTTCAAAGTACGTCCTTCTTTCAGGGAGAAGCATCGATGCAAGCCTTGATAGAGAATAAGCCATCCACTCTGCGCTGCTCACCTTTGCCTGAATATCGCCTGGCCCTATTCCGTACCTGCCAGTTATATAGTCAGTGGAACGTTCGTTGATCCAGTCATAAAGAACCATGGCCGTCTTTGCATTGTTAAAGGAGTCGCTGCTTTCACCATAATCCAGTCCATTCTCATCCATGAAAAAAAGAATGTCCTCGGTGTCGTCTTTCTTGGCAATAAGTGATGGAACTTCGGGAGTGCGGCATATGTTATACAAGGTTCTCTGATCGTTGATATTGCCTTCGTCAAGATACTTCTTCAGGATCAGTGCAGAAACCGGATCAATATAGAGATCACTCACAGTTTTTCCAAGTTTTGTTACCTTGTATTCTTCCTCGGAACCTCTAATAAAATCGTTTTCGTCCAGAAATGACAGTGCCTGTTCAAACCGATTCCTGTGCAAAGAAACATCGGTCTGATAGCCCAAAAGTGTTTTGCCATGGAACTTTACAAGGTCCTCAATATTCCTTGCCAATCCCGTACTTACCAGAGCCAGGGTGTTGAACCTGATAAGTGATTCTTTACCTATGCTTGAAAATACAGGTTCAGGTTCTCCGTCAAGGTATTCCCAGGCTTTTTCCATAGAGGTTTCCGATGCGGCATATATGATCCCGAAACCAACTTTATCATACTTTGGTCTTCCCGCCCTTCCCAGCATCTGGTGTACTTCTGTGTTAGAAATATATCCTACATAACCGTCCGAGAATCTTGTGATATCCCTGATTACAACAACTCGGGCCGGAAGGTTGACTCCTGCTGCAAGTGTTGGGGTTGCAACAAGCACCTTGATTTTACCCTCCCTGAAAAGGGCCTCTACAACAGTTCTTTGGGAAGAGGACAAGCCTGCATGGTGAAAACTGACTCCTTTTGGAATGAGTTCAGTCAGTATTCCCTGATATCTGTCAGTTTCACCACCCCATGGAGGTTCCCACTGGAATTCTCCAACAATGCCTTCCTCAAGTGAATAAGACAGTTTTCTGGCAAGATCCTCCGAACGCTTGCGGGAATTAACAAATATGAGGAGTTGTCCACCTTGGATAATGAAATGCTCACAAAGTCTTGCGAGATCATCTCTTCCTTTGAATGAAAGTGATTCTCCTTCCTCAAACTCAAGAGTTCTGTTGAACATTATGCCTTTTTGCAGTGTTACAGGACGGAAATCACTGATCACAGTCTCGGCTTCAAGCCATCCGGAAACATCCTCGATGTTTGATATTGTTGCAGAAAGCCCAAGTATCCTGGTATCCGGATTCATGTATCTTGCAGCAGAAAGAAAGGTTTCGAGCCTTGCCCCTCTTCCTTCATCACCAATAAGATGAAGTTCGTCTGCAACAATAAGTGAGATTTCGAACATGATGGACGGATCGTGATGAAATAGTGAGTCCGCCTTTTCAGATGTACAAACTATAACATCAAACCTCTTTATGAATTCGGGAGAGTCATCATAATCGCCAACCGATATTGCAACCTTCAGACCAAGCGACGACATTCGCTTTAGATCCTCATATTTTTCAGAAGCCAGTGCCCTCAGAGGCACAATATACATGGACTTGCGTCCTTTGAGGAATTCCCTGTAAATTGCAACATAAGCTATAAGTGACTTGCCGGAGGCAGTTGGTACTGAAACCACTACATTTTTTCCAGACTCAAGGTGCTTTATTGCCTCTTCCTGATGAGGATAGAGATCCAGATCATTGCCTTCAAACATGTCCAGAAACTGTCCTGGCAAATCAAGTTCTGTCAGTCTCATTGTCCATGGTTTATGTCGATGAAAAACTAAATGTTTACACTATCATGATCGATTGTACATATTTTCTAGTTATAATCAGTATCATGAGGAAATTTAATATTGACACAGTATTTTTCAGCAGTTGAACCAGAGACCGTACGTAATTGTTAATGTTGCCCAGAGCATTAATGGATATATTTCCGGAAGGAATGGAAGAAGGGTACTGATATCGTCGCCCGAAGACATGATCAGGGTCCACAAATTGAGAGCTGAAGTCGATGCAATCCTTGTTGGCTCGGGTACCATAATTACTGATGATCCTAGGCTTCTGGTTGACCAGAACGTGGTAAAAAATTACAAGCCACCTTTGAGGGTTGTTCTTGACAGAAGCATGAAGACTCAGAAAACTGCAAGAGTATATGATACATCAGCAAAAACTCTTGTATATACGGCCAGGGAATCCAGTGAACACGGCAATTTTGAGATAAGAACAAGAGATGAATACGGCCTGAAGCTGCCGAACATACTTTCAGAATTGCACGAACAGGGAATCAGAAAAGTGCTTGTTGAAGGTGGAAGAAACGTTATTACAGAATTTATTGAAGAACGCACTATTGATGAGTTTCATTTATTCATTGGGGATATTTTGATTGAAGATGGGGGGCTGAAACTTTTCTCGCCTGGTTTTGAAATCAGAAATGTAATCAGAACTGTCAGGCCACTGGCTATGGGTGTTCTTATAAGCCTTGATCCATATCACTTACAGAGATTATGGAATACACAAGTAAAGGATATCTGAGGCTCGGATGGGCCCGGGAAAGAATGGACGTTACATCCCAGATTCGTGAGAGATTCATCCGGGAAAAGCCCTTAAAGGGAGTCAAGATCTCAATGGCTTTGCATGTGGAGGCAAAGACAGGAATTTTTGCCCTCTTGCTGAGAGAGGGGGGTGCGGATATCAAGATGGCTTCCTGCAATCCCCTCAGTTCAGATGACAGCGTTGTCCAATCCCTTAAGGATGACTATAAAATGGACGTTTACGCAAAGAAAGGAGAATCCGAAGAGGAATATTATGAGTATCTTAACAAAACCCTTGATCTCAAACCAAATGTCATAATTGATGACGGTGGAGATCTGGTGAAAATTGTTACGGAAGAAAGAACAGATCTTCTTGACAATATAATAGGAGGAAATGAGGAAACCACAACAGGCGTAGTGAGACTATTTGCAATGGAAAAAGCTGGTGCACTGAGGTTCCCAATGTTTGATGTAAATGATGCCGAGATGAAGCATTTCTTTGACAACAGATATGGTACCGGACAGAGCACACTGGATGGGATCATGTCCGCAACAAACGTACTGATGGCCGGGAAGAAAATCGTAGTTGCCGGTTATGGGTGGTGCGGCAAAGGTATTGCTATGAGAATGAAAGGGCTTGGAGGTTTGGTCACAGTAACAGAGATAAACCCTGTCAAAGCTGTAGAAGCCGCCATGGACGGTTTCAGTGTACAACCCATGAACCACGCCATAAGAGATGCAGATATAGTTGTTACTGCAACAGGAATGAAGAATGTGGTTTCATATGATGACCTGCTCGTTGCAAAAAAGAACCTTATCCTTGCAAATTCAGGCCACTTTAACAATGAGATTCCGGTGAAGGACCTTGAGACAAGAGCCATGGAGAAAAGACCTGTCAGGGAAACCATAAACCGCTATAAACTTGAAAATGGAAATACCATTGATCTGGTTGCTGATGGAAGATTGGTTAACCTTGCAGTTGGACAGGGACATCCTGTTGAAATCATGGATATGAGTTTTGCAATTCAGGCCCTTACGGCAGAATACCTTGTCAAGAACTACAAGAATCTTGAAAAGAAGGTTTATCCTGTTCCAAGGGAAATCGATCTAGAAGTTGCGAACCTTAAACTGAAGGGTCTTGGACTTTCCATCGATAATCTTTCAGAGGAACAGAAGAAGTACGCAGAAGAATGGAAGGAAGGAACCTGATAGGGTGAGTTGATCCATGAAAAAGATCTTCCTTATTGTGCTGGATGGCCTTGGCGACAGACCTAATGATGAACTAAAGGGGAGAACTGCCCTCCAGGCCGCATACAGACCAAACATGAATAGACTTACCAGGGAAGGTCAGGGAGGGATGATGCACCCCGTATCCCCCGGATACAGAACGGGCTCAGACACCTCTCACCTTTCACTTCTCGGATATGACCCTGAAAAATTCTATACAGGCAGAGGCCCATTTGAAGCAATGGGCCTTGGGATGACTGTTCTTGGCGGCGATGTGGCATTCAGGGCAAATTTTTCAACGGTGGACCAGGACGGAGTTGTACTGGACAGAAGAGCTGGAAGAATTACCGAAGGCACCGATAAGCTTGCCCAGTCGCTTTCGTTTTCTGTGGATGGTGTTGAATTCTTTGTAAAGGCAGGAGTAGAACACAGGGGTGCCCTGGTAATGCGGGGTAAAGGACTCTCTGATCTCATAACCGATTCCGATCCGCATGAAGCGGGACAAAAAGTACATGAAGTCAAGGCCCTTGATGAGAAGGCGAAATTCACCGCTGAAGTCCTTAACAAGTATCTGTCAATTGCCAGAAAGAGACTCCGGGAACATGAGGTAAATCTTCAGAGAGAGAAAGAAGGAAAAGCACCTGCAAATGAGCTCCTCATCCGGGGAGCTGGACAGGCTCCATCCCTGACGCCGTTTCACGAACTCTTTGGGATGAAAGCAGCAAGTATCTCCGGGATTCCCATGATTACAGGAATATGTAGGCTTGTGGGAATGGAAAGTATTAATGTGGAAGGCGCTACAGGTAGACTCGACAGTAATTTCAGGGCCAAATTTGAAGCTGCCTATAAAACCCTGGAAAAGTTCGATTTCCTCATAATGAACATAAAAGCAACTGACGTCGCGGGTCACGACGGGGATCCTGTGGCAAAAAGAGATGCCATACAGAGGATTGACGCTGCAATGAAGGACATTGACCACATACTTGGTGATACCGTGATCTGCATTACAGGTGACCATTCTACACCATGCACAATGATGGACCACTCAGGAGATCCGCTTCCCATTCTTTTCAACACCCATGGTATAAGAAAAGATAATGCGGTTCTTTTCGACGAAATCTCTTGCACAAAGGGTACATACCACATTAACAGTGGTGATGTCATGAAGATTCTCCTGCAGCTGTCAGACAGGGCAGAAAAGTATGGAGCATGATCCTACTATAGTGAAAAACCTCTAGAAATAACGATTTTTCTGTTACAAAATTTTTTTATTTTTTCTTCTGTCAAAAAGATTATATATTAACCTGTTGATAGCATGTCTGACAATTGGATGACACCTAAGGCTTTTGGTTTGGGAAATATAAAGGAGAACTTCAAAATCCACAGTTTGAAGAAAGAGTACGACAAGAGCAAGAGAAAAGAAATCCTCACCTATTCGCAGCCAAAGGGAATTTACTATTCAGTACTGTTTTCATTGCTTCTCTGGTGGATACCCATAGCTGGCCCTGCAATTGCAGGATATATTGGGGGTAGAAAATCGGGAAGTACTACAAAGGCAATAACATCCTCTCTCATAGCTACATCCATTATCATGATGATTACATTCCTCATGGCCCCATTCACAACCGGCACTCTTGCAGGAGTGAACGATTATTTCAGCAACGGTGTTCTCACTGTTAGCCAGAGCCAGCTTTTTGCATATTCCGGACTTCTGAACGATTTGTACACAGGTTATGGAGTTTACAAGACATTTTCATTGATACTCCCGGGCTCCCTTGTTCTACTTAACATATTCAGCTACACGGGAGGATTTATGAGCAACCTGAAAACACAGGAGGAAAATCTTTCCTACAGCTACATGAGCAGAGATATCGACGACAGGATCCGTGCAGTCAGATCGGCACCCAGAGTCCAGGTAGGCAGAAGGGTAATCAAAGAATTCACTGATGGAACAAATGATGATGAAGAGGGAGTCGGCGGCTGGAGCTATCTTTAAACAAGCATAACAATTTTTTACCCCTATAATCATAACCATCCATAAATGATAGACATTAAGCTGCTCCGGGAAAACCCGGATTTATTTTATGATTCCTGCAAGGCCAGAGGCTTTGATACCAAGATCCTTGACCAGTTTTTTCAGCTGGATGAAAAATGGAGGGAAAAACTGAAGACTGTTAACCATCTCAAACATGAGAAGAACACCCTAAGCCTGGAAGTGTCAGAATCAGTTAAGGCAGGAAGAGATCCTTCTGACATAAAGGAAAAAGTTAGAGAGATCAATACTCAAATAGGAACAATCGAGAGTGAGCAAAAAGACATAGATGAATCCCGAACAAAAATTGTGAGGTTAATTCCTAATCTTCTTGACAGTGAAGTACCTCACTGCATGACTGAAGATGAAGCTGTTCTTGTGAAAACATGGGGCAAAGCTAGAGTGTTTCAGGACGATCTGGATTACTTCAATAAAGCAAGCAACGGAATGGATTACCAGTTACTTGACAACAGACCTGCAAGTCATGTTGACTTGATGCAGGACTTAGGATTAGTAGATCTAGAAAGGGCAGCGAAGACCTCTGGTGCAAGATTCTATTATATGAAAAACAGGCTTGTAAAGCTTGAACTTGCCCTCGTAAACTATGCTATTGATTTCCTCTCAGAAAGAGGTTTTGAGGTCGTTGAACCTCCGTTTATGCTTAACTACAAGGCCATGGAAGGTGCCACAGATGTTGAAACCTTTAAGGACACCCTGTACAAGATAGAGGGGGAAGACCTGTATCTGATATCCACTGCAGAACATCCTCTTGCAGCCTTTTTCCAGGACGAGATACTTGAAGAAAGCGCACTACCCATAAGACTTGCTGGCATGTCTCCATGTTTCAGGAAAGAAGCAGGTTCCCATGGAAAAGATACAAAGGGCATCTTCAGGGTACATCAGTTCACAAAGATAGAACAGTTCATTTACTGCAGACCTGAAGACTCATGGGATTTCTTTTCAGAGCTTGTTAAGAATTCGGAGGATATGTTCAGAAACCTTGATCTGCCATACAGGGTTGTAAATATATGCTCTGGCGACCTTGGGAACCTTGCAGCCAGAAAATTTGACATAGAAGCCTGGTTCCCTTCACAGGGAAAATTCAGGGAAGTTGTATCCGCTTCCAATGATACTGATTACCAGGCCAGATCCCTCAATGTAAGGTACAGAACCAAGGGTGGCAGCAAATTCGTGCATACTCTCAACAGTACCGCTGTTGCTACAACGAGAACACTTGTTGCTATAATGGAGAACTATCAGTTAAAAAATGAAAAAGGATTCCAGGTACCAAAGGTCCTGGTACCCTATACTGGTTTTGAAACAATTACATTATAATTTTTACTTCAATCTTTCTGCATATGCAGTCATAGCGGAAGTTGCTGAATATTTTTTCCACCTGTCCAGAATCGGTAGTCTGTCCTCGTTTACCTGATCCATCACATTAAGGTAGGATAGAATTCCAGACACTGCCCGGTCTGCGTCTCTTACTGCACTTATAAGATCCTTGGAAGCGTTGGTTGAATCCCCGCCGGAGAATACTCCCTTGATGGAAGTCATCCCCATCTCGTTGATTATTGGCTGTCCGTGTGGTGTCAACCTAAGATTCCTGAGGTATTCGTCACCCATAAAACTGTAATCTGTTTCCTGACCCGTTGCCTCAACAATAAAGTCAACGTCAATTTCGTGTACCTTGTCTTTGTTGGGGACAGGTTTTGCACGGCCGCCCTTTTCAACTACCATTTCATTCTGCCAGTATCTGAGTTTTACAGCCCGGTTTCCTTCCTTGACATATTCAAAGGGAGTTACTTCCCAGACGTAGTTTACTTTCTCCTCAACGGCTTCCTCCAGCTCCTCATCTGCATTCATAGTGGGATAGCCAGGGCGATCTACCTCACGGCGTCTGTACATGATGTATACGTTTTTGGCCCCTAGTCTCATGGAAGTTCTTGATGAGTCGTTGGCTGTGAAACCTCCTCCGATCACTACCACGTTTTTGCCTACATCAATATGTTCTCCAAAACTGACCCTTCTTAGGAATTCAGTTGCATGGATAACATTTTCAGCATCACTTCCGGGTGTTCCAGTCATGTGTGGTTTCTGGTTTCCAACTGACATGTACACGGCATCATGTGAATTGATTATCTCTTCAAAACTCACATTTTTGCCAATTTCTGTATTAAGCTTGACATCGACGCCTTGCGAGGTTATGAAACCGATTTCCTTGTCAAGAATCTCCTGTGGGAGCCTGTATCTTGGAATTCCGGTCTTCATGAATCCGCCCAGAGCAGGGAGTTTCTCATACAAGGTTACTTTTACACCCTGTATAGAAAGATAGTAGGCTGCGGTTAATCCTGAAGGTCCTCCACCAATGACTGCTACTTTCTTTCCTATGAATTTCTTTCTTGGTAAGTTTAGTATTTCACCATAATCGTTGAACTTGTCTGCGGCATATCGTTTTAAGTGTCTGATTGCAATTGGGCCCCCTGTATCATACATGACACAAATGTCCTCACAGAGGTGAGTGCATACTCTGCCGATAATTGCTGGGAATGGAAGATTTTCGAAGACTATCCTTACTGTCTGCGCTGGATCGCCAACCGCTGTGCTGTTAATATACCCCCCAATATCAAGGCTGGCCGGGCATGCCTGCGTACAAATATTGCAGCCAATACATCTGCTGGCTTCAGCCACTGCTTCACTATCAGTGTACCCCTTGACCGGCTCGAGATTGAAGTTGTCAACCCTCGCTTGGGGGTCTTCATGTGCTATTTTGACACGCTCAAAATTAAGCATTGTACGACCCTACCCTTTAATCTCCACATTAATTATAAACGTTTTTTCGCGCATTGAGCAAATTTAGTATTGTGATAGATTAGCATTCATGTTAACCTCGGTATTACCAACATGGCAAAGAACAGGTTAAAGAGAACAATAATACTCATAGCTACATAGAGTCTGTTCTTATCCTTGATGAAGTCTATTATGGCAATGAAAACAACAGATATTGGTGTGAAAATGAGTACCCATAATCCGGTGGCAATGTAATAAACTCCATCTAAAGTAACTATCCCATTAGGGATTCCCCCCAATGGAATGAATTTTGAATTGAAATTCATGTTATTGAAATTTGAAATTGAAGACAGAGTCTGGTTCAGGCCTCCATTCCTGACAAAGAGTAATATGGTCCCGAATACGATGAAGAAGAGACTGATATATACACCAGATCTGAGTATATAGCTTGTAATAAGATCCAGATCAATTTCCTTTTGCATTTTTTTCACCACCTTTCACTGTGTAGAAATATAAGGCAACAATCATGACTACTGCGAATAAAATTGAAACAACTGTCTCAAGTAATGGCGTGATATTCAATACAGTTGATTTCTGCAACCCTCTGAGAAGCATTTCTATGCCAAGGAATGACAATATGGCAAAGAATATCCACCTTATGTTCTTGTTCGTTATTTTTACCAGGATCTTGGCCCCTATGAATGAACCAATAAGAACACCCAATGCTGTAGCAGCAGCAATGAATACCTGGATATACCCGTTATACCAGTATATTGAACTCCCGGTGGCAGCTGTGATGCCGATCATGAAATTACTGGTTGTGGTAGTTACCTTCATTGGCAGGTTCATTGCCCAGTCCATCCCCAGAACCTTCAAAGCGCCGCTACCGATTCCTAGAAGTCCGGAAATAACTCCTGCAAAGAACATAATAATTTCAGCAAGCCACCATCTGACTCCTTCGTAACTGATCCTTTTTTTCAGTCTCTGATCATAGTATGAGCCGGCCAGCTGGAACAACTTTGTAGACCAGTCTGCTTTTCTGGGAAGAGGTTCCTCGTATTTTCCTCTCTGGATTGTTGGAATTAATGAACCCAGAAGAACCATACCAAAAATGATGTAAATTAACCAGGAATAATTGTTGTTGTTGATATATACTGCTGTAAGTGAGCCCACGATTGCCCCTGCAGTAGTGGCAATTTCAAGGCCGATACCAATCTTCACATTGGTTATTTTTTCTCTTGTGTAAGCACTGGCACTTCCTGCTGAAGTTGCGATTGTTGAAACAAGGCTTGCACCAGTTGCGTAAATGATAGGTATCCCGTAGAAAAGGGAAAGAACAGGAACAAGTACAGTGGCTCCGCCGAGACCAGTGAGTGAACCGATTGTCCCAGCAGCGATTCCTCCTGCAACTATGGAGATAAACCTAAGTGCTATATACAAAATAGCAGTCATTTACCTTGTATCTCTGGTTACTATAAATTTATCTTCAGAAACATAGGTAAAATTGGAAAAATTGGCTATTTTCTCATTAACCGATTTTTGTGATTGTTGTTATTAATTTAATTATAGCATTATGTTTGAATCATCAGGCATCAGGAAATTTTCCCGTTGTGCACCACGAATGACTGAGTGGATGAGGTTGTGCCGTAGTAGGCTATTATCCTGTATTTACCGTTGAAAGGTATTTGCTGCAATGAATTATCTGGTAAAATAGTGATTCTTGCACCATTGTTTTCCATGCTAACATTTGCATGATGCCAGAGATAACCATTGAGATTGGGAACTGGGCCCCATGGTATAATCCTGTACATCAACTGGTTGTAACTAAAGTTCTTGCCGGAAATCCCAAGG
Source organism: Thermoplasmata archaeon (assembly GCA_021810045.1). Lineage (GTDB taxonomy): Archaea > Thermoplasmatota > Thermoplasmata > Thermoplasmatales > Thermoplasmataceae > JAJZOM01. Next base: position 130,949 of record JAJZJR010000001.1, read on the forward strand.
TCCAAGGAAATTGATGTTATATTCTTACTATTGGTTGACACCACTGATAGACCACTTATACTGATGGAACCGGATTGTTGGTGTGCTTCATGAAAAGCTAATGGTACTCCTACAAGGATTAAGGTCAGGATTATAGCAATAACCCGTTTCTTAATTGGAAAACTTATGCTGGTTTTATCAGGTTTTTCACTTTTTTTCTCATCATACATCATTATCGCAGGTATGATAAGGGCAATAAAGGGCCAAAAGACAACATAATCAGAAAGAAATCTATAATTGAACAGGAAAATTATCAGTGGAAATGCAATGAATGCATACTTAAGTCTATCGTAGTAGAATATGTAAAGAACGATGAATGAAACCACAAGAGATAGTATCATTATTGTGAAGAATTCTTTAGTGAGTGACAATATGCCCAGGAAAGCAAGTTGAGATGGGCCAAAACCTACGCCCATTATGGGATCAATAGCAGGAGACAGGATGGAGTTAAAAAACATAACCGGACTTTGAATTATGAAACTTATGTTTGGTAGCAGGAATCCTGCCACAGCAAGAATTAGCCATAAGAATGCTTTTTTTCTCCCAGACTCCCTGTAAATGAAGATAAAAAAGAATGGAAATGCCAGCCACGGGATTTGTTTTACTGCCATAGCAAGCCCCATAGTAAACCCTGATACTGCCGGTTTTTTGTATAGGTAAAGAGAAAGTATAAACAGAGCTACCCATACAATGTCCGGATAGCCAAGTGCTGTCTGCAGAAGGTATCCCGGATCCAGTAGAAGAATAAATACAGGCATAAGGGCAAGAGTTCTATTTTTTATCTTTGAGTGTGTTAAAAAAATTATCACTGGTGGAAGTGCAAAGAGTGGGAGGAGAGTCAATGTTGGTGGAATACCAATAAACTGTGCAGGCAAATAAGAGAAAAAAGCAATTGCGGGATAGGATAAGTTAGTAACAAGACCTCCGGTAAGAAGTGGTGTCCCTATACTTAGCGGGTAACCTGGAAGACTTGAATGAAAATAACTGAAAACCCCTGCAGTATTGGACGATATATAGGGGTTAATACCTTCCAGGAAGAGGTGCGATGAGTACAAATTTAGTAACATTTCATCCGTAGGGTACCTTGGTGAGCCGTACCAGAATGCAATAGCCCATACTATTGTCAACCCTGCAATGGGAATGTAATACCATTTAGTCTTATCATTTTCCTTCTTTACCTCTCGAAAGTGTATCGCAGCAATACCTGATAAAAGAAATAGCGTAAGTATTATGAGAAGGATTTCCAGATATGTGGGATAACTGTTGAATCGCTGGATACCTGAAAGGAAAAATGGAACCAAAAGATAAATGCCATAACTGAGAATTCCAAATGGCAAGAACTTCCTGATTTTTGTACTTCTACTGCTGGCTTCAAATGTCTTCCATACTTTTACTGCATAGTTATAAAGGAATCTGGGCAACGGATTAATCAATCCCAGCAAAAGAGAGAAAAATCCTGCCACAATGAAAAGTGATTCCAGTATTATGAGAATGATTCCCTCGTAACCAAGCAAATTCCAAAGTATCTGAGGTACGATAATCAATGATGAGCTAATAGCTATAAATAACAGCCTGATGAATAATATAGGATTTTCATGGGTTTCATTCACTTTTCACTTTCCCTCCAAACATAGAATGTTGAGGAGAGATAAGTTACGAGGAAAGCACAGACAATTCCAACAAAATCGCCAATTTCTACACTTATCATGCTGGATTTGTTTATAAGCCCAGTTATTAGGCCCAAATAGAAAATTCCAGCATTCACGCTGATACCTGAAAGACTGAATAGATTGAACCTTGCCAGTCTGAACAAAAATGTCGATGGTTTTGTGTATCTCTTCTTGAAAGTGAATCTGTCATTAAGAACAAAATTTGACACCACACTGGCCTCAACTGCAAGAGGACTTGCTGGGAATCCTATAGGCCCATAGAGAAGTGATAATATCAGTTCATTTACCAGTATCCCGGACATTCCCACTATTACATATCTTACAATGTTGCCCTTCCTTAAGATAAGCGATGCGAAACTGGCAATATCATTGAATTTCAGTTTACTTTTCCCTTTGATCCTTTTCTCAAACTTTATGGGAAACTCACTTACTTTAAAGCCGTTTCCGATTATTCTTCTCAGAATATCAATCTGGCCTGCATAGGAAGGACTGATTGGTTCTGTAAGATTGGAATCAAGGAGGAATTCCATGGCTCTTGCAGAATAAACTCTGTAACCTCCCGTAGTGTCTTTTACTTTGGCAGAAAATGTTGATCTGAAGGCAATGTTCCCTCCAAAACTGATAATCCTTCGTATAATTGTGTCTCCGTTTTTTCCTCCGGAAACGTATCTTGAACCTATGACGAGATCTGCATTCTTTTCGACAGCAGTTCTCAGGAGATCAGGTATATAATCGGGGTTGTGTGAAAAATCAGAATCCATAACAACTGCATACCGGCATGAACTGGGCAGTCTTCTGAAACCTTCCAGTATGGCAGAAACAAGTCCCATTCTTGTATTTCTTTCCACCAGATGCACATTTCCCCAGGAGCTGCAAAGCTGTTGGGTTCCGTCATTGCTCCCGTCGTCCACAATGTAAACCGTGTATTTCTCCAGTTTAGGAAGAAGGTTTTCCAGATTTGCCCTTTCGTTAATTACGGGTAGAATTATGGCAACGCTGTCAACCTCAGTATCAGGCATTGTTTTTCGAATGTGTTATGTGTGTTTAGGTTTAAATCTTTGTGCTGTTTTATAGCCCATTTTATGTAAAAAAACCGTTTTTTACCTCTTTTCCAACCCCATAAATGTATTTATAATCTTTTCCGATACAATCTGGATTATCATGTCCACAGACATCTCACAATTGAGATTTGGCGAAGAACTCATTAAACGGGGTTTTGCCAAGATGACAAAGGGTGGCGTCATTATGGACGTTACAACTGCAGAACAGGCAAAAATTGCGGAAGATGCAGGCGCTGTTGCAGTCATGGCCCTTGAGAGAGTTCCAGCAGATATCAGGGCAGCCGGCGGCGTAGCAAGAATGGCAGATCCCGAGAAAATAAAGGAAATTTTGAACTCTGTTTCAATACCCGTGATGGCTAAGGTAAGAATTGGCCACGTTTCAGAAGGATACACACTTGAAGCCCTGGGGGTGGATATGCTCGATGAGAGCGAAGTGCTCACGCCTGCTGACCCATTTTTCCATGTGTACAAAAAACAGCTGAAAGTCCCTGTGGTTTGTGGAGCCAGGACCCTTCCCGAAGCTGTAAGAAGAATTGTGGAAGGTGCAGCAATGATACGTACAAAGGGTGAAGCTGGAACCGGAAACGTTGTTGAAGCCGTAAGACACATTAGAATGGTAAATGAAGAAATAGGCATCATCAAAGACCTGAGTCAGGAAGAATTGAAAAAAGTCTCAGAAAAAGTAGCTGAAAACTATCGTGTACTCAGGAAGACCGCATCGGAAGACCTTTTTGGTGATGAGAACTACCTTACCGGCTATAATCTGTTCTATGGACAGAACCTGGAGAAAATGGAAGCTGAAGTCCTGAAAGTCCTAAAGGAAGTAAGAAGACTAGGAAGACTTCCAGTAGTTAATTTCGCCGCCGGAGGAGTTGCAACCCCAGCCGATGGTGCATTGATGATGAAACTCGGAATGGATGGAGTCTTTGTTGGTAGTGGAATATTTAAATCAACTGATCCAAAAAGAATGGCCAAGGCAGTTGTTGAAGCAGTTGAGAACTACGAAGATTACAAGATAATTGGAAACGTTTCTTCAGGCCTGTCTGGAATGCAAGGAATGGAAATAGAAAAGATGCCAAAGGAGCAGAGGCTCCAGGAAAGAGGTTGGTAGTCCATCTATAACTTACCGGATACCCTACTGATATTTGCCATTCTGGCAATTCTTTTCATAGCCTCACGTGCTTTTAACATCTTCGACCTGAAAGGCACCACTGCAGCACTGATTGTGGGGCTTATTGTGGCCTTTTTCGGTTCAATTCAGTGGCTAATAGTCCTTTTGGTGTTTGCAATAAGCTCACACTTTGCGACAAAAGCCTACTTCGATACAAAGAAGAAACAGCATGTACAGGAGGGCTTAGCCGGAGAAAGAAGGGTATCAAATGTGTTTTATGCTGCTGTTATCGGTATTGCGATTGCGTCACTGAACCTTGCCAGTGTATTTGCACATCCCATTTATTTCCATTATTTTGAGCTATTTTCTATTTCCCTGGCAGTTGTGAGTTCAGATACCTTTGCCTCTGAGATCGGTCAAATCGACAAGAAAGTTTACATGATCACAAATTTAAAGAGAACTACTCCAGGAATAAATGGAGGGATCTCATTAACTGGAGAAGCTGCTGCACTTTTAGGAGCATTTATTGTAGCTATAACTTATGGGGTTTTGAACTCTTCAGGCCTGAACCTGATAAGCATTTTGCTTGTAGGTGGGCTGGGATTCCTCGGCTGCCAAATTGACAGTATTCTCGGGGCAACTCTTGAGAATAGAAACAAGATGAGTAAGGGCCAGGTCAATTTTTCTGCATCACTAATTTCTGTTTTAATTGCTATACCAATACTATTTTTCCTGTTATAGATATTGAAGGCAGAATTTTATTTTTATAATTTGTTTATAGTTTTCCGGAAAATGTTATTGTTGACAGCAGTGCCGTTCTCAAAATGTTATGCAATCCTATGCATAACCTCTGTTCGGAACGTATGCCATCTCAGTCCTTCCTGATCCGGAAAGCTCAGGTTGCTTTCCGGTGTACGGGTATTCGTCCATCATGGATGGCAAAGGGGTTGCCACACTCACGGGGAACGGATCTCCGCATAGATCATGTCCACGAAAGGAAATAGCCAGTGAGGCTAACCTGTCCCTGTCGTAGTCCCGATCACAGTTGTTACAACTGGATATCTTCCAGGTAGGGTGCTTTACATTACCACCACATACAGGACACTCGGATGAGGTCCCCCCCGGATTCACCGGATGATTTCCAGGGATGTGAAATCATCACATCCCTGTTTATTGTACATGGTGGAAACACTCTTCTGTCTATGTGAAAAATGAGTAAATGGGACTATTGTGCAGGATGCACAACATTTCACAGGATCAATCAGTGTTTTCCATTGGCTGTTAAAACTCTTGTTGTTAATGTTAATTCACGAATGAAATTAAGATTTCCAACTGGCAAAAGATGTTGTAAAAATATGGATTAAAGAAAATAATATTTTAAGTCTTTACGAAAAATATGTTTCCATTAGCCGAGGTTGGACCTGTAGCCGCATTAATTGTTACAAACAGAATCTGTCCCTTTGACATCAGCTTAAGGGCAGTGGCGTTTAACTGTGCCGTAAAGTTGAATGTATACTTGCCACCAGTATATTGGGTATTTTTTGTAAATGACTGGAACAGATGGAAAGTTATATTCTGGTTTGTGTAAGTTTCAGCCAGCCTTGTTGCATTCTCTGCGATAGATTTGTTCACAGAGCTATTGAGAGTAGCACCTAATTGCAGGGTTGCATTCTTTGTCTGGTTATACGTTATATTATATATCCTGTCGAATGTAGAATTATATGCACTGAGGTTCTGCAATGACGGTGCTTCGACTGTTATATTAATTGCGCCGGAAGGTATTGTTGCAAGTATTGACACTGCGAATGTTACATTGGAAGTGGAGTCTGACACATTGACCGTGTATGACTGATTTGACGCGTTGTAGAAACCGCTTGCAGCGTTTGATGTAATACCCGTAATAGTTGTTCCAGAAGCTTTTGAAGGTAGTAGGTGGTTTGTTCCAAAGGCTCCTCCTATAATTATTACAGCTATTACCAGGAATCCAATCCATCCTTTGATATTGCTTGCCATTTTAATTTCTAACTCCTTTTTCCTTTGATTTAGTTACATCTTGAGTATTTTCTTCATTGAGTCTCGACAATATAGCGAGGTGTTCCTCACCAAGTGTTTCTCTTATGTACCTCATTCTGTTTTTTCTCTTTAAAACCATTTTGAAACTGCTGTTTTCCTGAATCAGCGATTTTGATTCTCCCAGCAGGTTGGTAGATTCAAAAATGTAATCACAATTTATGCCTTCAAGTGCATTTTTTACTTCTGTTCTGGAAAATCTTGAAGAAGTAAGGGATCCGGCCATTGCAAACATATATTCCCTGTTGAAACCGAGTTTTACTTCCGGGGAACTTATTACTGTATCACAAAGAAGGGCCAGTTCATAGCCGATATCTATTGCGTCCCCGTTTACGATGGCATAAAGCGGTTTTTCCACGGAGTAAACTATTGATGCTAATGCCCTCAGCGAATTCAGCATTTCTCCGGGTTTATCCCAGCCTACCAACTCATTTGCAAAAAGCTCATTCTGCCCAGTGATTGCAATACTTTCCACAGAGGAATCTATGGAAGCTGTACTTATTGCCATCATTAGCTCGTCAAGTGTTTGCTTTCTTATCCTTCCGGTAGAGGAACTGCGTATGACGATAAGTCCTACTTCGTCCTCTCTCCAAAAGGAGATGTCCTCAAATCCCTTTACTCTTATATCACTCATTGTAGAACGCTGCCCTGTAAATTCTCATTATTGTGCCTGCCAGTACCAGAATGAAACCGAGGCCAATTCCGAATTCTGCGTTTGAAAGAGATCCTATTGGATCAAGCTGCATTATGAAGTATATGATCACTATTGTTCCGATAGTCAGCAGTGCTGAAATGACCATGGCTACATTCTTGCTCATGTGATACGTATTGGGGCTTTGAACCTTTTTCTCTTCCTCCATGGAACGATTTGCGGATTTCATTGTTCCTACTGCACCAAACACCATCACTCCACCAGTAAACAGGGAGGTTACCACATTAAGTCCACTTGCATGAACAAGGGTTGCCGTGAAGTTTTGACCAAAGTTGTAGGCTGCAAACATCAGCACAAAAAGGAAAATGAGGAACGAGGCTGTAATTTTGCTCGTGCTAACCTTGAATTTTCCTTTCTTGTAAAGTCTGGAAAGCATTGTAACTCCAGTTACTACTATAACAAATGGTGGTACGAACACTGCAGCTACTTCCCAGTCAGGTATCTGGACTCCCGGTGTTAATGCTCCCCAGGCCGACAGAATAGCCATATACAGAATTCCCAGTATTCCAAAAGAGGTAACAAGTGGTCTGGACAGTGGGTGAAGATCGTCGGTCGTATCTATGAATGGAAGCAGAAGGAAGTAGACAAGCGGCACTATTCCAAACACTGCGGTTGCTGCCAGGGCTGAAAGTGGTCCAGCTATTGCAAATATTTTGAAATCAACGGCCTTGTAAACAAAGAGAAGGAACCATGGCGGGTATGCTGGAACATAAGCTGCCAGTGGACTGCTTGGTGAAACCTGTGGGAACGGTGAAAAGAGAGCAGGCACATTTGGAAGCAGTGCTATGATGGAGGGGATAATCATAAGCAACCCGAAACTGTATAACGCCAGTTGCGTCATGAAACCAAAGTTGTAGGGATACCACTTTTTGTGTTTTTCTTCCTCTGTGTCTACTGCAGGTGCCTTGTGGTTTACATCTTTGTGTGATGGCATAATTCCATTTGCCTCGGCAAGCCAGAAGTGAGCACCAAACAGAACACCAATAAGCAGAACCAGGATGATGTGCCAAGCCAGCATATGGATGAACAAACTTGTGGATGTCCCGTTTCCAAAGAATATTGCTTCAAGGGAGTTTCCAAGGAATGGTGTAGCCTGAGCTATACCTCGGCCGACATCGGTGGCGTCTGCGGAAAGGACATCACCAGTCATCGAATATCCGAAGAAACCGACTCCGACAGTAACCGCCAGAAGGAGTACCCCAATAACCCACTGCAACTGTCTTGGTTTCTTATACGAACCGAAGAAATAATTCCTGTACATGTGGACATATATCAGGAATATCATTGCATATGCACCATAGAGATGAGTAGTAAGCATGAATGAACCAAAGGGGATGGTATTTATGATGGCCTCAGTAGACACATATGCTTCTGAAGGATTGTAATAAAGCAGAAGCAGCAGTCCCGTTATTATCTGATATACAAATGCCATGCTGATTAAGGCACCTGTCCAGTACCATATGCCGCCCCTTTTCCTCATATAATCAGGAACTTTCTTAAGGGGAAGTTCCTCGATGTGCATTGGATCAGGCCCTAATATTTCCCCTTTCTGGGGTACTTTTATGAGTTTAAATTTACTCTCTGCCATTTATAATACCTCTTTAAGCACCTGCTACACTCACTTGTGTAACTTTTGTTGTTGTGGTACCGCTGGGGAAAGGTGTTCCACCTTCAAGATCGCTTGGTTTTCCGTATATTGTTGGGCCAAGCATGCTTTTGACCCTGTATGTATCTGTAAAAGGATCAAAATCGAGAACCACATTTGGAAGCGGTTTGGCGGTTGGCCCCGTAACAACGGCTGCTCCTTTTAATGGATCATAAGTACTACCATGGCAGTTGCAATGAATGTAACCTGTAGGACTATCTAAAGTAGGATGTCCCGGTATAGAAGTTCCTCCACTGTAATAATGTATAATTGGTGGCACGCACCCCAGATGCTGGCAGATCGCACTGAATGATACAACCGAACCGTACGGACCTACACCGCCAGGGGATCTGAAAACTGCACCAGTGGCGGGGATAGTTACGTTTTGAGGTGTAACTCTCACATCATTATTGCTCTTGTTCCCCAATCGAATGAGAAAATTGGGATCGTTGTCCAGAGGATAATAAAAGATGTAGGCCTTTGTGCTGTTTACCTTAATGTCAGAGGTATGTATTGGGGCGCCTGTTGCTTCGTCTACAAGTGTAAGGGTTGGAAACGAAGTAAGCCCGGCGGCAGGAGTTATCAGGTTCCTGATAACGCCATTAGCAACCCCGACAACCGCTGCTCCTGCAGAAACTACGATCATGGCCTTCAGGAAATTCCTCTTTCCCTGATCTATTGGCTCATCGTCCATGATAGATGAATATAACTACTGTATAAGTTTTTTTTCGATTTAAGAGTCACTACAATTTAATCTTTTATGTCTTCTGATAATTGAAAAATGACATTAAAACGGGATTGTTCGAAATTAATAAGACAAGATTAAGCTCATAAGGAGAGAGAGCGCATGTCCTGAAAGAAGTACCACGCATGGGATAAATCCATACAATAGGATATAATGTGCCTGAAATTCCCAATAGAACTGCAACTGTGCATGATGATATCACATTGGCACTTTTAAAATTAGAAATCTGGATATCCAGAAATCTTCATATAGTAGATATCCTTATTATTTGTATGGTTAAAGACACCGAAAAAGAGGAAAATGAAGAATCAGAATCTAAGCAGAATATTTCTGTAAAGGGAGTAAGGAGAGATATCTACGGCAGAATACTGAAACTTACCAGGGATACCGGACAAACACTTGGAGATATTACTAACGAAGCCTACAGAACATTTCTGTCAGGAGTTGAGGGTGCAAAACATCTGTCCAGGAATTTCATAGAAGGAGCCACTAAGAGTTCGGTAAAGTATGTTGAGAACATTAAAAACCTTACAATAAACGGACAGGATCTGGCAGATATTTCCACAAAAGTGGTATTCAAGAATATCGATACGCTGGTTTTTGAGGATATGACAACAGAAGATGTGGCAAAGCATATAGAGAGCCTTTCGAACATAAAAGTGATAGTGATACCAAAAACTGTAAGCAAAGCCTCAATCTTACTTAGGTCAACTCTCATTGATGAGATTAGAGTTGCCTAATTGACCTCATAGCCATGAAAATAATATATGCCCATTGAATACGTGAACCTGCCATCAGCAGGGCTCGTAGTCTAGTGGTTATGATACCGCCCTTACAAGGCGGTGGTCACCGGTTCAAATCCGGTCGGGCCCATTAATTATTTGGGGATATAGATAAGGCCGAAAAACGTGCCGCTTTTTATATCCCATTTTAAAAATTTTATTCATCATTATGAGATTATAGTCAATTCTCAAGAAGAAAATTATTTAGATTTCAAGAGGTCAATTTCTTAGAAGATCACTTGTTTTAGCTTTGTGTCAATGAATTCATCTATTTCCTCAAACATACTTTCTCTTGAAAACTCTAAGAGTTCTACTAAATCATCTTCACTCAATGCAATTATATATCTATCTGGAAGGTAGCTTCTACATCTGTTTATCACTTTCTCTTTATCTTCAATTTTCCTACAGACCAAGATTCCGAAGTTGCCCCTATTGTTGTTGAACCTTCCTGCTAACTGGTCGAATTCAGCGTTTGCCGGGTCATGTGAAATATTCTTGACCTCTATCATAGGATAATTACAGTTTACTATATTTGTTAGTTTGAGGAAGAAACCATCCCTTGCTGAATTTGTGAAAACAATATCCAGTCTTTTAATTCCGTCTGCCGTTTTGAATTCCATGAGTAAATTCTTGAGGGCCCCTCTGAAAATTCTTCCCAGTGCGTGGGCCACTATTCGCTGATATTCGTATGCACCATCATGACCAGGTATAATTTTCTTCAATCGTTCAATGTACAAATTCTCAATGGACAGTTCCTCTGGATTGGGTTCTATAATTTTTGTCGAAGCTTTCTGCTCTACGATTTTCAATTTTGATGTGGTTGGGTTTTTAATAGATTCATCTAGTGGAATATGCTCTCGTATTTTTTCCTGTGTTAATAACCCTCTGAATAGACTTTCATCCATTCTTTTGTATAAGCGAGCATCGTCAGGGACATTGAATCTCTTTTCTAGTTTGAATCCATAGAGATACATAACTTCATCTAGTTCTTCGACTTGAAAATATTTATAGAAGGTCTTAAAGTGGGTTTTCTTTCCCATCCAAAGTCCATCACCTAGATTGTTCTTGCCCTCTTCTTTGATCTTCTTGTAAGAACCTTCTTTTTGAGCTAACCACAATAAATATTTTCCATCGTTAATCTTTTGGTGCAAGATATCCAATAGTATTAGTCTTTCAGCAGGTACAGGCATGACCGGAGGCACATTCAAAAGTAGAGCAAGGTCATATTTTTTTGAATTAGATATAAATGGATTAGGGAAAAGTAATTTCTCGAATCTTTTACCGTGTTTAGAAGCAATTTTGACATTTCTCTTTGTGATGTCGTTTTCCCCAAGTTCTTCAAACTCAACTGCACCTACATTTTTTCCTTGTTTCAGTAAGAAAGGAATGTTTTTCAATTTTCCAGCACCGAATTCCAGTACAGATTCAATTTCACCATATTCACTGTTTGAAAATATATTCTTCAGAGTTGTCTGAAGAGCTTTACTTGGCTCACCTTGTGATGGGGCCGAGCCCGTCACATCAACAACTACTTCTTTTAAATTGTCATCGTCATCAGTAGGAACCCTGAATCTGTAAATTGGAGATTTCCACAGCAAATCTGTCATTTTGAACTATCCGCAAAGTTTGAGTAATAATGTTATTACTAACGTAGTAAACTTCATATTTATATAAAATTATTCTTGTAATTGTCTATTTAATTAATTGCATTGTAAATTACCCCCTTCTTGAATGAAAACCAAGAGCATGGATAGATAACAGATAAAGACTCAAAGAAGTCTGGAGAAATGACTTGCTGAATAGACTCGAATAACTGAAACCAGTGTGCTCTGAAGCCTTATGAATTGGCTTGAACTTCTAAATCTTTATCGGGCAAATTCGATCCATTAAAGGACTTGATAAGGATTCTGTGAATCTTTGACCTATTCCTCAATCCCTTTCCATTTCTGACTTTCTGTTTGAAATTCCTTAATCCTCGCTCTGAAATTCCCAAGGTCTTGACCACATTAGGTTTGAGTGTCAAAGTCCACTGAATGAAAGCTTCCTTGTTCTGGTACTCGAGATATGAATCATTGCTTACGCCGAATACACTGACTTCATCGATATTGTTTGATTCCTTGCCTATGTACCTGATTCGGTCAGAGAATACTTGTTTCCTTTGGGCTTTATTGTCAAGATAGTCGAACTTGTTATCGTTATGCCTTACGTATGCTGTTAACACATCTTCAAGTGATTTCCAGTACTCTTTTGAGGAAAAGGGCAATTCAATTGAAGATTTGCCAGTCCTGTAATCTATGAATTCCTTATACTGGATTCCTCTTGTCTCCTTCGAGAATGGTAATGTCGGAATAACATCATTTTTCTCAGAACCTACGAGAATGAAGTTGAAGGGTTTTATCTGTTTATTAAGGGCTTTGTTTTGGTTCATTTTCTTGAATCGGTTTAGAATCAAAGGTTTGGAAACGGTGATTTGAGATACTGCCATCTTTTCTGAGTAATTTTCAAATCTATTGTTCAAGATGTCTCTCCAAATCTGTTTTCCTTCTATATCCTTAAGATGGCCTAATCCGTGTGTGGAATACTTGAGTATTTCTTTCTTTCCATTGACAGTTCTATACAGACAATATCGCTTTGCTGATATTCCATAAAAAATTATGTTATTCAACGGATTCTTCCTTTCATCCTCTTCTATCTTGAACATTTCAACATTCATTGAATAGGGGTTCAATGGCCTGAAAAATTCCTGGATATATTTGACAGAATCAGGGTTGACAAATATCGAATCTGTATCGCAATATGCAAAATAGCCATTTGATTCCGCTATGTTTTCTGCCAATGCCAGAATCAGTCTTGCAGAACCAGTTATCAAGGTTGCCATTATCGGATTGAAGTATGACCCCTGTTTCTCAACCCTTTCAGTCCTGAAAGGGAACTGGTCAACCGAATAGACATTAACATCAAGTGGATTCTCAAGGGTTTCCGCATTCTCTTCAATGTAAAATCCGTATGATGTTGCATTTGCAATAATCTTCAATATTAACTGAATCTGGTCTTTATCCAGTCTATTGGATTTCTTGACCCTGATCCTTTCCTCTATGACCTTGCGTATGAAATCATCACTTGAGTTAACTTCGATATCAGATATTTTAACATTTTTCAAGTGTGATTGTTTGCGTTCGGGATAAAACGTAAAAGCCTGAATAATCTCAGGGGTCTTTCCAGTTAGTATCTTTGAAGCGATAATATCTTCAATAGTATACCACAACTCTTTGTCAGATGTTAGATAGTTAATTCCGATGTTCTTTGTTAACCTGGAATATTCCATTCTAACAGGTAAGATGTCGCTGTTAGGTTTAACTTTAACAATTGAGTGCATTTCAGATTTATGCCATATCTCTGGGTTTCTGAGGTCTTCAATCTTTAAAGAATTAACAAATTCACTAACAGCGATAACATTTTCCTTTACTTTTAATTTGGCGGATTTCAGGAATCTATCCAAGTTTAACAGAGAGTAAACAGTTGGATACATTGAGGTAAAATCAAGATAGCTAACTCTGACAGGTTTATTCCTGATCCTAACCTCAGTACGTCCACCATAATACGAACTCATAACAAAACCTAACACATCCTTTGGAAAGTCTGGATTGCATTCCATAAACGGTTTTATTCCCATTTTGTTAAGATATCCCTTTCCTATTGTTGCTGGTGAATAGAGCTTGTTAACTGGGTTAGACAGGTTAAACATCTCATATCGTTTCAGAGCAGATTGATACAATTCAGATGTTATTCTAACGTCATTTATGTTGTAGTCGATGTATTTCTCGTTGATTTTCCCATGCTGTTCAATCCGAGTTTTTCTTGAAACATTGAAATCACTGCATGCCGAATCCAACGAATGTGATCTATCTGTTAATGCAAAAGTTAGAGTCTTGAGATCAACAAAGTATCCTGAATAATGCCTGTATCTCTTATCACTCGCTTTTCTCAACGGCCTTGCAAATGAAATGAAAGACCTTTTCTGGTCTATGCTCTGTATACGAATTCGTGGATTCCTCACATCCTCTGACAGCTTTAGGGAAAATCCGTCTTTTGTTTTGCGTGAGATTCCATAACTAATTGCCAATCTTGACAAGTCAAAAGGCAGGTTAAAGCCTATAACCTCAGCTCTCATTCTGAAGGCGTATGGGTAAAACAGGTTATCCACAAAATCTCTGACACTCATGACCTGTATGTTATTTTTTGACCCGTAAACTTCAATGATTTTTCTTTTATCATCCTGAATATCACCATAATACAGATACCAATCTTCTTTGAAACCGGTGCTAATCTTTGTTCTGATAAGACATGATCCAAAAGTCAGGTTTTGATACTGATCTATGGTAGTCTCAGTGTCCAGAACCAGCGTGATGTTTGGATTATGATAATCTGGTTCTTTGTACTTGAATTCTGGCCGGTTATCCGTGTATGCTCTCACAAAGATATCGCTCATAGAATCACCGGATATCTTGATGTCAGGTATTCTGCAATCAGCTTGTATATGCCAATACCTGTTCTTTCATGCTTCAATTCACAAATGTCAATAATTCCCCTCTCCAAGAGAATTTCAGAATTCTGGTAATTCCATAACCTCTGTTTGTCTGTTAGCCTTCTATGGCATTCCAGACATACGGTCATAACCTCGTTGCCATGACTTCTACCTCTGATGTGATGCACTTCCAACTTTGTTGGTGATTTGCAAATCTCACAATCGTTCTTCTTGTCTCTATGCTCATTCTCTAAAATATCCGTTATCCAGTCAATAGACTCTTGGTATTCACTGTCAATAATTTCCTTGGCCCTGAATATGCCTTCTAATATTGCACTGGATATGGATATCTTGGAATTCAAGACTTGTAAATCTCCCAGAATTCCGGTTCTTCTTGACTTTCAGCAATTTCATACAGCTTATCTGGGTCTGTTTCGAAGTGGTGTAATTCACCATTGGCATCTTTGAAAGGTTTCCTGAATGACTTCAAGACATCTGTCTTTCCTGTTCTCAAAAATTCCCTAACAGCAGAGTTATACTTTCCTATTCTTGATGCAGTTCGTGAATCTCTGATTTCAACCCAAGACTGTTTGCCCTTCTCATTAAGACTCATGACCCTTGATATTCTATCCTGAGACTTTGGAGTCCATTTTCCTCTGACTTTCAGAAAAGCATTGGTGTTCTTGATAACGGTTTCAGGAGATGTGTGCAACTCTCTTGACGCACTTGAAAGCGATTCACCATCCCTGACTTTTCTTAGAACTTCAAGTGATTTTTCCCTTTGATTCAGTTCTTTCCTAGAAATAGATTTCCATGAATGTTTGTATATTGGTTCAGGTTTTATTGTTGATACAACTCTTTCCTTGGATTTTGGATGACCTCTTATCTGTGATAATGAAGCGTTTGGATATTTTGCATGCAACCTGGTGATTCTATTCCGGTATGAATCTGAACCATTGAAGCTGGATAGCCAATCCTGAAATGTCCTGTATTCCGGTGAAAATGTCATTTGGAATCGCCTTTGAGCAATGTGCTGAATTTTTCATAAGCTGTGCTGTCAAACAGGTTCTCAAAAAGAATTATGTCAGATTCAAGAAAACGGTGCTTTTTGAAGAGGTCGGCAAAATCTGAAACTTCTATTTCCGAAATAGGCTCTTTAGTTATTAGTGAAATAACGATCTTATTGAGGGCCAAGGCAGTAAGAACTTCAAATATTACCCCAATTGTTTTGCCCCTGTACCATAGTGAATTGCATTCTGACACTGACAAGAGGTAGGGCTTCATTGACCTCTTACCTTTGAACTCATTGCTATTTGGGTTAATCGTGATTGAATGCCCAAATGAATTCAGGAAATAGAGGTCATTCATCTCCGTTGGTGTGTTGTATAATCTGATTGAATGAGCATAGTAGATTTTATTCACTCCGTGAGCATCGATATTTGAACTGTATGTCTGGTTATCCGACCAATCAGACATCATTTTTTCTCACTCTCTGGATTCCAAATGCCAAATGTCTCACGATTCAGCTTATTCCTTACAGAACCACACCTTGGGCGTTTCACCCTGTATTTTGGAATGCCCTTAGAATAATTCCATTCATGCCCACAAACCAAGCATTTCACTGGTGTCTTGACAATTTTTTGTTCACTCGCATCTATCACCACATCACATATTATGTGGAAATATTCTAATAGTCAGTTGACTATACTTTAGTCAATGGCTTATGATAGATTCCGGACTCAAAAGGAAACGAAAGAGAGGAATGAGAGACTGGTTCTGAAACTGCTTTTTGATTCACCAATGAGATTCAAGGATTTGCTGGAAGAGACCGGACTATCAAGAGCTGGTCTTGATATGATATTGAAAAGACTTCAAGAGACAAAACAGATAGAATCCATTATCGATAGTGGGAAACCTGCCTATTCACTAACAAAGAAAGGTGAAAAGACAGTAAAAGCAATCCCCATTATTCAGGATAACTTAGAATCTATACTCAAGGTAAAACACGAATATTCCAATGAAATGGGAAAATTCAAACTTGGATACAAAGGGATAAACTTTGACGTGTTGAATGATGCTCAAGTAGATGCCAACCTTACAAACGTTTTTAAGGAAATTGTAAAGGAATGCCTCAAGAAATCAGAGAATACCATAGCGGAAATTCCCAGTATTATCAGGGATAAATCAGAACTAAAGGGAAAAATGGTACTTGCTCTCACAATTGATTTTGATGATATGAGAGAGCAATTTCTGAATAGAAATAATAAAACTTGGAAAAAATTCGGATTGAAATGGGAAAATGAGGAAGATTGGGAAAGACTATTTTCAGGGGATGATCCAAAATGAATCCATTGCTGTTATCTGGATTTGGAATAACCATTGAGGTTAACAAGGCCCGCTTGACCGTAAAACAAAAGGATGAAATTGTTGAGTTTGAGCCTCACAGAATGCCTTACGATTCCATTGTCATTGACGGCCATTACGGTTCTGTGAGTTTTGAGGCCATGCGTTGGTTATCCAAACATGATGTGTCTGTTATCCTGTTAAACTGGAATGGCAACCTTTTATCATCAACATTCCCAAAAGAAGGTAATAACGGTCAACTGAGAATAAAACAGTATGAAAAATACCTCAATGCAGAGGAAAGAACGTTCATAGCGGAAAAAATAATAAATGAAAAAATAGAAAAATCACTTGTTTTTCTTGAAAATCTATCAAATTTCTATAAAAAAATAAATTTTGAAAAAATAAAAAATATATTTTCCAAGGAATTTGAGGATTTTAATTTGAAAAAAGAAAAAATCAAGAAAAATAAAATAAATACAGAAAAAAGCGATTTAAAAAAGAAAATAACTGATTTAATGATGTATGAAGGCAGAGTAGCATCTGCCTACTGGTCTGAATTGTCAATTATTTTCAATAAAATAGCACCGGAATTTAATTTTCAGTCCAGAAAAAACCTCTCATATTCCTGGAATATGAATGCATCTGACCCGATAAATGCCCTGCTGAATTATGGATACGCAATTCTTGAGGGAATGATCAGAAAATGCATCAATTCAGTTGGTCTTGACCTCTCAATTGGATTTTTACATGAAATAGCACCGTCAAAATATCCATTGGTATACGATTTTCAGGAATTATTCAGACATGTTGTGGATTATTCAGTTATCCAAATTCTTGAATCCGGTTTAAAAAAATCAGATTTTATAACAACCGAAAATTATCATATTCGGTTGAAGCCAAATACAGCAAAATTATTGATTGAAAAAATCAAAGAGAATTTCAATCAGCGTTATGATTTTAGAAATAAAAAGCACACTCTTGAAAATATAATGCTTGAGGATATAAGGGAATTTGGGAAATATCTATCAGAAAAGTCAAAGAACTTTGAATTTTTTATGCCCGAAATAAATATAAAGAGAAATGACAGCATCAACTTGAGGAAAAAAATAGAGTCAATCGAGCCAGAAGAAAGAAAAAAACTAAAAATTAATAAATCAACATTGTGGTATCAACAAAAGAAAATTAAAGAAGGTAAGCCGGTTAAACTTTACGAAAAGACTAAAGTGAAAATCTCATGAATAACACTAGTTTTCCTAAATTTGATGAATTTTTATCTCCAATACTAAATTATTGCAAAGACAAACAAGAACACACACTTTCGGAGACCATAGATAAAATGGCGTATTATTTTAGAATGAGCGATGACCAGAAAAATGCTCTCTTGCCTAGTGGTAAACGCACCTACATCTATGATAGAGTTGAATGGGCAATCACTTACCTTGTTCAAGCTGGGTTATTAGAGAGAACTGGCAGGTCAAAGTTCAAAATATCAGAGCTAGGGTTGAATGAACTTTCTGTAATGCCAGAGAAAATACCATACTCCTATCTGCAAAAATTCCCATCTTTTGTGAAATTCAAGGAACTACGCCATCAGAAGAAAAAAAATAATGACAATTCCGAAAGTATGACCCCAGATGAGGAACTTGAAGTCCTTTTCGAAAAAAGGGAAGATATTCTCATACAAAATTTATTAAGTGCAATTTCCAACATAAAACCTTCAGACTTTGAAAGACTCATTATAGATTTAGTCCTAGCTCTTGGATATGGGAAAAATCATGAGGAAATGGCAAGAGTCTTAGGGAAAACAGGTGACCAAGGAATAGACGGGGAGATATCACAGGATAAACTTGGTTTTGATAAAATATATCTTCAGGCTAAAAAATGGGATTCCAAAAGTTCAATTGGTTCAGGTCAAATAAGGGATTTTATAGGCGCATTAACAATCAAAAACGCATTAAAAGGGATTTTCATAACAACAGCTTCATTTTCAAAGGAAGCTAAAGAAACAGCCTTGAAAGATAACACTCACAAGATCGTTCTGATAGATGGAGATGAACTGGCTAGTCTGATGATTGAGAACGGGATTGGTGTAAGATCTGTCAGAAATTATGAATCAAAGGAAATTGATGAAGACTATTTTGAATCCTTTTGAAGGGTGTGAAATGAAATGAAGAATTCCAAGGGGCAAGAAGAATATGAAATAGATTTCGAAAGAGTTGTAGAGTTAGTTTCCAAATATGAACAGATAAAGAAATCAGGTGAAATCAAGAAGTACAATGAAGAATCCACAAAGAAGGATTTCATCTTGCCCTTGTTTGAAGCCCTTGGTTGGAATGTATATAACAGGGCCAAAAGAAATGATTCTATCAGTGCAGAGGAAACCATTTCCAAGAAGAGAGTGGATTATGGTTTCCGTATAAACGGTATTCCTAAGTTTTTCCTTGAAGCCAAATCCCTGAAAGAAGAAAATATACAGACAAATCCTAAATACATTACCCAAGCAATAGACTACGCCTGGATGAAATCGTGTTCATGGGCGATATTGTGTAATTTTGAAACTATTGCAGTATTTAATGCAGATTGGAAAGGATCAAACTTTGGAAATAACCTATTGTTTGTTCTTCATCCCAACGATTTCATTTCTGATAAGAGATTTGAACATCTCTCAAAGGTTGCATTCATAAAAAATGAACTTGACGATGTTGCTTCGAAATATGGCAAGAAGCAAACAAAGAATACGATCAACAAACAGCTCTTGAACGATATGATCCTATTCCGTGAGGTTCTTACAAAGGATATTGTAAGAAATAATCAGGATAAACATCTCTCTCAAGATGACCTTGATGAATCAGTCCAGAGGATTCTTGACCGTTTGATCTTCATTAGGAATGCAGAGGACAGAGAGCTTGAAGAAAATCGCCTACAATCCAATGTAAGACAATGGGCTTCGAGGGGAAAGGGTGAGTTGGTCAAGGAAATTTCAAAAGTGTACTCATACTTTGATGATCAATACAACAGCAAACTTTTTGCAAAGCATCTTTGTGATCACCTGTATCTTGACAATGAGGTACTGCTTGAGGTAATCGAGGGCTTGAATCATTCAAAGGATAATTCATACAGGTATGATTTCTCAATAATCGAATCCGATGTTCTTGGAAATATTTATGAGCAGTATTTGGGGAATATCCTCAAAACTACACCAAAAAGGGCAAAATTATCTGAATCCAAAACACATAGAAAAGAACAGGGTATTTACTATACACCTTCTACCATAGTTGATTACATCGTTAACAACACTGTTGGAGAATACCTCAAAACGCACACACCAGAGGAAATCAAAAACGTTAAGATACTTGACCCCGCATGCGGTTCTGGAAGCTTTCTTATTCGTGTATACAAAGAGCTTGAAAATTATTGGAAAGAAGAACTTAAGCTCAACGAAAGTGATTTGAAACAAACAAGGTTTGATATTGAAAATTCAGAGAAAGTGTATACTCTTAAAACCGAGATTCTCAAAAATAACATCTTTGGCGTTGACCTAGATCCAAAAGCAGTAGAAATTGCTCAACTGAATTTGTTATTACAGATTTCAGAGAGAAAACATAGATTGCCAGAACTTCAAAAGAATATAAAGATTGGAAACAGTCTGATAGACGATTCTTCTGTAAGCGACAGGGCATTTGTGTGGGAAAAGGAATTCGAGGCCATAATGAAAGAGGGTGGGTTTGACATCGTGGTAGGTAATCCGCCTTATTTTAACGTTAAATCTGATGATGTGTTGAAGGCCTCAAGGGTGTATAGGGAAATAGCTAATGGCGTGGTTAATTCCGCTTCTTTGTTTATGCAAAAAGGGAAGTCATTGTTGCGGGAATCTGGTTATCTTGGGTACATTGTGCCAAAATCGTTTCTAATAGTTGATTCCTGGAAAACTATCAGAAATAACCTATTACAAACTAGGTTTACTTCTTTAAAGGATGTTAGTGTCGCATTCGAAGATGTTGGGTTAGAGCAAGTTGTCTTCATTAACCAAAATGTCCAAAACAAAGATTCGCAAGTACGTATTGACGTTCTAGACGGGACATCTTTTCTGATTCCTCAGTCATTTTTCGAAGAACGTCAACTAATACTCACATCTATGTATCCAGACCTTTTGAATATTGTTAAGAAAATAGAAAAGGACTCAATTGAGTTAGGCGAAATTTCTGAAATGCCTAGAGGTGTAACTGTTAAGTCTAGTGAGTATGAGCCAGTCTACAAAAATAATAATCTCCAAGTATTGGGTGGTACAAATGTTGAGAGATATTTAATCAAAGATGGTAATAAACGTAAACCAAACAGGTACTTACCCAAAGACGATAAAAGACTGTTTTCAAAGAAGAATTTGTTCATCCCCAATAGGATTGTCTACCAAAATATAGTATCAAGCGTTCCTAAGATTGTGGCTACAATAGATCAAAAAGGTATACCAACTGATGATACACTCAACAACCTATTAATTAAAAATGACAACTTCAATTATAATTATGTATTGGGAATACTAAATTCAAACCTAATGACTTTTTACCTGAGATATGCGATAATTAACAATTCTACTCTTACAGTACATCTTGATAAACCATACTTGGGTTTGATTCCCATAAAGAAAGTATCTCCAGAAAAGCAGACAGAGATAGGGGGCTTAGTCAATGAACTTCTAACCGTTTATAGTGAAATTTCGGAAGAAAGTTCTCAATTTAATGATAAGAGTATTAGGCTTAGAACCTATGCACGTTCTATTGAGAATAAGTTAAATTTGGCTATCAATGACTTATACGGCATAAATAAACAAGATGCTGAGAGGATTAAAATATTGATTTCATGATAGACTTTTGTCATTCCTTAAAGTGATAATTATGGTTCCAATAGGAATTCAGATCGTTAGACTTGGAATTTTCTTTTAAATCTGATAAGGTCAAGTAAAATTTTTGAAAAGGGATATAAAAGGCGGCACGTTTTTCGGCCTTATCTATATCCCCCCCATTAATTATTTTTTTATCAAAAACCAAGAAAATTGTTGTTCCTGAAAATAGAATTCAGATAGTTCCTCAAAAATAAGAGATTGTCTAATTATAGCCATAAAAACTGATAATTTGTTAGATGTTTAGAGACAGGAAAGAGGCAGGTCAGAAACTCGCATTGGCCCTCGAGAAATACAGCAAAGAGAACGTAATAGTTTATGGTCTAACGCGTGGTGGTGTTCCAGTTGCCTATGAAGTGGCAATTTTCCTAAATGCACCATTGGAGGCGTTCATTGTTAAAAAACTGGGAGCCCGGTATCAGGAGGAGTTGGCACTTGGTGCCGTAACCGAAGGAGAAAATCCTGTAATCTATTACAACAGGGAAATCCTGTCCCACCTTAATATCCAGGAAGATTACTTGAAAGAGGCTGTCAGAAAAAAGATGAAGGAAATTACAGCTCTTCAGGGCATCCTGAGGCAAGGGAAAAACATATTTCTCCATAAGGAGGCCATAGCAATAGTTGTAGATGATGGAGTCGCCACAGGTTCCACCATGATAGCAGCTATCCAATTTTTCAGAAAATTTGGACAGAAAAAAATTGTAGCTGCAATTCCGGCCGGACAGATTTCTGTGCTTGAAGAACTGAAAAAGTTTGCAGATGAAGTTATCTGTGTCGAACCGGTTTCTTACATGGAGGCAGTCGGAGAATTCTATGGAGAATTCGAGCAGGTGGAAAGTGAGTCTGTATTGAGGATTTTAAAAGACGCTGAAAACAGGAGTAAGAAATAGAATTATGCATTTACAGAATTCATAGGCCTGCGTTTCAGGTAATACTGCAATACCTTAACAGCCTCCATCCAGAATGTTGCTGCTGCTGTTCCGAAGATTGTTATTAACCAATCCACTGCTGAAAGATCTGCAGTATGTATGATGGATTGCAAAGGAGGTACTATGGTGATAATAAATAAACTCAAAAAAACCAGGATTCCCCATATCAGTACAACTTTGTTTGAGAAGATTCCCTTGAAAATAACGGGTTCTCTTTCGGTTCTCAGGTTATGGGCAAGGAAAAGCTGAGCAAGTACCCAGGCGGAAAATGCAGCAGTCTGTGCCCGTTCAAGATTTCCTGATGTGTTCAGAATGTAAAAGTAGATTCCTGAAACTGCTATTGCAATGGCTACTGAAGATATGAGGACTGAAATGATCAAACGCCTGTTGAGAAATGTCGAGCCTTTTTTTCCGCCAGTGAATGTCATCAGACCAATTTCCTCTCTTTCATAGAGGAATCCACCCAGTGCTGCAACATCGAGAAGCAATTCCATGACTATGATCTGGATAGGAGAAAAGGGAAATGGTATAGCCAAAATGATGGGGACAAACAGAATCATAACCAGGGAGAGTTTAATGCTTATTTCATACTTGATGCTCTTTTTCAGTGTGTACAAGATCTCTCTTCCCTCATGTACGGCTTCTACTATGGTTGAGAAATCATCATCAAGAAGAATCATGTCCGCTGCTTCTCTTGCAACCGCAGTACCCCTAACCCCCATGGCTATGCCAATTTCTGCCTTTTTCAGGGCGGGTGAATCGTTTACGCCGTCACCTGTAACCGCTACAGATTCTCCCTTTTCCTGAAGAAGTCTGACCAATCTGTATTTGTCTTCAGAAGTAATCCTGGCATAAACAGAAATTTTATCCATCTCATTGGAAAGAGTCTGATCATCCATTTTACTCAGATCTGGTCCAGTCAATACTTTTCCTGAAGAATTTATCCCCACACTGTCGGCAATCGCCCTTGCAGTTCTGGGATGGTCACCTGTTAACATGATCACTTTTATGCCTGCATTCTGGCAGGCCAGTATGGAGTGCTTTACTTCCTCCCTGGGAGGATCAATGAAACTTATGAGACCGAGAAAGTGAAGTTCCTTTTCCACATCATCTCTTTCCGGAAATCTCTGATCCATCTTCCTGAATGCAACGGCGATGACCCGTTCACC
This sequence comes from Thermoplasmata archaeon, assembly GCA_021810045.1. Taxonomy (GTDB): domain Archaea; phylum Thermoplasmatota; class Thermoplasmata; order Thermoplasmatales; family Thermoplasmataceae; genus JAJZOM01. Next base: position 154,650 of record JAJZJR010000001.1, read on the forward strand.
CCTGGAAGATATCTCTTCCACATCCTCCAAAATCTTTTGCGAAAAGTCCCTGTGGGAAGGATTTACAGCAGAACTGTCATTTAGAGCATGTGCACTCCTTGCAAGAATAGCTTCTGGAGCACCACTGGAGAAGGATACAATTGAATTTTCAGAGGTTTCATATACATAAGATGAGAGTTTCAGTTTGTTGTCGAAACCGAACTCGTCCATGAGACGGTATTTTCTATTAATTTCACTCAAACGTGGATTTCTGGAAGTGAAGTAATCAAAAACTGCTACTTCCATTGGATCTTTATGAGTCTTCATTGCGTTTTCGCCAAGGTTCAATGTACCTGTCGCGAGTATTGATGCTACCTCCATAAAATCCGGAGTTTCTCTATATTCTTCCTGATGTGGAAGGTAATGAACACCTGAAACGGACATCTTGTTTTCTGTGATGGTCCCCGTTTTATCTGTCGCGATAACTGTTACGCTTCCAAGTGTTTCCGCAGCCCTAAGGTCCTTTACAACAGCGTTATGCCTGGAAAGAGCATAAGCACCAATTGCCAGAGTTATTGATATAATAACAGGGAGCTCTTCCGGCACAGTGGCAAATGCCATGGATAATCCTGTCAACAGCATATCCCCTAATGGTTCACCTTCGAAATAACCGACCAGAGGAACAATGACGCTGAACATCACCGCCAGAGTGGCGAGAACTATAATCAGTTTAGAGAGCGATAACTGCAGAGGAGTTTTTTCAGATTCGCCAGACTCGGTCAATCTGGCAACTCTTCCAAGTTCTGTATTTTTGCCTGTTGAAGTTACAACTGCTTTTCCTGATCCCTGAACAACCATTGTTCCCGAGAATACCATATTGGGCATTTCCGTGATTTGATTGCTGACAGGCTTTAATTCTTCGTCTTTAAGCACATAGAATGACTCCCCGGTTAGAGAAGATTCATCAACCTTTAGAGAGTGGGATTCAATTAATCTTCCATCTGATGGGACAACATCACCAGCAGACAGCAATATAATGTCCCCTGGAACAATGCTGGCTGTTTTTACATCCCTTGCAGTACCATCACGTATTACTTTTGCAAGAGGCATACGCATATCCCTGAGGGCATCGATTGAGACTTTGGCTTTGTTAAGATTATATGTTTCTATCCCTACCACAATGAGAACAATAACAACAATTGTTATGGAGTCCCGCGGATCTCCAATTATTGAGTATAGTATTGCAATAATAACCAGTATGAAAATCATAGGTTCTCTAAGTTCTCTCAGAAATATACCTATGAATCCTGTTTCTTTTTCCAGTTCAATTTCATTTTTGCCGAATTTCCTTAGTCTTTCCTGTGCCTCGGCATTATCCAGTCCCCTGTGTCTGTCAGAGCCAAGGCTTGAAATTACCTTTTCAACCGTATCAGTAGAGGCTCCCTCCGCATTCAGAGGTCCCATCATCAAGATAATAATAATTCATGCATTCAAGTATTAAATCCCTAATTAACGGCGCCAGCAAAATGTTCGTATGAGATAGTTCATTTTAGTTACAAATTGGATTTACAAAATATTATTAATCCCGCTGAAGTTTAGCATCCAATGGCAGAGTCAAGGCCAACGTGGGACCAGTACTTCATGAGGATGGCTTTTCTGGCAGCTTCGAGGGCAAATTGCACAAGAAGAAAGGTTGGGGCCGTCATTGTAAAGGATAAAAACGTCCTGGCAACAGGGTACAACGGACCCCCCTCAGGAACGGTGCATTGTGATGAGGTTGGCTGTATCAGAGATGACCTGAACGTCCCGTCGGGAGAAAGACATGAACTGTGCAGAGGTCTTCACGCTGAACAGAATGCGATCATTCAGGCTGCTGTACATGGCGTGAGCATCAGTGGTGCAACTATATACATTACCACACATCCGTGCATTGTCTGCTCAAAAATGATAATGAATTCACAGATCAAGGAAATAGTCTATGCCCAGGGTTATCCTGACGAACTCGCAGAACTAATGCTTCTTGAAAGCAGTATTAAGAAGAGAAGATTTGAGCTGCCCGAGGAAGAGACCAAGGCTATGCTCGGAGAATTTTATGCCAAGATGCCGGGAAACGATTAACGATCTTTATATATAAGTGATTAAGATCGGATTTAGTGTTTAATATAGCACTAGCTACGATGGTGTCGAATTACATCATCACGGTAATTCAAACTCTAGGTTATCCAGGCATATTCTTCCTTATGCTGCTTGAGGGGTTACTCCTACCAATACCTTCTGAAGTAGTCATGATTTTCGGCGGGGTTCTTGCTTTTACAGGGGAACTCCCCCCGGAGCTTGGAATACCGGCATTCATAATTCTTCTTTTAGTAGGTAGCCTCGGCAATATGGTGGGTGCTTTCCTGGCATATATGCTGGGAGATTATGGAGGAATACCACTTATCCTTAGATACGGCCGCTATGTGATGCTTGACAAAAGCTCCATAGACTGGACACAGTACTGGTTTGAAAAATACGGTACACCTGCAGTTTTCCTTACGAGACTTGTCCCGGTATTCAGAACATTCATATCAATACCGGCTGGAGTTGCCAAAATGAACAGGGGGCACTTTCTGACCCTTACTTTTGTAGGTGCTCTCATCTGGGATTCAGTGCTCATATACTTTGGATACCTGCTTAAACTGAACTGGGAGAGCATTCTTACATTTTTCAACAAGTTTACAGATGTGGCCGTTGCTGCACTTGCAATTCTTGTAGTTGCATGGCTTTACACAAAACTCAGGAAAAGAAGATTAAACGTATCTAAAAATTAAAAATTTTTTTAAAAAATTAATGTTTATTTGAAGACCATGGAGCTGCTATTGAAAGGAAATATACAATAAAGCCCACGGCCGCAAATACAACCAGCTCATTCACAGGGATTTTAAGGAAATGGTAGAGTAGCCCACCGATTTCAATAATAAAAAGTCCCACGAAGAATAATGGATATCTTACACTGCTTAGATTTCTTGCCATATTTAACACCTCAGTGCAAAAGCACTATGTTTGGAATTACTCCAGCAACTGTGGCTCTTATGAACAGATCAACCAGGAAGAACATTGTAAGGCTTAGCCAGGCATATGTCTCGTGATGTATGTTGAGTTTGGTCTGTCCGAAGAACAGCTTCTTTCTGACATTGTGTTTGCAGCTGAAACAGTCCACACTTCCTCCAATGAGATGCCTGATTGCGTGGCATGAGAATGTGTAAAGCGTCACGAATGCTGTGTTCACTATGAGTAGAATGCCTCCAAGTGTAAGTGTCACACCACCCTGGTATGTGAGTGAAACAAAGATATCGTAATAGAAGAACGGTAGAATTGCAACTGCGAAGTACACGAAGTATCTGTGCAGGTTCTCAAGTCTGAAAAACCTCGTTTCTCCTGTATATTCCCTTCCCTTGAATTCTGCCCTGAATCCTATTTCACAAGTTCTGGGATGGTTGAAAACGTGCCTGTGATAATCCTTTCTGTAAGCGTAGCAGGTAAGTCTGAAGAGACCTACAAAAGGCAATACTGCAACCGTTGGCGAATAGAATGGATCTGTAAGGCCGTACTTAACCGCAACCGGGTAATTGATCATCAGGAATATGCCCACAACCAGGAGAAGTATGAATGACCACAGTCTCCAGTTTGGTTCAAGGAATTCCTTTGGGATGAGTCTTGTCATGGATTTGTTTGTTTTAGGTCTTGTCTGATTCTGATTACCTATCATTTTAAACCACCCTCTTCTCCTTGGTTCGTCTCCTTTTCAATAGCATTGCAAGTGGGTCATATGTCATATCCACGGCCCTTTCTTTTTCCTGGATAATTGCATTGTCAGTAATGTGAATGTGTTCCGGGCAGACATCCTGGCAGCATTTTGTAATGTTGCAGAATCCAAGTCCTCCAACCTTGTTTAGGAATGTAGATCTGTCTATGGAATCAACAGGATGCATATCCAGGGATGCGGCTTTCACAATATGTGCCGGTCCAAAGTAGGGGGTGTTATGTTCCCTGACCACGTGACATACATCCTGGCAGAGGAAACACTGAATACATTTCTTGAATTCCTTGGATCTCTCAATATCCTCCTGGTGCATTTTCCAGGGCATTTCTAAATCTTCCTTTGGGGTGAACTTAGGTATCTGCCTTAGAATATCCCAGTTCTCCGAAACATCGGTGACGAGATCCCTGATAACAGGGAAGGCGCCCATTGGAGAAACAGTAATATTATGCCCAACAGTGTCGATTCTTGTTTTACACATAAGTTTAGGCTTACCGTTTATCTCAGCTGCACAGGAACCACATTTTGCTGCTTTGCAGTTCCATCTGATTGCCAGTGTGGTGTCGAGTTTTTCCTGAACGTACCTCACAGCGTCAAGGACCACCATTCCGTCCACTAATGGGACTTCAAATTTATCATAATGCCCCTTCTCATCAACGGATGGATCCTGTCTGTAAATATTCAAGGTTATCTTTTCTTCCATCAGTAAACCTCCGGTTTTACATACTGCTTTAACTCTTCTGGAACTTCCGGAACTTGTATTGTCTCGAATTTCATTCCATCGTTTTCCTTGACTATTGTTATATTTTTAAGCCACTCTTTGTTCTTCTTAGGGAAGTCTCTCCTTGTATGTGCTCCCCTGCTTTCGGGCCTCATTATGGCTGACCTGACAATTGCTTCGGTTGCAACCAGCATGTTTCCAAGTTCCAGTGCAGCCAGAAGACCATGATTGTACTTCCTTCCGCCTGGTGCACCAACTGCCGGGTACTTTTCCTTTAATTTCAGAATGGTCTCAAGGGCTATCTGCAGATGTTCTGCATCTCTCACTATTCCTACATTATCAGACATAGTGGTAGTGAGCTCATCGATGAGATCGTATGCGTTTGTTCCTTCAGGTTTGAGGAGTGAAAGGACCCTTTCAATTTCCTGGTTTACTACAGATTCGTCAACATCCAGGAGTTCTACATTCTTCACGAATTCAGAAGCACCTTCTCCGACCTTCTTGCCGAAAACCAGAATATCACTCATTGAGTTTCCGCCAAGTCTGTTTGCCCCATGCAGACCGCACGCAATTTCTCCGGCTGCAAACAAACCATCTACTGTCGTGGCACCGGTATCCGGGACAACACGTACACCGCCCATCTGATAATGCACAGTGGGGGCGACCTCCATCATTTCCTTTGTGATGTCAACGCCTGCGAATTCCATGAACTGCATGTACATGCTTGGCAGTTTCTGCTTAACGAACTCTGCACCTTTGTAGGAAATGTCAAGATAAACGCCGCCGTGCTCCGTTCCTCTTCCGGCCTGTATTTCTGCGTAATTGGCCCTTGCCACAACATCCCTGGCATCAAGCTCTTTTTTCTGAGGTGAGTATTTCAGCATATACCTTTCCTTGTCCTTGTTGTAAAGTATACCGCCTTCACCTCTTACCCCTTCTGTTACAAGGAGACCTCTGACACCTGGAGGATAAACCATTCCTGTAGGGTGGAACTGGATCATCTCCATGTCCTGTAGAGTAGCACCGGCTCTGTAAGCCAGTCCTAACCCGTCTCCTGTGGACTCCCATGAATTGGATGTAATTTTAAACACCCTGCCACAGCCTCCAGTGGCAAGTACAACTGCCTTTGCCCTGAAGAGATGGAATTCTCCCTTGTCCATCTTCATGCCCACTGCACCAATTACACGGCCATCCTTTTTCAGGAGGTTTGTAATATACATTTCATCAAATATCGTGACATTTTCCCGGTGTATAATCTGGTCCTGAAGTGTTCTTATAATTTCAAGACCTGTTCTGTCTCCTACGTGACACAGTCTTCTGTAAGAGTGGCCTCCAAAAGCCCTCTGTAGAATCCTGCCATCTGGTGTTCTGTCGAAGACAGCCCCATACCTTTCAAGTTCATGAACTCTCTGAGGAGCTTCTTTGGCAAGAATTTCTGCCATTCTCCAGTTTCCGATATATACGCCTTCTTCTACTATATCACCAAAGTGTACCTGCCAGTTATCCTGAGGGTCAACGTTACCCAGGGCAGCTGCCATTCCTCCTTCAGCCATCACAGTATGGGCTTTGCCCAGCAATGACTTTGAAACAACAGTTACCCTAAGGCCAGCGTCAGATGCAGCAAGTGCAGCCCTCATGCCAGCCCCGCCTGCTCCGATGATAAGAATGTCCGATTCAGTTTTTAAATATTGCTCAGCCATGAGAATCACTTATTTACAGCTAGCTTTTTGTGTTGATGCATCCGACTTTAATAAAAGTTTTAATGATATTAAGCCAGCAAGTTTTAGCTGGTTTTTCCTGATAAGTAATATAAATTAAGGAAAGACTTTGATAATCCTGGAAACACTCCCAAACCATATTTGTGTGAGATCTATTTTGCTTACACGATATGATAATGAGAAAACTATCAGATGTCCCTTAATGGTAACTCTGCAATCGTAGATAATTTCCCTTAGATTGTCTGTCTTCCTTCGATATCAAGCGATATGCCTGAACATCCTATTAGCGAAAATGCCACCTAGAAGTTATGAGAAAAATTATGGGATAGTCATCTGAGCTACCACCAATGAAAGTACAGTTCCATAAATTATAGAGACAATATACACCCCCATTATTGCCCAGGAAACCCCCTTTCTTCCCCTTGTGGAGATACCAGTCTCGTAAATTATTCCCTTGAGGCCATTAAGGCCGTGATATGTTACTATCCATAAAAATACAAGAAAGAAGGCAAGCCACCATGGATTGCTCAGATTCCCCACGACGGTGTCAAATAATTCAACTGGACTCCCTCCATTAATATGTGCAACATAGAGATGCACCCCAAGGAAAAATATTATGAATGCTCCTGTGGCTGCCTGGAAAAGCCATTGGATGGAGCCCATTGAACGTGCCTTTTTATTAATTGTTCCTTCTGATTTCATATTCATATTACTCATCATACACCAGCCCCTGACAGCAAGACTTGCCAGGCATAGTATAGAAACAGCAGCATGAGAATCATTGCAACTGATTCAAACACAAAAAACAGGAGTTTGTGGTGTTTAAGTCCCAGGCCTGCCTCATTCAGCATAAGTCTGATTCCATTGGCACCATGATAGAATATTACCAGTGAAAGGAGAATATCCATTACAATAAAAATATCATAAGGACCGTAGGTAAAGGAAGTGATCAGGCTGTTGAACGTGACCCCACCTCTGAGTAAATTGGATAACACAAAGAAGTGTAGGTACAGATACAGCACAATGACTATTCCAGATATTCTGTGCATTGCATAGGCAAAGAAACCGATCCCTTTGTGGAGGAAATTGAACCATCCTATTATCCCTGTATTACCTCCGGGCATCTTTCTCCCTCCTGAAAAACTGCTTCAGTTCATGTGCAATACCTGATCTCCTTAGAATCTGGATTGCTTTAGATGGATCAACATCCTTGGGACAAACTTCAGAACATTCACCCGCGTAATGACACAGGGCAGTCCCATTTTCACCGCCAGTAATATCGAGTCTCACATTAGAACCCTGATCCCTGCTATCCAGGTTGTACCTGAGGGCTGCGGCGAGTGCAGCCGGCCCTATGTAATTTTCGTCAGAACCGGATATTGGACAGGCTGCAAGACACAGGCCACATTTTATGCACATTGAATATTGCTCATAAAGCTTGAACTGTTCCGGAGTCTGCAGTAACTCTTTATTATGTTCCTCCTCGTCTTTCCTGATAATATAAGGTTTCACAGACTTGTACTTCTCAAAAAATGGATCGATATCCACAACCAGGTCCTTAATCACCTCATAATGAGGAAGTGGGGAAACCCTGATAACTTCAGAGTTCAGAGAATCAGCAATGGTTGAACATGCCATTCTGGGTTTCCCGTTTATTGACATGGAACAGCTACCACAGATCTCCATCCTGCATGAGTGCCTGAATGCAAGCGTTCCATCAAGATTCTCGCTTATGTATGTAAGCCCTTCAAGAACAGTTGATATCTTCTTCTTTGGAACCTGAAATCTATCGTGTCTTATGGAGCCTTTTCCATCATTCCTCTCTATATCAAAGACATAATTTTCCGATGGCATTATATCACTTCAGTAAACTCTTGCAGCAGGTTGCCATTTGGTTATGACAACATCTCTGTAGTGAAATTCCGGTCCTTCCCGGGTATATTTTATAATTGTATGCTTAAGGAAGTTCTTGTCATCCCTTTCAGGATAATCATTTCTGTAGTGCGCTCCTCTGCTTTCTTTCCTCATCAGAGCACCTACAGTTATCATTTCTGCAAGATCAAGCATAAATCCCAGCTCTAATGTTTCCTGCAACTGGAGGTTGAATACTCCTGATTTGTCGCCCACAGTTATGTTCTCATAGCGTAACTTAAGGTCCCTGATATTCCTGGCTTGTTTTTCAAGCTCACTTTCAGTTCTCAGAACTCCAACGTTGAGGTCCATCCCGGTTCTCAGGTCTTCCCTTATGCTGGCAACGTTCTCTCCTCCCTTATTCTTCAGGATGTTTTCCCAGATCCTCTTTTCCTCGATCATTACTTTATTTCTTTCTAGTTCCGGGATTTCATGTGAAGAGGCCCACTTTGCAGCCTTAACTCCCACAACATTACCAAATGCAAGACATTCATTTGTTGAATTGGAACCCAGTCGATTTGCACCGTGTATACTTATTGCAGCGTTTTCTCCTGCTCCAAATACACCTGGAACTGATGTTTCAGTGAAGATGTTGACATCTATTCCGCCCATGGTATAGTGTGTAGCCGGCCTCACAGGTATTGGTTCCTCCGCCGGATCGATTTTATTGAATTTCTTTGCTATATCTGTAATCATTGGAAGACGTTCCTCAAGCTTGTCAGCTATGTGAGTAAGATCCAGATGAATATGCGGGGTGTCGCCATGTTCATCCTTGTAACCTCGGCCTGCGAGTATTTCCCACATCATTGCCCTTGAAACAATGTCCCTTGGTGCCTCCTCCAGCTTAGTCGGTGCATATTTTTCCATAAATCTCTTATTTTCTGAATTCCTCAGATAGCCACCTTCAGCCCGTGCTGCCTCTGTGATAAGTATTCCAGATGGAATGAGACCTGTAGGATGAAACTGCATGAACTCCATGTCTTTAAGAGAAAGACCAGCCCTGTATACTATGGCATCTCCATCGCCCGTCACGGAACTGGCATAAGTGCTGAACTCGTAAAGACGGCCAGCTCCCCCTGCAGCAAATATGAGTGATTTTCCCTGAAAAGCAACAAATTCACCTGTGTGTAGATTAATAGCGGTAAGGCAGTTGAATTGATTATTCTCAATTATTGCAGAGGTTACGAAGAATTCATTGTAAAAGTGGATCCGGTCATACATTTGACACCTGCTGAAAAGTGTCTGCATTACATGAAAGCCGGTTTTATCTGCAGCAAATGTAGCCCTTGGGAAACTGAGACCTCCAAAATCCCTTTGGGAAATAGTTCCATCAGCATTCCGGGACCAGGGACAACCCCAACGGTCTGTGGTGTAAATCTGTTCGGGAACTATTTTTACAAATTCTTCGACAGCATCCTGATCAGCGAGATAGTCACTCCCCTTTATTGTATCAAAGGAGTGAAGATCGAAACTGTCTTTGGGATTCAGCACGGCACTTGTGCCACCTTCTGCTGAAACGGAATGGGAACGCAATGGATAGAGTTTTGATACAAGCCCAACAGAGACAGTTGGATTACTTTCAACAGCAGAAATGGCGGCCCTCAATCCTGCCATTCCACCACCCATAATTATGACGTCTTCCTTGATTATCTCCAAATGTAACCCTATCAAAAAACTCCTTGACTTTTAAAAGGCCGTACTCTTAGAATTACGCCATTCCCTTTACATAAATGATCCTGTATAAGACATGCTAATTAAAAAGCAGGAATATGTTGTAATTTTCTTTCGCCAAAAATGTTTAAATAAATTGATGTAATTGTCAGTTGTCAACTAATGGTTGACAACAGGAGGATGTAAACATGGCATACAGAAGAAAGAGAGATGATGAATGGAGAGACACATTTGATGAGTTCTTTGAGGACTTTGGTTTTGACTTCGACAAATTAAACGAAAGGATGATGAAGATTTGGGACAAGATGCTTCACGACCCTGATGTGCAAACATTCGGACCGTATGTTTATGGGTGGTCTTACAAGATGGGACCTGATGGCAAGCCGGTCTTTGAAGAGTTCGGAAACGTTCCGCAGGGAAGAAGTTTCGGCAGGGAACCCAGGATGCTTGAAAAAAATGTGAGGGAACCTATCACCGATCTTAATGAAGACCAGGAGAAAATATACATCACTTATGAACTCCCAGGTATAAACAAAGAGAATATCCAGCTGAATGTCTCTGAGTACAACGTAACCATGGAGGTAAAAGAGGGCCCACGGAAATATTATAAGAGCATTGATCTTGATTATGAAATTAAGCCGGATACTGCAAGTGCAAAGTTCAACAATGGTATCCTGGATGTTACCGTGAACCGGGCCGCAAAGGGTGCTGAAGGAGGAAGGAAGATATCAATTGAGTGAGGATAGGAGAAAATGATTGACGAGGAAATTTTATCCCTGATTTCGGCCATTGAGAATAACACCAGAAGAGAGATACTGAGGGGATTAATCCTTGATCAATCCTATGCCTTACAGATCAGCAGATGGATTGGTGTGTCACAGCAGGCGATCAACAAACAGCTTGACCTGCTTGAGAAAGCAAATCTAATCCTTTCTGCTGGAGTAATTCCAAGCAGTTCTGGAGCACCAAGAAAAATATACAAACCAACCGGATTTTCAACACTTGTCGCAGATTATTCGAGGAACTATATTGAAGTAAAAAGGTATGAAATACCTGACAGAGAACATGAGGAAATAGCCGATACCAAAATTCCACCAAAAGAACTTATAGATAAGCTCCTCAAAACAGACGAGGAACTTGATAATCTCATGGAAAAGAGACTTGAACTTGTTCAGAAAAAAGACAGTCTGCTGGGAAGATTGCACTATTACATCAATGCAATATCACCTGACGAAATGACCAGAAACATACTGATCGATTACTGTGATTACCTGGATCCGAAGTACGTGTCAGGAAAATACAATATACCGATTACATTTGTTATGCAGGTAGTTGAAACCTACCTGAAATAACTGCATTTTTTAGTAAATTTTTCTGCGAATGCCTCTTCATTGTGGTTCAGTTCTGCCGGTATAACCAATGCAGCAGGGAATTCTGCAAACCTTGCCCCAATAATATTGGACACGCTATCGAAGATTAGCCGCTCACCTTCCTGAGATACCCTGGAAAGAGAGAAGACCTTGCTCTCATCATTCAGGAAATGATACCCGTACTTCTCTTCCATTCGTAATATGGTTTCAAGTGCTTCGTGGGGAAACATTGTTCTTTTGTCTTTCAGATCAAGCAGTAGAATTGTATGCTGATTCTGGGAAAGATTGGTCTGAATTTTCTCAGCTACACTCTTTGGAAGGAAATTCTCCTGAGGGAATGGTACAGATACAGGAGGCCCCATTCTGTAAGGAAAAAGGCCTATCTTGCCCGGAATAACGGAAATTATTGAGGCATTTTCATATGTTACTACTTCAGCTCCAGCAGTCAAGGCATCGGCGCGAAGCTGGTTGTGTGTGGTGGCAGATAATGGGTCCCCGGTAATAACCATGGAGACATTCTGGTATACAGACTTCTGGATTAATTCCTCTTCGTTTTCAACAAATTCCCTGTCTGCAGAAAGAACTTTCTTACCTAGAAGTTTTTCAAGCTCCCTTATGGTTCCCTGCGGTGATATGGAAGTATATGTCTCGTAGTAAATAATATCTGAGAGTTTTAGGACTTCCAGCTGTTCAAGCGTTAGGCTCCTGATACCTCTCAGGCCGAGGCCCACCAGATTAAGCATTTATCTCTGCCTAGAAGAAGTCTTCCTCTATTCTAATGAGCTCGTTCAGCTTGGCTAGCCTCTCGCCACCAATCGTTCCTGTTTTTATGAATTCAGCACCAAATGCCACTGAGAGGTGTGCAATGAAGTCATCCGTGGTTTCTCCGCTCCTGTGGGAAACAGTTCTGCTTATTCCGGCTTCCGTTGCCATTTTGACAGTCTCAACAGTGCTGGAGAGGGTTCCAATCTGGTTTACTTTGATCAGGATTCCGCTTGTAGATCCCAGCTCGATTCCTTTTTTTAGCCTTTCTGGGTTGGTGGTGTAAAGATCATCACCCACAATAACGCTGTTCTTTCCAACTTTCTTTGTTACTTCTGCAAATCCCTCGAAATCCGTGTCTTCAATGGGATCCTCGATAAAGTAAAAGCCAAGATCCTTGGAAAAATGGGCTGCAAAGTCTATCTGTTCATCTCTTGATTTGATTCCTTCCCTGTAATGGTATTTCCCGTCTTTGAAGAATTCAGTTGCAGCAAAATCCGTACCAAGGAGTATCTTGACCTTGTGTTCTGCAGAAATTTCCTTTGTTGCCTCTTTTATAATATCTACAGCTTCCATGTCACTTATGCTTGCCGTCCAGGCTTTCTCGTCCCCGAGACCAACACTTACTCCCTTCAGTTTATCAGACAGAAGTTCTCCGATCCTCTTGTGAACTCTTGTGTTTATATAGGCAGATTCAAGAAACGTTTTACCTTGGGTAGATACCAGAAATTCCTGAATTGTGGTTCCATTTTTCGAGTGCCTGCCGCCACCAATTACATTTCCCATCGGTCTTGGGAGTGATCTGGAGAACATCCCGCCAACGTACTTGTAAAGGGGAATGTCCAGTGCCTGGGCCACTGCCTTGGCATTTGCGATTGAAATAGCAGTCGCCATATTTCCCCCAATATTTGAGAGATATTCTGACCCATCGAGTTCCCTTAAAAGAGTATCCAGACTGTTCTGATCAAGGGCGTTAAAACCGATGATTTTGTTCTTTACGTTCTTTTCAAAGAATTTGATTGACTCGTCTGGACCACCTTTTGCGAATGCCTGCATTTCAGTCGCCCCGGTGCTTGCACCAGATGGTGCTGCACAGACTCCAGTTGAATATTCAAGATCAACGGTTGCTTCAACTGTAAAATTACCTCTTGAGTCAATTACTTTTCTTGCCCTTACATCTATAATAGGAATGTGAGACATCATGCATAAAAGAAATAGGGAATAAAGTTAAATTACTTTTTCACTGGACGAAGATTGTCCCTGTACCGTCTGCAGAATGTGTTGTAGTTGTTCTTGTAATCTTCCCATAGTTTCTTGTATTCTCCATTTACTTTACCTATAACCTTAGCAGGCACCCCAGCTGCAATGCCTTCATCAGGTATCTCTGAACGGTTGCGTACAACTGCGCCCTCAGCAACTGCTGCCCAGGTTCCAACCTTGGCAAAGTCAGATATGGTTGAATTCATGCCTACAACAGCCCAGTCGTTTATTGTTGGGGTGTGTATCACCGACATATGACCCAGCGTAACATGTTTTCCAATAGTGGTCTTCTCTCCAGGTCTTGCATGGATTACAACATTATCTTCAACAGCTGTGAAGTCTCCGACCTCTATTTCTCCGTAATCTCCCCTGAGAACTGCCCCGGGCCCGATCCATACTTCCCTGCCTATCTTAACATTACCAATTATGACTGCATCCGGGAAAACATAAGCTGTTTCCTCTATCACCGGCACTTTTCCTTCAAATTCGTATATTGGCATGGATAAAGGATCACCGATGATTTAATGAAATCATTGGGAGAATTGTTTTAAAATCTGCTCTCCAGTCTTATCAAAATCCATGAATGGCCTTTTTATGGCTTCAGCTGACACCAATGAACCGATTTTAATTGCTGCTTCAATTGAACTGTCTTTCCAGAGTGCAAAATAAAAACCAGCCCTGAAAGCATCACCTGCCCCTATTGTATCATAAGGTTTCTCTACCAATGTTGCAGGAAAGTCGTAAGAGTCCCCCTCATGTAAATATGTTGATCCTCTTGCCCCCCTGGTAATGATGAGGTTCTTGCAATATGCTGGTAGCTTTCCGCTGGAGATCCCCAATAATTCTTCAGCCTTTGCTGATTCGCCTTCATTCAAGATTGCAAGATCAGATATTTCAAGCATTTTTCCCAGATTTTCCTTATTGTACCGGTAGTTGATTTCCTGTCCTGGGTCAAAAACTATTTTTGAGCCCTCAAATTGCCGGCTCATTGATAAGTAATCATCGGGAAGTCCCGTTCCAAAATGCACCCATTCATAACCTTCCTGATCTAATGTTATCCTGCCTTCAAGAGGTTTGTTCATTGGTCCCTGAAAAAAATAATAAATCTGATCCTGACCGTCTGAGGCAGCATATCCAATTGGTCCCATATCCTCGGGATCAACATAAAGGTGAGACGTGTCTGCTCCAATTTTCTTGAGGAAATTTATGTATCTTTCATGGGATTTCAATCCAACTGCTGAAAATAAATGAAATGGAAGCCCAAGTTTTGCCCCTATCAAGGCAATGTTTCCAGCTGTGCCCCCATAATTTTCCCTTAAGGAGTTAACGGCAACCGAACCTTTTGTGGGAAAAAAATCAATGTTCATTGTAACATCTATTGCCACATGGCCGAACAAGGCGAGGAAATTCTTTTTCATCTTTCTTGAATCGGGCTGGAAATATAAAGACTATATGGAAAGTTCGATCTTTGCCATTCTTGAAAATATCAGATTGTCATATTTGACTTCTCTTTCGATAATTGGTATCTTGGATTCTGAATGTAAATTACCATTGCAGAGATGCTCAAACTCCATGAGGTCCTCCTGATCCGTATAAACAGCAAGAATACTTTTTGTGGAACTGGTTATACCAATTTCCTCCTGAGCTTTTGATATCTGTTTCTCGCCTGACATCAACATCAGAAATGCTGATTCAGGGCGTTTTATTTTTTCAGAATTTTCTATGAGCCTTTTGGCCCTTTCGTACGCTATGACTACCTGCTCTAAACTGATAACCTTGGCTGCATCAACAATGGAAAAAAAATCATTATGGCTGGCACCGAGAAAGTCTTTCATTGACGAAAGACAATCCCAGGCCAGTAGATTGTAATATTTTATTTCAGGCAACATTTGTTCCAGGCCTGGTCCCCTGTTTTCCGCCACCAAACATCTTGGAATTGAGGAAATCAGCGACCGAAGAGAGGAACTTCTGTTTCTCAGGGCTTGCAATGAGAGCATTGTCCCATACCTCCCTGATATCTGTGGCTGCAATGATCTCTATCTTGCCCTCGTGAGCCTGATCAAGGACAATATCACCAAAGTTAGCCGCGGGAACAATGACCCTCTTCATTCCGGCCTCAATGGCTGCCTCAACTTTTGCAGTAACTCCACCTACCGGAAGAACTGCTCCTCTCACACTTAGTGACCCTGTCATGGCTACAGTCTGATCTATTGGGATATTTTCAATTGCAGAGATCACAGCTGTTGCTATGGACACGCTTGCTGAATCACCTTCAACACCCTCATATGTTCCTATGAACTGAATGTGGATGTCAAGATCGGAAATGTCTTTCCCACTGAGTTTCTTGAAAACTGCGGAGACGTTCTGGACTGCTTCCTTTGCAATTTCACCAAGTTTTCCAGTTGCGATTACAACGCCGTTGCCCTTGTGCTGTGCTGGAGTTACTTCGGCAACAATAGGCATTACTATCCCCGTGTAGTCCGCCATGCCAGTGTTGGCACCAACCACTGCAAGTCCGTTGACCATACCAACCTGTGAACCTTCGCTCCTGAAAGTCTGATATGTCTTCCTTATCTGGATTGATCTATCCGCAACCTGCTGCTCAAGTGGTTTGCTCAAAGCCTTTGCCGAGACTACCTGTCTTGCGGAAACAATGTCGGTTTTCTCTGTTATTGCTATATCTCCAGCAACTCGTATCAGACCACCGAGTTCTCTTAGTCTTAGGGTTAGCTTACCCTTTCTTCCTGATCTCTTCTGGGCCTCTTTAACAATCTCAGTGATTGCCCCCATATCGAAGTGTGGAATCTTCTTGTCTTTGAGGATTTCCTGGGCGATGAACTGAACAAGCTTATGTCTGTTTTCATCGTTATCTTCCATGGTGTCATTGACATAGACCTCGTAACCATATCCTCTTATTCTTGACCTTAGAGCCGGGTGAATACCCTGTACTGCATCAAGATTTCCAGCCGCAACGAGAACAAAATCGCAAGGAACCGGCTCCGTTTGAACCATGGCACCTGCGCTCCTTTCACTCTGGCCTGAAATTGAAAATTTCTTTTCCTGCATTGCAGTAAGAAGTGCCTGCTGGCTTTCTGGTCTCAGAAGATTCATTTCATCCACGAACAGAACACCCTTGTGAGCTTTGTGAATGTTACCTGCCTCTACCCTGTCGTGTGCAGGTGTTTCAAGACCGCCAGACTGGAATGGATCATGTCTTACATCGCCAAGAAGTGCACCTGAATGTGCTCCTGTTGAGTCTATAAATGGAGGCTTGTCAGATGGAGTATGCGTAACAAGCAGCTTTGGTACTAAAGCACGTTCCATCCTCATTCCCGGATTAAGTGCCATTATCATATATATGAAAAGGGCTGCAAATATTGCCAGGAAGGCTATTGTATAATTGCTGAACGCTATTGATGCGACAATCCCAAGGAAAATCACCGAAATTATGATGAAGAGAACTCCCCTTGAACGATCTTTTCTTTCCCTTTCAGCTTTTATCTGGTACTGCCTTACTATCTCCTTACCCTTGCCGGCCGGGAGTGTCTTAACCTTTGGCCTGTTGGTGTCTTCAGGGTTCGGAAATACAAGTATATCTTCAAGCTCATCCTTTGGCAGGAAATCTACCATAGACTGGGCGAGCATAGATTTTCCAGTCCCAGGTTCACCAATAAGAAGAACATGTCTCTTCTGAAGAGCCGCTTTCTTCACGACTTCTCTGGCCTCCTCCTGGCCCACAACCTGGTCAAAAAGAATCCTGGGTACCTGAACATCTTTCGTGGAATTGATGTTTAACTTCTTTACCCATTCATCTACAGATTCTACCGTACTATCCACCACCACTTCATTTAAATTTAATTATTAAGTCTTTCTGGCTTTATATGAGATTTCATTGGATACTTTTACATCTATCCCAAGATTCAGACAATAAGCCATTTTTCAAGATTACCGGATAAGTGTAAATCGCGATACCATATTATTCATAAATTAAAATAAACTTGTGCTCAGGCGGCTATTTGGAATAATTATAACCTAAATCATAACTCAACTAATAATGAACTCCATCAACAAATGTTTGAATAAATTGCATCAATAATTTTAAAAAGTAAATTAAGGAGGAGATGGAAAATCATGAATATGGTTTTGAAAGATTTTATCCTATTTCCACAGCGAAAACTTTCTTGTGGTTAAACATGGTCCTGAGACCTTTAATGTCTTCTACGTAGTCCTGGTTCACCTTATAGTACTTGAAACCATTTTTTGTCTGCTCAATTGATATGAGCCCGAGACCCACAAGCGATTCTTCTCCGGTGTATCTGATCCCTAATCCCTCCAGGCAACCCTTTACATTTGAAGGATCTGATTTTACGGCCCTGGATATCTCAGAAAGATAGGATCGATATGGATAAATGGAAAGCATATAGAAGAGAACCTTGCGCCTCAATTCGCTTCGGTTCAATGATCTTATGATGTTTCCATCTGCTATTAACTCCATAACATCAAATTCGCTTAGATATATATAAATGTTCTTGGCAGACAATATACATGTACCCTCAAATACACGTTTTTACACATATTTACCTACATACTTTGTCGGACAACATCAGACAATTCAGCCATTTCCCTGTTTTCTTTTTATGCAGATAATAATAATCATAGCATAGGAAGCACAAATCTGAATATTGCAATTGATGCTATTATGCTGGACGGTATTGTAATAATGATGGTGTATTTGGCCATTCTCAGGGAGTTGAAGACCGAATCTATGAGTCTCTGATAGGTATTTTCCTCCCCCATCTTCACCTTTACGATGTGACTCTTCATTCCTATCCTGACATCAGTAATAGTATTCTTGGCCATGAGAACAGTCCGTTTTATCATGTCAGCTGCATCCATTGGACTGCCGCTCCTGCCCAGAGGGTTAATGTCTAGGTTGTTTGCATTTACATAATGATTGTCAGTTGTGTAAATTTCAAGATTGCTTATCTCATTTTCAACAAGTTTTCTTGATAGATCTACGACTTCCCTTGTAATGTTGTTTGAATCTGTAAGAACAACTGCCTGATATTTTCCGCCTGCTTCGGTTACGATTGCCTGGATTCCCATTGAACCCAGTTCAGCCATGGGTTCGTGAATTCTGTAATATCCCATCCTTGCAGGGAATTTGTTCTCAAGCCTGTTTAATTCACGTGAGAATGCTTTGTCCATACCTTCACAGTTATCCAGTTCCGGAGCCTTTTCAACAAAGCAGTTCTGGGCATCGATAACTGCGAATTCCTTGAGTGCAGTCCTCTCGACATAATGCATGATTTCGAGACCTTCCCTTAGTTTTACATCGTCAAAGGGCTCTCTTTCAGGGATAATTGCACCAAAGCCAAATTTGCCGAACTTCTGCATGCCTATAACATATTTTCCAACATTTATTCTCTTGAATCTTGAGATAGTGTCAACGTATTCCATTCCATTGAGGCAGTGCATTACACCAGACGCTATTTCATCAATATCGGTATCACCTGAACAGTTGTTGCTGTTCGTTGTTGTTGTGTGGAATACCATCAGGTCTGTACCAAGATCTGATAAGCGATGCTGCAGTCTCAGAGGAAGATCACTTGAGCCCAATGTTCCAAACGGACCCGGATGTACATAAGGAAAAACCATTGTAACAAGGCGGGAGTCATCCTTTCTCATTACGTCTACTACCTTAACCGGAACACGTCTGCTGTGCGCATATAGTTGTGCAAAGAATTTGTTGCCAACCTCAAGGCTCTCGGCACTATTGTTATAATTAAGGAACATCTGGATTATCTTTGTAGCACTTTCACCATATTCCTTGGAAAATTCTTTTGTAGAGCTCTTTACAAAAATAATACCGCCAATGATGTAGATTATTGAAGAGATTATGAATGGGATCACGGTTGCAAGATCCCTGAACGCAATAGTCAGGGCGAAAATTGCAGCATAAGTGTAATTGAGTGCTGGAATGAAAAATTTTGAAAGTTTATCAGAATAATAGGTGTAGAAAATGAGTACTCTCAGAAGAGTAGCTGACGAGATTGAAACCATAAGCAGGGCTTCAAGGCTTTGAAACAGGTGAACAATAGATATTATCCAGAAGAAAATTGATGATAAGCCCAGCGACATGAAATTCAGGTAAAGTATTCTTCTTGCTGGAAAATGAGTTCTTGTGATCCTGACGAAGAGAAGATCCAAAGATATTACAAGCAGATATGACCCCAGAACCCCCACAAGAACGATGAACAGATTCATTATAAACACAAAATCCACCAGGAGCACTAATGCTGTCAAAGCTACCAGAATGCTCCAATGAGGCGATTTTTTCACCATTTTTGTGAGATCAGAAAATGCTTTCCCTTCCTGTTCCAGCTCTCTCACTGAACTGGTATATCCTTCTTTATTAAACATTTTGCTAATTTTTAACAAAAAATCTATCAATTGCCGAATATTTTTCGGAGAACTAAAATATTACCGGCATAAGTTTGAATCTCCCATAGCTGAAGAGGACCTTGATGTACTTTGGTTTAGTAATCGACTCGCTGTCCCAGATATCGATGTATAGGCCCTTCAGATACATCAGTTTCTCCTCTGATGCGACAACCATTATGTTTGCAAACCCGACGCGTGAAAGAATGCGCGTAGAAAGCTGTTTATTACCTCTTCCAAGAAGAAAGCCCTGTCCGCCTATTGGAGAAAGAACGATCTTTGTCTTATTTTCTGATACTGCGAAAATTTCGTCTTCGCTCAGGTCCTTTCCCAAGAGTTTTTTATTTCGCACCAGATCAAAACCGAGCAGGCTGCTGTCCAGACCGAGTAATAAATTGATTGATTTGCAGGTTGATCCTGGGCCTATTAGATAATTGACCTCATCCTCCATGCCATCTATGATGTACTGTCCAATTGACTCCATGCTTGTTGCAGGATATTCTGCCTTGGATTCTGACATCATGAATTCACTTTTTGGGATGAGAAGTTCTCCATAGGAGGAAAGTTCCATTTCGCCCTTTTCATATGAGATTTCATTTAAATCAATAACATCGGCCCTGATAAAATCCACAATTTTACCGGAAGCCATCATTCTAATCATTTGAACCGCTCTTGCGATGCTTATGGCGAAAACTGAACTGAACATTTTTGTTCCAAGCGGCACGCCAATGACCGGTCTTGTGTAACCTGAGTCAACTATGTCCCTTGCTGTTCCATCGCCTCCAAAAAACACCAGAATATCCGGATCTTGCTGAAGAATGATTTTTGATGCCTTTACAGTATCACTGGAGTTGCATTCCCCGCTGTAAGAATACACGACAGAATAATTATGAACTCCCGAAATTTCAAAAGCTTCCTCTCCCATTTTCCCGGAAGCGGTCAGGTACTCCATTTTCAGGTCTCCCACCTCTTCAAGAAATTCTACTGCTTTTTCAAGGGATGTGGATCGCGGGCAGTCCTTCAGGCTGAGACTGTCTGAGCCTTTTAAGTTGAATAGCTGGCCGCAACCAGCCACAGGATTTACAAGAAAACCGATTTTCAGCATCTGTCAAACCTCAGCCTGTATATTGGGCAACCGCAGCTGTGTAAGACTCATTGTAAGCAACTATATACCAGTAATGCGGTTGTGAGTTGAGCGTCATGTTGATTTCTGTTGTACTACCCTGCTGGATAGTAAAAATTGTGGCAGAATTTGGGTTTGCATAAAGGTAGGCGAGTTTTGAGTTGACAGTTATGCTAAGACTGCTGCTGGGATGATAGGTAAATGAAATATTTGGGCCGCCAATTGAAACAATGTGGATGTTCTCATTTCTGAAGGATGTTAGTGAAAGTGAGATTGAACCATTATGTTCCGGATGCATTGTGTACGGATTATTGTTGTTGAATAACATAAGCGTACTTACATTGACCTTTAGGACCGACAGTGCTATACTCTTGTAAAAACTGCCCGAATATACCGTGAGAACGTAATTGTGGAATCCTGGTTGTATGCTTGAAGGAGGATCGATCCTTAGCGAATAATTATACTGACTGCCTGGAGTAATGGATTTGCTTTCACCAGAGAGGTCAAAACTTACAGATGGGGAAATTTCGAATGCTGGAACTATGGTAGACTGCCCGGTATTGTTCACGGTAACATTGAAAGTTACCAGGCTGTTTCCGGGATTTGTTAAAAGAAAGTATTCCTGGGACACGTTGGCACTGAAGCTGCTTGAGTTTGTGTGAAAGGGAAACGGGGCCAGTCCCAAGACAATGATGGCAAATGCCACCACAGCGATGGCTTTTGTGTTGACATGTATTCCAGATATGTTGTTCAGAGGCTGTGGACCCTTCATTCCCACCAATAGGGCAAAAACTGCAAGAATAATCCATGGCGGGTAAATTATACTAAGTATGATGATGACGAGGAGAGATATGTAAGAAAGATATTGTGCCTTTCTTCCAAACAGTGCTGATGATATTAACCCCCCATCAAGGAAGCCAAGCGGGAGAGCATTGAATGCAGTTATAACGATCCCGGCCCATCCTGCAAGTGCCAGTGGATCAAGAATACCATTGGATGGAATCAACGGGTTAGCCATGAATTGCAGTACCAATGGAGAACCTATGGTCTGAACAGGAGAATTAACAATAGGGGCGGATGGTGGGAAATTGAATGTTATAAGTGAGCCTATTATGAGAAATATAAGGGATATGAAAAACCCTGTTATGATTGAGTAACCTCCAGATTCGATCATGGCTTTTCTGCTTACATAAGGCCTGTTCGGGGAATTTATTAGCCCCATTGACCCAAGGCCAAGTGGATTCGGAATTAAAATTGGAAATGGATAATCCATGCCGTTCTTCTTTAATGCGACATATTTTGCGGCTTCCCTCCCGGCAAAGATTACTGTCAGGGGAAGCATATAGAATAAAAGAGATGTGGAGATATTTGCAAGAATATTTCCTGGTCCCTGATAACTGACCTGGTAGGTATATCCGAAATAAGCTGAAAACCCAATAGTTGCCGCAAGAAGAATAAGCTTTATCCGGTAATCTGTACTGTTCTTTGTTGATGGTTTAGGCATCACAATGATTTCGTCTACTTCACCTGTGCTTGTAAATGTTAGAAATCCTAGTTTTTCCAGTTCCTTGGCTAGTTTTACAAAATTCTGTTCGGGTTTAATATGAAATTCTGGAACCCTGATGGTAACTGTATCTTCTCCTCCACTATACGAAGTATATTCGTAATATTTAGATACGGTATCAAGAATGAGCTTTCGAACTTCCTGTTCTGTCATCAGTTGGCCTCAGATTCAGAGTTAATCCAAAATTGCCCTTATTAAGCTTTTATCTAACCTGAATGCCCCGGAAAGCTGTGCATGTCTGTTACTGCCCTGCACATTTGCACCTGTTTTGGCAGCAAGTTTCTCTGCGATTGCCTTTGCATCTGCCTTGGTGGAAATAATCATGAGGTCGGAAAATTCTCCCTTAATGTTAACGATGAACGCCAGGTCCTTCCTGAGAGAGAACACTGCACTGACTATTCCTTTTAGTCCCTCGTCGCTGAATGATCCTGAAATAAAAATAGAATCTGAACCGGAAATGTCAAGTCTCTGGGCTCCTGCTATTGCTGAATCAATCATATCTTTCAGGTGTTTTTCTTTCTCTTTTTTCATTTCAAGGTTTTCGGAAATCAGCTTCCCGAGAGATTCCCTGACTTTATCCTGTACAGTTGACAATGCACCTTCAACAAACTGTTCATTTGCGTATATGTCCTGCACGTAATCCAGTGCTGCATCACCTGCGGCAAATGTAAACCTCTGTATTCCCTCCTGGATAGTTTCAACCTTCAGGATTTTCAGGAAACCAATTTCGGATGTGTTCTTCAGATGAGTACCGCCACAGCCTTCGGCGTCGACGCCATCAATTTCAACAACCCTGATGGTATTTCCATCCGGAACACCGCCTTCAAATAACCTGAACCCGTATTTTGCAATGGCTTTATTCCACTCAATGTTCCTGACTGCAATGGCTCTTCCCTGTGTGATATATTCAAGGCA
Organism: Thermoplasmata archaeon; assembly: GCA_021810045.1. GTDB lineage: Archaea > Thermoplasmatota > Thermoplasmata > Thermoplasmatales > Thermoplasmataceae > JAJZOM01. The sequence continues at coordinate 177,884 of JAJZJR010000001.1, forward strand.
CTTCCTTTCTATCTGCCGTATTTCCTCATCCGATGGCTTCCGGAAATGAGTTATGTCTATCCTTGATCTGTCAACCCCTTTCTGGACCCCGCTCTGCCATACATGTTCACCGAGAATTTCTCTTAAGACTCCAAGAAGAAGATGCGTTGACGAGTGATGAACCATAAGCCTGCGTCTTCTGAAGTAATCAACATGCCCAATAATTCTCGAGTGTTCCGGGATTTCAGTTTCAACCTTATGAACAATTGAGCGGCCATATCTGGTGGCACCCTGCATTTCAACTTTCTTTCCTTTGTAAGTGAAGTATCCAAGATCAGTGGGTTGTCCTCCTCCTTCCGGGTAGAAAGCTGTCTGGTTCGGTATAATCTCCTTGCCGTTTGAATGTAAAACAATGGCATTGAATTCCCTTATGCCTGTATCATCATAGTATAGAGGCCTTGTAAATATGTCCGGGTACTTCTCTTTCTTCTTCTTCGCGACCTCAGGTTTTTCGTGGAGCGAAGTAATGAGGGAATTAAAATCTCCAGGAATGCTTATTTTCGCATTTCTTTTTTCCTTTACAATTCTTGCTGCAGTCTCAGGTATTATGCCCGATGAATCATAAAGGGTTACCAGATCCTCTGTTGAAAGTGTGCCTTTTCTGTCATATATTCTTAGGACAAGACTTTCGCCTTTCTGTTCCAGTTCACTGTATTTTTTTTCCTCTTCATCAAGTGCTTCCAGAATGAAAGATTCCGGGAAATTCTTTATGATATCTTTCAGGTGCTCATGATGCAGTTTTATGAGTTCCCACAAAGATCCGGTGTAACCGCACTCTGCCTTTGCCCTGAGGGCCCTTCTTATGAGAAGTCTTGCGAGGTATCCCACCTTAACATTGCTTGGAATCACATAGTCCGAAAACAGAATAAGGAGGGTCTTTGTGTGATCGGCAATGGTGTATACGGCCTTTGCAGTATCAAACTGTCTTTCAAGGTCATCCCTGCTTTCAACAAGACCTTTTTTGGTTAACTCGGGCAGGCTCCTGTCAAGAACTGCTTCCCTGTCAAACGGTTCCATCTCGGCAGAATGCCTTGAGAGAAGGGCAAGGCTCTCAGGGTCCCATTGTGTTATACCTGAGTTCCTGACTATATGATCTATGGCATAGGGCAGTACAGCCTGATAAACGGTTGCCGTTCCATTTGACAGCCATACCAGCCTTTCAAGTCCATAGCCGGTATCAACTATCATCATATCCATTTTTGAATATCTGTTCCCATCGATTTCAACAGGGCCTTCCGGATCAATGGACATGTCCATGAATACAAGGGTTGCAACTTCAAGTCCACCGATAAGGACCTCAAAAGCATTACCTCCATTTCCTCCCCCGGACCATGGTTTTTCCTTGTAGCTGATGAGTTGTGGATCAATGCCCATGGATTCTGTGAGGAATCTGTGACAGTACTGTGTAGTTTCTTCTTTCCAGTAAACAAATTTGTCCTTATAGTTGAAAGAGTCGTGACACATCATTTCAAAGGAGGTCAGATGCCTCCCTGTTTCACCAACAAGATCTGTATCAAGCATTCTTACAGACGGCTGGGACATCGCGAGAGGATTTCCCGGTGGGGCAACCCTGCCTGAAGTAACATGAGGCTGAAAATTATAGATTGAAGCGTTAACCAGGAGAACGTCGTCCCGCCACCTGGGTACTACGGGGTATGGTCCGATGATCTTATGATTTTCCCTGAAAAAGTCCAGAAACAGAGATCTTACTTCATTGAGAGAATACTGTTTGTTGACTGGGCTGTTACCTATGAAAGAATAGGAATCACAGGGAGGGTCTCCACATGTTTTTCTGTCGCTGTCCAGTGTCCAGAAATAATGTCCGCATGAAATACATGATTTCTTTTGAAAGCCTGATTCTTTGAAAAATTCCAGATCCAATTCCCCTGTGGTTACTGACATATATTCTTCAACTACCCTCTATGTTTTCAAGGTTTCTCTGCAACAATTACAAACCTTTCCTTAAGGATAGTCCCTTCTTCCCTGTTAATATTGCCATTGATTAGAAGTTTATCAGGTGTTTCTTTCAGATAGATCTGCAGTTCATTACCTTCTTTGCTGTCCATTTTAACAGGAGAAAGCCATCTTTCCAAAGTGTATTCCTCGCTTGACGATATGACTTTTGTAATCCTGAAACCTGCATTCCCGATTAGATTCTTCCATGTTTCCAGCTTCTCTGCTGCAATATGCGAATGATCCCTTATGATTTCTATATGGTTGAATATGTCATTGTTATCTGCCTCAGGAACGGCCATATCAACAACTCCTATCCTCCCACCCTTTTTCAATACCCTGAATGCTTCGCTAAGAAATTTCTTCTTGTCAGTGAAATGATGCGCGGCCCTTCTGCAGGTTGCAATATCGAACGTGTTATCTGAATATGGGAGATTTGCCACATCCCCTACAGAAAAATCCAGATTTTGGATCTTGTCTTCGGCTGCAAGTTCTCTTGCCTTCTGCAACATCTCTTCTGTGCCGTCATAAGCCACTACTTTTGAAACAAGAGGTGCCAGTGCCATCGCGGTAAAACCTGTTCCTGATGCCAGATCTATTGCAACATCTGACGATATTGGGTTCACCGCCTCAACAAGCTGCTGAAGGTCCTCCCCTTTTTTATGTGATTGGCTGTGAGCGTAAGCCTCTGCGTTTTTTGAAAAGAATTCCTTAAAATCTGACATCAGTGCCATATAGGAATTTTTTATTTATTAATTTCAGGACTTCTTCAACCTGATGAGATAATTCGCCTTTGAGTAGGGATGAAGGTTTATCACTTCTACGGGTCTGAAATCATCTATTTTTGCAATCTCTCTTTTAAGAATTTCATCTTCAGAGCCTTTGCCCGATATTGATCTGATTTTTAGAATCAGCATTGCATCCCTTGCTTTTGGAAATGCCCTGGCATTTGTGTTGAATATCTGTACCTGGTTCCTCTGGGCCACATCCTGGTATATGAAATCGATATTGTCCATGAAGAACGCATATCTTTCAGGGACGGCTGCATCCTCCAGGATAGGATATATGTTTTCCCTTCTTTCAGCAAGGGAAATGAGTTTCACGAACGGATCATATGCTTTTTCCACGGCAAATATCCTTCCCTCTGTACAAATATCTGAGAGGTGGGTGGTAGTTGTTCCGGTAGATGCCCCGAGATATAGAATGTTTGAATTTTTCCTAAAGGGCAGATCTTTGACTCTCTTCAGAATTGCTGCAGCTATCTTGCTGCGCTTTGGCTCCCACTCACGGAAGTATGTTTTCTCGATACGTTTGACGTCCTCTCCGTATATGGAATCGTTGTATTTTGTGGTAGTGTATAGTTTTCCACGTACTTTTGCAATTCCCAGCGATGCAAGATCCAATACGTCAAGAAGGCTTAATCAGCTAAAAAAGATATGTGTATTGTGAAACTGGCGGGAATTAACTTATTAAATCTGATTTGAATATATTCGGGATAGATATGGATTGTGAAATGTGCGGGAAAAAGGTTCCACATCTGGAAAAGGTCAGAATTGAAGGAGCTGTCTTGAATGTATGTGATTCATGTGCAAAACTGGGAACACCCGCTGAGAGCATCAGAACCAGATATTCATCTCCTAGTGCCCACAGCAGTAATGAGCCGATAATAATTCCGCAGAAAAAAATAGTCGTTCCACCATCAAGGCCATCTTCCAGGAGAAAACGCAGAGACAACATTGAGGATCTTGATGTTGTTCCTGAATATGCTGAACTAATTAAGAGCGCTAGAGAGAAACTTTCCATAACCCAGGATGAGCTTGCCTCAAAGATACTGGAGAAAAAAAATGTTATAGCAAGTATAGAGAGAGGAGACCTACTCCCCGAAATCAAGACCGCCAGGAAACTCGAAAGGCTTCTTAACATAAAATTGCTGGAAAGCGAAGAGTGATTCAAATATGGCAGAAATGCCATTTCTTTCTTTTTTGTACACTATTTAAGTGCTTTGAAACCTGCAGCATACAGAAAAAGCTTAAATAAGTCAGTTTTTTCTATTCTTTCAAGGTCGAAAATTTGAAAATAGAAATCGGGCAAAGATTTGATTTTGAAATAGACAGGGAGGACGTGGAAAACGTAGACAGTGGCTCCATCATAGCCACATGGTTCCACATGGGCAACCAGATATACGTGGAACTGATGGTCAGCAAGACCCTGATCAAGGAAATAAAGGCATTCTTCAAGACCAACAGAAACAGAAGTGCTCTTGTCTCCATTGCAAGAATTTCAAAGTCAAAATATATTGTGAGCCCGACAGTTGTGCTTATAAACAAGCAACTGAAGGACATCAAACAGATAAAATAATCGTTAAAAATCAGTAGGTGTAAAAACCTCTCCCTGATTTTCTCCCCAGATAGCCTGCGTCAACCATCCTTTTCAACAGCACCGATGGCCTGTACTTTGGATCGCCGAACTGCTGATAGAAGAGGTTACACACATCGAGGGTAACGTCCAGCCCAACCATATCTGCAAGCTCTAATGGTCCCATAGGCATTCCTGCACCTTTCTTCATGGCCAGGTCTATGTCCTTGGGAGATGCAACACCTTCGTCAAGGAGAAATATTCCTTCATTGATCATTGGTACAAGCATCCTGTTAACTACAAACCCGGGAATTTCCTTAACTATGATTGGTACCATGGAACCTCTGTGGTTTTTTAACTGGGCCATGAAATCCCTTACCTGTTCTGCCACAGAGTTATCTGTGTGTATTGACGGAACAATTTCCACCAATGGAAGTGTGTAAGGTGGGTTGAAGAAATGTGTTATAAGCATTCTTTCCGGATGATCCATTCCTGAAGTGATTGATGTTATGCTTATGGAAGATGTATTTGAGGCAATTATGGTGTCTTGAGATACATTTTTGGCAACCTCTGAAAATACTTCTTTCTTCACATTGAGATTTTCAAAAACCGCCTCTATAACTAGATCAGAATCCTTGATTGTGGAATAATCCAAGGCAGGCTGAACCCGTTTCATCAGTTCTTCCTTATGACCAGAAGTGAACGAGGGAGTATTACCCTTCAGAATGAGCTCTTTCTGTTCTTCTGTAAGTTTTAGTCCATTCTTCTCAATTCTTAAAATCTCCCTGTTCCCTTTTGATTCCTCAAATTTCACCAGACTTCCTGCAAATCCTTCGATACGCTTCATTCCTGCAGAGATCAGTGCCTCTGTCTGGTCTTTAAGATACACTGAATAACCGTTGAATGCCATTACCTCAGCGATGGCGGCACCCATGTTTCCAGCACCAATAACCGTGATTTTCTTAATGTCAGTTTTATCTCCCATGCCAAGTAATGGGCAGCCTTGCATATTTTACCTTGCACTAAATACTAAACAGGATATTCTCAATTGTAAAAGTATATATACAGCGAATTAACTATGTTTTTTGGTCATTGATGTCAGGTAGAAAATTTTCAAGAGATGACCTGGAAATCGCCAGCGACGAAGAGTTTGATGAAATAGCTTTTGGAGAAGGAGAAAAGGGGAGGAAATATTCAGGGAACAACTCTCGTTCTATCTCTAGGAAATAGAGTGACGGATCGAATGTTCGGTATGTCCAAAATAATCATCGTAAGCCTTTCAAGTCCCAAACCCCACCCTGCATGTGGTGGCATGCCGTACCTGAAAGCGTTTATATAAAACTCAAAATCGGAGGGGCTCAAACCCTTCTCCATAAATCTTTTTTCAAGCATGTCCGGATCATGCACCCTCTGTGCACCTGAAGTGACTTCCTTTTCTCCAAACTGAAGATCGTATGAATTTGTAAGCGTAGGATCCTCCGGATTTGGCATTGTATAGAAAGGCCTCACTGAAGCTGGCCATTCTGTTATGAAATAGAATCCTGGAAACTCTTTTCCTATTTCCCGGAGATGTTCTGTATTGAAATCCTCCCCGAAGTTGAAAGTGAAACCTTTCTTCTCAATTATTTTAACGCAGTCCTTGTAAGTGATCCTCGGGAATGGGACTTCTGGAACCTCAAGTTTCTTTCCAAGAACTTCCAGAGATTCCAGATTATTTTTCAGAACCTCTTCTATGCCAGATTTCACAGCATTTTCAAGCATAGCCATGGCATCGTTGTGGTCTGAAAAGCTCATTTCAATGTCCACAGATGTGAATTCATTGAGGTGTCTTGGGGTGTTATGTTCCTCTGCCCTGAACGCTGGACCAACTTCAAAAACCCTGTCCATACCGGATGACATGAGGATTTCCTTGTACAGTTGTGGACTCTGATTGAGGTAAGTTTCCTTCTCAAAGTATTTTACCCTGAATAAGTCCGCTCCACCCTCTGTTGCAGCTGCTACAACTTTTGGGGTGTGTACCTCAACGAAATTCTGGGACATGAGGTATTTTCTCATTCCCCATAGAAGAGAGCTTTCCACCCTGAATATCAGGTTATTCTCTGGCTTCCTGAGGTCAAGGAAACGGTTATTCAGTCTTGTGTCAAAATCGGCTTCTACCGGATCATTGATGCCCAGTGGAAGTGGTGAGCGTGAAATATTTAGTATATTAACACTGAGGGCCTGTATTTCCATGCCGCTCTTTGCACCGGATTTTCTGTCAACTTTCCCATCAATTTCAAGCACTGATTCCCTGCTCAGTTCTGAAACGGTATCATAATTTGATATTGCATCCGGTTTAAGGGTTACCTGGACAGTCCCGGTGTGATCTCTTAGAATGATGAATGATATGCTTTTCAGGCGTCTTAAGTCCTGAACCCATCCGTTTAATCTTACTTTTTCTCCCTGCTCCACGGCAATAAGGTCCCTGATCAAAGTTCGGTTCATCTCCGTCTTCATTACTTCCATTGATAAATGACTTTGTCTTTACGAACAAACTCTTTATAATACACAGAATATATTGATAAGTGAAGGTCTCTCCTATTGTATTGCTCTTCATTCTTTCCCTGGTTGCTATTTCCCTTGCAACGCCAAACAGCACTGCATCCACAGGACAAAGCGTTCTGGTGCTGAATCTTCACGAGGAAATAGACCCGGGTTCCTCTCATTTCATTTCAAGTGCACTTTCTGGTGTCAACAGGAACAATACCGTTGCTGTGGTCATTGACATGAACACACCTGGAGGGATCCTCCAGAATATGCTCGACATCATAAATGCTATAAACGCCACGCAGGCTAGAGGTGTTCCAGTTTACACGTATGTACCATCATACGGGGGAGCAGCTTCAGCCGGATCATATATAGCCCTTGCTTCAACAGCTGTATACATGGGAAATGCCACCGCAATAGGTCCATCCACGCCGATCGTCGTTGGAGGAACCTCTCTGGAACAGAACCACACTGAGAATTATTTCATAGCTTACATGGGAGCACTTGCACAGGAAAATGGCCACAACGTCACTGCAGCTCAGATTATGGTGTCCCAGGACCGTGCTTACACGGGACATGAAGCCATAGCAATTAACCTGGTCAACGGTTATGCCTCAAACCTGACCAGCTTCCTCTCCAAAATGGGCCTTGGCGGCTACAATGTTGTTACCCAGAATCCAAATTTTTATGATAATTTCCTTAGTTTCCTTAGCAATACAACAGTGGATGGTCTTCTTATACTGGTTGGTTCCATTGCAATACTTGCAGACATATATCATGGAACAGCTGTTCTGACCATTGTGGGTGTTGCATTCATAGCCCTTGGCCTTCTTGGAGCGGAGATTGTAAGTGCATCACTTGTGGGGATAATCCTTGTATTGATTGGAGCACTGTTTATCTTCCTTGAGGCAAAAACGGGGCATGGGATAGCATTAATTAGCGGAGTTATCGTCACCATATTTGGAACTTTTATGCTGGCGTCACCATATCTCTCGAGCAATCCCGGTTATTCGCCTTCTCCATTTGGCACCGGAGACATTGTTGCTGCTATACTGATTGCAATTATAGCTATAGTTATAGGTCTTTTCGTGAGAAGAATAGCCCTGTCCCTGAAATCCAAAAAATACACTGGAGCTGAGATTCTTGTTGGGAAAACTGCTGTTGTGAGAAAACCAATAAATCCAATAGGAACAGTCTCCGTTGAAGGCATACAGTGGCGTGCAAGATCTGAAGATGGAAGCATAATAGACCAGAATGCAAAAGTCACTATTGTAGGGAGAGAAGATCTTCTATTAGTGGTAAGGAAATCGTGATGCCTTTCTACTGAAATATGTTTTCAAAAATGTAATAATTAAAAAAATAGCGTTCTCCATGTGTATTCTTTATATGTTTTCTTAAAATCAAGTAGTATATGCCCAAATACATCCTGGGTTTTGATGTTGGAGGAACAAAGATATCTGTAGTTCTTGGTGACGATTCAGGCAAAATACTGGGATCCCAGAGAAAACCTACAGTGAGGCATCTTGGAAGCAAAAGACTTGCAGAAGACCTTGTTAACATGGGACGTTCATTGCTTGACAAATTCGGGCTGAAAAAACCGGATGCTATTGGAGTTATCTTTGCAGGACTTGTAGACTCTGACAGGGGTGTTGTACTTACATCACCAAATATACTTGGATTGAGGAATTTCCCCATAAGCAAGGTTCTTGAGGATGAGTTTGGGACCAAAGTGTATCTGGAGAATGATGCCACTGCTGCAACCATTGCAGAGAAGATCTTCGGAAATGGCAAGAATCTTGTAAATTTCGTCTACCTCACACTTAGCACCGGTATAGGGGGTGGAGCCTTCGTAGACGGGAAACTGTACCGTGGAGCCCATGGAATGGCTGGAGAATTTGGCCACATGGTAGTAATGTCAAACGGACCTATATGCGGGTGCGGGAGAAGAGGCTGCCTTGAAGCCATCGCAAGTGGAAAGGGCATTGCGAGAAGGGTTGCAGAGAATGTTACTGCAGTGAAAGAATCGGAGCTTTATTCAAAAATACGCCCCTCGGACATTGATGCCAAGAAAGTTTTCGATTTCAAGAAAAAGGGAGACATGTTTTCCCAGCTTATCATTGAGGAAACAATATATTACCTGGCAGTGGGCATAGTAAACATAATTGACATATTTGACCCAGAAGCAGTGATTATTGGAGGGGGCATTGCAAACGCCGGGGATGAACTGTTCAAGCCTTTGAGGGTAGCAGTCCAGGAAGAATTCAAGACCATGCAGAGGCCTGTGAAAATTCTTAAGGGGTTGAAGAACGGGCATGATCTGAGCACCATTGCATTGCCCATTTACCGCGAATCTCATGAAGTTTCAGCCGGATACAACTGACTTTTTACAGTTTGTAAACCCAAAACCTTTAGAAATAACATGAAAACAGGTAATTATTGAGCTTATGGCATAACAGAAATTTCCTGCTTTACTGTGCCAAAATATCGGCCACTAATCTTGGTTATACACTTTATGTTATCACAGTTCCTGCCTACGCATTCCTGGTAAGCAGGAGCATTCTCTTCACCGGGATTGTCCTTTTCATTGAGTATGGAATCTATTCGTTGACATTCTTTGCGGGCCCTTTGGTAGACAGGGTTCATGACAAGAGATTCATAATTTCGGCTTCTGAAATTGGTATTGGGCTAACTGCCCTGTTTCTTGGGTTAGAAATGCGTTTTGGTCATGGAAACCACTACATCTTCCTTTTTCTTGTTGGGGTAATAGCGGTGCTTTGGGATATTGCCTGGACTGCAGACCATGCTGTACTACCGTTGATTGTTGGTGATACAGAAATTGGGAAAGCAAATGGACTTGTCAGCGCACTGGGAAACGGGCATGTAGCTGCAGGACTGGCAATCGGTGGTTTCCTGTTTGCAATCCTTGATCCATTCTATTCTATTGTTATATATTCTATCTGTCTTTTCTTCACCGGAGCAATAGTGCTTGCCATACCTATGATTGCTGAAACTGGAATTGACAGAAAGAGGACCGGTTTCAAGGAAGGATGGAGGTATCTGATAGATGAACAGAAGCCCATGGTAGCTCTCTCTGTTGTTATCGCTATCTTTTCAGTGTTTTCTGCCGCCCCTGTTATTGCAGTCTCGTACCTTTACGCAGCCAGTTCTCCTTTTACATATTCCCTTCTTTTCTCCTTCTATTACATAGGTTCCATGTTTGCCGGACTGGTAATTGCCAGGAAATTCCCGGGAAAAAGTGCTGGAATAGTGATATTTGTTTCCTACCTCGTTGCAGGCATTCTGCTATCCATTTCAGTATCAACATTGCTTCCAACATTGATCCTGATTGTCGTTTGGGCAGTTTTGGGATTCATGTATTCAGTGCATACTCCTATTTTCTCAACCTACCTGCAATCAAAGTCAAGTAAGGGTATGCTGGGAAGGGTTTCGTCTGACCTGTACACATTCAGGGGAACCGCATCCACTGCCGGAACAATAGTTATTCCACTCCTTGTGACAGTCTACGGGATCCAGGTGTCGTATGTGTCGTTTGGGATCTTCATGGCAATAATGTCTGTTTGTGCAATGGTTCTCTTGCCGGCGATCAGAACCCTCGCACTTTGAGAAGTGACAGGACTACGGGTTGGAGGAGATATTTCATTTGTCCCGGTCGTCGCCCATAAGCTTCCTTATATGCTCATCCTCACTTTTCCTTTTTCTGCCTCTTAAAAAGCCAACAATAACCATAACTGCACCCACAGGTATCATTACAGCACCCAGGAATACACCATAAATCGCCGATCCAGTGCTCTGGACACCTGCCGCACCATGATACAGAATATAACTGAGCTGGGGTGTACTGTTGTGGAAGGTTACAATGTCATATTGCCCGCTTATGTTTGCATAAAGAGTCGCATTATCTCCGGCAGATACATGGTAAACCGAAAGGTTGTACTGGTTCTCTGGAGCATGCGGTATCGCAAATGTGCCAATATTTGATTCATTCACCAAACTCAAGTCGGGACTTGGAACAAGGTAGGAATTCTCTGTAGCATTCAGGTGGAGCACGATCAGGATGCTTTCCTTTCCCATGGTCAGATTGGGTGAAGAGAATTCACCATGTGACATCTGATGAAAACCTTCTGAAGTGTGGATCTGTGACGATATGGAATATGCGGCGGAGGCTGCGAAAACAACTCCTATAATGATTATCACAAGGCCGGCCATAAAAATAGGATCAGCCTTCATTTTCCCCTTCCTTTCCACAACCAATTACATGTATCAATTGATATCTTTTTTTCGGAATTCAGTCGGTGATGAAAATTTAACCGGGAAATGCGAAACATAGGATTTTACGAAGGAAATCATCATGTATTGCCGATATGACAGAACCTTCCCGCCCGGTTCCGGCAAAAGAGAAATAAATTAAGAGAGTAGGCAAGAATGATTTGCGTAAAAAGGAAAGAATGTCAAGCCGCCGACGGGATTCGATCCCGCGACCTCGTGCTTACCAAGCACGCGCTCTACCAGGCTGAGCTACGACGGCAGCCGTAGGAGATGTCTCCATGGCTATATAATTTTTTTAGCCAATGCACTGATTGCGTTCTTTTATGGTTCATATAGATCGCAAACCAATAATTTTGCACCCGGAGATACAACGATATACAAACCTTTGAAACTACTTTCTATGTACAATAGCTACATAGGGTAACAAATTCTTTTTTAGTCTGTGAACATGGGATATAGCAATGATTGGTTCTCTTCTTGAAGATCCCCAGAAAATACGTGAGGGATGGCTGAGGATTTTCTCCGAGTACGGATATATGGACAATATTAACAGGCTCAGCACCGTATACCCAGAGGAGAAGTCAATTTACATCAATTTCAAGGACATTTCGGAATTCGGAAGGATTAGCGGTTTTGACCAGGGCCTCGCAGAAAAGCCGGAGTTATATTTTCAGGTCGGAGAAGAAGTTCTTAGGGAACTTGTTAGACCAGAGAGAGTCCAGGTCTCAAGAATTAACATCCGGCTGATTGATGTCAGTGATGACCCCAACTTCAGGAAGGATATAAGGCAACTCAGGAGCCCTGATATAGGCAAACTTCTCAGCATAACCGGAATCATAAGGAAGAATACAGAAGTACTTCCACGACTACAGAAAGCAGCATTTGTATGCAGCGTGTGTGGAGAACTCACTTATGTAAACCAGGAGAGAGGCAAGCTCGATGAGCCCCAGAAATGCAGCAATGACCTGGAAAGTGGTATTGACCATCAGAAAGCCAGATTCAAACTGAACCCTGACCTATCTGAATTTGTTGATATCCAGAAAGTGGAACTTCAGGAAAACCCTGAGACTCTTCAGGGTGGATCACAGCCACAGAGGATCAGTGTCATCATGGAAGACGATGTTACCGGGAAACTTTTCCCTGGGGACCGTGTAACAGTTGACGGCATTCTGAAAGCTGAACAAAAGAGATCCGGCAATGTAATGCTTACAGAATATGACATTTACTTTTACTCAGTAAACTACAAGAAAGCCAAGGAACTCGAAGAAATAAATATATCAACTGAAGATGAGCAGGAAATCATCAAGCTCTCGCAGGAGCCAAAAATTATTGACAGATTTTCATCCTCTATAGCACCGACAATTTACGGCATGGAAATGGTAAAACTTGCCCTTGTTCTGCAGATGTTTGGCGGGGTGAGGAAGTTCATGAAAGATGGCACTTCCATGAGGGGAGACATACATATACTCATGGTAGGAGACCCCGGTACTGCAAAATCCCAGCTTCTGAAATACATGACTGAAATTTCACCACGTGGTGTATTCGCCTTTGGGCGTGGATCAAGCGCAGCTGGACTGACCGCTGCAGCAGTTAGGGATGATTTTGGAGAAGGAAGATGGACTCTTGAAGCTGGAGCACTGGTTCTTGCTGACAACGGATTTGCCGCTATTGATGAACTGGACAAAATGGACGAAAAGGATACAGCTGCAATGCATGAGGCCATGGAACAGCAGACCATAACAGTATCCAAGGCAGGAATAATGGCTACCCTTAAATCAAGATGTTCAATTCTTGGAGCTGCTAACCCGAAATTTGGAAGATATGATCAGAACAGGTCCATTGTTGATCAGATAGATTTCCCTCCTCCACTTTTATCAAGGTTTGATGTGATATTCAAGATTATAGACAAGCCGGACAGAAGCAATGACGAAAGACTTGCCGAACATGTACTTAAAGCACATAGAGTGGGAGAAATTTACAGGAGTCTCGAACTTAACGAGATTCTTGAATTTGATGTTCCGGAAGAACAGGATTTTTCTCCACCAATTGACAAGGAAACCGTAAGGAAATACGTTTCATATGCAAGAACAAGGATATTTCCACGACTTTCAGATGATGCAATTGGGCTCCTGAAAGATGAATACGTCAAGACCAGAAACAGCAGTGCAGATTCCATCCCAATTACTGCAAGACAGCTGGAATCCACTATCAGACTTGCGGAAGCAGCGGCACGTGCAAGACTCTCCCCTATAGTAACAGCAGAAGATGCAATACTTGCAAAGAAAGTGGTTGACTATTATCTCAAGGATGTTTCAATGACAAACGGTGAGGTGGATATTGACATATTGTACTCAGGTACGAGTTCCAAACAGAGAGGAGACCTTGAAATGGTCTTTGATATCATAAAGGAAATCAAGAAGGAAAGACACAATGCAGAAATTGATGAGGTAGTTGCAATGTCAATTTCAAAAGGGCTGACACAGGAAAGGGCCCTTGAAGCCATTTCAAAACTTAAAGCTGCTGGACAGGTATACGAACCTTCCTTCAGAAAACTTGATGTGATTAAATGAGTACAGGCATAACAATGAAAATCCAGCATATACAGGGAGAAATACTCCTTGCAGCTGCTGACACAGACTTAGTAAACAGAGATCTTCGTGAAGGAAAGTTACATCTAAAGGTTGTACCTGAGTTCTATGGAGAAACAAGTGTATCAGATGAGACTTTCCTCTCTTCCATGGGTTTGTGTACCATAGCTAATCTTGTGGGAAAACATGTTGTTGATCTGGCAATAAGGAATGACTTCATAGACCGTGATAACCTCATATATATAGACCTGGTACCTCATGCCCAGTTTGCAAGAATAACAGAGTGACGCGTATGACAGAATCTCCTCTAAAGAAAGAGGAAATGGTAAAACAGGTTTTCGAAAACATCCAGGACAGGTATGACCTTCTTGACAGCATTATTTCCGCTGGAATGGATCAGAGATGGAGAAGATTTGCTCTGGAGAAGCTTGATATTAATGATGCAAATGAAATCCTGGACTGCGGTGCGGGAACGGGCAAGCTCACAAGAATGATCATTGACAGCTGTCCGGGATGCCGGGTTACTTCTCTGGATATTACACAAAGCATGTTCCGACCTTCCATTTTACCGGAAACAAGATTTATTGTGGCCAGTGCTGAAGACATGCCTCTGGAAAGTTCCTCATTCAATGCAGTTGTTTCTGCATACCTGACTCGTAATTTGGGAAACGTGGACAATTACTTTAGGGAAGCTTTCCGTGTTCTAAAGAACGGTGGGAGATTTGTGAATCTTGATATCTATAATCCAACACTTCCGGGCTTTTCCACCCTTTTCAGGATATATTTCTACCACATTGTTCCAGTCATAGGAAATGCCGCAACCCATTCAAAATCATACACATATCTCGCCAATTCGGTGAAAAATTTCCATTCGCAGGAAACCATAAAGGAAAAAATAGAAGCTGCAGGCTTTGTCCATACAGGATTTAAGAAAATGATGGGCGGGTCCATAGGGATCCATTGGGGAACAAAGCCTTAAGAGTTTATGTTAGACTTACTGTCTGGCCCTTTTCGGAAACTGGTTCCACTACTGCAGCAGTACCGTATGCCACAATCTCAGTCATTGTCTGTGCAATATCGGATGTGTCAAACTTCATGTCGAGAACAGCATTTGCACCAACTTTTGCAGCCTCTTCCTTTAATCTCTCCATTGCTAGATTCCTGGCATCATTAAGCATAACAACATATTCCTTGATTTCTCCTCCGGCAATGCTTCTGAGTCCTGCCATGAGATTCCCTCCAAGCCCTCTGCTTCTGACAGTTATTCCCCAGATTGCTCCTTTTACCCCAGTTACTCTATGACCGGGAACATAGTTTGTTGATACCACAACTACTTCGCTCATACCGATGTGTATCCAACCAGTCAAATATTAAACTTGGTTGTTTACAATATTCTTAATGTCAAAATATAAACACTAATGTTTAAATAAATGCCATTAATGTAAAAATTAATGCTTTCAACACAGGATTCATCCATAATACCGAATGAATGGTACAATATCGTACCCGATCTTCCAAAACAGCTACCTCCGCCAGTAGACCGTGATGAGAAGAAATCCTCGATTCAGCTCCTGAACCAGATTTTGCCAAAAGCAATCCTGAAACAGGAATTTACTTTCCAGAAATATACAAAGATTCCTGAGGAAGTTCAGGAGATATATGCACAGATAGGCAGGCCTACGCCATTATTCAGGGCTAAGGGTCTTGAAAAGGCTCTTGACTACAACGGAAAAATTCTATTGAAATACGAGGGGGCTACTATCACCGGGTCCCATAAAATTAACACTGCCATCCCGCAGGCTTTTTACACCAGAGAAGAAGGTTCCACGGGTGTTGTCACAGAAACGGGGGCTGGACAGTGGGGTACCGCTACAACCGTCGCTGCCTCTCTTGCGGGGATTACATCCAAGATATTCATGGTTAAAATAAGCTTCAACCAGAAACCTCTCAGGAAACAGATAATTGAGCTTTACGGAGGAGAGATTGTCCCAAGTCCTTCAAGAGAAACGAAATTTGGAACAGAAATCCTGTCCAGGAATCCTGATCACCCCGGAACTCTCGGAATAGCAATCAGCGAAGCTGTTGAGTATGCCCTTGAACATGATCTGAAATACATGCTGGGCAGTGTCTTTAACTCAGTTCTCACTCACCAGAGCGTAATAGGCCTGGAAACAGAAAAACAGCTTGAAATACTCGGAGAAGAACCTGATGTCCTTATCGGCTGTGTTGGAGGAGGAAGCAACTTTGGGGGTTTTGTCTTTCCTTTGATGAGGAAATTCAAAGAAACAAAAATCTATGCATCCACTGCTTCAGAGGTACCTAAGTTTAGCAAAGGAGAATACAAATATGATTTTGTGGACACCGCCAAGATACTCCCATCCATCAAGATGTATTCACTTGGGTCCGATTATGTGCCCGAAAAGATATATGCAGGCGGACTCAGGTACCATGGTGCTGCTCCTTCATTGTCAATGCTGGTGAATTCCGGAAGAATAAATTCCAGTGACATGCCGGAAGACAAAGTGATTGATGCCTTGAAGCTCTTTGCCAGAACACAGGGAATCGTAGCTGCTCCTGAATCAGGCCATGCAATTGCTACTGCAATAGATTATGTGAAAAATAACACGGATCAAAAAGAGACCATTTTGGTCAACGTAAGTGGCCATGGGCTCATGGATATGTCAATTTTCCAGAGGTGAATCAAATGAAACCTCTAATCCTCTATTTTACTGCCGATTTCCCTTCATATGAAATCCTGAAGAGATTTCTTGAGGAAGTGGATCCTGAAATTGTAAAATATGTTGAAATAGGAATTCCAGAGATCAATCCTCTTTATGATGGACCCACAATAAAAGCCACCCACTCAATGGCCTTGAAAAATTTCCAACGGGAACATCTCAGGCAATTTGCAGAAATCCTGATCAAGAAGGGTATCAGAGTATTTGCCCTGAGTTACTACGACCGGATAAACAAAGAAGGAACCAATTTTATACATTATCTCAAAGACAGTAAGTTCAGTGGCATTATCATACCTGATCTTCTTACAGATTACTCAGAAGAGAGTGAACGTATTATCCCTGAAATTGAGGAAAATTTCAGTTTTATCCCGTTTTTCAACCCAGCGACACCTGACACTGTTATTCAGGAGGTCTCATCCAAGACAAGTTCGTGGATATACTATGGCCTTCAACCATCTACGGGCATAGATATCCCCTTTGACCTTAACGAGGTTTCCAGGAGGATTCTTGACCTTGTTGCAAACAGGGAAATCAATTTTGGGTTTGGAATACGCACCATAGAACAGATAAAGGAAATCCTGGGTCTCGGCAGCAGCGGCGTTGCTATTGGAAGCCTTATGGTTCAGTATTTGAAAGATAATGATATGGAAGGTTTCAGGAATTTTCAGAATTCAGTGAGGGGGGTTTATCTCAATGCAGAGTGAGTTCACTGAAAATAATTCCAATTTGAGGCTTGCCATAAATTCAATCCTTAATGATTCAACGGATGAACAGAAAGCGGATTTTCTGATAGCCATTAATGAAAGCGAGAATTCTTCAGAAATAGTTGCAGAACTGGCCAGCATCATAAAAAACAGAGCTAGCCTGTCTAGAATAAGCAATGTTTCCGACATAGTGGGAACAGGAGGAGACAGCAAGAACACCATAAATGTGAGCACAGCCTCTGCACTTGTTGTGAGTTCACTTGGTGTAAGAATCGCAAAACATGGGAATTTTGGAGCAACGAGCAACAAAGGAAGTGCAGATTTCCTCAGATTCCTGGGCTACAATTTTGAAATGGATCAGGCATCACTGGAGAGGAGAGTAACCGAAACTTCCTTCGCATTTATCCTTGCACCGAGATTCAATGACAGTTTTGCAAAATTTGCCATGGCAAGGAAAATGATTGCTGTCAAGACAGCATTCAATTATCTTGGGCCCCTGACAAATCCTGCTGACCCTGATATTCTTATGCTGGGCGTCACAAACCATAAAATTTCCAATCTGTACGTGAATTACATGCTCCTCAATGGCAAGAGAGGATGTGTCCTATATTCCGAGGATGGAATGGATGAGATTTCACCATATTCCAGAACAAATATTACTTTCATCAGGGATAACGAGTCCACAAAAGAAATCATCAGTCCTGATGAAATCTTTGGAGAAAGAATCGGCATAGAGCAAATTTCCAGAGTAGATCCAGGCGAATCCTTCCGTCTCACAATGGATGGACTCGCTGGTCACAATAACAATGCTGCCAGATTTATTGCACTCAACGCGGGACTATCACTCCTTATCAACGGAAGAGTGAACAATGTTTCGGAAGGTTACAGGAACGCACTGGAAGCAATAAATTCCGGTTTGGTTCACGAACATCTTCAGAAAGTCCTGGAGGTGGCCTCCTTTGCCTGACATTCTAGTTAAGATTTGTGGAATTACAAATGTTGAAGATGCCCTCTACTCAGTTGATCAAGGGGCAGATATTGTAGGAGTGGTACTTTCAGAAAAGTCCCCCAGGCGAGGTACTCCCGATCTGATAAACAGATTGATTTCACTGGGTATACACACAGCCGGAATCTATACTGACATGGAATCCGTCAGAAATATCGCTAGCCTGGAAGAATACGTGCAGCTCCACTTCCCACATGGAAAAGAAGAGATTTCCTTCGTAAAGGAAAAGCTTGGCAGGAGGGTAATCTCAGTAGTCTTTGCATATGAAGAGAAATCACCCCTGTCAGCTGCACATAACAAGCTCATGGAAGGTTCTGATCTTGTCCTACTGGAATATGGGAAAGAAGGCTGGGCCTCCATCCATGATTCAGGAATGGAAATCGGGAAGGAACACATTGGTATTGCCGGCAAAGTCTCAGTTGAAAACCTGAAATCCTTAATCAGTTATTCCCCGTATTTCATTGATGTAAGCAGCAGTTTAGAGATGTATGCCGGCAAGAAAGATCACTCAAAGATCAGAAAGTTCATGGAGGTGTTTCGCGCTGAGGAAGCCGCTGTTTGAGAAAATAAAGTCACTAAAGGAAACTGGTGATGATTTTGCCTATTTCTGCAAGTTCACAGATCAGGAAAGGTTACATGGAGATGAAGTCCTTTTTGAGACACGGGAAAGACCCTATCTTTTCAATAAAGATGTAAGATCAGCACTTGATGAAACCATCCCTGAACTTATAAGGGCATCCCATGTGGAGAAACCTCAGATCCCCATCTTTACATCATTCAGTATGATTCAGGAGACCCTTGGGATAAAATCCAGACATGAACGCACATGGCCAATGATGGGGACCATACTCCCACAGGGAATATCCCACGGATTTTTTATAAGGGAAAATAAAACCCCTTTTAACAATGCACATTCCGCCGTTGATATCACCCGGAACGATCAGGCCAGGCTTGAACAGAATATATCAGGGATAGTTGAAAGGATCCGGGAAGGAGAAGCACTTCAGGTAGTGCTCTCCCAGCATTTTGAAGTTGAGGAGTTTGATGGAACTGATATACTTCGGTACCTTCTTCTTAATGACAGATCGAGGTACGTTTACTATTACAAATTCGGAGACAAAGAAATAATAGGGAGTTCCCCTGAAAACGTTTTCAGGAAAAAGGGGAGTACCATTACAGTAAACCCAATTGCCGGTACCAGAAAGAGATACACTGACAGCGATGAGAATCTTATCAGTTCACTGGTCAATGAAAGCAAGGAGCTTTGCGAACATAGAATGCTTGTAGATCTTGCGAGAAATGACCTTTCGAGAATAGGCATTCCGGGCAGTGTAAATGTAACTGGAAACATGCAGCCGGAGAAATTTTATTCTGTAATCCACCTCACTAGCAGCGTACAGGCAGAATCTGACCCTGGAAACAGCAATTACAGCATTTTTTCATCACTGTTCCCTGCAGGTACCGTGAGCGGAGCCCCAAAGATAAGGGCAATTGAAATTATAGATGAGTACGAAACAAGGGAAAGAGGCCCATATGGTGGATCTGTTGGCGTAATTGGGGAGAATGATATGGATATGGCCCTCACAATAAGGTCAGCCTTCATGAATAAAGGAAAAGCTTACACTCAGGCTGGAGCTGGAATAGTCAAGGACTCTGTTCCTCATAAGGAAGTGGAGGAAATAATCGCAAAAGCCGGAACAATAATGGCAGGAGGACTCGTTTGCGCGTAATGCTTCTTGACAACAAGGATTCGTTCTCATACAACGTAGTACATTTGCTGAAGATATCTGGCCTGGAAGTGGAAGTCTTTGACAATGAGGTAAATCCTGAAAGTATAGATCCAGAGGACTATGAAGCCCTGATAATTTCTCCGGGACCAGGCAACCCCGTAAATCATAGAGACAGGGGAGTTGGAATGGAACTTCTGGAAAAGGAGTTTCCGGTTGCTCTCGGAATCTGTTTTGGTAACCAGTTGCTGGGATACAGGCTTGGATGTGACATCTACAGAACGGAAAAGCTGATGCATGGTGAAATTGACACTATGGAAAACAGAGGTACAGGGATCATGAGCGGGATTCCTGATAGGTTCATCGCTGTCAGGTACCATTCATTGGCTATAAAGCCAAGCCGAAGGGTTGTTGTGGATGCCGTTTCTGTCTCAGATGGTACAGTAATGGCTTTTCACTCAACGGATAACAGGTACTATGGTATCCAGTTTCATCCGGAGAGTTATTATTCACAGCATGGAAAAGAAATCATCGAAAATTTCATAGGTGTAATACGTGAACACAGTTGACACTATTTACTCCAGGAACCGTTTCAGAGAGAAAATACCTTACAATCGTACCAGAGACCCATTGAGCCTTTACAGAAACCTGGATAAGTTCAAGTCCATCGGAAAAACAGGGGTAATATCGGAATTCAAAAGAAAGTCACCATCAGGTTTTGCTCTTGAGAAGGCTCTTGATCCCATTACATACTTCAGGCAATCGAATCTGGAAAAGATTGCAGGCATAAGCATCCTCACTGAACCCGACTTTTTCAATGGTAGTTACTCAGATATCACAAATGTTCAGGAACTGAACCTGCCAATTCTGAACAAGGACTTTGCTTCAACTGAAACAATGGTTGAAAACGCATTTAATGCAGGCTCAGACGTCATTCTATTTATCCTTGATTTTCTAGAACCACACCGGGTGGAAGAGCTATGTTCCTATGCTTTATCTCTTGGGATGGAAGCACTTGTAGAGTTCCATGACCCTGCCTTCATGGATGAACTGAAACCGCAGAAAGGAATCCTTTACGGATACAACAGACGCAACCTGAGAACGCTTGAGATGGACCCTAGTGAAGATGAGATTCTAACGAAACTGGGAAGCAGGGGAGTTGACATTATTCTTGAAAGCGGGATAAATCATGCCTATTTACAGACGCACAATGTTTCGCAATATTTTGGAATGCTCATCGGGACTTCCATTCTCAATGGTGAGAACCTTTGAAGAAGGTAGCGTAAGCCCTGATCTGATTGTTCCGTCGAATACTGATAATCTGCCTGTCTCACCATTATATATTTTCACATAATATTGTATTGTGGCAAATACGAAGATTGTGGCAACGATCGGGCCCTCAAGCTTCCAGAGAGAGCCGCTTCTTTCCATGTATGAAAATGGTCTCTCAGTCATAAGAATTAACACTGCCCATATAGAACCTGGATACATTGCAAAAGTAGCAGATTTTGTTGATAAGCTCAATAAAGAAACCGGAAAATATGTAGGTATTATGGTTGATCTCAAGGGCCCTGAACTAAGAACAGGCCAGTTCAAGGGTGGAGAATTAAGAGTCAGACCGGGAGAGCAATTCTCACTCAGTTCTGAAAATAACGGCCCTATAACATTCTCACACCCTGAAATTTATAATATCCTTGAACCAAGAGATATGATCCTCATGAGCGACGGAAAAATCCGAATGAAGGTTGTAAGCAAGAAGTCAGGAGGAATTGTTCTGGAATCCCTTGACGATGGATCACTCAGAGACAGGAGCAGAGTTAACATCCCTGGAAAATTCCTGCCCCTCGGAAACCTCACAGACAGAGATATCTCCTATCTTAAGGAGGGCATAAAGGCAAATGTGGACATGTTTGCACAATCTTTTGTGCAGAGAAAGGAAGATGTGGAAGAACTTCAGGAGATTATTATGAAAGAAGGGGGAGATCAGTTTGTTGTTTCTAAAATAGAGACAAAAAACGGCTTCCAGAATATCAGGGAAATAGCAAAGGTATCGGATTTCATAATGGTAGCCAGGGGAGACCTGGGAGTTGAACTCCCACTAAAGGAAGTGGCCATTGCCCAGAAGAAGATCATAGAAGAATCCCATATGCAGGGAGTCCCAACTATTGTTGCAACTCAGATGCTTGAATCCATGGTTAAGTCCAGCAGTCCCACAAGAGCAGAAGTCTCAGATGTAACCAATGCAATTATGGACAACGCAGATGCATTGATGCTTTCGGAGGAGAGTTCCATAGGTGAATACCCGGATCTTGCAGTAAAATATCTCAAGGATATTGCAGAATATGTTGAATCCAGGAATGTACACCTTGTAGAACCGGAGGAATTTCTTGGTAACCAGGTTGCCTATTCAATAGCCCGTGCTGCAAAAATGATTTCCATAGAAATAAAAGCTGATGCCATCCTTGCATTCACCAAAACAGGAAACACTGCGAAGATGCTGTCTGCAGTGAGACCAAATGTGCCAATCATTGCAACCGTAATATCCGGAAGGCTGGCAAGAAAACTCAACCTCTACAGAGGGGTGGAACCATTGGTAATCGACGGAGGAGATGAAAATATCGAACCTGTTGAAGCTCTTGCATATGTGGAAAGAAAGACGTTTCTCAAGCGGGGAGACAGAGTTATAATAACGTCTGGAGCTCCATATTTCCTCTTTGGTGGAACCAATGAAGTCAGAGTGGCAACAGTAGGAAAATTTATCGGCAGAGGATATTCGTCAGGGAAATCAGTCGCAGGCAAGGCGTTTACCCCCATCTCAAAAGCTGGTGATATACTCATTCTGGAGGAACCCGAAGTGCCTGAAGGAATCCAAATCAGCAAGTTGAAAGCGGTAATTTTCATACCAAGCGTATCCACAAAACTCAAGGAAGAGATACGTGGGAAGGGCGTAACTGTTCTTAGCAATACAAAGCTTGCAGGATCAATCAAGCCTGGTGACATAGTACATATCGATGGCTCAACAGGCGTAATTACTCAGTAAGCTTCAGATATAATTCTTTTCCGTCAGTTTTGACATCATTCCTTCCCAGTATTTACTCCTGGTCACTATGAAATATATCACCAATCCAATTACGGCTGCTTCCATTGCAGCAGCAATTGGATTCAGTATGGACATAAGAACTCCACTTAACATTATGCCACTGTAGGGTAACAGGTATATGGCCCTCTTGAGCCCAACCCGCCTGACCATGATTGCATTTTCCCAAGCCTGAGGCTGTGCTGAAACAATGCTCAAGGATGACATTATGGCAACAGCCTCCGGAGTCAGGATAAGAACGGCCAGAAGAAGAGGGAAGAGACCTGTGCCATAAATAAAACCCAATATTGCTATGACGACGGCAAGAGGAATTTCCAATACCATTGACTGTACCATTTGTGTGAGGACCATTCTCCTGACATAAGTGTGAAAAGGCATGGACAAAGCAGAGAGCCATAATCGTTCCACGGAAAATGTTGTGCTGTAAAGTCCCATATTGGCAACAAATGTCAGATATATTATGAGAGTAATTAACACAGGATACAGGTCGTTCACATTAGGCAGTTTTGAATACAGTATGGCAAAGCCCGCAATGGCACTGATTCCTGCAATTACTGCCAGGACACCCTTGAGGCGGTATCTGTTTGTCACAGAAAGAACTGTGCCAGACATTCCAATGGGCCTTCCCGAGTAAAAGTGATAGAAATAATGCCTGAACATTGCCCTTGCTGGATTCAGTCCCACAAATGTAATCCTGTCCTTGAAAGTCTCCCTTTTCCTGAATGCAGTACGAGGAGGCTTGAAATAAATGTCATTGGTCAATATCCATCTTACAGCAAAAAAGGTTGTAACAATAAATAGAGCCAGAGTTCCCATTGTTGACTGTACAAGGTTTCCGGTCAGAATAGAAAAGGGGGAATATGCAAACTTGAGAAGGAAAGAAAACAGAAAAAGAGATACTACCGCAAACACGGGGACCCTGTACAAAAGATCAAAATCAGAAACTATCACGGACATGGAGGCCAATATAATACCAAGCATGAGGAAATCAAGGATATAAAGTGCAGCGAGTAGCGATATATGGTAGAGTTCGAAGGAATAAGCTACTGAAAGTATTATGAAAATAAGCGAAAGAGAGATGAGTTGAACAGAGAACAGTGAAATGTTAAGAGTCTTGCCCTTAACAGATGAAGGCAGAAGGAAGTCAGCGTCAGGTTTTGTCATGCCAAGACCGTTGCCAAAGAAAATGATCATTGTAAGTATAAAATAATAGATGAAAGCGATCACATACGACCCCGACAGTGTTTGAGCAGATCTGTCCGGTGAGATGCCCGAAAATGAAATTGAAATATCCGCAAAGGCCACCAATATAAGGAAAACAAGAAAACCTTTGGTAAGCCTTGTCCTGATAAGAAGTCTAAGAATTAGAAGATACACTTCTCATCAACCTTGAAACAATTTGTTCAATACTTTCCTGACCATGGCCCATATTTCTCAGGTCCTCAGTTGAACCGTTCCATATCTCCTGCCCTCTGGAAATTATGATTACGTGATCCGTCAGCTTCTCCGCTATGGACATTATGTGTGTGGAAACAAGGAAAGTTCCTTTCATTTCAGAAAACATTGAGATAAGGTTTTCCTGCGTCGGTATATCCAGGTAGTTGAGGGGTTCGTCCATCACCAATATTTCAGGCCTATGTATAAGACTCAAGGCAACAGCAACCTTCTGCCTGTTCCCTCTGGATAATGCAGAAACTCGCATTTCCATGTATTCGGACAACCCAAGTGTGCTGACAAGGTCACCTATGCGAGATCCCAGATCATCAGTTTCCCTGATCGCGCCAATATATTCCATGTTTTCCCGTACAGAAAGTGTAGGATAGGGGCTGGCATCCTCAGGAAGAAACCCGATTATTTTCTTCGCTTCTGGGGAGTTTGGTGAATGCCCCATAATCCTTACTTCACCATAATCTGGTTTCAGGATTCCACATATAATTTTCAGGGCAGTGGATTTACCGGCCCCATTTGGTCCAAGAAGTGCTACTCGTCTTCCTTCGGGAATTGAAATATTCAGGTTGGACAGAGCTTTCCTTTCCTTGAAGCTCTTTACAATACCTATAGCAGAAATAGCCTCGTTTGAGTAATTGGTTTCCAACAACAACATCTTCTAATGCATATTCAGTACTAATATATTTTGGAAAGATAAATTATGGCCCCGCCCATAGTTACCTCACTTAATGATTGAATAACCTATTGAAAATAGTCAGAACAATGCATTTTAGTGACAATCTACTACTTCGATATATATAAATACCTTTTTGGGCTGTCGTCGCATTGCACATCTTCGGTGATAACTAATGAATGACGGAGATTTTATCAAAATTAACTTCGAGATGTATGTTGGAGACGACAAGAAACTAGTTTCTACAAACAAAGAGCAGCTGGCTAAAGATAACGATATTTATGACGAAAAGCTCCATTACAGGGAAGCAGTCCTTATAGTAGGATCAGAGGGGCTTTTTAATGATATTAATGAATCTTTTAAAAGTGCCGAAGTTGGAAAGGAATATGAAGTAACAATATCCCCCGAGAACGCGTATGGTCTTAGGGACCCAAAGAACATCAAGGTTCACACAGTCAGGGAATTTCAGAGACATGAAATTGACCCGGTTCCTGGCCAGGAGATTACGCTTGGCAACAGGAGAGGAAGAATTATTTCAGTCACACCGGGAAGAGTCCTTGTGGATTACAACCACCAGTGGGCGGGCAAGTCTGTATATTACAAATACAACGTGATTGCCAAGGTTGATTCTGATGTGGAGAAAGTAAGGGCACTTATTGACTATAACTATAACCAGGATTCTGAGGACTTCAAGGTTGAATCAAAGGCAAAGGCTTACACAATTACAATACCTGAAGAGGCTAAATTCGATCCCGTATGGATTGAGGCAAAATACAGGTTAATCAACGATGTGAGAAAATATCTCCCCGGGAAAGACATAAAGATCGAGGAAGTCTACAAGGGAGAGGAAGAAAAACCCAAGGAAGAACCAAAGGAAGAGACCCCAGCGGAATCTGCCGAACCAAAGAAAGAAGAAAAGAAGGAAAAAACGGCAGAAAAGGGGAACTCAGAAGTTGAACAAAAGAATACTGAGTAAAATTGAATTAAAAGAGAGGAAAGAAGATTATATTTCCTCCCTTTCTGAGGAGCTTTCCCGGCTCTCAGAGAGAATATCAGTTATTTTAGTGCATCCAAAATACCAGGGGAATATCGGGGCAATTGCCCGCCTTATGAAAAACAATGGTCTTAATGACCTGAGGATTGTTGGAGGTCCGAGCATTGAAAATGAGGCAATATACCGTGCAATGAGCGGGAAGGAAATCCTGGAGTCGGCCACCCATTATGATTCCTTTGAGGAAGCAGTAAAAGGATTCTCTGTTATTGCAGGAACCTCAAGTTCTCCCACATTCAGTGACAGAAAATTTCTGAGGCTCCCGGTCACCCCACAGGAATTCTGGAAAAGCCACCTAAAAGGGGACAAGAAAATTGCACTTGTTTTTGGAAGGGAAGACGATGGATTGAGAAATACGGAGATAGAAATCTGCAATGCGTTCATGTATATTCCTGCAAATCCGGAATATCCTGTTTACAACCTCTCCCATGCTGTGAGTATAATCCTTTATGAAATGCTGAACCAGATGCCAGAAAGCAGCCCTGATATTGCCGAATCAATAAGTGAGGAAAATTTCAACCTCCTGATTGAGAATGTCTTTGGAATTCTTGACCTTATAGATTATCCAGGATACAAGAGGCCGAACGCAGAAGTAATGATCAAGAAAATTGCCTCAAGAGCCAACATTACCGAATCAGAATTTTACAAGATCATGGGCATGGCAAGGTTTCTGAAATATCTGGTTCAGGACAGCAGAAAGGATGCTTCAGATAATGCAAAGCAAGAGCAGTGAACGCGATCTGTAATTGGGCCTGTAATACAGGTAGAAAACTTTTATTAAGAAATCGGCATTCGGTGGTATTACCGGTCGAACATAATGTCACTTAAACCAGTTAATAAAGAAAATCCTGCCCTCAAGGAAACAATTGAGGAGCTAACTAAAATTTCAAGAGAAAACGGCACGACTTTCTGGAGAGACATTGCCGAAAGGCTAAACGGCTCCAGGAAAAACTATTCCAGCCTTAATCTCGGAAAGATTGACAGCCTTGTAAAAGATGGAGAAACAGTCGTAATCGCTGGTGCCCTTCTTGGAACAGGATACTTTGAGAAAAAGGCAACACTTTCTGCACTCAGCGTATCAAAGAGTGCACAGGAAAAAGTAGCAAAAGTGGGCAGCACATTCAAAACACTTGTTGAGCTCGCAAAGGAAAACCCTAAGGGAACCAACATAAGGATTCTCAGGTGATTTCAATGAAGGTTATCGATGGAAACAACCTAATTTATGGAAGATTATCAACACACGTCGCAAAGATGCTTCTTAACGGTGAGGAGATAGTCGTTGTTAACGCAGGCAAAGTGGCAGTAACTGGTTCAAGGGAATTCCTTCTTGGAAGATTCAAGGAAAGAAGAGAAATTGGAAGCGTAAGAAAAGGTCCATATTACCCAAGAACCTCAAACCAGATTCTAAGAAGATCAATAGGCGACATGCTGCCAAAGAAAAAGGCAAAGGGAAGCGATGCGCTGAAAAGATGCAAAGTTTACAGTGGCATCCCGCCAGAATACAAGGAAAGCCAGCTTGAAACCGTAGAGGAAGCAAAGAACGAAAAAGTCGCCAGATTTCTCACACTTGATGAAATAGCAAAAAGCCTAGGAGGCAAGTATTAAAATGAAGAATACTGGAACAATAATAACTTCTGGCAAGAGGAAGACAGCAACTGCCAGAGCAATTACCAGGAAAGGCAATGGCCAGGTTACGATTAACGGATACCCTGTAGAATTCCACCCTGTGGAACTTCTTAGAAACAAGATCAAGGAACCCCTGGATCTTCTCGGTGAGAAAGCTACAAGCATGAACATCGAAGTCAGAGTATCAGGCGGAGGACTTACAGGCCAGGCAGATGCCTCAAGAACCGCAATCGCCAAGGGAATCGTTGAATTCCTGAAGGACGACAGCGTAGAGGAACTGTTCAGGCAGTATGACAGGACACTTCTTGTTAATGATATAAGGCGCAAGTTGCCAAAGAAGCCTACCGGAAACGGTGCAAGAGCCAAGAAGCAGAAATCATACAGGTGATTATTGAATGATTATACCTGTCAGATGTTTCAGCTGTGGAAAAGTAGTCGCTTCCGATTACGTCAAATTCAGTGACAGAATAAAGGATATAAGATCCAACGGTAGAGAGCCCACTCCAGAAGAGATTTCCTCTACCCTGGATGACCTCAATGTCCACAGATACTGTTGCAGAAGAATGATTTTGTCCCACACTGACCTCATCGACGAAGTCTTACCCTTTTCTTAAAAGGGACCGTGGGGTAGCTTGGTATCCTACCAGCTTGGGGTGTTGGTAACTTGAGTTCAAATCTCAACGGTCCCATACCATATTAGGTTTAGGTTCTTTTTTAGAGCCTAAATTTACCTCATTCATTTAAATACTCAGAATAGAACTTCTAAACCAATCTGTAGCAATGGAAACTAAAATCAACTCCTATTTTCTTGATGATAAACAAAAGTTGATAGAGACTGTCAATACCTAAACTAACGGAATGAATAAATTTTGTAGTAAAAACATTTGAAAATTATGTGCTGATATTGGAATCGTTACTTAATTTCCCCTCGTTTCGGAATATCCCTGAAGACTCATACAGCATTTTCAGTCTAGGAACGAATAGTTGATTAAATGCAACTTGGCTAAATATATGCCCAATCTGTGTCGTCTTTCCCTGTCTGTTACCGCCATTCACTGGAACATCACCCCTAAGATAGGCGGCAAGAAGCGGCAGTTTGTGCTGGTCGAATTCCCATTCAAAAAACAGCAGGGAATAGCCTATGAACGCAGAGTGAAATCCGAAATTTGAAACTGCACTTCTAAATCGATCTTCCCTTTCACGGTTCTTGTTTATGTTTGTTAAACCATACCCCGGTTCATCTCCAGTTTTCCCTTTTTTCTTCTGAGCATCCCGTGCCTCCTGATTCAACTGGTTATCAAGATCATCCTTGTAACGATCCAGTATGACCTCATCCCTGTCAATCCATTTCAAGGAGTCAAGAGCCCCTTTTCCTATAGTAACACCATACAAGCCATCAGATCGTGAGGAAATCAGAATTGAATCCTGTGGTGAAAAATTGTACAAAGAACCAAGGTAAATGGATGCAAGAAAATTCCAACGGGATGCTTTTCTCTCACTGTCTCCTCTTTCTATTTCCACCGTGGAACGAAATAATGTTCTGACCATTTCAGAATAAGAAATTTCTGTTCTAACATATGCCTGAATGGAGTATCTTATTATATCGAAAAGTTCCAATTCTTCACTGGTGAGGGTTAAAATGAAGTTACTCGTTTTTTCGGATGAAGATATATCTCCTGGAATTTTGTAATATCTTGGCTCACCCTTGAAAATTTCTTCTATATTGGGAATTCTTGCTTCAGTAATCACTTTATTAGCACTATCCGCTAAATTCCTTCTTCCCATTGAAGATAAATAATCGACTAATGTGGAAAAGAATTCATTACGATTTGCAGGAAGGTTAGAGAGAGCTAAACCATGATTTTTTAAAAAAGGTTCAAGTCGGGCTCGCAAAAATGAAACGTTTCTACCAGTAAGATCAATCCCTGCGTTGAGCACCATAGCTTTGAGTATATCACTAAGCTGCCAAAGTGAGTTTAGACTCCTACCGGAGTAGAGATAGGCCTGTTGCACACTGTATAGAAGATCATAATCCTCAGTTGTGAAGGCAATTGGAATCCTTTTAGACGTGGTTTCTCCTGACATAGTGATATATTATACACAGTGTGTATATTATTTTTGTCAAGGCAACAGAAGTGTTAAATAAGTCACGTGTATATTCACCTACATGGATAGCCGAACGCAAGTCTACATAAAACCGGAGGAAAAAATTAAGATTATGCGGAAAGCCCAAAGATTGGGAATTTCTGTTTCACGACTTTTGGTGAACGGAGCCCTTCAATATGTCCCAAAGGAGGAGGGAGATTAGCAATGACTGAGGTCTCCATAATTCCATTGAAAGAAAAAGCTGTGAAGTTCTCGGAACCGGTTCGAACGCTTATCCTAAGTGAACCTGACACCATGGATGTAAAGGAATTCATTACCAAATTGGGAACTTGGGAAAAACTCCTGGGAATGAAAAACACAGAGTGAGGTAATATAGTGGCAGAAAAGAAAGGGAAAAAGGAAAAAGTTAGCGACAGTTTCCAAAGAGAAAATACCTCACCGAAATATAAAAGTTATGAGGAGTTTCAGTTAGAAGTTTTGACAGGGGTGCCTTCACGTTCAAAGGCACTGGAAATAGAGAGACACAAGGAGCTCATAAAAACAAAGGACCAAAGAAGAACAGCCTTAAAGTTCATAGATGAGTGTTTAAAAAGTGAGGACAACCACATATTTCGTGATGAGATCCTTAAGCTAAATTTTGAGGCCTATCTGCACGAACTAGACACCATAGACCGACTCTTGAGGATAGGAGAGTGATGGGCAATGGTAGAACAACAGGAAAGCCCCTTTGACCTGCTAAAGAGGCTCATAAAATCCTACGACCTTTCCGAGGTTTTACAGGATTTAAGCACATCCAACCCTGCAATATGGGAAACGTGCCGTAACATAGCTGAACGCTACCAGTCGAAACAGACTCAACCCAATGACGAAATCAAGGAAAAGGCAAAGGAACTGGTCATGCAGCTTTCCGCTCCCAAGGTGGAACTGAGTGGGTATTATTTTCCGGGCCCAAGGGATGTGGTAGATGCACTCAAGGAGAACAACCATTACAAAACACTACAGGAACCCAATAATCAGGGCAAATCTGAACCCATATACCAGTATGAAGAAGGAAGATACATAAGGGCTGAAGAGAGAATTAAAGAAGACGCTCACAAAGAATATATCAAGCAGTGGGAAGAGATGGTTCAGGTATGTCAGGATGAACTGAACTATCAAGGTAAAAACGTTGATAGCAAAGTCCCGGCACTTCTAAACAAACTTGACGCTGCACTGCACAGGGGCCCAAGTGCCTTCGAAATTATGGAGGCAATGGAAATGATAAGGAGGACCACATTTGTTGACCCAGAGTCAGTGAACCCTCACACTCACATACCATTCAGAAATGGACACCTAAACCTTGAAACTTGGAAACTAGAGCCATTTGACCCTGAAAGATTCTATACATATAGAATCGAGGCGGATTACCTTGGAAGGTTTGTGAGCTTGAAGGATGCTCCACTGTTTAAGGGATATGTGAGGAGCGTCTTTCACCCTCTCGACATTCCACAAGCCCTCCAGTATCTTGGGTATTCCCTAATGCCCGGCAAGCCAAGGGATAAGGTTCTCTTCATTGTAGGGAGAGAAGGGATAGGCAAAGGTGTACTTGACAGATTGATGGAGGGGCTTCTTGGTGAAGGAAAGGGAGCCATTGACCTAAACAAGCTTCTCACAGCAGATAGGTTCCAATTTAGTGGTTTGGATGGTAAGGTCCTTCTATCAGACCCTGAAATTGACCGGAAGTTCAGAAGAGATGCCAAGGTATCTACAAGGAATTTTAACACACTTTTTGGAAGTGATGCAGCATACACAGAGAGGAAGTTCCACGAAGGCAAGAAGCAGGTTTACCATTCCAAAGGGCTATTTTTGGGGAATCTGCCCCTGTTCAAACTGGACGATATGGCTATGTTCAGGCGTATCCTGCTCATCCAGACACTGACAGAAAGGGTTTCAAAAGATTTGGCTGATTTCCATCTGAAGATATTGGAAAGTGAGAGAGATGTGATAGCGACACTCTTGGTCCAATATCTTCGAGTCTTGAAGTCTTGTGATTGGGTATTCCTCAATGAGCCAACAAAAGAATCTATTGCAGACCTATGGGCCCAGTTCGCTGATCCGATTGCCGGATTTGAGGATGAGTACCTTTCGGAAATGCAAGGCAGTGAAGTCAAAGTCGATGACCTCTATAGGTTCTTTGAGGTAATTTACTGCAAGCCAAAAGGGATTACACCGCCCCGGAAGCAGACATTCACATCCAGAATTGCCCGGAATTACCCTAAAGTGAGAGGAGGACCAAAGGGAAAGCGGTTTTACAAGTTCCAGAATCTTGAGTGTGATGGTTTGGTTCAAGATGACTCTCACAGGTTGGACACCAGTCAGATTGCTGGAGAAACCCAGAAAATAACGGTTTCCAGAGATAATAGGTACGGTGTCCAACTTTACTACAAAATAGTATCTCCGGGGGGTAGTAGGGATATAACTGGAGATATTAATACAGACATAAGATGGACACCAGTCAAAAATGATTCTCCGATGCCTGAAAATAAGGCTCCACAGAAAAATGAGATGGTGTCCAACTTGGAGAACAAACCTCCAAATGACCCAAAAGAGGGAATTCAAAAGTTTATTGTGATCCATCCGTACAATCCCGATCTCGATCCACTCAAAAGGAATCTTTCCTGCGCTGAAGGCAACATCCTTGAATTTGACCAGGAGGATGAATTTGGAAAGCTATTGAGAAATGATGGCCATATTGTGCCTTTCAAGGAGAGTCATGGGGAAGAAACCGTCAAAAAGCTCATAGAAGTACTGGAAAAATCCAGGAAAAAACTCGGTGCTCACGAAATTTCACAGCTACTACCTGGAAGATCTCCATTCCTGGAATTGACTGAAAGCGAGATCTTCAATCGTCTTGTCAATCTTGCAGGAACACACCCGAACGTGAAAATGGCCAACATGAAATTCTTCTGGGAGGCTTCAAAATGAACCAGTCTACGCTTGAAACTTTCCTTGGTTCAGAGCTCAC
This sequence comes from Thermoplasmata archaeon, assembly GCA_021810045.1. Classification (GTDB taxonomy): domain Archaea; phylum Thermoplasmatota; class Thermoplasmata; order Thermoplasmatales; family Thermoplasmataceae; genus JAJZOM01. The sequence goes on from JAJZJR010000001.1 coordinate 210,813, forward strand.
CTATAATAACCAGGCAACCCAGGTACTGGTCTCTATACTCCAGGATTTCAACGTTGCATGGAAGGACAGGAACTGGTACCTGCATGCCCAAGACCTGGTATATCTGGATGAGAAGCTTGCAGATCTCCTGGTAACCAGGAATATCGCCAGGAGAATTAATTTATCACAGTCAACGGCCCCAGGTCTACCACACCATTTTGAAGGGGCCGATGACAGCACCTCGGTTGAGGAGGTAATCTAAAATGTGCAGAGAACACATAAAGACATGGTATGAAGGAACTGGCCTGAACCTTCATGCCCCAATAAAGAAGGCTAAGAGCTTGCTACAAAGCATCAGGAAATATGGCCTGACATCAACCCTTTCAATGATAACGGGGAGGTTTTCCGCATGGTTGTCGAAATTCTGAACCATCCCCATAGGTTGAAGGTTTCAGTCCATCAGCTCAGGGAAAAACTGGCCATCCTGAAAGAAGAATGGACCAAGGTGGAAGTTTATGAGAATGAAACGCTGTACAGTCCCTTTGAGGTTCTGACGGAACAGGTCAAACGTGAGATAAGGGAATGTGGTTTCGCCATTGACGAGAGCCCAAATGTGAGTTCCGTAGAGAGAATGGGAGACAACAGGGTTGGGTTATGTCTCATGTATTGCTCTCCCAGGGTGCTTGTGGTTATCCACTTCAACCATGAATCCTTGAACTTCAATGACGGAGACCAGGATGTCAGGACCACGCTTGCAGGTATTCAGGTGATGGAACTTGACTGATAAAACACAAAGGGAAACGGGCCAGTCAAGGAATGAAGGGGCAACCGGAAACCGTTATTCAGTGCTTGACTGCTTTTCCAAGAAAGACATCGGCAGGGCCATAACAGTAACGCTGGTCAATGGAAGATCTGAATCCGGGATCTTGAGAGACGTGGGAATGTTTGACATCAAGCTTGAACTCCCAACCAGGAGGGAACTCATTGTGTTCAAGCACGGAATCCTGACAGTTTCGGTGATGTAACATGCAGCTGAAGGACCTGGGAACTTTCAGGATCGAACGGACAGAGGATTATGACGAATGTCCTTTTGACAAAACATACTGTGAGCTCGTACGGGTGAAGGGGTCCAAACCTGAACCCTCCTTCCAGGTGGTATCTCATATTTACAAATACAGTGAAACCGAACTTGCTCTATACCTGAAAGACCACAAGAACCTGTGGCGTGAACTTGGAAAGCTCCTCAATGAAGACATCGACATCTCTGATGACGAGCTCCTGTTGACATTTCCAGTGTCAAAATTCAGGGATATTTCCAGGCTAATACCATTTGTGAAAAAGAGGGGCAAGACAGAACTGACAGAAGAAGAGAGGACTGAAAGAATAAACCGTCTAAAGTTTGCAAGAAATAATCCCAGAAAAATTGAGCAGAATAACCCAAATTCTGTCTTAACTGATGCAGGAAGGGTAATTGCATTAGAGACCTTTGAAAGTGATGCCTGATGTTGGTGCTCAATGACCCAAACTTGTCTTTAACTTATCTCAATGCCCGGATATCGGATCCAATCCCGCTCCTCCCTGAAAGAAAACTTCCAGACGGACCATGGGATGATGAACCTGGTATCGATGAACCATTACTTCCTGAGGATCCGGGTGAGGTCCCAGATGATGACTGATTGCAGGACCATAACGCTGGATGATTTCATTCACCGGCCCCTTACCAGGAGAACAGAGAAATTCCTGAAGCTGTGTGAATTCTACAGGGATATCCGGGGAAGATATCCTGAATCCGCCTACCAGGTTTATGATTTCATCCAGGACAACAAACTTCCTTTTGAACTCAGGTCGCTAAAGCTTCTTGGCTATCCGCAGATTATTTCCGCATTCTGGAAGTGGACCAGGATAACTGGTTACCTTACAGACTGAACCACTTCTTTTGGCCTTATTGTAGCTGGAACCATTATTTCCAACCAGCAAATGACACTCCATGGCAGGAAAAATGGACGTAGATGAAAAACTGAAGGCCATCAGTTTGGGCGGATGCTGGTTTGCAGAGAACACCACGATGGGATACGATTCCTATGCCGAGATGAGGGAGTGGGAATACGGTCCTTACAGGTATCTATGCAGCAAGGATGTCACAATCATGGATCCCAGCAAGTATGAATTTTTCAACCTGAACACTAAGAAGGGATACCTCATTCCTGGTGGTGCTTGGTATTCGCCTTCCTCAAAGAGATCCTACGATTCCCTCGACGCTTGCAGCCAGGAGAACGAGGATTGCCAGTGTATCTGTCCAGAGGACTATAAGGAAGCTTTCAGGATTGAGGTTGAAGAACCAAACAGGAAATCAGAAGTGGCCAGGAGTAAGAGAAGAGATCTCCGGGGAAGATTCTCCGGACAGTGATACCATAAGCCTGTTGTGGTATCCCACAAATATTCTTTCGGATGTGGTGTTTTTGACCACAAAACCACAAAGATAACTGACGTTTTCATGTAATATATGAATAAGAAAACGGAAAAGAGATCTTCCAGGCTAGCCTGAAGTTACCTTTATTTGTCTCGCTGATACTTATTCCTGCATGGACTATAATTGGCAGCTGCTGGAAAATGGTGCGATGTTTGAAACCTTGTCCGAACTGGAAAATCACCTTGTCGAATCTGGCCATGTGAATTATGACAATGAGATGCATCCAGTACGATTCATTGGGAAAGGCCGATGGGAGAAGGTCCTATATTCTGAGATTGAAAACATACTTGGCAAAGATACCTGGTACTGTGATGAAACAACAGATGATTTCAAGGCCAGGTATGGAATGAAACCTGACCAGCAGCTGGGAGGAGAATTCTCCCTGGAAGACGCAAAGAAATATTGCAAGAGCGAACCAATATTGAGGGTTCCTGACCAGTTTGAATTTGAGAAGGGCCTCGTGAAGAAATGGCTTAAGGTTGCAGGGAAGGAAACAGGAAGAGGGAAGAATCCGAAGTCCCTTGCAAATTTGAAGCACGTCAATGATAACCTCAAAAGGGAAAGGCCTTGAAAGTTTGTTCAAATCGATTCAGGTTATCGAAACAAATCCAGTGTTTCCAAGGGTTTTATATCGAAACATCGAAAGGTGCTTCATGATGTCTGGAAAGTGTCCGATCTCATGAGTGAGGGGTATAGGGGTTTCAGATCTGGCCACATTTTTTCATGAGATCTCCGGAGTGCCACTGCGACTTTAAATACCCAGATTCCGGATCTTACTGGAACCATATGTGGCGGACACTTCTATGTTCACTACACTGCCAGTGAAAGTGCCACCGGTATTTCTGGGGAAATGCCACAACTTCCACCCCTAAATGAAATCTCGTCGTCTCAGAGAGAGGGGTATAGGGGGTATCGGCCATGAGGAAAATTCTGGTCCGGTTCCGAGGGGTGACACTGCCTCTTTAAATACACAGGGAGAAGATCTTCCTGGCCAAGACCAGGGAGAAATGAGGGTTAATTCCATCGAAGCCGCCGAAGATCTTGCAGCTGATGCCATCAACCTCTTCATGGATGTCGTTACGGATCCTGAGAAGATGAAAGCCCTGGAAGATGACCCGGAGTTGAAGGAACAGTTCAAACAGCTTATGAATACAGAGATACCTGCGGTCAACATAAGTAAGGTTACTGATAAAGCTTCGAGGAAGAGGAAATGGTCAAAGCAGGTCCCTGAGCTCCAGGAAGAGTCCCTGAGATTAAGGCAGATGGCATCTGATAAGAGAGAATGCGCCAACTGCGGAAAGCAACTCACGGGAAATCGGATCTATTACTGCTCCGATGACTGCAAGGCAGAATTTTATGGAAACCACCCGACGTCGGTGCGATGGAATGATTTGAGGGCAAAGGCCCTGGAACGTGATCACAATTTATGTGTGAAATGTGGCAGGCCAGCTGAGGAAGTGGACCATATCAAGGAGATCTGGGAGGGGGGACCGGAATTTGACCTAAACAACCTGCAGTCACTGTGCCATGAATGCCACGTCCTCAAGACTAATGAAAACAGGCGCAAGAGGGAGGCATAGTATACCACAAGACCCCTTCTTCGGGGCTTAAATCGCATTATGGGGAGTTCGAATATTAGTCAGTATATAAGGAGGGTGAGAAATGGCGGAAAAGAACTCAAAAAACAAGGGAAACGGGAGGAATAGAAACAGCAGTCAGAAACCTAAGACCTATAGCGGTGTGGTAAAGGATCCACAATCAAAGAAGATCAATGGGCGGGTATACTTAAAGGAAGATAACCAGGACAATTCGATCAAATATGGCACTATTCTTGTCATAGCGGTGCTTGCAGGTCTTGCAGCAACTTTCTCTTCAGTGGGAAACGCGATTGTTGACTTCTTCAGCTTCAACGGCATGTCAGCTTCGGGGATATGGATAATGCTTGCGGCCATTGCGGGAACGGCAGGCTTTGTCCTCGCCATTCTGGACAAGAAAACCAAAGGAAAATATTAATATTCGAGGTGAAATACATAAGCATGGTTCGATATGTTTCAAAGAAGAAAGATGATCTCACCTGGGGGCTCCTTATCACCGGATTGGTGGGTTCGATTGTACTGTTTTTCTTCGGGCTTTCCCTGGTACTGTAAGGGCGTCGACCGTCGAACTTTTTCTTTCCAAGAGAAATGAGATCTCTCATTAAAAACGGATATCTGTTTCACTGGAAACTTACAGCTGAGAAAAACAATAAATATCTTGGACGAATTAATTTAACATGCATTACACAAAAAGGAGAGTAAATTACGGGCTTCTTTTTGGATATTCATTGATTATTTTCGGTTCTGTTGGCCTTATTTGGATTTTCGGCATTCATTGAGTTTGCAATCCCAATTCCGACTCCCCTTGGTTGTATTAACAGGAATGGTAGGGTTCATTCTCTGTCCCCAGAACTGGATCGTGTGAATCAGAGAGTAGTAACATTTATACCAGACTTTTCAATACTACAATCACGGGTAAGACCGGTTGGTCAAGTGTACCTTGAGGTGCACGTCAAACAGTACCAACCGGCACTGGATTATTTTCTTGATTTCCAAAGTTCAACAAAAGTCTGAGGAAATTTCTGGAGGTCTATAAGATCCAGGTATGACGGGTCTGAGTTATTGTAATTTTGATAAATAGACCAAGCCAACAGATCAGCGATCTGGATTCCACTGAAGTTCTCGGAATTACTGTGGAATATTCTGACCTTTCCTATAGTGGAACCAATTCTTAGCTTCTTCTCAAAATAAGAATTGAAATCCTCTCGGAGCAGGGATTTCCCCTTCGACTTGTCGATCCTCACTTCCACGTTGTCGGAATCAACGAGTATGGCACTTGCAAGAGAACCAGCCACATAATTGTACAACTTATTCTTGTCATTTTTCAAGTATTTGCTGTACACCTTCCCCTTGTCAAGGATACAATGAACCCCTTGGATTCCATCAATTTCGTTCAGCCTCTTTATCAAGTACATTTTGAGTTCAGGGCTTGACTTGTTAGACTTTATTTCCTTTGCCTTACTCAACTCTTTGTAAAACTTATGCCTCCTGGCATTCTTTATTGCTCGGTCTAGTGGTTCTGGAGCGTTCACAACAACAGACGATATGACAAGTACTTTGGAGCTGCCTTCTGATAACCCAAGGTCTCCGCTCTCATCAATGTATATATACTTCAGGCTACCACTACCCAGGAAGTTTCACAACTGCTTTGTCTCCCTGCGGATATATCTGGATCAGTTCCCATCCTTTGTTAAGGTACGTCTCCAGTTCTCTTTCGGGTATGGTCTTGTGCTTATTACCATTGTTCAGTTCTTGGGCTTTCTGGTCCTGGAATATTTCCCCTAATCGCTTTTGCAGGTCCGCAATGTTGAGCGAGATTAGTTCTTCTTTCTGTTCATCCGTGAGTTTCATTTTAAAAGCGGTCTCCATTATAAAAATTGCAGTATCCCTCTGTATTTTGACTGAATCTTCCTCTCTTATTCCCCTCTCCTCCGTTTCAAGGAACCTGAGAGATCTTTCATAAGAAGTCCTCATATCTTCAACAAGGTCTTCAGGCAGCATATGTTTGTTGACCGTATACCTATGTTCAATGTCCCCTTTATGCCCCATAAAGAATGCCCTGTAATCCCTCATTATCAGGCCTTTTGATTCTGCCATCAGGAGCTGAGTGTCAAAGTAAGCCCTTAACACATAAGGCCTCCAGGTGTAACCTGCTTTCCTTATTGCCTGCCTCACAATATCGCCTATATTTATGGTCCTTATGAAAGAAGTCCGGGACCTCAAACTGAATTTTGCAGGGACCACAATTGGAGAATCCGGAGTGATCTGTTCACCTTCACTCAGTCTTTCCTCAATGTAGGCCTTGATGTAAAAGCACCCTTCGTTTCCCAGGAATGTTATATATTGATGCCTTGCTTTGCTCAATTCGGGCCTGACAATAACCATAGCTGGAATCTTTCTGAAATTCACAGAATCTTCTAGGATCTCAAGGTCCGGGATATCCGATACCCTGAGGCCATCTTTTCCCAGGTAATTTCCCATAACTTCAGGCCTCATTCCTGACTGGGCCATCAGAACACAAGAGGCCCTGGCCCTGGGATCCCCGGATGCAAAGATCTTCTTCAGCTCCTCAGATGTCGGGATCCTTTCATCCTTCAGGGTAGGAGCTCCGTCGGGATCCTTGATTCTGATCTTCCTGGTTAATTTCCTGTCATTGTGGGCCAGCCAAGATTTAACAGCCTTCACAGTGGAAGAAATATAACTCCCTGCAAGGCCTCTTTTTTCCATTGATGTGATCTCATCACTAATGAGATCAGTTATGGCCTTGTCTTCAAGTGCCAGGAGCGATTCAGGATCCTTTCCAACAGAAACACAGAATGAACCTAATCTCCTAAGGTATGTATCAGCTGTAATCCTTGAAGACCTGGACATTTCATCATACCATCGCCTAACATCCTTGCTTCCCATGAGGCTTTCATACTTCTTTACTGGGCCTGCCATGCAGATAAGAAGGCTTGAGTCTATTTAATGGTTCCTAAACCCTATATGGTTCAAATCTCAACGGTCCCATCATATTCATGTTCAGTCCCGAAAATTATTTGAACATTCATGTTCGAATCCACTCTTTTTCCCTCTAGTCGAAAAAACGTGTCCAGGTGCTCAGACGTGTGCTCCGCCACCTCCCTTTCCCTCAAGTGGGTGTAGACCTGAGTAGAGGAAAGGGACCGGTGACCCAAATGGATTTGAACCTCGCGAATGTCAAGCCTTTGTCCCCGGGAATCCCTTTTTAACAGGGTCGTGGCACACCAGTGCCTTGCAGCGTGTGCATGGAATTTTGGTACTCCTGACTCCCTTGCAATGGATTTGACCATGTTTCTAGCATAATTGTAATTCAGCCTTCCAATGGTGGTTGTGAAGAGGGCATCTTTGTCAGTCTGGGAACGGTATTTTTCAATGTATTCATGCAATCTTTCGGTCACTGACTGGGGAAGCCCTATTACTCTGGGAGCTTCCCCTTTCTCGCTCAGGACCGAGAGGAGATTGCCATCAAGGTCAGAAAGATTGAGCTTGATAAGTTCGCCTATCCTCAATCCACCTGCAAAGAGAACGTCAATTATGCACCTGTTTCTGGCAGATATCGCACGATCTCCTGACCGGCTTGCGGTTTCCCTTATCCGGTGCACCTCATCATCCGTAGGTATCCATGGTTCTGCCCTGGCGGACTGCTTGAACCTCGGAATGATCATGGGCTGGCCGAGGAACCTTGCCCAGGCCTCAATGTCGTAAATGACATGGTTCAGGGTTTGTGGTTTCACTCCTCTTTCAGATTCGTTGACCAGCTCATCAAGGATGAACTCCATGTTCTCCTTTGGCGAGAGCATGTTGCAGACCTCCCCGAATCTCCTGATGGTCCTTACCTGTTTCGGGACCGTGGAGGTTGAGTGGTATCCACCGTAAGTCCTTGCCCAGAGCCTATAGTCCAGAAGCTTTTTTTCCAGTTCCTGGTTCTTCCTTTCTCTCATGCGTGGGGCCATTTAAGCTCCCCACTCCCTATCTTTTGTTAAGTACTCCATTTTTTTCACTCCTCTGCTTGATTTTGAGGCACGGGTTCCAAAGAAGAGGCTTTCCGGAGGGCAAGCCTCCAACCTCGTTCCCTGGCGTGTCTGATTGCTGGCTTTCACTCCTCCCGCTTCTATTTTTGTGGTTTCATTAACAAGACCAGAAGCAATCATCCAGCACTCCTCCGAACGATTACAATAAGACCCTGGTTTGTTAATGAAAAGACTCTCCTGCAATTGAAAACTGCAGGATATTGCACCTGGCCCAACCGAATGCTCCAGGCACCAAACAAAAAATCGTGAATAAGTCTTAAATATATAAGTCAAATTTGAAAAATCATGTTTAATTTCGGCAAGAAGCCCATGACCAAGAGGCAACGTAAACAGAAAATCAGCGAGTTCAGGTCTGCCCAGATGAAATCCATCAATGAAAGACGCAGGGCCGGAAAGGAGGTCAAGACTGCTAAGGACATTGGGAAGAACATCGCACTTGATCACGCTACTCACGGCCTCTACTCCAAAGGTGTCTTTTCCGTCCATGCCCTGAAGTCTGTCCAGCATTATACCGAATCCAGAAGGCAGAGAAGTGAGGCTAGCAGACTCCGGAAAGAACTCAGGAAGGACACCAAAATCCGAAAAAAATGAGATAGACTTCATTCCTCCCGACCCTCCACAATTATGTCATCATAGAGTGCATCTGCCCTCTGGTCTCCAAGGAAGAACTTTGCATGTATCACTGCCTCCCGGAAGTAAGCTTCCGTTATCTCATCTCTTGATCCTTTTACCAGGGCCGTAACAATTGAGCACTTTCCATCATACTCTAAATGCAGATCCTGAAATTTGCCCCTGTCAAGCTCTACCTGTTTCTTCCTCTCGTCGCTTTTTGCTTTAGATTCACCGTATTTTTCAACAAGCTTCATGACGGTGTGATCTTCAGAACCTGCGATGCTTATGCTGAATTCGTCGGGAATTCTGCCCTCCACAAATTCGTGTTCTCCGACATTGCAGATGTAAGGGGGCTTCCTCAATTTCATCTTACTTAACCCCCTTTTTCTCATTGAATAATCCATCCTTCAGCGTTATGAGAAACAATGTAATGAGCCACCAGGTTGCCAGTGTGTCTAACAGTACCGTTATGGGCAACACTGAGGTATCCAGGGTGACAATCAGCACGAATACCATGAGCGCTATGAAAGCCGCTGGCAGCATCCCATCTTTTGGTGAAGTCATGCCGTATCCCCTCCTCCCTTTCTCATGGACATGGGCCCTGCCAGCAATGCGACGAGGATAGTAAGCATCAGTGTCTCGGCCAGCACAAAATGCCAGATCGGATCCGAATACATCCAACCTAAGAATGAGGACAACGTTCCTGAGACTAAAGCAATGATGGCAGGAAAGACTGTGGCAAACGGATCGACCATTCTTCACGCTCTCCCCTCAAAAAAAGCAACCAGGAACACTGCTGTCCAAAACCATAGAAGTGAGACTACGGTTGCTTCGTAGATCAAGGCTATGACTGAGAGCCCGCCTATCACTCCAATGGCAATGAGCGCAATACTAAGGGCAATCATAATCAAAGAGACCCTTTTCAGTGAATTCCTGTTGTTCTGCACTTTCGATTCAGGGAACTTAAGTCCCAGCGCATTGACTTGAAGCGCACCATCAGGGCCCGGCTTCAGCGTACATAGTTTCCTGAAAATGAACGGAACGTTCCTTGAATCAGAACCAAGATCGTTCAAACCACAAGCTCCTGATTCTGTGAGTGCTCCTCTATGAGCGAGTTCACGACTTGGTCGAATGTATCAACCCTCAGCTCAAATTTAAGATCGTGGAGCTTATCATAGTTCCTTTCAGTAATTTTGATCACTTTTCCACGGTATTCTGCCATGCGTATTCACCATTCGGTAATTAACTAATGACAAAGAAAAGAAGTATAATAAGTTACTCGTTAGTCAAACGACTAATATAGGAATTCTCATATGTAAATTGCCATTTGACGATCAGACAATGGATTCTTTAGACCTGAAATACGCTAAATCAGTCATTCAACGACTAAGTGAAAAGGAGACTTTCATGAAGTCAGAGTTGTTTGACATAGTCACGAGCAATCAGGTTTTAGATAAGCTGCTGGATGCTTTTCAGCGAGACGGCTACATAACAAAAGGTTTGTCGACGTATGGCCGTAGGACTTACTCTATTTCATTGACTGCAAAGGGTCATGCTGTTGCAGAACAACTGAAAAGAACACAAGAAGTCGCCAAAGGTGAGATTACTGAAGAAGGAGCGCAATTCAAAATGCCCCCGGACTGGAGAGACAGGTTCAAGGGGCTGTCAGCGATGACCCATCTCAATGTCCTAGACGATCACGTTGCTATACAGGAGATTGATCATTCCGGGAAAACAACAAGCGTCATCATGGTTTACGTTAAGAGAATCAACAGCCACTTTGAGTTATGGTGCGAGAAAGATGAGAGCAAGGAGTGCAGGCATGTAGACTTTGCCTGGTCACTTCCACACATGAGGGCACTGATTGAGGAATACATCAAGGAAGGGAAGATAAAGGAAGTTGGGAGGGTTGAATGAAATTCAGTGGGTTCGGGGTCTTTGAGCAGAGAATAAAAGGGTGACCGTGAGTTAAGATATGTTAAAAAGAGTGTTTTTCTATGGTTTTAGAGTTCCAAGGCACTTCTCTGCAAAGGTCCCTGTGACCTGCAGACACCAAAATGTTAGAAGTGGCTCAAAGACTACAACAAAATTCTCGCAAGTCTTTTCAGTCTGCAATTCTAAAAATAATTGCGTGCAACTGAAAAAGCATCTAATGCTATTTATCGCAGACGAGGATGACGGCAGTGGGAGAGTAAACGGAAGACTTGTAAAGATTAGACAGGGGAAAGCAAAACGTGTCAATGTAGACATCGGAGAAGAATGGCTTGAGGAATTGATAAGATCGAATGGGATAGAAGATGAAACCTTCGTCACAATATTCCTAAATGAAGGAGTTATGGTGGCAGAGTTTAATGGCTCAGCTTTTAAGATTTTATCAGAGGCTAATGCGACCTACTTCGATAACGTTTTGAAAGTTAATAATACCGTACTGAAGCCGCTCGCTTTGCCAGATTGGTACCGGAGACTTGTGGACTCCAAGCGCCTAGATGGGTATAGGTTCAACATAGATGACAACGACAGGCGTGTTTCAGAATTGGTCTTCGGGCAGTCATATGGCGGTTGGATGAAAAAACATCTTGGAAGGCAGAATCAGGGAGGTAAGGTGCGTATGACTCTTGAGGTTAGATTCACAGCAGAAGAGCAAAACATGTCGGAGGAAGAGTTAAACAATGCCAAAAAGGCAGTTGCAGAGGATAAGAAAAAGGGAAGAATCAAGCAAGCAGACATAATAACTGAGAATGGAATTTTTTCACTCATTTCTCCCACATTTATTAATGAAACCATAGAATTCGATGAGGAATCAGACGAAATCCAAAATGAAATCTTCGATCAGATGGAATTCGCTTACAACAAGAGAAAGAATGACATAGAAAAAGCTGCTACCATAGAAATGCCGGAAGATAACCAAAGAGACCTAGACTTCTTTTTGGACAATTGATTCTTCCTCATCAGCGAAATAAGAAAATGTTAGGAAAAGGTAGTAAGATATCAGTACTAACAATGATATAGAAACCATTGAGAAAAACAGATCAAGCAGATCTATGATGAGTCGATTGACTTGGGAGAAAATACTAAAGCCAGATGAGGCGAGCCCGAGCGCAAGTGCAACCACCTCATTGATGGTCGCAAATAAGATTATGGGGCCAATAGACTTAAAAGCAGCCGCTTGCTTAATTCTCTTATCTATCACCGGAACAATTCCAATAAGGATTGAAAAAGAAGTAAAGGTTAGGCCCAGTGTTATTCCCATTAGCGTGACGAGACTTTGATTTAGATCTGTTATGGAAATGAAGTTGTAAGGTTTGGTCAAAAAAATCAGCAGGAATAGAACTACATCCACGATCATCAAATAAAACACCGGGCGATACCTTCTAAAGAATCTCGTCAGTTTTAGGGTGGTAGAGCTAATTGGACCCACCCCTTTTAAGTCGCGATTCAGGTGGATTCTCCCCAAGTAAATCCTCCGTCAGCATTTCCTGCAATGCATCAAGGTTTACTTTGAAAGCGTCCTCTTCCCCAAGGAGCTTTGCCATGCTTGAAATGTCATCAACATCCTTGTTCGCCTTGCTCTTCAGCTTCTCTATCCTCTCAAGCTTGGCACTGTTCTTGACTGCTTTCTTGAGGCTTGCCACCGTATTGTTCAGGTCAGCTAGCTTTTCCTCATATTGCGCTCTTACGCTCTCTATGATGCGGTCTTTCTGCCTGTCAATCCTCCGGGCAATTTCTTCCTCAGCAACGTTACCCTTTGCAAAGGATCTCTTCAGGCCATCCATTTCACCAAGCCAGTTCTCGAGCGATCTTATGGTGTAATCCATGGTCAGGAAGTCCGTGTCTTCAGGGATCATCCCGCCAACTTCCTTGAAGTCGATGGGAAGATCCGGGTATTTCTGCTTGAGTTCTTTGACGATCTGGTTCCAGTCCTGCCTGAGATTCTTGAAGATAACAATCCTCATTGCATCGAAGTCTTTCTTCCTCTCCTGGAACTCCTGCTCGAGCTCTGGGAGCCTGTTCTTAGGGATGACGTACTTCTTGTCAACCTTGAAGCTCTTCAGCTTCCTGAAAGTCGAGTACAGATCCTTGCGGATTCCCTGCAGCTGGTTCCTCTGTTCCTGGCTCAACCTGAACACCTTCGCCATGACCCGGTCCTCCGTATTCGACACGGCATCGAAGATTCCCCGGAACTTCAGTTCCGTGATCATAAGGTCCTTGTAGCTCTCCCCGTCCTCTTTCTCGATTTCAGGGATCTTGAGCTTGACGTCAACCTTCCTTTTGGGCCGCCCCTTGCCCCTCTTCTTTGGGGTTTCACCATCGGAAGACTTCCCTGGCCCATTGCCGCCAGGTGAAGGATTTCCGCTGGACGAAGTGGTTTCGCCCTCATCTTCGGGACTTTCCTCTTCTTCAGAATCATCATGTTCTTTCTGGGCTCTAACGAAATCCTCCCTGGAGATCTTGATGCTCTCCTCCTGTGGTTTCCCAGATGATTCTGATCTTGCATTCTCTTCCTGCTTTTCCAATTCTTCCTGTTGTTCCACCATTTTCACACCTTCATTAAGAAATTGCCGCTGAAACCGGACACCTTCATCACAGGGAAATACTTCTCGAGCTGTGGTGCAGAACTGTTCAGCAATATGGCCTTCAGGTCATTCTTCGCGGCTCTCCTGATGACCCCCTCGTCCTGGATGTGGTCGATTCCATCGCTCACGATGATAACCTTGTAATCCTTGTAGTACAAGCTGTCCTCAAGCACCTTGGTAAGGTTGGTCCCATCGTTGGCCTGGAGCTTGAGGCAGGTCTTGATTATCTCAATCTTGTCGGTGATAGGGTCATAGACTGATGAGCCGAACGGCTTCATTATGAGGTTTCCTCCGTTCTTCTCGAGGTAGATGGCCATCGCTATGACACAAGCCGCGGCATAGCTGATATTCGGTACTACCTGGCCGTCAACCTCAAACCTGCCGGAATTCATGCTTCCTGAAACGTCGATGTAGACAAGGTAATCGCTCATGCTGGAGAATCTCTGCTTTACCTGCACTTTCTTGTTGATCAGCCTGTTCGAAAACAGCAATGGATTCAACATCTCACTGAACTGGATGTCCGGTATCTCCGAAAAGGAAGCCATCCTCTTGTTGCCGATGGGAATGCCCCTCCTTGGGGATGGCTGTGCTCCATTCTTCCCGCCGTCTGTGCTCCCAAGCTTCTTGAGCACTTTCAGGAGCGCAATTATGACCCTGTTGCTCAGGGTAGCCCTCAATTCATCCGGATCCCCGAACTTGAGAATGGGAAGGCCGTAATGGGAAAAGCCCAGGGCTACCGTAGCCAGTGCTTCTGCCTCCTGTGCTGCCTGCTGTCCTGCTGCGGCAATTCCCCTCATCACGCTCGCGGCCAGGTTCTTCTGGTTGGGGTTCTGGCTCACGTTTGAAAGCTGATCGAAGAAGACTTGCAGGTTGAAAGGCTGCTGCCCGTTGCCCTGGTTTCCCTGCTGTCCTGGCTGCTGGCCGTTCTGCCCCTGCTGACCCTGGTTCTGCTGAGGGGGCTGCTGGAAGTTCTGGTTTGTGCTGGAATATTGCTGTGCCACCCCGACAATCTTGTCAAGGTAGCTCATTGTTGCAAGCTTCGAGAGAATCCCGTCGCCAGAGACATTCTCGTTCACCCTCCTGTAATCCTGGGTCTCGTAGTACTGCTTCAGGGCCTCCGACCAGGCATTGCTGCTCTTGGGATTGAACAGTATGTTCTTCCAGTCCTCGCTGTGCATGATGTAGGAGTCTGTTGCAAACTCCCTGCTGATCATTGCAGCATCCACCTCCTTGTTGCGGTATGTTGTGGTGAGTTCGTATGCCGTGGATCTCAAGGCCGGGTCATCGTAATCCTTGATGAACGTTCTTTTCTGTTTTGACTGTAACATGGATCCACCTTATGCCGTGATCTCGCTCTCAAGATCCGATGTGGCCTTGTTGATTGCATTGACCAGCCTTGTAGCCCTTTCCCCGACTTCCTTGATCTCGGACCTGAACATGTCGAACTTTTCCTTGTCGCTGTCCTTTCCCACGATTTCCTTGAGCTTCTGGACTGCACTCAGGGCTTCCTCCTTGGCTGCCTTGAAATCCCCTGCCTTCCTTGCCTCGTTTGCTTTGTCCAGGGCTTCCTGTGCAGCCCTCAACTCTGGCGGGATCATTGTGTCCAGTGCCCTTTCGTAGGCATCCTTCTGGTCCTCGAAGTCATGAAGTATGTACTTCGACACTGAAATGGCAGCCTTCTTGAAGTCCGGCTGATCGAAAATGTACCCGTAAGCAGCGGTGACGAACGGGAAGAATCTCGCTCCCACTGCCGTCCTGTCCGATATGGTCACGCCCTCCTTCTTCAAAAGCTTCACAACTGTGGCCACGTTCCGTGCTACGTCATTGACATTCTGCCTGAGGTAGTCCCAGATCTTCTGGTTCAGTTCATCGATGTCCTTCAGGGTGTATTTCGTCCTTATTGCGGGATGGGGATTGTTGACGGTCTTCACTATGGCCTCCTCAATCCTGTCCTTGTTCATCGGCTTGACAAAATGCTTGAAGAACAGCCTGTCGTGGAATGCCTGAAGGTCGTCGCTCTGCGGCAATTCGTTTGATGCTGCAAACATCGAGTAGAGAGGGACGGGTATTTTCCTGTTGCCTGTATCCATGAACACTCTCTCATTGGTGATGTTCAGGAGGGCATTCAGCGTCTCGCTGTTCGCCTTGTAGATTTCGTCAACAAAGGCTATGTTGGCTGTTGGCAGCATTCCGTTGACGTCCCTCTGCAGCTTTCCAGCTTTCTGGAATGTAACCGGGTCAAACTCTCCGACCAGTTCGCTCGGGATCGTATACTTCGTCAGCAGGTACTTGAAATAGTTCCCGTTGACGGCTTCCGCAAGCGTGCCCAGAAGTGCACTCTTGGCTGTTCCGGGTTCCCCTATAAACACACAGTGCTGCTTCGTGACCAGGGCAAGCACTGACACTTTTGCTTCCTCTTCCCTACCAACGAACAGGTCAGACAGTTCGTTGATGAGGGCTATCGCTCCTTGTTTGTCCATTTTAGACTTTCACTCCAACAATGAGAACCCATGTATTTATTTAAATTTTTTTGGTACTACTTTCTTTTAGTGCCCGAAAAATGCTTGGCACGGTGAAATACGAGGTTTGTCAACAGTTTATAAAACTTTATGGGGTATTTTCCATCGAATATGGGTACTGTTGTACTTTTTGTTCAGAAAATTAGACTCAATCCCGTCTTAAATTCGCACATAATTTTGGCCACTGTGCACAAAATTGGTCCGTTACTCAATAAGAGAATCTTTTTTAAGGATTGGGAATATATAATTTCCTGCATGTCGACCTGGTACGTTGAGTAGAACATATATTTTGAAGAAGGACCTGCTTTGAATCTGCCTCTCCGGGAAAAATTTATACAAGAACTTGAGGCGAAAGCTATGAAAAAATGTCTGTTATTGGGGTCCAACGTAAACTCCGAGGGAAGCGGATCAGGGCCGGGATCAGCAATGATTAAGCTGTCGTTTGAAGCTCCGAAGAAGCCTTCTAGAAAGGATTTGGAGCTTGAGATAGATGATTGTGAATTTAATATAGAACTGTACAAAAGAGAACTGTAGCGAGCATCAATTTACAGAGTTGATCTTGTTCTGCTCTTCTATTGCTTGTCATGCACCCTGTAAAACGCAAAAAGGGGAACCCCAGACCGATGTGGTCCAGAGTTCCCCTTTAAAATTTTCAATAAATCCTCAATTTCATTCTCAAACTGTGAAGCTTTCTTGTGAGCTTTCTCAGTCTTTTCAGATATTTACCTCCTGCTTATTCAGCTACAAAAATAATCAGGGTTCTCCCCTGTATCCCGCTTTGATTATTGCACCTGAGACCCCGCCGCCATCTTCTTCCAGCAGGGCCACTTCTTCACCCTCACCTTCTGTCCAGGCATATCCGGTTCCTTCTCCAGCTATGACCAACGATTTCAGCTTCTCGATATCCGATGCAGCGTGTGATAGATATGGGGCTCTCCCATCAGCATAGTTGTCCAGCAGACAATACATCTGTTTCTTGATTTCCCCAATAACCCTGACTAACTCTATGTGATAGAAGATCCTTTCGTTATCTTCATCCACATAGTCAGAATCATCAACGCTTTTCCCCGTCGTTTCCTCGAGATACTTCCTTGCCTCATCATATGTGTCAAAAAGTCCTGGACAGGACCATTTCGAGGGTTCGTATTCCTGCTTAAATATGGCGTAAAGTTCGCCATATCCCGATTCTCTCCTCGCGGCTTTCCAGGTTTCAGGCATATGTTCTATTCCGTCATAATATTCCGTTCAAAACTCCCCTGGCTCTTTCGAGCACGACAAAAATTATCCCGGTATCCCGTCGTCCAAGAACCTTTCCCGGGAACCGAGCAGTTTTGCTATCTGAACCAGCGCATACTGTTTGTGGTGTGCACCATCAATGTATGCGTACAGTTCCGCAATTTCTCTTGCCTTTGTTATTTTTTCCTCGTCCATGGCGACAAAAATTATTTTTTGAAAAATCTTTTCTTGCGCTTCCCGGAGAGTTTCTTCAGTTCCTGCTGCGTGGAGAATCTTTCAGCAATATTCACGGCTCCGCCGATCACCGTATCCATCCTGTGATATAGGTCTGCAAGCCTGTTCAGGTCCCCCCTTGAATTGAAATCCATGTCCAGCATGAACTCCAGCTGCTCATTTGCAGTCTCCTTCATCTCAAGCAGGAAGGACTTGAGCTTTGGAACCTCTTCCAGCTGGACCGGCAGGTCGATCAGCTCATCATCGATCGCCTTTGTCAGCTTGCCGTACTTGTACCTGACTCCCTCCTCAATCTCACCTCTCCTGTCCGCGTCCGTAAGTGACCAGTCCTGCTTCACGTCCTCATAAAGACCGATCATGTACTGGATGTCCCAGTACAGCCACTGATGCGGCTCCAGAGGTCTTAATCCTGCATTTATCCAGTTGTTTGCCCTAACTGACATCTTTTACCTCACGGCAACATAAAAATTAGATTAGTGACCTGTACCTTTCTTCCGGGATCTCCCTGAGGTCCGGCGCCGGGTATCCCTCGATGGCCTCTTCCCTCTCGAAATATCTCTGCTCCCCGAATACCCTTTTCCTCAGCAATACCATCCCATTGTTCCCGATGCACTCAATCCCGAAATCCTCGAGGTCCTCATCGGTTTTTCCCAGAGATGAAACAGGCGAATAATACCTGCCGTTCTCCAGGAACCTGAACCGGAAGAGCGCTTCCGGGTGGTATATGCCGCTTTCCTTGGTAATCAGAAGCATCTCGAGGGCTTCGCCGATCACAAATGCCGGGGCATCGGTCTGGTTCGCACCCTTCAGAAGGCTGTCTTCTCCAAATCTCGTTTCTATGATCTCGTACTTTCTCATCCGCTCCCTCGCTCTAGTTTAGGTGCTTATACCTGCCCGGGTTTATTTTATTTGCCCAGGGCAGCGACAAAAAAATTACTTCCGGCTCCCGCGAAGTTCAAGGACGTTGTTGAAGATCTTATCCTCAATCTGTTTCAGCATCTCCCTGATTTCCTCATCCTTCAGGGGCATATGCGTCAGTATGTGCCCCATTAACGTGGACATTGCAGAAATGGCCGTATTGAAATCCGCCTTATTGTCCTTGAACCAGTGGACCAGTTTATTGGTGATCTCCTGCACTCTCCTCTCAGTCTCAGGGGATGAATGCGTGGTCACCTTGAAGTTCTCCTCTAAATTGTTTTCCAATCCAAAAGTCTCCTGCTCCCTTCCGGGATGCGACAAAAATTTACAGCCCAAAGGCTGAATCAAGATATTTCAGCAGCTGCCCGTCCCTGAACAGGTCCATGTAAAAACCCGCTTCATCTCCCTGGATGAAGAACACACTGGTGAAGCTGCTTTCATGTTCTTTCCGGCAGACTCCGATGTACCCAAGCGTGTGATTCAATGAAATCTCAAAACTGCTTCCATTGAATTTTTGCTGGTGAACGGCGTCTGACGCTCCTGCTAATGATTCTGTGCTAATCATTGCAAAATAAAATTACTTCAGGTTCCGGACTGAAAGCAATCCCGAATAGATCTTCCGGTATTCCGGTGAAAGAGGTTCGTACTGCCACGCTGTGGCCTTGATAGCAACAGCTACAACAGTCTTGGCCAGTGCAAACGTCCCGGGCTTTTCCCCCGATACGTCCACGCCATACTGCCTTATAGTTTTCCTAGCCTCTTTCTTCAAAAGCTCTCTCAGCTCGCTTGAGTCTATCAGTTCCTCTATGGTCTTTTCAAATTCTTCGTTATCCATAGCGACAAAAAATTAAGCGTGAGGCTCCCACTTCTGGTATCTGGAAGGGTCCTCAAAAACGAAATCCCGCGATCTGTTCTCATATTCTTTCTCGGGGACCAAGAGATAGTGCTCGTCAGAATCAGAATACTTCCTGTCTTCAGCCTTTGAACCAATGACTGCGCACACTCCAACCATGCCTTCCGGCACGGTCTTATGCCAGTCTCCCCAGGCTGCAATTCCAAGAAGCTTGTCCTTATTACTTTTGTAGAATATGGCATCATCCCTCGTCCACGATTCCCCCTCTTTCAGCTTCACGCCAAAGAATTTCTCATATTCATCAGGAAACCAGTTCCTGAATGTGTTCCTGGCACTCTCCACGTCTTTGGGCTCAAACTTATCTGGGAACGCCATCGCCACTATTGACCATTCACAGTCCTCTTCATACCATCCACCGGCGCGCCTCATGTACTCCGGGATCTTCAAGTTCAGTTCCCGTGATACCTTGAAACCGCCGTGTCCTGGTGTTGAATAGAACATTATGCCCTCTGAATGGATCATCTTGGTGTCTGGTTGTCCCCAGGGTGTATAAACCCTCTCCTTCACGTATTGTGTTTCCACTTATGCCACTCCTGGTTCTCCTTCCGGAGAACGCAACAAAAAATTCACCACCAGCCAAAGATTAGCGAATGGAACTCTGCCAGTGCCTGTTCATAATCTGAATCCAGTACGTTCCTGTACTGCCATCCTCTGTCAAAAAGTGCATACTGTGGCTCCTCCCCTAACCCTTCCTTGATGGCCTTATACAATTCCCAGAATTTATGTTCGTCCTGATCCGCTTCCCAGAGGTTCCTGAACCACTCTTCATTTTCCAGAAGCTTATCCCAGGATTCCTTGCTGTACCCGAAAAAAGCCTTCTGGAAGTCGGTATAGTCGATCCTCTGGATTGCCATTACGCTCTCAATTCTGCTCTCCATGGCAACAAAAAAATTACTTGAGCAGTTTCATCAGGTTTTCCCTGCTCAAGCCAACCGATTTCATCAGGGAGTTCAATGTTCCTTTGTCAAGTTCGCTGTGATTGGGCACAGATACAGACAAAGCATCTTCGGGACGTCTCAGAATTATGTGACTCCCTGTTTGATGTTCTTCCCTGAAGCCAATCTTTTTCAGAACTTTGATGAAATCCTTCCCGGAGATAATAGGAAGCTTAGGCATTTACCTCAATTTCCGTTTCTTCAGGAATTGGATCTCCATACTTTTTCTTGACCTCAAGAATGCCTTCCAGAGCCTCCCTAATGTTCTTCAATGCCTCTTCCCTGGTTTTCCCTTGGGAAACGCAACCCTTGACAGCCGGAACCGTGGCTACGATCCATCCATCTTCGCCGGGTTCCAGAACCACTCTGTACTTCAAGGTCATTGACTCTCCATTTCTATCTGCATATATACTCTTTTCCATTGTTTCGTTTTCCCGATTCATGGCAACAAAAAAATTACTGCTCCATCCTTGGAGCTAATAGAAATTTAATTTCAGGCCGTTCATCCGCCATCTTGTCGGATGCCAGCTTGAATTCCGCAGTAAGCGGATAATCGTTCTTGAAACTGGTCTTCACCTCATCCACGGTCTTCATTGCCTTGAACAATTTCAGGAGGTATTCCAGCGGGTAGCTGCTTCTTATGGGCTCATCGTCAGCACACACAATCTCCTTGATCATGTCTTTCGGGAAGTCAGCCTTGAATTCCCTGCTGTCGGCTATTGATTTCATTGTCAGTCCGTTTCTTGTAAGCTCGAAACGGATTGAATCTGAAACGTCTTCAGCACCCTTGAAAGACTCCCTCATTTCATAATGGCCCATTGTGAAACTGTTATTCGCCTCAATCTTCGGGATCCTTGGCATTGTCACAACCGAAGGGTCCAGAAGCGTGTATTCCTTTACGAAAGGCCCGACGGATACAACTACCCTGTCCTTTGACCTTTCCAATGTAACCAGGTCGTTCTTTGAACCTTTTGGGATGCTCTTTTTCCAGTCCTCCACGTCGAAGGCCCAGGTTGAAAGTTCGCCATCAAAGTGGTACTCTGAAAAGGCTGATTTTGGCATCTTCAATGCCAGCATAGCCACGTGTGCAGGGTCCACTGCAATAGCTTCTACCCCGTCAGGCCTGAACTGCAGCTTGACCTCAGTAACAACCGTGTTAAAGAGTTCGAGCAGCTCCTTCAGCCTTGAGTAGGGTAAGCTAATCCTCCCTGGCGCATCTCCGGTCTCCGGTTCCTTCCTGGTTTCCTGTTTTGCTTCTGGAGTTTCCCTGGGCTCGTTCTGGCCCTCCACATGGACTTCCATAGTGGGCGTCTTCTTCCCCGCGTATTCTATTTCCTCCCTGGCAAATTCCGTCAGGGGTTTCGTTCTCCAGTATTCTTCTTCTATTTCTACCATATTTTTCATGGCTCCGGTTCCCCTTTGCGGGGAACACAACATAAAAATGACCGCATTCCAGGCAGGTCTTGCCAAGAATGTTCCCGAAAATTGTAGTTGTAGATTCAATGCATCCACAAATCGCACACTTCATGCAACAAAAAATTAGGACACCATGAGTAAATGTGCCTCATCCTGGTTTATCAAGGTTCCGTCAGAGAGTCTGTACTGCCTGTCCAGCCCATAATATGTGATGGACTTGATCATCTTTGGCTCCTTTGCAAAGATTGCCTTGAAAACTTTTCCATCCTTTTCCTGCCAGACTAAAGCCTGCTCGCTCCTGTCATAGACCTGCTTCAACCATGGTACCTGGTTAAGCCTCTCAACGGTATTCAGCTCCTTTGGGAGCTCCAGTTTCCGTTCCCTGGCCTTTCTTTCCCTGTCGAGGAGAATCCCTATGCAGGGACCCTCCACAGTTACGTTTGTTATCTTCTCTTCCTCCTGCTCCCCCAATTTCCCGGAGGTGCAACAAAAAATTAGCAGTAAAAGAACTGCCCTGCATAAGTTGCCAGGGCATCCATTTCTTCCGAGTCTGCACCGAAATATTCAGTCCAGGGTGTTCCCCAGTCCTGGTATTCAATCCGTGCCCTCTCGGGCTCGTTGTGCGAATTCAATTCACCGACAATCCTTACCGCAGGTCCACCTGTGCATAAGAGGATCTCGAATTCCTCAGGTTTAAGTTCCTCACCCGGACTTTGCCATCCGGATCGTACCTGAACCGTTAGAGGATCTTCTGCGATCATCCTCTCTATTGCTTCTTCATCATGGTATTCTTCCCGCTCCTCTTCCGTAACTATGGTCTTTCCTGCCTCGTAATGCAGGTTAAGCCCGTTGCAGATTTCTTCATCGGTGATTTCACATTCCTCGCCGCCAGTGCATTCAGAAGTGTGTTCCAGTCTTTTTACCATCTCAACAATGCCTGCAAGCTGTGCTGCAGCCTGCGATCTTGCATGTTCATTTTCTTCCAAAGTCTGTATTTTCTCACGTCCTGGTTCCCCTCATTTGAGAGGAACGCAACAAAAAATTAAAAAAATCAGTTTCTGGTTTCCAGTCTTGAAAGCCTTTCCTCGATTTCAGCAAATTTTTTGGCTGAATCGACTTTAACAAGGATCAGATCAATTTTGCCCTCGAGCTGGTCGAACCTGCTGTTGGTTACTTTCTCAAGAGCCCCAATCTTGATTTCCATAGCCTCGAACCTGGTGTTCACGTTCTTTTCCAGGCTCTCCACCCCGGCATCAATGGCCCTGATTTCGCCTTTCAGTTCTCCAATCTCGGGCATAAGAATGCTCCGGATCCATTTTCCTATGTTTACCACTCTCATTCACCTATTCTTTTCAATGGATAAATAATTATCCAGTGTCCTTCCAGACACAACAAAAATTACTTGAGCAGTTTCATAAGCTCGGTTCTGCTCAAACCTGCATCCTTGATAAGACCGTTCAACGTTCCCTTGTCCAGTTCCTTGTGATCCGGAACGGATAACCTGAGTCCGTCTGTTTCCCTCTTGAGAATTATGTGGCTCCCGTTCTGCGATTTCATGATGAAGCCCATTTTGGTCAGGACCTTAGCGAGGTCTCTTCCCGATATCACGGGAAGCTTAGGCATTGATCACAACTTCCGTTTCTTCCGGAATGGGATCTCCGTCCTCTTTCATGTCCTCGATAATCGCCTGAAGTGCTTCAGTTATGTTCTTCAGGGCTTCTTCCCTGGTTTTCCCCTGGGACCAGCAGCCCTTGACCGCTGGCACGTGAGCCACGATCCAGCCGTCCTCTCCCGGCTCCAGAACCACTCTGTACTTCAGGCTCATTGAATCTCCATTCCTATCTGGATATATACTCTTTTCCATTGTTCCGTTCTCACGATTCATGGCAACAAAAAATTAGTTTAAATTCTGACTTTCTTGATCACGTCAAAGGTGTTCTTCTTTGGGGGCTTCAGCAGCATGTATACAAATGTGCCTCCCTCGTAGAAGGCTATTGGAATCAGCATCAAGGCCATCCAGATGGCATACTTCCTGTTGGTGTTGAAAACACCATACTCATAAATGGCCAGGGACATAACAAGGTTGTACACGCCCCCGATTGTGTAAAACAGGGGCAGTCTGGTCCCCAGCAATGCATCGATGAACCAGAATGTCATTCCGATGATTCCGGCCCATCCAACTGCATATCTGTACAGGATAAACGCCATTGCCTTTCTGTCAAGGCCATGTATGGTTTCCCTGTTGTTCATTATGCTGTAGGTCCATCTTCTCCTCTGCCTGTAAAAGTCCACCACACTCGTTGGTGGACTGATGTACACGTAATCAGGGATGTACCCAAAGGTATATCCCCTGGCGGGCAGGCTAATGCCCATTATGAGATCCTCAGCGCCATATCCGCCGTAATCCCATCCAATTTCATGCTCCACGTCAGCCCTGATCACCAATCCCTCTCCGTGAATCAGTTTAGGCTTCCCCTTTTCGTTAAAATTCCTGCAGTATATCTCACAGTCAGACACTCTGATCATGTCTGCCAGGGTGCTCATGAGATGTATCCCGTAACCACGCAGCCTTATGCTGCCCTGTCCGGCATGGGTTTCCATTGTTTCAACAAATCTCACATAGGACTCATTCACAACCGAATCGTCGTCAAGGTGGACAATGTAAGTTTCACTTCCATATCCAAGCCTGTGAAGGTATTCAATCCCATACTGCAGGGCCCTCATTTTCTTGAATGATTCATTCCTTGTCCTGTACCCGAGGGGAACGACTATCTGCTTTGCCGAGTAGGCAAACCTGTCATATTCCTCCTTGAGCACATAAAGGTCAAGCTCTGTCCTGAAGGCTCTTACTTTCTTTATAATGTCTTCAACAACTTCCGGGTTCTGGCCGTTGGTAACAATCTCCACCAGGACTCTCCGTCCATCTGGCCTCTGTTTCCCAGGTTTGTTGAACCTGTGTACCCTTGCCTTAATCATGGCATATAAACTGAATGTTGTTATGGGGAAGTACATCACCATAAACATTCCCACTAATATTTCTGCTAAATACGCAAAAATTCCTCCTGGCCGCTCTTCACGGCGCGACAAAAAATTACATCCTGTTCACGCGGCCCTTTTCCACCTCAAAGAAGTGGAAAGGCATGTTGCTGTAAACTTCCTCAAAAATGTCTTCCATCTTCACCCATTGGCCGTCTCCGTAGTCCGGAAGAAAAACAAATGCTTCCCCGGGATCCGTTGAGATTATCTCCTTGATGTTGGGGTATTCGTCAAATCCCCTGGAAGATATTTTCCTGGAATTCTTTTCCCACCTGTTCATCCGTGCGTGATCAAAGGATGCCGCTGTACGTTTGGGAAACCTGTCGTCGAAGCTGAATTCAGCATCCGTTTCAGCAAATTTTCTCGGCTTCCTGAATGCAGTCTGCCCCGACTGTCTCTTCCTGGCTTCCTCTTCTTTCTTTTCCTGAATGGTTATTTCTCCCATTGCGACAAAAAATTACAATTCATGTGTTGGCGTATTTGTTGTCAGGATCTCCCTGCTTGCAGGGATCATGTGTTCGTTCAGTATGTGCTCGTCCCAGTCCTCTACGGGAAAGACCTTCTCACAATCCGTGTCAAATACATAGGCTCCGTCCGGGACTCCCATCAGTGTAGCCCCAAGCAGCCTGTATTCATCATCGAAGATCTCATAGTTTTCAGGGGAGAATTCCTTGAATCTCACCCTTGATTTCTGGCGTCGCCTGTGATCCCACTTGCCAACCCTTGTCTTCTTTATGTTTGCATCAAAATCAAACCCGGTGTCTTCCATTTATTCACCGCAACAAAAAATTAAAAAATTTAGTTTGGGACTTTCGGACTTACGAGGTAATACCCCTTTATCCTGTATTCGTGCTGCCTGTTCTTTACCGGCAGCCTTACGCTCATCTTCATGGGTTCGTTTGTCTTGAACCTCACCAGGAGCTCTGCATCCTGCATCAGTTTCATGGTCTTCAGCAGGAAATCAGTCTGAAACAGGGCTTCCTCGCCCTCCGGGAAAGTGTTCTTCTCCCCCGTCACTATGATTTCCTCTGTCTTGTCGTCCCTTTTCCCTGATAGCTGCAGAACCACCTGGCCTTTTGCTTTTATCGTCTTTAGGCGTATGTCCTCTGCGTCCATGTCGTCCAGATTCTTTATGGCTGTGTACAGAGCTTTTCCATCAACTCTCATACCATAGGGCATGTTCAGCTCAGGGATGAATATCTCATTGGGAGAATAAACCGTCCCAATCTCTTTTGTGTGTCCGTCCCCGGCTTCAACAGTGATCTTTTCCCCGGCCTTCCTGAATTTCAGCATTGCCCCCGATCCAAGGTCGTTTGTTACGCTCCTGAAATCGTCAGGGTCAATTGCAAAGGTCTGCTCCCCATCGTATTCAAAGAACTCAAGGTCTTTCTTGTTCAGGAAAAATATCCCGATTCTTGTCTTGTACTGGTCAGCTGCGTAAAACCTCACGCCGCTGCCGCTAACATTCATGATTACCTCTTCAGCGTCCATTGCATACGGGAAGAACTTCATGATCTTCCTGAGTGCAGCCTGTTCCACAACGAAGGCTGCGTTCTCTCCTGTTGCTGTCCTTTCCATTTCCGGTACTACTTCTGTAGTTTCCACCATTTTTTCAAATCCTGGCCTCCCGCTCTCCGGGAGACGCAACAAAAATTACAGGTCCTCGTATGGACCGTTCTGCTCGTGTATGTATGCGGGTCTGCCCTCGTAGTCCTGAGTTCTTCCGAGGTCCATGACGTCATAATCAACCACCCTGACCTTTACTCCTGCAGGCACACTGACGATGTTGGGCATTCCGCTTTCTATTTCAATTACCACTTCGTTTTCATCCATGTTAATCAGCTCCCCTGTCTCCAGGGACGCAACATATTTTCGTATGTGCTAAAACGCAAAAAGGGCGACCCCCCTTGCGGAAGGCCGCCCTTAATGCATTGGAAAGACCATTCCTCACAGGTTCCATTTGGGTTTCCCCTCCTGGTCATATCCTGCAATTCCTGATCCCGATGGAAGATCAGATGTGCATCCATAGTGCACACATTAGAGTCTGCTTTGTGTCTCATGGTAGACGGACTCCATTAGTCCGGCCGTAACACTCCACAGGTGCGTCAGGGAACGTGAATCCCCTGATGCTAATGAAATGGAGCCTCATGCGGCTCTATTCCCTCACTTCTGCTCTTAGCGACACGGAGAGGTGCTACCTCTCCTTGCTTCTTTTTTCAGCTTATGGTTGCCTCACATGTCAGTGTTTCAATCCACACGCCACAAAAAGGCGTGACTGTTTGGTTCACATCTCAGTAAGCCCATAACGCAACATAATTATGTTCAGGCATCGGGCAACTACATCCATTGTGTAGTTCAGCAGCCGTTCAGGATCGCTGTGTCGTTCTGGACTGTCCATTGCAGGCCGGAACAGTAAACCTCAGCTCTCCCAATTTCCCTTTACCAAACGGTAAAGGGCCTGCTCGCCCGTCCGAAGACAGGCTCCCTTGCAATCCGTCAAGTTCACGGACATCCTTTCGGATGAGAGTTTTATGCCCATCGTAACACTCTTCAGTGCTTCCTCCCTCGTGGCCCTCCCCACAGTTTCCTGCGAGTCCGGTGCGGGCTTTTCTCTTTGCGACATTGGGCATGCTTGCCATCAGGCTTTCACTCCCAAGCTACATGTCAACTTCCCTGTCTGGGTATATAAGTCTTTTCCTCTTTTTTCCCTACAAAAATTATTCTGCGAGGTATGGAACAACCAGTTCATCGTGTTTCCACTCTTTCTTTGCCACTTTCAGCTTGCTCTCCTGGTTACCTGAATCCTTGAAAACCATATTGGTTGCAACCACATACCTGTAATTGCTCCCTGGCTCTGTCAGATTGACCAGGCTCAAGAATGGCATTTCCTTGAGTGCCCTGACCTGCTTTGCGGTCAGTTTCATCCCGATGTAATGAATCTGTATTGCTTCGAATCCACCCTCTATCTCATTTATTTCGAGCTGCCACCCGGTGGCTGTTGATGCCCTTGAGGTGGCAAATGCTCTCATCTTGTTGGCAAATGCTCTTGCTCCAAACAATTAGTTTCACTCCTTATAAAGCCGGGACTTTTCAGTCCCCGCAACTAAAAATTAATCTGCAGGAGCTCATAAATTCTGTCCGCTTCACAGGAATCGCTCTGTCCGAACCATTCAATCTTATGGTGTTTTGTCCCGTCCTGGTCCACGAGATCAGCTGCTACAATCCTGAGATTGTGCAATCCCGGAACCTCAATCGTTGACGGGGATCCTAAAATCTTCCTGAGTTCGTCCCAGCAGATTTCCCTTTTCAGGTTGACTCTTATGAGCTCTCTTTCCTCATTCTCTCCGATTACAAATCCTTGTATTTCCATTGAAAATTTCACTCCAGACGCTTATGCGTGACATTGGTGTTCATCCTTATGCCCTGACTTCCCTTGCGGGTCATTGGCAGTTCATAAGGACGGGATTGCCCTTTCGGCGCAACCCCGGAAGTTGGCTGAATCCATCGTACAGCCAGGTGCTCTTCCTGGACAGAAGTAGTTCTCAGCTCTCCATTGGAGCATCGATAGTCTTCTGCCCGTTCCGGGCATTGCCATTAAAGGCACCACGCTCCCTTGCGGAAGCGACTTCCACTCTCTCGAGCAACAGTGGACATGTGATGGATCTCAAATCAACCTTAACTATCGGAGTTTTCTGATCGTTTTCCCTCATCCACTACAAAAATTATTTTGCACGAACCATTACAAATCTCACAGTTCTCCATTCCAGTGAACTGGTGATGTTGTTAAGGTCCCGCGCTATCGATTCAGGTCTCTCCCTGAGGTCTTTTTCAGTGTAATCCGACTGAAATAGAAATTCGAATCTGTCAAACACTTAATTTATCACTCCTTGCCTTGTTAGGCACTACATAAATCCCTCTTTTCCACGATAATTTTATGTTTCGACCCCCAAGAACCCATCCGCTGTTTCCAGCGTTATTAGAAGGTCGGTCCACCCGTACGGGTTGGAGTAGTTTAAGGGCTTAATCTGGCAGGTCCATCAGGACACGGGTAGTTAAGCCCCCCGTACAAGCACAGCCCTGCGGAGATCACAGGCTGATCATCAGGCGTATTCTTTTTGAAAGGAGATAAGGGGGTTTTCCGCCTCTTTCAAGGCATCTCCGGTCACCCCTTACCCAGCGTAACTTAATCGCAACATAGGGGCACATAGCCCCTGAAAATAGGCTTTTCCAGCAAATATATGTCTCTGTCTGGGTATATAAAGGTTTTGCCAATATACCCTCTTGAACCCCTTTAATGGGGCATCTGCGACGAAATTATACACGGTAATCGATGGAATGGCCCTGGTGTTTGGCCTCAAAATCCATCAAATCCGTTATTGAATAACTCTTTTTGGTGCCCTTGCAGGTATTGCAATAAGCAAACCTCAGTTTAGGTTGTATTTTTCCTCTGGCTTCAAGCATCTGAAGCTTCAAAAGGTATTGTGAACCCATAAGTCAACCGTTCTGTCTGGGTATAAGAATGTTGCTTTTCCATGAACCGGGAAATTGGAACTAATGACTTAATTTGTCTAATGAAATGGCCGAAGCAACTGAGCCGGAGTGCGGAATACAATTAAGTATAGTTTTGCACCTAACATATTAGGTATGATGAGCCCTGGGATTTTTGCCCGAACCCTTGAAGACCAACTTAGACGAGTGAAAATACAATTTAGTGAAATGACCGGATCATCCAAGTATTTTGACATAAGTCCTGAGGAATTACTTAACAATGCCAAGGTTTGGTTCCTAAGAACAATATTAAATGCTGAACTCATGGAAGACGACATGGTGGTGTCAGCCATTGATTATGTTTCCAATGCAGCCATTGAAAGGATAAAGACTCAGCCTTACAATTTGAGGTTTCCCGCAGTTGCGTGGATAACTTGCAGCCTCGATAAGGAGCAGATAGATTCAATTTTTGGATTCACATTTTTTAACAAGATTTCCGAAGTGGCTAGGCAATTCAATCTAATGGACCAAGGTAGTACTTTTTTCCCTGAAAAAAGGAGGAGATGACGTTGTTTAGCTTTGAGACATTGAACTCTTGTTCTGTCATAAAAATAAGTGATTTGCTTCCAAGGAAATTCCATACATCGAGATCAGGCTCTGACCTTAGAGACAGTTTTCTCTTTCTTTCTCGAACTGAATCTAAGCTTTTGGTACATCAAAATCTTGGATTTGAACCTACAGATGCTGATGTTCGGAATCTGAAGGAATTCGTGCGTACTTGGGGAGGAGGAGAAGGAATTGAAGTTCAGAATGGTGTTCTAGAAATGGAGTTGCCATCCTTCCTTCTACCGTTTGAGAATGAGATTGACTCGATACCAGGCTGCAGGATTTCCCCGAACCTGTTACGCATCAAAGGTGATGTGTACATTGCGGTGGAATATCATGACACTGTTAGTGAAAGGGTTGGGAAAACATTGATGAATTTCATTTCCAAAAATCATATTTTCAAGAAGGAACTTGTCTATACCGGGAAACAAACGCATGGTGTTCCTTACATTCTGGGATTATACCGCGACAATGGGAACAGCCTTGATAACTTATTCATGA
Source organism: Thermoplasmata archaeon (assembly GCA_021810045.1). Lineage (GTDB taxonomy): Archaea > Thermoplasmatota > Thermoplasmata > Thermoplasmatales > Thermoplasmataceae > JAJZOM01. Next base: position 240,897 of record JAJZJR010000001.1, read on the forward strand.
TCTCAACTGTCTGGGAGTTCAAGGGGGATCAAATCGTTCACCAAAATCAGGGCGTTTTCCAGAATACGGGCAATTACGTCCCAAAATGTTTTGTCAATGGTAAGAAGGATAAACTGATCTTTAAGACAGAAAACCCTGGAGTGTTGGGAAACTTAGAATATGATAGTGTTGATGAAAATGAACACCTAGTGGAAATCAACGTCTCATCAAGATTTTTTTCTGATTTCTACAATGAGGTTATAAGGAAATATTCTGGGCCAATTTTTTGCCAGATGGAAGTTTCTAAGACAAGACAAACTTCGTATTACATCGTAGAAATGAGCCATCAGACTCTTTTTTTGACCGGTCTTCTGAACAACTGGAAGAAGGAAGCCAGAGCAGATCATGTGAATTACATAGATTTTTTGGGTAAGCTCACCGATTTCATTTGATCCTGACCAATAGGATCTTTAACCCTTTCCTTCGGTATCTTCAAATGGAAGCATTTTTCTTTCTTCTCAAATTTTTCCCTGAATGGGCAATGTCAAATTCCCGTTGAAGGAACTGCCCCTTATTGCATTCAAAAACTTATTACCAAGCATGTAAATACTCCTTGGGGGCGGGCATGTTTGCCATTAGGCTTTCACTCCAAAGCTTTTGGCTTTCACTCCTCCCGCCCCTGCGTTCTTTGTTTTAGAATTTCCTGATTTTTGGTACTGTTGTACTCGTTTCAAAGGAAAAATCAGGAGATTGGTTTTATTGGAACCGGCTTCAGCCCCGAATTCAGGTATAAGGGATGACCAGGTTGTCCATCTTTAGTCTGGACAAGGCATTTGGCTCCCGGAATTAACTCGAGAACTTCTTTTCCCCTGTCCAGATGCTCACCATGGAAACCCCATGCAGCAATGGTCAGGTCTGCCTTGTGATAGATATCCAATATGGCCTGGTTATTGTCCGGGCCAATTGGGTCTTCCACAGTGTATAAGAGAGAAGGATCTGTGCTCTTGAGTGCAAATATATTACCAACTTCAAGAGTCCCGTATCCCCATCTTTTAGCATAGTCGATGCACCTTCTGACAGTTGCATCAAGGATCCGGGAATCTGCCTTTGAGGGATTCAACATTATGAAAGCCAGAACTGGCTTATCTGCATCCCACATTCTCCACAGCCTGTAGCGGTACCTCTTGTCTGGGCTGAAGATGGCTCCTGCCCTGTTATCGAATTGCTGGAGGTCAAACATCTCAGTGAATACCGGTCCAGAGCAAGAGGCCGCGGACGTCTATGGCAATGAGAATGAGGTTGATTCCAAGTATTGGATACAATTTAAGGATGATTCCGTAAACTACCCAGATCAGGGATCCTATGATTGCAGCTACCCATCCAAGGTAGCTGGAATTTCCGAGGATGAGGAGTGAAATGGCGGTGAAGGCCATTCCGGTGTATCCAATCATGTCCGTCCTTTTGAAATTCACTTCATCCGCTCCATTCAGTTTTCCTCCTGGGATTCTGCCATAACAAAATCATACAGGATCTTCCCTGTTTCATCAATAAGATCACCTATAATTTTCTGGTTGGACTTGACACCCAACAGTTCATTCGGGGATACTATGTTCCGGTATTTTGCCATTTCAGTCCTCATTCCTCCCTCTCATCAATTCATCAATAAAGCCAGCTACTTCCCTCAAACAGCCCGCATGCCAGATCGTATCAGAAAGTGGCTGCAAGGTATATTTTCTTTAGGGTCCATGCCATCTGATTGTGGCAATGTGAACCCCTGTCAGCCTGTTCTTGACTTCGTAAACACTAGTCTTTGGCAGTTCTTTCAGGAGATTGAAGACCAGGTAGTTCTCCGGCTTTTTCAAGACACGAGCCTCCTGTCCTCTTTCCTCACGTACTGGTACTGGATTATCCTGCCAGCCCGTCCTTTTCCTTCGATCAGAATCGGTTTCAGGATGCCATAATCTGCCATTTTCCTCAGGTGCTTGCCTATTCTCACCTTGTTCTTTTCTTTGAACTTCCTGGCACACTGGTCAATAGTAAACCTCTGTGCAGAACTCGCATATCTTTCAAGCCTTTCCTGAAAATCGTCTTCCACAAAGTCAAAGACATATCCTCTGAGGGATTCGCTGACGCTGATAGAGGCACGTTCAACCATCAGTTCACTTCCTTGAGGACTTGAGAATTGCTCTGTTCAAACTCCGACCTTGATGGCCACCATCTTACTTTGACAGAACCTATCGTATACTCTGAAGCTGGCCTGTTACTGCCCCATCCCCCGACCTTGATGCTCTTGACGATGCACAGGTGATCCCTTGGCCTGGTGATGGGAAAGTCGATGTACCCGTCTGCGAATTTAAGGTGCAGGGAACCGCCGCTGACTACGGTCAATTCTCCCTCCCTGAACTGTGATTTCAGGTCCTCAATGCCCTTTACGTTTGGGAGCCGTTCTCTTAGGCGAAGCATAAGGTGTTCAGAACCAACCACGTCCACAATCATGCAGAACTGGCCCCTTTGAGGGGTTTTTCCCCGTAGAGCAGGATTCCTATGTCCAGGTACAATAGCATGTGTTCCTTGCATATCACTCCCTTTTCCCCGAAGGTATGCCCTTCGTTCGCGCATCCAGCAACCCCGCAAATCTGCTCGTTTTGGGAGTCTTTCCCGGTCTGGGCAAGATCATTGAGGCTGGAGAGCTGCTTCCGGATCTCATCCTTCAGGTCCTCAACTCTCTGCCTGACCGGCATAAGGTATGGATCTGCTTCATTTTCCCAGTTCTTGGTCTTACGCAACGGATTGAGAATGTTTCCCGGAATGGTTGTTTTCCAAAATCTGTTGGAATAAGAGAGCATGCGGTTGAGCCACCGGTCAAGATATCTGTGTTTCATTGGATTCATCAGAATTCCTCCAGCAGTATCTTGAGACACTGTGCCGTCTTCCTTGCGCCGTTGAGTGCGTTGTGCGGATAGGTTTCCGGCTTTACCCCGAGGTATTCGCAGACTCCTCTCAGTCCAGTCCCCTGTCCTCGCTTTCCTACCTTAGCCACAAATACCGAATATAGGTCAAGATAGTGGAAGTCAAAATTGGGAATGGTTGTCCTGTCTATCTTTGCTTTCTCATATGACCAGTTGATGAAGCCGGCATCAAAATGCGTGTTAAATCCTCCCAGATAATGCCTCGGGGAGTAATTTTCTGCCAGCAGGATCCAGCTGTTGAAGTGTCTCATGGCGTCATAGGTTGAGGTCTCGATATGCTGCAGATACTCTCTTGTGTAGCCATTGACTTCCAGTGCCTGATCCGATATCTCTGCCCCATCTGCGGGCTGCATCTCTATGTAGAAATCCTTTTCCTGGTCTTCATACAGGACAGCCCCTATGCTTACAAGGGCATGCCTGTATGGCTCCAGTCCTGTTGTTTCACAATCAATTATTATCAAATTATTTCACTCCTTTTTTAGGGCCTTTGTGCAGCCCTCTATCATCTCATTTGCCTGGTCAAATGACAGCTTCTTCAGCTCTTCATCGGTCAAGCGGTGGGTTTTCCTGATGCGAAGAGCCTTCAGGTGGTTTAACTGGCTCTGCTGTATGGGTCCTGAAAAGGCTGGCATCTTGGCAGGTTCCTGTTCCGGTTCCTTTTGGTTTTCAAGTTCAGATGCCTTTTCTGAAGTTGGGGGATCGGTTGCCTCCTTAGCTTCTGCCAGGGGCTTGTGGAACTCTGCCCTCTTCACTTCAGTGCTTTCAGATACCACATACCTGGCCTTCATGTCACTGCCCATTCGCACAAGGTTGATCACCACAGTAACGTCATTTAGGCCATCAAGCAAGCCCTGGACTTCAATGCTTGAATAGTTCCCAACAGGGCTGAACATGATTGTTTCTGCCCTCCTGACATTGAATTTCCTGTCCGTTTCAAGGAAATGGCCCTCAACGATCTTCACCACGTCACTAAAGGATACGCCAGTGGGATTCATCCGGTGACCTCCGCGATGTTTGCGGCTATGAACCTGTAAACCGTATAGAGCAGAAGTCCAATGAAAATCTCCCAAAGAACAGGATCAATCTGAACGTATGGTGCAGATTGTACCGATGACAGAAGCCAGTTCAAGGCATTAGCGGCAAGGATGAGGCCTACTATGAGGTAAAGCCTGGACAGTTTGATTTTGGGCTTATTGATGGCGATCATTGAACCTCACTCCGGCCATTGCCTGCTCAAAACTCATCATGCCCTTGCGTTTTGGCAGCCTAATCCTCACAATTCTCCAATATGGCTCCCAAGCCTGAACCCTGTCGTTCTTCACCATGTTCCTGTAGTCTCTTGCGCTTCTGCGGATTTCCCTCGGACTCAATGAGCACCTTTTCATGGTGAAGACAGTCATTTTGTATCCCTTTCCTTGTGTTCAGAATCTATTAGTGGTTCAGGATTAGGGCAGGCCATCGAAACCACCACTGAAGGATGGTAATATTTCTTCTCCCTGCGGTCCCACAGTATTCCTATATTGTCAAACCTGCAAAGGTCAGGGTTGCTGTTCAACCAATCTCCCTCCTGACAGCTTGGCAAGTTCGGCTTCCCTGTGAATTGTGTGTATGCTGACCTTAAAGCCCGTAATTGCTTCGAGCCCCCATTCTCCCTGGTGGGTAAAATTCCTCATTAGCACCACACTGTCACGATCTATGGCAATTTCATCAGCGATTATGTGGCCTCCATTGACATAAACCTTTCTTGGCCCGCCAATGCAGAATCTTGTGGTCCTCCTGGCTATGCCTTCCTTTCTTACCAACCCCTTTGCAGGGTCTTCATCGAACAATTTGAGAAGACCCAGTATCTTCTCGTAGTTCTCCCTTGATTTCACTCCAACTATCAATTTTTTCACTCCTTTTGTTTAAATTACCTATCATAGGCTTTGTGTATACTGCCGCCGCAGTAGTATGTCCCATACTCGCTGTTGTATTGGGCCGTTTCTCCGCACCAACACTTCTTTTGCTGTGGGATTGAGTCACGAATGTACTCCTGCATCCTGACTCTCTTGGTGTTAGTGCCAGTCTTATCCCAGTCCTTTGAGTAGGGTGGAAAATCAAATTTCAGTTCTTTCTTGGGGATGTGCCAGGACACCTGACCTTGTGGCAAGTCAATGTATAGAATGGGCCACTCAGGATCATCTTTGATTCCTACTGAAAATCCCAACTGCAATGCCATAACACCCATTGCCTGTGCCGCCTGATTCCTGTCGTAATAGGCTTCGTCGGCAACAGATTCTGTTCTTCTGCCGCTCATAGTTCCTCCAGTGCCATTTCAGCGTTAAGTGCTTTGTTGAACTCCCTCTCAAAGGCAGGACTGTAGCGAAACCTGTCCACTCCATCTTCTACCCTTAACTCGAACTTGTGACGGGTGGAGAAAATCTTGTCGTTCGCACTGTTTACCTCTGAAGAAACCTGTTCATAAAGGTGGTTAACCAGGTAGCCGTGCAGATCTTCCACCCTGTATCCTTCTGGCATCGACCATTTGTTTTCAAGCCTGGAGAAAATTTCATCAGCCGACAGCCACACGCTGTTGGCTTCCCCTAATGGGAACCTGAATTCCTCCCTTCCCCAATGGGCAATCTTCTCCATCATGTCATCCAAGTCGCCTGGCAGCTCCAAAGGCCATTTGTACCCATCCAGCTCGTTCCTGAATCTGCGGTGATCTGATAGCAAACCTTCCAGGGCTTCCTCAGTGTTCCCATTGTGCCAGGTGTTGGCAATGGCTTTTACAATTGCCTTCTGGTCCCTGTTTACTTTAAGGTATGGCATTATTGTGCCTCCACGACTGACCTGGCGACTTTTATGGCCTCCACGAAGTCATATTCCACGTCTGTGGTGCAGAAACCATTGCAGGGAACCTTCATGCTGCCTCTTCCGCCGATAATGTTAGCTGTTCCCTCGACGTCGTAGACTGTGACGTCACCGATCTTCTCGGCCTTGGTGACCTTAAGATCGGATATCCAGTACTCACCGTTGGACCACATCTTCTTGTGCTTGATCCAGTCGCCTACTTTGAGATCTTCAGGAATTTTAGGCATCCTTGCCGCTCTCCGTCTTGATTCCCAGGCTCTCCTCGAACTTGCGGATCCTGGCTTCATAGGCATCGTACTGCACCTTTCTGGAATCATACTTCTCCCGGGTTATAAGATAAACCTGGGTTCCGAATGCCTGGGTGACCTGCAGGCAGCTGTCGTCATCAAATTTGTAATAAAACGAAGCCCTGAGGATGAATTTCTCCGATAGATGCACGACAGTCTCCTCCCTCAGTGTGTTGTCTCCGTCTGCAAGGGCGTGCAGTGCCTTTTCAGCCCATGTTCCCTGGCGTTCAGGCATTGGGCATCACCTGGTGTATCCCATTGGAATAGGCAAGCCTCCAGCCATCCCTGATGCATTCTTCAATCCTGTCAAGCATCGTCCGGGGTGCAGGGCTGTAGACATACTTGGAGTAGTCCCTGGGTTTCCGGCCTTCATTTTCTGCCTGCTCTTTCAGCCTCTCAACAATCACCTGTTCGGTGCCCCATTTCAGGCCACCGTAAGATGGGAACTTCTCGTTGGAATACTCGACCTTGTCCACTACCACGTCCTTGATGTAGAAATTGTTGAATGGAGTGGCTCCGAACCAGCAGTATTCCTGGAACTCCTGATTCCAGGGCTTGTAGGAATCTCCGAACATCATTACGTGCCCGTTCCTGAGCGTAATCCTGACAATCATCGGTCAGTACGCCTCCCTGGCTCTCTTGATGAGGATGACCTTTCCCGTTTCGGGATCGAACCCGTCAATCCAGTATTCAATGGGCGTTCCCATTATCCTGAACATTATGCCCGCATGCTGGTCTATGGATACTGAAGGGACTATTTCCTCCGTCTCGCCCTCTGCTTTCGGGGCGGATTTCATGAGGAACATCAGGAAATGGGTCTCATGGTCTTCACCAGTCGAAGTGTCCTTCATTCCCCTGGTCTTGATGGTCACCGATTCGACCACTGCAGCGGCATAGATTCCCCTGCTGTAGAAAACAGTGTTCTTCCCTGCAACAAGATCACGTATGACTTCCAGGGGAACTATGCCTGTTTCTACCCTCTTTCCAAGGATTTCCCCCGAGGAGGCATCAATCTTGATTTCAGGCCAGCTCATTGACTGGTTTCCCCCTTGCTTGCAATTCCACTAATTACGTCCGTGATGGACTGCTCTCTTTTCTCCAATTTATTTCACTCCTTTTTCTTTCAATCTTCCCTTTTCAATGGCCTTCAGCACAGTGTTAATCCTGTAAGTGGAATATGGCCGGACAATCCATTCACCCGGTTTTATGTCGTTTGGCCTGTATTTCTTCCTGGCGAACGACTTGTCAGCCTTGCAGCCCTCCTTTATGGCCCGAATGAAAATTTTCCAGTCCCTGTCAAGCTCATACCTGCGCTCCACTTCCCGTATGAACTCTTCGGGATACCTGTGAGCAAGGTCCATAAAATTGTCTGCGAATGAGAATAACGATGCTGTCTGCGGCAATGGAATCACGCTGTTGCGGCTGAATCCTTCCACTGAATGGACCTTATGGCTTTCAGCTTGGAACGGTCATCAGGTGCTGCAGCAATCGCGGCAATGAGCTCCGAATGCTCCATGCACACTTCCTTCTCGATGACTTCCATCTTTGGCAGCCCAAATCTCCCCCTTGTGGTGATAGAATAAGCTATGGTTGCTTCAGAGAGCTTGGGACAATTCTTTTCCTGGCACTGTTCGTGGTCAGGTCTCCTTTCCTCTTTCAACTCCATTTTGTTTTTTCACTCCTTTGGTTATGCGGCTTATTTCGGATGCGGGGACTCTGCGGTAACCATTAGGCAGCCTTATGCAGTGGATTTTTCCAGTGCGATCCCACCTCCTGATGGTTTCCTTGGACACCCTCAAAAACTCTGCGGCTTCATCGAGGGTATAGAGTCTATCCGTTTCGTCCATAAGCATGAGATAGAATGTATAGGAGTGTATAAGGTTTGTGGAGGTTGGCCATAGTAACATACGCTTGTTAAGTTATCCCCATAGAATTGACTGGTTTGTTTATATATCTCCTGTCCATGATTTCAGTGTCCGAAAAGGAAATCTTTTTTGGACAGATTTAAATCGATTGTTGTATTGAAATTCCATGGCTCTTGACCTTGCCAGAAGCAAATACATGAACGATTTGGTTGGAATATTATGCAGCTGGTTGCCTGGGTCCAATCCTCCATTTTCAAAACAATATACTTTTGGGGATGCCGCTGCCGAATATCGGCTTCACTGGAAGGGTGGAAGTAAATTGCCAGCTATTCAAAGTCTCTTAGAGGAAAGCGAGCAACAAGGGGTTTTCCCTAAGGTAGTTCTCAAAATAATAAGTGAAGGGTTGAAATACCGTTCGAAAGGGACAAATGCTGTAACAAGAGGTGAACTAGAAACCATTAATTCTCTTATGGGCAAACTGGGGTACAAGATCCTAGAACTTCATGATGAAATGTTTCTGTCTTCCTTTTCAGAATTAGATGGTAAGAGCATATCAGTGGATAAAGTCAAATTAGCTGGTCTTGGCAACGAATACAGGAACATGAAAACAAATCCTGACATACAAGCCAGAGGTTATGAATTTCAAACATTTCTTGAGAATCTTTTCAAATTGTGGACATTGAATCCAAGAAGCGCTTTCAGGACAATTGGTGAGGAAATAGATGGCTCTTTCGAACTTGACAATGAAATATACTTACTTGAAGCTAAATGGAGAAAAAAGCCAGCGGAAAAGAGTGACCTCGTAATATTCTCTTCAAAAATAGGTAGCAAAAGCGAGTGGACAAGAGGAATATTAATTTCCGTGAACGGATTCATGGATTCTGCTATAGAAAATTTTACCATGGGTAGAAAGTTGAATATGATTGCAATGAACGGAAACGAAATAGAGCTTGTAATATCGGGCAAAGAAGATTTAGTAAATTTGTTGAGAAAAAAAGTTAGAAAGTCAGCAGAAGAGGGAAAACTCTACTTTCAAAACACCACGCCGACATAATTTTTCCCTTATTTATCCTCGTAAGCACAAATCTGACGATTCCTTGTTCTTTAAATATTGTATACTTTGGCAGTGCTGTGGCCAGAAATATGACCTATAAGTACGGTCTGGAAAATGGCTACTAAAACCTGTCAGTTCTTATGAATTGTCAGGTTAATAAATGTCATCTAAATGAAAAACAAAATGTTAAAAACCTTTAGTCTACAAATGGCAACCAAAGGCACAAAGACTAGTAAATTTAGGACTTCTAATAGTGAAAAGCAACAGATGTAGTTGAAATAGATACCTCCAGAAAAAATAGGCCAAATTTACGCACGCAGCAGTCAAAAAATGGAGGGAATACCAGATTCTAGTGTTCACTTAATGGTAACTTCTCCACCTTTCAATTTAGTTTTATAGAGGTGTCTTCCAATTTATCAAGAAATCCTATGACATCAGATCTTATCCTTTCTAAATTTTTATAACTTTGAGCGATTTTCTTTTGTGTATGCAAATCAAAATTTCCAGCATTGTCGATAGGGATATCTATTGATACATTCATAATGTGCGTCTTTTTCAGTCTTTTATTCCCCTCACCAACGGAATATGATGGTAAGATATTGTCAAGTAAGTATGCCAAGAATTCATAATCTAAACTATTGAGATATTCCTGTTTAATTCTCAATAGACCACAATGAGTTGTCATGCTGAATCTACCTTTTCTATGGAACGTTCTTCCTGCGTATCCATCTATTGTCCAAGTTATACCTTCGCATTCGTAATCAAATGTGTCAATCTTAGCAATTTCACCGTTATCTTTGGTTTGACCCGAGTATACTGGGTAAACTCCTCTATGTTTATCGAAGTATTTGTGATCATATTTCGAACTGCCTAGGTCTATATCAAAAATATCTGGAATTGAGCTTTTAGAAATATTTTCGTAATTTCTTGTAATATCAATTCTAACATCATTTAATCGCTTTACATAATCCGACACTTTCAACTTCAATTCCCTGACAGTCCCATAGTATTTTGCTAATTCCATTTGAGTATCTAGGTCAAATTCCCCATTTTCATCTGTTGGAATTCTCACTTTTACACCACTCATATTTTTGAGTGAAGCACGAAGACCTCTATCAAAACCATAATTGTCTTTAACCAAGTACAAAGAATACATAAGAAATTCTGGAAGTATCTTATTATCGAGTATTCGAATTGCCCCACAATGATCAGTTGTAATAAATTGATTTCCTCTCTTTATATAATTAAAATCAAAATTTCCATCTATACCCCATAAAATGTAATCCTTTGAAAAATCAGAAATGTTACTTGAACTACCATATCCTATAGGTACGTTGACATTTGCACTATAAATCGGTATTGTTCCGTTGAATTTTCTAATATTCTTCTTTAGTAATCTCTTTCCAATTGAAAGTGAAAAATATTTTGCATCAGATAGAGAAATTTCAAAAGATTTCATTTTATCATTTTCCTTGATTCTTTTCGTTTAAATTCTTAATTTCTTCCTGATACTCATTAATAGTTGTTGAAATCTCATCTAGCAATGCAGAAAAATCAGTTAAACTAATAGTGTCCTCTTCTTCTATTATTCCAAGTTTCACTTTCTCATCTTTAGACCACCATCTATCGACAGACCAGTTTTTATCTGGCTCAAATGCAGATATGGGTTGTATTTTACATCTTAAAGATGGTGATTTAAAATATGTTCTAGAACCTTTGAATTGGTTGTATAAATTGACTGCTTCTATCAGATCGTTTTCTGGTATCTCAAATCTATAACTGTCAAGCGTTTCCCCTATATCGTTAACAAGATAAGTGAATACTGGTGATGTTTGAACTGCTATTGTGTTATCTTTCTTTGTTAAAATTAAGATATAAGTCTTCTTCATGCTGGTAAAGAAGGCTTTTACTGGCAGGGATATTACTCCGTCAATGTAGCATTCATCCCTTATGAATTTTCGAAGACTTTTATCATTTATTCTGTTCATAATCCCATCTGGAACTACGATGAAAGCTTTACCGCCAGGTTTCAAAGCTCTCACTATCCACTCCATGAACAACCCCTCTACACCCATTGCATTAACTTTGTAGTACTTCTCTAGACCAGATTTTGTTATTTCCTCTTTCAAATTACTGCTTCCAGTAGTGACATAGGGGGGATTTGTAAGTATCCAATCGTATTCATCATAAACTGGGTCAGCTAATGTTCCCAGAATTGAGTTTGTCTTCAAAGTGAAAGATTTATTGAATAATTCTGCAAATTCTGAAGTTAACTGGGGATATTTCCGTATTAAGCTTGACATGTATATCAGCATATTTGCCTTGGCAAGTATAATCGTCTTTTGTTCCTCGTTATCAAATCCTTTATCATAACCAACAATTGTAATTTTATTTTCAATACTGCTTTCTTTTATGGAGTAGTATTTGTTTAAATTTTTACCAATTACTTCGAGAAGAAATTTGCCAACTCCACAAGCAGGATCACAAATCTTGTCTTTCTCCTTAATGTCAGTCATATCAACTATAGCTTTGACGATCTTTAGTGGGGTGAAAAACTGGCCCCAATTTTTCTTGCTTATGCTTTGTTTCATGAAAGATTCAAATAGTTTGCTCTTGAAGTCATTGTCAATATTTTCTAATCTCTCGTAGTCCCTAAACCTACCTAAAACCTTTTTGAATACGGTACTGTACCCTTGTACTGCTTTCTGATCTTTGCTAACAAATATTGTTCCATTAATTATAGTAGTATGATCTATTGGGTTTTCTCTAAAAAGCGACTTGATCTTTTTCCTAATTTCCCCTGCATATCGCTCTAAGACTTCTTCATCTGTATTTTTTCCGTACATTTGAATTAAGTCATAAAAGCTGTACATTCCTTTCAAGACTTCTAAATCACTTAAATATTTGAAAATGAAAAGTTCAACGAAAGTATAAAGACAATTTTCAGGAGTTGCACCACTAACGATCCAAATATCCTGCCAAACAGTTTCAGCTAATTTTGTTGGGTTAATTAATTCTATAGGTTTAAGTGATGAATTTTCCTCATTGATTGAATCATTTATTCTTGTTATCAGGTCTAGAGTATCAGAAATTTTAGGATCAAATACTGGTCTTATCTCCAGACCATTTTCATCGGTAATTATCTCCCCTGTTAACGCATTTACCCATATTGTTTCAGTAGTATCAGTCACGATCAAAAGTTTGGTTAACTTTTTTGCAACTTCTATTTCCTGCGATATGGCGGATTCTTTCTGTCTTTCTGTCTTAAATTTTCTTGGACTTTTGTTTTCTATCACAGCTATTACAGATTTTGCACTTGTGATTAAACCGTCAACTTTCTTGGTTTCTACATCTCCATAGTCTATGTTAATAATAATTCCATGCTCTTTCAAAGATTTAATTGTTGTAGAACCGATGTTATAGAAAGTCCATCCGTTAGACAATTTTTCAGGATTATTTATAAGGTCTCTCTGGAATAGTTCCTCACTCATTTTTAGACCTCTTTGGAGTAGGGCATATCAGTAATACGCTTGATAACAAGACTATCTCTATCGATCATAATTACTAATTCATCTTCTTTGCTGAATGGGTATGCACTATCGTTAATTAATTTCTTGGGAATATAAGCTGTTCCGCTACCATTCGAATAATTTATACGGAATCTGACCTTTGCTGTCAATAAAAGTCTTACTACATGCAGATATAAATGGTTTTGTGTATGAAAAACTTCATGAAAATTCCTTTACTTTTGGTATCATATATCTTAATCCACTTTCCATTTTATGCAAATTGAATTTTTCATCGCAGTTTTTACAGTGATACCTATCAACATCATGTTTTGCATAAGTCCAGCTGTTGATGATTTCAAGGCTATTTTCTTTCTCACAAAATGGGCAAACAAACAATTCTTCAGACATAGAATGACAAAATCAGAGAGATATAACAATATTTCTCTAGTAAAATTTTCCTCTTTGCCAATGAGGATAGTATTCCGAATATTGTGTAATACCTAGAGATAGTACTAGGATCATGAGGAAATTTCATGAAATTTGGAATGCTGCATCCAAAAGCGGCTCAGGATAAGGAGATAAATTGGAGAGGAGATTTAGTTAGAATGATCTCCCTTACTTAAAATTCAAAAATCCTCATCAAATACGTTGTTGTAATGCCATTTAAGATATCTCTCACTTTTTTCTCCCTTTGGAAGGTTCACGAATGAGATCTTAGATAACTCATTGTATTGTTCATTTAAAAAATCACTTTCAGCCGAGATTAGGCCTTTACTTGGCATTACTGCACCATCTTTTATGGTGATTAGACCCCTATCGAAAAGGTTGTGATGTATGGTGCACAAAGAAAGGCCATTTGCAAAGTCTCCGGCTGAGGAATGGTCGACACTGAATGGTTTAATGTGTGCAGCCACTAATAAAAAATCTGAGTCGACATCACAGAATAGGCATTTGTGCTCAAACAGTGTTAAAATAGAATTTCGAAAGGCACTCTGAAAAAGTCTCGTTTCAACTACAGATTTCCCAGTCTGAGGGTCCACACCGTCTCCGACTATCTTGATCCCGTCCTCATCTTTCTCCAATGAATATTGCCTTTGGCCAGATTGCCCTACTTTAGCTCTGCTAATAAGTCTCCCTTTATAATCATTGAATAAGCTATCGAACATATACTGCTTAAGATTGTATCTTGGTGTTTGGCCCCTTGCGAAACTTTCCAGCCCTGGTACGTTTCTAATAGTCTCCCTTGATATTGGCGGATCAAAGATAATTACTGAATTTGGAGAGATGGCATTCTTGTAGGGAAAATCTCCCGATCCCTGTTTCTTAACATTAGTAACTTCTGCTTGAATAGTTATACCTTCCCTACTTGGATCGTAAAGAAGTAATAATCCTGGAGTTCCCCGCATATAATCTTTTGGGGTGTTCCAATGGTCCCATTCACCTCTAATGAATTCGTCTATGTACTTATCCGAATAAACTTGAGAAATATCTCCAAATTTGATGAATGCAATTGCACCAATTAATTCGCTAGAGTAAGGGTCTACATCTCTCCAAAGGCCCTTGACTCCTCTGGAATATAGAAATTCAGCCTGTGTCCTAGCACTAGCTTGCAGCCCATAAGATTTCCCCAAGGAAAGGACGAGCTTATTGCTCTCTACTATTGTTTCTCCATAGGATTTCTCTTGCAACTCTGAAGAATTACCTAGCCGAAAGTAATCGATTATGAGTTCCCTATCATAAAGGGACATGACCGAAGTGTACATTTCGGGATTGTACGCAAAAAGGAAATCGTTTATCACCACTGCATTGATCCCTGTGAGCTTCTTAATAGGGTTGATTCTTTGGAGTTCATCAATTGTATTGATTACGGTGGCATCATCTTTTGAAGTAAGAATTTTATTAAGTTTTTCTCTTATCTCGGAATTTCCCTTAATTCCCCTGAAAATATTTTCCCAATCACCCTGGTAAATCTGAACAAATGCAGCTCCTTCGACTTCGGAGTCATTGGAATCCCTTCTTCCTTTTACATCAAGAATCCGAATTATCCTATTCAATTCGTTTTCAGAATAACTGGAACCAGTTGCCATAATTTTATTTCGCCAGAATGCACGGAATTCTTCAGACTGCTTCTTCCAGACTTCATTAGTCCTTCTAGCATCGTGATTTTGAAGAAATTCATTGAACAAATTTCGCACTGTGTCTCTTTTACTCATACTATTTTTACAACATATATGTATTTTAATTTGTTGAAGAGATTGTTCTTTTTATCTCCACTAATTTATCCGCAATCTTCCTTCCCTTCTCCGTAATCCCAATCAAATTCCTGTTCGGATAGCTTGACTTATCTATCCTCGAGGAGACTAGTTTCCAGTTCTTTGCCATCTCAATACTTGCATACAGCTGATGCACAGGTATGCCGGATCCATCAAGTATCTCTGTTATGGCCTGTTCGCCATGTTCATCCAAGTAGAGCAAAAGTCTCAGGAATCCAGACTGCTTCCCCGCTACAACAGTTTTTAATTACTCAACTGACAACATTTTTGGGTCCATCCCATATCTCATAAGGAGCTTTCTCGCGTAAATAACACAGTTGGGCTTGTTAAGATTTAGCATTATCCAATATCCATTGTACAATTTCTTTGCTGCAGGAAGTGGTCCCCCATACATGTTCTTATTCTCCTTATTAAGAAGGTATCTCTTTGGGCCAGCAGGGATTGGTAAAGACTTGTCGGTTATCTTTCCTTTTTTGATTAGCCATTCTGCTGTATTTATGAGGATTTGATTCGCTGCACTAATATCAAATCGTTCACTACCCAGATACATTCGTGTGTATTTTTCCGAGTCCTGCGAGTTTCTTGCAGCATCAACATGGTTCGTTTCTAAGGATAAATCATCCTTTGGCGAAAGAAGCTCTTCCAATTTCTCCTTTACAAATGATTCTATTTCCTCATCGTCATAAATGAAAGAAGACTCCTTAGATGCGAATCTCTTTAGTACAGGGGCAATTGCGTTTCCAAATGCATCAGTGTCTTCTACTAGAACCGACCATGCCTTGTACAGGTTGTTGAGTTTGGAGACTATTTCTTCCAGTTTTCCAATGTTTTGCCTATCCAAAAGATTAAGGTTCCTTAGCACGGTTTGCAAAGGGTCACTCTCAGCATCCACTCTCCAAATTACCCTTTCCTCTGTAGGCAATCCCTCTTCGAAAGATTTAATCAAAACAAAGATTACTCCATTTGTCAGAAGCCCATATTTCGTGCCCTCACTATAGCAGTACTTTCCTAATTGGGATAAGTGCTGATCCAATCCAGAAGATAACTTCTTTACTTCAATAATCATGATTTTCCTGCCTTTTTGATTGGGTTCTGTCAAGGTGTAATCTGGATAACCTTCTGATGTCTTATTTTCAGGCACAACTAAATCTGGATCTTCTGGGTCCCATCCCAGTTTTCTCAACAGCGGATTAATTAAGTAATACCTGACCTGTTCCTCATTTTGCGAAAGGATGTCCCTATACTTCTCTATTCTTCCCAAAAACATCTGAATAAACTCGCTATCTAACATTAATGGCCTCTATCAAATGTCTTAAGTCACAGTAGTTATAAACTTTTTTATACTCACATGATAATAATTCTCTAGGCCATTAAAAGGATCATTCATTTAATTATACGAAACAATACCAAAAAATGCAACAACTGGTAGATGTATCTCATCTCTCAAAGAGGGGGTCTTCTTTAAGAATGACAGTTCCTAAGAAAGTCCAGGTTAAACTTGGGGTGAAAGAAGAGGATATTGTGGGATTTTATGAGGAAGATGGAAAGATTGTGTTGAAGAAAATGGATTAATTTGCGAAACTTATCCCAAGTTCAACGTGAATTTTGAGTGGTGAGGATTGCCAAAAACTGGACAAAGTGGCATCCGAGCAGATCCATTTCTTCCCAGATCATGCCTTTCTACATAGTAAAGTTTAAAAATATATAATCATTATCAAGATAATGCTTATCAGAGAGGTGGACAAATCCCTCGATATGCGCTTGATTTTGCGCCTGAGGTAGAACACTGAACTCTTCAATGCATCTTCTGAAATTGAAGTGCCCATTCCTGTATTTATATACGACATTGAGGACAAAGTTTTCATGAATACCTATTTTCCGAAAAACCGGAAAATTAGAAACCTGGACCTTATACTCAAGAAATTTGAGGCCGTAGAGCTTGAAGATTCTTTTGTTACAACAACAAGGATCAATAACGTGAAAGACTTGGCCATAGTCAGGAAACTTTTACTTCTACCATCTGTAATGCTCAACAGGGCGGACATGAGCAAAGGTTTCCTCAATCTTTATGTTAGGTTCCACAGCAGCATCCTTGAGGAGATATCGGCACTTCTTTCTGAGTACACTGTTGATACGGCAAATTCCAGGATAGAACTGCTTGGGCCCTCTCCCGGACTAATGGAAATCATGGATCTTATTAATTCTCAATATCCTGTTTCTCTCATAACATACGAGATTGAGGTGCCTGAAAATGACGAGAACCTGACCCCCATGCTTCAGCTCAATGCAGTTGCTGAAGTAAAGATATCTACAACCGGCAGCGGAGGTTTCCTGGCCGTCATTTACACGGAAGATGTCATAGGAAAGCAACTGCCGAAAGGAATGGAGGAATTGTCTGTACAGGATGGGTTGTATTCCTTCACAATCTCTAACGACATCCTGAGAACCATCAGAGAGGAATCGACCAAATTACATATAGTGAGGATGAGGTTTTTTGTGAAGCCTGGAGATGGGAAGCTGCAGGTAACGGTCTTTCTTCCCTCAAACCAAGTCTATGAATATTACACCGTCATTTTTAACGTTGCCAGGGCTTCAAATAACGTTGTGAGGATCAGGTATATACTCCCATATGGCAGAGATGTGTGGGATTTCCTCTAACAGTACAGGAAAAACGACCGACCTAAGAGGGGCATGCAGTTCCATTCAGCAGGTCATATGCTCTGATAATGTACCATGCATTTATAGCGGTTGAGGTTATATCTATCGGAATAGAGGAATAAGAATGGTCCAAATGCTATTTAGATGCGAAGGATGTGGAGCGGTCTATTCAGATCAGGAAATAGCCAATCGATGTGAGGTTCATTGCAGGACGAAGAACGCCTGCAGTGTGGAATACCTGAGAAAATCCGTTGGCATCGTATCGAGAGTGGGGAATCAAGTGTAATCTGGCTATTCTTAGATCATTGATGATTTTGACGGTCGGTCTTTGCAACAACCAGTCTTTTTACGACAGCGGAGTGGGACTCTCCTTTTTCCAGATTATATCTATTAATTTTCTCCGCTGTCTGTTTTTTATGGCCTCATAACTTCAATTTACCTTCATTTTTGTCGATATATCTTGTCAATCTCGGTCTTGTCCCCGTTGTCTTCGCATAGATTCGTTGATTGGCCTGACCATATCAATGAAGCTTGAAGTATCTATGTCCCCTACCTGCTGGTAGATTGTCGTAACAAAAGGGTCCCCATGTCCCAGCCATCTCTGTGCAATTGTGATTGGGATCCCTCCCACGGCACACCTCACCCCAAAAGTGTGCCTGAACATGTGCGGATGAATCTTATGCAGCTGACCTTTCTTTTCCTTGGATTTCACATACTCAATCCCCGTGATGCCTGTCTCTTCCCCTATCTTCTCAATGAACTTCTTGACGGCCGAATAAGTCATTGGGAACAGATAATCCCTGGAACTGGAGTCAATCGGGATTCCCGTGTATCTCCTTACGCGGTCCATGTATTCGTAGAGAGCGGTCTTCAGTTCCGACTGGATTGGAATTTTCCTAGTTGGCTGCACCCGTCTCTTCTTTTCGCTCTGGACATACAGGGTTCCATACTTGCCTTCATCGAGGGCAAAGTCAATGGGCCTAATGCCATATGTGAGGCCAAGTCTATTATCGTACCAATGAATGGCCTCCCCGACCCTCACCCCGGTACTCAGCATTATTTCAAAAAGAAACCTGTATCGGTACATGTATAGTTTCTTCTTGCCGGAATATTGCTCTATTCTCTTATCAACGTATGCGAGGATCTGATCCACCTCATCATCCTGGAAATAGGCATAGGTCAACCGACCCCTTAGTGAAGTCTTGATCTTGACCCCTCTTCCTGGGGCTATAACCGGCATCATGTTAAACTCCAGAAAACACCTATCTTTATAAACATTCATTCCGTTGACATTCTCGGGCCCTGAAACAAATCAACCCTTTCTTATATACTTAAGACCGGGACTTGAAAACAAGACTCCATTTTTTCGCCAATAAACTATACTTTGCCTATAGAGATTTCAGGAGTAACTCAATCAGTTCGGATGCCCCCACCTTTGTCAACTCTCCCAGGTAAATCTTCCCTCTGGGGTGGAGATGTATATCTAAAATCAGTAAGCCAATTCGATAATTAAGGAAGGGACGGTTTTGTTGCATAGCTCTGCAATTTCTGCATCATCGGAAAGCTTTCCCTTCTGCTGAGCGTCAAACAAAGACTCGTAGTTTTTTCTAAATCCTTTATCCTCTGTAAAGAAAGTTAATTTTGAAAACGTTCTCTTTTCTGCCCCAAATGCCAGTATGATGATCAATTCAACCAGAATATCTTTATCCTGACCGTCGCTCCTTGGGTTGAAATGCTTCGAAACAACTTCATCGTCCAGTTTATTCCTCATCTCTGCCTTATGGTTTTCGAGCTTCGGATATGATATCGGGGGAAAAAGGCTCGTTATCTTTTTATCGATCTCATCGCTCAAATCTGCCGGGATATTGAACAATATTTCCTGAATTTCATCCAAAGTGCTCGTTGCAAAGAAACTTTCCAAATTCCGGTACCCGTCGAGAATAAAATCCAACCTGTTCTGCTTAATCAGTCCTTTATCCTTGTTAATGCTGTCTTCAATTGCGATCAGTTCCTTTCTCTTTTGCGAGGATGATAATGAATCCCATCCTCTTCCGGACCTATCGAGATGCATCAAACTTTCCCGTATCCTAGTGGCTAAGGAAGAAAAGGACTCCGCTAGAATTTCATTTATTTCGATCAAGATTTTTCCCGAGATTTCAAGTGTCATTCCCCTGTGTTCCTGATAAAAGCTGAGTGCGGATTTGTGTCTCTTTCGGCCGGACAAAGCAACGTCAAAAGCGACATTGGTATCTACTAATTTAGCTTCCTCAGTCAGGGGTTGCCATCACTTCCTGAGATTCCGGAGGGCAGAGATTCCCTAAAGATTTTGTGATTTCTCTCCTGGTTGCGCTCCTCTTTTTCTGCTGTTCAAATGTAAATAAACCCAGTTCAGCATATCTTCTCAGCATAACGGCCTTACTCAGTTTGTCATTCAGATACGCGTAGATTACTACCTGATACATGAATGAAACAAACGAAAGAATGTTGTTCTCTTCCTTGCTCAGCTTCTTACTTCGAGTTCTGGCGATAGCAACCATGTTCAGGAACTGCAAGTACCGGTCATAATATGAAGGAAAGAGGGCATCGATTTCTGTCCAGGTTTCTTTCTTCTTCACAATCGATACGAGATCCTTCTGATAGCCGCTAAGCCTGTGTATTGTTTCATCCAGATTATCTCTTACGAGTTCATTCCTTTCTTTCTGGGTTAATTCGACCATGAATTTGTCAACATACTCAAATCTTTTATCCAGTTTCTCGAGTTTTTCCTTGAAGCCATCCACTATCTCTTTATCTGGTTCCCTGAAGCTAACTTCTGAGTTCATGAACTCTATAATGAAGTCTGCCAATGAAGTATAGAGGTCAGTGTTTCTTTCAATGTAGTCGTTAATGAGGTTCTGAACAGTATTCTTGTCATATATGTGATTTCGCTTTATTCTCCTCTCTATCGAATGGAGAGGAGCAGGAACTATGAGGCTACGATAAAATTCATTGCTGTCCATCTCAATCATTACTCTATCTGATATTGCCTATACGTAATTATAAATTACAGCATATTAGTTTTTTCGCCAAAGGTTTTGGGCATTTTTGTTTTCGTTATCTGTATCATAAGTTCACAATGAGCACACAGCCAAGCGAAAGCAAACGATTTAACCCGTTCAACATAATACATACATGGGTATAGTCAGAGATGAAATTCTGAGACGGCTCCACGAAGACTTCTCAAAGAGCCTGAAAAATGACGTGGACATTGTCGTGTTCACCAACGACACAGCTGAACACTGTGACACTGCTCTTGCTATTGTGAAGGAACTTTCAAGGTTGAACGAGAGGATCCATTTCATTCACTACAACGTGGACAAGAATCTGGAGGCTTCTGAAGCCTACAGGGTTTCAAGGGCCCCCACCACAATTGTGGCCAGGCATGGAGAAAAGGACGGCAGGATAAGGTTCTCGGGCCTTCCTTCAGGGTATGAGTTCACCTCCCTGGTTGAAGTCATAAAGAACATTTCAAGGAATGAGGCGTCCCTCACTGCTTCCACTCTCCAGAGGATTGCAGCAGTATCGATTCCCACTGAAATCCGGGTATTTGTGACCCCAACCTGCCCTTATTCCCCAAGGATTGTCCAGGCAGCACACAAGTTTGCGATGATGAATCCCCACATCAGGACAGACGTTATTGAGGCCCTTGAGTTCCACGACCTTGCCAGCGAAGCAGGAGTGAATTCGGTTCCTCACGTTACAATCAATAACGGAAAGGAATTTGAGGGAGCGTTCCCGGAAGAAACCTTTGCCTCCTACGTTGCAGGAGATTGAAAAGATAGGGAGTGGTGTACGGGGAGATGCCGTACACACCACACGGGCTTGAAGGAGCGGGTAGCCCAGTTTAGGAAAGATTGCGGAGTCATAAACATTGCCATAAAAGTGCATCTGCAATAGCTTTTTCCTAGCGTCAATTTGCAAGTGATATATCACTCGTCAAAGCCACTACATCTGACATATATGAACAAAGGCAAGTTCAGTGAAAGGAACAGAAGATACGTTCTAAAGCGGTCCCAGAGGCATCGCCCTATCTGTACCTGCGGAACCTACCTAAAATCCTCGTATATATTGGAGAGGGTCAACGGATCCGCTAAATGGGTAAGGATAGGATATTTTTGCCCCTCATGCTTGAATTTCTATAGAACTCCGCCAGATTCTTCAATCGTTTTCAACGAAGTTATTGAACCAAAGAGTGTGGAAGAGCTAAAACACAACCTGGAAAAGCTCTTTCTAAATTGAGTGAAAAACTCTCTTATCGAGAGTTCCTGATGGTTATGTAATTGTTTTCTTAACAGACCTCGCCCTAGACAGACCAGACATTGCCAAGTATATTCCGAAAGCAGCAAGCAGTGCCAACGAAACCAAAGCCATTAAATGATTGTTAAGAACCACATACTCAGCCATGATTATCCATTTCTCGATAAATGGCATTGAACTGGGGAGAAGACTGCTTATGGTAGGTTGCTGATAATTTATCACCTGGTAATGAGTATTGTAATTGACAGCTCTAAGATAATATTTGCCTATAAAGAACCAAGGGATTGTTTCGGACCTCTCATACGGTGCTAGTATGCCAAACAAATACACCATGTACAACCAGACAAAGAGCAGGAATGCTATGATGTTGAGTCTAATCTTTAGTCTTTTCATTAGACACCTCTGATAATAATTAACGAAATTGTATGACAACTTTGCCTTGGTTAAGAATGCATGAAATTTTTCACCATAAAGAAAAAAGGAGAGAAAAGTATTTTGGATCAACTCGGATTCTGCCAAGTCATTGTGAAGCTGCTCTGGTCACTCCCTAATGCATTTGGATAAGCAAGCGTTGTCCCGCCACTATTCTTTATCGTTACCTCGTAATTTGGTAGTTGACCAATATTGAGATCGCTCCCATTTGCTTGATCCTGGACATTGTTGTAATTTCCAGAGGTATATGCTGGCCCAAAATCAATGACATTGAAGTCAGAAAGCGGCTCGCTTAGATTCTTCTCCACTATCCATTCTGCCGAGGTCTTGTCTGGTGAATAGGTGAAAGTGTGCTGAAAATAGTTATTATTAGTTGAATCGATAATGGATATTGTATAGCTGTTGCCAGTTCCAACCTCCTGTATAAATGCGTTTATCACATCTCCGGGACTGACTGAGAAAACTTGAACTGCAGATGCGTTTCCCGGAACCATTTCATACCACGCAAAGTAAGAATTTCCTCCAATGGGGTAGGAGATTTCTTCCGTACCCACCTGTATGAGATTTCCGTCAGCAGCTAATGTAGATCCACCTATTCCAACCCATTCACTAACCCTGTTAGTTGTTCCATAGAAAACGTTAGAAGGGATCGACGGGACAATCCAAGAGCCCATAACCGCATTAAATACTGGCTGCGGTGACAGGTAATTAGATACAACTACATATCCTCCCCAATTCTCATCGCTGCTTTGGATACTTTGTGTTCCTGTACCAGCCTGAGCTATTGTTGCCTGTGAAAGTGCCATCATCATAGAAAAAAATGCCAAAGCAACAAACAAGTGCGTGAACAATCGTCTTTTAGCTCGCATTGATTCACCAAGAAGTAACACTCTGGAATCAATTATAAAAGTTTCGTTTTATAATTATAATGGAAAAAATTAATAAAGTGGTATGTGCAAGGCTGAAGTTTTCAGTACTAATCGAGACGGAATACTTTGTGTCAGTACCACATTTTTACGAATAAATCAATGCCCTTGAAGGTTAGTCAAACATTTTCCCTTTAATCGACTGTTAAAACCAAAACCGTGACTGAAAATTCTTTCAGGACATTTTCCCCGGTTTTTGCATGCGATCAGGCGTAACGTAGCGTGCGTATAATAATTATATAGAGTATAGCAAGAAGCCCTGGCATAACAAGAAAAATTGAGGGATTAATTTTCCCTTTGATTGTGGTACTGCCACACTTTTGTGCCTATAATTCATCATAGTCGTACTGTATGGGAGGATGGTATATCCCAACGTATCTCTTCAGAGCTTCTGGTATCTCAATCTTCTCTCCGCACCTTGGGCACCTTGCCTTATGCCAGGAGGGTTTCTTGTAATCCCAGACATACTGACACGTAGGACAGTAGAGCTTGACTCCAAACTCCTTCTGCAGTACCACTTCGGCATCTGTCTTTTTCTGGGGCTGGGGCACAGGAGGCTGTTGGGTTGGAACTTCTTCGTCCTCTCCCAAAACCTGGCCGCCATTGGTCAGGCTCCTTTCCATCCTGTCAAGCTCTTCAACTGCCTTTGTTTCGCTCACATAGACGTCCCTGAGCCAGACCTCTTTCCTTTCCTCATAGACCCTTGTGATGTGCCTGAACGGATGCCTGAAGTGTATGATGTTTTCCTCGATTATGATCTTCCTGTAGTTCTGGTATCTGACTATCCTGAAACGCCTGTACCAGTTGCCGTCCATGTTCCTGAATGCAGGCGGAATGACCCTGAAGACCTTCATCACGCCTTTGCGCTCCATCTCCTGGTCTGAATCAACCTTGGGAGTGGGGGATTCAAAGAGCACTGACATAAGCTTCCTTGTCTGGCTGTCGAGGTATTCCATCTTCGGGGTTGTAATGATAACGATGATCCCGAAGATCCTGAACGACTGGGCAACCTTTGCAAGCAGCTTGACCCTCTTTTCGTGCCAGTCCCTTGAGTTCGCGTCTACGCCTGCATCATCGAAAATGATGACGGATCCCCTGGGCAGCCTCGAGGTGATCTTCTTTGCGAATTCCCTCACGGTGAAGACAATGTTGTCTGCAGTGAAGTTGGGATCAATTGCCTGGGCAAGAGTGATTGCAGAATAGGACTTCCCGGATCCCATGGCCCCTACAAAGGCGATGATCAGGGGCCAACCGTTCTTGATTCGTGTAGCAACCCAATGGAGGAACCAGATTACGTGAGCCTTTGGAGAAACCTCCACGTCCGGGACAGAAGCGTCAGGACTGTAGTCAGGGTTGAAATCGTCCTGCGCCCCTATCATATTGAGTCCTCCGGCCCGATGGTCTCGTTCTGCCTTATGACCTTTGGCGGAGCTACAAGACCCTTCCTGTTCAGCAACCCGGATAAGGCTGCAAGCCACTTCTGGCAGAAGTTGTACCTTGCCTCAAGATACTGTTCCTCATCTCTCATTGCGATAATCTTCCTGTCGTCGGAAACAAGCTCTGCGGCCATCTTGAAGTAAGGAGTGTCATACAGTTCCCCAAGCATGTCGTGGATGGTCTGGATGCTCCGGAGAAGATAGTTTACGTGGGCCCTCGACACTATGCCATTTGATGCTATCCCGGCAACCTTGTAGAATCTCCTGAGCGCCTTTGTCTCAATGTCCCACTTCTTCCTGTACAGCATGGAAGAGATGGAGCCAAACCACCTGTGGCTGAAATCATACCTGTTCGCCAGGTAGTCCTCATCATTGGCGAGTGCCATCAGCCGGTAGTCGTATTCCTCAAATTCCTTGCACTCATTCTTGTAGATGTCATCGAATTCATCATTCAGGAGGCCGTGCACCGTGGCAAGGGACTTCAGGATGCTGTTCACGTGGGCCATGCCTGTGTGGCCTTCTGAGAGAAGCCCCGCAACAAGGTCGTAACGCTGCATGATGATCCATTTGCCCCCGTTTCCCTGGTCCTGGGTCATGTTTTCCGTCAACTGTTCACTTCCTTTTCAGGCTGACCCGCTTGACCTTCTTTTTCAACCGTGCATCGTTCTCAAGAGGCTTTATCCTGACCTTCCTCTTCTTCAGGAAATCTCCCAGCCTCCTGATTCTCCCCTTGTTCTCGTTGGACCTACCGGCCACGTAGTTAGTGATTGGGGAACCGTTGCTCGATGTGCCCGGCTCCCCAAGGTTCTTGATCACCTTCTCCCAGAGGAGCCTTCTTTCAATCATTGCACTAACCTCAGGGCTGACTGGAGGATGGTGATCAAAGCTATAACTGACAGGAATGAGCCCTTCAGCAGGCCCGTAATGCAACAACTCACTGGTCTGAAGGTTTATAACCGCCCATCTGTCATTTGCAAGGTAGACACCGGTGATCAGGGGCTCATAGCGGAGGATCCTGTAATTCCATAGATGCAAGGTTTCCCTGCCAAGCTTCGAAAGCGTCTGCATATCGTATGCAGGCATTGACCCAAACGTGTCCGGAGATGGGACAAGCCTTGAATATGACAGTTTTCCCTTCCTGTAGGCGTTGAGAGTCCATGGAATGGGTTTCTTTCCCTTGCCTGGCGAATACCGAAGCCTGTGAGTGCCTTCATTCAGGACGTCCTCGATGAATGACCTCGTGGTCTTTTCCGGGTGAGTTGGAATGACCCTGATTTCAACTCTCTCTAGTGGAGGTTCCCTGACCATTGAGATTGACCTTGCAACGGATATCCTTGGCTCCCTTTCATCCCTGTCAGCCTGTTCCCTGAAATTCTGCCTGATCTCCTGGAAGTATGGCAGCGTCCTGAGTTCCGGGTTCTCGTACTCCAGTTCCCTTAACTGGTTCTCAATGGGCCAGAATTCAGGGCGTTCAATGTTGTATGACTTATGGATGTGCCTGTTCCCCCCGATGGGAGTTGAGGGATGCTTAGGCATATTCCTCTGGTCCCTCAATTTCTTCCTCTCCCTCATTGTACGAGGGTGTCTGTCCCTTTAGCAGGTTGTCGTTGTCTTTCAGGAGCCTCGTAATGTTCCCCATCAGGGCGTTCTTTTCGTCTTCAAGTGCTTCATATTCGAGGGACTTGGCCTTGTCAATGGTCTTGAACCTCTCCTTGGTCATTTCCCTTGCTGCAGCTATGGAAAGGAACTTGCCAAGTTCTGTCTGCTTGTCAGATATGATGACGAGCCTCTCCAGGTACTCCTTCATTATGCTGTACATTTCCTTTTTCAACATGAATTCGAGTTCAGGGAACTGCATCCAGGTGAACCTGATCCTTGCGGGATAGCCGAAGTCGTCGTATTCAACGTCTTCAGCCATGTAGACTCCCGGGCCATACCTCAAATCGTGTATGGAAGGGGCAACTCCCTCGGTCTCTATGTGGCCGAACATGCTGACCGGAATGTGCAGGTATCCGTACACGACAGGCGAGCCCCTACCGGTCCTTGAAGGCTTCATCTTGACAAGCAGTATGTGGATGTATGATGGGGTGTAGAGCCTTGTGAGCCAGAAATACAGTGCCAGGACCATTACCAACATGGTTCCAAGGGTGTACAACGGGCCCGCAATGAAGATCTCTGCTATTAAGATCAGGACACCTATGAACACAAAGCCAACGTTGTTCCTGAGTATGGACTTAAGTGAAGCCATTTCCCGAATGGCACTGGAATTCACGTTCCCTCGTGTGTCCTCTCCCTCTGCCTGCTGGGTGAGATCTTCCCTTGCGGCTTTTGTCCTCTCCTCTACTGCAAGGTTTATCTTGACCCTGCTCTCAACTTCCTTTTCCTCTCTCCTGGATAATTTGTCTCCGCGCCCGAACAAGATGTCAGCTCCTTATCCTGGTGTCGATGTACGACTTCCCGACCGTTCCCACCACGAGGAGAGATACCACAAGAGACATCACGGCGGCAATGTACAGCCTGACCTGGAGAATGTCCTGCTCCAACTGCGTGTAGATCAGCTGTTGCTGCGGACTGGTCTTTTTCTGCTGCAAGGGAACCTTGGCTATGGGCATGTTGTCAAAGTTGTAGAGCTTCCCTCCAAGGTATACCGTTACGGAAACAGAGGTTGTGTTCTCGAAGAGGGGAACGTAATAGGTTGGCGTGGTTATGTTCCCGCTCTGGTAGAACTGGCTGTCCACATAGATCTTGTATGTGGCCGGGGTGGACGAGATTATCTGGATCTTCATGTGGGCGTAGGTCACAACCCCTGTCTGGTTGTTGTAGACTATAAGCTGCTGGTTTACCCCCGGATATGTGGATTCAATGTAAACGGACTGGTAGGGCTGCGTCGCAATCCCGTATATGATGTGCACGTCCTTGAAGTTGTAGGCGGTCTGCCCCAGGAATACGGTCACATTGTGCTCACCCAGGGCAAAGTTATAGTGGAAGGTTCCAGTTCCTATGTTTACTCCCTCCTGCACCAGGAGGCCGTCGATGTAGATCTTGTAAGTGGTGTTCCCGTATATCCAGAAAGTCCATTCAGGAAACACGATGGATCCGTTTGTTCCAGGCATCAGGGTAAGGGAAACGTTGTTCTGGGTTGGAGTGGTGGTTGAAACAAACACTCCTGAGTCCTGGGTTGTGGAAGTGTTAATTCCTGATGCGGTTGCCACTGGTGAAAGGACTATGCTGGTGAAAGCGGCTGCTAATAGCAGTGCCGTTAAGGCTGTTTTGCTCATCCCCGCTCCGCCTACAACCCAAACGGCAAATGCACGTGATAGCCTGACCAGAAGTTATGCCAGTAAGTCTGCAGGTTCAGTGCCGTTACGTGTGCTGCACCAAGCCCCATAATGATCAGGAATACTATGATCAAGACAATGGCAAGGTCTTTGAGAAGCCCCATCAGCTTCGTCCTCCCCTATTCCTGTTTCTGACCACCAACGGGCCTTCCATCAGCGTGAAGGTCTTTTTGTCGGTATCTGTGGGAATCCCCATTCTCCTGGCATACCTGTTGACATAGGCTTTGTCTTCAGCAGGGATTCCATTGAACCTGGTATGCTTGTTGAACCCTACGAGTGCTGACAGTTTCTCCCTCACCTTCTTGACTCCGTACGCTTTGACGGCTTCCCTCAGTGCTTTCTCTCTAACCTGGTCTGTTTCGTCCAGATGGTAACCGAACACAATCAGGCTGTTTGGATGCTTGATTATAGACTCCCCGGTTCCATCCATTGCCCAGTTTTCCGGGCTCTCCAATTTCTGTTTCATTTATTTCACTCCTTTTCCCTTTGCTCAATTCTTGTTGTGCGTGCTGCCGTAAATCTCCACAGCACGATCATAAGCCAATCTCCTGGCCTGTTTTTCCGGCCTTCCGGTCCGCAGATAATAGGGAACAAGCCCGTTTCTTATGGCCTGTATCTGGAAGACCTTGTTTGCAGTGGCATATCCAATGCTCCTTGCTTCGTCTGCCGGAAGACCCTTCTTCTCATAGGACTCAGCTGTTGCCAGGGCAAACTGGTTGAAGTCCTTGCCTCCAACGGTCATCTGGGGAGGTGAAAGGCTTTCTGGGGTCGGGTTCCCTTCCATTGTCTGGTCGTACAGTATCTGCTCCCCATGCCACCGTTCGTTGGATTGCTGCAGGGGATTCCCGTTTTCATTTGCTTCATCGTAATCGATTTGCCGTTCATGCCAGTCTATGTTCTGCTGCTGAACAGGCCCGATTGGGATTCCCGACTTCTCGAATTCCGTCCTGGCCGCCTCAAAGGTGGTCAGGGCGTTCTCTGCAAGGCGACAGGCTGTTTCCATTGACCTCCCTGCTTCATTCAGGATTTCAATGTCTTCCCGTCCATTCCTGTGGCTGACCACGCCATCAAAGTGCATCTGCATTGCCCTGATGGCATTGGAAAGGTCATTCATCCCTCCTTTGAGTTTGGCCAGCAGGGCATTGTCAACCTCTATGGCACTTCCTATGTGCTCCAGGTGCTGTATCGGAGTCATGTCTGAATTAAGCTCCAGGACCCTTCCCACTCCGCCTATGAGCTGCTTTGAGCTGCTGCAGATGGAGATTACCCTGTTGAGTTCGTCCCTGTAAATCTCGATCTCTGACGGGGAAAGCACTCCTTCCATATAGCCATCGATGCTGTCCACTACGGACTTCACCTTGTTGCCCGCAATTGTGAGGTTCTCACCTGCTTCCTGCAGATCGGTTTCTGCCGCTACGATTTTGGCGTTCAGCTTTTCCTCATAGTAATCGAAGAGCCTGTCTTCCCTTTCCTCTTCGGTTAACGCCGGGGTGCTGCGGCTTTTCCTCCCGAGGATTGGGATAACCCTGTTGCCCGTTCCTCTCCGTATGGTCCTGAAGACCAGCCTGTCCTTGTTTGTCACCTGTTTCCCTCTTACGGGTCCTGAAGATATTGTTCGTTCTCTGCCTTCCTTTCGGCCCTCTTTTGCTGCTTGCTGTTAACGAACTTTCTCCCCCTGGAGACTATGTTCTTCGCGCTGGCTTTTCTTACTGCTTTGAACCTCGTGTTCTTCTTCCTTCCAAACATTTTTTCACTCCTTTTTCCTCAAATTTTGGTACTACTGTTCCAATTTGCCCGAATAATTATTTGGCGGGCGAAATCATCACCGTTAAAGTTCCTGCGTAACCTCCCGATCCGCTTGGCTGGTACACCGGCGTATCCAGAATCAGCGGCTTATCGTCACCGAACATGAATGAAATGTTCGGGGGCGTGAATTTCTCATATAGTTTCAGGGCCTGCTTGAGTTGCCTTGCCTTCACGAATGTGTAGACGGGATTCTCATTGTTTGAAACCGTGGCCCCTTCCACTGTGAGCACCGGTCCATTCTGGCTGTACGGGAATATCTTGAATTCCTCATAAACAGGGTCCCACTCAATCTGTACAAGTGTGTCACCCGGAACCTTCTCAAGGCCGGCCAGGAGAACTCCTGCGGAATTGTCCGGGAGATATCCCTGCACTTCAGTTACGTTCTTCACTCCCTTTACCTGGGTCTTGATTTCCTGCAGCTTCAGGCTCGGGTTGGACTCTTCCCTGACCCCACCATTGCTGTTGACGTAGAGAACCCTGTTTCCATCGTCAAGAGGGTACATCCTGAACCATTCCATAGCCACGAAAATGTCATTGTTGGGGCTTGCTGAGCCTACCAGGATGTTTCCGTCCTCGAAGTAGATGGCTGTCTGGTAATCCGGCAGAGATTGGTACAGCTCCTTTGCCACAAATGGAACCATTTCGAGGTTGGTCGCCTTGGTTCCCCGCTGGTCAAAGTACTTGAATTGCGTCATGAAGGGAGCCCAGAGATTCAGGGATTTGCTTGTCTGCAGAACCTGCACCTGTTCTTCCGGAAACTCTTCCCTCAGAACGTCGGCAAGCATATTCGCCTTCGCCTTTGGGTATCCCACTCCATTGTTCAGGGGGTACTTGTAGGTCTCCCCATTTGCCTTCCTCTTGGTCCTTACAGGTCTCTTGATTGATGCCATCCAGTCACCTCAATCGTATGCCTCATCGTCTGAGTCCTCTATGGCCTCCTGAAGCTCCTTGACAATGTCCTTCGACACTTCAGGAGTAATCTTTTCACTTGGATCGTCCATGTACTCCCCGTTCTTGTAGTAATACTCAAAGATCTCATTGACAGAAACGGGGTCAAGGCCGGTCATTGAATTCTTGTAAGCATTCATCATAAGCTGCCTCTGCTTTGATGAGGGCATATAGGCCATTGCCGCAATCCAGTTTCCGCCGTTGAATGGAGCCGAAGAAGCGGAGAATGGCTCGAAGAGGTCCATTGCCGTCTTTGAAGCTGGCGAAGTTGGAGTTGGCTTTTCCCTTGAAGGTTTCGCTTCACGTTCGGGGGTTTGGCTACCCCCTGTCAGTTTTTTCCATCGTCCTCATCGTCGCTGTCGTCCCTTGAATCCAGGAAATCTTCGTATGCATCAGCGGTTTCAGCAGTATCAGATGTGAATTCAGTCCACTGTTCCCTCAACTTCTGGTCGGATTGCATGAGCCTTGCAAACTCAATCGGGTTTGCAGGAAGGTTTTCACCGCGATGATCCTTGGCAAACTGTGTAACGAGACCTTTCTGTATCCTGTTCACGAATCGGTTTGCACCGTTGAACTTCCCTCTCTTAAGCTGCTCTCCGATGCTGTTGAGGTTTCTGCCAAGTTCAGTGGCAGACGTTTTTCCTCCGTACAGGTATGTCGCAGCTTCATTTGGCGTTATGTTGTATGCCAGGGCAGCATAGGCAGCCACATTCCTGGCAACCTTTGAACCTTTGCCGAGCCTTTCCCTCAGGGTATCTGAATAAGTCCCGTTGACCTTGAGGTCGTCCGAACCAGAAATGAGAGTTCTTGTGGCCTCCCTTATCCCGAAATCCGGCTCTCCGCCTGAGGGTGTTCCCTGAGATTCTCCCCCTCCTGGCGCCGCAAGTTCCGGAGAAAAAGGTGGAGCTACGGGATTTGTGACCGGGCTCTCGAAATTAAACGAACCACCGGGTCCCAGACTACCTGGGTTGTTTTCCTGTAACTTGACACCTGAACCCACAAGCCCCCCAACATGCCTGTTGAACTGCTGCAGGCTGACGAGCACGTTATCGAGAAAGGTCGCGTTTCCAAGTTGTGCAAGGATTTTAGAAAGTTCGGAAGACTTGAGTGTCCCCACCGGGTACAATACTCCTGGAGAGTCCTTGGATGGCCTTGAGAGGTAATAGAAAGTGCTGTTGTCAGCAAGGCCCATGTAAAGATTCGGAGCTATGGGAATGATGCCAAGGTTCGCAACGGGAACAGCCGATTTCTGGAAATTTGTTGATCCAATCAGGTTTGTTCTTCCTGGAGCGTATGCAGCATCTGCCACGCTCACGTTGCTTAGGCCCATCTGCTTTATGAACGCAGCTGCACTCTGCGGGTTGCCTATCAGGAGCTGGTGAACCGCGTGCATATCAATCCCCTTCAGTAGCAGACTGTGGAGATAGTTCAGGTCTTCCATTGCAAGTTTATAATTTGCTGAATAGAGCTGCTGATGCTGCTGAATCTGCCCGGCCGCAGCCAGGATTGCCTGACGGTGCTGTTCCGTGTATCCGGATATGTTCTGGATACTCTCTTCACTCAACTGGAACTGCTCGTCCCTCTTCCTCTCTTCGCGACTGATCATTCTTCCAAAAATAGGAATTCTCTTCTTTCCCACTTGGGTTTCTTTCGTGATGAACTTGACGTCATTCGCCATTAGGCTTTCACTCCGGTTAACAATAAGATCGTAAAGTTATAAACATTCTCAAAAAAGGGCAGATTGCCTACTTCCCGAATAGATATTTTTCGAGGTGAGGCCTTCTTTAACAGATTCATTTATTATTGTAAAACATGAACTTCAGGAGCAACTTTTATTTTCACAAAGAGCCTGTTATTATCGGTATTCTACGTAAACTTAATACAGAAATGCACAGAAGGATCAATTGTAGATCAAGTCTTGCCTGAACTAGTAATTTATCGTGAAAGACCTTTCAAATCACACTTTAGGGCGGAGAGACTATCGTGAAAATCCAATTGGACAGCGACTTAAGAATGAACCAGTTCTTGAATTAGTGCAATAAGTTATGTCCTACACTATAAAAATAGAAAGATGAAGAAAAGCATCACCTCTTCTAAGCAATTTCTGAAAAGACCCTTGGATTGTAGATTTCCCTGAGTATTTCTTCATACAAATCCTGCCTTTGATCAACACTTGCTTTTTCAAAGTGCGGATATGACTTGAATGGTAATTTCACATTCGTGATGTATCTAAGAAACGCAGGGTTGTTCTCATAGCATTTAGAATTAAGGGATTTGGCAAGCAAGTTCTGGCCAAAATAATGCTCAACTTTTTGTTCGTATGGCATCGCCCCATAACTTCTATTGAAGCTAAATGGCAATAGCAAGAGACCGCCAAGACTATTCCGGTAATCCATGAACTCTTCTTCGTCCTCAAACTCACTCTGGTGGTTTTCATAGTAATTTGCTGGCATAATGTGTTCTATGTCAAATTTACCCCTAAGATAATCCACGAACTGATAACTAAGTCCGGACGCTTTCTCGAGATGTGCGGTCATCTTCGCCAAGAGGAAGCGTATAAAATTCTTGTTTTGCCCGTGAAGAACCAACTCATTTACTTTGTCCAAGTTGTACTCCATCTTTGAAACTCTATCTTTGAATATCTCCGCTAATTCCTTAACATTCTTATTTCTAATTTCTTTAGTAAGCGAATACATAGTATATCTTATCGAACTTTGGTAGTACCCCTTGTAGTTTACCGCCCTAAACACAACGAAAAATTCTAGATATGCTGATGCAAGTCTTAGTTTCTTGTCGATAGTGTCAACGTCATCGTCTATTGTGATAGGTGCCATAAGAAATGGATAGAAAATTGAAAATGCCAGACCTCTTTCGTTTATGTTATAAATACTCTCAAATTCGGGGTAGAAATTGTCTTGATAGTGAATTATCTTACGGTATATATCAAGATAAAAGGGAACATCTCGTTTGATGAAATTTGCGAAATCCTGGGACTTATTTAAACCAATGACATCTTTCTCGTTTTCTCGGAACCACTGATGGAAACGGGTACCAATTTTTTCAAAATCTTCATTTTCAGCGCCTTCCCTACCTTGCCTGATTGTTACTGCATATTTAGCTCGTAGAAATGCCCTAAAAAATTCGTTGAACTCTTCGTTGAGATATCTGGAATCGACAATTTCACTAAGTTTTGATTTCTGTTCCCTCCAGATTTCGTTCAGGTCACTTCTTTCTGCGCGTGGAGACTTCGCCAGTACGTATCCTTTCAGCATATCTGAAGGTGATAATTGTAATCCTCTGTCATTCATAGCCTCAAAAATGGTATAGGCATCCTCCTCAGAAAAGGTGAAAATTTCTACAAAGGATACTTTCTCTGTCAACCAGTCTATAAAATATGGCAATGCAATTCCATCTATTTCGGTGGGGAAAAAATCTTGAATCTCTCCGTAACGCTCCAAAATGCTGCTAACTGATTCATCGACAGGATCGTTACCACTTGGTAATCTATATTCTCCTGATTCCAAGAGACTTTTCATGCAATCCTTTCTATCCTCTATGTTTAGGTTGAAGGATTTTTCACCATACTTCTCTGAAAATATAAGTTGGTCAATTGGAACCGGATTCGGGGAATCCTCTTGAAGATGGTGTAAGTATATTAACAAAAGAGTCAGGGAGGTTAATCTCTGTTGACCATCCACTATTGACATCTGCCCATCTTTTGAATTGATAATTATTGGGCCAAGAAAATACCCTCCATAGTCTTTTACTTCGCTCCTAGTATGCGTTGGTTTATAACTCTCAAGGAATTTTTCTGTCAAATCCCCTATAAATTGTTGCATGTGCTTTGTCTCCCATAGGTATTCCCTTTGGTAGTAGTCCAATGTGTACTTATTCTTAGCGAGTACTTCCCAGACCGACCTCGGTTTTGCATCGACGATTCTAAATGTATCTCTTTCCATCTGAAGAATAACTACCGAAAGGTTATATAATTACCCGATTAATTTTGATATCTGAGAAATTACAAAATCCCCGCATATTTACTATTCCATCAATTGGATGTAAACTCTTTCCCCGTCCCTGTAGTAACCAATTATCTTCTCCTCCTTGGCTCCGATCAATTCCGCGACCTTTTTTGGTAAGGTTAACCTCATTGAAGCTCCCCGCTTGGATATGTGTGCTACATCAATCAATTCTGGCATACAATGGGATTATTGAAAGATATTAAGAAATTACAATAAGTGCTCAGTCTCTTTCTTCTCTTTGAATATACCTGTTGATTGCTCCTCTTTTCAGGTGCTCAAAATCCTTGCTGTCTCTCTGGTTGTCATAGGGTATCGAGACACCCTGGAAGTCCTTCAAGCCATTGACTGCGTTCCATGACTCGTTGAGCCTTTCAAGGATAAGGGCTTCTGACCTTATCAGGTCTAACCCTTCCGGTGTTGCCGCCTCCGGCAGCTTCTCGAAGTATCCCTTCAGTAGCTCATTTTCCTTGATTAGGGCAGAGACCCGTGTCTCAAGGTACTTGGTGCTGAACCCTTCAGAAACCCCTTTATTGTTGAGATTCCTGATTCTCTGTTTCAGTTGAACCAGGCTGTCGAACACGACATCGACCATGTCCATCAGCTGCTCAAATGCTTCATGGTCACCGAAGTCCTGTTCAAGGTCCCTCAAAGTTTCCTTGACATGCAGGATATAATCTACTTCGAATCCAGTGTAAGAGGAAAGTTTGCTGATGCCATTCTGCAAGGCTTCTATTTCTGTGTCTGGAAATGGGTACTCGAGTACGGATGTTTCATTCTCCTCTTCAAGATCAGTAATGCGGTTGGATCTGCTGTCCTGGACCATTATGTGCTTCGCATCTGTGCCCCTTCCTTGCGTTATCCACTTCCCTGGCATGGTTTTCACCTTTCCTTGCTTTTAGCTTTCTTCTTGGCCTTCTTTTCCTTTTTCCTGTGAACCTTGTATTCTTTCCAGGTCATTCCCATGGCAAACCTCCTCATGTCGTGCCACCAGTGGTGCACTAAAGGTATCACTGCAGACAGTGAAGCCAGTATGTAGAGGAAAGCCGCCCCCAGATTGAACACGGATGACCCCAATATGAACGTCGAGAAACTCACGGGAGTCCACCCCCTCCGAATCCTCCCGGACCGCCTCGATTTCCAAGCCCAAGGTCACTCTTCATCTCACTCTCTTCTTTCAATTTCCTCATTCTCCTGAATTTTGGTGTCTTGATTCCCCTAACTTCTACGTTTCCTCCAAGGTTGACGTATTCTGTATTCCTGCTCTTGTGCCAGAGTGCAATCATTATAAGGAGCCCAACAGCAACAATCACTACAAATACGAAAATCAGGAAATTCGTGAAGCCTCCAAAGTATGTGTAGATTGTTGCCTGATGGACACCATACTGTGAGGAAACGGTGAAATTGACAGGGATCGAATTGCTCTGTCCGTTGGATGCATAAGCAATGAGGTTGATGGCATAGGTTCCAACGTCATACTGTCCCTGATTCAGGGTCAAGTTGTACCAGGCTCCGTTGGTGTTATTGGTGTGTGTGAGGTTGAAGTACTGGTTTTCAAGGTACGCGTTGACTTCCACTATATGGTAGGGACTGACCACGTGAACCTCGTAGGTTGTTATGGGCCCACTGTGAACCTGGGTTACCTCGACAACGATTGAAGATGAAGTACCGGCATTCTCCACCTGCAGAGTTTCCGTTAGTGTCTTTGAATTTCCTAGTGAACTTGTGGCCGTAACCGAAACTGTGTAGTTGCCAGGATTGTTGAACAGAAGAACCTGATCAGCCCCATAGAATATCTGGCCTCCAATGCTCCATTGGTACGTGTATTGGGCTGCATCTGTGCTTGATGCCACTGCAGAAACGTTCACGATCCTCCCAGTTTCCAGAATGTTTGGGACATTCCATTTCAGCGTGATTGGGTTGGGTACCATGTCTACAGTTAGATCTTCAGTTATAGTATGAGTTCCATAATTGAAAGTGCCCTTCACTGTGTTAGTTGGGTTGTATGTTGGGAAAGTATAGTTCACTGAGAGCCCATCCATAGTCTGACCGTTGGGGAATAGCCAGCTCATGCCGTAGGTTGAGCCTGCATCCCAATTTGGTTTGGCTTTGAAGTTTACGGAAGTGACTGTGGTTACGTTAGCTGTTGGGCTGTATTCAAGTTGCACCGGTTGCGGCAGGGAAGTAATGGAGATGTTTGCAGAACCTGTTGCTCCTGACTGGCTGGTAGCGGTAAGCTCCACAGAATAGTTTCCTACCTGAAAGGTCTGAGTTGGATATGGCAGGATAGAGCTGTTCCCGTTGCCGAATGTCCAGTTGTAAGAATAGCTGCTTCCTCCTATCACTGAGGAATAGAACTGCACAGCAAGTGGTCCAAAGCCGCTTGATTCGTTTGCTGCCACTTCCACATAAAGTTGCACTTCGACTGTGTAGTTATAGACCTTTTCAAACCCGCTGGAATCAGATACTTCGATGCTGAAACTCTGTTTCCCAGCTGTTGAAAATATGTATGAAGCATTTGCCCCGGAAATCTGTTCATTCGGGAAGAACCACTGGTACTTATATGGTGCAAGTCCCCCAGAAACCGTGGCTTTTACGTTGAAAGGCTGAGACACTTCGGCGGTATTAAGGAAAGTTACACTCACCTTGGGGGCAGTGAAAACCTCCACCACCAGTGAAGTCGCTGAGTCTTTCCCAAAGGCGTCCACCACGGTGAGTTGGATGGTATAATTGCCAGTATTCGAGAAAGTATAAGCCTCAGAAGATGAGTTGTAGGAATGACCGTTTATGATCCATTCATAGGTGTAGGGCCCAGTGCCGCCATTTATTGAGGCCTTGAAGGTTGTTGCAACACCGACGTCCGTTTTGTTCGATGCCGATACAATTTCAACTGTCGGGTTTCCCCTGACGGTTATGGTGAATGTCTGTGTCTGGGATTCACCCAGGCTGTCTGTAACCGTCACCGTGACATTGTACTTACCTGGAGTCGTGAACGAATGCTGGAAACTCTGAGAACTGCTGACAACCTGCCCTTCAATGTTCCATGAATAAGTGTATGGCCCTGTTCCTCCAGATACGGATGCAGATATAGGATCTGACACGTTAGTATCGACTGTTGGATAAGCGGGCGTTGGGGATACACTAAGGGGTTCTGCAACAGTGATTGTCACAGTGTAGCTTGCATCTTTCCCATAAAGGTCTGACATCTTCAAGGTCACGGAGTATATTCCTGGGCTTGATTCACTGAAATTAAGGGTTGAAGCCGATGAGACTGCTGTATCTCCAATGTACCACGTAAATTGGTAAGGGGAAGTTCCGCCAGTCACATCCGAAGAGAGAATATCCGTGAAGCTCGGATCGATTGTTGTGTACGCAGGGTCTATGAAATCGGACAATGATGGGTTCACTGTGATAACCCGATATGTTGTTGAACTCAATCCAAATGAATCCACAACTGTAAAGGAAACGTTGTACTGGCCTGATGCTAGGAAAGAATACTGGAAGTATGAGCCATATGAGATCGTTGTACCATTAATGGCCCAGGTGTAGTTGTAGGGTGCAACACCCCCGCTCACTGAGCCATAGAATGAGACTGTTGAATTCAGGTCAGCCGTGATCTCTGATGCGATCATCTTAGCCTGGGGAGGTGCAAGGACATCTACAGAGTAAGTTCCTTTCCCATAAATTCCGTCGCTGTCCCTCGCCTGGACCGTTACCAGGGCACTGCCTATGTCTGAACTTGGGAAAGGATAAGTTATGCTCTGTCCATACCCGATAACAGTGGGGCCAACATACCAGGTATAGTTAAATGGACCTACTCCGCCTGTGGTTGAAGCCGACAGTGTGTCTGGAACTCCGGAATCTATGCTGCCATTGCTCGTGGAAATTGACACGATGAGATTCGACTCTACAGTAATGTTCTCGTATGCACTGGCAGTGTTTCCTGCGGCGTCCTTGACGGTCAGCACGACCTCAAATATACCCGGACTGCTGAAAGTGTAATCCAGTGTGGGTGAAGTCCCAACAACATTGCTATCCACAGACCACCTGTAGGACAATGGAGAAGCACCTCCTGACTCTGATGAAGCGAGCTGGTCTGAAATTCCTGTATCAAGGGTAACGTATGACGGGATGATGGTCACTGTTGGAAGCGGATTGACCGTGATGATCAGGTAGGTCGAATTGGTGCTGCCTCCGGAATCGGTGACATAAACTGACAGGTTATAAGTTCCGGTGTCTGGGACCGTTAATTCAAGGAAAAGGCCACTATCTACCAGCCCGGTGGTAATTTTCTGTCCTGAAAGATACCAGGTGGTGTTCACCACCTTGTCGCCGGGGGAAAGAGTAGCATTCGCCTCATAGACCGTTTGTGTGTTTACGTCTGTGCTTGACGGTCCGTAGATATTCACTCCAACTCTTGGTTCCACATTAATTGTCAGGGATGAGGAATTTGTTTCACCATACTTGTCGACTATCTGGACCTCCACCGTATAAGTTCCTGTAGAGCTGAAAGCATATCCAAAGGATGAGGAGTAATTTACAGCCTTTCCACCCACGTACCAGGTATAATTGTACCCTGGAACTCCGCCATTCACGCTTGCAGACAGGCTGTCATTGACATTAACGTCAACTGTGTTTCCGTATTCTGAATTTATCCTCACTGAAGGGCTTGGGTTAACTGTTTCAGTATATGAGGCACTTGCTGTCTGTGAGACGTTATCAACAATCATGAGTCCAATCTGGTAGGTTCCAGATGATTGGAAGGTGTAGTTCACATCCTTTCCATAGAGCGTGTGGCCGTCCATAGTCCACGTATAGTTGAAGGGTCCAACGCCATTCGATGCCAGTGCCTCAAACTCGCTCCTCAGGTTTGCATCAGTCGGGCTATTGACGGCATATATGCTAACCGTTGGATCTGCGGCAATCGTTTCATTAAAAGAAGCTTTGGCTGAGTTTCCATTTGCGTCAGTGGCCGTTACATTGACCACATATGTTCCCTGGGAGCCAAACGAAGTTGTAAGGGTATTTAACGTCGTGGCCTGGTTTGCACCATTAATTGTCCAGGCATAACTGTCGGTTCCTGTACCCCCGCTTACTCCAGCAGTGAACGTGATTTGGTTGCCCACGTCCGTCGGGTCCTGCGAACTTGTTATTGAAACTGTTGGGTCTGCATTTACTATCTCACTCAAACTGGAATTGGCTTGATTGCCAGTTCCATCTGTGACCTGAACCGACACATTAAAAGTGCCCGTGGAAGAGAATGTGTGTTGGAATGAGGAGGAAGTTGCTCCTGAAACTAAGGTTCCTCCAATGTACCACTGGTAGCTGTAAGAACCGCTTCCTCCTGAAGGATTTGCTGTGAATGTTACAGAATTCCCCACATCTGTGGGATTCTGTGAACTTGTTATCGTTACAGACGGATCAGCATTCACAGTTTCGGTGAACGACTGAGTTTGGGTATTGCCAAGAGAGTCAGTAATGGTCAGGAAAACAAGCTGTGAACCGGAGGATCCGAATGAAGTGGAATAGGTGGAATTATACCCGGCCTTCACGCCATTTAGTTCCCAGGTATAATTGAAGGGGGCAGTTCCTCCTGATTCTGAAGATGAGAATGTCACAGTGTTCCCAACATCTGTGGGATTTTGGCTTGAGTTGAGCGTAATCGAAGGGTCACTGTTGACCGTCTCATTGAAATATGCTGTTGCGGTGATAGAATCTGAGTCCGTGGCAACTACCTTTATCTCGTAAGTTCCTGCAGACTGGAAGGAAGTTGAATCGGTAGTGCTGGTTGTTTCAGAACCTCCATTGATTGTCCAGACATAGGAAACGCTTCCAGTTCCATACTGGTAATTAGGGCTGAATGTAACGGAGTTTCCCACATCTGTCGGGTCTTGAGAGCTATTAATCGATACCATGGGATCTGGATTTATAGTCACTGTTACGGAGGCGCTCGCTGTTTTTCCCACACCATCGGTCAGAGTCATGGTGAGTGTCTTAGAGCCTGCTGAATTGAAGGCATGATAAAAGTCCTGGGAAGTCGAGAGCTGATTTCCATTGTACGTCCAGGAGAAACTGTAGGGAGAAGTTCCATAGGATGGGCTAGATGTGAAATATATCTGGTAGCCTACATCTGCTGTTGTTGTGCTGGCGGAAACTGTCACCTGAGGGTCCGGGTTAACAGTGACTTGGGTCGTGGCTGGCTGGGAAGACGCCCCAAGATTATCGGTAACCGTAAGTGAGAAGGTGTATGTTTCCGGAGATGTTGAACTGCTTGATGCAATTGTATAGGTCGGATTTTGAACCGTAGTGGATGAGAATGAACCACCGTTGGCGGCAGGATCTGATGCTGACCAGGCGTAAGAGTATGTTATTGTTGAAGGCTCTACAGATCCAACTGAAACACCAAGTTGAGCACTGACGAGACTTGATGTTGAGACCTGAACATCGAATACGTATCCAAAGAACTGATTCCCTGAATTCCCATATACCGAGGTATCACCAATCTGAAGATTTCCAGTGGTGGCCGTGATAGACGAGTCGGTATAGACCGAAGCTCCATTTACATAAACAGTGAAACTTGACGAGGTGGAGTAAACTACCACGTGATATAATTCTCCATTTGGCATCGCGTAACCGGTATTCTTCCAACTACCAGCTGCATTAACATATAAATTTCCGCCCTGAAGAGCAGTTTCCATGTATGACTTGTCCGC
The DNA here is from genome assembly GCA_021810045.1 of Thermoplasmata archaeon. Taxonomy (GTDB): domain Archaea; phylum Thermoplasmatota; class Thermoplasmata; order Thermoplasmatales; family Thermoplasmataceae; genus JAJZOM01. The sequence goes on from JAJZJR010000001.1 coordinate 282,258, forward strand.
TGCAGAAGTGGCTATCATACGCGAATATTGCGAACTGTCAGAACCACTTGTTGTGGGATAAAAATACCCCGAATAATACGTGCTGCTTCCGGACACTGTGACAGAAGGGTAATTTACATATTCCCTATCTGAACTTGAACCATTAAGATCAAGAAGAGCCGCACCGGTGTTGGAATAAGTTCCGTTGACAAGATTGCCCGAAAGACCATTGTAATTGTACCCTATTGTTGAACTAGGGTTTGAAGGAAGATTTGTTCCTGCTTGTTCATTACCTGTTGTGGATAGGAAATCTGTAGATGTTGAAGCAAATCCAGCGTAAACAGTTGCACTTCCTCCGGAAGATATGGCTAGCGGGACATTTAGCCAATAATACGTAGATGTGGCAGTATTGGATTGGTTAGAGAAGATATAGCTCGGAATGATTGCACCCGAAGTCGTAAACCATTCGACATTTTGCAGATTACTTGCCTCGTAAGATGAATAGCTGCTTGAATCGAATACCACAAGTTGTTCAAATGGGTTTGTCGTGGTGTACGAGTAAGAATTTGTTAGAGTCACGGGAGCATAATCTGTGATTCCGCTCGGTATCGTCTGGGGTGCGTTGGCAGGTGTTCCTCCTGCCGCATTTCCGCTTAGGCCGACTGCACTTCCGTAATCAGTTGTTGTCGGATTGGCATTTGCACTTGCTGTTACCGCTGTCCCAACAGACTCTGAAAGAATGTAGCTTGCCGTCCCCCCTCCTTGATCAGTGACCGCTACCTTGACCGAATATGTCCCCGAAGAGCTGAAAGAAGTTGAATATGTGTTGCTCGAACCGCTTTGTTCCTGCGTGGAACCAATGTAAAAGGCATAACTGTAAGATCCGTATCCTCCGCTTGCTGAAGCTGTGAAAGTTATCTGCGTTCCAGGCGTGGTTGGATTTGCAGATGACGTTAGACTGACCGTTGGGGCACTGTAAATATAAAGAGTCAGGGTATTCGACGATGAGAAAGAGTCTCCTGCACTGTCCTTGGCAGAGAAGCTGATAGAAGCACCGGTCGTGTCTGCTGAAGAGAAAGAGTAAGATGGATTCTGTGCAGTAGAAAACTGATTTCCATTCTCTGTCCAGCTGTAGGATCCGTATGAGCCAGTACCCCCGGAGAGACTTGCCGTGAAGGAAACCGGGACCCCTACGTCAACGTAAGTCCTGTTTTCAGAAATGGAAGCGGAAGGAGTTGGATCCACCGTCATGGTAAATGAACCACTTTTTGATACCCCGTTGCTATCAGTTCCCGTGACAGAAACGGTGTATGTCCCGCCTGCACTGTAAGAATGCGTTGGGTTTTCAGCGGTTGAAGTGCCGCCATCGCCAAAATTCCAGCTGAAGGTGTCCCCAACTCCTCCTGTTGGGTTTGCATAGAATTGGATAGTCTGGCCCGCATCGCCTGGATTCGGAGAAGCAGATGGAGAAACTGATGTTATGTCCGTGGTCCAGGTCACTGTGTTGGAAGTGATGGAACCTCCATCGCCATCACTGTCTCCGTCATTGAGCGTGAAGGTGACGTGAATCGAGGTAGAACTACTAGGCGCAACTGTATAGGAAGTAGCGTAACCCGAAGCACCATTTGAGGCGGAATAATGGATGTCTGAAGTTGTTTCGTCGTCTGCAGACAAGGAAACTGACCATGTTTCGGAAGTTCCAACATAGACTGTCCCCCCGGGGTTGCTCGACCAGTAGATATAATCTCCATCGCCTCCAGGTCCAGTTACCCCGGCGGTCTTGACGATAGGTGATGGAGCGAAGGCACCCGTGGTATGCTGGGCCTGATAGGTCATGAGACCCACAATAGCCCCAGAAAACATCATAGAAACAGCAATGAACACGAAGAGAAGCTTGCTCTTCTTCACTTCGAGTGTCCTTTTAATAGGGGATCTCATCGCTGGCCTCCTGTAATTCTCTTTAAAATTGTCTGGACTTGAATGACATGATTACTCCTACCGATTGACTGCAGATATGGCATTGCCACTGGCTTTCACTCCAACTTAACAATAAGATCGTAAAGTTATAAACATTCTCAAAAAAGTTGAAAATTAAGGCTTACGGAATGAATTTGATGATCACTTTCACCGTGGTGATAATGCCCAGGAACAGGCCAATCAAGACCAGGATTCCAAGAACTGCACCGAACAGGCCAAGGGAACTCACCGCAATCACTCCGATTTGAATGACTGAATTGTATGCAACAGCTATGGCATTAAATACAGTGCCTAAAACCGTAAGGAATGCTGCAACTGCATCCTTGACGAAGCCTTCAACGGTCGAGAGAGCAGCATTACCAAGCCAATTTGTTAAATTACCAACAGTGTCATTATAAATAGTGCTTGGGCCCACCCAGAAGGTTGCTACGATTGAAGACCAGAATGCTGAAACAATAGACCAGCCTGACAAAAGGCATCACTCCAGGAAGCTGTTGATCGTAGTCGTGATCAATAGCATCACGTAGACTGCCATCACCAGTATCCCTATGGTGAGGACCAGGAAAATAGGCATCAGCATCCCAAAAGAAAGCAGTCCATGCGCATAAGAAATCAGAACCTGCTGTATTGCATTTCCTGTATCAGAGAATATGGTGTCGGCAAATGAACCGTAAATAGCTAAAACTGAACCAAAAAAGTAAAGAAAAATTTGGGAAATGAAGGTTAAGGTATCCAATCAGACATCCTCTACTTCTTCCGCCACGTCCTTTTCACCTGCATAGAGAGCCATGAACATCTGGAGCACGAAGAATGTCATTGCCAGGATCGCTACCATAACCAGAGGGGCAAAAATGCCTGTCTGGGATACTACGGCGAATCCCCAGCCCTGAAATACTTCAGTGAACGACGTTCCGATCCCGTTCAGGATATCTGAAATCAGGCCTTCGATGCCCTTCAGGATCGAGTTGGCGAACCCGATGGCCATCTGGTAAAGACTCTGCCAGATACTGGAACCGTTTATTCCTGTGGAGTTGGAATTGGTAGACGATGCCTGCACTATCACTGCAAGGTGGACCTCCACCATCTGAGGTGCGGTTCCCTGTGAGTGCACACCTGCAGTGCCCATTCCTGCAACCCCGAAGGTTACAAGGACGAGCAGAGCAATTGGGATAAGCGCAATCGCCAACCTTTTCAAGACCTTCAGCTCCCTGCTGCCTTCTTGGAAGAGACAATGTACGTCGAGTTGTGATTCCACACTGCTGAAATCAACAGGACAAAGAACAGTACCAGCACCGTCACCAGGAAGAACATGGCAAGGTAATTGCCGTGTGCGACCGGTACAAGCACGTACTGTCCAAAGTAGAATTCCTGACCAAGGAAGCCCCCGAGGAAGCCGCCTATGATCAGGGCTGTAAAGAACCTTATCACGAGTGACAAGAATCCTGCTCCAGGCGGGGTGTACATCTCAATGACTGCCCAGAAGAAGGCAAACACGAGAAGCCCGAACCCCATGGAGCCCTGTGAGACAACGTAAGCGTGGTTCAGGAACTCGATTTGAGGTGGAAGCAGGATTATCCCGACCATTCCGAGACCGATGATGCCTCCGAAGAGAAGGGCAAAAGCATCGAGCCTTCCGTTCCTCAGCTTATATTTCTGAACCTTTGACATTGCCTTGACCTCTATTTCTTTCTCTTCTTTGCTGACCAGGTGAAACCTTTCTTGCCTTTCGCCTTCTTTCCGTTGGCGCTGTCAACCTGCCTGTCGTGGGTTGTGATGTCGTACTTGTCGGGCCTCTCCTTCTTTCCGTCGTGGACCTCGATCCAGTACTCATCCATGCCCTTGGACATGTTTTTCCTGCCTGCGGCTCCTACTGAAAATTTCTTCATCCAGATCACCTACTTCTTGTGCAGGACGATTCTTGTGCCGTCCGCAGCAATTACTTCCCTGGATTCTCCTTTCTTCATCTTCGTCCAGGTACTCCCTTTAGCCAGCTTTCCATTCTGTGAGTCAATCTCCCTCAGCTTTGATCCCTCCGGGCCGCTGTAGTCGGCCCGAAGCGCCTGGGAAATTGCCTCGTCAGTCGCTTTTGAGAATTTGTGATATCCCATACTTATTTCACTCCTAACTTTCTATTCCTTACTTGCTCGATCTCTTCTTCCGGCTCTCCGGAAATGCTTCCTGCTTCACCTTTGAGACGGTGAGCCTGAAGAAAGGCAGAATCATGACTGTTAGGGCCAACAGTCCAATTCCGCCTCCAACGTACCCTACGTCCTCACCAATCTGGTAGAGATCAGAGGACGAGGATGCTCCGTACACATAGTTGTGCACCGTGAATGCAGTCGCCGGTGCCTGGCTGAAATTCAGAACAACAAAGATGTTGCTGCTCTGGTTTCCCGTCAGCATCATTGCCTGTACATCCATGGTGGCAGTGAACCCTGCTGTGCTGTTCCCGGTTATGTTCCCCTGCACCATGGCGGTGAGGTTTACATTGTCGCCTGAAGCGGAACCGTATTCAAGTGTCGCGGAGGACAGGTTTGCAGCTCCCGTAATGTTCTCAACGAACTGAGAAACGCTGTGGGAGTTGAGGTTTCCGACCGTCAGGTTGGTTTCCAGAACAATCGTGGTTGGGTACACTGTCTTGGAAGTCGTGGTGTTGTTCACCCCTGCAACTGTCACTGTATATGACGGGGTCACAGTGGTCGTCCCGTTCACCGATGCAAGCACCAGTGGGTGGTACGAACCGTTGCCCTGGCCATATGCAAAGTCAACTGCAGACTGGTTGGTCAACACCAGGTGGCTGGCATTTCCGGAGAGAAAGGTCATCCCAGAGACTGATGCAGGAACTACACCAACCGCTACAATGACCGCGAGAAGAGCAACGTAAGCAATCCGTCTTGCTCTCGGATCTATTCTTGTCTTAGGTCCTTTCGCTTTTGCCATTAAGGCTTTCCTCCAGTACAAAGAATGAAGTGGTTTGCTGATATAGTTGCTTATTGAATTTTAAGGGGAAAAATTAACTGGAGATATCGGAATCTCCCTTGTCCCGTGAAAAAAACGAATAAAACCTGGTGAGCCCTTTTCCTCTCCGGGATCTCTTCCTGACTACAAGAAAACCTTCAAGGTAAAGCATTTCAAGGATTGCTGAGACCTTGTTCGTGCTCACTTCAAGGTCATACATATCCAGAAGCAGCTTCTTGATTTCTGCTGCGGAAACGTACTTTTGCGTTTCCCACAACAGCTCTGCAATCCTCTCGATGATTTCCTCATCAAAAGTCATTTCTTCGTGCAGACTCCCGGGATTTCCTGTTTTTCTCTGCGTAGAATTCCTTGGTTTTCTTCATCTGCGTCCTGAAGTTGAGCCTGTAATAGATCAGATACACGAAAAAAACACCAAGGGTAACTGGAATCAGGTGCCAGGGAACTTCTACAGCCCAGAGGTAAAGGTGATAACCCGTAAAAAGGCCGACCCAGAAAATCATGACACTTATGAGGCCAAGAAGAACTGCAATCCTGTTGGAAAATTCCCTTTCACTCTTGTTAAGCTTCATACATTCTCCAGTTCCCTTGTATACCTGTACCTCAGGAACCTTGAACCGGTGTCCACTTCCTCTATTCCGTCGATCTTCATGATGAGTGAGCGGATCTTCTTTCCATTGACGAACTTCTTGCTTCTGCCTATGTGGTATTTCTTCTTGAGCCTGCTCGTAACGTTGAACACTGAAAGCTGTCCGGAGCTGTGCTCGAAGATCTCCCTGATGTCGTTGAGCAATTCTTCCTCTCTGATGACAGCTTCACCCATAGATCTTTCCTCCGCCCGCTCCAATGACGAAGAAGACCAGCACGGCGACTATGATAACCGCAATGTCAAAGATAGGTATGTCCCAGAGGGGCATCACACGACCTCGCTGATGTGCTCATAGAGAGGGACGGATTCTAACCTGGCTGCTTTAAGAGCATCATTCCACTTTGCTGTGCATTCCCTTGCAGCCCTCAGGTACAGAATCGCTGCGAGATAGGCCAACAGGAACGGAACAACTATGACAAACATCTCTCCATTTGCACCCAGATGTGCCGCCGAGGATATGCCCGCGCCAACAAACACCCAGATCATCCCTGCTATGAAAAGCCATCCTCCCCCTCTGTCAAGCAGCAGCGATCTTCTTCCAAGCTCGCTTCTTAACGCTTTTAGCTGTTCCGGCAACCTGTCTATGCTTGTACGGAGTTCAGCATTCCGCGTCCTCTCTTTCTCAATCCCTCTCTGGACCCACCCAAGATAAAGTTCCTCAAATCGCCTTAAAAGGTTTACTCCATTTCCCTCCATCGGTTTCACTCCTTATCCCCGGAAGAGATTTGCTCTTCCAGGTTTTAATTGATTTATATGGCGTAGGGTATTTATTTTCTGCTCATCGCGACCAGGAAGAAGCCGAAAATCTTCTTCTCGAAGGTGATGAGGTTATGTCGCATTTTACCCTGCCACAGCTCGTGGTGTACCCATTTGTGGTCCTGTGCCTTGACCTTCCAGTGTCCGGATACCTGACAGGGAAATCTGGATATCTCGGGACTTCCCTGATGATTTCCCTGACTATGACCTTCTGACCTGCTTTCCCAGATTCTGGGCACTCCGGCAGGTGTTCTTCCAGGTTTCCTGCAGGTATGACGGCTCCACACTGTGGGCAGTAGTCATTCCTCCCTTCGACCTGAATAACCCCTGGTCCCTTTTCTACTTCCAAAACAGTTTCCATTGATTTCACTCCTTTATTTCTGCCCATTCTGGCGGGCTCGCCTTTACTGGCATAAGTCCTACGTTCAGTTCAAGCCTCATATGTTCGGTTGGGTAGTATTCCTCAACTCCTACAATAATGTCATGGAGAAATTCTTCGGTATCGAACCCCATTTATGCCTCCAGCTCTAACTCAATTGTGTGCTCAAGGGCAGTGTTGTAGAACCTGACAAGCTCTTCCCTCCTGCCCCGGATTCCCTTGAAAGGCTTCTCTCCAGTTGCCCTGGGTTGTGGCATCTTTCTGATCATCTGATTTCTCGCAGCGTCGTAGATCTTGATGTGGTAGCCCTTGAAGTGCCTCCAGATGACCTTTCTGGGCATGTCTCTTGCATCACAGCCCTGGACAAGGCAGTCATAGGATCTGTCGTTCCCGTTTTTCCTCATCCTCAAATATTTCAGGAGAGGGCCAAGACTCAACACCATTAGTTTTCCGACCTCCGGAAGAAATGAACGAACACCTCCTGGAATGGCTCATACCCTTTCCTGGGGTGAAGCTTCTTCCAGGTGTTGATAAACTCGAATTCGTCCTCTACGCCCTCCTCTTTCAGGAGATTGTTGAAGACCTCACAAAGCAGCATTTTTTTGACTTTTGTGATCTCAAACTTTGTGTTGCCCAGGACAAAGTAGTCTCCTTCCTTTCCATACCTCTTTGTCCGGCTTGTTGCAGTCTTTGTTCCATTCAGTATCTTTGGATAGAACTTCTCAAGGAAAGGTAGCTGAACCTCTGCCAAATCAGCGACCCCCTGTTTCGACGAACTTGATGGCTTTCTCGTAGTTGGCCTGCAGCCTGATGAAATCTCCCGGGCTGCCTCCATTGTCCGGATGCATCACCTTGCAGAGGTCCCTGTACTTTGCACTGACCTGACCCGCATTCATGGGAATGGTCTGGAACCCCATTTCCTTGAGGAATGAGGGCAGTTCTATGTGTGGTAGTTGAATTAACCCTTGGGTCAGGGTAGCAAATGTGTATATGCCCCTTTCTGAAGCCCTGGCGAGGTCTTCAAGCGTATACACTACCTGTGCCAGTATCTGGAACGGGAAGGCATAATCGAAACCATGTGCCCGCGCCTTCTCAATAGAGTGGTAGAATTCGTGCTTCTCTCCTCCAACGGTGAATTCTATCTTCACTTCACTCCTTGAAGTATAGAGCCTGTAGTCCGACTCCGGAACTCCAAGCCTCTTCATCACTTTGGCCAGCTTTTTCCTGTATGTCTCCAAATCTCCTTTGTAGTCTCCTGTCTTTTTTGGCATTCATTTCACTCCTTCTAAACATTTATTCTCAATTTTCGGTACTAATGTACAGCAAATTCTGAAAAATTCTCTGTAGTAGTTTTAACTGGTTCCTGAGCCAGGATGTGTCTTGCGAGAGTTTCAAGCTTCATCATCACGAGATCGTTCTGCTTTCCCTTGACGTGCATTCCCACGAGCGGAACCTTGTTCTCTGCTTCTGCCTTCTCAACGGTTTCCCAGAACAGTGTCTTTCCGGGATAGTCCTTGTCGTACAGATGCACTATGTAGAACCTGTCTGAAAGGAAAACTTCCCCATAAACGGGTTCGTGCGGCGATGGTTCGGGCGCATTAACTATCCTTGAGAACTCCTTGAACAGCATTACGGCCAGTTTCTCCTCCCCTGACTCTATGATGTACAGTGGTGTTCTGTTGGAACCTGTTCTCAGGTTAACTGACCTTACCTTTGACTGAAGCTCATTGAAAACCTCGAAGAAAGGGAACTTCCCCCTTAATTTGCTTTCAACAAACCAGTAGTCAGACAAAGTATCTGACCTTGTTATCTTGCTATTTCCTCCACTGAGCGGCGTCCTCGTGGACCCAACCAGTTTTCCGTGTCTCATTTCGTTCTCCTTGAATGCTTTCGCCATTTCACTCCTTCCTGTCTCCCCTTGCGTTTCTTTGCTTCTGTAGAAATGAAGCCAGTCCCCTGCCAACGAGGATATTGGCAAGTTCGCTGTCCAGTTCAACACTTGTGTCTTTCCGCAGATACCAGTCTCCATCTTTCCAGGCAACATTGAAGTCTGAAACGATTATGACTGATTCCAGCGGCTTCTGGGGTTTGGTGTTGACCTGCAGCTCCTCGATTTTGCTATCCTCCGGTAAAAAGTCAATTAAGGTGGTCTGAGGCTGCATTACTTCACCTCAATGTCCTCGGGGTTCACGAGCTCCTTCACTCCAAACTTCAGCTTTCCCTTCAGCTTTACCACTTTTCCCTGCTTTACCAGAGCCTCTATGCACTTGTATATGTCAGCGGGTTCCCACTGGACTCCAAGAGGCAACATCTTTTCCAGTTCTGTCACTGCGCGGAACTTCTGGCTTGAGTTGTACGTGCAGTCTATGAGATGACTGAAAACGCTGTCAGGGGTTGGTTTGAGCCCGTAAGCTTCGTTTGATTGCCCCTTTACTTCTGAGACAGCAGCACTAGTTTTCACAGTTACCCTTGTTTCGGTTTTTCCCATTTCAGGAGCTTTCTTCACTGGGCTCTGACGAACCTTGGACTTGTGCTTTGGATCCATAAGGTGTTCGGGATATTCGTCAGAAGCCAGCAGCAAGTCACAGTCCCCGCAGAACAGCCTGTCGATAGGATCAGTCACCATATTCTTCTCAAAGTGAGCAAGATAAAGGACCTCCTCGAAAACCCTGCCACAGTGTTCGCAAAGCAGGTAATTGGCCTGCTCTACCATGCTTTCGTTCCCCAGAGTTTCATTGGAAACCCTGACAGAGCCTATGTTTGTGAAGTCATCTTCCTCAACAGCGACTTCCATATCTATCCTGATGTCTTTCAGCTGTGGGAAGGAAATGCAGAGCTTATCCCAATCATAGGGCCAGAACCTGACCACTTCGCCGTGAAGTTTCACCTGCTTTGAGGACTTTTCAACCAGGTGTTTTTCCATGTACTGCCTCATCTTACGGGTCGAAACGTTGTACTTTTCCCCAATGGCTCCATAGATCTTGGCAGGTACGTGAAGCGTCCTGTCTGCCTGCAGCCAGAATATTGAGGCGGCCCCCCTCGAGACGTTCATGACATCCTCCTCGCTCATTGACCTCACGATCCGGTTCTTGACAATCCTATTGACAAGGTCTTCAAGGACAGGGGGTGCAAGTGAATCTTCGGACGAGTCTGCGACGGTAGCACTCTGTAGCCAAAGGTCGAGAAGCGCTTTCCAGTCCACTTCATCGATTGTAAGGGTTTTCCTGAACACCGTGGCGTACCAGATCATGAAGTTCTTTGGTGTCAGGAAGTCGTCATTCTTCATCCTGAAAACAGTGTTTCCGATGAAAAGGTCTGCACCTCCCGCAGGGCCGTAGAGAACCAGCTGATTGAACTTGTTGATGATGTCGGTGATCGGGGCCATCTGGGATCTCGTCTCTTGATATCGTTTGTTCAAACCGGATAAGATATCGTCTTCGACTATCCTGTTGTCAATTTCCCTTCGCAGGAAATCCCTGAGAGCACCTATCTCCTTGAAGTCCACCTTGGTTTCCATGAATGTTTCCCCGCCAGAGAAGGTGTCCCCAATCCCCGTAGGGTCGTCGCCAATGGATGCCTGGACTGAAACCGTGATGGTCGACTTCCTGGTGCTCACGGTGACAAAGGCTCTGAACGGCTTTATCCGGCCCTCGTCCATGTAGATGAAGCTCACTTTGTCCATTGAAGCCCCTCCCTGTGGTGTTTGTGAGCAATTACTATACAGAAAACCCCTGAAATAGCCGTTTTCCAGATGTTGGAAAGGACTTTTCCAAAAACCCCTAAGGTATCATGCATGAGAGAAAAATCAGGGTAACGCCAAAAGTTGCTTCGACTTGTTTTTACTGTTACCTCTGTAGAATCAGTATTTTCAGTACTCATCAAGTAATAGGTAACAGGAGTAACAGAAGTAACAGCAATATCTGAATTGAAACTGTTTTTTCCATGTGCATGATCCCTTAGGGCAGATTTTTTTCCACGGGATTTTCCTGTTACTTCTGTTACCTTTCGGTTAGCCAAGGCTGAAATAGGGCTTCGTGAGAGGTAACAGAAAGGGGAACAGGTAATGAGTCTGCCTGTTACCCCGTAAAGGCTATACTGCATACGCCCCTCTCCCTATGCCAAGAGAAATCAGCGATGCAGACTCCGAGGCGCGTGTCACACCAGTGTAAAAAACCCTGTGCTCCTCCGATGGATTTGCTGCCAGGTTGGCAATGGCCCTGGATGTCAGATCAGTAACAATTGCCACATGTTTCCCCTCCAGTCCCTTGGCCGCATGAATGGTGTCCAGTCTCACTATATCCTCTTCCTTGAGTCCGTGTTCAATGTGCGGTGCTACGAGGTCTTTCTTCAGGGTTTTCAGTTCGAGGCTCCTCAGGACGTCATCCAGGGATGGAAATTCCTTGAACAGGTGGGATGCGTCAAAGGAACCGTACAACCCCCTCGAGTACTCCTCCATCAGCTTGGAGGTTTCACCATTCTTTACCCTGGTCTTTACGCCTCTTATCAGGACATTTCCGGGAAGAAGCTTGATCACCTCCTCCACCTGCCTGGCATTGAGATTTGGCCAGGCGTGAAGTGCATTGACCAAGCTGATGTCCTCTCTTGTCCATGGCGAAAACCCACGATGCCTGATGTTAAGAGGCAGGAAAGGGATGTCATACATTATCAGCAGCCGGTTGACCTTTTCGGCAACAAATCCTGTTCGACAAAGGATCCATTTCTCTCCCCTGAGGGCCAGGAAATCTTCAAGGCTCCACTGATAAACTGCTCCTTTCTTGCCATTCGATTCAAACTTTACGTCCTCGGTTATGGCAACCCTGGAAGATATCTGGTCACTGAAATTCTTGACCTCGCTTGGCAGCCTGTACGACTTTGACAGGTGGAAAACCTTTGCATCCTTTCTCTGCAGCAGGAAGTCGATGGGTGACGCTCCCCTGAAGGAATAGATACTCTGCATATCATCCCCTGCGAGGACTACCTTTGATGCGTATTGTCTAATCCTCCTAACGATCGCCCACATCAATGGGGTCAGATCCTGCGCTTCATCGATTATAAGGAAGTCAATAGGGGAAAAATCAACATCAAGGGAAGAGACCAGAATGTCGGTGTAGTCGTGTTTCCCGGATTGTTCTTTCAGTTTCTCAAGTTGTTCTACAAGATAGTCGGTGTCGAACTTTTTACTGTCAAAGTAGTCTGTGGCACTGGAACCGTCCATTCTGTTTCTCGCCATATCATAGGCAGAAACAATCTGGGAGAACTCATCTGTGCCCTCCGGGTCGTCATAGTCAGTCCGGAATGAGCTCGAGGCAAATTTCTGTATTCCAAATTTACCGCAGAATTCTTCTATCATCCTTTCGGTAAGGAAGTCATTGTTCTCGTCGTCCCCCCTTCTCGAAGCGTGCCAGCCAAGGAACTTGGATCCGATGGAATGGAAAGTCCCCACCATTGCTCCGCTTTTTGGGTCAAGGCCGAATCTCTGTTTTGCCTGGTTAGCCATGCTCCTGCTGTATGTAAGATAGGCGATCCCGGAAGGCCTGTTCCCCTCTGCAATGTACCCATTTATCAGGTTCGAGAGGGTAGTGGTTTTTCCGGTTCCCGGCCTTCCAATAACTACATTCTTTTTCCCAAGATCCCCAACAGCGATCCCTCCTGATGTTACAGAAACGGGAAAATCCATCACTCAATGACCTCCAGAAGCTCCCCAAACGTTTTGGGAGTCCTGCCAAATTCACCCTCATAGGCTTCTATGAGTTCTTTAACAGTGTTTTCAGATAACTTATGGACTCTGGCCTCCTCAAAAATTTCCTCGAAGGGAGCCTTCAGCATGGGACCACCTCAGGTGCAAATCCAATATGGGAAAAATCGACTGTAGAACCCCGTATCTCAACGGTCCCATCATATTCATGTTCAGTCCCATATTTTATTTGAACTAAAATGTTCTCATCATTTAGCTGGAACTGTTCTTCTCTCTTCTTTTCTTCGTGAGTGAGGATCCTTCCGATGATTGGTATCCTCCTCTTCTTACCCTCTGTTTCCTTTGTGATAAACTTAACGTCATTTGCCATCAGGCTTTCACTCCAAACTATCAATAAGATCGTGAAGTTATAAACATTCTCAAAAAAGTTGGAAATTAAGGCTTATAGAGCTAATTTGGTATGTTTAAGGTAACTATTTATTAAATGGGTTCATGAAATTTTAACGACTTTGAAAAAAATATTTGTTTTAATCGCCTTGGCTTTCTTTGTGACGCCATCCTTGCTGTATTCTATTCCGATTGAGTCTCAAGGATCAGCCAGTAGCAGTACTGACAACACATTCAGTGCGGTTCATTCGTTCGAGACGCTAAAAAACAGCACATCAACTTCATCTTCACCAGAGGAACCTGCCCCTTGCCCGAACTGTGGAGGAGGCGGTGGCGGGGGAGGCGGACTCCCTCCAACTGTATCCTATAGCATTGATATACTAGGAAATGCGAAGGTGCAGATAGATAGCAGCACATATTCAAATGGTCAGTCAGTTACCCTCTATGCCTCGACAACCTACGAAATACAGGCAGTCTCCATTGAAAGTGGATTCAAGTTCTTCCAATGAGAAACAAATTCAGGGAGTATTGACAGCTATGAAAGTTCTGCCACATATCTAAATACAGGCACTAGTTCCGGAACCCTCGTGCTTGTCTTGAACCTAACAGATAAAAATTGGGCAGGATTTATTCAATCCGGATTAACGAGCCACGTGACTGGGGAATTTTACGTTCCTAGTGCCTCATACGTGGGCACAACTGTGGCCAAGGATGCTGTCGGCATATGGGTCGGGATAGGCGGCGTTAGCGTTGATCCCCTTTGGCAGGCGGGAGTGGCCGTAAATGTATCGTATAACAATATAGAGACTGTGACGCCTTGGTACGAGGCGTATCCATCGAATCCAGTTTATAGCAATAGTATGCATTTCAACCCGGGTGATTTGGTTCAAGTGTGGACAAATTACAGTAATGGGGCGTCGACTTTCGAAATTAAGGATTATTCTACCGGACAGTCATGGGGAAAAAGCATAAGTTTTACCCGTAATACTTCCACTGGAGAATGGGTTGCAGAGAGCATTGGATATACCCTGCCTAATTTCACAGATATCACTTGGACCAGCTCATCCTCAAATACTGGTAATTTGATCTCTTCAATTCAGGCTAGAGCTCAAGCAATTTCTGGGGTAACCGAAATGTACTGTGGATTCATAACTGAACCCACTCAATTCACTGTGGAGCATGTGGGTTAAATGAAAGGGTGACAGGAAGAGATGACGGACATGAAACTCAAAATAGCATGCATTCTCTTGGTCCTCCTCATTACCATCGAGCTTATCCTAAGAGCTGACTATTTCTGGATCAGATTAATGGTTCCGCTTGCCAGTGATTGGGGACAGCCCCCCATATCTTACGGGATTTTTAAATTCAGGTTTCCATCCACACCGGTCTGGTTCCAATGGGACGAATTGAACGCGTTATACCTCTTGTTCACTTACTACGCAATAATCCTCCTTTCCTTGATTGTACTACTTGCGATCGCACTGTTCTTGACATTTGTTCGAAAACGTGGTCATGGGAGTAGAGATGAAAAAAATACTGCAACTGGGAAAGAACTGATATATGTTTTCCTCAAAGAACCTAAACATTAGCAGATAACCTCTATACTTCTGTAGCTAGTTTGAAAAAGTTTTACAAAAATATGGGCCCCAACAAGGAAGAAATAGATGACGCCATTTACAAGATGTACGTTGAGATAATTAGTGCGTTGTACTCAAAAACTATTTCTATAGATGGAATTTAAGGGTTAAAATGCAATAACTTTTTGAATCACGGAATGAACTTTATGATTACTTTCACGGTGGTGATAATCCCAAAGAACAGTCCAATCAGGACCAGGATCCCAAGAACTGCACCGAACAGGCCGAGGGAGCTTACCGCAATGACGCATGTCTGTATGACTGAATTGTATGCGACAGCTATGGCGTTAAACACAGTACCCAGAACTGTCAGGAATGCTGCAACAGCATCCTTGACGAAACCCTCAACTGTGGAGAGTGTTGCATTGCCAAGCCATGAATGGCATATGGAGTTACTAAAGTTGAATGATTGTTCTAAGAGTATGGCTATGCAAGTTAATGATTCATTCTTAGCCTCAGTATCTGGGCATGATTAGAATACTCATAAAAAGTTGAAGTTATGGAAGGCGATCATTCATAAGGTTTGTCCAAGCAATGTAGTCGTGGTTCCCGCTCACAAAGAAATCATACATCGTGTAACTGCCATGTTCAGTTACCACAGAATGGACACGCAAGTATTTTCCGCTGTTCACATTGTATAGCGAGTCATTGGAAGTCAGATTCTGAGCCTGTATGTATCCGTGATTCGTTAGAACGTCCTGATCTCCTGCCAACTGTAAGTAGCCATTAACAACAACCATCGACGTATGTTGGGAGATGAAGACCTCCAGAACAGTTCCTACCTGCATCTTGCTTGTAGACATATTGTATGTCATTATCAGGTCCCCGGGAGCCACATTCTTTGCATGTATGGACGTGCCGTTCCCCATGAGGATAGGGGCATTTTTATATACACAAGACCCTGGTGACTGCTGAACGCCGTAAAATTGTACGCTTACAGTCTGGCTGCCAGGAGGAACAAAGTTTCCATTGCCAGGTGAAGGCTCATACCATAAAGTCGTAGAGTAATACACGTATGGAGTGGACCAGGGGTTATTTCCAGCGGGCTCACTGAATGAGATGCTGGTTCCAGTTGAACTCTTCTGGACGCCATCAACTTTCACGTTCCACTGCTGTCCCGACGGGAGACCTGATTCATCAAAGGTGATTGCCCAATACTGAGTTGGTGAAAACGATATGCTAATCGCTTTTGGAGAGGTTCCCAGATTGAAGCTACTGCTTGACGGGTTAGATGAGTAGTATTGTACGTTCCCGATGGTGAATGAGTATGTTCCAGGCGGTTCTGTAAACTGAATCTGGCTGCCTGATGTTGATTGTTCATAGCCATTCAGTGTGACCGACCAGGTCTGGCCATGGAGCCCCGACTCCTGGAATGTTACCGTGCTGGTATAAAAGTTAACTGAGTTGTTTCCTCCCACGTTTCCAAGTGCAACGTTTACGCTCTGAATGCCAGAGTCAGAACCCGGCACTTGAACAGTGTAATCTTGCCCAGGCTGTCCGAAAAATCTGTACTGGCCGGAACTATTTGTTTCAACAAAATAGTTATCATTTACGTACTCCCCCAGTGAAGGGTAATAATACTGCGTGCTGATTTCCACCTGCTTGTTTGCCTGTGGTTGATCATTTACGTAAACCGTTCCTCCGATAGAATAAGCCGGGACTGTGTTAAGTTGCAATCTTGATACTGCGCCGGTACCATACACTGGACCTGTCGGCCCGTCTCCAATAACACGATTTGCTCCGTAAAGATTTATCAGCCCTGTGTCATTAAAATCTATGGAAGGAACTTGCAATTCAATGAATTCGTATCCTCCAAAATTATTATACCCATTACCATTGCTCACAATTGTGCCATTTACAACTCCATAGGTCTCTGAGATATTTCCAATTGGACCTATACCGCCTACGTCTATCACATTCTCAACTTTGCTGTCTCCCATGTATTGCCCAAACAGTTGGCCTGCCCCTATTACGATGCCTACGTAGGGTATCGAGGACATCAGATACTCCAAAGTTTGATTCAGGGCTTTTGAATAAACATATCCTCCATAGTATGTACCAGTGACATTAAGCCCTCCATTGTATTGAGTGAACAGATTGCTGTTAGACCCCGGAACCGAGACATTGTAGGCGATCGTCAAACCATTTACCCCTGCCGCGTATTGATCATATGTGGCCCAACTGTTGTTTGACGCGCCAACAGCTACAATTGGGATGTCAACAAGCATTGCCTTATTGGAACTTTGATAATTTTCACTGTAAAGATAAGACAAAGATCCACTGCTTGAAGTCAGTTTGGATGCAAGACCAACCATGACTGTATTGGGGTAGAAATAGCCGTTATGCCTTAGATATGAATTAGCTCCGGAAATCACCGGTGGCAAATAGGGATCACTTGCAATTGCAGTGCTAAGATAGATCGAGTTATTGCCATTGTAACCAGGCCACTGATGATAATTGTTAGTTATGGTCTGGGCCGTTGCAACTTGGGAAAAAAATGAGATACCAACTGTAGCAAACAAAATAAAGGCGACGGCTGCTGTCCTAATTTTTCCTATTTTGAAACTATTCTTTTGAAGCATTTAGTTCTCCACGATGGAAAATGCAATCTCGGAAGAGACAGGTTCACTCAGCCCATTCAGTTTCGCTCCCATTGAAAACTGTGGAGCACTGTTCACGTACAATAAGTCGATATAGAGTTCAGCATAAAAACTGAAATGATATGCTTGATTTGAAGAGCTCTGGTTCAACAGGTTCAGCGTTGCATTGTCTACCAGGTGAAGCGGTACATTTAATTCACCAAGATCGTCCAGTCCATTCCCCCCATATGCAGATCCGGAAACGTTAGTGTTGGGAAAAGGCGTTCCGGGTATCGGCATTAAAAGCATTATGAAGCTGCTATCAGTAGAGTTAGTAACTGCCGAATAAAAAACAGTCAGGCTAGCAGGATCCAACGAATGATTTAGCGTGCCGGTAAGGGACAAGTACTCCATAAAAACAAGGTCTTTATTGTCGGTGTAATACATTATACCCCCTTCCCAGAAAGATAAATTAAGGTAGGAATCGGTCTGTCCCTTAGTAGTGATGGTAGAATTAGCGCTTAAGTGTGGAATGAGATAAGTCTCATTGGTAAAATTTCCAGTAAAGGTTGCATATTGGTAGCCACCACTTACACTAATGGATACCTTACTGGGATAAAAGTCCTGATACACATGAAGAAGTGGCATAATAACGCCAAAGTTCAGTGCCAAGACTGTAACAACTGCGAACACGACAATCTTGGACTTCTTACTTGATCCTGACATTTTATTATCCCCAAATTGGAAATATATTATCACAATGCCATATAACTTTTCCTATGTTAGCCCCTTTTTTGCGATTTCTGTGGGTCAGGATAGCATGGGACGATAAAGATAGCGATTTACAGTGAACAATGTTCAGAGAGAATTATGTAGGATTTGAAAAAATCTTAGGGGTCTCGCAAGAATGGTTTTCTGACTGCTTGTCGTTCAAGAAAGAATTTATAAATGTCGTGGACATAATTGATGGAGGCGGGCATGTTTGCCATCAGGCTTTCACTCCAAACTATCAATAAGATCGTGAAGTTATAAACATTCCCGGAAAAGTGACAGGTTCCCATTTTTCAATATTTAAGTCAGGGAGGTCAAGACTTAACCATCACTAGTTTTCCGGCCATTACCGTTATGAATAACTTCAAAGGATTACGCGAAATCTGGTAGTGACGTGAAGAAAACTATTTCTCTTGTTGCTGCTCTTATGCTCTTACTAAGCGGGATAGGTGCTTAAATCTCTGGAAAACTAGGTTGAACGTTTTCCGCATACGTTTCTGAAAGCAGTGTCGAAATTAGCATTCCTGCGGTTGAAATGTAGGTCGCTGTCATAGGCTGAATATGCATGTTGTGCACCCATCGTCTCCACTCAGTCCTTGTCCCCCCAGGCCCCATACCAGATTACTTCTTTTTACATTTTTGAGTCTTTCGTTTATAGTGTAAATGCTACCAAAGAAATCTTTTAAAATGTCACTGCAAGTGTTTATCAGGGAATAATTTCTTGCAGAACATGGATGACCCTTATCAATTTGTAGAATCACTTGACGAAAGAACCCTTTCATATGTAAATGAAAAAAATGAAGAGTTTTTCAAAATTTATAGTAAATCCAGCAAAAACATAATGGGCAAGGTTGCTAAATATATACAGACAAAGGCTGTTTTACAAGCTTTGGTTTCTGGAAACACCTATGCCATTATGTTCAGGGAGAACAACAAATACAGCGTTTCCCTGAATGACAAGATCATCTATTCAACAGACAGTGTGATAACATGGATAAGTCTGAGTGATGATGGAAAAAGACTCGCTGTTTTTGAAACTTCAGGATCTGACATGGGGACTGCAAAGATCCTCATAGGTGAAAAAATTGTACAGGAAATAAAAGGAAACATAACACAACTGGTGTTCACAGATGATTCTTACTACCTCGTGAAGACATATGTGGAAGCTCCTCCGCCTGACGGTGGTGAACTGAATTCCCACAGAGTGATCCTGAATGGAGAAATTGTTTTTGGAACTGGTTTTGGTAGCACACAATTCATTCATCTACTCAGCAGCAAAGGAAAGATCATTGCAGATGTAGGCAACTGGAATGAATCAACAATCTATTCCGGGGACATTCATGAACCTGGGTCCTGGAAAAAGCTCTATGATCTTGATTCCCCTGTTGAGCTTGTGGGAATTGTAAATGAGAAAGTATGTTACCTTCTTAAAGAGGGAAATGGAATCCTGAAAATCGGTGAAAATACTGTAGTTGACTTTCAATCACCCGTAGAGAACGTAATTCTCGTGAAGGATGGCTTTGTGGTTTCTTATCTCGAAGAAGCAAAGATAAACGTTTCACTTTATGACTTCACGGGAAAGAAGATCAAGGATTTCCCATTGAAAGAACCCATGGGACTACTCATATCAGATTCCGACGAAGAAAGAGCTGTTATGGTCTTCCAGTCATTTGGAACCCCGTATTCACTTTGGGAGTATGAGAACTCAAATCTCACCATGATGGAAGAAAACAGGCTTCTGGACCTTGAAATTGGTGATCATTTTGTACAATCAACTGGAGCCAGAATTCACTATTTTCTTGTGAACCCTAAAAATCATGATGGAAAGAAAGTGTTAGTTACCGGATATGGCGGATTCAATATCTCACTCACCCCGAGATATGTCCCATTTTATGCAACACTACTTTCTGAAGGTATTACACTAGCTCAGGCGAACCTTCGTGGAGGAGGCGAATATGGGAAAAAATGGCATGAAGATGGGATGCTTGAACGGAAACAAAATGTGTTTGATGATTTTATATCTGTTTTAGATGAACTGAAAAAGCACGGATACAGGATAGTAGCACAGGGACGCAGCAATGGTGGCTTACTGGTTGGAGCTATGGTCACACAGAGGCCAGAACTGCTTGCTGGTGCGGTCATAGGTGTACCGGTTCTGGACATGATGAGGTTTCATCTAATGTCGGTAGGTAAGTTCTGGGTAACTGAATTTGGAAATCCGGAAAACGAGGAAGATGCAAAAGTCCTCATGAAGTATTCGCCATACCACAACATTACCCACAGGGAATATCCAAAGACACTTATCTGGGGCTTGTGGAATGATGATAGAGTACACCCGGCTCATAGCATAAAATTCCACATGAAACTCAGTGAATACACAGGAAATGCTTTTCTTCGCATTGGTATGAGCGGCGGCCATGTGGGTATTTCACCATTGGAGGAAATCCAGATGGATTCAGATATGTGCTGTTTCATACTTGAGTGCCTTGACACATCCGCTGAAAGAAAATAAGTTATTTCTATTATCATAAAATGGAAAAAGAACTGCCATAAATGCAGTTTCACAAATTAACTTCTTTTTAGTATGCAATTGAAACCAGGGCTGTGGATACAATGACAACGAAAGTTGACCAATATATTGCCTGATACCGTCTTGTATTGGAAAATCTGCCCATTATAGACCGGTTTTTGCCAATTATACCAAGTATCAGCATTGGGCCTATGAGAACTACAACAAATGCCACGAGAAGATACAGGGTGGCATTCACCAGCAATCCGGATGGAATCACCATGGCAGCGATTACTGCCGGAAGGCTTTCAATTACATAGATAATCCAGACTGATTCCTTTTTTACCTTGAGCGATTCAGCCAGTCCCCATGCACTTGCCAATGAAATGACCACAAGGGCCACAAAACTGGCAGATATGAGGCCTATCCCAAATACGAGAAGTGAATATTCTCCAGCTATTGGCGATAACACTGAACCAAGCTGGGATGCAGTTGCAAATACACCTGTGTTACTTGCACCCTTCATTCCAGTGAATGTCATTTCTATAATGACCATGAGGATTTCAGTTACAATGGCACCCAACAGGGTTTCTTTTCTCATTATACTGAGGGATCGCCTCTTTTCCACTATTGAGTCTTCAAGTCTGAGTTCCTTGGATTTTATGCCGGTTGCAGATGCCTGAAAGAATATCATGAATGGCATAACAACTGCCCCCACATTTGCGGCCAGGATAAAGAAGAAAGTGGATGAATCCTGAAACTGAAACGGATCTGCCAGGGGTGAGCTGAAGGGCTCAATTCCCCTCATTATGAGCGTCAGGGTAAGGCTTCCAAGGAGGAGGAGACTTACAAGGATGAGTGGTTTTTCAGCCTTGGTATACCGCCTCTTGGTTACCAGGAGAATATGAATAACATAAATGATAGGGATGGTCAGGTATATGGATAAACCAATTATCTCCAGTCCCACAGCTATACCAATGTATTCTATTGCATATGTTACAACATCTGTAATGGCCATTGGCACTGTCATAAAAAGGGACATTTTCTTGCCGTAATTATCCCTTATAACACTTCCAAGACCCTTCCTGGTGGCAATACTTATCCTTCCAGCAAGTTCCTGGACAATATACAGGGGGATGATGAGAACCAGGAACAGCCATATGAGACCATATCCGTAAATTGCACCTGTCTGCGCTCCTCCTATTATGCAGGCTGCGTCCACATCAGCCATCATTACAAGCCAGGCTGGCCCGAATTGTCTTAGAAACCCTCCTTTTTTGAGGGAGAAACCTGGAACATTATCCTGCTCTGTTATACCTGGAAGTGTCATATATCAACTCCGTATGTGAACTATCCTTAAATTAGGTATACCTAAAAAATGTTATTGCCAAACCAAAATTAATCTATTTATAACAAAAATTAAATTATAATTATCATTGTGATTTGATAAAGACACCTTATCTCTTAATTTGAAATAAAAAAGAAAATAATTGATTCGTAATATCCGTTAATTAATGAAAACAGACAACAGACCAAGAGCAGCAATGTCTTGGAGTTCGGGAAAAGATTCTTCAATGGCCCTTTACAAGATTCTAGAATCCGAAAAATTCAATGTTGTAACCCTTCTGACCACCGTTAACATAGATTATGAAAGAGTTTCTATGCACGGTGTTAGAGAAGAATTACTTCAAATGCAGGCCGATGCTTGCGATCTTCCAATGCTCAAAGTGAAAATCCCCAAAGAAAGCACCAATGAGGTTTATGAAGAAGCCATGCAGAAATCCATCGATGAACTTAAACGTCAAAAGGTGGAATATATGATTTTTGGAGACATATTCCTCCAGGATGTGCGTGACTATCGCATGAAGATGATGAAGGGGACCGGAATTGAGCCTGTGTTCCCTCTCTGGGGCGAAAACACATCAAAACTTGCACGTGAGATAATAGATGCAGGAATAAGAGCCAGAATATCAACCCTCGATCCCAGAAAAATCAGTACGGATCTTGGAGGGACAGATTTTAACTATGAATTTCTTTCAAAACTTCCCGAAGATGTTGATCCGTGCGGAGAAAATGGAGAATTTCATTCTTTTGTGTACAACGCCCCATTCTTCCGTCAGCCAATAAATATTAGAACCGGGGAGTCCGTAATGAGAGATGGATTCTATTTCACAGATTTGGTTCCAGCCTAAGTCAATTTCCAAAACATCACATTTTTTTGAATAACTGTTAAATGTTTAGACTGCATAAATAATGGTGAAATCTTCCGAGGACTTTTTACATATTAATCAGTGGGATGTTGCCTTAAAAATACATGAATTCAATGAGATTGGTAGCCAGGAGTTTAAATCTGCACAATACCTGGCCAACATTCTTAGAGCAAGAGGTTTCCAGGTGAAGGATGGATATGCTGGAATACCTACTGCATTCAGGGCAGAGAAAATAATCGGAAAAGGTGGTCCAGTAATTGCTTTTCTTGCAGAGTACGATGCGCTCCCGGGAATCGGACATGCCTGTGGACATAACCTCATTGCAGCCTCTGCTCTCTTTTCTGCAATACGCGCAACAGAAAAGCTCAGGAACGGGAAAATAGTTGTGATTGGAACCCCCGATGAAGAGGGAAGCGGGGAATTTTCCGGCTCGAAAATTCTTATGGCGAACAAAGGATATTTAGATGACATCGATCTGGTTCTCGGGTCCCATCCTGGAGACAGTTGGGACGTGGGAAGACAATCTCTGGCAGTTCAGGACTTTGAAATTACATTCAGCGGAATAGCTTCCCATGAGGCAGCAGACCCGGATAGTGGGAGGAGTGCTCTTGATGCTGCGATTTTAACCTATACAGGAGTAAATATGATGAGACAGCATGTTAGACGTGACCTGAATGTTGTCATACATGGCATAGTCAAGGAAGGGGGGACAGCATCGAATGTTACACCGGAAAAAGCTGTTCTGGTTTATGGAATCCGATCATCCAGTGTGAAATACCACGGTGAACTTGTGAAGAGATTCAAGAAGATTGTTGAAGGGTGTGCCAATGCCACTGAGACAACATACAAGATAAAGGAAATAGGACCCCTCTTTGCAACGACCAAGATTAACCCAACGCTTTCAAATTTTATCAGGGACAGGCTGTTGGATAAGGGCGTTCAATGTCCCGCACTCGAAGAAACGTTTTCAAAACAGCCAGGTGGCTCAACAGATTTTGCTAATGTTTCCCAGGTTAAGCCCGCCCTTGAGGTTGATTTCCAGATTGCAGATGAGGGTACACCCTGGCATTCACATGTATCCTTGGAAGCCGCCATATCATCAAGAGCCAAAAAAATTCTTGACATTGTTATTGAAGTTCTCAGTGACACCGCCTACAAATTCTCGGAAGACGTTGGTTTCAGGGAACGGATAAAAATTGATTTTCTGTCTCCTTGATTTTTCAATCACTTCTCTTTTTAAGCAAGACTGCACAACTTGCTTAAATGTTAACAAGATGTAAGATCTAATCATGTCAGAGAGAGGAGCTTCACCGACAAAGAAACAGTTGGATTTCATTGATAAATTAAGAGGTGCATCCCCTGAAAGAGAAGAGACTGTAATGAAATTCCTTCAAACGAAGGAAAAATCCAGTATCAGTGAGCTGACTGTGCCTGAAACTTCTGAGCTTATAGACCGCCTTAAGGCAATTAAAGTCGAGGGCGAAAATATCTCTGCTGGCTTTGCCACAGGAAAGCAAATTAGCTTCCTAACAAACTTGCAGGATACTGAAGAACGTAGAGCAACAGCAAGGGATTTCCTGAGTAACCTTGGAAAAACCTCTGTAAATGAGCTTTCCATCAATGAAGCATCAGAATTAATAGATACTCTCATGAAGATGCCCAGAGGGGAACGATTGGACGCATCTGAGCTTGCACCAACATCAAAGCAGTTGAAATTTATTCAGAGTTTACAGAAGTCACCAAATGGTTCCGCTATAGCAAGCTCATTCCTGAAGAAGATTAGAAAGGCTATGCTGGACGAATTGACCAGAAAAGAGGCAAGCGAACTCATTGAATTGTTGAAAAACGCCCCACAATGATAAGAATAGGATTTCGTTAACTTCTTTCTCAAAAGAAAGCGAAAAAAGTGTTCCATTGTACCAATACTATTACTATATACCCATTGTATGACCGGACATGAGTTCGGTATTGGACCTTATGTTCTCTTCAGAGAAGCTAAAATTCGTTGCGGATGGAATCAAATCTGCCGGAATACTTGATATTTTAGAAGGAGAGGGGCCTTTTACCGTGTTTGCACCTACAGATCCGGCTGTCGCTCATGCTGCGGCTGGAAAATTCAAAACTATTCAAAAAGATAATGAAAAATTTCGTAATCTAGCCAAGTGTCACATAGTTCGCGGATATTATCCCACTAATGTGATTATAGAATCACTTAAAAAGAGCGATTGCCTGGAACTTACCGCCGTTTGTGGAGAGAAACTGACGTTAAAATCTTCTGGCTTCTTCCGAACCCACATTTGGATAAATGATGCAACTATTGTAACTGGAGATCTTTTGGCAGACAACGGTGTTGTGCACACAATAGATGCGGTTTTATTCCTGCATCAGTAATTCGATTTTCATTGGCCATTATAGGCCTATTCCCCCATCCACAGCAAGTGTATGGCCAGTTATGAATGAATTGGAGGGATTAATCAAAAATGAAACTGCCCTACCTATGTCTTCAGGTTCACCCCACCTTTTCATCGGGGTTGACTTTGTTATCCATTTGCTGAATGATTCACTTTCCCATCCACCTCTGTTCATATCCGTTTTTATATAACCTGGTGCAACAGCATTGACTCTGATTCTGGGTGCAAGTTCCTTTGCAAGACCCCTTGTCAGGTGAATCAATGCAGCCTTTGAGGCCTGATAACCGTGTGCCCACGGATCTGCCCTGAACCCATACACTGATGATATATTCACAATGGAGCCCCCCTCTGCAATGCTATTGTTAAGGTTTCTTGACAGATAAAATGGAGCGGACAGGTTCAGACCGATGATCTTCTCCCACTCCTCATCCTTGATTTCGTTGAGTGTGCTTCCATCATATATTCCGGCATTGTTCACAAGTGCAAAAATTCTGATCCCTTTTTCAAGGAACTTTGTCGTGAAGCTTTCTATCTGTGACCTGGAAGAAAGATCAACCTGCATAGAATCTGCCATGACGCCTAAAGCGGAAATTTCTGAAGCAGTTCTTTCAGCTTCCTTACTGTCGGAGTTGTAGGTAAATAAAATATCATATCCTTTCCCGGCCAGCTCTAATGATATTGCCTTCCCTATTCCCCTGCTTCCACCGGTTACAAGGATTGTTTTTGCTTTATCATCTGATGACATATATCATCCGATACACAACACCAATTTAGTGTTATGCAGAAGATTCGTCTCCACTTTCTCGTAGTTTTTTCAATGCAGATAGGGCTTCGTCGACGTGATGTTTTGCATTCATCTGGGAATTATAAACATGAACTATTTTCCCATCTCTGGAAATTACGAAGGTTGTTCTTGGTGGTAAAATTGAACCTTTGACATCGTACAATCTCCTGATCTCCTTTCCCTGATCGCTCACAAGAGTAAACTGTAGTTTGTGATTCTCCTTGAATTTCCTGTGTGATTCTGTTGTGTCGGAACTCACACCAATTACTTCTGCTCCGAGTTCCCTTATGGAATCCCAGTTATCTCTGAATGTGCAAGCTTCTGCTGTACAACCGGGGGTTTCGTCTTTTGGGTAGAAATAAAGAATTACTTCTTTTTCCTTTAAAACTTCACTGAGCTTTAGCTTATCTCCATTATCAGTTTGAGCTTCAAAATCAGGCGCAGAATCGCCAATATTCAATGCCATTGAAATACCAGCATAAACCACTATTTAAGAATTGATAAAATAATAAAATTGAAAACTGGAATTTGTTTACTCTGTGTTTTTTGCCTTTTCTATTTCTGCCCACTTCTTTTCAAGTGACGCTTTGAGATTGGTCGTCTTGGCACTCTTGTCTTCTTTCTTCCGTAATTCTTCGGGAGATCTCAGACCACTTTCAACATCATACCTGAAGTTTATGATAGAAGATTTGGTTGTCTTATATCTGTTGGAAAGTTCTGCTATCCTCGAATCCACAGAGCTGAGCACGTGTTTCATGACTCCATATTCAAGGGAATCCTGAAGAGCCCTTCTTATGACATCCAGTGCAGATTCATTTTCCTGTCTAAGAAGGTTTATAGCGGAAAGCTCCTCTAAACCCAAGGTTATGTTAACCTCTTCCAGGTCATCCATTCCCTGCAGTTCATCGGGATTTTCCCGTTCTGCTTCCGTCTTTTTCCCTTTTTTTGAAACCATGACATTCATCCTTAAAGATTCAAAGGATGATTTCCATTAATCTTCTCTATAAATAGTTTCAGGCTAAATGTAAGCGACAAGCAGATCACTTACTTTGATCTGCCTGCAGCATCCCTGTAACCAAGTGCGTTGGCGAACTGGATATCCTCTGATGGGATTTTTATCATTGCACCTGGGGCAAGAGCTTCAAGTTTGTCTCCAATTAGAGATGAGCCTCCACCTACTGGGATAAGTGCGGTTATCCTGTCCAGTTCTTCTCTAAGGTTCTCTCTGAGTTTATCGAGAATCTTTGATGCAAGATTGTTAAGAATCGGTTCTGAAACTGCCGGTCCACCAACTTCTCTCTGCTTGAAAACCACTGTTTGAGAGATTGCTTCTCTTGCAATATCTGTCGGCACGATGAATCCCGTTTCCTTCGCAATCGCCTTACTTATGCCTGAAACAACATCTCCGACACCGGCCTGTATACTGAAGGACATCCCAACAATTGGCTCCATATTCTTGAGGTTCACTGTAAGAACATCAGTTGTTCTTGAACCGATATCCACTACGACGCCGTAACCGTACTGTGTCTTTATGAGACCCTGGTCGAGAAGGAACAGTGCTGCTCCTACACCCTGTGGTCTCATGACAAGTTTTGAGATTTTGAATTTCCTCTCTTCCCCTGATGCGGCCTTAAGAGTGATTTCCTTACCTTCAAGAAATGCCTTTGCGTCAGCAAGTTCACGTTCAAATGTTCCCAGAGGGGTTCCGCTGCCTATTGTAAGTTCTGTAAGGTTTCCGTCCGTACCTGCTCCACTGAGCCAAAGAGCTCCTGCTAGCAGAGGGAGTGAATCAGGATCTGAAAGTCTTCCGTCACCCTGGGGTTCCCTTACATTTGATCCTGTTGCGTCTTCTCCAAAGAAGAATGGTTCTCCGCCATCTATGCTAAGAACGGTTGTTGTTCCTCCAAATCCCCAACCCTTTGATTCTGTAGGGGCCCACCTGGATGGGAACTTATCTCTCTTTCCGTCGACTCCTATGACTTTTGTATCTCCGTATCCCAAGTCAACTCCAATTGTTACCAAATATCCTCACCTTTTCCATAATCCCGGAACCGTAACATGGTGCATTGGCAAACATGGACATCTTGAGGCTGTTTTCCAGGCAGCCCATAAGGTCTCTGTCAGTAAATTGTATTTCCATGCCACTTTGTTCCAAGCTCACATCAATTGTCAAGAACGCATTTAAATTTTTGCATAGTCATCATGAAAGTTCGCCTTTATACATTGCGTGTTTTCTAAGTTCCATATAAAATATATACCTTAAGTACATTTTTAACAATTATCTGATACTTTTCAACCTAGAGCGTTGTAAGGCTGCATATCTAATTTATATTTTTCTTGTATTACAAGGCATGGACAAAATTGTAAGCCAGCTCTATGAACACAGTGCTGAAGTCGGTTCCAAGGGACTTGATCCTAAGGTTCTTGACGAAATCAAGAAGAGAATTGCTGATTCCATTATTACATCATATGGGGCAATGAATGCTCCTCCTGTCTCAATTGAGAAAAGAGCACTTCTTCCATCATCCGGTAAGCTAAATTCCCCTGTCTACTTCACCGGGAAGGAAGCTTCTGTTGATCTCGCTACCTTCATAAATGGATCAATGACAAGATATCTGGACTATAATGATACGTACCTTTCCAAGGAAGCCCTCCACCCTTCAGATAATGTTCCTCCAATACTTTCCATGGCATATGCCAACGATCTCATGGGCATGGATGCTGTAAAAGCTGTTTCTGTAGCATATGATGTGGTTGGGGCCCTCTCCGATGCAGTCTCAATCAGGGATCGTGGATGGGATCATGTCACATATATTTCCATTTCATCAGCTGCTGGCCTTGGCCTCCTGCTTGAGTTTGACCAGACAAAATACGAAAACCTCATTAATCTCGCAATCAACAACAACATCAGTCTCAGACAGACCAGGGCAGGAGAGCTTAGCATGTGGAAAGGTTGCACCGCTTCAGATGCCAGCAGAAACTCAGTGTTTGCAGCGTTGCTATCCCTTGAGGGTTTCACGGGACCTTCTCCAATATTTACTGGTGAAATGGGATTCTTCAAACAGGTATCAGGAGAATTTGATCTTGACCTTAAACCAGGGAAAGTCCTCAGAACCATGATTAAGAATTTCCCAGTGGAGTATCACGCCATGAGTGCCGCTGAAGTTGCCTTTAACCTCAGATCTGAAATAAAGGGAAAAATAGAGAAAGTTGAAGTGGAAACCTTTGAAGTTGCACATAAGATCATAATCAAGGATCCGGAGAAGCTAAGACCTAAGACAAGGGAGACTGCGGATCACAGCATGCCGTATATTGTGGCATACACGCTTAAGAACGGAGCACCAAATCCAACCTCATATGACGATGCATATCTCAATGATCCGGAAATCATGAGAATCATTGATGTATCTGCATACAAGGTTACACAGAGGTTCAATGAGATGTACCCGGAAAATCTGCCTGTCAAGATCAAGGTAAGTACTGATAAGGGAGTTTACGAAGAGGAAATGGATGTCCCCAAAGGCCATTTCAAGAAACCATATACCTGGGAGGACCTTGAAAACAAGGGGAAAGCCGTAATGGGAGAATCAAATGCGAAAATACTTGTTGATTTTGCCAAGAAACTTGAAACTAGAAGTGTGAGGGAACTCTTTGAGGTGATTTCAGATGTCAATTTTAAAGGATAATGTGAATCAGGGCCCCGGTAAACTCAGGGAAATTCTGAAGAATGAGTTTGTTGTGGCACCGGGAGTCTTCAATGGCATTTCTGCCTTGCTTGCCGAAAGGTCAGGATTCAAGGCCACGTATTTATCTGGATCAGGAGTGGCTGGTGCAATGGGTCTGCCCGACCTTTCTGTAACAACCTCAACTGAGGTTGCAGAAGAGATAAGAAGGATAACTTCTGTCAGCAGACTCCCACTCATAGTTGATGCAGATACCGGTTTCGGGGAGCCGGTCAATGTAACCCGTACGGTTAGATTGTTCGAGGGAGCCGGAGCATCTGCAATACATCTTGAAGACCAGGTTCTTCCCAAAAGATGTGGCCATCTCAATGGGAAGAAGATCGTTGAAAGAGACGAAATGATAAGAAAAATCAGGGTAGCTGCAGATACCAGGAAAGATCCGGATTTTATGGTTATTGCGAGAACAGATGCACGTTCTGTAAACGGGATTCAGGATGCCATTGAGAGAGCAAACCTGTACATTGAAGCAGGTGCTGACATGATTTTTACCGAGGCCCCGGAATCCAAGGAGGAGTTCAAACAATTCAGAAAAAATGTGAAAGGACCTCTCCTTGCCAACATGACTGAGTTTGGAAAAAGCCCCCTGCTTACGGTGGAAGAACTCAAAGAAATAGGATATAATGCAGTCATATTCCCACTTACTGCCTTCAGAGTCTCATTAAAAGCCATGGAGCGTACTTATTCGCACATTATGTCAACCGGAACACAGAGAGACTACATAGACAATCTCATGACCAGGGCTGACTTTTATGAAGCCATAGGTTATAACCAATATGAGAAGGAGGATGCGGAGCTTTCCCGCAGATAAGGTGAATTACTATGGCAGATGAAATCACGGTTCCAAAGGGACTTGTAAATGTAATTGTAGACAAAACAGCTATTGCAACCACAGACAGCAACGGAAACCTGCTTTACAGGGGATACAAGACTGTTGATCTTGTGGAAAAAAGAAGCTTTGAGGATGCTGCTTACCTCATAGTTTACGGAAAACTTCCCGGTGAGAAGGAAGGAGAAGAATTTCTGAAGAAACTCGACAACAATTTTGGGGTAGACGAGGATGCCAGGAAAGTCATTTCCATCCTTAAAGAAAAAGATCTTATGAGAGCTTTGAGATCTATAGTGTCATTTTACCATTACAAGCACAGCAATGATGATGACCTCATGTTAGAAATGGCTGCAAAATTTCCTGAATTTATTTCCCTTTCATACAGACTTTCTCACGGAATGGAAACACTTGAACCCATAGAAGGCTCATATGCAGAAAGATTCTATCATCTAATAACGGGAAAGAAAGACCCCCTTAAGGCGAAGTACCTTGGTATGCTGATGATTCTTTACATGGAACATGAATTTAATGCTTCTACTTTTGCTTTAAGAGTAACTGCTTCGACGCTGGCTGATCCGGTTTCTTCATTTACCACAGCTCTCGCAACTTTAAAGGGACCGCTTCACGGTGGCGCAAATGCAGAAATCCTTGATTTCTTTAAGAATTTCAAAGGGCCTGATGAAGCGGTAAAGTACGTTGATGAACAGGTAGCAAAGGGTGAAAAGGTCATGGGATTTGGGCACAGGATATACAAGAGACTGGATCCTAGGGCACAGTTTGTTAAGTCAAAACTTAAGGAGATTGCACCGGATTCAAAAGTACTGCAGATCGCTGAAGCTGTGGAGAACAGGATGTGGGAAAAGAAAAGTGTTCCCGCAAACCTGGACTTTTATGCTGCAATTTACATGGATATCCTTGGAATACCGCAGGACTTTTACACACCACTGTTTGCTGCTTCCAGAGTATTTGGGTGGATAGCACACTACAAAGAACAGCTTGCAGACAACAGGATTATCAGGCCATCATCCCAATATGTTGGACCTCTGGATCTCAAGCTCTGAATTTTATAAAAGAGCCGCCTTTTTCATTTTATAGGCGGCCTCAAATAACCTTCATTTCCACTGGTTTTCCGGTTCGGTCATATGCCTTGAAATTATTTAGGCCGTAGGGGTACCCTACTATTATGTGGATAGGCCCTGTATTCGAGAACATTGACAGGTCGGCATCTGAAGGAATCGGAACTCCAGAAGGATGGGAATGCACTGAACCTACGATACTAAAATCGATAGGCTTGTTGTACAGATAAAAAAGAGTATGATGATCCCCCTGTATAGTGCCGGGAAGTATAGCAATCTCATAGATCACATTTTTTTCGGCTTTCATGAATGCACCGAATTCTTTTGGATAGGAATCCAGTGAGGCCTCCATTATCATTCTGAGCGTTCTCTGTCTAATTGACCACATGTTTTATGAGTTTCTCCCTGATTTTGTCATAGAAAGAATCCCTGAAAGTTATGAATTCGGCCTTGCTTTCAGAGGCAGATATTTCTATTTCATCTTTTTCATTTACCGGGTATTCCGCCTGGCCATCTACTATTACAAGAGAATCCTGTCCTGGACCCGAGAGTCTTATCTTTATGGGCTGATCAGCAGGAATGACCATCGGCCTTACTCTTGACCTGAATGGTGCAAGGTAAGTTATCACCATGACGTTCAGGGACGGGTGGATTATTGGCCCTCCTGCACTATAGTTGTATGATGTTGAACCTATGGGTGTGGAGACTATTATTCCATCTGCACTTCCGCTATCGAGGAAAGTGTCTCCAGCGTATATCTTGAATTTCCTTATCTTTGCAATCTTACTTGTGTGGATAACAGCCTCATTTGTACAATTCAGAACTTCAAGGCCATTTATCTTAACCTTGAGTTTCATGTTCTTTTCGATCTTATATTCGCCTTTGATAAGTTTGTAAATTGATTTTTCAACATCGCCTATTTCAACTTCTGTCAGAAATCCAAGTCCACCCATATTTATTCCGAGAATTGGCCCCTTCGCCATCTGTGTTGCCCTAAGCGCAGTTCCGTCTCCGCCAACCGCGATAATAATATCCGCAACAATTGCCTCCAGATCTGTACCCCTGACATTCAGAAACTTTGCACATTCCTTGTCATAAATTATTTGCCAATCACCTGGAATGAGATCTACGATTCTGCTTACCACTTTGGCACATCTCTCACAATTCCTTCTTATTGTGAAAGCAACTTTCATAAAATTTCCTCCAGCACTTCTCTGTTCCTTGCAGCGACAATATTAGTTCTCACTGTTACATCCAATCCCATGTTAAATTCTGAACCGCTTTGATCTACTACCACACCGCCAGCTTCACGCACGAGGACCACACCAGCCGCCACATCAATGTTTCTTATGTAGGATCCTTTTCCCACATAAGCCATCATATCTACTGAACCTCTTGCAACAAGTGCCATTTCAAGTGAGGCACAACCCAAAGACCTGTGTCTTCCAGGCAGATCTATTAATTTTCGCCTCATTTCATCACTGCATTTGCCCAGGCTAATGGTGTATCCATGAATTGGGACGGGAGAGACTTTGATCTTCTGGCCATTGTGTGAACTCCCCTTTCCCTTCTCGGCGTAAAATACATCTCCCCTGGCCAGATCCTTCACATACCCTCTTGTAAGGCTGTTAAAGTTATCTGTAAGCGTCGCAATCGACACAGAATAAAATGGAATTTTGTTTTCAGCATTGAATGTACCATCCAGTGGGTCTGTAAGAATGGTTTCTTCATACTTGCGGTCCAGGAAACCGAGTTCTTCGCTCATAATATTGAATGGAAGATCCTTTTCCTCAACATATCTTACTATTATGTCCTCGCAAACCTTATCCATTGCATGTGTTGCAGTGCCATCTGCACCGATTCCCACCACATTCTTGTTTCTGTATTCATCATCAGAGGAATGGAGTGATTTGAATATCTGATCCCCTATGTTGGAAAAATCTCTGTAGAAATCTTCCATAATATTACGAATGATGATTTGGAATAAAAAATAATGTTTGCCCTCAGTCGGGCGTTGTGAGACTTTCAAGAAGTGTGTTCAATCTTTGTGGAAGTCTCTTAAGTGCATACTCCAGCACGTCTATGGCCTTGTATGAACCATCAGTCTCAAACTGGAATATAAACTGTGTATCGTCCTCTATAACTTTGACGGAAGGATAATCGAGAAGCTGCCGAACTGCTTTGCAACCATCATCATCCGTAAATCTGATGGTTTTTGAATCCTCTGAAATTACGCTAAGAGGGCACTTTTCCTTAACTGATGTCCAGTTTTCCAGTTCAGATTTGGTAACAACAAATTCCCTGTGATATTTGTAGAAAACACCGGATGTGGCCTGCCACTTTGTGTGTGTCTTACCTCTGCCCATAATGGCTTCACCTGTTACCAGGATTGCCTGTTTTGGTCCGAGTTTTACAATAGGAATGTCAGGATCAGCTGGGGTAAGATCTGGATTTCCCATTGGTTGTAGGTCCCCGGATGTTACCACAGCTGGGCCGATTTTGTTGATAGAATATGACATTGTGCAGAGTGGGCAACCTTTCCCTTCACAGGCACATTCCTCTCTGAAGTTCATCTTTGGATCTGAAACTAGGGGAACCAGTGAAAGTCTGTGTGCAACAATCTCATCGAACAACGGCAGGGAGGAATCGTAAACATTACCTTCCCTGTCTCTGATCTGTCCATGGTGGAAAATTACTTTGTCTATTGCCAGTTTAGGAATATCGTCAAGCAGTGTTCTTCTCAGGGCATTTGCTATTGTTGGTGTGATTCCATCAATTGAAAATTTAATGAATCTATCTTCTGCCTTAAGAATTTTCAAGGACATGAGATTATACTCTCCTTCCCCTCTTTCCACCTTTCTTCTTTGTTCCGTCATGTGGTATAGGGGTGACTTCTTCTATTCTGAGAATCTTGAAGCCTGCTCTGGAAAGTGCCCTTATTGCGGACTGTGCTCCTGGACCCGGAATCTTGGATTTGCTTCCTCCTGGGGCCCTGACCTTAATTATAAGATCAGAAATTTCCTTTTCTCTGAGCTTTTCAGCAATAAGATCTGCAGCTTTCATTGCAGCATATGGGCTTGATTCTTCCCTGTCATTCCTGACAACCATTCCGCCGGTTGCCTTGGCAATTGTTTCAGCGCCTGTTGTATCAGTTACAAGTATGATGGTGTTGTTCTGCGAAGCATAGATGTGTGCTATGCCAGTCTTATTCATTGTTTCACTCCTCCTCTTCTAGGAGCAGGAGATCTCCTTGTTCTCCTTTCTCCCCCTCTTTGTCTGTCTGTGGGTCTCGGTCTTCTTGAATCTGATGAAGCAGGTGGTTTTGCTGGCTTTTCACCAGTAGCGGTCCCTGATTCCTGTGTCCCTTCTGACTCTTCGTCTGAAGGTTCACCTTCACTGCCCCTAACGGGACCTGTAAGGATAACCTGTCTCGTAGGATGAAGATCGTCAGTAAATGGTGACCTTTCATGATATATGATTGACTCTTCAAGATCGCCTTCTACAAGCATACCGGGCACAGTAACTCTTCTTCCGTTGAGCGTTACATGTCCATGAGTAATCATCTGTCTTGCCTGTTTTGGTGTTCTTGCAAGGTTCTTTTTGAATACTATTGTCTGAAGCCTTCTTGAAAGAATGTCGTCAATTGAGAGAGAAAGCACATCATCAAGTGTTGCGTTGTGGCCAAGGATGTTGTATCTGACTAACCTCTGGATAAGGGCCTGGAACTGCTTCTCTGCATTTACATCGTTAACCCTCATTCTTGCCTGAAGGTCCCTTGCCTGACTCCTGAATGACTTGAGCAACTCCATTCCTTTCCAGAGTTCTCTCTTGTTTTTCAGGCCGAATTTAGCAAGGATCTCTTTTTCCGCATCTATCCTGTCTTTCTGCCAGGGGTGCCTTGGTGTTGAGTATGTTTTCTTTGGAAATTTAGGATCTCCCATAGTTCATCTCACTCCTTCTTCCTTGACACACCCATTGTAAGTCCGTGTCGTCCATTGGACCTTGTCCTTTGGCCTCTTACTTTCTTACCTTTTTCGTGTCTAACGCCCCTGTATGACTTAACTTTCTTCATGGCGTTTATATCGTCATTTATCTGAATGTCGAGATCGTTGGATACCAGATTGAGGTCATCTCCTGAAACCATTTCACCTCTATGGTTAAATGCCCAGTTTGGTACTCCTCCATACTGTTTTGTATCAATATATTCTCTAAGTCCATCCAGTTCTTTCTCGCTCAGTTCTCCAATTTTTTTCTTTCCTGGCAAACCGAGTTCCTTAATGATCATATGAGAAAGCCTGATACCAATGCCTTTTAAATCGGCAAGCGCGAGCTGAACGGTGCGCTCTCCATCGAGGTCGCGGTTTGCGATCCTTACGATGTATTGGAAATCTTCTCTCTTCTCTCTTTTTGTTTCAGCCATTGAACCATCCTTCGTTATTTGTTTAGCTAACCCTTATTGTATCATATATTAAAGATACTTGCTTAAGGAAATTCCATATTACAGATTGAAATTTAAAGTTGATTGAAACTTGAATTAGTATTTTTTATTTGTAATGTGTGAAGAGCCTGTGATCCTCTCCTCCATCAAGGACTCCGAGTCTGACCAGACAATCTATCCATCCGTATGAATAGTTCAAGGCTGCAAATGCATTTATAAAATCTCCTTTTTCCTTGAAGTGCTTTGCGTCGCTGAAATAACTCTGTATCATTTCCATAGCATTCCTTGCAAAATCTCCAAGAAAGGAATTTTCAGGAACTGATATTTTCAGCTTTCCAAGGGCTTCGTCTTCTATCAGGATGTACCGGTCTACTTTTTCCTTTAGTTCCACACTACAATAATTCCTAATCTCTTATTAGGAGTTCTTCTAGACAGAAGAGACTTCTATGCACTTTGTCATTTCCTTATTTTTAAGTAGTTCGAGATTATCTATCTGGGCACCGTATGATTGAAGTCATAGATCTTGTGAAAAGGTATTCCGAAAAAGTTACTGCCCTCAAAGGGATTTCTTTCCAGGCTGATAAGAGAGTAACATCAATTATAGGAAGAAACGGAGCCGGGAAAACAACACTTCTCAGAATACTTTCCACACAACTGCTGCCCACATCGGGGTCGGTCAGAATCAATGGCATTGACATCATTAAAAGACCTGATGAAATCAGGAACAAAATAGTGAGTATACCGCAGGAGGCTTCACCAATTGGAGTTCTTACCGCCTTTGAACAGGTAAAGATGTACCTTGTTGGAAGGCGTTTTTCATTCATGGAAGCCACGAGGGAAGCAAACAGGGCCCTTGATGAAATAGGATTGAACGAATTCAAGAATACCCCAACTGATACTTTATCAGGAGGGATGAAAAGAAAGGTTTTCGTTGCAATGGCACTTGCATCCAACGCAGAGATAGTTTTCCTGGATGAGCCCACCACAGGCCTTGATCCACTTTCAAGAATGGAAGTCTGGTCAGCAATCAGACAGATTGACTCACACATCATACTTACTACTCATTACATGGAGGAGGCACAGGAATTATCGGAAGAAGTGTTTCTTGTTGAAACTGGCAAGATAATTGAACAGGGAACTGTTGATAACCTCCTAAAGAGGTTTGACGGCATGGTGAGGGCAGAGACAACGTCACCTTGTGATAACTGCATTAAGGTTTCAAACACATACATAAGATATATTTCAAAAGACAAGGTCCAGGATTACGTTGAAAAGGGATTTACCGTTAAATCTGTAAATCTTGACGATCTTTTCATAAGCAAAGGTGTTTACCTTGAACCTTAAGTTCACCCTACTTCTTGCATGGTACTACGGAATCAGGACTATTGCGAGGGGGCCCTCATACATAATTGCAGCCTTGAGTACTCCTCTGGCCCTCCTTTTCCTTGTTTATGTCCTGTCCGGTGGAGCACTAGTAAAATATGCGCTTGTAGGTGGTTTCATTGCAATTGTAGCCTCTGTGGCACTTCAGAGTTCTGGTGATGCTGCATTTTTCAGGCTGCAGTTGCGTATTCAGGACCTCTATGTTGCCAGTTCCGTGTCACCATCCGACTACATGATAGGCCTGACTTTGAGCTATCTCATGTTTTCGTTACCTGGGATTGCCTTGTATGGAATTTTAGGAGTGATTTATCACCTGTTTTCACTATCTGCTATACTTATGCTAATTTTGGTACTGGCACTGCTTGTACTGGCAACTTCATCAATTTCATTCATAATTTCGAGCAGCATTAAGCACATCAGGAATATCTGGGGAATAGCCGGTATTCTTTCTGTGCTTATGACTATCCTGCCCCCAACCTACTATCCGTATGAATCCATAAAGAGGGTGTTTCTTTATATTCTTTCCATTACACCAGTAACTCCTGCTGCAGTTGTTGCACAATATTCTTTTGGACTTTCTCCGGCATTGCCCGTGGAACTGTACGTACTGATTGGTGAAACGATTATCTTCTTTGCAATGGCAAGATTCCTTACCAGATGGCGCGAGAAGTAATTTCCTGTAAGGAACTTTAGTAAGATTGAAAAAATACGGCTTTATCTTACCTTGCTGTAATCGCCTATAAGATTATACAGTCTTTTTTGTGTATTATCATCAATAATTCCGTCTTCATATATCTTAGAGATGTACTCTCTTGCTTCTTTAGTGCCTTGCTTTGAGGCAATGGAGTAGAGACCGCCTTTAATTGCGCCCCTTACACTGTCTGGTAACTCTTCTACAATCTTGTTCAGCATGAAGTTGAATTCTTCTGTTTTTCTCATATCCAGTCTCCTGGATCTCTTGGTTTCTGTGTTATTCTTCTGGGTATTTACCCTGAAGAAATTACGAGGTTTTCTGTTGAATCTTCTCATTTGTATTCATAGTAGTCAGAGAACTTATAAAAATGTTGGGAGTAAGTTTTCAACTTAAACAGAATTTTTCGGTTTCATGAGACACCTGCATAAGAATTGAAATGAATTTCATAATGCGGCTGTCACAATGAATCTGGAAGAAACATGCCATAGATGGGGGCCGTATGATTTTACCACTTTCTGGTCCAGAATATCTATAAGATAACCGAGTTCTCTTGCTCGTCTTTGAATGCCGATCCAGTGAGAGTTAATAGTAGCGGTGTCACATATAATGTGCATATTTATCATTGTACCTTTATGGCTCATTCTGAGTGCAGTGGCAAGGAACTGGGGTGAGTCAAAATGACCCATCAGTATATAGTCTGCCCGTAGTCCATATGTTGAGGATCTGCAATCCCCGGGCAATGGATTAATTCGATCTTCCATCCTGTTTTTTCGGATATTCTGAACAAGAAAATCAAAAGAATTCGGATTAAGTTCACAGGCGAAAATTCGGGCCCTTGGAGAACCTTTTGCAACTTGTAGCGTGAAATAACCTATACCTGCAAACATGTCTACAACAGTTTTTTCATTAAAATGGCCCTTAGATTCCCATATTCTGGAGTTTACGTTCCCGGGAGAGAACATTACTTTGGTCGGATCAAACGAATAAAATATGCCATTCTCTTCGTGAGTGACTCCACCTTTCCTTCCCCAGAGAAGTTTTACATCAGGCTCCCTTATTGGGGACTCTCCTATTCCCCTATCCAGATAAATGCTGTTTGCACAGAACTCTTTCGCTATCATCCCGAATACTTTTAAAGGGAGTCTCTGAAAACGTTTTTCTTTTATAAACAGCGAATCCCCAAACATGATGAATTTATCAGGAAATCTCCCTTCAATACCCATTTCTTCCAGTTTTCTATTCACCCGTTCTACTGGGGATACTGTTAAATCTCTGACCTGAAAGTCATGTCTTTCTGCAAGTGTTCCATCGAGTTTTATGGGACTTTTAACTGGTATGAGAACGTGATTCATCTCATACCTGATCTTCAAATCCTTTCTGACAACATCCTGCTTTAACAAGTAAGAAAGCACTTTATTGGCACTGCTCTTTGGAACAGAAAGGCATTCACAGAGCACCATTTTTGCAGAACCTCCGTAGGCTATCCTTTTAACCATTATAGCAATGATGTTTTTATGCGACCTATCCGCATAGGTACACGCCCAAGCAAACTGGCATTGAAACAGGCAGAGATGGTTTCCTCACTTCTTATGACCAAGGGTTTTGACACAACAGTGATTCCCTTGAGTTCTTCAGGAGATTCTGACTACAGGACTCCTCTTTATGAATCAAAGGGTCAAGGTATTTTTGTGGAAGAAATCAACAGAGCTGTCCTGGAAGGAAATGCCGACATTGCGGTGCATAGTGCCAAGGACCTCCCATCAGCACTCCCGGAAGGTCTTGAGGTTCAGGCAGTATTGCCCAGAGAAGACCCATCCGATGTCCTGATATCCCGTAAACCGTTAATGGAGATTCCACCAGGGTCAGTCATTGGCACATCAAGCATGAGAAGAATCAGGGAGCTCATAATGGTCAGGAGTGATTTGAAAACCGCCAATATAAGAGGGAACCTTGATACTAGGATCAGCAAACAGAATCAGGGTGAGTATTACGGGATAATTGTTGCCAAAGCAGGACTTAAGCGCCTTTCTTTAAATGTTGATATGCACGAACTTAACACCGATGATTTTTTGCCTGCACCAAATCAAGGGATTATAGCAGTTGTTGGAAAGTCTGATTCTGACTTTGCGAAACACATAGCCAGTATAAACCACGAAGAAACAATGGCCGTGTACCGAGTGGAAAGGCATATTGTGAGATCACTAAACCTTGGTTGCTCCATGCCTGTGGGTATACTTTGTACCAGAACCAGAGGAAGATATGATGTGAAATGCAGGTTCTATTCCAGTTTAATGCGGGAGTTTAAGGAGTTCAGGAAGAGCTTCACAGAAATGGAAGCCCTGGAAGAACTTATATCCAGTATAAAGGAGAAGGTACCTGCCTCATATGGTTATAACTTCAGGTGAATATGGGAAAATATGAAAAAGATAATTACAACTAGACCTGAGGAGAAAGCGGAATTATCGTACTCATCCGACTGCTTTGAATTGGTGAATATCCCTGTTACAAAGCTGGTTGTAAATCATGAAATCGACACCAAAAGCATCCTGAATTTTAAACCCACATTGGGAGTCTTCACCAGCACAAAAGGTGTAGAAATATTCCTTTCAGTTTTCAAAGGGAGGTATTTACAGGAAATGAGAGTTGTGGCAATTGGTCATAAGACGGCCGGAATTCTTTCTTCCCAATATTCCAATGTACAGGTACCTGCCGAGAAAACCTCCAGAGGCGTGAATAAACTCCTGGATCAGATAATTGGGAAGGAAGATAGAATTGCACTTTTTACAAGTGCAAAGTCAAATGGCATCATCCTTGAACACATTCAAAGTAGAGGGTGGAGACATATGGAAATCAAACTTTACGATGCAGTGGTACTCGATACCGATCCAATATTCATCGAGGCATCCAAGGAAGATTGTCTTGGTATTGTGATCACATCCTCCATGGAAGCAAGGGCGATATTCGGAAAAGATAACCTGAAAGATAGAGATAAAAAGATAGTTGCGGGAACACACATATTTGCCATAGGAGCAACTACAGAAGAAACGTTGAAAGAACTTGGCATCCCCATTTCCAAACCAATAGGAAAATCAAATCTTAAGGAAATGCTGAAAATTATAGAAGAAACCTATTGCCAGCACTAATAGCGGGGAATGGATTTGAACCATTGATCTACGGGTTATGAGCCCGTCGGGATCTCCTAACTACCCCACCCCGCTTCAATCCAATATAGTTCCAGCCAATATAATACTTCTTGATAACCGAGTTATCCAAAGGATTCTTCGATGCGTTTGAGTCTCAGTTCCCTTGCACTTTTTTCGAGGTAAGTATAGGCAGTCCTCTGCTTACTGCCGTTAATAAGCATATTAATTGCTTCCTTTGCGTATTCCATTGCAACATAATCCCCGATTAATGCAACTGTATCACCATAGACAGAAATTTGAGTGGACGTCAGTTCCTCAACTACTCTTCTGGT
This sequence comes from Thermoplasmata archaeon, assembly GCA_021810045.1. Classification (GTDB taxonomy): domain Archaea; phylum Thermoplasmatota; class Thermoplasmata; order Thermoplasmatales; family Thermoplasmataceae; genus JAJZOM01. The sequence continues at coordinate 323,592 of JAJZJR010000001.1, forward strand.
TTTCCCGCCAGTGCCAATAAGTCTGGCCCTTATCTGTTCAATCCTGTGTGATCCAGGTTTGGCAAAATCCCTCAGGGAGATTACTATGAGTTGGTAATTTTCCTCATAAAGTAGTGTGGCATTGGAAGGACTGAAGCCACGCCCTATTGCCTGAATGACACTTGAAGTTATATTTGCCTTCAGGGGGTCCCCTCTCTGAATTATTGTAACATCGCCGGTTTCTGATTCAATGGAAAGTCTCACTTCACCCAATGTCTCTATTTGTTTCTTAGAATTCCCGTCTTTTCCGATTATCACTGCGACACGGTCTTTTGGTACCCTGACCTGAAAAGTATGTTCCTCTGATGAGCCTTCCATTATTGTTTCACCTTTCCCTTAGCTAACATATTTAATAAATTTATTCTGGAGCCGGGTTTCCCCTTATCTTTTTAAGTAATGATTCAAGATCGCATTTTACTCCCTTTGAGGAAAAAAATCTTACCAGATTTCTTACATCTCTCTCCAGAAAGTAATCAGCAGCAGGATGATCTTTCGCCACCGCCTGGCCAACATCAACAAAATATGCTTTCCTTCTGTGATAAAGGAGATTGTACTCACTCATGTCTGCGTGAACAAGCTTTGCCTTTGAAAACATTATTGTAAGATCTTCTACAACCTGTTCGTAAATTGCCTGAAAATCAATCTTGACATCCTTTATCATTGGGGCTGGTGCATATTTTGTACCAACATAAGACATCAGAAGCAGGTTCTTGTGAAATGCAATTGGTCTTGGACACGGAATTTTATACTTCCTTAACTGTTTGAGGTTGGTGAATTCTTTCTTTGCCCATATATTAACTATATTGGAACGATCAATCCTTTCCCTTGAAAATCTGTAATCCCCTTCAATATATTTCCAAATGTTTGCAAACCTCAATGTTGAAAGTTTGTAAACCTTTATAACCACAGGTTTTCCTTTGCTGAATGCCTTGAATACAACCGATTCCTTTCCTGAAGAAATTGGAAAATCAATATACTCAACGGAATTTCTTCCCATTAGTTCATAAAGGGCTTTAAGAGTCCTTCCATCAAAAACAAGATCCGCTGTTTTTCTGTCAAGATTTGTGTGATACAAAAACTCCTTTGACTTCAGGAGTGTTTCCAGTGCAGATACATCTTTTTCAGGCATGTTTACTTGAATATATTAATTACATCTGGCAAAAGATTGCTTCTGCTCAAATAATTGGCCTGTGTTTGTGTATATCTGTAAACCACATCTGCTTTTTCATTTTGAAAAGGCCATGGCTTTACAATCACCAGATCATTTTCTCTGATCCACATTCTCTTTTTCATTTTACCTGGTATTCTGCAGCTCCTTGTAAAGCCGTCCTCACACATTACATTAAGTCTGGAAGCACCTGCTAGTTTCTCTACTATGCCGAACATTTCTCCTCTTCTTTTGTTTGGCAAAACTACCCTTACAGTCGGTTCAGATTCTACGTAACCTTCGCCCTTATTAGCTTCTTGGTCTTCCATTTAGGCTTACACAATCTTATACTGCCTTATAAAGATGATAGTTGAACCCAATGTCCTAGAAAGTAACTGTTCTGTCAATATTTTAGCTGATAAGTAATTTAATAAGCCACATTTTAAGAATTAAACATTAACTGAGACATAATCAGAAAAAGGAGGATCCCGCATATTTGTGCGGGTGCGCATCACTGTTTTATATTCAGACTCTTGATATTGAAACTTCTGGAGATTGCTTCCCTGAAGAGCTTTATGTTCCGGCCTTCCTTTCCAATAGCCTTCCCTACTTCTCCCTGCTCAACAGATACAAGAATATCTGTCTGCCCTTCTTTCCAGTTTACGTAAATCTCCTTCACCTTAAACCTGAAGAAAACATTTCTTACATAAGTCAGAAGATCCCTGGAAAACTCTGCGACAAGTATGTGCTTGTTAATCTTGTCCTTTAAGCTCGTTATAATATTTGGGTTCCTTTTGAATAATTCTGCCAGTTTTCTTTCGCCGACGATGAACAGTACCATGTCTTCGTTTTCAAGGCATTCCCTGAGTTCGACTCTTCCAATCTTTTCAAAGAGAGCTATATAGCCCATTATTTTGTTATCTATTGTTACTTCTTTCATTGACACTCGTTCCAGGTTTTTGAGAAATTGTCCTTTTTAACACTCTATTATTTAAGATATAAAAAATACTTTCGTAGGGCCTACTTGGAAAAAGCCCTGTAAACTAGATTTACAGCACCTGTTCCAAGGGTAATAGGCTGTCCTACGATAATATTTTCAGCTACTCCTGTTAGCGGATCCACTTCTCCAAGCAATCCTGCCCTGAGAAGATGCTTGGTTGTAATTTCAAAAGCTGCCCTTGCAAGAACACTGCTTTTTCTTCCCGATATACCTTGCCTACCAACTGCCCTTACGGAGCCTCCAAAGGTCATCATATCGGCAACAAGCATCAGGTGTCTCTGGTCAACCTCGAGACCCTGTTCACTCAATGTTCTCAAAGATTCGTTGTAAATTGCATTTCTAGCAGCTTCAATTCCCAGAACCTGGGCTATCTCAATGATATCATTGGTATAGGTTCTGTTTGCATCAACCTCATCGATTTCAAGAACCTCTTTAAGATTCGATCCCTGAGTGTAAAGTATCCAGCTCTTTGTAACCTGATCTACCCTGGCAATAGCCCTCTTGATGCCCGGTACTCCTTTGATTGTCAGTAGTTTGAGCTGTTCCTGTACCTGGTAAAGCCTCTTGAATGATTCCTGTTGAGGTTTTACAACAATGTCATTGTTGGATGCATCACTAATCACAGTAATACCTTTCATCTTTGCAAGGGCATCGAGTAAATCAGAATGATTTACCAGTCTTTCTGACATTTTTGCTTCATCAGGCCTGATTGTAAGGAGCATCTGCGTAATATCTGTAACAATGTCCGCAACATCAATTACCGTGGTGTTTTCAAGTTCCTTGACGACGTTCATCACAATATCTTCAGACTTTTCAAATTCCGGTTTGAGGTACACAGTCATACTTGGAGTGCTGGGTATCCTCCTTGCATCCACGATTTCAATGAGTCTTGGAAGACCAAGCGTAACGTTCATTTCTCTCACACCAGCAAAGTGGAAAGTTCTCATTGTCATCTGTGTTCCTGGTTCACCAATGCTCTGTGCAGCGATAATGCCAACAGCTTCGAATGGATCTATCCTCTTTGACTCCAGATCCTTTGCTACTCTCATCAAAAGCTCATCGAACTGTTTTGGTTTTAATGACTTCTTGTAAGATGTGAGTTCTTCAGCCATGGAAACGGAAATCTCCACATTTTTCTTCTTTGCGAGTTCAAGAATTTCCTTGACTTCACTGCTTAGAGAATCCATGTAGTTTGTCTTCTCTACAACTTCTATTCTTGGAAGTTCAACTTCTTCAAAATCGCTGAATTCTGTGAGTTTCTTTTTACCTTTTCTGAACTGCGAAAGGGGAATTGGGTCCATTGGTTCCACAACTTCAACGGATAGTGTAGTTTTAAGGCCAGTTTGCTTCTTCAGAATTACACTGGTATCTTCCTTGTATTCATCCACGGCTGAAATTCTCAGTCTGTAAGTGAAAACTTTCTTGTCGAAAGTAACATAGGCTTCAGTAATACCTGGTTTAATGTCTGCTTCCACAGCATATTTCACTGGTGCTTTTTTTGTAAGGGTCTGAATGTTCTTCTTTGTATCTTTGAAAATAATTGATGGCAATTACTCCACCTCCTTCTGGTTCTCTATATCGAAAGCCAAGTAGTCAACGTCAACGGTCTCACCCTTCTCACTCCTGGTGGGATCAACGCCGTCTTCACCGTATTTAAACTGGATTACTGCACCAACAGTGTCCTGTACCCTCAGTGATTCATCAACCTTGAGATCTTCGAAAGCGTTGATGAGCCTTCTTTGCATGTATCCACTCCTTGATGTTCTCACGGCTATATCCACAAGTCCTTCTCTTCCTCCAATACTGTGCATGAAGTATTCAAGTGGGTTAAGTCCCTGCTTATAGGATGATTTTACAAACCCTCTTGCGGTAGCTCCAATATCATCCGGTTTGAAATGCGGTAGAGTCCTGTTATAGTATCCTCTGTTAAGTCTGCCTCCTCGAACAGATTGCTGACCCACCATACCAGCTACCTCAGAGATGTTAAGCATCTTTGCCCTTGCACCTGATCTGGCCATGATAACTGACGGGTTACTCAGACCGAGGAATGCACTTGCAATTTTACCTGATTCATCTCTCACTGCACCAGTGGTTGAGAGAACCTCTATTTCAAGAGTGTCTTCGACTGATCTGCCAGGAGCTGGTTGTAGCTGTCCTGCCCTGTATGCCTCTACCAGCTTCTCTGTCCTCTCAATAGCCTGCAATGATATTTCGTCGATTCTTGCAATAGCACTGTCTGGGATATCGTAGTCATTAATACCGGTTGAGAAACCTCTTCCAGTGAGGAATCCAACCCCAAGTCTTGTCATGTTGTCTATAAACTTTCCAGCTTCCTCAGAACCGTATTTTCTGAAAATCTTGTCAATAATTTCACCAGAGAATGAACCTACTGCGGCCTCATCAATCGTACCATGTGTCATAACCCCGTTAACAATGTAAACTTCCTTGTCCAGCGGATCATCCTCAAATTCACACTTTTCCTTTGCTGATGAGCATAGTTTACTTGCGAATTTTAGGTTAAGGCCGTCAGGAAGGATCAGTGAAAATATGTCCCTGCCTCTATAGTATCTCTTTCCATCAACGATCTCTGCGGGAGGCATATGATCGACTTTGATGTAGCTCAACATATGCACCGTTTGTGCCTCAGTGTAAAGCGGGTTTCCATGGGTTAAAAGGAACATTGCAGTAATATGGTCGTGAATACCGCCAATAATAGGGCCACCAAATCTTGGAGACATGATCTGTTCCTGAACTTTCATAATGATTCTTGCTTCAGCCCTTGCCTCTTCCTTCTGAACTATGTGGAGATTCATTTCATCCCCATCGAAGTCGGCATTGTACGGAGTACATACAGCCAGGTTGAATCTGAAGGTCTGACCGGTAAGGATCCTTACGGTATGGCCCATCATGGACATCCTGTGCAGTGAAGGTTGCCTGTTAAACAGTACTATGTCGCCCTCTGTGAGCTGCCTTTCAACAATCCAGCCGGGCTCCACCCTCTTAGCATTCTCCTCAGCGTTCTGTGCAGTAAGCTTTATTCTTCTGCCGTCAGGCCTTATGATGTAATTTACTCCTGCAAGATATTTTCCAAAGCTGTCTCTTGCTTCGGGACCTCTTGCAACCAGCTCCCTCACATGATCAATATTGAATATATTTACTGTAACAGGTACGGTAAGTTCTCTTGCAGCTTTTTCAGGTACACCTACCTCATTGATGGAGAGGAAAGGTTCCGGTGAAATAACTGTCCTTGCAGAGAAATTCACCCTTTTACCTGACAGATTGGATCTGAATCTTCCTTCCTTACCTTTCAGTCTCTGAACAAGAGTCTTCAGTGCTCTTCCGGATCTGTGTCTTGCTGGAGGTATACCTGCTGTCTGGTTATCGAAGTACGTTGTTACATGGAACTGGAGCAGGTCCCAAAGGTCCTCAATAATAAGCTGTGGTGAACCGTTATCTCTGCTCTCCCTGAGTCTCTGACTGATACGTATAATATCGACAAGCTTGTGAGTGAGATCATCTTCACTTCTTTCCCCGGTTTCCAGTGTTATAGAGGGCCTTACATTGATTGGTGGAACTGGAAGAACGGTGAGCACCATCCATTCCGGTCTTGCCACTTCATTGTTCAGACCAAAGAACTGAAGATCTTCGTCTGGTATTCTCTCGAGTCTCTCTCTGATTTCCTTTGGTGTAACCTTTATTCCCTCTTCCCTGAATGTTGTGGGCTTGTCAAGTATAATTTTGATCTGCTGGGTACCACAGTGTGGGCATACCATTCTTGTCGAGGCTTCGTCTGTGACCTTTTTACTCATTAGACCGATAATTTCTGGGTCAGATGAGGAAAATGAGTACTGACTGAATCTTTCTGCATATGAGTTAATCTCATCTTCTGTGAGCTTAATCCTACCACAGGATTTGCAGGTAGAATCAAGAAGTGTCTTGATTTCCTTAATGAACCCAACATGGACGACAGGCATTGCAAGCTCTATGTTGCCAAAATGCCCCGGACATTCATCCACTTTTCCTCCACATGTTGCACATTTAAGACCTGGCTCTATGACACCCATGTGCAGATCCATCAGACCTCTTTCTATTGGGTATCCATCATCGTCATAGGTATCAGCAGTTATTACCTTAACCTGTGACATTTTCCTTATCTCGTCTGGAGAAAGGAGCGCAAATTGTATTCTGTATATTCTCTTTGATATTCCACCGGTCATTTTAGATCACCCAATACAAGTCTCATCATTACACCCAGTGAACTCAGCTCGTCCCTCATTAATTTGAAAGCATAGCTTGTTTCAACAGGGTGGATATTTCCTGTGTTTCCACAGACAGGACACCTTGGAGTCCCTCTTTTTCTGTCAAGGATTGCAATGTGCCCACACTTGGGATTTCCACAGACATAAAGGATAGTGCCATCGCTCTGATCCAGTAGTCTGTCCTTGATAACCATGGCAGCCCCATGTGCGATCAGGGTATCTCTTTCCATTTCTCCAAATCTGAGACCTCCCTGCCTTGACCTTCCTTCTGTTGGCTGCCTTGTAAGTATCTGCACTGGGCCTCTGGACCTTGCATGGAACTTCCCTGCCACCATGTGATGAAGTTTCTGATAATAGATAACTCCAGTGAATATGTCAGCGTCAAATTTCCTGCCAGTAAGGCCATCATACATTACCTCTGTAGATGAATGTCTGAATCCAAGTTTTGTGAGATCTTCCCTCAGACTCTTTTCAGGCTCTCCACTGAAGATTGTTCCATCAACTGGCTCTCCCTTCTGTGTGGCGATCTTTCCGCCAATCATCTCAAGAATATGCCCTACAGTCATTCTCGAAGGAATTGCATGCGGGTTGATGATAATGTCAGGAATAACCCCTTCTTCTGTGAAGGGCATGTCCTCTTGGGCGACTACGGCACCAATGACACCTTTCTGTCCATGCCTGGAAGCAAACTTGTCACCAAGCTCAGGTATTCTCTCACTTCTGACTCTTATCTTCACAACTCTGCTGTTGCTTTCAGAAACTGTAAGAATTACATTGTCAACGAAACCTTTCTCGTTTGGCCTCATTGTAATTGAGGATTCTCTCCTTCTCTGTGGACCAAGCTTATCTCCTCCCTCTTCAAGGAATCTTGGGGGTGATGTCTTTCCCACGAGAACGTCTGATCCTTCCACATATGATTCGGGGAAAATTATGCCATTCTCATCAAGGTTTCTGTAGAATTCTTCGGCTCTTGCTCCAAGAACATCGTGTGTTGGAATTTCAAACTTGTCTTCCTGGCCTCCAGGGTACCTTCTTTCCTCAGCACTGTAAGTCCTGAAGAAGGTACTTCTCCCAAGTCCCCTTTCCACAGCTGATCTGTTGAAAACAATTGCATCCTGGATGTTGTATCCCTGGTATGACATGATGGCAACAACAAAATTCTGCCCAGCTGGTTTCTTCTCGTATTTGATGAAATCCATTACCCGTGTGGTAACAAGAGGTATCTGCGGATAGTGCAAAACATGTCCTCTTGTGTCGGTTCTGATCCTGAAGTTACTGGAGGAAAGCCCCAGAGACTGTTTAGTCATAGCAGCTGCCATAGTGATTCTGGGGGATGAGTTGTGTTCCGGATACGGTGTTACGGATGCAGTTACGCCTAGTATCAGGGACGGATCTATCTCGAGATGTGTGTGTTCTTCTGTCAGTAGGCTTGGTGCCTCAAACTTGGTACGGCAATGACCGCATTCAAGGATCACTGGTGAATCCGGTGTGTCCTTTTCTCCCGGATTAAGCCACCTCAACTTGCTCCTGTAAAGGTACTGATTGCATTTGGGGCATCTCTCCGGGAAGTCAAAGCCATAGACGGATATGAAAAGGTTTTCCTCTTCCTCAGCGTCCACCAGTTCCAATGCTCCCCTCTTTACAAGGTCCTCATGGCTGTATTCTCCGGATTGGAGCTTTTTGAGCATGTCGCTGTTCATAACAGTGGTACCATTCTTTACAACAAGCAGGGGCCTCCTTATTCTGCCTCTGTCACAGTTTATGATAACTTCCTTTGTGGAATCATCAAACCTTACGTTGACCTCGGAAGAGATTTTTCCTCTTCTTCTTTCCTCTCTTATTCTGTCGGTAAGTTCTGCTGGATCATTGTGATACCCCACAAAATCTCCGTTGAGGTAAACTCTTCCGGCGTCCGGATTTTCACCTTCAACCTCCTGAAGGTCCATGCCTTTCAGGGTCTCCATGACAATTGTTGGATTGTATCCTTCTGTTACATTAATGATAAGTGCCGCATTTTTAACGAGACCACAATTCTGACCTTCTGGTGTCTCATTTGGACATATTCTTCCCCACTGTGTGGGGTGAAGATCTCTTGCCTCAAAGTGCGGTTGTGATCTTGTAAGCGGAGATATGATTCTTCTTAAATGACTGAGGGTACTCACGTTTGATATCCTGTCCAAAAGCTGAGATACGCCGGTTCTTCCACCTATCCAGTTTCCAGTTGCCATTGCATGGAGTATTTTCTGTGAAAGAAGATCCTGTCTTACTGCTGGCTTCAAACGTATACCTTTCTTTCTGTTGTAAGTTCTCTCAAGCTGGTACTTGAGATCTTTCATAACAGCCTGGAAAGCGTTTCTGAAAAGTTCGTCAAGAAGGTCTCCGGCAAGTTTAACTCTCTTGTTTGCAAGATGATCCTTGTCGTCTTCTTTTCTTATGCCGAGGTGAAGTTCAAGCAGTGATCTTGACATTCGGCCAAGATAAATTGCTTTCTTGATTCTGTCTTCCGGTCTGTCGCCGAGATGGGGAAGAAGTGATCTGTCAAGCATCTGAGATACTTTCTTTTCCCTGAATTCCTTTGCCTGACCAGCTGCAAATCTCTTTTCAAGATATGCGATTGCATCCTCATTGTTATTTACTCCATTGGGAGGGAATATCTTTGGGTTTTTCGACTCTTCAATGTTTGCGTAAATAATTGGCTCCATTCTCTCGTTTGATGAAATAGAGTTGTGAACATCCACATCTCTGTCTAGTCCCAGTGCCTTAAGAAGTATAACAAGAGGAATTGAACCCGCAACACTGGGTATTGAAACTGAAATAATACCATCATTGCCTCTTTCCATAGAGGTTAATGCCCTAAACCCTGCCTTCTGTGAGAAGACTTTTGCCACTTCAACTTTACTGTCATATTTTTCTTCGAATTCTACAAGGATCTTATTGGGCGCCAAATCTTCAAGAGATGTGATAACTCTCTCCGAGCCACCTATGAGGAAATATCCTCCGGAATCGTCCGGGTCCTCACCAACATATTGCAGTTTTTCCCTTCTGCTGGCATCCACGGGACCGTTGTTCTTTTCCACATAAACGTCCAGGTTATTTCCGGTTAATGAGCAGACCTTTGATCTTACCATCACTGGAAGGTCGCCGATCTTTATGTTCTCAGGCTCTTTCTCCATCCCATCTTCAACGACGCGTACCCTGAGTGTTATGGGTGCCATGTAGTTGAGATCCCTAAGCCTTGCCTCATTTGGAGTAATCTGATTGGAAGCTCCTGATGCTTCCTTTATCTCAGGTGACCCGACCCATATGGTAGGTTCTCCTACAAACCTCCCCTTTTCACGTACTCTTCCGTAATAAACCCTGATTTCTCTGCCACCTGTCTTTGTTGGATCAAGAACCATAAGTCCTGGTTCTTCGTCATCTGAAACTTTAGTTTCGTCAACGATCTGTTGCATAACACTCTCTGGGTTCCCCAGTGTCGCAACGAAATTATTGTATGAATCTATCTGGTGACTTACTACACTTTCATTTTTGAAAAAATAATCTACGAGCTCCTTCATTTAAAAACCTCGCTAGATATTGCCCTGTAATATACAGAGTAACCCATAGTCGGACTCTTGCGTATGATTTTGATTATGGTGCCACTTTCAAGTGGGCCGTGTATCTCCTCGAGAGCCTTGATTGCTGGATCACTCCTGCTTATTTTGGGCAAAAGGTCTCTAGCTATTCCAATCTCACTTAAAACTTTATCTTCATCCTTCTTTGGAACCACGTGGTGTTCCGGTACTAGATCGTGCTGCAGCACATTGAATTTTCCCAATTTTCTCACTCCCCGTAACGGGCCCAGAGGGATTCGAACCCTCGACCACCTGGTTAAAAGCCAGATGCTCTACCTAGCTGAGCTATGGGCCCAGAGCGCAACGTTGCGTCCTGACATATCACTACAGATTATAAATATTATTGGAAACCTCATGTCATCCTTCTTAGCAGTTATGTATCGCTGAATGAATATCCTAAAATGAATCTTTTGCTTATTTTTGAATTAAAATAGGAAAAATGAAATTTAAAAATAAAAAAGTTTAATCCCTTGAACGTGCAAGTAAGAATGAAATCAATGATGGAATCAATATCCACACAATACCAACAGCAACTACCGATGTGAGAGTTATCCCGAGGGAAGAGGCTGAAAAGAGAGGTGCCGTTGAGCTTGAGGTAATTCCAAAGGTAGGCGGGTAGTACCCTGTTACATAGGAAGTTATCATTGAAGGGTAGAATGTTGGGGAAATTGCACCCAATGTTATACTGAGGCTATAACCTGCACTGGTTGCCACATTTGTATGCAGCAGGTAGAGTATTGCATCAACGATTACCCCCCATACAAACACCAGAAGGAAAAACAGTCCAATACCTATTCCAAGTAATGCTCCCTGGGATTTTACAAACTGAGCCAGGATATACATAATTCCTGAGAATGCTATAGCTTCAATTGTGTACCCAAAGACAATACCGAAGAATGAGGTCCATGACATCAGTGAACCGGTGTAATGCAGAAGTACGTAATCTGAAAGGAATATCGCTATGAGCAAAGCCAGCAAAAAGGTCACTGCTGATCCCACGTATCTGGACATGAATAGCCTTCCCTTGGTTACAGGTCTTGTAATAACTGATTCGAGAACCCCGGATGTCTTATCTTTTCCATAATAGAAATAAGCTGAGAATATACCAATTATTGGTATAAGGAATTCATAAGGCACCTGAAGCAGAGCCTGAAGAACAGCTGCGGTGGACACAGAACTGTAGAAGGCGTCAGTATTGCCGCCAAGAATTGTTCCAGTTGAATTTGTAAGGGCTACTGATACCTGCTTTAAATTGGCCGTCTTGGTTAACGGAAGTGTTAACACATAGTGGTCAGACCCTGAAATACTCTTGTAAAGAGTGAAATTGCTTATTGATGCAGGAGGGAGGGAAGAGGATGATGTCCCGTTCGAGACATGATAATAAACGTTTAATGTGGGAGATGGTGTTCCATTTGGTGCTGCGTAATAGACAAATTCATTAGCAAGGTACTGGCTGGACGGATTGGCAACTTTCATAGTATAAAGGACGTTTGTTGAATTCTTCAGAATTTTATAGCTGGCAGATATTGTGTTCGGCGCAAATGTTACTGTATTATTGTTGATGAAAAGTTCAGCGGTTCTCTGAAACGCCCCGAGTCCATTTTTATAAACCGCATGATAGTTCAACTGCACCAAATTTACAGAGGAATTTCCACCAATACTGAAGTATGAAAAACCTTGCCCGTTGGTTTTCTCAGTAAAGTTTGCCATGGACACTACAGACGACTGCACACTTTTCACATTAATTGTATAGTTGAGAAGTGATACATTTGTATTGAGATCCAAACCCGTTACAGGTTGCCCGTAGCCATTTACTGCATAGAGTGAAAAGTTGTATCCACCGTCATGAGCCTGATATATCTCCGGAAGGATGTATGCCGTAGCCTGAGGAGAAGCCCCGCTACTGCCTGATGATGATAATACAGCACCGGCATAGGAAATCCCTACAGAAGAGAGGACTATCAGAACGATCATAACAATTGTAAATTTCCCTGTGAAGGTTCTTCTGAAATCATAAAAGAAATCTCTCATCTGTTTTCACCTACCAGACCGATAAAGTAATCCTCAAGATCTTCGCCGGTAATTTCAAAATATGGAACATTATAGTCGTTCTGATTCAACTCTCTGTTGACTCTTGGTGCTTCTTCAGCGCTGATCGAAATGTCCCTCACAATGAGTGAATCTCCATATGATTCCACTCTTCCGTATTTTTCAAGAATATTCATTGCCCCGTTGTCCATGTTTTGTATTCTTACCCTTATGACTGTTGTTCCAAGCGTCGATAGCTCCCCTCTTTCAAGAACTTTTATGAGTTGACCTTTTCTTATGATTGCAATCCTGTCTGCCACATTCTCAAGTTCTGATAGAATGTGTGAAGATAGAAAAACAGATTTCCCATCTTTCTTAAGCTGGATCATGAAATCTCTCATATTCCGTACTCCCTCAGGGTCAAGTCCATTAAGCGTCTCATCAAAAAGGTAATTCTGAGGGTCCCCAATCATTGCAGCCGCAATTGAGAATCTTTTCTTCATTCCCTGCGAATAATCCTTTAATTTCTTGGTCCTGGCATCCCAGATGTGGAACCTCTTCAGGAGTTTCTCTATCTTATCCTCAACTTCAGACCCTTTCAAACCGTAAAATCCTGCATAATACTTCAACAGTGGAACTGGTTTTGAATTTGGTTCAAAGTTCGGGAGCTCTGGTACCCAGCCTATATTCTTTGATGCGTCAATCTTGTTCTTTACAATGTCCTTGCCATTAACCAGGACATTTCCTCCGCTGGGGAATATTATTCCTGAAATAAGACGGATTGTGGTAGTTTTGCCTGCCCCATTGAGGCCGGCGAATCCCATAATTTCACCATCGTTTATTTCGAGATCAAGTTTGTTTACCGCAGGTGTTTGGGTTCTTCCATACACCTTGGTCAGACCCCTGATTTCGATCATGAAGCCAGAAATCAATGCGATTATATGAATATTTGTTTATTATTTATAATGAATATAAAAAAAAGATTTCTGATTATTGCTGTGCCGCCATTTTTTTAATGATCTAAACATAACGAACATGTGCCTGAAATAATCATTCCGATGATAACCCCATTCAGGGGGGATGAAATTGATCACAAAGTGCTCATAGGTTTCATCGAATATGCCAGGGAAAACCATTTTGATGGTTTATTTCCAGGAGGATCCACTGGTGGTTTTGCCTCACTCTCGCAAAGAGAGCATACAGGTTTACTGGAGGAGGTTATTGAAGAATCCACTGGTCTCAAGCTTTTCGCTGGAATATGCAGAAATAATGTTGAAGAGACCATCGAAATGGGGAAAAAAGCAATAGATCTAGGGTACCAGAATCTTGTTTGCATAAACCCATTTTATCACAAATACAGTGAAGCTTCAGTTGAAAAATTCTTTGACGCAGTTATTTCGGCGCTTGATGCAGACATGTACATTTACAATAATCCATCGCTTAGTGGTTTCAGGCTGTCTCCGGAACTGGTGGAAAGACTTAAGGACAAACACCCTCAGGTTGTAGGCATGAAAGACAGTGGAAATGACATGGAAGCTTTTGGACGTTTCCTGAAGATCAAGAATCTCAAGGTATACCAAGGCAAGGATGCTTTTATCCACGAATCTATTGAACAAGGTGCGTACGGAGGAGTATGTTCCACTGCCAACTTTGCCCTGAACACACTCCTGTTGGCAAATAATAAAACCAATATTGAAGAGACAAAAGCCAAGACCAAAAGGCTTGTGGAACTTGTGTCACATTATGAGGTCCCTGCCATCCACAACTACCTTTTCAGAAGGTTCATATTGAATGAAATGGAGCCGAAAAACTACGTTAACAGGCCTTTTGTCGATCTCAATGACATTCCTGAACTGATGTCCCTGAGGGAGAATTCAATCCTGCCGGTAGACACCCGGTAATACATATATTTATTGAGCATATAACCTCACAATGAAAGTCAACATAGACGGTGAGATTAGGCATTTATTCGCGGTCTGGTACGAAGATGACAAGGTAAAGCTGATAGACCAGAGAAAACTTCCCGAGAAAATCGAAGTCTTTGAGGCTTCAACTTCTGATGACATTGCTTATGCGATCAAGGACATGGTTGTAAGAGGTGCCCCCGCCATTGGTGTCACAGCTGCATTTGGCCTTGCCATGGCCAAGAAAAAGGGTGAGGACATGAATCTTGTTGTTGAAAAAATAGGAAAAACAAGACCTACCGCCTTTGATCTATTCAAGGCCATCGCCTATATGAAAGCAAACAACTTTGATATGAGTGCTGCCAGCAGATATTCAAACGAGATTAGCGGAAGAAGCAAAAAAATAGGGGAGTATGGAAACAGCCTTATTGGCAACAACTCAAGGATCCTCACACACTGTAACGCAGGAGCCCTTGCTGTGGTAGACTGGGGAACTGCCCTTGCGCCAATGAGGTTTGCAAAAGCGGATGGGAAGAATATCTTTGTTTTTGTTGATGAGACAAGACCCAGATTACAGGGTGCAAAACTCACTGCATGGGAACTGGGCCAGGAAGGCATAGAACATGCAATTATTGCAGACAATGCAGCAGGTCACTTCATGAGAAAGAAGGAAATTGATCTTTGTATCGTTGGTGCAGACCGTATAACCGCAAATGGAGATTTTGCAAACAAGATCGGGACTTATGAAAAGGCTGTGGTTGCAAAGGAGAACGGAATACCATTTTATGTTGCAGCTCCTGGAAGTACATTTGATTTCAGCATTTCCTCCGGAGACGACATACCTATAGAGGAGAGAGCAGAAGATGAAGTCCTTATTGTAAATGGAAAGCACCTGGGCCCGGAAACAAGCCACGCAAGAAACCCTGCCTTTGATGTTACTCCTTCAAGATATGTTGCTGCATTCATAACAGAATATGGGATCTTTAAACCGGATGAACTTTCAAGGCTCAGGTCCATTATGGAGAAGGATCTCTTCATGAAGACGCCTAAGTAGGATTTCAAGGGGAAAATTTTGACAGACAAGGCAGAAGTAACACCGTGGGAGGTATCGGGTGAACTCAAGGAAACTGATTACAGCAGGATTGCAGACCAGTTTGGAGCCAGGCTCATAGACCAGAAGATCCTTTCAGAAATCAAGGAAATAGCTGGTGAAATCCACCCATTTCTGCATTATGGAATCTTCTTTGCTCACAGGGATCTCGACATAGTTCTGCAGAACTACAGGAAAGGTGAACCTTTCTACCTTTACACAGGGAGAGGCCCCTCGGGAAACATGCATCTTGGGCATCTCCTGCCATTTATGTTTACAAAATGGCTTCAGGAGAAATTTGACGTTGATCTGCTTATCCAGATCACTGATGATGAGAAGTATCTGTTCAGAGACATCCCTGAGAATGAGATAAAATCAATTACCAGGAATAACATCCTCGACATACTCAGTCTTGGCTTTAACCCTGAGAAAACACACATTATTGTTGATTCAGAACAGGCAGGAATTCTGTACAACCAGGCGGTGAGAGTATCACGGCACATTACTGCATCAACTGCAAAGGCCGTATTTGGCTTCACAGACAGTGACAGCATTGGGAAATATTTCTTTACCAGCATGCAGGCTGTCCCGGCATTTCTCCTTTCAGCACTGTCTGGAAAGAATATCAGATGCCTGATTCCGTATGCCATAGATCAGGACCCTCATTTCAAAGTTGCAAGGGATGTGATCCCAAAGCTTGGGTATGAAAAACCGTCCTCCATCATATCAAAATTCATACCCTCCCTCAAGGGAGGCGGTAAAATGTCATCTTCAGACACCAACAGTGGGATATACCTGGATGACAGCCCCAAGGTAGTGAGGAAAAAACTGATGAAATATGCATTCTCAGGTGGCCGTGAGACCGCCGAAGAGCAGAGAAAGTATGGTGCAAATCCCGACATAGACTTTGCTTTCAATATATACAGGATGCTTGAGCACGACCAGAAAAAGGTTGGTGATATATATTCAGGTTACAAGAACGGTGAAATACTGAGCGGTGAAATGAAACAGCTTGCCGCAGATACCATAAGTGCGTTCCTTGAGACACTTAAGCCGGTGAGAGAACAGGCTGAAAGGAATTTCTCAGAATACATGTTTAACCCCGATGATTTTAGGGACAGATACTAAGAGATCTTTTGGCTCAATGAGTTGCAGTTTCAGGAAACTGATCTGCAACATGAGATTTTTTCCAGAAAGCTGCCATGAATACCATGACGCTTATGAAACCCCATACTGTAGTTAGGCCCCAAAGTTCATAAGAATTCGTTGTGAAGCTTAATACAGCACCTCCAATGAGCGGACCTATGGCTCTTCCTGCCGAGATAAATGCATTGTAGGTCCCCATATTCCTCCCTATATTCTCTGGTTTTGATACCAAAGAAACCATGGCATACCCGGCAGGGAAGGTGAAGTTCTCCCCCATAGTAAGAATTACAGTAGCAAAAATGAAACCAGGCAGGGCGGAGAAAAACGCATAGAGGAAAAAACCGAAGGAATAGAGAATGCCGCCAATGATAAAAGAAAGATAATTACCGATTTTTCTTGATATCTTGTATACTAAACCCTGGGCAGCAATAACCACTATTCCGTTTGTGAGGTATATTAACCCAATTTCATTGAAATTCAGATGCCTTATTATCTTGGCATAGTTGGACAGAGTTATGGTCTCCTGTGCCTGTACAATGAAGAGGAGAAGAGCAACGAATGACAGTACTATCAGCATGCGGTTTGCTGCATTGAGTTCCACTGTTCTTGTACCAGTTGATGAGACTTCCTTCAGGGTAAGTGAGAGCAAAAACCCTGCAGATGCTGTCACCAGTCCGAACAGGAAAAGATAAAAGAAGTCCCCTCCGAATATTAAGAAACCTCCAAGGGCTGGCCCTATCCCCCAACCTATGTTGTTGCCTATTCTCAAAATTGAGAAACCCCGGAGTTTTACTGCACTGGATTCTGACACTATTGCATTGGCAGCTGGAGCCTGAGATGCATTTGAGATCATCAGGCCCACAAATACAATCGGGTAAAGGAGGGGGGATTGCCTTATGGTGGGACTTGAAACAAGAACTGCAAAAAGTATGGCACTTATTGCCATTGATAATACGACGAATCTCTTGTAGCCAAACCTGTCAGCGAGGATACCAGCATAAATCTGCAAGCCTGCTGCAACTGCACTTCCTGCGGTTATAATCAGACCGTCCTGAAGTATGGAGAGCCCCAGGTTTGTTCTAAGATAGAGGGCACTGTAAATCCAGATGGATGAATAACCAAGGCCACGTAAAGTGGATAGAATAGTTACGGTTTCTACGTTCTTCAAGGCGGTTTCTGGAAATATTGTGCAATTATTTAAACGATAGGAAATACAAAACAACCAGTAATATGATCAAAGAAGAAATTGAATTGAAAATGTGACAGCGAATCACATTTCCCATCCCCTCGCGGAAGACAGTACGCGTGTGAAACGTGGCAGGCTTTACCGTCGGGTTCGGAATGAGACCGGGTGTGACCCTACCACTATGGCCGTCACGGACACTAAATAGAAGGGCTCTATAAAAGAGTTTCTCTCTGATAGGTCAATCAAAACATGTTTGTTTAAGTACCATAAACACAATTATCCTTTATGAGTTATCTTATTGTCACAAGCAGGTGTCCAATATCGCATGAAAAGATTGGTGGCAATGAGACCTTAAAGAAGAACGTTGGAGGCGTTGCCACAGCCCTTAGCAGAGCCATGAGACAGGAAGGAGGTACATGGATTTGCTGGGGTGATGGTAATATGGATCACAAGTATCCTGAAGAAAACTATGACGGATACAAAATTGTAAGAATCTTCCTGACTAGCAGAGAACGAAAAGGCTTCTACGACGATTATGCAAATGGAACCCTATGGCCACTTTTCCATTACTTCCGGGACAGAATGAAGCTGACCAGCACAGGGATATCCTATTACCGGCAGATAAATGAGAGATTTGCCGATGCAGTGGCCAAGAACGCTAAACCGGGACAAAAAATATGGATCCATGATTATCAGCTGGCCCTTCTTCCCAAGATGCTCAGGGACAGGGGACTTGATAACTTCATAATGACAACATGGCACATCCCATGGGTTGCAAGTGAATTCTATGCTACACTCCCGGAAGCCAAGGAGCTGTTGGAAGGCATAACCGCATCTGACATGATAACATTTCACACTGTACTGTACAGGAAAAACTTCCTGGAATCCTGTGAAAACATCCTTGGTAAAGTCACGGGAATAGAGAAGAAACTTTACACATTCTCCCTGGGCATAGATTCCCAGTACTATTCTGGTAATCCAGCCAACAGGCAGAATATTGAGCTGAAAAATAACCGGAAACTTATCCTAAGCATCGACAGGTTGGATTATACAAAAGGTCTTGTAAACAGGGCACTTGCGATTGAGGCCCTTCTGAAAAGACATCCGGAAGATGCCAGGAAATTTACCTATGTCATGATAGTAACGCCAAGCAGGACATCAGTTACTGAGTACATTAACATGAAAAAAGAACTCGAAATGACTGTTGGAAGAATCAACGGGACCTATTCTGACCTTAACTGGCAACCAATAATATACCTTTACAGGAGAGTAACAGACAGGCAGCTGATGAATTATTACAGATCCGCGAATGTTGCACTTATAACGCCACTTATTGATGGTTTGAACCTTGTAAGCAAGGAATTTGTTGCAGCCACAAAGAATGGAGTATTGATTCTTTCGAGATTTGCAGGTGCGTCATTTGACCTCAGTGCTTCTTTGAAAGTTAATCCAAACGATTTAAATGAAGTGGCGGATAAACTGGACGAAGCCCTTCATATGCCTGAAAATGAAATTCAGTTCAGGCTTGAGAGCATGAAGGAAAATGTTATTAAAAAAGACATAAACTGGTGGCTTTCAAAAATTTCATCCACTGCGGAAAATATGGAAGGAAAGATTCATGGAAAACCAGAAAGTGCTGAATATACTCCTTGATTTCAGGCAAATAAGGGACAGCGATCCAGTAATTTTCCTAGACTATGACGGTACCCTTGTTCCTATTATAAAGAATCCCGAAGAATCCTATCCGGATCACGAAATAATGGGAATACTCGAGCTTCTGAGGAAAAAGTATGAATTATATATCGTAACAGGCAGATCTTTAAGAGAGATCAGGGAATTCATCGGGCCTTCTTTCAATGTTATGGCGCTGCACGGTGCAATATTGTCACTCGAAGATGGAACAACAAATTTTGTCAACAACTATTCTAAATACAGAAAGATATGCGATAACATTTACGAAAAAAAGGACGAATTTGTTAAAAAATACCCCGGAGTACAGATAATTAACAAGGATGGTGGCCTGGTGTTCACCAAATGGTATGTTTCACCAGATCTTTATGAAAAGCTCCAGGAAGATGTGAGAAACATAGCCACCCGGACAGGGATGTACCTCTATCTTGGGAAAATGATTGTTGAACTGCGTATCCCTGGTGCTGACAAGGGAAAAGCAATCAAGGAATTGAGAAAAGGAAGACCTGCACTCATTGCTGGAGATGACATCACAGACGAGGATGCGTTCAGATTGAACCCCGATACAGTATCTATCCACATTGGTAAGGGTGAAACAGCTGCAAAGCATACCCTGGAAAACTATCTGGAACTAAGAGAACTCCTCAAGGCATTATAAGCCGGATACATCATACATATCCTTTCTTCTCTGCTTCATCATCGGGACATCTTCCGCATATTTGCCTATAATGTTAATGTCAAGATCACAGGCCATGACGTCTTCATCATTTTGGGTTTCTGCGAGAACGTCGCCATATGGACTTACAACCATGCTGTGTCCAGTGAAATCTTTCCCGCATTGTGCAGTACCTAAAACAAAAATGCCATTTTCAATAGCTCTTGCCCGAAGCAATGTTTTCCATGTTTCAAGTTTACGCTCACCAGCGTACCAACCTGCCTGATAGGATAATACCTGAACCCCAAGGAGCTTCAATAACCTCGCGGGTTCCGGGAATCTTAAATCGTAACATATCTGAAGACCAAAGTTTACCGATCTTACTGTCGTGGGACCCGGGTTTAATCTTCCGATTTCGTAAAGACTGCTTTCCAGTTTGGAGTATGCATCAAATAAATGCAATTTCCTATACTTCCCTATTATCATACCTAGGTCGTCTATGAGTACAGATGTGTTAAATGGCCTAAGAGTTCCATAATTCTTTTCCGAAACATTCAGGAGAGTGTAGACGGAATTCTTTTTTGACAGTCCCATAAATGTAGTTACAAAATCACCGTCTAGAGGTTCCGAGTTCGTCTTTAGGCCTTCTGGATCTGAATAATCCGGTGACACCATCTGGTACTCGGGAAAAATAATCATATCCGGTTTCGATTTTATTGCCTCGTTGAATAGCTTCACAGACTTATCGAGATTGACCTTCTTATCCGTTCCTGATGCCATTTGAACAAGAGCGACCTTCATTTTGATCACTACATGAATCCTGTCAAATCTGATAACTTCTCCGGCAGATACGTTGAAGTGACATAATTAAGACCATATTTTGCAAGTGCCTGCTGCTCAGCCTTTTTGCCAATGCTGAGCATGGTTTCAATCTCGTCCCTCCACTGCTCAGACTGGAATCTTGGATCCTTTAGCTCAGCGTTAAGGGCAGCAATATCTTTGTCACTTAAGTCGTCTGTTGGCAGTTTATAGTTCAGAATGTCACTTGCAGTTATACCGATGTACTCTGCGGTAGGGACTGCAAGATAATGAGAAATATGGGCCGTTTTAATTGCTCCATATGCTATTGATGCGTATATTCTGAATGACCATGGATCCCCATCAGTGAAGACATAAACGGGGAGATTGTGTTCCTCATTTATCCTTTTAAGCAGTCTTCTGGTGCTTCTTGCAGGCTGGCCCTTAAGATGAACAAGAAGACAGTTGTTTGATTCATCAAACCCGTTCTCTACAAGTCTGTCAAACATACCTCCTGTTTCTATTGCCAGGATAAATTTGGCATTGACATCCTTAATCCTTAGTTTGTCCTCCTCGACACTGTAGGGTATTCCATAACCCCCATCACCTACATCATCCCTGCAGTTGATTTTCTTAAATTCTCCCTTTCTTGTCCTTTCCTCGATAGTGATATCGCCCATTATGCTGGCCCCGTTTTCTTCAGGCCTTAGCTTGAAATCCTCCCTTAGAAGTGAGGAAAGAACTTCGAGGTCTTCCGCCATGAGGTTAGATTCATCCTGTGTTGCAAATTTTCCAAGATTCCAACCTTCAGAAATGTAATACATTTCTCTCAGGGTTGAAGATTTGCTCTCCTTTAGCATTTCCCTTATAAAATCGACCATGTACAGAACTTTGACCATATACTCTGCACCGTCTACTGCTTTCCCGGATCTGGTGACAGTCGAATCCCCATATCGCCATACAGAAAGCATGGGGTCCAGGACTATGTTTTCCTTGCTTCTTGATGGCATGGATATTTCCGGTATTTCACCAGAGGAAAGCATCGAGTAGATGCTGTTTACCATTTCCTCCAGTTTCCTGGTTGTCTCATCTGTCGCCATCATTCCTCACCTTCCGTTTCAATTATACTCACAGTTTCTGTTCCAAAATCAGCAGGCAACGGTTCTGCCCCCTGTACCCTGACAGGATCTATACCAGTGAAATAGTAGTTTGTCCCTGGATAATCAGGAATTTTCCCTTTTAAAGAAAATGTGACAGTAAACTCACTGGCAGGTTCAAGTTCCTTTACCTCCCATTTCAGATCTGGCCCTTCATAATCCCCTGTGGGAGGGTCGGCAATGAGATTCATTGAGATATTCTTTCTTGTATAGTTTATTATTTTCATGTCAATTTCAACACCATCTGCAACTTTCCTGAATTGCTCTGTAACAAACACTACATTGGCAATTTTTGATATGACACTTTCAAGATTTGGGACTTCTTTGCCAAGTATTTCTGATGCCTTTCTTCCGATCTCGGGAATAAGTGTATTGACAAGCCTGAATTTTTCATATATTTTAGCTCTCTTGTCCTTTTTACCCAGAAATGATTTTACCCCTCTGCCCAGTGACCTGAGGCACAGGGATATTTCCGCCGTTATTGCATCAACGTTTGCCAGTGCCTCTTTTGACTCAGAAGTGAAAGGGATACGTATCCCATACACGTGTACAAAGATGATTGCTGGCCCATATGGTATCCCCTGTCCGCCTTTTTGATCGAAACCATACTGCCTCCAATCCATTTCTGAAATTGCTTTTGTTATGGCACAAGCACCTGGTTGATACAGCAATGGTACCTTATTCGCAAATCTCACAACCCTAACTGGCTGATCGTTTGGCAAATCACCGCCATAAACTATGCCGGCTTCAACAGAGAAGGGATTGCCGTTGTAGACTGTAATAGGTCTTGATACAGGTTTTCCATAGTGTGAAGGATGGTTTTCCTCATAAACGCTCTTAAGTCCCTTTTTAATAAATTCTGAACCAAGGGGAGAAAGACAGTCTGTTGGAGGGGGCATAAGCTTCACTGACTTAAATGCCTCACTGAGTTTTTTTATGTCCTGCAGGGAAAGTTCAGAAGGTTTCTTATTGCCGGATAAACCTGAAGAAGACAGTATTTCTTCTGCAACCTTATCACTTATTCTGTTAAAGTCATCTTTCAAAAAGTGCAAGACATCGGATGATGCTGTATTTTTTGCCATACTGCTTATATCACCCAGTTCTAACCCGAGAGGATGGGGTTTTATCCCAATGGCCGGTTTGGAAAGAACATCTGTAACCCTTTGGATTTCGTAGCTTTTGCCATCAGGGTCCACAAGGGTTAATGTAGCATTCGGGTTTGCAACTGCACATTCCCGCATGTATTCGAGAATTGACTGTTTCCCCACCTGATATTTTCCTTTAGCAGGTATCGAAATAAGTGTGCCATGGGGTTTGTCCCAGATTACAGGCTTTTCACTGTGAATATCTGCTTTGTTTTCCTTCACGTTTATTCCAAGAACAAAATCATAGGCTACGTCATCTTCCTTTCTCCTTGTCTTTACCTGGGAAGGGCGTGCAGTAGTGATCTGGCCATAAAGGATGGCGGCGGTTATCCCAATCCCCTGTTGGCCCCTGGACTGCTTAAAGGAGTGGAAACGGGAACCATAAAGTAACTTTCCAAATACATTTGGAACCTGTTTTCTCTCTATTCCGGGTCCGTTGTCCTCAACAGATACAACGAATTCATCTCCTTCTATTTTTTCTAATGAAACTTTGACTTCCGGAAGGATTCCATGTTCTTCACATGCATCCAGAGAATTATCGAGAGCTTCCTTCACTATCATGAAGAGAGATTTCTGAGGAGAGTCAAAACCCAGTATGTGTCTATTCTTTTCAAAGAATTCAGAAATAGATGCTTCCCTGAATTCAGATATGGTGGCCTTTCGAGGAGGCATTGATGTGCCATATGCAAAGAGCATAAATTATTTTGTCTGACAAAAGGGGTGAAATCTATGAGATATATTTACAGAATTTTGTATAAATAAGAAAAAAGTGGGTGATCGAAAAACTCATCCAAAATAGCCAAGATCGTCTTTCTGAGCCACTTTTGTCTGGACATCTTCCTGCATCTTTTCTGTTATCTGCTCTATCTGCTTGCTCCTTTCTTCTAATTCAGTGAGATCCAGATCGAGTCCTAAAATTCCCTTGAGAACTCTTACAATTTCCCTTGCACCTTTGGGATCAGCAAAATACCCTGACGTTTCCCCCATGAGGCATGCTCCATTCATGGAGAATATTTCCTTTCCCAGACCGAGCATAACTCCGGCTGATCCAACAATTCCCCCACCTGGTTCTCCTTTGGGAAACACAACTCCGTTCTCCTTAAGGTCGTTAAGGAGGTTGGTGTTTGTTACTGCACCGAGAACTCTTGGCGTTTCTACGATCTTGCCGGTGCTGTATCCGCCTAAAGTATAAACGAAGGAGACGTTGAGTTTTGCTGCCAATTCAAGGATTATGTGGGATATTTCGTACTGTCCTTCTTGAGTTGTACCCTGAAAATCCCCTACGAGAACAAGCAGATCGTTCTCTTTTCCTGTTTTCTTGTAATAAATACTGTTCCGAACAAGCTTCACCACGCCGTCATCATCTATGAAAACCTGTGGTGGCAGGTACTGTGAGAAAACATCTGCCAGTTTCTGCATTTTAAGTTTCTCAATTAAGTATTCTGCAGCAATTTTGCCGACATTTCCTATACCAGGCAACCCACCGATGAGGATGGGATTCTTAAGCCTCGGTCTCTTATATTGGTTGATTATGATCTTTTCCATTATTCTTCCTCCTCCATCTTGAGCCTGAATCTCTGGAACCTGTCCAGCGGTGAATATCTTGGGGGTAATGCAACATCAGCAAATGTACCGCATTCAGGACACTGCTCCTTCATTGTATAAGTATAACAGTTTCTGCATTTTCTTATTAATGAACGCATTTTACCTCAGGTCTATTTTCTTACGAACTCAGCTATTACGCCTTTCTTTTTAGATAAGTCCAGTATATTCTGTACAGCTTTTTTTAATACATCTTCGGCGGATTTATAGTCTTTGTCCGTAACTGTTAACCTGTATCTTGGAGCCCCCGCGTACTGGATTTCCACATTTTCCTGCATTGCTGCTGTAAGAACTTCCTTGAGAAGCTCAACGCCATTTGGGGCAAGAGAATATGCTTCAACATAACCGCCTATCTTTATGTATGGTAGAACAACGTTTTCCTTGGCAACCTTTTTAAAGGTCTCCTTCCATTTGTCATTTGATTCAGGAAGCCAATCCTCACTTGCTGATGCGTCTTCAAATGCATCATAAAGTGTGCCATACTGTTCTCTGAGCTCTTCAGCAAATTCCTTTTCTGCATTTTCTACGGAAATCTTTAGTTGAGAGGCTACAATTTCCAGAAGTTTTTCTGCCTTCTGTTCATTTTTCCAGCCGGAAATCTTTTCCCTTTTCTGGTGTTCGTTTACCCTTTTAAGGGAAAGATCCACATATCCTCGACCAGTATCAACATTCAAGACCTTGCAGACTGTCTTTTGACCTTCCCTGAGATAATCTCGTATATGCTTAACCCATCCAGTTGCCACTTCAGCAATGTGGATAAAACCTTCCTTTCCAGGGTATTCTTCTAATTTAACGTTAGCGCCAAAACCTTTTACTTCCTTGATGGTAACGACTACCAGGTCACCAACTTCAGGAAGATCTTTTCTCATTGTTTTTCGCCTGTAATCTCGGCGGCCAGTTCAAGTGTACCGCCTGTTGGTCTAGCGAGTGTTGCACCACATATGTTGCAAACAACCGGGGAAGAAATTTTTGTATAGGTGACCTGTTCGTTCCCACAGTCCTTGCACTTAATGTTGATGAATTTATTCCCAATACTCTTGGGCTTTTCAAATCTGCTATCTGCCATTTTACTGAACCTCCACAATCTCGAATTTCTTTGCCCTTATGCTTGGAGGAGTGAGTGATTTCTTGCAAGTCTGGCATTTGAATTTAAGTGATACTCTCTTGGTTGGCTTCTCCCTTCCTTCGTATCTAGGTCTTGGGAAACCTCCATAACCAGATGTAACTCTTCTGAATCTCCTCTGTCCAGCCCTGAATTCACTGGCCTTTCTCTTCCTGACTCTCTCTACTTCGTGAGGAGTGTGCTTTTTGCACGACGGACAATACATGCTGATGACCTTTGGCATTTTCAATGTAGTTCACCTTTAATTAAGCAAGACATAAGTAAATTCAAGTTCCATGAACACTCATGCCATGTTTTTATGCTCTCGGCTTATTGGTTGGAGGGATATAAGTTTTCTTGATTTTTATCATTTATATTCACATTAGCTCACGAAATCTATTGATGTCAAAATATGTAAACTGTGAAGAAATATTTCATCATTAGTTACTTGATTGAACATGTGGTCAATAGAGTTAAATACGAACTTTCAATTTAGCGTGGAATCGACATGCCTAAGCCACAGACAAGCGTACAAAAGCCAATGGACGTTCTTCGTAGCTCTATAGACAAGAATGTACTGGTGGACGTAAAAGGTAACAGAGGTTATTCAGGCATCCTAGAGGGATATGACATATACATGAATCTTGTAATAAAGAATGCCGGAGAGACCATAAACGGTCAGACTACTGGTGTTCACGAGAGGATTCTCGTCCGAGGAGATAATGTTATTTTTGTTTCCCCTTCAAAAGGTGATAATCAATGAGCAATGGAACAGCCGTAATGGGAAAAATGAACAATAAAAAGGTTCATATTACATGTCGCAGATGTGGACATCATACATACCACATCAGACAGAAGAGGTGCTCTCACTGTGGATTCCCCGCAGCCAGAACTAGATCATATAGATGGGCAAAAGCCAAGTGATCACTGTGCTGTGGTCGGATATATAGGTGATGAACCTGCATATCCATTTATTCTTTCGTCGCTAAAAACCCTGCAACATCGCGGACAGGAAAGTGCTGGAATTGCTACTTTCCATGCTTCTTCAATTAATGCAAGAAAAGGTATGGGCTTAGTTGGTGAAGTATTCAACGAGAGAACAAAAGATTCTGAATACCTTTTGGGAAATGTTGGTATAGGTCACACCCGATACTCAACAGCTGGATCCAAAGCTATGGAGAATGCTGGTCCGTTTCTTGTTACTAACACCCTTGGGCACATAGCTCTTTCACATAACGGAGAGATAACAAATGCTGACAGATTGCGTGATGAGCTTCTTAAGCAGGGACTTACCTTTCTCACATCATCCGATACTGAAGTATTGATGATGGAGCTTGCCAGAGACATCTCTGTTCACGGCCTAAATGGTGGAGTGAAACTTGCTGCAGATCGCCTAAAGGGAGCATATGCAATTACTTTTCTTATTAATGATAAACTGTATGCAATGCGAGATCCACTTGGAATAAGGCCCCTGATTATTGGAAAAATGGACAGCGGTTACATTGTTGCCTCGGAATCCTGTGCACTTGATATAAATGGTGCTACAATTGTGAGAGATGTAAAACCAGGCGAACTTGTTGAAATTTCAAGAAATGGAATAACATCTATCCTTACTGTTCCCGGAAAGAAACTGGCCCACTGCATGTTTGAATACGTCTACTTCGCAAGACCTGACAGCATTATTGACAATAAAGAAGTGTTTCAGTCAAGACTTAACCTTGGGAAGGCCTTGGCAAGAGAGTCTCCTGTAGATGCCGACGTAGTCTTTGCCGTACCTGACTCTGGAAGAGCACAGGCACTGGGATATGCCCAGGAATCCGGTATCCCCTATAGTGAAGGTCTTATAAAGAACAGATTCTCCGATAGAACTTTCATCATGCCAACTCAACAATCCAGAACATCAGCTATTAGATTAAAACTCAATGTAATTCAATCTGAAGTGAAAGACAAGAGGATCATACTGGTGGATGACAGCATCATAAGAGGAAATACAATGAACCATATCGTTGCTCTTCTTAGGAAAGCCGGAGCAAGGGAAGTTCATGTAAGAATTGGATGTCCGCCTGTTGTTGCTCCCTGTTTCTTTGGAGTTGACATGAAGACAAAGGACCAATTTGTTGCAACTGGAAGAAATCTGGAGGAGATCTGCAAGGTTATAGGGGCAGATTCACTTGGATACGTGTCTGTAAAAGGTTTAGTGGAAAGCATTGGAATGGGAAGAGATAGCTTATGCCTCGGTTGTGTAACGGGAGAATATCCCTCTCCAGTTTCTGAAGAAAAATACCCCCGGCAGAAGGAGCTTGAAAGCTTCACCCCATAAATCTGCAATTCACTTTTTTCTTTTTAGTAGTTCTAGAATCTTTTCTTTTGTATTTTCCTGATCAAGTCTGTGTCCTGCATAATCTGCTCTTAATGCAATAGCAGTCTTTCCGGCAATGAATCTGGCAACCCTTCCTCTCTGTGAAGTTTTGAGACTCGACATACCCTTCACTTTGAATAGAGATCCATGCTTGGGAGGAGGGGACCCATACAAAATATGTTTGAAAAGTGCTTTTTCAGCACCGAGAACCTGTATGGCACTTGCAGGCATAAGTGCCAGGTTTCTGAGACTCCCTGCATGATACAGCAGCTCGATTGCAATTTCATCACCTACCAAATCACAGGTATTTGGCATAACTTCACGGGCTCGTTCAGAAAGAAAGGAAATTATCCCAGACTTGAGTGAGCATATGGAATCAGCTGATGTTGCAATTTCTTCCATGACAACTGGAAGCCCACCGGGTAGATCGAGACCTCTCAATCTTCTGAAGAAATTACATGGATCTTCATTTCCGTAGGTCAAACCTGTAATGATGCCGAAACCCGCTACCTTCTCAAGAATAAGATTCAGCGATTTATTCAGATCAGGTATAAGGGCGTACAACTTTCGGATATACTGGTCATCCGCAAATTCCTGCTTGATTCTGTATTTTCCATAGTTGATGATAAGATCTCTAAGTTCAGGAATTTTCCTTGATTCGACCTTAGAGAAAGCGACCTCTTTTCCCTCTCTTAGAGAATCGAATATTTCCTGGTAATTTTCTTCAAGATTTTCAAAAACAAGATACTGGTTTCCCTTTCTTGATCCGTACCATCTATCTTCGTTTCTTCTGATTCCTGAATTCTCTTCTCCGGACATCTTTGCCTCCTTTCCTCATTCCCTGTTTCTGCCTTTGGCCTTGATATCTGTTTGTTCTCTCCCTGTCTCCACCGAATCTGGTCACTTTTGGTTTAGGCCTGACCTCTTTCTTTATTTCCTTGGCCTTTTGTTTTAATTGACCAGGATTTTCCAGCAAAACTCTGTCAAAATCCACTACTTTTAGGTCAAGAATTTCATTATAATTGACCATCATTATTCCTGTGCCTACCAGTTCATTATTCTCTGAAAGAACCGCGACACGCTCTCCCTTGATGGGAGTTCCGATGATCATTCTTATGCCTCCAGGAAATAGATCAGAACCGCGTGAAATATTTGCAAGGGTTGATTTTTTTACTATAATTTTAGGATAATCCCTGAAGAGATAATCCATGGAAAACATGATTTTTGCAAGTTTCTCGGGAGAATTTTCGTCTGCCAGCTTCTTTGCGTCAGTAATTTGCTGAAGGGTCACCATATCTGATTCCTGAAATAAACCAGTCTTTGTTCGACGCAGTTCAGCCATCTGAGCCCCTACACCCAGCGTATATCCCAGGTCTGTACAAAGTGTCCGTATGTAAGTTCCCGAATCACAGACTACGCGGAATAGTACTAATCTCCCACTGATTTCCAAAATTTTGAGTTCATATATGGTTCTCTTTCTGAGGGTTCTGGCTACTGCAGATCTCATGGGAGGTATCTGATAGATCTCACCCTCGTATTCATGGAATGCTTTCCTGATGGATTCTTCTGGTACATCTCCGTAAAGACGCATTACGCCAACATACTCTTTCTTCTGTTCATGAGCAATATCAATGAGTTTTGTGGCCTTTCCCAGTGCCATTACAAGAACACCGGTAACACCGGGATCAAGAGTGCCAATATGGCCAACCTTTTCAATGCCTAGAATTTGTCTTACCCAATAGTCAACTTGATGACTGGTAGGCCCTTTTGGTTTATCTATAACGATAAATCCATCAAGTTCGATGGACTTCTTTGATTCCTGAGCGTTCATATATCTGTTCTGCCACCCTTTGGGCAGAAAGGCTGTCAGAGTTAATAACAAGATCGTAAATTTCTGTTGAGCGATAATCTATGGAATAAAATTCTTTGTATCTTTTTGCCTCTGACTCTTCCCTGACCCTTAGGAGGTCCATTAGATCAGTTTTATTTCCTTCTCTCCGCGATATTCTTGAAACCCTTGTTTCAAGCGAAGCTGTTAGAAAAACCTTGAATGCATCGATGTCATTTCTGTGACACATCCATCCTGCGAGCCGGGCTTCAACAACTACGTTATCATGATTCCTCAGAAAATCAACAATCATATCATCCTGCTTTTTGTCAATTTCTGGATGAGTTTCAGCATAAAGGTTGAATTCTTCAATAGTCTTGCCGTGAATCCTGGCCTGTTCCCTGAAAAAATATCCACCGGAAAAAAACTCATACCCAATGTGTTTGGCAAGTATCTTGCCAACAGTGGATTTTCCACTTCCAATGGGTCCGCTAATTGTAATCCGCATGTTCAAGGGATCTCTCAATCTTCCTTACCTTGTATGTGAAGTCAAATATTTTGATTATCATGGTTGTAAGGTATCCAAAAACCATGATGGCAAAGAAGTAAACCATGATCCAGTACGGCATCAACCAGATGTGTGCTGTTGCTACATTGATTTCGAAATCCCACGGGAATGCAATGACCTGATAGGCAAGCTGATCCAGGAAATAATATAGCCATGCAATAAGCAATAATGTGAATATTGTGAAAACCATCAGAGGTTTCATCGTGTTCATGCTGAGGCTGGTCTGTTCCATGGACATGTCCATTCTCATTTTCTGAAGTTTCTGAATTTTGTCTCTCTGCTGGTTCTTGTATGCAGCACTCATAACCTTGTTGAAGGCCCTCATTCTGTTCTGCATCTTTCCCATTTTCAGCCAGTCTGTGAAGAAGTACCTTGGGATTGAAGTGATGAGACCTATTACAACTCCCACCAGAACAATTGTAAGAAGAGGATACTGGTAGTTAAACCCTACAGCAGGCATTAGCACATAGCCAAGATACGTACCGATATATGACCTGAGAGTAGCATCGGTGATAACAATAAGAGAGCCAAAGCTGATCACCATGTAAATCATCTGAAATCTCAGCATTTTTGACATGGCTTCCTGCTGCGGATTCCTCTGCATTCTTGGCCTCTGTCCTGAAGTACCCTGTGTATCGGTCACTATTGCATCAACCTCTTGACTATATTCTGTGCTGCTATGTCAGGTTTTCCCTCTACATTTTCTATAAATTTGATTGTCGCAGCAGTATATATTGAATATGCA
The DNA here is from genome assembly GCA_021810045.1 of Thermoplasmata archaeon. GTDB lineage: Archaea > Thermoplasmatota > Thermoplasmata > Thermoplasmatales > Thermoplasmataceae > JAJZOM01. The sequence continues at coordinate 354,653 of JAJZJR010000001.1, forward strand.
GCAGCAAATGATCGATTTATCTGCTGATGTTCGATAATATCAGCAACGGTATCTTCATCTCTCTTTCTTGATGGATCAGAATTCCTCCTTTTCTGAATTAACTCCGGATCTGCTTCTATTAGGTAGAATGCGGATACCTTAAGTTCACGGAGTACCCATTCTGGGAGACCTGGCATGTAACCATTTGGTGTTTTTATGGTCATATGTGTGTCAACCACAACATTTTCCATCTTACCAATGGCAGCAGATGCCTTCTTCTGAAGGTTGATCTGTGTATCTACTGGAAGCCTCCTTAGTTCATCTCTGTCTTTAACCAGATCAACGGCTTTTGCCATTTCGAACATTAGAGTACCAAAATTTATGATTTCATAGCTTGTTTTATTTTTTACAATGTCCAGGACAGTGGATTTACCCACGCCCGCTACACCAGTTATTACTACTCGCAATTAACCACCTACAAAGAACTGCCTGATTACAGGATGCATTTCCATCATCTGTTCTTTACCCATTGCCTCATAGAACTGAATTACGATACCTACTGCGAGAAGCAGTCCGGTTCCACTTGTGTTTCCCACAGTTCCAATAAGGTTTGCACCTGCAGCAAGGAGACCTACTGCAGCACCGCTGAATACCGTGATTGCAGGTATGTACTTCTGAAGTACTTTCTCTATGACTTTAGGATCCCTTCTGAAACCCGGTATCTGCATTCCACTGGACATGATCTGTTTCGCTACAGAAGATGGCCCCATATTCGTAGTTTCAATCCAGAACTTTGCAAATATTATACTCGCAACTACCATGAATCCAAGGAACACTATTACATGAATTGCTTCCTGTATTGGAGAGTGCCCAAGGAGTATATTGGCAGCAGAGCCTGGTTCCAATATGGGGAACAACCAGTCCGATAATCCATTCGGAGAGAAAAGGTAGAACGCCAATCCTCCAGTAGGAGTTGTTTGTGAAATATTATACTGAGCCACCTGTGCTGCTGTTGGATATGCCCCTAATAATGCGTTGTGCCCAAGCAAAGGCACATGACTCAACACTGGACTACTCCAGAATAAGAGTGTCCACATGGAGACATTTGCCAGCAAGGCAGTTGCAAGTATGACAGGTATATTTGATGCGTAGAAAAGCTGCAGTGGATATCTTCCTCTTGCTCCCCTGACTCTTTCATGTGCAATGGGGAGCTCAATCTTGCTGCTTTGGAAGTATGCAACTATGAAGAATATCAGGAGAGTGCCCAGTAGGGCAATTATAGGGTTCGGAATTCCACCAGGTATACCAAAGAGAATCTGTGGTAACCCTGTCTGTATGAAATATGCAGAACTGGAATGCATGATTATGTATATTGTCTTGGGAATAGCACCTGCAGGCGGATTTATCAATGAAAGAGCTGTGCTTCCGGAAACCGGGATCCAGTTAAAAGTACCAGTAATAAGCTGTTGTGACACTCCTGCTGCAATGAACAGTGATATTCCGGATCCTATTCCGTACTTGGATACCACTTCATCCATTAGAAATACCAGATAAGAACCGAAGAACAGCTGGAGAATTATAATTGCCTCAGATAGGAAACCACCATATCCTGGAGCAAATCCATTAATTCTTGAGACAAGAGAGGCGTCTGGAACAAGATAACCAAAAGCCTGCGGGATTGCCTCAACGAAGATCATAATAATCACGAGAAGCTTCTGTACACCCTGATAAACAGCTCTGTCAGTCGAGTCCTGCAAATCTATGTTGAATATTTTGGCACCTGCAAACAACTGCATAACGATTGAAGCTGTAACTATGGGTCCAATACCAAGGGCCATAAGTGAGCCCTGGGCACCAGCAAAGATTGCCCTGAATGAGGCAAATACATCTACTGATTGTGTAACATTAAGTCCATAAATGTAAATATTAGTCAGTGCGAAATAAAGGACAACAATGAGGGCTGTCCACATAAGCTTGTACTTGAATTGTACATGTCCCTTTGCTTTCTTGACCGCCGGTAGTTTAGAAGTTATGTATTCAAGTCCGTACAGCTTACTCTGTTTTGGACCCACATAACTTACCACCAGATAAGCAAGTGCAAAAAGAGGGGATATGAGAAGCCCCGCAATGAAGAGTTTTAGTCCTGTGTAGTGGTCAAAATACCAGAATGCTGCAAGCACTATGGCAAATACCACTATTATTGGAAGGGCTACCCCTTTATTCCGCTGAACTGTCGCCATCAGTCTCTACCGTTATTCCCAGAGGGGAAAGCTTGTTTAATGCCTTTTCGGTTGCCTTGCTCACAACTATGGTAGACTTCTCCCTGAATGTCCCTGAACCAAGTAGCTTTGTAAAGCCAGCTTTTGTCAGATCTATCCTCAATTCCTTGCCCTCCATTGTTGCAAAGCCCTGTTGCTTGAAGTAATCAAGCTTGGCTGAAAGTTCGTTTAGTGTTAAGGGAATGTCTCCAATACCCGGATGGTGGCTGGTAAATCCATGGACACCAAAGTGGTTGGGGTCATTTTTAAGGAGCCATACTGACCTGTGTTTTCCGAGACCAGCCATTCCTTTGCCTCCTCTTTTTCCCTTTCCTCTTCCGGATTTCATGCCTCGGCCGTATGAGCCGCCTCTGAGTTTTTTAGTTCTCGTTCTTACCATTTAAATCAACTCCAGGCTTAAGCATCGTCAGGATTAGCCTGTTGATGTCTTTTCCTCTGTATCCGGCTGAACCTCCCTGGCCGAATGGTTTCCTGATGGCTTCATAACCACCCTTTGGAGGGTTCAGTCTCACAACCGGGACGATGTCCCTGATTTCCTTATATTTAATTTTACCCTGTTGAAGAGCCTGAGCAAGATCTTTGTAGCTCTTATACCCAGTAACACCTTCAAGTTCCTCTTCGTCAAGATACTGGTGTCCTTTGAGCTGAGACCTGTGTTTAAGGACCATCTCAATAGTGGAATCTTCGACTTCACCCCAGGTTACGTAGTCTTTTGCAACATTGAGCATTCCCCGGTTTATTTCGTTATCTTCCACAAGCACCATGTGGTTGACCCTGTGCAATCTCATGAGAGCTGCTGTCTTGGCTGCTTGCGGCCTAATCCCAGTTTCCCCTCTAATTCTTATCACTGCTAGCATTGGCTACACTCCCCACATATATTGGCGTTGTAAGATTCAACGCAGGATTTACCTTCATTTTGGCTGTTCCTCTCATGGCGTCGAACACCGCAAGTGCGTAATTCACGGTTGTTTTTGTGTGACCGTTGGCGAATCCCCACACGTCATCAATTCCAGCCATTCTTAGAACGATCTTAGCAATATCGCCTACTGCTCTTCCCACACCCTGTGGTGCAGGTTTGATTGTTACTTCAACTGAACCTGATTTTCCAATAACCATGAATGGCAGACTATGGGCTCTTCCGCAACCGCACTCCCAGGAACCGCATCCTCTCCTGATTTCCAGGATATTGATTTTTGCATTGTTAATTGCTTTTCTTATGGCAGGAGCCGCTTCTTTTGCCTTTCCCCTGCCAACACCTATGAAACCGTCCTCATTACCTACTACTGCAGTTACAGAGTAGTTCATCCTTCTTCCAGAGTCCGTCATTCTTTGGGCACGTTCAATGTCAATTACCTCATCCTTAAGTTCAGGAAGAAGGTAGTCCACTATCTGGTATTCCTTAAGTGGGAGTTTTGTCCTGAGGGCCTCTGACATAGTCTTTATTTCTCCGGATGCGACCATTTTACCCAGTTGGGTTCTTGGAACCCAGCTTTCATCACTCATAGTTTCTCCTCCAATTGTTTCTTGTAATCATCGAGTTTTTGTGATAGGGGCTTTTTAAGATGCTCACCCGCAAGCCTCTTCTTGTCTGGGAAGATGCCTTTTTCATAAGGTATCTTAGCTCCGGCATCCACATATCCCTTGAGTACTGCAGATATTCTGCCACCTTTTATGATATTGTATCTTCCGGTGTCAAGTATTGATTCCCCTATTTTCTTCTTTTTTGCATTGAGGCCAGTAGCATACCCGACGAGATATGCAACTGGAACACTGTTTCCGTCGACCTCAAGTCCAAGTTTTTTGAGGGATCTTTCATTAACTGTTGCCAGTATTTTATCTCCAGCTTCGTTGTATTCAACGATCTGAGCGATTATACCCTTGTTAGATGGTCTAACCACAAGTCTGGGAAGTCCTGATTTCAGGAGTTTCAACCTCTTGTGATAGTTTGTTACTCCATCCCTTCTTCTCTTCATTATACTCTGCTTCATCATTTTTCATCACCCAGATGTCCTGATGATTTCATGTGGGACCTTAGCTGGGCTCGTGATTTTATTGAGCCTCCCTTGACCTGTACATAGAATTTCCTGTAGGTCTTAGAGTCAATTTTGTTCTCAGCTTTGAGTGTCCTTAGTTCGTCTCTGAGTGCCCGTATGGTTTTCATCCATCTGTCCTTTCTTGGGAATCTTGCATATTTTGTTCCTTTGATTGAACCGGGACCTCTTCTTCGTTCTTTAGACCTTTGGACGACTCTCTTCTTGAGCCTACCGTTTGAGTTTCCTTTCTTCTGTTTGAGTTGTATTACATGTCTGTTGATCAGATCTCTTATATCGGACCTGGATGCGGCCTCGTCCACCTGATCGAGGCTGTTGGTGTCAATCCAGACTCTTGAAATTCCTGACTTGAATTCTTCAGATGCAATTCTCTTAGCGGTTTCAGCCTTCATGCTTATTCAACCTCCGGGTTGAGAATCCTTACCTTGAGCTCTTCTGCTTTTTCCATTATGAGTTCTCTTTTTCTGGAACCGACGCTTGAGCCGATTCTTGCTGCCTCTCTCAGTGGATCAAGTTTCTCAATTTCCTGTGGTGTGAAAACGAGGACCTCCTGGAATCCTGATGGGTGCAGTCCCCTGACTGCAGATGGAGATCTGTATCCGGCATCCACTACTGGAGGCCTTCTTGCCAGGTGCTCTCTCTGCTTTGAGTGTTTACCTCTTGGTTTTCTCCAGGAGTCGCCAAGTTTCTTGTACCTGAACCATTCCTGTCTTTTGAATTCCACTCTTTTGACGGCACTTTTGTTTTTTATTTTAAGCAGTCTTTTCTCATTTTCCGTGAGTTTTGGTTTAATGTATGCCACTTAGTTCACCCCTTCAATATGTAGATTCCATCCTGAAATACCCTCAGGTCGAATCCTTTGATCTTTGTGGCTCTCTCTATGTTGGCAGCCGTCTCTCCAAGGTCTCTTTTATCAATACCATTGAGTATGACCTTGTCTCCTTTTACGGATACCTTTGTAGCTCCTCTGATTTCGGCAATTCTGGGGCTTCTTTCTCCAAGGAAGTTCTCCACCACTACCTGGTTCCCTTTAACTGAGACCCTCATAGGAAAGTGGGTGTAATCTATCTTGAGTTCATATTCGAAGCCTGTCAAGACACCATTGCAGAGGTTTTTGATCTCGGAAGCCCAGGTTCCTACTATTCCCCTGGACCTCTTATTGTCTTTGCTGACATTTAATTTCAGCGTCTTTCCTTTCATGGACACTTTAACGTAATTGTCATTGAGGATCCGTGTTACTTCTCCAAGTTTTCCCTTGGCTTTCACTTCACCATCCTTGACCGTAAGGGTAACCCCCTCCGGTATTTCGTATGTCCAGGTTTCCTTCCAGTCTATCATCTGATTCACCTAATAAACGTAGGCCAAGAGTTTTCCTCCGAGACCCTGTTTTCTTGCTTCTATATGACTCATTACACCCTTTGTGGTGGTGAGTATAAGAATACCGAAATCCTGGGCCGGCAGATACCTTGATTCATATCTCTCAAGATTCATCTGCTTTACCGGAAGCCTTGGCTTGATTACTCCACAGTTGTTGATAGTATCGCTAAGAACTATCCTGAATTTTCCACCTCTGTTCTCATCTACTACTTCGAAACTCTTGAGGTAGTTATAGTCCTGCATAACTTTCAATACTCTGCCGATCAACCTTGCGGCTGGTTCAGCCTCTATTACTCTCTTTCCTGTCCTTGATGCATTTTTGATGCTGTTGATTATATCATTAAGTGGGTCGTGCCTCATTGTTTCACCTCAGCTGTACTTCCTGAATCCCAGTTCCGGTGCTGTATCCCTGAAACATTGTCTGCAGAGTCTCAGTCCGTATCTTCTGACCATTCCTCTCTTTCTGCCACATCGTACGCATCCGTCTTTGTGACCGAAATTTTTCTTTGGTTCGAGCTTAATTTGTGACATTAGTTCACCTTAATACCTCAACCTTGTAGTTGTCAGATAGGAATTTCATGGACTCTTCCCTTGGTACCCTTATGGCATTGGGGAGCCTCTTGGCACCTATCTTCCTTCTCCGCAGTCTGTAGCCGCCTCTTCTTTTTATTACCACTGCAACGTCCAGACCAAATATTCCTATGTCCGGATCGTACTTCATTCCTTCAAACTCTGTGTAATCAGGGATGCCGAAGTATGCGTTTCCCTGTTTGTCGAATGAGTAATGCTGAATCTTGTATTCCCTGGCATAGAGGGCCCTCTTAAGGAAATCATTGGCATCATCGCCCCTGAGGGTTACCTTGGCACCAATCTGGAGCCCTTTTCTTATGTTGAAATCCCTGACAGTTTTTTTAGATGTGGTGAGAACAGGTTTGTGCTTTGTGAGCATTTCGATGACCTTTACTGCTTTGTTAAGGCGATCTCCTGCCTGGCCAACACCTATATTTATTACTACTTTGTCCAGAGTGATTTCCTGCATGGGGTTTACTTTTGTTTCAGTCTTTTTCGTAGTCTTCTTTGCTGGCATTACTGCTCACCTCTGGGAATCTCGTAGGAATATTTTGGCCCTGCTATCATGAATGTGTAATCTGCAACTGTTGTGAAATCCTCTTCAAAGTGAACCAGGTTGCTCTTTGATGATTCTTTTACTTCTACCTTCTTTATTGTTCCTATGCTTCCAACGTGTGCCCCGCCCGTAAGGAATGCCTTATTTCCAGGCTGCATCTTTATTATGTGCTGAATTTTCTTTTCTGGGACACTCATTATCAGAACATCGCCGGTAGATATGCTTGAGTCTTCAGTAATAAAATTCTGTCCATCGTGAAGGATCAGCTGTGTTTTACCAGATACTGTAGTAATCTTGTTGAATACTTTCATAGGTTTCAGGTTGCTGTTTTTCTCATCTTCCTTATTAACAATGAGTCTTCCTTTCTTATCATACAATACTCTGAAGTGCTCACTTGTGGGTACAACTGTTATTACGTCCATGAAACCCACTGCCGTCTTTCTGTTCTTTACAACTTTTCCATCAATTTTGATGAAACCGCTGTTAAGCATTCTGGTTACTTCCCTTTCCTTATCACCAAGTCTCAGGTAGTCTCTCAGTACTGTGAGCAGTGCTACTGAACTTTCCTTGGAATGTCTGCCAGGGTTGGCAGTAGCCCCCCAAAAGAAATTCTTCCTTGGAATCTTTGTGACTCTTGGGACAACCAATCTTTTTGTCTTGTTGATCACTCTTTTTCACTCTCCGATTTTTCTGACTCTGCTTCGTCTTCGGGTTCCTCCTCAGATTCTTCTTCGGATTCCCCTTCGGAATTATCGGCATTCTGTTCAAGGGTATCGGCTTCCTTGACTTCTGTTGCCTCGGCCTCGATCTCAGCCGGTTCTTCTTCTTGTTCTTCTGGTTCCGGCTCTTGGATTGTTATTCTTTTAATGGCAGCAATCTGCCTTATCTTCTGGAGTCTCTCATCCCTTGAGAAATCCAACTTCGTGATTGTGAGGTCCTGTGCTCTGAGGTAAAGCTCCGTTTGCTTTCCATCTTCTTTAGCAATTGTAATGCCTTCAACGGACACCCTGCCATTCACATGGTTGACATTAACAACCTTGCCTCCTTCGCCCTTTCTTTTTCCGGATTTTACTTTGACAATGTCCCCTGTGGCTACAGGAAAAGCTCGGATACCGTATCTTTTCTTTAAGTCGCTGGACAATGTAACTTTAACTTTGGAAATCATATTCATCCACCATTACACTATTGTTGAAGCGATGGCAGCAATTCTTGGCCATCTCTCAGCTGCTTCCCTTGCCACAGGACCTTTTATTTCGGATCCTCTGACTTCACCATCTGGTGTAACAAGGACAGCAGCGTTCTCGTCGAACTGTACCATTGTGCCATCTGCTCTTCTGAAAGGTCTTCTCTGCCTGACCACCACAGCATAAACCACTTTAGCCCTCATTTCTGGAGTGCCTTTCTTAACGCTCGCAATGAACATATCGCCAACACCTGCTGCAGGAATTCTGGATGCAACACCGTGATAGGCTTTTACGTCAATCAGGCTGATGACTTTGGCGCCGCTGTTGTCAGCGCATGGCATAGTAGCTCCCAATGGGAGACCTCTGTGCTGTCTTCCGGCAATACCTTTCATTGCTTCACCTTCTCAATCACTACAAATGAAATTGTCTTAGCAAGATTGCGGCATTCTGCTATTTTTACATGATCACCTGGTGCCAGATGTATACATTCTGGAACATGTGCATGATATTTGCTGAATCTTGTTTCCTTTCTCTCGTACTTTCCAAGTGCCTTCTTGTATTCTCTTACGATTGTGGCACTCCTTATCATTGAGGCAGATTCAACTGTACCGTCAATAACCTGTCCTCTTACCTTAAGCTCCCCATGGAATGGGCATTTCTTGTCATGGCACTCCTCTTCCGGAGGAGTAACTTCGAAACCGATATTCTTAGTTATTGTAATCACCCTTGTTTTCGTTTTTGATTATCTTTCTGAGATTCTTCAGGCGTTCTTCTGGCCTCATTAAAATTGAGTTTCCACTCACTTTAAGACTGAATCTTTCAGATTTGATCATGAATTTTCCTGTTGCTTTAGGAACCGTTTTTAGTTTTCCGTGTGACAATATCTTAAATGTTCTTGCAGTCTCATCAATCACTATGCCTTCTACATTATTGTAGAGGCTATTTGAATGAGATAGCACCGTTATGTCTGTACCGATGAACTCCCTTGTGAAATCTTTCGTATCCATCTAAACCAGCTCAACTTTAAACCCGATTTCTTCCAGGTATTTTTTCACAGTGTCCCTGTGGTCACCCTGAAGCTCGATAGTTCTGTTATCCTTGACTGTACCGCCTGAGGCTACTTTCTTTTTGAGTTCTTTGGCGATATCCCAGATATTTTCAGATTTTGGATCAATTCCATCAATTATTGTCACGTTCTTTCCGTACCTTCTCTTGTCAACGCTAACTTTCACTGCCTGACTGTCCCTTGTAAACCCTTCCCAGGGCTGCAGTTCCTTTGGCAAACCAGTGAAATTCTTATCCTTCATTCTTGGTTATCCTCCGAGCCCAGAACAGTCAATATTCTGGCGATTTGCCTTCTTATGGATTTGATCTTGCCAGGATTTGTTGGAGCGCCTCCCATTGCCACAGATGCTCTTTCGTTGAGCAGTGACTCTTTGAGAGCCTTCAGTTTGTCCTGAACCTCTTCCTTACTCATTTGTCTTAGCTGTTTCGCTCTTAGCTCCATTGTCCTGCACCTCCGATACTGTCTCTACCTGTGGGCGTATGTCGGCTCTAATTTCATCTGGCAGTTTGTAATCATTTCTAAGCATTTTTACACTGACCCCAATAACACCAAGTTTCATCTTAGCAATTGAGAATCCTGTTTCCATTCCTGCTCTGGCTGGTTCTCCTGAGTATTTTATGGAACCGAATGAGAACTTTTGTGTTCTCCCCCTTTCTCCTGAAATCTTCCCTGAAATTTTGATCATTACACCTCTTGTGCCACTTTCTGTAACTCTTCTCAGTGAAGTGTTTCCGGCTTTTCTGTAAGACCATCCTTTCTCAAGTGAAAGAGCGATTTTTTTGGATACCACCTGTGGGTTCAGGTCAGGTTCATTTATTTCCTTGACCTCTATCTGTGGAGATTCCACTTTGTATTTCTTTTCCAGAGTTTCAGTTATTTCCTGTACCTTTCCACCATGTCTTCCTATTACAAGTCCAGGTTTGTTAGCAAAAAGTGTAATGTTGGTTCCGAAGGGAGTTCTCTTCATCTCTAGACCTCCAAAACCTGCACTTTCAGTGGCACTTCTCAGGTACTCTGTGACAAGAAGCTTGCTCACAGAGTTTGAAACGAATTTTCTTTCCTTCATTCTGTAACCTCCTCTACTACTACATCAATATTGATTAAATCCCTGAAAAATGCTCCAGCTCTTCCGTATGCCTTGGGTGAGTATTTCTTAATCACTCTTCCTTTGGATGCTGAAATGTGCAGGATCTTCAGCGAATCAGTATCTAGACTTTTGAACTCTGCATTTGCCTCCACATTATTAAGCAAATCAAGGAATGCCTTTGCGGCTTTAACTGGGTATCTTCCTGGACCAATCCCTCTCCTGTGGGAAACAGAGTCCAGGTACCTGAAGTAAGGTACTGGCTTTTCCTTGGCAATTACCTTTTCAAGTGTGTCTTTCGCCCTAGTGAGCCCCATCCCTCTGATGTGATGTGCGACGTTTACTGCATCTTTCAGAGAAATATCCACTTCTTTTGCTCGTGCAATTGCGGATCTTTCCGGTATTTGTGCTATTGCGTATCCTTTCATTTAGATCACTTCAGTGGCATGAATTTAGACGACCTGGTAGCTCCTACTCCAGGACCAGAGTGTTTGACCTCTTTCCTTGTTGGTGCAAATTCACCAAGATAATGACCTATCATTTCCGGCCTTAATTCAAATTTAATGTATGAATTGCCGTTGTAAACCTCAACTACCTTTCCTACGAACTTTGGAAGGATAATTACATCCCTGACGTGTGTTTTTAGTTCGTGGATGTCGCTGGAACCCAACTTGTTATAGAGTACGTTTTGCTCATGGTTGTTTTCCCTTTTCAGGGATCTTCTTGCTCTTGCAGGAAGTACTTCCAGAAGTTTTTCCATTGGAAGTGCCTGAAGCTCTTCCAGGGAGTAACCTTTGAAGTGGAATTCCTTTGAACGCCCCATCACTACTTTCTGTGACTTTCGCGCCCTCCTTTTGATCGACTTTACAGATGCCTGTTTATTCTGTGCCATAATTACTTCTTCCTCCTCTTAGGTGATAGTCTTCCAACCTTCCTACCAGGGGGTGTTCCTCTTCCCACAGTGCTCGGTCTTCCAACGTGCTGGTGATTACCTCCTCCATGTGGGTGGTTAACTGCATTCATTGCTACACCTCTTACAGAGAAAGACTTCTTTGCCCTGCTCTGATGATAATGTACATTTCTTCCTGCTTTCAATATTGGTATATCCTTGCTTCCAGATCCTGCCACGAATCCTAGTGTAGCCCTGCACAGAGGATGAAACTGTTTAATCTTTCCAGACGATAGCTTGACTGCAACATTCTCGCCATGGCTGATTACCTGCCCACTTGTTCCTGCTGTTCTGCAGAACTTACCGCCATCTCCGGGAATACTCTCTATGTTATGTATGTATTGACCATCGGGCACTGCACCGAGTGAAACTGTGTTTCCCTGGACTGCGTTGCCTTGTGATCCTGATATTATTGTCTGACCTACATATGCCCCGTTAAAGGCTATCTGGAGATGCTTTTCCCCATTGGAGTTCGTAAGCACAAGAACAGGAGAGTTCCTGCCAGGTGCGTGTATAAGATCTGTTACCTTGTATTCCCCTTCCGGAATTAATTTCAGGTCACCGACGTGCCTGTGGCTTGGACTCCTATAAACAAGTCCGCCTTTTCCTCTTCTCTGTGGTATGATTAGTTTACCCATAATTCACCTCAGAATATTCCTATCCTCCCTGCAATGTCATCAGCTGAATACTCAGATGAAAGTTTCACGACAGCTTTTTTCCCAGCTTTTGTGATTAACATATTCACCGAGTCTACTTTAACTGAAAACCTCTCTTCTACTTCTTTCTTGATCCCTGCCTTTGTGCTTTTCTTATGTACTATGAATGTCAGTTTGTTTTCCTTTTCAACCTGCAGCATAGTCTTTTCTGTGGCCACTGGTTTGATTATATAATCCACCATTACTGTCCACCCCTCAGACTTTCTATAGCAGCTTCTGTAAACACAGTAAGTCTTCCTCCGACTCCTCCGGGAGCCAGTTTCCTTATGCTAAGGCTGTTTGGTGTTGCAATGTCAACTCCAGGAAGTGATGAGAATGCTCTCAGATTTTCTCTGGAAGTACCTACAATGAGCAGGCTCTTTGGCTGTTTGTATCTTCGTCCTCTCATTTTTCCTCTTCCCGCTCTTACTTTGATTCCGTCCTTTGACTTGATTACGTCATCAAAAAGCCCGATGTTCTCAAGGAACTCTCTTGCTTCCTTTGTCTTTTTAATTTGTTCAAGCTTGTTTTCAACGATTATCGGAAGCTTTGCCCCCTCGGGTACTCTGTGTCCTCTCGCCTGAACACATTCTAATGATGTTGTCATTGCAAGAGCTCCGTATCGTGCCAGCTTTCTTTCCTTCTCATTGATTCCTTTGTGGAGAATCTTTGTTGTCCTTGGTGCGTGAGCACTCCTTCCTCCTACGAAACTCGCCAGAAGTACAGCATTGTTCGAGCCTGATGTGGCTCTTGGTATCCTAGCTGCACCACGACCGGGTCCCGCATTATGGCCCACTCTCCTGGTTCCGGCAAGCGGGGAAGCCCCGTATGGTTGCCTCAATGAAAGAGAAATTGCCCTGAAAGCCTTCCTGATGAGGTCTGCCCTCGGGACAGTGGAAAAAACCTCAGGGAGTTCGATCTCTTTCTTTACTTTTCCTTCAAGATTGTAAACGTTTGATTTCAAGATTAATCACCCTGCTTTGATTCTTTGGAAACATACGAAACAGTGAGGTTATCCACAGATGGAACCTGCTGTCTGGCTGGATCCCTGAATTTTATGAGTCTCTTTGAAGCCCCCGGAATTGAACCGTGGAGCAGAACATATTCTGTCCTGACAAGACCATACCCGGTGTAGCCTCCCTTGACATTTACATCGTCCTCGCCGTCATTTTTTCCGTACTTTATTATACGAATGTTGTGAGCTGTTCTCTGGTGTGTACCAACCTGACCTGCCTGTGGAACAGTGTTCCTTACCCAGTCAGGGTGCCATGGTCCTTCTGTACCAATCATTCTCCTGTGCTTTCTGTTGTGTTTTGACAGGAGTTTTACACCAAATCTTTTAACGTGACCCTGGAAACCTTTTCCCTTTGTAACACCTATAATGTCAGCAAAGTTTCCGGCTTTTGAGAAATCAGAAAAATGGAGCTGTTTGCCAAGGTGCTCTTCAGCATACTTCATTTTTTCCTTGACGTCGTTTCCTCCAATCCTTATTTCGAATATCTCTGGTGTCTTAGATGGAACACCTGTAATGAGCTGTGGATTAGTATGAACTATAAGCCTTGCATCAGATACCTCAGTAACCATGGGAGGCTCCTTCCTGTTCTTGGCTGCAGTTATTCTCCTTGAAATTTCTTTATCAAGGTTTTCAGCCCATTTTTCATAAACGATCCTAAGACCCTCTATTGTTTCATCGTAGTATCTTATTCCTGCCACTGTGAGCGGTGGAACTTCCACTACTGTAACTGCAGACATGATGTTCTGTCCTGCTGTGACACTTTTCTGTCTGTAGTCTACCATTTCAACATGTGTCATCCCAACCTTATAGCCTGCGAAAGCCTGTATCTTAACTGCTCCCTCACCGCTAGGCCAGCTGCGGATGTCACCTTGCATTCTCTTCGAACGTACCCTTGGGTAGTAACCCATAGACCCCCGTCTGGGGTGATGTGGCGTTGCCATTATTTATCACCTGTGACCGTTACACATATTCGGCCTGTCAAAAGTTTGACAGCCTTGCTGGGATGCACTTAGCATTGCCCATTGTGTATGGTTTTAAGTTATTCGATAACTTATAAGCGTATTTAAACCTTTATTGGCCATTTGATTTGGTAGAATCAGCAATTAAGATAGGGACAAAGGAATTTTGTCGAATATTTTAGGGCTCCCGACTCTCACTTCATTCTAGCCTCCCTGAAATAAAACACCCCTATTACGGCAATGATAAAAACAGCTGTCAGCTGACTGTAAATCAAAACATAACCTACGTAAGGTAAAGTAAAGTAAACCTGACCCACTAGATCCCTCGAAGGAACAGGCAAAGGATCTTTGGCAGGATTGTTGATGCCTTTTGTTACAAAAAATTCATGTCCATTTGAATAAGTAATGTTGATGACCTCGTGTGCAAACAGCGTCCCATTTTCCCATGGGGCATTGAAAACTATGACTTCCCCTGTCCTTACCTGGTTTACATCGATATGCTTAACAAACAAGAGTGAACCTGGTTGTATCTGAGGATACATGCTGTCGGTTGGGTCGGCTATCACATAATGTGATTCTTGTGTTATTATTGGCATTAATACGAGTAGGATCAGGATTATCAGAATTCCGGCGAATATGACGGGGGTAGTATTATCTTTCTTTTTGAAAGCAACTCTTCTGCTCTTCAGAACCCTTTTTATATTGATTGATTCCCTCATAAGCCTGTCTGTGATGAATAGGAGGACGGATAGAGAAATTACCTCCCATACCAGATTGAAGAGCTTTGATACCTGAACATTGACATTCATGGCCAGGAATATTGAATAGATTAGAAGGAAAAGCATGGGTGAGAGAAGATTGAAGTTGCTTTTTAGGTACATAAATCCCATAAAAAATGAAAATACCACCAAAAAAGCTATGTTGAAAAGAAGCAATTCGGGCAATCCGCTGATAGAAAGAAATAGTTGTACTGGCGTTACACTCAACACATAGACTATAGAAGAGATACTCAGTGCAAATACAGGTTTGCGCCAAAGTGCCTTGAGAATCACCCCATAAATCATTGTAACTAGTAGTGCTGAGAAGAGAAGGGAATAAACTATATTCATCCATAAATCTGTGAAATAGAGGTCCAGGTGGATTTTCCCATATGCAATTGCTGGCTCCACCAGCATGAATATAAACAACAAGCTGAGCGAGATCGAATAAACCACTGTCTTGTTAAATTTATAATCATGCCTTCTTGTTAAGAGGACTGGGAAAAGGAGTGCCAGTATAACAGGGAATTGATTTAAATGGAAATAGTATTCGATCTGCAAAATGAAAATGAATGGAATGGATGCCAACACTTTCCAGTCTGATCTTTTCATAATAACACATATTTGTACTGTTCACCCTGGTGACTTACATAAAGGACTTTGCCATTGGCATAAAGAAATACTGGTGTTTCCAAAATTTCAGAGAGTTTAATCAGATCTTCCAGTTTAGAGAGAGTTTTGGCGTCCTCGCTTGGAGGAGTATCTATTTCGACTATGTGGTCACCGTAATCCTTTCTTATTTTTACTACAGTATCTGAAACTCTCGGAATATACAGCACAGCCATGGAAATTGCACTTGCTCCTGCCCCAGCCAGAAAAATATAGCCAAATACAGTTCCAAGGCCAATAATCTCATGAGGGGTAACAAGTTCCTGTTTGAAGGAGGTTACTGATACAGGATTTGAATTACTGTAGGACAAATCTTCATAAGTGCCGTGGAGACTGATTGTCATTGACGTCGAATAGATATTGAGACCCGTAGATACAACACTGATGTTAAGAACTATTGTCGGATCAGACGTCCCATCCTGAAGCTCATTGTCTATGCTGGTTGCCAGAGCCATTTCTTTTGTGATATTCAACGGAATTGAGATTTCAACTACTCCATTTTGCGAAACAGTTTTGCTTGTTTCATTGGTTTCGATGAGTTTTTCCCAGGGAGGGCTATTTGAAACCAAATCTACAGTTGATACCAGTGAAACTTTTCTCCCGGAAATGTTACTAAAATGAACAAACGCTTGAGCACTTATGTTCACAGAACTGGTAATATTGTTGTAGATTACTGTTGGATTTGTCAAATAGGACTGGTTGTAGAGGGAATTCGGCAATAGATTTTCTTTAACGGTGAAGCTACCTGATTCATTATAGCCGGATGTGGGGATCTTTACAGAGTACTGATGGGCCTCTAGGACTATAATTGAACCAACCATGGCAAGTATCAGGAACACAATTACCAACACGGCTTTTATCCAAAGTTTATCCTTATTGATCAAGAACTTTCACCCAAGTACCTTTTCAGTATTGAAGTTCTGAAGCTTTTCCTGGAGACCAATATTATGTGGGCTTAACATGGCCCCATAAAAACTCGAATTCCAACGATTAGTTAAGCTCTCTATTGGCCACATATATCAAAAACAACCTCCTGGAAAATAATAAAACTTTCTGAATTAAAAGGGAATTCCTTTTTGCAGATTAAATGGCTTTCTTGTTTCATGCTGAAAATCACTGTGCCTCTTGGTTAATCCATGATCTGCTTTTCTGAAGTCTTGAGTACCTTATCTCCAATCTATGGCTGATGTAAAAAATATAAACTGATATGTAAACAAAGAATGAAGAGAAAAGTACAGTTGCAATAAGCATATCGCTAATTGCTGATGTGAATAGTGCTGATTTTGTTGAATAGAACATGGTGACGATTATATATTGTGTGAGTGAAACTGAGAAACCGTAGAGCAATAAAATCGATCTCAGGTACAAGGCAGAGATCTTTATTCGGGATAGCTCCTCGGAAGGTTTGTAAGCTTTGCTTGTTTCATTGTAAAGCCTTTCAATTTCAGCTCCGGCACCTCCAAATGAGTTATT
Organism: Thermoplasmata archaeon; assembly: GCA_021810045.1. Classification (GTDB taxonomy): domain Archaea; phylum Thermoplasmatota; class Thermoplasmata; order Thermoplasmatales; family Thermoplasmataceae; genus JAJZOM01. The sequence continues at coordinate 371,317 of JAJZJR010000001.1, forward strand.
CAATGATTCAAAGATGTATTCATCATTCCCATTTCCCTGCACTATCCCATCCACTAGGTTTTTTGATTCGCTGCTTGAAAAAAGTCTCACAAAATCAGAAGCTATCAGCAACAAGGATATTCTCTGAATGGTTTTGGCTTTGACTTCAATTTTCTTTATGTAAAGATTAAGGCCTCTTGAGAGGATGATAAAAGTAACAATTGTGGAAAGAACTATTGCAGTGGGGATTAAGAGAAGAACTTGCATCCATGCATCTCCCCAATGAACGCATATTGACTTTCTTCATGGTTCATTATAACTGCCTCCATTAACAACCCTTAACCTCTCTATCATCTGAGAACCAATTCCTGTTGTTTTGTAGATGGCTTTATCGTCACCATTCTTTGTTATTCCCAAAAGTTCCCTTCTTAATAGCTCGTCTACAATCTTTCTTGCAGAGTTGTAATTGAGATTGCATCTGAAAACTAAGTTATTCAAAGTAGTTCCATTCTCAGAAGATGCTGATCTCAAGACCTCCTGGATAAGCATAGTACGGTCTCTGTACTTTTTGGTTACTTTATCATTTTTTTCACTATTCTTAAGAGACAGGATCGAGCTTATGTCGAATTTTACGGCCCCAATGGGATCGTTGTCCATCATGGATCTGGATAGAAATGCCGCAACATCGCCAACATTGTTGAGAATTACTATTTTCAGTGCACTGGCAAGTAGTTCTACTTCCTCCGGCATTTCCCTTTCGCAGAATATTACCTTTCTATCAGCTCCCACATCATCACTTTGTGCATTGAAATATGTAAGCAATGAAAGGCCGTTCCTGATATCCTTGCCGTATTGCTTTCCAAGTACCAGAAAGTCTTCGTTTCCATTGAGATAAAAACCATAATCGAATTCATGAACCTTTCCGGATTTTCCATTTAGCTTCGGCTTCATCAAAAAGGTCCAGGTCTCTTTGCATTCAACAATCTTCTCGTGTGGAATCGAATCTGCCTCATTATATCGGGAACTTGTGTTTAGCATTTAGAATACTTCCAAAATGATTTATTGAAGTACGGATATTATGCGATGAGATATATTAATGATTTTTGGTAAATATAATTGTATGACAGTGTCTTACCTTCAAATTATCACCTTTCCAATGGGTTTTCTGATAGAATATTTTGAAAATTGAAGGCAGCCAACATTATGAAAATTAAAGCTAATAAAAAGGCCCGAAAACACTGACAATTTTTGAATTGCAATCTACACTTTTAAAAAAGTCTAGACTTATAATATGAAAAATAGCTCTATTATTGGTTCTGTTATAATGAATCAATTTTTCATCGGCCTTGTTCCCAGAATATGATATATTTATTCAGGAACCTACTTTTCTATGTTGGTAACAATGCCTCAAAAAAGTCTTGGCGGCATCAATATAGAGACAAATCCATTTTACTCCAATTAATCATATATAAACTTAACTAATCAATTATTCTAACAGTCTTTCTGCAGAAGTTAACACTGTCCCCCACATGAAATAAACAAGGTGACATAAAAGTGAACAAGAAACTGTTTGCTATGATGATGGTACCTGTTCTGGTGGTTATGGGAGGCACTTTCGCATTTTCAGCCTGGTCTGGAAGCGGGAATGCATTTTTTGGCCAAACTGCTGCCACAGTATCATACACTGAAACCATGTATTTTAATGGAACAAATGCGGTCCATAACCCCCTGACTGTTTCAAATGGACAGTCCAGTCAGTCTGTTACACAGGCTACCGCTGAATATAAGATATCCCATGCAGCCGGAAGCGCTTCATCTGTGTTAAATGTCTATGCAAATGTATCATATCTGGTACCTGGTCAGTATGTTAACTTCACTGTTGTTATTCATAACAAAGGCAATACAGTCCTCAACACCAGCACAGTGTCAGTAGCAGGTGGAAACCTCTTTAATGGACTTGGACAACAACTCTCATCTCCACAGGGTATCGTTAGCTTCTTTAATCCTCCAATAACGAATTCATACATACAAAACGTTGCCACAAATGGTATACCCAACATAGCTAATGGAAATGGACCTTTATACCTCATGAATGCAACTTCAAGTGGATCAACAACTGCTCTCCTGGCTCCAGGCGCCTCCATTACATATGACGTAGTCGCAGTTTTGCCGAGTATTGCCCCAACAAGCTGGCAGGGCTATACTTTTGACATGGAGATATCGATTCCAATAAGCACTATAGCATGATGTTAAAACTTTAACCCTTTTTTTATTTTTATATTATATTTAAGGAAATTTCCACATTATAATTTTTAATCTTACAGGTTATAGTAGTTCTAGAAACGACAAATAAATTTGAAATCGGGTAGATATTAATTGATTGAGACTTATGCAGTCATTTGATGGAAAAATTATAAATCGGCTGAGCAATAACGGATGAGTGGGTCCGTAGCTTAGCTAGGTAGAGCGATGGACTCTTAATCCATAGGTCGGGGGTTCGAACCCCCTCGGACCCGCTATAACTCTGATTAGTTCTGTGAGGACTTTCCTGCGGTACTTCACCACCTGGATAAAATGATAATAGAGAGAGTAAACGGAATGAGCCCTTTTATCGAGGTCATAGGACATAGTTATAGTATTTACCCCCAGAACTATAAAGATTTCGCTTTCATCCCCTCCCTTTCAGAAGGGGATTTCTCGCTCAATTTTGTTAAATATACGAGGGAAAGGTGAAAAAGGACTTTTCTTCAATATTTCCTTAATTTATTGGGATGATACACGGTCAGGGATTAGTGACTTCTTCAAACTCTCTCAGATATAGCTTTACCAGATTTGCCCATAGCATTTACTACTTTTTTCATTACAAACAGCATATAGATTAAGACGGCAATGAATCCGGGTAATGAAACAACTGACCATATATAGTAAGGATTCAGGGTAACAGAGATGATCATGCCCCCAATCAGGGGACCCATTGAATAACCAATAGCATTGAATGAGTTGAAAACACCCATATGCTCTCCAAGTCTTTTCTCAGGAGACAGATTTGCCACTATTGATGAGCCGCTGGGGTCAAGAAAATCTTCACCGAATGTCATTACTGCCTCAGAACCTATGAATTGAAGAATGCTCGAATCAAATGCAAATGAAAACACACCAATGGAAAAGAAGAGAAGACCTACAACGTACCCCCTTGCGGCCCCTATCCTGTGTATGGCCCTTGTTACGGGATATTGCATCAGCACAACAAGGATTCCATTGGAAGTGAAAACTAAACCAATCTGCTCAGTTGAAAGATTTCTAACTATGGATGCATAATTGGGGAGTGTTACTGTGTCCTGGGCAAGAAGAATTGTCAGGAGCAGGCTGGATATTGACAGCAGTATTATGGTCCTGTTTATGTTTTTAAAACTGAATTTCGGGTAGGTCTCCATAGATTTCTCGGTTGCTTTTTCCTGGACTGGGGATTTGAACATGATTCCAACCGCAAATGCAAGAACTGTTGCCGCAAAGGCGGAAAGATACATAGTAGGAAATCCGTACAAACCTATGAGAATGCCAGCTACACCAGGGCCAACCCCCGTACCCACATTCAAGGCCACCCTTGTCATGGTGAATCCATTGATTCTATTCCTACTAGACAATGACACAAGAGATGAAAAAGGAGGGAAACTGCCCCATATACCTGATGCAAGAAGCAAGAAAAACCCTGAGAAAATGATAAAATTATGAATGTATCTTGCAGTGATATATAGCATAATCATGGACACAGATGCAACTGCATATGTTATGAGAAGCATTTTCTTATGACCAATTCTGTCACCAAGCCTGCCAGTGTAGATCTGGAATACCGAACCGGCAAGATTTGACAGGGTAAAAATTATCCCTATGATTGTGAATCCGAGGGAGAATGATTCATGCATAAACAGCGAGGTGAAGGATTCCACAGAATACAGGGCATAACCAAGGCATCCAAACATGATGGAAAGCATTGCGATCCTTGGAAGACCCATGCTACCAAATTGCTGACTCACTATTTTATGAGATTGGCTTTAATTCCCAATGATCATTGTTTATGCATTATAGAAAAATGAAAAAATAAGCGGATAAGAAATAAAAGAAGGATCCGGCAAAAGTCACGTTATTCTTATGGCCTTTATTCAGAATTTCTTTTTCCTGCCTTGCGACATTAATATATTTACGTTGCTTGTAAAGCACACGTGAAGACTGTCAGTTTTGCTGGAGCATTGGCTGTGGGTCTGGGTGGCATCATTGGTGCGGGGATATTTGTTCTCAGCGGTACTATGATAAGCCTGTCAGGTACAGGAGCCCTTGTTGCATTCGTTATGACAGGTTTTGTGGCCGTAATCCTTGCTCTGGAAATGGGAGAACTGGTCAGTACCATGCCAAAGAGCACTGGGGCTTCGTATTCATTTGTATACAACGCGTTTGGAAGCGAACTGGGTTTTATTACGGGCATTTCACTTTATCTAAGTTTTACTGCATCGGTTTCTGCAATTGCACTGGGTTTTGGGTCATACCTTGCTTCCATGGCGGGAATCAGCAGCACCCTTTATTCTCACCTTTTTGCCATAATACTGATACTGGTACTGATAGGAATAAACCTGGAGGGTGTTGCAGAAGCTGCTAGGGCCGATCTTTTCATAGTTGCATTCAAGGTGGCAGTCCTGGTTATTTTCATCATTTTCGCACTTTTATTTGGAAAATATCTTGCTTCCAATATATCGATGCCTGCTGTCAACGGTGTTTCAGGCATATTCGCGGCCAGTGTGATAGCAATGTTTGCATACGCAGGTTTCCAGTCCATTGCAACAATGGCTCCAAATATAAAGGGAGGCGGGAGAACAGCGGCCAGGGCCATCCTTGTAGCTGTTGCCTTGAGCCTCGTTCTCTACGTACTGGTAACTCTTGCGCTCCTTTCTCTACTGCCCGGAACAAGTTTTGGACAGATTGCTGATCCCCTGAGTTTTGCGTTGAAGAGTGCCTCTGCCCCAACATGGCTGTTTTATCTCGTTGATCTGGCTGCACTTGCCGCCACCACTTCAGCAACCTTGGCAATGATGATTGCCGGTTCGCAACTGGTATTCCAACTTTCAAATGACGGCCTCTTACCACGTTATTTCAGCAGGACCGGCAAGAGCGCAAAGGCCCCTATTACAGCTGTTCTCCTTACAGCCTTTTTCGGAATAGCCCTTATGTTCACCGGGAATATTTACATAATAGCGGCAATAAGCAATTTCGGAATATTATTCAGTTATCTGATCAGTGGATTTGCACTCATCAAGATAAGAAGGGCAAGGAAGCATCCTGAAAAGCATTCTGAATTTATTAAAAATGCAGGGCTTGTACTGAAAGATGTTTTTGAGATGCCGTTTTTCCCATTCCTGCCGGTTATAGGCATAATTATGCTTATTGCATTCTTTTTCGGTTTTCCAACAATAGCTCTCAGCGCAGGTATTGGCCTTGTCCTGGCATGCATAATAGTTTACTATGCACTGAGGGAAGACAGGGATGAACCGGTCATCAAGATAAGATTTTTCAGGTGAATAAAACGACTGAAAACGAATCATAATTTGTACAGGTTTTCATTAATTACTAAATTCGTAATTAGTATACTGAACTCGCATTTTCTAGGCTCATGGAATGATCAAAAATAGCAAAATGAGATATATTGGATCAAGTCATGTAGTAACATGATTCATGAAACTATGATACGACCCCAGGATGTGCACAGTGTTATTGGATCTAGGATGCTGGCCGATGGCCTTGATATGGTCCTGGATCTGGAAAAGAGCAAGGGTGCAAGACTTTACGACTCAAACAAGGATCGATATTTATTGGATTTCTTTGGATTTTTCGCTTCAAACCCCGTGGGGGTCAATCATCCCGGACTATCAGATCCGGAATTTCAGAAAGACCTCATGATGGCAGCAAAAACAAAGGTTACAAATTCCGACATATATACAAGACAAATGGCTGAATTTGTTGAAACACTTTCACGCGAAGCCACTCCAGAGTATATGAAATACTTTTTCTTTGTTTCAGGTGGAGCACTTGCAGTTGAAAATGGCCTTAAAGCAGCTTTTGACTGGAAAGTGCGTAAAAACATGATGAATGGCGAGACGAAGGAGCTTGGCACCAGGATAATGCACCTTAAAGAGGCATTCCATGGTAGAAGTGGATACACACTTAGCCTGACAAACACCCACGATCCCAGAAAAACCATTTATTTCCCAAAGTTTGACTGGCCCAGAGTAACTAACCCTAAACTAAGGTTCCCCATTACAGAAAAGGTGCTGCAGGAAGTAGAGGAACTTGAAAAAAAGAGCCTTACGGAAATGGAACAGTCCTTTGAAAAGTACGGAAATGACATTGCCGCATTCATTATGGAACCAATACAGGGAGAAGGTGGTGACAACCATTTCAGAAATGAATATTTCAAGAGCGTTGCAAAGATTGTCAGGGAAAATGATTCCCTGCTCATAATGGATGAAGTTCAATCCGGAATGGGGGCAACAGGAAAATGGTGGGCACACCAGCACTACGATGTCCAGCCTGACATTCTTGTATTCGGGAAGAAATCACAGGTCTGCGGCATAATGGTTGGCAGCAAAATAGACGAGGTAAAGGACAATGTTTTCCATGTCTCCAGCAGGATCAATTCAACCTGGGGAGGCAACCTTGTGGACATGGTCAGATCGAAGAGATTCATAGAGATCATAAAGGAAGAATCCCTGATCAAGAACGCGGAAAAAGTAGGAAAAATATTGGTTGATGAGCTTATAGAACTGAGCACTGACTTCCCCGACATGGTTTCCAACCCAAGAGGCAAGGGCCTGATGGATGCTTTTGATCTCAGGAGTGAGAAGCACCGGGACGAATTTTTCGACAGGATGTTCTCAAAGGGAGTCCTTCTTCTTAAGGCAGGAGAACTGACAATAAGACTGAGGCCCGCCTTGATCTTGTCCGAAGAGGATGTCAAGGAATTCATCGGAAAGACAAGAGAAGTTCTGAAAGAAATGAAGTGAAAGTAGTAAATTACTACTTTTTTATTTTTATTTGCATCGCAAAAAATAGCACAGAAAGTCACTGCAATTATCCAATAACCTCTTTATTTGTTTGAAATAGCTGATTCCTTTCTCATGTATGAACACAATACGGATTCTGAATATCCGGGGAATGAGAGAAGTGAAGAAGTTTTAAACAGGTTTTCCGGTTTCATTGAAAATATCAAAACCCAAAAGGATTAGAAGTACTGCCAGAAATTATCCTGCCAGAGATCATATTCTTCCTTTAGTTCCTGAATGTTCTGGATTTTAAAACCGGAACCCTTGCGTTCTTCATGATACTTACTCATCAAGTCGTCCATACTAAAGTGGGCAAGTTCATCAAATCTGCTTTTTATTCTCTTTTCTATGTGTGGGTGCAACCTGGAAAGTTTTGGTCCACTGTAGCATACTTTATAGAATCTTTCCTTACCCAGTGTTACATCAAAAATTCGCCACTGCAATTCCAGTTCGCCAATGAATTCGTTTCCGACCAGATTTGCCAGGGCTTCTACTATTTTTTTACCTTCTCCTCCGGCAACCTGAAATGAAATCTCCAGACCCTTTTCCATTTAGATCAGGAGCTACATACTACAATAACACTACATTAAACTGTCTCAAGATACTTTTACTTTAACCGTAGCCCAATATGACAAGTGTCTTGAAAAAATTATGAGGAAAGGAAGACCTCATGAATCGCGATCACATTTTCCCCTGCGAATGCTTCCTTTGGTAATGTGTCTCCCGAATGTGCCTTCTTGAATGCATCGCTGTTCATCCAGTTCTGGAAGTGCTCCATGGATTCCCAGTGTGTCGTAACAACATATTCATCTCCTTTAACAGGCCTTAATACCTCGTTTCTTACAAATCCTGGAGTGCTGTCGAGATGGCTTTCCCTCTCCGCAAATAACTTTTCGAATTGTTCCCTGTACTCTTTCTTCACTGGTATTCTGTTTTCTACCACTATCATGAATGGAAGAGGCCAATATGTCATAAATAATTATTCAAGACTAAAAGGAAGTATAAACTACACCAAATTATGCTCAATCTTCATGCGTTTCTTTAGAAGCATGGATATAGATATAATCGAAAAGCCTGCAACCGTCATCCGGTTCAACCTTTAGCTCATCAATATGGAAACCAGTCTGATCCAGCATGGATTTCAGGTTTTTTGGGCTATGGTAATGAACCAGGAATTTCCCTCCTTCCGTTGATTCTTCGTTTGAGAAAAAATAGGATTCTCGCGTTCTTGTGGCAAGAAAGAATGGGCCGCCTTCCTTCAGGACCCGGTTGGTTTCCTTAATAACCGTAAGTGCTTCCGACTCGTCGAGATGAACAAGGGTAGCCACGTTCCAGACCCCGTGAAACATCTCTGAATCAAAATCCAGGTTTCTTAGATCCATGACATGAAATCGGGCTCCTGGATTCTCCTTAATTGCGATGGCCAGCATAGCTTTGGAATAATCTATACCTGTGACTTCGTAACCTGATTCAATGAAATACCTGACAAATCTGCCTGTACCACAGCCTGCATCAAGTATATGGCCCCCTTTTGGTATTCTTTCTATAAATTTGGAGAACCTTTTTGCAGCGCTTTCATTATTGCTGACACCGGCTCCTCCAGTCCCGAAATGGTGATGGTAATTATCAGCAGTTTCCCTTGATTCATAATGATCCATGGTTATGATATTTCATGAAAATTATAATAGCTCTGTCAAAAAGAGTTTGCACATGCCCTCATCTATTATTGGGATTGAAAAGTCAAGGGGAAGAGTTCCACTTCGCCTGAATCTATGTGATAAAGGGCTCCTGCAATGTTCAACTGTCCGGATTCAAAGAGTTTTTTTACAACTTCGCTGTCAAACAGTCTTGATGCTTGGCTCATCGTATTTTCCCTGATACACTTGTCCAGAGAAAGATCGGTATCTTTGATTTCAGACACAATCCGGCATATATTCTTTACAAGTGATGAAAGCGGTGATTTGACATCTATCTGATTACTGTTATTTAGTGCTTCATATGCTGCCGTAACTGCACCACATCCTGTGTGGCCCATTACCAAAACCTTTCTTGTGCCCAGTTTGTCTATTGCAAACTCCACTGATCCAATGGTATAATCATCCAGTACTTCTCCAGCCACCCTTATTTCAAATATTGAACCTAGCGGTGCATTCAGTATTATTGATGGAGAAACTCTTGAATCGGAACATGAAATTACAACAAACTCCGGTTTTTGTGATTGAGCCAGTTCCTTGAATTCTCTGTTTTTACTTCTGAATTCCTCATTCCCCTTTATCAATTTCAAAAACTCGCCATTACTCCGGTAAACGTCATCCATTGTTTCTCCTATAATTCCTCAATGATAAATGTTCCCGGCAGGAGCTAAAACCAATGTCTCCCATAAAATATCGTTCTGGTGATTGAAAAAATTGAGCTGATGTGGCTGAATTCCACATCATAAAGGCAGATTTTTCCAGTCCATGAGATCTTTGTTGTTAAGCGACCTGATCTCAAGTTTTTCAAGCAGATCAACAAACAGATCGTCTTTTATTGAGTTTGCATAGACCTTGTTTTCTGTATGCCTGAACAAGGCAGAAGTTATTGATCCCACAGCAATTATTGTTCCCAGCCTGGATGCTTTGCGAGCATCATCTTTTATTTCCGGGGTAAAGTCCTTTGTTAGTTCGTCGTTCTTTAGATCCTTAAGGAAATCATCAACAGTGTCTTCCAGGAGTTTACTGTGTTCCTCTGCAAGAACCACTCTTACTTTATATGTAGGAATGAATTCTATCTGATCGCCGTTTAGCTTAAACCAGTTTTTGGCGTCTGATTCAAAAAACACTTCAGCGAGTGCTTTTGCAGCTTTCCTTGGATTTGAAAAATCAATTCCGCTTGTGAGATCATATGTTACTAAGGAGCTATCGTCTGATACTTTTCTTCTGGCTGCAATTGATTGATTCAATCGTTCATCGGTGTCCATGTCCATCAAATACTGAAAAACACTATAAGTACATATCTGAACATCACCATAGCTGGAAATACTTTCCTGGATCACTCTTGGGGTTTTATCCCCTATAAACTGGAGAGTAGCTTTATACTTGTTATATTATGTGAAAATGTGAACGATCCTTTTCTTGTGTTTCCTGATCTGGAAACCGATAGACTCTTTTTAAGACAGATCAGTCTGGACGACCTTTATGCAATGTATGAAATCAAATCAAATCCAAAAGTCACAAATCAGTACGGAAGAGAACCCCATTCCAGTTTCATTCAGACAGAAACTTGGATAAGATTATTGCTTGATAATTTCCGGGATAAGGAATCACTGTACTGGAAAATAATCAACCGCGAGGATAACAGAATTGCAGGTTCCATTACCTTATGGAACATGGAGCTGGAATCCAGAGTTGCCGAAGTAGGTTACGAACTTCATCCGGACTTCTGGAAGAAAGGGATTATGCAGGAAGCACTCAAGTGCATAATTGACTGGTCCTTTGAAACATTCAAACTCAACCGTGTGGAAGCTTGTCCAATCCAGGGAAACTCTTCTTCCATAAAACTGCTGGAAAGAACAGGTTTCAAGCTGGAAGGAACGTTAAAGGAAAGGGTGCATTTCCATGGAAAATTCCTTGACCAGTATTATTACGCCATCCTGAGGAAAGAATGGAGTACGGGGGAATAAGCTGGAAAAATTTCAATAGTGCAGTGTAAAATTAAACTGCACATATTCACCGAATGAATTTGGATTGGGGCCTGGTGGATAAACCGGTGGTTGATAATCCAAGCCAATGTAATATGATGCTGCAGGACCGTTGTAGAGAGTAAATGGCCCGGTTTCCGTGTTGTTATACAGCCTTACACCGGGTGAACTGTTGGTCTGCCAGGTGTGACTCATGTATACGGAAACATACTGTGTATATTGATCCCAGTAAATAACACTCCCCATTTTGGCCCATTGAACTATTGTAGCGTTAATGTAACCGGTTAAATTACCTGCATTGATGAGCTCGAGGAAATTCCAGTAAGCAGTCTGGGAAGTAACGTCAAAATTCACGTGTACTCTCAATACGCCTGTCATGACGTTGTTGTACATACTGTAGTTCCACTCAAATGTGGACCCTTTAGGTACCGTATAATTATCTGGAGGTACTATAATAATAGGGGGTCCTGTCACGGTTTGGGTCATCTTTATTAACCCCTGTGCAGACATCTCCCCTGTGGACTGTGGAGAGACTATCATCACAGATATCAGTAAGGAAATGGAAATAACTACTACCGATTTCATTGCAGAACTCCTTCTTGAGTCCATTAATATCACATTCCTCTGTGTGCCATGGATTCCATGACCATCTCTATAAGCAATTATGCCAGAGCACCTAATATAAGGCAAAGAATAAGTTATACATCACGAAATATGCAATAAATAAAGAAAAAATTGTAAAAATAAAAAAAATAAAAATTTAAATTTTTAAATATTAGCTTGTCACGTAAGTTCCAGTCAGAAACAGTTCACCGGTAAGGGTGTATCCATTGTATGGTGGTGTGAAGAACCCTATGTAGATGATTGTTGAACCATCAACTGGGGTTGAGAACGACTGAGACCCGGTCAGTGGGAAGGACGTAACAGATGGATTCGTTACAACAGGAACATCTCCTGGAAGACCGCTGTAGCTGAAATCACTGAAACTCATTGGTGAAAGTGACAGATACATGGTTGAGTTTGGAACAAATGCTGAATTAACTGTGGAGTTCAGATAGAACATTCCGGAAGGTGCAGAAGATACGAAGTGTATCTCCATAACGTTTATGATGAATGTTGTCTGATTGGCAACCTCGCCAAATTTCAGTTCACCCATTACACCGTTATGACCTGTTGTATAGGGAGACCACGAGATGGACCCGTCAGCAGCCTGGAAGTTTGAGCCAGGTGTAAAGTAGAAGGTACTACTATTGCTTGTTCCATTTATTCCTACATTACCTGTTATCATCACATCAGCTATTGCAACTGCTGGCATGATAGTCGCAACAAGTGCTACCAAGAGGAAGGTTAATTTTCGATTCATTTTTTTCACTCCTTTAAACCTCACGCAAATGCCACGAACTGGCCTGTTAGCAATGCACCTTGATCTGCATACATTCCTGGCGGGAGCAGGAAGCTAATATACAGGTTTTGTGTGGCTGAGAATCCAGTTATGAGCAGGTGTGGGTTTTGTGATAGGTCAACTGCCACAACAGTGGAAGTAGAAGCAGCATTCACAGCAATTGCAGGATCACCTGTGCTGTAAGATGTGACTGGGGTAGTTTCAAGGGTGTTGAATGAGATCTGAGACGTTGAGATTGCCATTATTGTGCCAGCCGGCAACGTAGATGAAGATACATTCAGGTAAATTCCCATGAATGAGGCTGGAGCGGATGGATTGCTCTGGGCAATGTTAAGTTCAAGGACGTTTATCATTTCAGTCTGGACGTAGTAGCTTCCCTCGAGGTCTATTGTTCCCATGAGATCATTTGATGCAGGAATCCAACCTATAGAATTGGTTGAATTGGCGGCAGCATAGTTTGGTCCTTGAAGGATCTTGAAAGCAGTGTGTTGATGCATGCTTTCAAGAGACACCTGCCCCATCACCATAACATCAGCTACGGCTACTGCAGGGAGTATTACCGTAACGGCTGCTATCATGAGAAGGGCAAATTTTCGGTTCATAACTTCACCTCATGATGCTATGAATGTCCCCGTTATGTTTCCACTGGCACCTTCATATGCAGTGCTTGGCGGAAGGTAGAAGCTGATGTAGTATGTTGTTGTTCCACCCGGGAATGGTGCACTGTAGACGAATAATGCGCTGTTTATATCCTGGCCACCAGTCTGTGACATAACGTCGTTAACTGTCATAGTAGTGTTTGTGATCCAGACAAGTGCTCCAGCAGGGAAGTCACCAGTGAAGTTAACATAGAGTGTTCCAGTAACTCCAGCATTTATAGTCACGTTCAGATCAAGAACATTAGCAAGTGCGGTAGTCTGGTTCGCTATGCCTTCAAGATCGAATGAGGCCATTGGAACTATCTGACCATCTGTCTGCTGTATTACACTCTCAACCTGGGGGTTCCAAATTATTGATCCTACTGCGTTTGCAGCAACATAGTTTGGTCCAGGCTGGATAACAAATACCGGCGCATTCTGTGTGCCGTTTATAACCACATTACCTGTGATCATTACATCAGCCACGGCCACAGCTGGAAGTATTGCCGTAACAGCTGCAATGAGCAGCAAGGTTACTTTTCGATTCATCTGTTTTCCTCCTTTTGTATGGGTTTGTACCCAGAAAAATAAGTCAAAAAATTATATTAGAAGGCAAGAAAGAAACCTATCAACAAAAAATACATTGCTTAAAAGATCCCTGAATAACGGGCTCAATAATAAATCAAGACCAAATATGAAAATAAATATAACTTATTCAGATTTTGAACTGCGATAAAGTCAGAGAACTTGTACAAGGTTTGCAAAAAGTAATGCAGATGTGAATAAATAAGATGCCAGTGTGCCTGCTATAGAAACTTTCTCTACCTTTTTTGATGGGAGTGTGAAGAATCCATAAGTCAGGAAAAGAGAGGAAGCGATGACTGCGTACAGGATAATTCCCCTCATGAAAGAACTGTAACTGGAAATCCATTGCATTGAAGGAATTAAGAAAACAAGGAATATTCCTGTGGCAACTATCCCAAGAGTGGCAATAATTTTAGGCTTTGTACTTGAAATTCTCAGTACAACGGTAGACAGGAAAGATATGACAAATATTACACCCATTGCAGAATAAACCAGATACTGTTCATCTAATGAGAAAGCAGGAAGTAATTTTTCCATTCCTGAGGATGGGAGCAGTAATATGGTTAGCAGAATCCATATGTTTACTGCCAGCATAGCGAGTTGAATATTCTGTATCATTCCCCAAAAATACCCTTGACTGCCTCCCCTCAATTCAGTATAATTCCTGCTTGACCCCTTCACGGAAGTTTGAGCCGTTTCTTCAGAGACGAGAATGAAAAGTGGTATTTCCTTCCGTTTAACGGACAAATTCCTTACCTCTAGGAAGAAAAGAAGTGATAAAATGCCAGATATAAGAAAATACGGGAACATCGACATAAATGCACTGAAACTGAATGCCATAGTGATCTGAAATAGATTTTCTGACTTGGATATAAATTATTGCAACTTCCAGAAATATATAATTTATCTAGTCCAACAGATCATGCCTGTTTATGAAAATGGGAGATGATATTAATTTCCCATTAATGTATTATTTTAAATTGGCTCTAGCCTCATTCACCAGCTTTGCAAGTAGTTGTTTAATGAATTCTCGTGCTCCATCATCAGTCAATTTCATGTTCTGATCAAATTTTGTGTGAGCAAAGGTGAGAAAAACTTCAGGCTTGTATATCTGCTTCATATCAAGGTAACCCAGAACCTGCCTCAGGTGGTACTGAACCCTTGCACCTCCGAGCATGCTTCCGGATGCACTCATTATTGCCACAGGTTTTCCAGGGAAAGGATTATCACTTGGCGGCCTGCTTGCAAAATCAAGGGCGTTTTTCAGGAATCCCGGTATTGAGAAGTTGTATTCCGGAGTGGATATGAGTATGCCATCTGCATTTCTTACTGCCTCTTTGAATTTCTTCACTGAATCTGGCAGGTTTTCATCCAGGTCCTGGTTATAAACAGGTATATCTTTTAGGTCATACAGGGTAAGTTCAGATCCTTCCGGCATCATTTCCTTTGCGTTCTCAAGCAAAGCCCAGTTGTAAGAACCTTCTCTAAGACTGCCCCCAAAACCGAGTATTTTTATGGTTTCCATTGGCGGTTATTTGATAATGATTCAAAAAAATATGTGTAGTCCCCGCTCTGGAAAGTGATTTAAATACCAGTTTCATGAAGTTACCGTTTAACTTGAGGAAGACAGTAATTATTAATCTAAAGCATTATCAAATATCGTCGGGAATTCATTGCGAACACTTTCTCAGCAAATTTATTGGTATGGATTTTCCTGAAGATATAAGGATAATATTTGCACTGAACCCAATAGATTTCCACCTGGCAAAAAACTTCCCTGAATTGGAATTTTATGCCCAGCATGTGTATCCAACAGATTATGGAGCAAACACCGGCATGTATTCCATAGAATCCCTCATGGATTTTGGCATCACTGGTTCGCTCCTGAACCATTCTGAAATGAGGGTTCAGGAAGAATTTATTTCAAAAGTAATGAATAAATCTAAAACTATGGATTTTCCTGTAGTAATCTGTGCGGAAAATAACGGTGAAGCAGATAAATTATCAAGACTTACCCCGGAGTTTATTGCATATGAGCCCCCTGAACTCATTGGCGGGAACATGTCTGTTACCTCGTCTAAGCCTGAAATTATCCGCGAAGTAGTTACAAACTGTGCCAAATCGTCGGTTCCTGTCCTTGTTGGTGCTGGTGTTAAGAATAACAGCGATATGAGGAAATCAATTGAACTGGGAGCCAATGGAGTCTTGGTTGCCTCTGGGATCGTTCTTGCAGAAAACCCTTTGGCGTCGTTAACTTCATTAATTGAGAGACTATGAAGCGGTGAAGTCATGGCCAAACCAAAAGAAAGCACAATGTTCGAGGAACCGGAATTTGACGAGAAAGAATTCCTCACAATAGAAAGAGATAGGGCTATTGGCATTATTGTAATATTTGTTATGGGTGCATTGAGTGGCGTTCTGGCGGGCTACCTTCAGCTTCAGGGCTACACATATCTTTCTATACTCATAATGCTGGCATTCTTAGTAGGTCTAACAAAGATACTGAAGTCTTTGAGGATCAAGGTTTCAGAAAGATCCTCACACAGAATAATCAACTACGGAATGTACATTTTCACATGGCTCCTGTTCTGGATTATAATTCTGAACCCTCCCATAAACGTGGTCTCCTCACCCCAGATTCATAGCTTCCAGTATGAGAACTCCCCTGGAAATTACACAAGTATTGGAACCAGTTCAGTTGGTGATTATCAGGGCATCATCGGGGCACATACCTACAGCATCCATCTAACGTATAGATACAATTTCAACGTGTCAAGTTCAAACGCGTTTTATTACACTCAAGGTGGTAAACAGTATTCTGTTAATTATCAGTTTAATCATGGTTATCTGAACTTCACCGCCACAGGGATACGAGGAAATTCATACCTGTACCACATAGATTGGACTTCAAGTGCCTCAAATAATCCGCGCCCACTTGAGTTTACAATGACGTGGACGTGAGCTTTACCAATGGAAAATAAATTAATACCCTTGCCATAAGGGTAAAGAAAGCAGGTGTAGTGTAGTCTGGTCTAGCACGAGAGCCTTCCAAGCTTTCAACCCGGGTCCAAATCCCGGCACCTGCACTTTTTGAATTCTGCTGTTTAGCAGCTTATGAAATTTACCATATTTCAATGATATTTTTACCATATCATTATGCTTTTCAGACCAGTGTTTTTCTTTTTGGACAAGGAACTGAAATGTTCCTGAAATCTGAAGTGCACTCTTGCCGGAAGATCTCCTCTCAAATTATCCGGCGAATGAGGATCGTTGGAGACCTGCCATTTCAAGGCCTCATCCCTTATATTTGATCTCCAGGACTGTGCCCATCCAAGGAAGAATCTCTGTTCGGGAGTAAAGCCTTCAATATTTTTCCTTAATTCCGGATTCTTTTTTAGATGTCTTTCAAGGGCCTCGTAAGCGATGCTGACTCCACCTAGATCTGCAATGTTCTCGCCAAGAGTCAGTTCACCATTCACCTTCACTTCCGGTAAAACTTCCTGGGAACCATATAAATCAATTACTTCTTGAGCCCTTGAAAGAAAAGCTTTTTCGTCATCCTCACTCCACCATTCCTTTAAATTACCCTTAGAATCGTACTTCCTTCCCTCATCATCAAATCCATGCGTAATCTCGTGAGCAATTGTCCCGCCAAGCGAACCATAATTTACTGCATCGTCCAATTCCGGATCAAAGAAAGGGGGTTGGAGTATTCCTGCGGGAAAAACTATCTCGTTCTCCGTTGGAGAAAAATAAGCATTCACTGTTGGAGGAGTCATATACCAGAGTTCCCTGTCAACAGGAGAACCAATTCTAGAGATTTCCCTGTTGAATTCGAATGCGTTGGATCTCACAACGTTTCCAAAGTAATCGTTCTCAAGGATCTCGACGGATGAGTAATCAATGAATTTTGAGGGAAAGCCTATCTTGGCCCTGAATCTTGAGAACTTCTCAAGAGCCTTCTCTTTAGTGAGAGCGGACATCCAGTCAAGCTGCTTCAGTTTTTCAGCAAATACTTCCTTCAGATCATCGATCATGACGGCAATCCGTTTTCTTGATTCCTCCCCAAATTCCTGGTCCACATAGAGTTTGCCCAGAGCCTCACCGATGTTCATGTCAACAATGGACACAGCCTGTTTCCATCTCTTTTCGGGTTCAGGCTGCCCAAACAGTTTTCTGTAGTAAAAATCAAAATTTTCCTTCTCTACATCACTGTGAAGATAAGAAGCAGCGAAATGGAGCACTTTCCACTTCAGATATATCTTCCATTCATCAATTGGTATTCCCTCTATGAGACTGTCCAGACCTTTGAAGAACTCGGGCTGCCCCACAATTATGTAAGATACATCAGGCAGAGAAATTCTCTTGAAATATAAGGTGAAATCGATTTTCTGTGAGATCTCGGATATTCTGTTAAGATGGACAGGATTGTAGTTTCTTTCAGGATCCCTGAGATCTACTGGGGACCTGCTGGCTTTTGCCATCATTTCTTCTATTTTGTATACCACTTCCGAATATTTTGCAGCTTCAGTCTCCTGAATTCCATAAATCAAGAACATATTTCTGATATGATCCCTGTATTGTTGCCTTATCTTCTCAAACGGGGGTTCCAGATAATAATCCCTGTTTGGAAGCGATATTCCTCCCTGTGATAATCTGAATGCATAATATTCACTATTCTTGTCGTCAGGGCTTGAATCAATGGAAAAGAACATTGGTATTCCCTGCCTGTGCAGATCAGCAGCAAGATTTACAATTTCTTCCCTGGTCCCCATGGACTCTATCCTCTCCATAAAGGGTTTAATTGGCCTGAATCCAAGACTTTCGATAGTGTCTGTGTCCATAGCAGAAAGATAAAACTTTCCAACCTGTTTTCTAATTGGATCAGTGTCATCCGAAAGAGCACTTTGCTCCAGAATTTTTCCCAGGATATACCTGTTCCATTCCATGAGTTCACCCGACGACCCCCAGAAAGATTTTTCCGGAGGTATTGGGTGATTCTCTATCCATTTTCCATTGGAATAGAGGAAAAAATTATCAAAAGGGTCAATACTGTGATCTATGTATTCGGTTGAGAATCTTGGAAATTCGGGCTTTTCGTCGTTACCAATTCTGTATATACGCTCCTTCGGAGATCCGGAAACCATTGTTTCAATAGGGCAAAATGCTAAAAAAACTTGTTTTAATTTTGGGATGTCTTAATCATTGATTCCATACGCATATAACTGAATACTTAAAATATTAATTTTAAGCCTATAGACAATGATTTTAACCTGATTTAGCCTCTCTATAAGGTCATGTTAACCATTGATGGTAATAGTCTTACTGTGGAAGAAGTTCTTGCCATTGCTAAAGACCATGAAAAAGTAACTGTATCACAAGCGGCTATGGAGGGAATTAAGAAATCTCATGCCTCATTGATGAAAATCGTTTCATCAGGTAAGCGGGTTTATGGAGTTACAACAGGTTTTGGGAGCCTTCTCAATGTGGATGTTGAACCAGAGGATATTGTGATGCTGCAGTCAAATCTCATAAGGAGCCATTCCTCAGGATATGGTCCAAGACTTGATGAAGTGCATGTCAGGGCCATGATGGTTGTGAGACTGAACAGTCTTTGCAAGGGATTTTCTGGCGTAAGCCCGGCACTGATTCAGTTCCTTGTTGACATGCTTAACAAGAATATCACTCCGGTTGTTCCAAGATTTGGTTCAGTTGGAGCCAGTGGAGATCTTGCACCTCTGGCACATGTTGCCCTTGCCATGATGGGAGAAGGGAAAGTGGTAGAAGGGGACGTAGAAATAAGTTCCAAGGAAGCTTTGGATAAGGCCGGAATGTCGATATACTCCTTCGCTGAAAAGGAAGGAGTTGCCTTTATCAATGGAACATCTACCATTTCTGGAATTCTTGCCATTGAAGTGGGCCTTGCATACAATCTCTTCAGGAGTTCACTCAACTCGGCCTCCATGGCATTTGAGGCACTGAAGGGCACTGATAAAGCGTTTACCTCATGGGCTATTGCAACCAGAGCCCACCCTGGACAACAGGATATTGCTGCAGCAATGCGGGAAATCTTAAAAGGAAGCCAGAATGTGAAAAAGGCAGGAGAAAACAAGGTACAGGACCCCTACACACTGAGATGTATCCCCCAGGTTTACGGGGCTGTTCTTGACACACTTAATTATGTGAACAGAGTCATTACAACTGAAATCAATTCCGTTACTGACAATCCTCTGGTAAATGAAGATGAATATGTTTCTGTTGGAAACTTCCATGGTGAGCCTGTGGCCTTTGCAAGTGACTTCCTTGCCATTGCCCTCACTGATCTTGGCAACATGATTGAAAGAAGAATGGCCAGGATAACGGATACCAATCTAAGTGGACTCCCGCCATTTCTCATAGAGAGGAGCGGTTTTAATTCCGGCTACATGATCCCGCAGTATACAGCAGCTGCCCTGTGTAACAGAAACAAGACACTTTGCTCGCCATCTTCAGCTGACACCATACCAACCTGTGCAAACCAGGAAGACCATGTAAGTATGGGCACAAACGCTGCCCTGAAACTAGTGGAGATTGTTGAGAACCTTCAGACCATAATTGCCATTGAATTCCTTCTATCAGCTCAGGGACTTGAATTCATACAGGAAAATATTTCAGTCCACGTTAAGAATCTGAAGAACAGTGTAAGAAAACATGTAACAAAACTTACCCAGGATCGTCCTGCAACTCCAGACATTGAAAAAATAGTGAAACTCATCGAGAAAGGTGAACTTGCCTGGAAAGGTTTGTTAAATTAATCCTCCACTCTCAACTCTTTTATACGTATTTATTTTAACGTGTCGATGCCAAAGGCAGAAGAGAACAAACTAGTGGCGAAAGCCAACAGGACCTTCGAGGAATCCTTGAAGGAAGCCGGCATAAAAGGAGCAGTGGCCGTCATAGCAGACGGCGTGGAAATGGATATAAGGGATATTCCCACTGCAGATGTTACAATCCAGCCGGTTTTCACTCAGACTCCGTTGGGATTAGAGGTCCTGAGACATTCAGCTGCACATCTTCTGGCACAGGCAGTTACACAATTATATCCGGATGCAAAACCTAATGCAGGTCCACCTACGGAAGATGGTTTCTATTATGACATAGACATGAAACCTGTCAACCAGGAAGAACTTGAACAGATAGAGAAACTCATGAAAGAGATAGCGTCAAAGAATGTCAGGATTGAAAAACACCGTCTTTCGAAAAAAGAGTTGCTTGACAGGTTTTCGCATAATCCATACAAGATAGACAAGATAGTAGAGAATGTTGAAGACAGCGGGTCATCCACAGTATATTCACAGGGAGACTTTGTTGATTTCTGCAGGGGACCCCATGTTCCCTCAACAGGTTTTCTCAGGTCCATAAAACTTCTTTCAGTTGCAAGCACACACTACAAAGCGGACGAAAGCAGGCCAATGCTCGTTAGGATATACGGAACAGCATTTCCTGATGACAAGGCACTCAAGGAATACCTGCACAACAGGGAAGAAGCCATAAAAAGGGACCACAGGAGAATAGGCCAGGAAATGGACCTTCTCGTATTCAATTCAGAGTGGGCACCAGGTTTTCCATTCTACACACCTAACGGTTTTGTCCTTAAGAACGAGCTGACAAATTTCATGAGAGGACTTAACATAAAACATGGCTGGCAGGAAGTTGCAACACCTCATATCTTCAAGGATCTGATCTGGAAACAGTCAGGACATTATGCAAAGTACAAGCCAAACATGTTCCTCTTCACACTTCCAGATGGAGACAACTACGGAGTCAAACCCATGAACTGCCCTGGACACGTGGCAATATTCGCACGGGAACCAAAAAGTTACAAAGAACTCCCAGTGAAGTATTCAGAGGCTGGAACAGTTTACAGATATGAAAAATCCGGGGAAATGGGCGGACTGACGAGGCCAAGGATGTTTACTGTTGACGATGGTCATGCATTCCTTAGACTTGATCAAATAATTTCCGAGATCAAGGACATTATAACAATGATCAAGGAAACATATTCAACAATCCTCGGAGAACCGTCGCTTACATTCGATCTCAGCGTAATTGACAAAGATGCCCCTGAGAACTATCTTATCACATACAGGTGTAAGGATTGCGGAACAGAAGTGGAAGGAAGGAAAACGTCAATGACAGACGAAATGGTTTGTCCAAACTGTTCGTCCCAAAACCTTGAGCCGGATTTCACAACCTGGGATCAGGCCACAGATCAGTTGAGAATGGCCCTGAATGAGGAAGAGATCTCTTATACGGAAAACCCGGGAGAGGCCGCGTTCTATGGGCCGAAGATCGACGTCCATGTAAAGGATGCCCTGGGCAGGTCCTGGCAGCTTTCAACAATCCAGGTCGATTTCTTCATGCCTACAAACTTTGGACTTTACTATATTAACAGCGAAAGCAAGCACGATCGTGTTATAATGCTCCACAGGGCCATATTTGGTTCCTATGAGAGATTCATGGCCATACTAATTGAGAACTACGCAGGAAAATTCCCGACCTGGATGGCCCCCATGCAGGTTTATGTTGTACCTGTGAGTGAAAAATTCAATGACTATGCAAGGAAAGTTCATGAAGAACTCTTCAGTAACAATGTAAGATCAATACTGGATGACAGCCAGGAGACAATGAACAAGAAGATCAAGACCGTAAGGCCGAAGAGACCTTCCTACATAGTTGTTGTTGGAGAGAAGGAAGAGGAAGCAGGTACAGTATCTATCAGAAACAGGGAAAACAAGCAGCACGTCATGAAACTTGACGAATTCATTGCATCCCTGAAAGAAGAGATAATGAACCACAGCTTAGAACAGACCTTATAAAAACCAATTTTTTTACTTTTCTATTTTTACCTAAATACAGCATATGGCATAACGATCCCCATCGAAGAAAACCTGTTTTCCCGGATTATGTTCTGAGTATTCCTCCATGAATCTTGTCATCTGTACGATTGTTAAATCGGAATCTCCAGTGAAACGGTGAAGGACCTTGACTTTGGACAACAAAAGAAAATAGTTGGTAAATATAATAAAATTTGGTAATTTACGTCTATGCAGCCGATGGATTTGCCCCAGTTACTCTCTCTATACTTTCAATGAGTTTTGGAATAACCTCATAGAGATCGCCAACTATTATGTAGTCGGCAAACTGGTTCATTTCTGCATCTGGATCCTTGTTGATTGAGACAACGACTTTGCTGTCCATCATTCCCACAATATGCTGTGGTTTACCGGATATTCCCGCTGCAATGTAAAGATTGGGCCTGACTATCTGCCCGGTCTGGCCTACCTGATGGTCTCTTGATATCCAACCAAGATCAGCAATGGGCCTGGTTACTCCAACTGAACCGCCAAGGAGATTTGACAGTTTCCTGATCAGGTCAAGACCTTCCGGCTTACCCATTCCAAGTCCACCCGAAACGATGACTTTGGATCCGGTAATATCCTCTTCAGTCTTCCTGTTGAATGACAGGATATTTTCCTTCAGTTGGTTTTTTTCAAGCTTTACTTCTCTAACGTCAACCTGGAATTTTCTCTTTGAATCCGGTACGGGAGTTTCAAATGTCCCAGGCCTCGATGTAGCCATCTGTGGTCTGTGCTTCTCACACCTGATTTCAGACATGGTACTGTCTCCATAGTCTGGCCTCCTTGCGATGAGGATTCTGTTTTCAGGTTCGACATCAATTTCCATACAATCAGCTGTAAGACCGCTTCTAACCTTTACTGCAATTCGTGCTGCCAGATCTCTGCCATTCTTTGAACCTGGTACTACCAGTATGTTGGGCTTTTTCTCAAAAACAAGATTTGCCAGAATGTCGCTGAAAGGTTTTGATCTGTACATTGCCAGTTCTTTTGAATCAAAGCCATATACCTCATCACAGCCATACATTCCTGCCTCCTGAGCCATACCCTTTGTGTTTTCACCAATAACGGCACCAATGAGCGTTTCGTTGATCTTGTCGGCCATTTTCCTGCCGACTCCGATCATTTCAAGAGCTGCTCTTGTGAGGGCCCCATCAAACGAGTCAAGATAAACCATGATACCTTTGTATTCTGAAACATCCTGTGGTGGATCTGCTCTTTTAATCTCTGTCAATTTAGTTTCCTCCTGTTTTTAGTACGCCAACTTCTGCAAGCTCTTTTACAAAGTCATCCAGATTGTCTACGCCGATTACCTTGTTCTTCCTCTCCCTTGTTGGGAAAGGCAGCATCTTTTTCACGACTGTGGGTGAATTCCTCAAGCCTACCCAGTCAGCCTCTACTCCAATCTCCTGCAATGACCAGACGATTATTCCTTTTTGTTGGGCATCAAGTTTCTTCCTTAAAGTAGCTCTCCGGGGAATATTCGAATCAGTAACAACTGTTACGACGGCGGGCGTAGGTATTTTAACAACTTCAACGCCCTCCTCAAGTTCCCTTTCTGCAATCACATAGCCATCTTCATACTTGCATGACCTCGAATAAGAAGCAAGTTCTGCCTCAAGAAACTCAGCAACGCCTGGACCCACATGCCCTGTGCTTGAGTCTGAAGTTTTCTCTCCTGCAAACACAATATCGACATTGCCCAGATGCTTTATTCCTGCAGCTACCGTAAGACTTGTAGGATAGGTATCTGATCCTGCAACTGCCCTGTCGCTCAGTAGGACTGCCTGGTCCGCACCCCTTGACAGGCACTCCAGGAGAAATGGTTCAGCGAAGGGCGGTGCCATGGTCATAACTGTAATCCTTGCATCATGCTCATCCTTTATCCTGAGAGCAGCCTCAAGGGCATTCTCATCAGCCGGGTTGAGCACATTTGTTGCCATTGACCTGTTGAGAGTGAAATTCACAGGGTCAACGAAGACCTCTTTCCCATCTGGAACTACCTTTATCAGTACAACAATTTCAAGAGTCATTTGGATCACCCATACTTGTACTTGACTCCGTGAGCACCCTTGGAATTATTCCAGTCCACACTTCCGTGCGAGCAGGCAACTATACATGTCCCGCATTCTACGCAGTCCTCGTACTTGAAATTCAGTTTTCCTTCCATGAGTGTATAACATTTTGCAGGACATGCAAATGTGCAGAAATGATCAGGGCAAACCTCACAAATATCTGGTTTAACAGTAATGTGAGCGTAACTCTTGTCAATTTTATAATTGAGCAGTGACAACCTATCTTCTATCTTCATTATTACATCCTCCTGTACATTTTATAGCCCTCAAGAAGAAGCTTTGAGCTTTTTAGTCCGGATTCCTTAAGGGCCTCCTTCACTATCTGGCTCATATGTTTCTTGGGCTCCCCATCCTCCATCAATACACCTAGCATTACTTTTTCCAGAATGCTTGGCATTTTCTGATGAATCAGGCTTCCCCAGGTAAGTTCCTCGATTCCTTTGAATGTGTGCATATCCCTAAGAACAAAGCTGTTCAAGAGCTTCTCTTCATATTTGGAAAATGCCTGTTCTGAAATACCTGATCCGGATTTTGCTTCAACCAGTGTATCTGCAGCAGCAATACCTGATGCAATAGCGTAATTCATTCCCTGAAGGACAAGTCCATTACTGAAAGAGAAACCGGCAGCGTCTCCTGTAATCATATACCCATTACCATACAGTTTTGGAATGGATTCAAGTCCGCCTTCCTGTACCATATGGGCACTGTATTCGTCCACTTTCCCCTCATCAAGCAGAGGAGCTATGGATGGGTGCTCCTTGAACTGTTCAATTATGTCATAGGAATGTGTCTGGTTGTTTTCCCTCAGATGTTTCATTGAAACTACAACACCAAGTGAAATACTATCCTTGTTTGTATACAGGAATCCTCCAGCTTCAACCCCGCCTTCGAGGAACCCCAGAACATATTCACCTGCGAATCCTTCTTTTTCCCTGAGATTGAATCTCTCGTTTATTGTCTTTTCTGGTAGTTTAATGACTTCCTTTACTCCAATTGCAACATCCTGGTCCTTTAGAGGTGGCCTAATACCTGAATCTATTGCGACTCTTGGATTCGCACCCTCCGCAAGTATTACTGCATCGGAAGTTATGATGTCTCCGTCCTGTTCGACACCAATAACCTTTTTCCCTTCAAAGGCAAGTTTGTCCACTGTAACACCAGTAACAACAGTTGCACCAGCGTCCTTTGCCTTCTTGTTGAGAAACTGATCCAGTTTGGTTCTCAGGACGGTATAACCTGTTTTGGTCTCACTGAACTTTGAGCTTCTGAAATTTATATCAATGCTAGAATCCTTTGTTAGGAAACCTACTCCTTTTGATTTAACATACCTCTCAAGAGGAGCTGTCTTTTCCCAGTCAGGCATAACACCTGCCAGTGAATTGCCCCAAAGTACCCCTCCAGAAACATTCTTGCTTCCTGGAGGATCGGCTTTCTCCACCAGAAGAACATTAAGCTTGTTTGCAGCTAGTCTCATTGCAGCCGAAGTGCCAGCGGGGCCTCCGCCTACTACAATGGCGTCAAATTCACTCATATGAAGGACATTGAACCTGAATTTAAAACATTTTTCACATATTTCTAAAAAAGCTTTGAAATTAAGCCTGAAAACGTTCCGTATTAGAAATGATTAAAAATTAAAGAAACGCTATGCTATTCTACCATGTATAATTGTCCTCTTTGTTGAACATTAATGCCGCATCCCTTTACGAGGAATTATTTTCACTATACGGTAACACCCAATGGTGGCCCGGAGAGACTGATGATGAAATAATTTTAGGAGCTATTCTGACTCAGAATACATCTTGGTCAAATGTTGAAAAATCCCTTTCCAGGATCAGGAATGAAGGGCTGATGAAACTTGAGATGCTTGCAGATATTGATAAATCACACTTGATAGAACTAATTCACAGTTCCGGGTTTTACAACCAGAAAGCCAGAACAATAATTGAACTTTCCAAAATGATTGTCAGCAATTATGGTGGAATAGATGCCATGAAAAATGAGTCAAATGAAAAACTCGAAGCATTTATAAAACCAATTTCCGGCATAGGGCAGGAAACCATGGACGCAATCCTTTGTTATGCTCTCGACAAACCTGTGTTCGTTGTAGACAAATATACTCTGAGGCTCATGGATAGACTGGGTGTCAAAAACGTCTCCAATATCAGAAAAGCCAAGGAATACGTACTTGCATCAATAGGAGAGGACCTTGGCAAATTGAAAAACCTCCACGGACTTATAGTAAATTTTTCCAAGGATTATTGCAGATCAAAACCAGCCTGCAATGATTGCCCCCTGAGAAATAAATGCGATTTTGCTTCAGGAAAACAGGATTAAACGGAAATTATGTTTCCGTAGCCTATAAGTCTCCATCTGTTGGATATTCTTCTTCCAACAGCTACCCTTTCACCTTCAAAAGCAGCTACAGGGTACTTGAGGTTGATTTCAACCTTCCCGTCCTTGACCGTACCAACCTGGCCTACAGTGTTTGAAGTTCCCACCGTAAGCATAAGGTTTTCCTTTGATCTGATAGGATCAACTTTTTGTTCTTCCTGGAAACCGACTACCCTTTTCAAAAGATGAGAGTCGATTGTCATTGAGAAAATAGTAGGCGGGACTTGTCCAACCTTCCCAACTATTCTTCCTGTGAATGAGTCACCCTTAGTAAGAAATGGATCAAGTGTAGTACCAACAGCAGCAAGACCTCCCGGTCTTATGGTGTCGTAGGAACTCTTTCCGGCCATCAGGGATGTTATTGTGGTAACAACATTCTCCCAAACCTGCCTTCCACCTTTTGTCATCTGCAGACCAGGGACGATTTCAATCTCGTCACCAACAGACAATTCTCCTTCTACAAGAGAACCCCCGAGAACCCCTCCTTTCATCTTGCTTGGAAGAACTCCCGGCCTGTTTACATCAAAAGACCTTGCCACGTACATCCTTGGGGAAGCACTCGGATCAAATGTTGGGGCAGGTATCAGCTCTTCTATGGCTTTGAAAAGAGTATCGATATTTGAATTGTGATAAGCACTAACTGGTATAATTGGTACATTTTCGGCTACGCTTCCCTTGAGAAAGGCTTTGATTTCCTTATAGCTCTCCAGGGCTCTTTCTCTGGTAACAAGGTCTATCTTGTTCTGAACCACTACTATATTCTTTATCCCCATTATATCGAGAGCAGTAAGGTGTTCCCTTGTCTGTGGCTGTGGACATTTTTCATTAGCGGCTATAACAAGAAGTGCTCCATTCATAATGGATGAACCTGAAAGCATTGTTGCCATGAGTGTCTCATGACCTGGAGCATCTACGAATGAGATCACTCTTTCAAGCTCGCAATCTGCGCTTGTTTTTTCTCGTGAGTAAAATTCTTCTCCTCCCGGCCCTCTGCACTTGTACACAGGAGTTTCTGCATAACCAAGTTTTATGGAAATTCCCCTCTTTATTTCTTCGGAGTGGATATCTGTCTTGGTTCCGGTTAATGCCTTAGTAAGAGTGCTCTTTCCGTGGTCAACATGACCAACCATTCCGATATTTACGGATGGCTGAGGAAGTTTTGCCATTTTATTCCTTCTTCTCTTCCTCTTGTGCGGGGGCTTCCAGAGGGTTAGGCCCGTATTGTGTAACCTTTAGGTTAAGCTGGGCTACGTCTGCTCCAATAATAGATCCTCTGAATGTTACTCTCTTTCTGTAACCGTTCTTTGCTCTCTTTCCTTTATTGTATATTCTAAGAATTCTCTTCCTGCCAGGTATCTGAAGGTCTGATTTCATCGGGAAACCATCGTTTGTGCTTCCTCCTGTGATCTTAAGCCTGTATCCGGGCAGCTCAAAGAAAATACCGTCGACTTCATCCCCGATCTTTCTTCCCACGAGGGAATTGAGATTTTCCGGGGTTACCTCTTTTTTGTATGTTTTTCCACTCTTGCCGTCAGCAATAATTGCAACTGAATTTGCCATAATTTCCTCTCTTGAACGTTTAATATTACCTTGAATAGGTCTTTGCTTATGCCATTCACATTAATAAAAATGTCTCCGTGGTTCTCTTTCATGGGAATAAATGCTTTATGAAAGTGCAAAACCTGGACATAGTATTCCGAGTTTTATGTATTCAACAGCTGTTGAATACATCTGTGTTTCCTGTTGACACTTATATATCAAGATGAGATTTCTGCAGGATAAGATTGATTACTCTTGGAATAGAGGGAACCGCACATACCATAAGCTGTGGAATTGTTGACAATGAACAGATCCTCAGCAACGCATCTCATACTTACCATAATCCCAGCGGAGGAATACATCCAAGAGAAGCTGCCCAGCATCATGCAGACAACGTCAAATCCATAATAGACAAAGCCCTGAATGATGCGGGTTTAAAACTTAACGACATAGATCTGATTGCATATTCACGCGGTCCCGGACTTGGTCCCTGCCTTAGAATAGCTGCCACAGCTGCCAGAACACTTTCTGTAAAATCCAATAAACCCATAGTTGGCGTCAATCACCCACTGGGTCATGTGGAAATTGGAAGGAAAGTTACTGGTGCTTCAGATCCAATAATGCTTTATGTTTCAGGTGGAAACACTCAGGTTATCTCTCATTTTAATGGGAGATACAGAGTCATGGGAGAAACTATGGACATAGGTCTTGGTAATCTTCTTGACAAGCTTGGAAGAGATCTTGGTTACCCTTTCCCTGGTGGCCCCCAGATTGAGAGACTGGCTTTGAAGGGAGATAAACTCCTTGAACTGCCATATTCCGTAAAAGGTATGGATACCTCATTTTCAGGAATGTACACGGCAGCCAGAGAATACCTCAGGAAAGGAGAAAGACCAGAAGATGTCTGCTTTAGTGTTCAGGAATATTCTTTTGCCATGCTTCTGGAAGTACTTGAAAGAGGTTTACACCAGACTTCCAAAAATGAATTACTTCTTGCAGGCGGTGTGGCAAAAAACCATCGTCTGAGGGAGATGATAGTGGAACTTTCTGCAGATCTTGGCATAAAGGCCCATCTGACTGCAGATCAGTATTGCATGGACAATGGGGCAATGATTGCCCAGGCTGGTTTTCTCATGTATGAGAGCGGCCATAGGATAGGAATTGAAGAAGCAACTGTGGACCAGAGATTCAGGATAGATCAGGTGGATGCCCCCTGGATACAGGCATCCGGAAAAGAAATCCCTGAAAACCGCGGTGCAGAGTCAGTGGTGAATTTCTCATCATATCATGGCAGAAATACCGTGACGAAAATGCGGATTCCCAAGACTTACAGAAACTATCGGCTTGACAACATTATCCGACTGTCAAGATTGAGAAACGAATTAAGCATAATCCTTAAGGGAAAGGATATTGGAATCCCCTTTCCAAATGTATATGATGTTGACACCAGTAATTTCTCAACCACCTATGAGAGAATAGGAGGAGGAACGCTCCGATCATATCTTATGCAGAATAACGGATTCGATACAACAATGGCAGATCTTGGCAATTACGTTGGTAAGATGCATGCTGCCGGAATTACACACGGAGATCTAACAGTTTCAAATATTTTGGTTACAGAGGATGGAAGACCTTATTTCATAGATACAAGCATGGGCAAGGCAGATTCAGAGGTAGAAGATATGGCAGTAGATATTTACCTTTTTGATGAATCTTTAAAGGCTGCATCAAATGAATCTCATCATTACATGGATGCCTTCAAAAACGGTTACAAGGCGATTTTTGGCCGATGGAACGATGTCTTTCAGACAGTGACTGAACTTGAACGGCGAAGAAGGTATGTATGATCAAATTCATAACCAGCAATGAACATAAATTCCAGGAAATAAGCAGAAAACTGGAGAACTCTGGATTTTCAATCGAATGGATAAAGCTAACTTACGAAGAAATACAGGCTGATGACACATCCGAAATATCGGCAGACAGTGCAAAAAAACTGTCTACCCATATAAATGACCCATTCTTCCTTGAGGATACTGGACTCTATATAGATTCACTAAACGGGTTTCCCGGCCCATATTCATCATTTGTTTCCAAAAAAATAGGAAATCCGGGAATTCTCAAACTACTGGATGGAAAAGACAGAACTGCCAGGTTTATCACTGTCATAACTTATTGTGAAGATAAAAAATTCCATCAGTTCACTGGAATATTAGAGGGGAGTATTTCGAAGGAGACAAAGGGCTCAGGAGGATTCGGATTTGATCCAATATTTATTCCAAAAGGATTTGACAGAACGTTAGCCGAGATTTCGACGGACGAGAAAAACAGTATATCACACAGAACCCTGGCCCTGAATCAACTCATTTTATTCCTGTCAGAAAGAGATGATTAAAAATAACTATCTTAAATCGATGAAATTAAATAATGCGGTTTTATGATTCCACGACACCATGAGCAATTCCTGGAGACAGTACCAATCATACATTTACATAGTATTTCTTGCCCTTGGAGTAGTTCTGCTTATCCTGACCATAAATGATCTTATCGTCAGGAACCCTAGGCTAAAGTCCTCGGGATTTACTCTCGCCTTCACAGGTGCATGGGAAACATGGATTTTCGCCTTAGCCCTTGTGATTACTGTTTTGTTTGCATACTATTACGGAAAAGTTGTACGTGAAACAAAAAAATTCCACTCACTTATTTCAAGTTCAAGCAAACACAACTTTGTCAAGAATCTTAGGGAACTCCAGACAATAGCTATGCATCTGGGTCCTAAATACCAGGCCCTTCTGAAGGAATCCATGGAAAAATGGAAAGTAAAATAAAAAAGATTTTTTCAAAAATCACTCTTTAATGAGGTCTTTTACAAACTGTGGTAGTTTGAATGCCCCTTCCAGAACATCCTCATTGAAGTATTTCCCTGTTTTTATCTCCCCACTTCTGGGTTTAGGTTCGTAGTCCAGAGCCATTGTGAATGACCAGAAACCACTGGGGTATGTCGGTATGAAAGCAGTGTAGCTTGCTACTGTTGTGAAGACTTTTTCCATACCTCCATGTGCCTTTTGTAATGCAAAAGGCTGATAAAATGGCGAACCGGACTGTGTTACAACGATTCCATCCTCCGACAGAACACCTTTAATTGCCCTGTAGAAATCTTCCATGAAAAGACCTTCAGCTGGACCTACAGGGTCTGTTGAGTCAATTATTACCAGGTCAAACTTTTCCTTGGTTGTTTTAATATACTTAACACCGTCCTCGATTCTTAGATCAACCCTCTTATCCTCAAAAGATTTGTAAAGGTCGTAAAAGTGCTTTTTGCAGACTTCGACCACCTGAGTGTCTATTTCAACATTTACCACTTTCTTGAAACCCATTTTTATAAGCTGGCCAGCAGTCCCTCCATCGCCTCCACCAATTACCAGGGCAGATTCAGGCGCCTTTCTTGCAAGATAATACGGAACCATCGTTATCATTTCATGGTAAACGAACTCATCCCTTTCAGTTAACTGCACGGTTCCGTCAATGGTCAGAAGCTTACCAAAGTCATATGTATCGAACACATCGATTCTCTGGAAATCAGTCTTAACTGACAATAATTGATCCTTGACCCTGAAGGAAAGCTGCAGATTGTCTGAATATCTCTCTGAAAACCAGTTTTCTATTAACTTCACAATCACTTCAATAGGAGGATTGTATTTAATCCTTTAACTTCGATACAGTATTGGAAAATTCAAGTTCGTTTCAGCTGGAGACCTGATACCGGTAATGTTTTCTTACCATGTGAACTGATTAAAAAGTGATTGTTGCCAATTTTTTGGATGGTGCCAAACGGAAATTGGATTAAAATCTACATTGGAAACATTCAATAATAACGCTATATTGATAACTTCTTAAGAAACTGTAGAAAATCTAGATTTTCTCAAACCCTTGAAAATAGCTGTTCGGCCTACATCGTGCCATCTCAATCACAACAAATAAATATAAAAAATAAGAAAATTAATATTTGATTATTTTTATCATAAATTTGGAATATCAGAAAAATCAACAATTTCTCATTTGCAGTAAAAACGTAATACAAATATTTTAATAGATCTAACTATATTAACATAGTGGAGGGATGTCATGGTAGGAATTAGTGAGCTCTCAAAGACAGTATCGAAAAAGACTGGCACAACACAGAAGGTCGCGAGAAACGTGATCAAGACCTTCTTGGACACTGTTGTCTCTGAAGCAGACAGAAACAGTAAGATTAACCTTGCTGGATTTGGAATCTTCGAGAGAAAAACTCAGCAGGCCAGGAAAGCAAGGAACCCACAGACAAAGAAGATAATCGAGGTTCCTTCTAAGAAGAAATTTGTCTTTAGAGCCTCAAGCAAGATCAAATACAAGTAATCTTTACTTGTAATTTCTTAAAATTATAAATTTTTCAAATTTGTCTTAATTTTTCTTTTCTTACTTCTTTGGTCCTAATTTATGGATTTTTTGGAAATTGTGTTTATTCAGAATCTGTGGAGAAAAAATAAAAATTCATTAAACCTTTGAAAACCTTTTCTTTCTTTCTTTTGAAGAAAATCCAGTAACCGTCTCCATCAGGTCGTTGAAAACTCTGATTGTTTTCATTGGATCAGGATTATCGGGATCATTTTCGGTATTTACCAGGAGGTTTTTTCCATCCCGATACATCTCAATGGTTTTAATTCCAGGTATAGAACAGAAGACATGTCCATCCTTTATTTCTCCGTTCCCTGTTGATTCCTTAACCCTTGAAAGAAGTTCAGGAGGTTCGATTGAAATTCCTTTCTTAACAGGATATGTTCTAGCCATAATTTTATCTCCTTAAGCTACCGTTTTCTTCACAGCTGCTTTCTTTTGATACTTCTTTGATAGAGCTCTGAGATAAATCAGATCCATATATTGAGCATCGTGTTCAAGAAGCGGTGAACTTGATATTATAGTCATGTCGGAATCGTAATCAATTAATGATTCTGCCAGCGTCTCGAACTTCAAATCACCATGTTTTATGGCGGTAAGTTTTTCCTCGTTGTGATCCTGATACTGAACTCCTGCGAATTCAGCGTAAAGATCATCTTTAGCATATTTTGAAAATTCACTTATCACTGCATCAAAATCTTTAACTTCAATCAGTGAACCGCCATTAATGGAATGAACGTGTGGGAAGTTCAAAACAGGTTCTATATCCTTTACCTTTTTTGCGAGTGAAACCAATTCTGCTGTAGTGCCAAAAATTTCAGTTTTTCCTGATGATTCTACTCCAATGTATGGGTATCCGTGTTCCGGAGAATATTTCTGTGATATCTCAGTGTAAACGTCTATTGCACGCTTAAGACTGTCTTTTTTTGAGCCGCTGTAAAATCCTGTGTGTGTTACGACCCTATGTGCGGTCATTGCCTTACCCATCATAAGTGTCCACTTAAGGTGGTTATAGGATTTGTCTCCCATTTCCTCTTCCGAGAGAAGTTCCATGTAATATGGTGCATGCATTGAGAGCTTCACGTCGAGTTCCTTAGCCAGTTTGCCTCCGTCAATTAAATCATCATAGTTCCTGGCCATGTTCCAGAACAGTTCCTGAACTATATCGTCTTCCTCAATGACACTGTCAATGCCAATTCCGACATAGTTTCCATCTTCATCTTGTCTTAAAACATCGACAATGATAGAGGATTCGATGTCTCTTGGATTCATCCCTGCATATTCAAGTGCGGGACTTTCTTCAACGTTCACACGAAGAAGCTGCACCTCAAGGGCATTCAATCCCAGATTGTGGGCGTCTTCAACAGACTCTATAAAAGTTCTCCCCTTGCTGGTAAGAGGTATCCCAGCTATACCAAACCTAATCATAAAGCATGAGCCAATACCTAAAATGTATATAAGTTTTGCAACCCAAAAGTAGTCTGTAAAGTTAATAGTTTTCCGCTTTTTTCTGTCTGATTTAACATCGAATAAGTTATATAGCATCAAAACATTCATTTTCGATGGTGATTAATCGGAAAACAGATATTTCCACAATTAACTCCATTAATCTTTATTCGGGTGATTACAGTGAATGTAGATCCAAATTTAACAAAATATCTAATCAAAGCAAAGATTTCTACGGACGGGGTGGTTGAAAAACCCGACGTTGTAGGGGCCATATTTGGGCAAACAGAAGGGCTCCTTGGTGACGAACTTGACCTAAGGGATCTTCAAAAAAGCGGAAAGATCGGAAGAATAGAAGTCGAAATTGACAGCAAGAAAGGCAGAACGGACGGATACGTTTTAATACCGTCAGGTCTGGACCAGGTTGAAAGTTCAATTCTGGCAGCATCACTAGAAACTATTGACAGAATCGGCCCTTGCAAAGCAAAGGTTGAAGTTGAAAATATAGAGGATGTCCGAATCCAGAAAAGACATAAGATTATCGAAAGAGCAGAAGCACTCTACAAGAGGATGAGCGACAGTGGAAAAAGTGTAAGCGAAAGCATTGTTGCGTCTGTTCGTGAAGAAGTTGAGAAAGGAGAAATCGTTACTTATGGTGAGGATAAACTCCCTGCAGGACCTGCTGTTAGAGATTCTGACTCAATCATTGTTGTGGAAGGCAGGAGCGATATCCTCAACCTTCTGAGATACGGAATTAAGAACACTATAGCTGTACAGGGTACAAATATCCCCAAGACAGTACAGAAGCTTTCCAAAGAAAGAACTGTAACTGTTTTCCTGGATGGAGACAGGGGTGGAGACCTCATACTTAAGGAAATGCTTCAGGTCGCTGAAATTGATTTCGTTGCGAGGGCACCTCCAGGAACGGAAGTAGAGGAACTAACATACAAACAGATTGTGAAAGCCTTAAGATACAAAACTCCCATTGAGCAATACCTGTCAATGAGAGGTATGTCAGAAGAGCTGAAAGAATTAACAGAAAAAACCGCAACAGAAACCGGTCAAAAACAGGTTAAAAGAGGTTATGAAGAAGCCAAAAGTGTTGTGGAAATCAGAACCTCTAAACAATCTGAAGGGGAAAAGAAAACTGAACCTCCACAAAAAACTCCTGAAAAAGAGGAGCCAGCCCCATTGCAACAAATAATGGAAGAACCGGAAGATGTACCTGGAAAAGTAGACCTCAGCAATCCAAGAGCCATAGAGAGAAAAGGGGCTAACCTTGCTAAAGACAAGCTGACTGAACTTTATAACAAGGAAGGAAACATGATTGGATCATACCAGGTTTCAGAGGCAGTTGATAAAATTCTGGAAGCCACTGACGGAGACACCATAATCACTGGCGGAGTCATTTCCCAGAGACTTATTGATGTGGCTTTCAAGCAGGGAATAAAGAACATTTACGGAGCAAAGCTTGGGCACATTACAAAGAAGCCCACAGAAATTAGGGTTATTTCATGGGAGCGTCATATATAAACCACGATTACAGAGATGCATCTGATACCTCACAAATAGCTATACCAGCCAATCCTCTTGACAGAGTCATTGGTCAGGATGAGGCTGTGAGGATGGCACAGATAGCTGCAAAGCAGAGAAGACATCTTCTTCTAGTGGGTCCACCCGGCGTAGGTAAGTCCATGATAGCACAGGCCATGTCTTTTTACCTTCCTCGCCCAAAACAGGAAATACGTGTAGTGCACAATCCACAATATCCGGAAAGGCCGTTTATCGAAATCAAGGATATAGACCAGATAAAAATTGAGAAAGAAGAGCAGAACCTGGTCGAAGGTGAAATTATTGATCCAAGGGATGCACCACTGAATGTGGCTGAGAGATTGAACTATAGATGTCCCAGATGTGGTTTTTACTCATTGCCTACAGACATGGTCTGCCCAAACTGCAATAACCCAAAGACCCAGCCTACTACGCAACAGGGCCCATTTGGTGATGTTTTCAATGTTATTGGTGCGGCTTTTGGAGTACAGAACAACACTGACAAAGTTACATCAACGAGAAGAGTTGGTGAGAGAGAAGAAGTCATAGTCTATGAGAAATATGGGGATAAAATCCGCGTTCTCGATGAAAAAACATTAGAAAGACGCAGAAAAATGGAGAAAAAAAGTCCCAGCAAGGTTATTATTCCCATAGACAGAAACCCATTTGTTCTTGCCACAGGTGCCAGTGAAACTGAGCTTCTCGGAGACGTTCGCCATGATCCATATGGTGGTCATCCGCAATTGGGAACCCTTCCATATGAACGTGTAATTGCAGGAGCTGTCCACGAAGCCCATGAAGGGGTACTTTTCATAGATGAAATCACACACTTAGGAAATCTTCAAAGATTCATACTTACAGCAATGCAGGAAAGGAGTTTTCCCATAACAGGAAGGAACCCCCAGAGTGCGGGTGCAAGCGTCAGGGTCGATAAAGTACCGGCGGAGTTTATCCTTGTTGCAGCATGCAATATACAGGATCTTCAATATATTCTCAGCCCATTGAGATCCAGAATAGTTGGTAGCGGCTACGAAATGCTTATGGAGGTTGCCATGCCGGATACTCCAGAAAACCGTCTCAAATATCTCCAGTTCATAACTCAGGAAATTATTTCTGACAGAAAAATCCCACATATGGAACTTGCCGGGGCAGAACTGATTATAGAAGAGGGTATCAGAAGGGCAAAGGAGATCGATCATAAAGATAGGTCTCTCACCCTCAGGCTAAGGGAACTTGGCGGGCTTGTTAGAGCTGCGGGCGATATTGCAGTTGCAAATGAGAAGTCACTAATCGAGAAGAATGATGTTCTGGAGGCCCTAAATATGTATCTCCCTGTTGAGGAAAAAATCAAGAAATACTATGGTAACTTTGGAGCTGCCATGTCCTCTGAAAACACCCTTTCACAAAGCAGCGAGAACTACTACATGAATTACCACAACTACAGGGAAGACCGATCTTACGATTAACCTGAGCCAGCAAAAATGGTGGTTCAGGCAAAAATTTAATTATTCCTCATCCTAACTCAGTTCTGATTACAAAAATGAAACTTCAATACCAGCTTGAAATTGAAAACCCCCAAACACATTTTGTCAAGGTTACACTTAATATTGAAGACTTTACTGAGGATACCCTTTATGCAACCATACCTGCATGGGTTCCCGGTGCATATGAAATATATGACTTTTCAAGGTTTGTAAGGCACCTTCATGCCTATTCCGGCAAGACAGAACTTGAAGTCGCAAAGAAGGACAAATCAACCTGGAAAATTACAACGAAGGATTTCCACTCCGTTTCAATCACATATGAATTCTATGCTAACGAACTTTCTGTTCATACATCACATGTTGACTCCACCCACGCCTACTTCAACGGCGTAAACCTTTTCATGTATCTTGAGGGTTACAAGGATCAGTCTGTAGAACTATATATCAAGCCCTACAAGGACTGGAAAGTTTCTACTGGACTTGAAAGGCTGAGTGATAACAGATTCAGAGCTGTAAACTATGATATACTTGCAGACTGCCCCATAGAAATTGGAACCCACAGAAGCTTATTCTTCACAGTTGACGGAAAAGAGCATGAAATAGTACTATACGGCCATGGAAATGAAGATGAGGAACGCCTGAAATCGGACCTTAAAAAGATCGTAGAAGGATTTCTGAAAATATTTGGAAAACTCCCCTATAAGAGATATGTGTTCATATACCACCTGTTCTCTGGAGACGCAGAAGTAATGGGTGGTCTCGAACACCTGAATTCCACCACAATAGATGTTGACAATTTTGTTTTCAGTCCAGATTCAAAATACAAAAAAACATTTCTATCAGTTTCTGCACACGAATATTTCCACCTCTGGAATGTTAAAAGAATCAGACCTGTTGAACTTGGGCCTTTCAATTACAAAGAAGAGAATTACACCAACATGCTCTGGATGGCTGAAGGGTTCACAAATTATTATGCATCCCTCGTCCTTATGAGAACAGGCCTTATTGACAGAAAAGAGTACTATAAACACCTGGCTGACCAGATGCTTCTCCATGATCTTATGCCCGGTTCTAAAGTTACTTCAGCATATGAATCATCCTTTGACACCTGGATCAAACTCTATAAACCAACACCCAATAATTTCAACAGTTACATATCCTACTATCTCAAAGGTGAGTTGCTCGGATTACTTCTTAACACCAGGATAATTGAGGCCACGGGTGCCACAAAGTCTCTCGACGATGTTTACAGGTCTCTCATGGACAAATATAACCGGGACGGAAAAGGATATACTGAGAAAGATGTGTTAACAGCCATAAAGGATATTACTGGTGCAGATTTTTCAGAGTTCTTCCAGACCTACATCAAAACCCCGGGTCTTATAGATTTTTCAGAGGAAGTAAAAAGAATTGGGTTGTCCTTGAAAGCCTCATACAGGAAAGTAGATGAGAAAGAGGTCCCTGAAAAATCCCATCTGGGGATTATAGTACGAAATGAGGGTGGAAAGTTTGTTATCGATTCAGTGATTGAAGGGACACCTGCATTCATTGGGGGACTGAATCCAAAAGATGAGCTGGTTGCAGTAAATGGTTTCCGGTTCACTGACCGTTACCTGAAGGAAATAAGGGAAGAGATCAAGAAACTCAAGGTGGATGGATTTTCAGACTTCAAGCCTGGAGACAAGGTGAGAATAGATTATTTCAGGAGAGGAAAGCTCATGAACATAGAACTGAATTTAACAAAGGCACCACCAGAAGTCTATGAGATTACTGAGCAGGAGAACCCCTCAGAAAATGTTAAGAATTCAAGTATTAAATATTTCAGCCCATAAAATTCACCTGCTGAATTTTTATATCTTGAACAAATTAATCCTTAATGCTTCTAATCCTTGAAGAATACTTTAAAGACCACCCCATAAAGAGAAAAATCGTAGAGGGACTTTATAATAGAGGCATTTCTGTAAACAATGGAAAGTTTTACACCGACGGTATAGAAATATCAATAAGCGAAGTCGCCAAGACATTTGGAGTTAACAGAAGAACAGTATATGATACCATAAAGATAATTGAGAGCACTCCTGGCGTAAAACAGATTATGGCAAGTATAAGGCCATTGCCAGACATATCACAAATCTCTCCATTAATGGGTGATCAGGTAGTTACAATGCTTATCTGCCCGGGTTATTTTTCCAGGGCCATGTCTTCACTCGTTGATGCAGTAAGGAAATATGGCTCATACATCAAGGAAATTTACGGCAAGAATCTTAGAAGGGAAGAAACAATACTGCGGGCAATCTTTTTCAGAACAGTCCCGCGTAAAATATTTGATGATCTGGCCAAAATTGAGGGCATTGAAAAAATTGTCATAGACTCTCCGGGAAACCGTGAAGGCGAAGTTGTATGCACTTCCTGCGATGTTAAAATCTGTCCAAATAAACTCTCAACTGGCATTTTCGAAGAACCAATCGATGAAATGTGAGAGCAAAAATAGAAATAATTAAATACTCAAAATTATACTTACCATTCGTGGAGGATCGGCGAAGCGCCATTGTAAAACAGGTTTTCGATCTTCTCACAAGAGAAGGGTTCAGAGTATCAGATCCGTTACCTGGAGGTACGACCGGATTCGATATCATAGCTAAACGCGAAAGCTTGCGGCTTATTATCAAGGTTCTCCAAAACATAGATACTTTAAGGAATTCAAGCGCATTGGAGCTCATCAGGATTTCCAAGCTCACTTATGCGGCACCACTTGTAGTTGGAAGGAAAGCAGGCGGCGGGCCCTTGGAGCACGGAGTCATATATTTCAGGCACAGAGTACCAATATTATCGCCTGAGACTTTTCAGGATTACCTGGAAGGAGAAATGCCCTTCATTTCTTCCGGACCCGGAGGCTTCTATGCATCCATTGACGGCAAAAGATTACACCAGAGGAGAGAGGAACTTGGTTATTCAATCGGTTACCTTTCAAATAAGATAGGCACTTCGAGAAGATCCATTTCACTATATGAGTCAGGAAGTGCTGTTACAATAGATGTCTATCTTAAACTGGAAGAAGTACTTGGCGAAGACCTGGGGAAATCCATAGATCTTCTTGATGTCTCCAGGAACCTGGAGATGCCCCCGGATGATTCACCCATGGACAATGATTTCCTGTCGGAAGTTCTCAATCTTATGATGATACATGGAATGGATTTCCACCCAGTTAGAAAATTCCCTTTTGACGCTGTGATGAAGGAGACCCTGGAAGAGATATTTCTTATTGGACTGATGGAATCCCTTGACAGGAACATGGTTAGAATAACATCCATGAGAAACATAAGCCAGATTTTCGAGAATGATTCGTTTGTGATCAGCAGACTCCACACAACAAGAGAGCATCTGGGCGGTTGTCCTGTGATTAATCTCGCAGAGCTGAGGGATATCCGGGAAAAGGAAAAGTTGCAGATATTGATTGAAAAGAGAAAGCTGGCATAATGTTCACAAAACTTATTAATAGGGAAGAAAACAAGGAATTGAATGTCTTCTCTGGTGTAAAGGGACTTGTTTCGCACGGAGAACAGCTGAAGGAGATCCTTACCAGTATTAAACCGGAAATCTTGCTTATAACAATATCTCAGGGAGAAATTGATGGCCTTTCTGCATTCATAAGGGAGCCTTTTGAGATGAACCTGTCAGATTATGAAATAATTTATGGAGTGAGACTCACCAAATATGGGGAAGTAATGACGCCGCCACCCATTTATGTTGAATCTGTGAAATATCTTATGGATACGGGGAAAAAAGGTATTGGCCTGGATATGTCTCAGGAACAGTTCGACGCACTTTATTCCGAGACAATGAAAACAAGACATCTCATACGGCACTCCATCAGGAAGAAACGGATACTCAATTATGATTTTAAGGACAAAAATGAGTATGAATTTTCAGAAAACTGGATTAAAAGAGTGAATGCTGTTAAAGGACTTGCGAAAATAGATGAAACGCGTATTGATTATATGGCAGACGCAATTGATAAGTTTTCCCGAAACAGTTACAATCCAAGCAACCTTATTGTGGCAGATTATGAATTTCATAAACCCTTGATGACAAGACTTGAGATACAAGGCTGGATGCCTAAAAGCCCTTGAGGTACTGGAATACAATATATACTTCCTTGCTGGATTCCCTTGAAGCTGCCACTTTAGTAATTTTTGAAAAACCAAAATATTTTTTCCACTGGTTTACAAATTGTATTGTAAGATCTCCCTGGAACTGCTTCAACACCACAAAACCATCAGTTTTCAGTAAGACCTGAGCCAGTGCCATAACGTCCTGACAGATTAGGTAAGATGAGGAGTGATCTATATCCTGATTTCCACTGGTTCTAGACATTGCATCTGATATTATTCCATCAAATGCATCTATTCCCATTCTGTTCATTTCGTCCTTAATCCTGTCCTTTAGAGCTTTGTCCCCGACTCGGCCCC
The DNA here is from genome assembly GCA_021810045.1 of Thermoplasmata archaeon. GTDB lineage: Archaea > Thermoplasmatota > Thermoplasmata > Thermoplasmatales > Thermoplasmataceae > JAJZOM01. The sequence goes on from JAJZJR010000001.1 coordinate 412,974, forward strand.
TTATAAAAACTGTGTTGTCGAGGGGATCCATCTTGTTGATATCAACTGAAAAAACAGTATTACCTGTTACGCTTGTGACAATCTGGCTCCACCCACCCGGAGACGCACCTATCTCCAGAATGTTCTGCCCTTCTTTCAAAAAACCAAATTTGGTCTGGAGCTCAAGCAGCTTAAATGCTGCCCTGCTCCTGTATCGCTCTTTTTTTGCCAGATAATAATATTTGTCTCTCCTGTCAGGCATTTTCCAGGTTATTCCCCTATAAACTGCTTATATTCACTGGGTGTCAGGGATTCGGTTAAGTTTCCTGTTTTCTTAATCTTAACCATCCAGTACTTGTATGAATCTGAATTCACGAGTTCCGGTTTGTCCACAAGTTCCTTGTTGATCTCTACAACTTCTCCTTCCACTGGAGAATAAACATCTTCAGCTGATTTTACCGATTCAATTGTGAGAAGAACTTCACCGGCTTTTTTCTTCGAACCAACAGATGGAAGTTCAATGTAAACTATATCTGTGAGCTGGCTCTGTGCATAGTCAGATATACCCATGGTAACCACACCGTTCTCTTCCTTGAACCACTCATGCGACTTTGTGAATTTAAGATCCTCTGGTACCTTCGACATGATTTCAATATAATTTGTAGGTCTATAATCTTAACGATTCCCTTCTTTCTTTGGTTTTCTGTCACAGGATCATGGGGCAATACATAGCTATGACTCAAAACAGGATGTTAAACATCCCGCCACCTTGAACGTTTGAGTGCGATGTATCCAAAAACCACTGTTATGGCAATCAGAATTATCCAGTATTCAAAAGTCTGTGTTAATGTGAGGACAGTAAATCCGGCCTGGCTTTGTGCAATTTGGGCAGCGTATGTTGTAGGAGATATGTAAGCGAGGTATCTGTAAGGGAGGGGAATGTATGAAATTGGATAGTATACGGGGGGTATCGTTGTAAGTATAGGTGCCAGAATACCGGAGAAAGCCCATGTCTGTATAATATCCGTAGATATGGTCGATAGAAAGAACCCCAGCGATACAGCAAAAGTGAAAATAGCGGCCATATCCAGAAAAAGCACAAATGCCCCCACAACTGAAAGATGCACGAAAAGAATGTTGAATATTATAAGCAGACTAATTGTTGGCACAGAATATACAATCTGTGATAGGGCCATTCCTACTACATAACTTCCTGGACCGGTTGGTGAACTGACAACCATGTCCTGTAGCCTCATATCATTTTTCAGATGTGATAAGTCTCCCTGCATTGCAGTACCACTAGTCACCATGTTCATGATGAGGGCACCTTCAGCCGCTACGGGGAGTAGTGTACCATGACTTGCGAATGTCACCACTGCCAGTATAGACAATGGAGCGAGGAGCGTATTTATCAGCATGATAGGATAGTTTACCATTGCATACAGGGAATTTACCAGTATTGAGGCATAAATCTGGCTTCCACGATGCCTAATCATTATTCTTCCCTCCATAGACAATGTTCTCAAAGATGGTATTCAAAGAGACCTCCTGAACTGTAAAATTTATCTTTTTAGGTATTAAGGAATTGACTATGTCGAAAACCTCTGTCTCAAAAGTGAATATCTGTGTCAGTCCATCGGGGAGGTGTATGACCTTACCTGCAATGTTATTCAGTTCAAAATCCGGGGCAGATACTTTGATGCTGTAGGGATACTTCATGAGTTTCCTCAGATCATGCATGGTCCCAAAAGCGGCCAGTTTTCCCTGAAAAAGCATTCCGATTGTATCCGCAAGTTCCTCTGCTTCTTCCAGGTAGTGAGTGGTAAGAACTATGGAACGTTCTTTCTTCATTGATGTAAACATGGACCAGAGCTCTTTCCTGGACAGGTAATCCAGCCCTGTCGATGGCTCATCCAGAAAGATGAGTTCTGCTTCTGAAGACAGGATAGTTGCAACGAGCACTTTCCTTTTCTGGCCTCCAGACAGATTTCTGTTCTTCTGTTCCTCTATCCTTTCCATTCCAAGCTTTCTCAGGGTGTCACGTGCTATAGCCCGCGAATCTGAATGGGTGTACCCCCTGTACATCAGGTATGAGGTTATAGTCTGAAGTGGGGTCATCCAGGGAACCGCCCTTGCTTCCTGTGGAACTGCTGCGATATTCTCTCTTATTTGTGATGCCTGAGTAACAACATCGAGCCCATCAATGGAGGCACTGCCTGATGTCGGCATAAGCTGAGTTGAAAGTATCCTGACAAGTGTGGTTTTTCCGGCACCATTTTCTCCAATGAGGGAGAATATGCCGTTATGATTGAGGCTGAATGTTATTTCCCTCAATGCAACCGTGCTGTCCGAATATGTCTTGGAAATACTGTTTACCTCGATCCGCGTATTTTATTATAAGTATCGCGTTAAAAAAAAGAAAACTTTACTTATTAGGAATAAGCTCCTAAAAGAGCCTATTGACTTATCTGTACCAAATTCCTGAAAAGATAAAGAACCGGGGAAATTATTGGAATATACAACTCCCTTTGAGTTATGGAAAAAATGTCTTTTAGATTGAGGTGTTTATAGCTTGTGAGAATTTTTTTGGCTGCTTCAATTCAAAGATTCCCGGGAACTGATGATCTACTGGAAGAAATAAGTGCCATAAGATACAGTAAACCTGTGAGGACACCTGAGCTTCATCTCACATTTCGTTTCTTTGGCGATGTTACCCCCGGATATGTTGATGAATTAAAAGTGACTGTTTCCAGAATTCCATTCCAGAAATTTCTCCTGAAAATAAAGGGTTTGGGGGCATTTCCTTCGATCGAAAAGGCCAATGTTCTCTTCCTGGAAGTGGAAAATTCCCAACAAATTGAGGAGAACGCAAAACTTGCTTCACTCATTGAGCCTGTGGAAAAAAAACTGCGGCCATTTGTGCCCCACATAACAGTTAGTCGTTTCAATCGGCCAGTGGATTGCACAAACATCAGGAAAAAGTATAATTCACTAGAGTTCCAGGAAGAAATTCACAGTTTAAAAATATATATGAGTACCCTTACGGGTAAAATACCGATTTATACTCAACTGAAATCAATTCAGTTGAAATAAGTTGTTTTGTCCGATTCTTCCACTTTTTTCTTTGTTGCCAGAAGTTCTTCGTCCGTGAATTCAATTGCGATAAGGCTTGAAACAGGTATGAGCCTTAGGAGACTTTTATCGCCATTCCTGACGCGGAAGCATACCGCACCTTCTTCGCCAAGGACTGTGTAACCAACAAATTCTCCCTCAGTTTCCATTGGTTCATCTCTGCCACTGTTGGAAATAATCTTATATTTTCCACCCTTCTTGATTTCGATCATGTCCATATTCATCAACAACTCTGACAACAGGGATAGGTTGAACTTCGTCTAATCCCCCTCCTACGCCCATATAGTTACCAATAAAAAACTTTATGATTATGGCTTTCTGGATTCTTCCTTGGAAAGCTCCCATATGTGTTCGACAGTTTTTCTGTAATTATCAAGTGCCATCTTGACGTTGACTTCAACCCAGTTCCATGCTCTAAGGATGTCCCCGGACCTCAATCGGTACTTCTTGTTCTTGCCATCCTGGATTTCCTCCAGGATATCCATGGACTTCAGTTTGTTCAGGTGCCTGTAAAGAGTTGTCCTGCTGGTTTTCAGGAAAGTAAGTAATTCCTCCCCACTCCAGTATTTATCAGAATGCATAAGAAAACATTCCTTGAAAAGCCTGAAATATGCGGATCTTGAGATGACCTGAAAATCTGTGCTTGGTTTCAGCCTTGGAATGTAACCTATATCTGAAAGGAAATAGGCAATGTTTCTGTCAATATCATCATCAAGAATTCTTGTTGGGGTGGAAACAACTGTCATCTTGAACATTTTAACAGGTCGTCCTAACATTCCAGAACTAATAAATCCTTCTCAAAATTCATAATAATTAGGAAATATAATCATACATGAATTAGTTCTAATTCTACCAATTGTGCCCTTATAGACATTTCTTACCTACCCAAAAATTACCTGAAAATAGTTAGAAGTCCAGTGGTTACAAATTCAACAGCTATGGAAGCAAGAAGAAGTCCCATTATTCTTGAAATGAGAAGGGAGCCCGTCCTGCCTAATCTTGTAAAAAGGGGAACTGAAAACCTCAGAATGAGGTATGAAAAGATCAGAATGGCTATTATTCCTGCAAATACAATAAGTTTGTCAAATGGTGTGGTGCTCATGTCGTTGAAATAAATAATTGCAGTTGTAATTGAACCGGGGCCTGCCAGCAGAGGCGTTCCTATTGGGACTATGCCAACGGCTTCTCTCTCTATTGTGTCCTCTTTTTCCTGTTCCGTGAGTTTAGTGTTTGATGTCCGACCCTGGAGCATATCAAATGCTACCTTGAACAGAAGGATTCCGCCTGCAACCTTGAAGTCAGAGATATTGATGCTCAGTACAGAAAAAATGTAAACACCAATGAGCATGAAACCAATTATCATACCACCAGCAACCAGTATGCTCTTTGTAATGACCCTGCTCCTTTCCTTTGTAGTGAAGTTTTCTGTAAGCACAAGAAGTGTTGGAACTGCACCAATAGGGTTAACAACAGCGAAAATTGCCCCAACTGCTGAAACGAAGAACAGGATGGTGGTCGCTATCAAGGATTGCACATAATTGCTGACTTTAATTATTTTTCCTAAATATGAAATGGATGGCCATGCAAGAATCTGTCACTATTTTTATATGTGTATAAAATGTAGTAAGAATGGTCAATTCAAGGTTTCTGAAGAAGATAATGGTTGTAGGCGAAAAGAGTGTTCTTCAGCAACTCACAAAATACGCGGATATGGCTTCCACTTCGGCGTCACTGCTAAAGGAAATGTTCAGCCTTGAAGATGGAGAGAAGGTTGAGATAAACGAGAAGATAAAAACAATCGAAAAAGATGCTGATGAGCTTTCCATGAGCATGAGGCAGCAGATTACCGGTGGAGCAATAAGTTCGAACCTTATGGATGACCTTATCACCCTTGTTGAAACCTGTGATGATCTCCTGGATAAATCTTACTATATCAGCAGGGAGATAAAGAGAGTTCACGAGAATGCCCACAAATTCGATGATTTTTCCAGAGATACCCTGAAGAAGGGTTACAAAGTATGTGGAAATATGGCCGATTTTACCATTGAGGCATTGAAGGACGTCAGGATCGTACTTGAATCCAGAGATACCAAAGTACTCGCTGATGCGAGAGCAAGGATCGAAAAAATTGAGGAAAAAGTGGACGATCTTAAAGATAACCTCATAGACGAGCTATACAGTGCTGCAGACACATTACCATACATTATTTTCATCCATCTTACAGAACTTGTGCACAAAATGGATGACCTACTGGATGACTGTGAGGACATCTCTGATCTGGTGCACACAATAGACGTATCCATAACGCGCTGAAAATGTTATACAATATTATCGTGATCCTGCTCTCCGTGCTCCTCACGGCACTCGTTGCCGGGAATAATCTTTCTGCCGCAGTGGGAACCCTCATCGGTTCCAGGATTCTTTCAAAAACAGGAGGAGTTCTAATAGGGATAGCTGGATTTTCAGCAGGCCTTCTGCTTCAGGGAAATAGCCTTCATGGTACTGCAGCATCTTTATTGCCAAGATCAGACCCCCTCATTGCATACGCCCTCATTGTCGCTCTTGTTATCTTCGGAATGGCCACTTATTTCAGGGTTCCACTTTCACTTATCATGGCCCTGGTAGGAACTTCTGTAGGCATATCACTTAAATTGGGATACACCATAAATATACCCCTGGTTTTGCTCATTGTCGGAACATGGGTACTGGCACCTCTTCTTTCAATTTCACTGGCGTTCCTCATGAACCGTCAGTTCATAAGAACCCAGCCTAAGGATGTATGGAGATTTGCCCTTTCCATGAAACTGGCCCTTATTGCTGTTTCATTTGTAACAGCATTCACACTTGGTGCCAACACCTTAGGGTTCATAGAACAGGTATCAGGCCTAAGAGGAATCTCTGTGTTATACCTGGTGGTGGGAATCGCTGCAGGATCTGTTTTCCTCAGCAAAGGCGTCATAAAAAGGGTTGGTCAGGAAATGTACCTTATGAGATACACCAATGCTTTTGTTTCACTTATTGTGTCATCTGCACTGGTGGAAGGAGCCACATTGCTTGGCATCCCGCTTAGTAACACCCAGACACTGACCTCAAGCGTCTTTGGTACAGGTCTTTCCTACAGAAACAAACTTATGGAGATGCGCCCGTTCCTGATTACAGTGGCAACGTGGGTTATATCCCCTCTTGCCGGCCTTGTTTTAGGATTGCTTGTGTAAAGAACGCTCGTAGTCAAATATGGTCCTTTTGGATATTTTTTCTGCGTATGGAAGGTAGAGCCTCTGATATCTTCGTCTGTATTCGGTCAGATCAGTAAGGTATGTGAGATAGCCGCCTTTCACATGAAATACTTTGGAAGCGATCAGCCCCATGAGCATTTCATTGAAGTCCTTCCTGATTGTTTCCCTTCGAACGCCAACAGAATGCTGATAAGTTTCCTCAACTAGATTTTCCATGATAAATTTCCTCTTTAGTGGAGGCTTTAGCATCAAACCTCTCGTGAGAAAGAGGGATCTTACAAAGAAATCCAGCTCCGGATGATAAGGGTGCGGGAAATACATGGATACTCTGCTTCCGTTCTCAATAAAAGAGTCAAGTGAGTTCCCAAGATTGTAATCTGAACCTTTCATTAATTCACCTGTCCTTGTATCAACCATAATAACAGGGAATCCACTGTCGGAGATTTTGCCAGAGTCATCCACGGATATTATTCTGACTGGTCTTGCATTAGCTTCAAATTTCCTGTTTACCACATCTGTAAGATCTGTTACAGGTACCCTATCGGACATTTTCTTGGTGCCTGTACCTGAAAAGAAAATATAATCAGCAATACTTGCTGACGGAGTCTTTCTTCCCGCTATTACGTACCAAAGCCCACCCGAATATCCTACTTCAAGAGGCGCAAAGTTCTGGTCACCTGAAACCTGTGAAGCCTGGAATACTGAACTCATGAGACGATGGATTTCGTATTGAGCCAGTATTTCCTTGGTTGTGGTCTTGAGTGGTAAAGTCAATTGTGCACCAGCTCCCTTAAGGTGTCGATAAGCTCGATACCCAGGTTAAAATCAGCTACTGTCATGAAGTAAACCATTATGGAATCTTTGAGGCAGGAAATTTCCCCCCAAAGACCAGAACTATGGCTGAAATAGATACCACTGTTCCCTGCTGGTTTAATATCGAGACCCAGTGGCAGACTTTTCTCCAGTCTATTGAGAACCTCGTCTCTTTCCCCAAAGTTACCGTTTATGGTTACAGGATTTATTTTTGCTGACAGGAAGTCATCATATTTTGGACTGAAAGAGTGATAAAGTTCCCCATATATGGAAGATTCTGACAATATACCTTGGATGGAGTCAAAAATAAGGCCTCCTGCTTCCCGGATATAGTTCTGGCAGACTACTTTCATATCCATGGAGAAGCTGATTTCACAACCTTCCCTCCTGAATCCCATATAATCTGGAAAAGATAATTGTTCTGCAGAATACTTTTCATAAATTTCAGAGGCAAGATCGGGTTCCCCAGAAACATTGACGATGTTTTTTCCTGCCCTTGAAAGTATTATGTCAAAAAGCCTGAAACCGTTTTTCACAGCCATGTCTCTAATGTTCCGGAAAGCCTTTCTGGTTGCCCGCACCGGCATAGGCTTCCCGGCTTTTTGTTTTCCTGAAATCAGGTTTGTATTTCGTGACATGAGGATCCTGAAACCTTCACCTGCCGGAATTGTGAGAATGCGGGAACCAAAACTATCAGGCACAAGGGAGGATGACTCTTTACCCGTATATGTTAATTCAGCGAAAAACCTCCTGTTTCCACCAGAAACATGGACATTCTGTGAGAAAATGTCTACAAATTCTTCCCGATTCAAGCTATGTAAGTATACTTCCTGTGGTAAAATAATTTTTTGAAGCTTCAGAGGTCACCGTTGGAAAGGAACTCTCTTATGTCTTCCTCACTGTATGGTCCTTCCACAGCAACGGGAAGCAGGACAGAATCCTCGTCAAAGTCCTCATCAAAGTCTTCGTTAAGATCCTCTATCCTGACTTCGAATGTGTCGGGAGTGAAATGAGGTTCCTCTGTTTCTTCTGTTGTATCCTTGGCATAAACTTCATCAAACCAGATGATGTAATTGTAACCCCCGAATCTGTAGACTTTCCTGTCTGTTGAGTCCATGGTAAGCTGGCTCATTGGATTCTCTGTAAGGAGACCATAGATATAACCAACGAGTATTGCTTCCTGAAATGTTCCCTGGCCGCCATACTCCTCATCGCCAAGAGTGTGAAACTCTGACATGATTTCATAGAGAAGCCTGGGATCCAATTTTAGGGTCATGTCCACACCACTCCTCTTTCAACGTCAATATTGACCATGGTTCCCATCCCTATGTTGTTATTGTTGTAATACTTATTTGCTAGTCACATGTGTTCTTTCGTTTCATTCATCTTAAATACGGGAAATGCTTCAAAGAATCATGCAGATGAAGGCCAAAATGAAAATCCCCGCATCCCTGTGTCTCAAATGCAGAGGTACAAAGATGCTATGTGGCCTTTCATACTGTCCCATTTCAGTAAAGCAGATGATCCAGCCAAACCTTACCAGGATTACTGGGGGAAATCTAGAAGGATCCTCACCTCCAAGTGTCTTTGTGGGCAGGTACGGCTATCCAAAGGTAAAGATGTATCCAACAACTCCTCCGGTTCATGGAGACACATCCCCGTACGAGGATTCGAGAGGTTGGCTAGGCGTTCCAATAGAGAATTTTCTATCCATGAGACTTTCCATGATTCGTGGAGGGATCGACGTAACTGTCGCCAAGGCAGCTGATCCAGACAGGTTATTCCAGGAAATCCAGCTTATGGCTCTTTCGGAGAAATCCGTTGAGGTTGAGATGATCCTTGATGGAAGTATATCTGGAAAAGATGTGATCCTGGATGAGCACACACCACCCATGGGACCTTCTGCACCGCTGAAAGGTTTCAAGGTTGATTATTCCAGCCCAGGCCTTCATGTTGAGAAGGTATTCTCAGATACAGATCTGAAAGCAACAGACGCAATGGACTACCTCTATTCAAATGGACAGGATGTCTCAAGAATCTCCAAGATTCTCAGTGTGGGTGCGCTGGGTGACAGGAAGGCAAGAAAAGCTGTTCCCACAAGATGGTCCATAACTGCTGTTGACAAGAATCTTTCAGATGATCTCGTTGAAAAAATAAAGGATAACCGACAGATAGACAAGTTTCTGGCATATGTAAGGGTTACCTCCGGTAACCTGTTCATGGCTGTACTCACACCTACAAACTGGATATATGAGTGGGGTGAGTCGTGGTTCCCTGGAAGCACATGGAACCAGTGGGGGGACAATGCTCACGTAATGATTGATTCTGAGGGCTATTATGGCAGGAAAGAATATCCGGACATTGGGGGATGCTACTATTCCACCAGACTTGCAGTAGCAGAGAAATTTTCAAATCTTGGTAGGACAGGCGGAGCCATTACATGGAGGGAAATTTACCCTGGATGGAACCTGCCTGTTGGAGTGTGGTATGTGAGAGAAAATATGAGAGCGCTGTTTGAACAGAAGCCCCAGGAATTTGATACCCTGGACGAGGCATTGAATTTTCTTTCCGGGTATATGCGTGTTCCCCTGTCAAAGTGGGTTGAGAAGTCCTACGTTGTTCCCACCCAGAAATACAACAACCTGGACAGATTTTTCAGTCTTTGAATATGAAATTCTTTGAGTATGATGTAAAGACAGGCATATCCAAGTCAAATCTTCCGGAACTTGATTATGCGGTTAATCCCTACACAGGATGCCAGCACCGCTGCATATACTGTTTTGCAATAGATTTCACTAAAATACAGGAAGCGAGAGAAGATTGGGGAAAAGTAGTTTACGTAAAACGCAACCTCATTGATGTCCTGAAAAAACAGATAAAGGGCATGAAGCGCGGAATAACGGGATTGTCAAGCATAACTGATCCTTACCAACCTGCTGAAGCCATCTATGGACTTACCAGAGAATCCATTAAAATACTGCTTTCAAATGGTTTTCGTGTAACAGTTCAGACCAAGTCCCCTCTGGCGCTCAGAGATCTGGGTCTATTTGAAAGTCACAGAAATCTCATTGATGTGGGTGTTACACTGACTACAATTGACCAGAAAAAGGCACTTGAGATAGAAACACAGACACCTGCACCCGGGCAGAGGATAAAGCTTCTGGAAGGTTTGCACAGAAGTGGCATACGATCATGGATCTTCATTGGACCCATCATAAAGGGTTTCAACGATTCCAGGAGTGAGATCGAGAGAATATTCCAGGTTGCAGAAAAAAATGGGTCGAGGATAATATACGATTCTTACACGCCTTACAAGAATTCATCTGTTTTCATGAAAAATGAATTTCGGCACCAGCTACCTGAAAAGACAGGCATGGGAAAATGGAGGGAAACCATTGATGAAATGATGAATTCTCTTGGTAAGACATACGACGTCAGGGTCAACAGCCAGGATGATGAATGGAAAGTTGCACGTGGAGAAGGCCTTGGAACCCTGATCTCAGGCTGATTTTGAATTCATGTCGGAAAAGAACAAAAGATTTTGAATAAGGATTTTAGTAAAATTCTCCATAATCCAAATTATGAGAATGTGGATGGTTGACCCTGCAAAGATGTGCCGAAGACATCTTCTTGGTGAACATAACGAAATTCACATGCTGATTGGCTCCATTTCCAGGAAGAAGAATCTCTCAGGTTTTCTGAAAAACCATCTTATCGAGCCCCTATCGGTTAAAACAAGACATGATGAGCTCGCAGAAGAGATGATTAGGAGAGGATATTCCCATAAATCTCCCATTGACAGTATTCCTGATCTTGGATACCTGGGAGAATCTTCCGGGACAAAGGTAGATTCGGAGAAGAATCACAGGGAATTGGTGAACAGATGTGAAATATGCAGGCTTATTGCAGAAAATAACTAAAACAGTGTTTTCTGGTTGTCCGGCATTTTGTGGTAGGTTTCCGGCCACCTAACAGGTTCAAACCCAAGCGTTTGCCTGAAGAGATTCACTGTTCCTGGGCCAAAGCCCTGGAAATGATTGTTGGAATAAACAAAAACCCTCTTTATGTCATCCCCAAGTGATCTTATATTTGCTGCCCACATTTCCATAACAGGGTTCATGTTTCTTATAATGGAGCCGAATGATTTCTCATTTATTGACCTGTCTCCAACCAGTCTCAGATAAACGTCATCAGAGGTCGTTACGGCAGGATTTTTTGCCATTGGGATTTCAGACCAAGCCATGGTTACATTGTGGTCTTCAAGAATCTTGTATATCCTGTCATTAAACCATGAGTTTTCCCTGAATTCGACAGCAAACTTCCATCCATTGGGAAGATCATCCAAAAAGTTACTGAAATCAATAATTCCCTCATCGTAAGTCAGCGAAGGTGGAAGCTGTATCAATACATCTCCGGTTTTGTTCTTAATGGGTTCGAGACTGTTGGTGAAACTTTCCATGAGAAGTGTTGTGTTCCTCAACTTTCGTTCATGTGTTATTTCCCTGGGCAATTTTGGGGAGAACAGAAAATCTGCAGGTGTGCATTTAACCCACTTCCTGACAGAATTTAGAGGAGGAATACTGTAAAATGTTGAATCGATCTCAACAGTATCAAAGACTGATGCGTAAAATTCCAGGTAATCTCCGGGCTGTACACCCTTTGGGTAAAATGGTCCCTCCCATGCTCTGTAGCTCCATCCTGAACAGCCCATTCTGATCTCTGGCATTTTACATCTGCATGGTCATTAAACCATACTTGAAGAAATAACTTCAGTATTCAATAATTGGACACGAGTATTTCGCTCACAGTACCTCTTTTTGATCCCTTTGAATTTATATTCCTCCTGGCTTCAACGGTTTTGATGTGAAAACCATCATACAGTTCTTCCAGGAAGCTGTTACCTGAATTGCTCAGCAGGAAACTTGTACCTTTTCTATCCAACTCCTTCAAAACTGAAGAAAGCCGTACCTGCTCCTCTCTGTTGAACCCTTTGCTGCTGTATGCCGTAAAATTAGATGAACTGCTAACAGGTTCATATGGCGGATCCAGATACACAAAATCCCGTGCTTCTGCATTGGAAAGTACTTCCTGAAAATCCTTATTCAGGATCACAGCATTTTGAAGAGTTTCAGATGCAGAAATTATGTGTTCCCGGGAAGGCATCTTAGGTGAAATGTAACTTCCAAAAGGGACATTGAATTCTCCTTTGGAATTTACTCTGTAAAGCCCATTGAAACAATGCCTGTTGAGGTAGAGGAGAAGCCCTGACTTTTCTATGGGATATTCATTCCCTCGCATTCTGTTAAAGGTTTCCCTTGCTTCGTAATAATCCACTGGGTTGTTTCCAAATTCCAGAGATTCCATATATTCTATTAATTCGGCGGGATTTCCCTTTACTGTTTCATAGAAAAGACAAAGATCGGGGTTAATATCTGAGAGAACAGATCTACGTCCCGCCGAACTGGTGGTCGCCGAAATTCCGAAAAAAAGTGCTGCACCCCCTATGAAAGGTTCCCAGTATGTTTCGAATCGGGAAGGAATCTTCTCCATTATCTCATGAAGGAGCTGTCTTTTGCCCCCAGCCCATTTCAGTAAAGGCCTGCTCATTCAGATCACTTGAGAGTCTAAGAAAATATAGAAGTTGTCATCAAGAAAATGATTCCCTGCATCAATTGTTGTACTTTGGCTTTCCTGACTTTCTTGGATCCCTTTTGTAAAATCCTCTGGAGGCAAAAACAAGAAGAATGAAAACAACTGTCAGGCCAAGAGGTATCTGGGCTGGTGAAAGAAAGGGAAGAAGTGAAATAAGGCCGGTTGGTGAAGAAACACCCACAATTGGCAGTACGAACCACATAATCAGGTCAATTGTAAGAATAACAATTATGGATGAAGCAAGAGGTTTGTGTATAGCTCCTCTTTCCCTGAATATTAACCCCATTGCGGACAGGAATAAGCCAAGGAACATAATGCAGCAAAATGCAAGATCGAAAGCACTGCCGTCGTATTTACTGAAGGTCCCGAACAATTCGCCGGTTTTCTCTATGATTATGGGCATTGACAGACCTATTATGAACAGGATCAAACCTGGAACAACCAGATGTTCCTTCCGCTCCATAGCCATAAGAGATCTTACATCAAGTCCTTCTGCCATTTACTCCACCGTAGAAACTGGAACCCAAGTTCCTTAAGTTCAACCCGTTCTATAAAATAGCCAAATCATAAGTGAACAAAAACCTTCTCAGTCCTATAAATAATAATTTATTCTTATTCCTATTTAAAAATTATTCTAATTTCATTATTTTTCTTCTGTTTTTCACAAGAGAACCATAAATAAGTGAGGAAACCTGAACCTTATAAAATTGATGACCGGAATAACTGTGATGGTATGCTTAAGACCCCTGTATAGGGAAAATTAACATCCACTGGTGTTACTGTGGGATCACCGTTTAGGAGGTCGATGATCCCACGTATACTGGAATGGATATCCATTCAAAAATAATTGTTTGCACATCCCTGGATGAGGACGGCAGAATAACAAGGAAAGACAGTTTCGAAAACAGCTTCGACAGATTGGAGGCGTATCTCTCACATTTCAGCAAGGGAGATAAATTCGTCATGGAATCCACAGGCTTCTATGAGCCGCTGTACGATTTCATAGAATCCCGCGGTTTCAATGTGATACTTGCCAATCCCCTGAAGATCCGCCTTATCGCGGAATCAAGGATGAAGAACGATGACATCGATTCCGAGGTACTGGCAAAATTACTGAGGAATGACTGGATTCCGGAATCCTATGTTCCCCGTAAGGAGATCAGGGAGATGCGCCGCATTGTGAGAACCCGCATACAGCTGAAGCGTGATCTGACCAGGATGAAGAACAGGATTCACTTTGAGCTCCTCAGATTGCATGTGGATTACGAGGTGAATCCATTCACCTGGAAGGGTAAAGTATTCCTCATGAATCTTAGTAACCCCAGGATACTTTCATATCTGACTGTTATGGATTCCCTTGAATCTGAGATAAGGAAGATCGATTCATCGCTTGCCTCATATGTGGGTGTGGAGGGCATAAAGAATCTGCAGTCCGTCCCGGGAATAGGATTGTTCTCTGCCATGGTGATATATTCTGAGATAGGTGATATAAACAGATTCGGTGATTCAGGGAAACTCATATCCTATGCAGGCATGATACCATCGGTGAGGCAATCATCCGACATAATCCACCATGGGAGAATTACATACCAGGGTTCCAGATACCTTAGGTGGATTGTCGTTGAGGCACTTCATACCCATATGGTTAATGACCCCGGGTCCTCAATATCAAGCTTCTATAAGCATCTGTCAAAGGGAAAGGGGAAGAGCAAAGCAATTATAGCGGCATCGAACAAGCTCCTCAAGGCCATATACTGGATCCTGAAGGAGAACAGGCCGTATTACTCAAAGAATCAGGCTCAATAGACAGGCCTCGTTTTATGCAACGGATGGAAAGCATCGTAAGTGTGATTGAGGGAATCTGTTGGGAAATGATCGGATTATCCATAGTGCTGGAGAGCAGCGGATAGGTGTATGATCGGATATTTCAATCACAACGGATGCAAGGGGAGGCATTGAGAGACGCGGATTAAGAAAAGCTTAAAGAGGCATCAATCCATTGATGCCTATAAAACGGTAACCCTCTTAACATAGGTGTTGCATAACTACCCATATGCCCTTGTGTTTTCCCTCATGATATTGTAATAGAGCACCTTCAGGCCGACTTCCTGGATCATGTAATCCGTTCTTTTCGCCCTTATGATCTCGCCCATGACCATCT